>NZ_JBMFBT010000009.1:0-292979 GCF_048822895.1 Pseudomonas sp. P4795 | reverse complement strand
GATGCCGACAAAACCTCCGGTCTGGTGTTGCCACAACCGCGCATACAAGCCGCCATGCGCGAGCAGCTCGGCGTGGGTGCCGCTTTCGGCGATCTGCCCGTTTTCCAGCACCACTAGCCGATCCATGCGAGCGATGGTCGAGAGACGGTGGGCGATGGCGATCACGGTTTTGCCCTGCATCAGGGTTTCCAGGCTTTCCTGGATCGCCGCTTCGACTTCCGAATCCAGCGCCGAGGTCGCTTCGTCCATGATCAGGATCGGCGCGTCCTTGAGCAGCACCCGTGCGATGGCGATGCGCTGACGTTGCCCGCCGGACAGCTTCACCCCACGTTCGCCGACATGCGCGTCGAAACCACTACGGCCCTCGGCGTCCGACAGCAACGGGATGAACTCGTCGGCGCGCGCCTTGTGCACCGCGTCCTACAGTTCGGTGTCGGTTGCATCTGGCTTGCCATAAAGCAAGTTGTCGCGGATCGAGCGGTGCAGCAGCGAGGTGTCCTGGGTGATCATGCCGATGCGCTCGCGCAGGCTTTCCTGGCCGACTTCGGCGATGTTCTGCCCATCGATCAGGATGCGTCCGCCCTCAACGTCATACAGGCGTAGCAGCAGGTTGACCAAGGTCGATTTTCCGGCGCCGGACGGGCCGATCAAGCCGATTTTCTCGCCCGCTTTGATGTTCAGATTGAGGTCGCCGATGATGCCTTTCTTCTTGCCGTAGTGAAAATCGACGTGCTCGAAACGCACTTCGCCACGCTCTACGGCCAGCGGTTTGGCCTGCTCGCGATCGGTGACGCTGACCGGTTGCGCGATGGTCTGCAAACCGTCCTGCACCATACCGATGTTTTCGAAAATCCCGGTGACCACCCACATGATCCAGCCGGACATGTTGACGATACGAATCACCAGACCGGTCGCCAGCGCAATCGCGCCCACGGTGATCAGCGACTGCGTCCACAGCCAGAGCGCCAGCGCGGTGGTGCCGACGATCAGCAAGCCGTTCATGGCGGTAATCGCCACGTCCATGCTGGTCACCACGCGGCCGGCCAACTGTGCTTTTTCGGTCTGTTCCTGAATCGCTTCGCGGGCGTAGTGCTGTTCGAAATTGGTGTGGGCAAACAGCTTCAGGGTGGCGATGTTGGTGTAGCCATCAACGATGCGCCCCATCAGTTTCGAGCGCGCATCCGAGGCCTCGACCGAGCGATCCTTGACCCTCGGTACGAAGTAATACAACGCGCCGATGTAGGCGACGATCCACGTCAGCAGCGGGATCATCAGGCGCCAGTCGGCTTCGGCAAACAGCACCAGCGAACTGATCGCGTAGATCAACACGTGCCACAACGCGTCCACCGCTTGCACGGCCGAGTCACGCAGCGAGTTGCCGGTCTGCATGATGCGTTGGGCGATGCGTCCGGCGAAGTCGTTCTGGAAGAAATTCAGGCTCTGCTTGAGCACGTAGCTGTGATTCTGCCAGCGAATCATGCTGGTCATGCCGGGGCTTAAGGTCTGGTGCACCAGCAGGTCGTGCAGGCCGAAGAAGATCGGGCGCAGCACCAAAGCCACCACCACCATCCAGGTCAGTTCGAGGGCGTGTTCGCTGAAAAAATTCGGGTTGGGCGTGCCTTGCGCCAGGTCGATGATACGGCTCAGGTAACTGAACAGCGCCACTTCGATCAGCGCGGCAAACAGACCGACCACCAGCAGGGCGGCGAAACTCGGCCAGACTTGCTTGAGGTAGTAGATGTAGAAGGGGAGGACTCGGTCGGGTGGGGCCGCCGTCGGGGCGTCACGGAATATGTCGATCAGTTGTTCAAAACGGCGATAGAGCATCAGATAACCGCCCGGATACGGGCTCTCCTTTTATCAGTGTGAGCGGCGTGGCGTAAGGCCGACGCCGCTCGAAATGCCCCGCGAGACTCAGTCGATGCGCTTGGCCGACTTGATGATCACAGGGTCGACAGGCACGTTCTGCATGCCTTGTTTGGTGGTGGTTTGCGAGTTGACGATGATGTCGACCACGTCCATGCCTTTGACCACTTTGGCGAATACTGCGTAACCGGCGTCACGGCCCGGGTCGAGAAAGGCGTTGTCCGCCACGTTGATGAAGAACTGGCTGGTGGCCGAATCCGGATTCGAAGTACGCGCCATCGACAAGGTGCCACGCACGTTGTGCAGGCCGTTGCTCGCTTCGTTCTTGATCGGGGCCTTGGTGTCTTTCTGCGCCATTTGCTGGGTGAAACCGCCGCCCTGGACCATGAAGCCCGGAATCACGCGGTGGAAAATCGTGTTGTTGTAATGGCCGCTGTCGACGTACTCAAGGAAATTCTTGGTGCTGATCGGTGCCTTGACCGGGTCCAGCTCGATTTCGATCTGGCCGTTAGTGGTGTCGAGCAGCACGTGCGGCGCCTTGGCCGGCGTGGCAGCCATCAGGTTGGCGGCGAACAGTACGGTGCCGGCGGCGAGGGCGAGTTTTTTCAGCATGGGTCAGTGATCCTGAGGTTTTTAGTATCGGCTGTGGCGAGAAACTCCAGCAGCGTTTGATTGAAGCGTTCAGGTTGATCGAGCGGGGTGGCGTGGCGCGAATCGGCGATCACCACCAGCCGCGCATCGGGCAGCAGTTTTACATAGGTTTCTTTCAGTGCAACCGGCGTGTAATCCCGGTCGGCGCTGACGATCAGGGTTGGACAGGTCACGCGCGAAAGTCGTTCCTGAACCCCCCAGCCGACAATTGCATCGAAGCTGGCGAGATAAGCACGTTTGTCGTTTTTTGCCCAGCGTTGCGCCATTTTCTGCCGCAGATCGGCCTGCTCGGGTTTCGGGAACAGCTTGCCGCCCAGCGCCTTGCCAATGGTTTCCAGACTCAGCAGGCGCATCAGACTCCAGCGCTTGAACCACTGCCAGTAATCGTCGCGTGAACGCAGTTTGACCTGCGGCGCGCTGTTGACGATGGTCAGGCTCTTGAGCAGTTGCGGCTGATCGACCGCCAGTTGAAAACCGATCATGCCGCCCATCGACAGGCCGACGTAATGCACCGGGCCGAGATTCAAATACTCGACCAGCGCCACCATATCGGCGCTGAACCCGGCGATGCTGTAGCGCTCGCGCGGTTTGTCCGAGCGGCCATGACCGCGCACGTCCGGCACGATCACTCGATAGTGCGCGGAAAGCGCCGGGATCTGCATTTCCCAGTCCAGCGTGCTCGAACCGAGTCCGTGAACCAGCAGCAATGGCGCGCCGTGGCCATATTCCTCGTAGTGCAGGTTGCAACCTTCGTGCTCGAAATAGGCCATCGGTGGACTCCGTGTCAGGCTTGTTCAGGGGCGGCGAATGGGGCATCCAGCGGCAGCGTGTCGAACGTGCGCAGCAGGTCGACGAGAATCTGCGACGCCGGACCCAGTGGCTTGTCCTTGTTCGAGTACAGATAAAAACTCGGGTTGCGGCTGCCGCCCTGATCCAACGGTAGCAGCTTGAGCACACCTTCCTTCAATTCGCGTTCAATCATGTGTCGTGGCAGCCAGGCAAAACCCAGACCGCTGGAGACGAAGTTGGCGGCGGTGGCGAGGCTGCCGACCGTCCAGCGCTGTTCGGCGCCGAGCCAGCCGACGTCGCGTGGTTGCTGGCGGCCCGAGTCGCGGATCACCACTTGCATCTGGCTTTCCAGGTCCTGAAAACTCAGTTCGCGGTTCATGCGATGCAGTGCGTGTTCGGGGTGGGCGACGGCGACGAACTCGACATCACTCAGCTCAGTGCCGAGGTAACCGGGAATGCTGAACCCGGTAATCGCCAGATCGGCCACGCCTTCCAGCAGCACCTCTTCCACGCCCGACAGCACTTCTTCGCGCAAACGCACGCGGCAGCCACGGCTTTGCGGCATGAACGCGGTCAGGGCGCGGACGAGGCGGGCGCTCGGGTACGCCGCATCGACCACCAATCGCACTTCGGCCTCCCAGCCTTGCTCCATGTGATGGGCAAGATCTTCGAGCTGGCTGGCCTGTTTCACCAGTTGCCGCGAACGGCGCAGCAGCACGCCGCCGGCATCGGTGAGCACCGCTTTACGGCCGTCGATGCGCAGCAACGGCACGCCGAGCTGATCCTGCATGCGGGCGACGGTGTAGCTCACCGACGATTGCGAACGGTGCAGAGCCTCGGCCGCCTGGGCGAATCCACCATGGTCGACCACGGCCTGCAACGTGCGCCATTGATCAAGGGTCACGCGGGGCGCTTTCATCAATAGCTCCTCTTGTCCTAAGCTGGCTGTCCCTCATGGAGACTGCCGAATGAAAAAATTCTGTTGTGTGTTGCTGGCGCTGCTGCCGCTAACGGCGTTCGCGTACCCGATCGATGTGGAAAAAGACCTCAACGGCCTGAAGATCGACTACGAGTCCTTCGACACCGATAACGACATCGGCTCCATCCGGGTCAGCAACTATGGCGATGTCGATGCAACCTGTAAGGTGGTGTTCAGCAACGGGCCGGAAGCACCGCGCACGCGCAACATCGAAGTCGCGGCGGGCAAGCATAAAAACGCCACAGCCAAGTTCACCCGCACCATCATCAAGCTGCGCATCAAGCTGAGCTGCACGCCGAAATGAATGTCGGCTGAGCACATCACCTCGGGTGTGCTCAGCTTATAAACGAATTAATCGATGCTTTATAGCAGTTATTTGCGCTTTTTCATCGATACGACATTGCTTAACCTTCACTCCATCGACTTACAACAATCTCGGATGGAGGCTACACAACATGTCCCGCGTTCTGATCATCGAAAGCAGCGCCCGCCAGCAAGACTCGGTATCCCGTCAACTGACCCAGACTTTCATCAGTCAGTGGAAAGCGGCGCACCCGGCCGATCAGATCACCGTCCGCGACGTCGCCGTCAACCCGGTCCCGCATCTCGATATCAATCTGCTGGGCGGCTGGATGAAGCCTGCCGAGCAGCGCAGCGACAGCGAACAGGCTTCGCTGGAGCGCTCCAACGAACTGACCGAAGAATTGCTCGCCGCCGACGTACTGGTCATGGCCGCGCCGATGTACAACTTCGCCATTCCGAGCACCCTCAAAGCCTGGCTTGACCATGTGCTGCGTGCTGGTGTGACCTTCAAGTACACCGAAACCGGCCCGCAAGGCCTGCTCAGCGGCAAACGAGCCTACGTGCTCACCGCTCGCGGCGGCATCTACGCCGGCGGCCCGGCCGATCATCAGGAACCGTACCTGCGGCAGGTCATGGCATTCATCGGCATTCACGACGTGACCTTCATTCACGCTGAAGGCATGAACCTCGGTGGCGACTTCCAGGAGAAGGGCCTGAATCAGGCCAACGCCAAACTGTCCCAGGTCGCCTGATCCGTTAATCGCCAGATAATCACCGAATGGTCTAGTGACCTGGCGCAACCCCTTCAAGGTTTCACGCGCATCGAACCTCCCTTTGCACTTGTTGCTCCTGAGTGCTGCAGCCCGATTGAACGCCTATGCGAGATCGGGCTTTTTTTTGCCTGTGATTTGATGACCCCTGTAGGAGCTGTCGAGTGCAACGAGGCTGCGATCTTTTGATTGTAAAAAACAAGATCAAAAGATCGCAGCCTGCGGCAGCTCCTACAGGGGGATTTTGTGTTGGTTGCAGAATGCAAAAACCGCTATCGTCGCCGCCATTGAAAATCGAGGCGAGCATGGGCTACCTACTTTTTGTCACGTTGATCCAGGCGTTTTCCTTCAGTCTGATCGGCGAATACCTGGCCGGGCATGTCGACAGTTATTTCGCGGTGCTGGTGCGCGTGGTGCTGGCCGGGCTGGTGTTCATCCCGCTGACCCGCTGGCGCTCGGTCGAGCCTGGGTTCATGCGCGGCATGCTGCTGATCGGCGCGTTGCAGTTCGGCGTGACCTACGTCTGCCTCTATCTGAGCTTCCGCGTTTTGACGGTACCGGAAGTGCTGCTGTTCACCATCCTCACGCCGCTGCACGTGACCTTGATCGAAGACGCTTTGAACCGACGCTTCAATCCGTGGGCATTGATCGCCGCATTGGTGGCAGTGTGCGGTGCGGCAGTGATCCGCTTCGACCGGATCAACCCGGATTTCTTCATGGGTTTCCTGTTGCTGCAACTGGCCAACTTCACCTACGCCGCCGGGCAGGTTTTGTACAAGCATCTGGTGGCGAAACATCCGAGCGATCTGCCGCATTACCGCCGCTTCGGCTTCTTCTACCTCGGCGCACTGGCGGTGGCATTGCCGGCGTTTCTGCTGTTCGGCAAAGCCAACTTCCTGCCCGAAGCGCCGCTGCAATGGGCCGTGCTGATATTCCTTGGACTGGTCTCCACCGCACTCGGCCTGTACTGGTGGAACAAAGGCGCGTGCCTGGTCAACGGCGGCACCCTGGCGGTGATGAACAACCTGCATGTGCCGGTGGGCTTGCTGCTGAACCTGCTGATCTGGAATCAGCATGAGGAGCTTGGGCGGTTGTTCATCGGCGGCAGCGTCATCCTCGCCGCCGTCTGGATCAGCCGCCTGGGCATCAGACGCACCGCATGACCCCTGTAGGAGCTGCCGCAGGCTGCGATCTTTTGATTTTTTAAGATCAAAAGATCGCAGCCTGCGGCAGCTCCTACAGGGTTTTGCGGTGTTACATCAGGTGTTTTTCGGCTTCAGGAATGTGGGCTGCACCCAGCACCGCCGGCAACAACCCGGCGCGCAAATCCCCGCCACTCGGCTGCTGATACAAGCTCAAACCAAACTCCGGCAACACCGCCAGCAGATAATCGAAAATATCCCCCTGAATCCGCTCGTAATCGGCCCACGCCGTTGTGCGGGTGAAGCAGTAGATCTCCAGCGGAATACCCTGCGCCGTGGTCTGCATCTGGCGCACCATGCAGGTCATGTTCGGCTGGATCTCCGGATGACTTTTCAGATAGGCCAGCGCATAAGCGCGGAAGGTGCCGATGTTGGTCATGCGCCGGCGGTTGGCAGCCATCGCCGCAACGTTGCCCTGCGCTTCGTTCCACGCCTTGAGCTCGGCTTTCTTGCGGCTCATGTAGTCGGTGAGCAAATGCACCTGGGTCAGCTTCAGCTCTTCATCGTCACGAATGAAGCGCACGCCGCTGGCGTCGATGAACAGGCTGCGTTTGATGCGTCGACCGCCGGATTGCTGCATGCCGCGCCATTATCACCGCTTTAAAAATCATACTATCTAGTAAAGCCCCAACTTCTCCCTCACCCTCGTACGCCTAGAAGCTCCCTACCACACATCCCCTTTCAGTCCTTTCCATACCTCCTGGCTCCCTCGTAATATAGGCAATATCCACATACTAACTACTACATACTACTAGGATGACTCTTGGCCTTTGCCCTCAGGATCAACACGCGGTACGTGAGTGACAACACAGGGCGAGAAGTCGAGCTGCCTGGTCTCCTGACACAAGATGGCCTTCTCATCTCCCACCTTCGGTACTTAGCCTCAACAAGATACCTGCGCAAAGGCGCTTCTTGGCGTGAACGGAGTATCTTCGCTCTGAAGCTTCTGATGTCCTATATCGCTGCCAATGAGGGCCGGTTCGAGAAGACAATGGCGCTCTTGGAGTCATTCGCCCCGGCGCTAGAATACGGAACGATCAACGTCGAGACGCAGACAGATCCAAGTGGACTTTACTGGACGCCTCGCAGAGCCGAGGACGCTAGAACGCTCATGAACCACATCACAAGCTATACAGACTGGCTTGCTGATGAACCTAACTACAATGCGACCAGGGCCAATCCATTCAGACAAGCCAACTCGGTTGAGGAACGGATGAATTGGTGCGCCTACTACCAGAAGCAATCGAATGTATTCCTGAGTCACCTGAATAAGCCAAAGGATGCAGCCGCTCAGCAAGCCCTCGTACGAAAGACGCAGACAGGGGCAGTACCGACATCGAACAGGAAGCCGACCAAGCGATTTCCAGAGAACGAAATCTATAATCTGCTCGAAAACGGTTGGGTGCGCCGTAGTTCAGATCCAAAGGCATCGTCTCACGACTTTATCGATTACAAGGGGAGGGCGATTACTATCCTCATGCACTATTCTGGGCTGCGTAAGAGTGAGGTGTTCCAAATGTTCCTTTCTGACGTGATCGTAGACAAGAAGCGAAATGAGGCGATTGTTCGTATTTGGCATCCGTCCTTGGGGCGAGTGGAGGAAAAAGGATATACGAATAGACGGGACTACCTGAATAGGCATTATGGTAGAAAGCCCCGTACTGAGTATGGAAAGACGAATTCCCTGCATGCGGGTTGGAAAGCACCATTACTGACTGATGGAGCTGATGGTTACCTAGAAGTCTATTTCTATCCACTCAATACTGCTAAGTTGTTTTTGCATAATTTCTCTTGTTATCTGAAGTGCCAGAGAGTCAACCCAGCTACGCATGAAGATCATCCTTATGCGTTTACGAACTCTAAAGGGCACCCTGAGACGTTAAAAAACTTTAATCGACAGCATCGCGCGGCAGTGCACCGCATTGGCTTGCCTCACTCCAAAAAAATTGGAACAACAGAGCATGGGCATCGTCATGCCTATGGTTATAGGCTAGAGGAATCCGATCTTAAACCGGAGTTTATTCAGAAAGCTTTGCATCATAAAAGTATTCACTCACAGCAAGTATATAAAGAGCCAACTGAGCAAGATATACGAGATGCGTTTGAAGAAGGGGAGCGGGCGCTGGAGAGGAAGCGGCAGAAGCGTCAAAACTCACTCTCCCTGATATAAGACTAGACGCTCTCGCATACGCGCCAGCTTGAGTCATAGCTACTCATCCAAGCCGCCGAGACCACACTAACCATCTTCAACATTAGCTCCAACGCATAGAATCGACGGGTTACGGCCGTCCGATTCACCAGCTTACTGGCCCGATTTTCCCTTTCTTACCGGAAAAAATATTGGGTCACCGCAAAAAATAATTAAAAATGTAACAAAACTTTTCGTTTTTTGGCCGATTTTTAATCGGCCGCGGTAGGGGACTACCCCCTTCATTTATACGCTGGAAAAAAATTTGAGTACCAGACTTCCACCTCAGCCACTTTCTCACGCTGTTGTACCTGATTTTCTAATTTTAAACTCCTTATAATGATAGCAACATGCTACTGGTAACTACGGTTTTGAAGTTGGTAAATGTTGTCGAATTTTGTAAGGTGGGGGGTTGAAATCGTTAAGGGATGTTGTAACGTTCGCTGATATTGGATCAATAAGCAGGTGAAAATATGAGCGAGATGGATGGGTTAAACTCCCCGGTAGATAAGCTGTCGAATGAAAGTGAGGGGGAGCAGCGCTCAAGAATTACAGGTAGGCGGAGACCTACAAGAACTGTTAAAGGGTTTATACGTCCGAAATCTATTTCGGTAGAGTTTCTTGATTATAAGAAAGCTTCTGCACTTGTGATTGCTAATGGTATAACGAATATTAGGCAATATAAAAAATTTCAGCGTGATCATTACAATTTACCGAAACACCCGTACACCTATTATGGTGGCGATTGGGAGGGGTGGCTAAATTTTCTCGGGGTTCCAGAACCTTACGCTACGCTTGAGGAATGCCAAAAGGCTGCTCGCGATTTGGGAATAACTGGGGCCGCAGACTACAAAAAAAGGCGGCGTGAAGATGCTCGCCTGCCTGCCAGCCCCCCATTTGTGTATGACAATTTTCCTGGGTTTCCAGTATTCCTTGGCGTCGGCGTGCCTGCCTACGACACATTAGCTGAAGCTTCCAAGACGGCAATTCGAATGGGAATTCGGTCGAAGGATGCTTATGGGCGCAGACGTAAAGAAGACCCTAAGCTCGCTGCAATGCCGAGCAGGCAGTATGCAAAGGAATGGAAGGGATGGGTTCACTTCTTAAATATAGATACTCGTGATTTCATTTCTCCTCAGTCTCGAGGGTTTTACGCAACATACAAAGAATTCAAAGAGGCTGTTCGGAAATTGGGAGTTAGGAATCAAGGTGAATACCAAAAGAACTACTTGAAAGATAAAAATCTTCCAAGCCATCCTGATCTTGTCTACCTCGAAGAATGGCAGGGGTGGGGAAGATCAATGGCTGGTCGAAAGTCCCATGAATGCGCAACTTGGGAAGAAGCGCGGAAATTAGCGTTGCCTTACAGGTTTAGCTGCGCGCAAGATTACGTTAAAAATTATAAGGCTGATCCTCGCTTACCTTCGAATCCGGAAAGAAAATTTTTAGATTTTCCTGGATATGACGTCTTCCTATTGCCTGATACGTACGGTGAACTTGAAGATATCAAGCTGGCTGCCAAGCTTCTCAAGATCAAAAGTAAAAATGATTACAATGCGGCTTGTCTCAAGCATTCAGACCTTCCAGAAAATCCGGATGTTCTTTTCGTAAGTGAATGGATTGATTGGTACGATATCTGTGGCCTGCCAACACCTTACAGCTATACTGAATTACAAGAAATTGTAAAGTTGCATGGGTGTAAAATCATGCAGGATTACACCGATCTTTGGAGAGTGTTAAAAGATCCTAGAATGCCCTACAGTCCAGACAAAGTTTATATGGAGTGGGCGAACGTTTACGAGTTTCTGAGTGTGGAGCTCCCTAGTAAAGTTCAGTACATATCTAAAAGCAGTAAGAGATGGGCAGATGATATTAGAATTTATCTCGATAAATGTCCCGTAAAGGGGTCGCGAGAACAATCGCTCTGTAGGTTTGTACGTCACTTTATCGAACCCCATGCCTTAGGAAATAGTGTTCATGAATTTCTTAGTGGCGGCTTGGTGGATACAAGAAAGTATCTGAGGTTTCTTGAGGCGCAAGGTGATACTGATCACGGTCGACGGACTTCGTTTGCAGTCAATGAGTATCTAGAGGACGCACTCAAACGGCATTTTACGGAGGAGGATGAAAACGGTTATGCTTATCGTGTAGCTGGTGCTTCGAATCCTCTTTCTGTTGTGGAATTTGGTGGATTCAAACCCACACCTTCGGAGTCGGTCAAACCTGTACTTGCCTACCAGTTTGTAGAGGCTATTCGGGATTGGATTGTACCCGAAAACGCTACGACCTTCAGTGACTTGAAAAGCGTTCATAACTTTGATGGAGATTATTATCAAGTCGATGCCTCGGTTATTGACCCGGATGACCCGAACTGCGTCTATCGCAAAGCAGGTGACCAATACTATCTGTGGTTCCCAATACACTGGATTGCTCTCTATACGCTTGTCTCGGTACCGGCTCGCGGTCGCCAGATCATGTACAACGATTCTGGGGAAGCCGATGAGTTCGTGGTCGAGTTGGTTGATGGAAAGCCAGTATGGGTCAAAAATAACGGTCCACTGGTAGAGTTAGGTAGGCAGCATGGATTTGTTACCCATTCGAGCCAGGGTGAGTGGGGTATGCACTTCACGAGTAACAAGACGAGCTACGATGGAGCAGGCTATGACGTGCCCTGGATTCCGGATAAGTTGGTCTATTGGCTAACCGTGTTAAAAAACTGGCAACGGAAATACAATCCGATTAACCGTGTGACGCCGTGGACCGATTGTGCCAAGCGCTGCAATCTCAGTAAGAGCAGGCTAAAAAAGAAGGGGGCCAACTGCTTCCTGTTCAGAGCATTCGGGGAAGAACAACCCCCACTTTTTACGCCCTCGATGATCAGTCGCCTTGCGGCTGCTCTCTACTTTACCCAGCCAAGCAACATTGAGCTTGCAACGTTTGACGGGAGGGGCCGCCCCTCTGCGTTAACTCGCTACAGTTCACGATATACGCCTCACAGCATGCGGGTGAGCTTGATCACCGCCTATGTTGTGGATTTCGGCATGCCGGTGCAGATCATCATGAAGATCGCGGGGCACACTTCAATAGTAATGAGTGTGTACTACACAAAGATTAATTCAACCAAGATGCGGCAGGCTATGGCCGAGGGGGAAAAGCGGGCGCTCCTGAACAAGGCTACTGATATACAGCTCTTCATTGAGCAGAACCGTCTGGATCAGCTCCATCATCAGTTAGTGGCCAACAGCGAAGAGGCACTGGCCGCACTCATGTCTGGCATGACAGGTACCCAGTTGGTACGAGATTACGGTGTTTGTCCATATGCAGGCGGTCGATGTGAAGACGGCGGTGTACCGTACAACAAAGTCTCATATATGCCAGCTCCGGCGGGGTATCTTGGCATGCAGAATTGCCCTCGTTGCCGTCACTTCATTACCGGTCCAGTATTTCTAGGTGGCCTGACAGCCCTGTGGAATGAAATCAGCCTGAATGTGAATTTGCTCTGGGCGAAGTACAGCGAACTGGACGACCAGCTTGAGGTCTTTCGGGCCAAAATTCAGGAGTTCGATTATCTCGAAATGGAGCTTTCAGTTACTGAAGACATCTTCGATGACCGTGAGCGACTTCAATGTGAGATCGCATGCCGGAAGCTGCATGCTGAGATGGAAGGTGTCGCTACGAAGATGGATATGTATCTCGGTGATATGCAGGCCATTACGAAGCTCATTGAAGATTCTCGGGTCTTACTGAACAATCAAGCTACCGAAGGAACAGATGATGAGGGTAACGGCCTTAAGCTTATCGTCAGCGACCAGAGCGATCTTGAAATTGAATATCAGGAGACCTCGTTTTACCAGCAGCTCAACGAAGTGTGCGTGAACGCAACGATCTATCAGTCAGCTTCCGCTGTCCTCGCAACTCCACGAAGGTCTCAGATGATTGACCGGATGGCATTGATGAATGACATCCGCCCAAACATGTTTAACCTGAGTGAGCGAGAGCAGTTACTTCTTGGTAATCAGGTTACAGACTTCTTCTTCAAACGTCTGCAGAATTGGGATCGGGTCAATCAACTTATCAGTGGAGATCTACTGCTTGATGATCTTCAGGGGGGCGAGCGTATCTCTAAAATCGAATTTTTTAAACTTTTGACGACCAATCCATCTAATTTGGTTTTCGGCTTAGAGCATCAGGTGGCTGGGATTGATGTCATTGATACTAAATGTGTTGCGTAGTAATGGATATGTTCTCAAATCCAAGGGGTTACAAAGACCCTTTTGCGTTTCTACCCGAATCACATTTTGAAGATGTGCTGATAAGACCGGCATGTTACTTGAGGAACGTTGAATGACCCCAGAGGAATTGCTTGCACATCTGTGCGAGAAGTCGCCCCGACAGAAAGCGTCGCTTGAGGCTATCTATGACGTTTGCAAGGACATCGTAGAATCGGGTGGTACGGATTTCTCGTACGCTGGTATCGCCCGCCTAGGTGCCGAGCGAAAAGTGCCTAAAGCACAGAGCATTGCTAACAAGACCGGAGAAAACTATCAAGCGCTGATTAAATGCTTCGTTTCGGTACCAAGTACTCGCAGGCGTGTGCCAACGCTCCGCGGTGGTGATGCTTGGGCAAATGAGATCAAGGATCCCCAATTGCGCATCCTTGTTCACCGAAGCCTTGCGGAACTAGCTGAAGCGCAGCGGACAATCAAGGAGATTGTGCCGCCAGGTACTGTGATTCGTGTGGACGATCGCTCTGGCACTGCACCAGATTTCAAATTGTCTGCCATTGAGCGACGCGCTATGGAATACCTGAGGTCTGATGACTTCCTGCACGACTGGAAGTTAGAACGGGGGAGGGTAGGAGACATACTCGACCCTGAGAAAAAAACTGTTTTCAAACCAGGAACAATGCAGGCGATTGAAAAGGTGTTGAAGTACCTTTGACAACGGCCACATCGTCCTGGACTGGCGATACCGGGCGCATGGGGGTGCTCACTTACAAACATATCGTCAAACGTGGGTCGCCTCCCTTGCTCCGAATTCAGTGGCGTATGGAACCCACACGATGCACCGCACTAAGGAGTCGTTTACGCGACAGGCTGAACCTGATCATCGCCGGCCCGACTGGCGTAGGTAAAACATGGCTGGCCTGCGCGCTGGCAAGGCTTGCCGGGATGGCGACAGCGTGCGCTATCTGAGCTTGCCACTCTTGATGGAAGAACTGGGCCTGGCCCACGGCGACGGACGCTTCGCGAAACTGATGGCGAGTTATGCCAAGACCGACTTGGTGATCTTGGACTATTGGGGCTAGGCGCCGTTTACCGCTACACAACGGCGCGTCATGCTTGAGCTGTTGGACGACCGTTACGGGGGATGGAGATACGTATTGATGACTGAGTCGGGTGCCAGACGGTATACAGACTTACATCTGTAGGCATGGTGGTTTCTGTATTGCGCCCACTACTTCAAGCTCTCGAGCTCGCCACTTACCTTGGCTAAAAGCTGCTTCGAATCCTCCGGCCCCATGTTGCTATATACCGCCGCGAGAAGGGTTAGAGGATGAATTCCTAGATTTTTCGCGATAGCAGCCATTTTGGGCAGCGTCGGAGTCTTCTGCCCATTTTCGAGTTCGCTGATATATCCCTGGTTCATGCCAATAGCAATCTGTGGCAGCCCTTTGGCGCGACGAATAGATTTGACGGTAACCCCGAAGGATTCTTTGAGATCCATTTGCTGACCCGCAAAAGGCACGATAAAGCCTTGCTGCGGGATAAAGAGCTATACGCTATAGAGATATTTGAGTTTTTCTTCAATCAAATATTTTTTTTCGTGTGGGTCGTTGTTCAACGTACCTATTGAGGAGCAAACATCTGAGGGTACCTTTCGGCACGCGGAGAGTCGGAAACTTCCGGAGAGTGCTGCTTGAGGTGGCGAGTGGAGAACAGAACTCGGGAATGCTTTTTCCTTCGAAGATCCAGATCGCCGAGCTTGTAGCTGGCAATCGACGTCCTATACAGAACTGCACTCTGGTCGTTGTCCACTCCAGTGAAAGCCACAATGCTTTCAAGCTCTTCTAAAGCCCAGGCGCTGCGTCCGCTTATGGAAGGGGGACACATCATGTGAACGTGCCTGACCACAACGTCCTTGGCTGTTAAAAGGTAGTGCCGTAGCTCATACGCACACTCAACCATCGCAGCGCGATTCCGTTGACCGGTTCTAATCGATGTGATCGTAGCAATGAAACAAAGCCCTTCTATTTCGCAATGAGTCCACGTTCTTACCTCTTTTTGCTTGGGGTCAAAAAGGAATATCACTAAGCGCTCCGATGTCGTGCCCCGAGAGGGCCCATTGGCTAAAGGGGGAGATGCTATATGCTATAGCAATATTTGAAGGGCCGCATTCACTCTGGTCGTCGACAATCTGTGTGGTTGATGAGCTACCCACCTTTCTGTTGGATGTTGCATTGAGAGCGGGAGCGGCGTACTTGGAGCTCCTGTCAGAGGTCATGATGAAAGGAAGACGTAAGGTCATAAGCTATAGATGGTCATTGCAAGCTCAGTTTGAGCTCGAAGCCAGTCGCAGACTGGCGAAGAGGTCAAATAAAGGTGCCCATAGATTCCTTGATGCGGCTTTGGTATTTGGCAGAGATTTTGAGCCGACTGGGCGGTTGGCTGGCGGCTCGCGTAAACCACATGTCGAGGAACATCGCAATACTCTGACCAAACTCGATGTCGTAGAACATTCCGTGCGAAATCCAAACCTTTGGGCGCTTCTCACTCAGACCATTGAGATCGTAATCGGCGCAGGTCAGTTGCTGATTGCCGAGTGGGCGAGGATAGACGGGCCACGAGGAGAGGGTGACAAAGCCGGCGTAGATTTGGAAATTGAGGAGCTTCTGCGCCAGCAACTGCTAGAAATTTTTAATTGCGATTTCTGGGGCGAGGAAACAGGTCATAGTCTGACTGGACACTCGTGGTGTTGGGTTGTCGACCCGAATGATGGCACCAGTGACTTCCTAAACGGGCTTAAAGGCTCAGCTCTTTCCGTCGGCCTTCTGCACGAGCAGATGCCAGTGTTGGGTGTAGTGTTCGCGCCGATCACTGTCGAAGGTTCGCCGGATTGCATCGCGTGGGCTGAAGGACTAGAAAAGGTGATACGCAATGGACAACCGGTGCCTTCAAAACTATCCACCAAAACTCTGTCGAGCAATGAGTTGGTGATGGTCAGCGCCGCCGCGATCAGTAAACCAGACATTAATGCCGATCTGTGTAAACCAGCTGGCTTCGTCGCAATGCCTTCCATCGCATACAGGCTTGCCAAAGTAGCCGCAGGGGATGGCGTCTGTGGGGTATCTCTCTACCCGGTTTCTGCACATGACGTCGTAGCGGGTCATGCATTGCTGAGGGGGGCGGGGGGCGTTTTACTCGATGAGCGGGCGCAAACCATCACCTATGTTACTGAAGCTAATATGCAAATCGTATCGCGACGCTGTTTCGGTGGTTCTGCGTCAGCTTGCCGGATCCTGGTGGCCCGAGAGTGGAATCGCATTTTCACGGACGCGTCCAGCTAAACCCTCCTAGGTCTTGTCGCTCGAAACTGCAGGACTACCTGATCGTTATCTACAAAAACGCACTGAAGACCAACCTAGCTATCATCAACGATGACCCATCCTGGACTCTGCCAATGCCAGCGCGCTATGTCATCGGTCAGGGCTGCGTGGTTCGTGACGAGCGAGGGGCTTTAGCTCAACAATGTTTCATACTGCGTGATAGTCGATTCTGCACAGTGGTCGATAGTCCGCGCAGTCTTGGGACACGCAATTCAGGGACACGAGGGGCTGCTGTAAGCTTGCTCCCGACACAGATTTCCCCCCCCACAATCATTTTTTCTTTTCGCGTTGACGCTGACGCAGCCGTTTTACATACGGTCCATCCACCATTTCGTCGCCACTCAGATCCAGAGAGCAGTTTGCCAGCGAGGCCAAGCTGTTGTCCGTGATCTTGAATTCATTCGGGAGACGCCCGCATTGTCGCGTGCTGTTTTCTTCCATTGCAGCGAACAACGCTTTAAAGAAGTCGGCAAGGGACGGCCGCGTAGCCTCGGTTGCTGCCGCTGTAAGAGGATTGGATGCCGTTGACACGGCATTGGCCGCATCTTCAGAAATCTCCTCAAGGCAATCGGCTAGCGACGGCCAATATTTGAAATCGTATTGGCCTCTAAGGTGTGCGAGGTCATCTTGCACATAGGACGTGAAATGATAGTTGTGTACCGATGCCTCTTCGATCACGTCGACAATGTGGTAGTGGGTATCGCTCGTAAAGCCAGATCTGTCGTGCAGGTTCGACCTCTGCTCCATAAGGACTGCAAGTTCAAGCGCTCGGGTCGAAATCTGGCGATTGATTTCAGAAAGCTTCCTGCGCTCCTCACGTGCTTTGTTATTTTTCTCCGGGCTCCAGAACGCAGCTGTGGACAGGATCACGCGCAAGACGGTTTCCAGCGCATACGGGAGCGAATGCAGCGTGGAGTGGAGCTCAACATAGGTCTCGCTCAGCTCAAGGCTGCGGGCAAGCATTCGCTTTATCACAGCGTTTTCGCTTGGCAAAATCTTGCGTTCGATGTTCGTCTGCATCTCTTTAGTCAAGATGGACTCACAAATCTGTTGCGGGGTTTGTTGCAGAGGTTTGTTCATGTTTAAACCTTGAATGAATTGCATGGCGCCAAGTTATTCGACCTGCGTCATCGTGTCGGTACCCCAGAAAATGTTTTTTACACCTGCTTAGGTACGCGCGGCGGTCAGGTGCTTTGGTCTGAAGATCTGGCCATCCCGGGGCACGGTTACGGCTACCGATCTTGATCAGCCAATATCGGGGGGAAGGATGTCGAAGCTTGCTGGACAGCAATGGCCGTCCAGCAAGTGTTCGGAACGCGAAGCTCGTCAGCAGCTACCGTTGTCAAGTCTTCCGCTGGCTGGCCAACGATCTGCTTTTTGATCCAGGCGTCCAACGCATCTACTCGAGTAAATACAGTTGGGACTTCATAAGGTGGATGGACCATCCAGTAGTAGACCTCTCGACTTACGTAGATCTCGAGATTTCGCGGTTGGTCGGCAGTTGATGTTGGCCAGCCCAGCAGCTCCAGCATCCTTGATCTGTGCTGAAGCAAAAATTGCCGCCGGCGCAATATCCGGCTGAATTGGCCGCTCCTGTCGTCCTCGGTCTTACCGAAAATCCGGTCTCTCAGACGCCTTGTGTCCTTCAGTGAGTATGGCGGCTGGTTGTATTTGCATTCAGCAACCACCAACGTATCCGTCTCTGGCCAATAGGCGACAGCATCAAAGTCTCCAACGTCTTCGAACCCTTCGCTGCGGAACTTGCGAAAGAAATCCATATTCGGAACCACGTAAGGCGTATGACGCAGCAGTACTTCTGCCGTGCGTTCCTCCAGTGCATTCTCGATGCCTTCCTTGATTTTCCTGATGAGCGGCTCGACGTGAGGCCACGCAAATTCGGCTGGAAGATATCCGTCTCGTACGGAGGAATTCCAGATATTCATGGCCCGACTAACTGCCTCTGCGCCCCAGCGAAGGGACTCCCCTTCAGTAATCAGCGGACGGATGGCGTAGCGATGGATTCGCTTGGTGTGCTCCCAGTAGGGAACCTCTCCCTCATCCACATCCCGTCCTGCCAGTCGAAGAATGTCGGAGCCGGACAGCGTCAGGAACTTCAGAATTGCAACGCTCTCGGTGATTTCGAGTCCTTGAAGGCTTTCGACGAGTAGCTGCGAAAGCCTATCCGGAGTTGCTGAATAGGAGAGTGCGAGGGTGTCCGCTAAACCCCATTGGACCGGCTGAGACAGGATCGCCAGAGTGCTCAGCAAATGCTGCAATTCAAACCCCAGGTCCTGCTTGAACGCTTGGCGCAATTTCTCGTCAGACAGTAGCTCTGCTGAAGCGCCTACTACTTCATCCTGATCGTTCAGGTCGATACCCAACCGGGACTTGGCGTACTCCCGGGCGAATTTCGCACCACGCTCTCCGGAGTCGGTTGAATAGAAGACCTCAGGTATATAGAAATCATCGATTTCAATACCCCCGACGTCTACGCCTGTATGCAGGACGTCGCCGGCATCGGCCAGGACTTTGTACCAATCCACCAAGCCAACCAGCTCGCGCAGTACGTCGTTGGTGACCGGTTGCGTACCCTCGCCAGGAGTGCTGAGAACCTTTTCCAGCAGATACCGATAGTGGCGGGCTGCTGATCCGAGCTCTTTGCGCGCTTTTTCCACAACTTCAAGGCGGTCGTACTCGACTTCATGGGAAAGACTCTGGCGAGCTCGCTGGATGGCAAATCTCTCGGCCGCCACAACCGCATCATGTTGTTCGATGCATTGCCGCGTGAGCTGTTGCCTATCGAGAGATGCAAGTCGCTGCTCAATATGGCCTCGAAGAAAATTTCGTCCGGCATCAATCTTCGTCTTGGCTTCCTTGAGTTCGTACCGACCCGGGCTCAACCCCAGCAGCTGCATTGCGACAGCCAAGTGCTTGCGTGCCAACTTGTAGTCAGTCGGTGTTGGGACGATGGGATCTACGAAGTCCGGCACATCGACTAAACGCTTCGTATGCTGCAACTGGAACCGCGCGGCTTCCTTGGCTCGGGATTGAAGCAACTCGATTAAGTCATCTGGAAAGGGCACGCCAAGTTCATCGTGGCAGCGTTGGAGTGCTTCAACGAGGCATCTCACCTCGAAAGATGCGTCCTTGGCATCATTGAGGCCGGCCAGTACCGCCCGCGTGCTGATTTTCAGATGAAATTTGTACGGCTGTGTCTCAGTTCGCGACACGGCGAGAATCGTTTTGGGGAACTCCGAAAGCGGTTCAGGACGCTGTTCGGGTTCGATGGTGTCACCCGCATCCACTCCACAAGTAAGTACTAGAAATGGTTGCTGCATGAACGGTAATTTTGAAAGTACGTCGCGGTTTCGGAAGAACTGATCTGCCAACAGATGGGCAAAAATTTCTAGCATCCGCACGTCCATGATCTGCAGGTTTGGAGCAACGGGAACTACGGTTTGCACGGTGCAGGAGTCGGTTTGCGTTGAAAACGCGAACAGCGGCAATGCCCGCGAATCCATTCTCGTGACGCCTTCTGTAGCGTGTGACAGGCGCCAACCGGCTGAATTGTCAGGAAAATTGCCGGGTGCTTTGGACCAGAATGAAGATAGCTCTCGAAAGCGACGCGAGGTCCCCCATTGCGTGTCCAGCATCAGCAACGTCGGTGTCATGGCCCCATCGACGAGTACTCCGTGGCTATCTTTGAATGAGGCAAAAAGATCAGCAGATCCGCTGGAAAACGGACTGAACATCCCTCGTTGCCCATCCACGAACTTCCAGAAAGAGTCAATATCATCAGGCTCATCCAGTTCGTCGAAGATGGTGACGAAGTCCGCCAGCGGAATAAGCCTCGCAGGCCGTTCGGCCGGGTTAATCATTCCAAGCGCTGTGCTCGATTGAGTAAGCACAATCAGAATGTGAACCTCTTCAGCTTTGAGTCCCGGCGTTCCGCTCTGACTCAAGCTGAAGCCACGTCCGTCTGGCAAACGGAAATGTGCTAGCTCTCCACGGTTAAGAGCAGCATATGCAAACTGTGCGGCGAGTGAGGCTTTTTCATACGACCCTTGATCACACGCGCATATGAGGTAGACGCCCTTTTTGCCGGGGATAAGGCAGCTGACAGGAAGGTGATCTATCGCGCTTTCGCCGATCATCAGAGTCATCGGGCCGACATGGGTGCGGCTGAATCTCTCAGCAACAAAGCGTCCGAGCTTTCTGTGAACGTGTACGTCGATATCGCCTGTGTGTCGTGTAGCCCAATGATCGATCACGACCCCGGGCAGACTTCGCACTGACATTGGCACCCAGTTTTTTCCGTCTGTCACAGCGAGAAATGGGAGTGCTTGACCCTGCATCATGTCATTGCCAAAACTGTCATTTGTCAGAGGATCCTTTACGACACCAAATCCAATTTCAAGATCTTTACTTGCTTGGATGCGGCGATTAACCAAGTCGTGACCAAGCTGCAGGAGTGTTGGCCGGCACGCCAACCAGAAGTCTTCAGGTGGAATCTCCACATCTCCGTTGCTCGACTGTGGAATTGGCACGCGGGACAAATCGGGTATTGATCCGATGATACGAGCCTGTAGTGCGACGGCGAGGTTCATGTCGGCCTGTGCTGCATCGACACCTGCATACGAAATGCGAAACGCCTCGACAAAATCCGGTGTGCGCTCAATACAACTTCCGTAAAACATGGAAACGAAGTCCGAATCCAGACGTACTCTCGTCTGACCCCAATCAGCTTCTGGGGAAAAATCTTCGAGCATTGGGAAGTCGGGCCATGCCGCATAAAGCGCTTTCGCGAAGTCAGAGAACTCCTGATAGGTCGCAATAGGGAGCGCGTTGGGAGTCGACTCTCCCATTCTCAGCAACACCGCCCAGGCAAATATATGTTTGACCGGACTGGCTACATTCGCTGGCCACAGGTCCGAAGCACTCAGCGCCACGGCCACATCAATGCGTTTGTACCGTTGAAGCACGCCAAGCGTTCGCTCCACGCTTTTTTGAAAATTGCTTTCGATCTTCGAGTCCCGCACATTCCGCCGGAGAAAAGACGAAAAGGCTTGCGGCCATAGCTGCGGATCCATACCCATTTTCGCAGCCTTGCGCTCGCGTTTTTCCCGCGATTTTTTTCCCATGTAACGCTCCCTTTTTTAGTTTTTGTCGACTTTCATTTCGTTACTGCGGCTGCGGCTCCTTACCCCCGGATCACTGAAAACTCCTGATCTTTCTCGCTGCATTGTCATGCGCTTCTCCGCGGGCAACGTCAAGCATGCTCCCTTTGCTTTCGACGTCACCGTTTCCGGTCTTCCTATACTCTCAACCCCGTGCCTTTATTTGTAGGGACTTTGCACGATACAGAAGCGCCGAATTGTTCACGCGCCGGACTTGAGAAAACCGCGGGCCGAAATTTTGCTGACTGCATGAGATGACGGTAGCCTCATCACGACGAACAGTGCCGGGTGGTTTAAGTGATCCTCCATCGCCTCGCGTGATTCCCACTGGCTGGTCACGATCCAAAGATTGCCTTTGGAGTGACAGTGAACAGGATGCATAAGCAATGCACCTCAACGTATTTCGAAGGGCATCTACAATGATTTAAGTGATGCTTCCAAATATTCTCGGCTTCCATTAACTGCATCATCTCAATGATGCTAATGGCTTCTGTCATCACGATGCTCTCTCCAAATTTCAGAGTGTTCGGTTGTGATCAGTCGGAAAAGAAAGGGCATGCCAATGGCAAGCCCCTATCTGTTATCGTGATTCCTCCGAACCCTGCCAAGCAATCGACGAAGCTGTTGAAAATCTCGGTGAGATAGTGGGGGATTTGTGAATTGGATCGTCGCATTATAATTACAGCAACTAACACAGCTTGCTCAAGGATTGTTCATAATGCTGGCTAAAGATTTATCTGAAGAAGTGCGTAGTGGCGAATTAGTCATAGACTTTGTATCTATAGAGATATCGCAACTCGCTGAGGCGGGTATAAAAATTGAAGGTCATGGCATTCTAAAGATTAATGCTGGCGGCGCTTTAGTGTGCGATGTGATATGCACGAAAGCTGAAAATCTCGTTTTGGAAAAATTTGGAACAAACTATCCGTTAGATTATGGAGATTCAAAACAGACTTTAAGATTCAAAGCTGTAGATTTGTCCGGAAAGGTATGGGTCGGCGAAAACTTTTCTCTACGGCTTAGAATGCTCAGAGTCCAGACACCCTTTAAATTTTCTATTTTTCTCAGCGAGATAGTTCACAAGCATAAGCAAGATCTTCCATTACAACAACATAATTACCTTTGGTTCGAAAGCTTCGAGTACAGCCGTATTCCAAAAAACAAAACCAATACAATTGATGATTCATTGACAGGTCAGTCGATGACGTGGAATCAGACGGATTTTGATTTGGTTGATTACAAAGTATCCATCATAGATAACAAATACTACACGACTATCTATGCTAATGGTGTGTTTGATGTTGAAGATTTGTATTCAGCATTGAAGTTCTATGTTGGCTTCACTAGTGGAACCATGCCAACTGCTTATGTAATGACCACTCGCACAGGCAGTGATGTTTTTCACCATATACGCAGCATCAATAAAAAAATTAATAAAACTATAATGCCGCACCCGATTGATGAGCTTCTTATGTTGGGGGATGGTAAATGGAATAATTCTTGCCATTTTGAATTGTTAAATAATATTCTATATGTCCAGGATAAATTTCCACAATTCTTCGATAGTACCGTGAGCCAATGGAAAAGAGTTTGGCAAGGTTTCAATGCGCAACAGTCGATTACCGCACTAGCGCTAACCGTATCTATCGAAGGGCTCCTAATAGATTTATTTATACCGAAACTTGAAAGAGATGAAGATAGTCCAGAGTTTGAACAGCAAAAAGAACGGATAATAAAATTGCTCGCTGAGACAGAGATAAATCCTCTACATCTCGAGACCATTGTAAAAAGCGTCCAGCGTTGGGGTAACATTCACGCAAATGCCGCATTAACCATTCTCGCTAAAAAAGGGTTGATCACAAAGCAGGAAGTGCAAGCTTGGAAGGATTTACGGAATTCGTCAACTCATCCGAAATTCTCCGAAATGACGATTGAGCGAGAAATTAAGGAGCGCACAAGATTAACGCGGTGTTTGAATTTGTATTACAAACTGAACTTGAATATATATGCTTATACAGGGGGGTATATAGTGTATGACTCTAACGAAACCATGAGCACAATGTTTCCACAAGTCAGTATTTTTGACCTGTATGGCGGGAAGTCTGATCTGCCTAACAATCAAGATACATAAGTTGACTAGTTTCGCCGTGACAGGGGTTCCCGAGATGGGTTGCCAGGTACCCATGTTGGTTTTGATACTTCTGGTAGCCTCAGATAAAGCCCTTACACGTCCGTGATTCGGTGGGATATTATATAGATCCTAACTCAAAAGTTGGCTGGAGAATTCCAATAGCGCCATCCAAATCGGGTCGATTATTGTGATTATACAGAGGGTCCCGGTTTACAGGTAGAACAAAACCGTTCGAGCAGGTCGTCCGATTTAAAAGTTCAAAAGTCGAAACTCAGTTTTCATGGTACTTCTATAAACAGAGCCAGTGGAACGGTCTTGAGTGCGTCCTCATGTTCGTAGGTTAGGACCTGGCGTTGCACGGCGGCATAGGCAAATCCTTCCATAGGAATCATAGTTCTGAGTCGTCGTGTAAAAACAGCCGGACAATCCTTTGCCCAAAAATCTTGAGCAACCAGTCTTGCTAAACGAGTGTCATTTGCAAGCTGCTCAACCTGGCTTGCAATCTCCCCCTCAGGCACGATAAGCAACTTTGACACCGTTCTAAACACGCCTCGGAAACTGGCCAATTTTACTGATGTCCTCAGTCGATAGATTTCGTACGGTACCTCGGCCAGCGTAAAGAGCAACTGGTCGGTCAAAACCGTGAATGGCAGCCACCATGCTGCATTAGGTTGAGCTTGCGTTGCGGCATGTAACTGCCGCCAGAAAATCGGGAGGTCTGTAAATATTGCTGCGCCGGTCACTTGTGCCATGAACATCGAAAGCTCAAGCGGTGCACAGCGAAACGCCATGAGCTGGCTGTGCTTTTTCCCTGGCTGAGGCGGCTGTAGCAGCGCCAATGGGTCATCTTCCCTAAGGCTCTTGATCTTTCGAGCCATTTCATCGGCAACGGCAATATTAAGGTGAGGCGAGGATTTGCGGATGATACTGCTGGAGTCCGGAGCGGCGACAACACTCAGCTACCCACCGATGGAACTGCGTACTTGCAACCAATCAATGACCGCCTGTTCGTTGGGCATTGGGGTGATCAATGGCACCGCCGAAATCTCTTCATCAAGCGCAACCGGTGCAACGGTTGCGATCAACCTCAACTGTATCCGTCCGGCCAAGTCATCTACCCAGCCCCGCAAAGCCACGACATGGTGTGCACTTAAATTTAAGTGGGCACCAGTTCTAGCCTTTTAAGCGGGTATTTCATGCAGCCACAACGCCGTTCCTACTCCAAGTCCTTCAAGGCTCAAGTCATTCAAGAGTGTGCCCAGCCAGGCGCTTCTATTGCCAGCATCGCGCTCAGCCATAGCCTCAACGCAAACCTCGTCCATAAATGGATTCGGGTACAAGCGCAGAAAAGCACGGCGCTGCAACCTGCGTTTATTCCGTTACCCATGCAGCTGGCCGGAGTAAATTCGCAAGCTGCATCATCGACTATCTGCGTTGAGATCCAGCACCCGCGTGGCACCGTCAAAGTGAACTGGCCAACTGAAAGTGCTGCTGCGTGCGCGACCTTTCTTCGAGACCTGCTGCGATGATTCGCATCGACTCCATCTGGCTCGCCACCGAGCCGATGGACATGCGCGCTGGCACCGAGACAGCGTTGGCCAGAGTGATCGCGGTGTTCGGTGCGGCGAAGCCGCACTGTGCTTATCTATTCGCCAACCGCCGCGCCACTCGTATGAAAGTTCTGGTGCATGACGGTTTCGGCATCTGGCTGGCTGCTCGCCGGTTGAACCAAGGCAAGTTCCACTGGCCAAGCATTCGCCATGGCTCTGAAATACAGTTGGATACTGAGCAACTTCAGGTCTTGGTGCTGGGCCTGCCTTGGCAGCGCGTGGGGTCTGGCGGCGCGATCACACTGCTTTAACGGCTGCCATTAGCCTATCGGTCTATCGCCGCGAACTGCCTGCTCTGGCAAAATCGGCGCCATGACTTCGCTCCCCAATCTCGACCATCTTACTCCTGAACAACTGCGCGCTCTGGCAGCGCCGTTGATGCAGCGTGTGGAGAGTCTCGATCAGACAGTCGAGACAATGGGCAAGAAGATCCACCGCGACCAAACGGTTATCGAGAAGCTGACCCACGAGATCGCGCAACTCAAGCGCTTGAAGTTTGCCAAGCGCAGCGAGCAGTTGAATCCGCAGCAGGCCAGCTTGCTCGATGACCTGATCGATACCGATATCGCGGCGATTGAAGCTGAGCTTCAAGCCTTGCAAACCGCTCCATCGCCGATCGAGAAAAAGCAAAAGCCTAAGCGCACTGCGTTGCCGGCAGAGTTTCCACGCACGTTGATCCATCACGAACCGGACAACACTCACTGCCAATGTGGCTGCGCACTCAAACGCATCGGTGAGGACGTCAGCGAGAAGCTGGACTACACGCCCGGCGTATTTACCGTCGAGCGCCATGTCCGTGGCAAATGGGTATGTGATGACTGCGAAACCCTGATCCAGGCACCGGTTCCGGCGCAAGTCATCAACAAAGGCATCCCGACCGCCGGGTTGCTGGCCCACGTCATGATCGCCAAGTTTGCCGACCATCTGCCGCTGTACCGTCAGGAATCGATTTTCGGTCGTGCTGGCTTGGCAATTCCACGTTCAACTTTGGCTCAATGGGTTGGCATGACTGGCGTGCAGTTACAGCCTCTGGTCGACGCGCTGCGCGACGTGGTGCTTGGGCAGCAAGTCATCCACGCCGATGAAACACCCGTACAGATGCTTGCTCCCGGCTCGAAGAAAACCCACCGTTCTTATGTTTGGGCCTATGCCACCAGCCAGTTCTCGGACTTGGCAGCGGTGGTTTATGACTTCAGCCCCAGCCGTGCCGGAGAGCATGCTCGCAACTTCCTGAAAGACTGGAAGGGCAAGCTGGTCTGTGATGATTTTGGCGGCTACAAAGCCAGTTTTGAACTCGGCGTGACCGAGATCGGCTGCATGGCCCATGCGCGGCGCAAGTTCTTCGAACTGCACGCCACCAACAAGAGCATGCTCGCCGAGCAGGCCCTGCGCTACATCCAGTTGCTTTACGAAATCGAGAGCGAAGTCCGCGACCTGGAACCGGATTTACGCCGTCGAATACGGCAAGAAAAAGCCGTACCGGTGGTGGAGATGTTGCATGCCTGGATGATCGCCCAGCGCGACCTTGTGCCTGAAGGTTCGGCTATCAGCAGAGCGCTGGATTACAGCCTAAAACGCTGGGCAGCGCTGTCGCGCTACCTCGATGACGGGGCTGTACCCATTGATAATAACTGGTGCGAGAACCAGATCCGACCATGGGCTCTTGGACGCAAGAACTGGCTCTTCGCAGGGTCGTTGCGTAGCGGCAAACGGGCGGCGGCGATCATGAGTTTTATCCAATCTGCGCGGCTCAATGGGCATGATCCGTATGCTTATTTGAAGGACGTGCTCACGCGCCTGCCGACGCAGCGGGCGAGTGAAATCGATCAGTTGTTGCCGCATAGGTGGCAACCTATCTCGTTACGCAAGGCTTTACGCAAGGAGGCATACCAATGACATCCATAAATTTCCATTTCATCGACGCGCGTGGCGCGCTTATCGATCACCGTAATTGGCTTCACACCCGCCTGTTAGAAACCTACGAAAAAGCAATTGTGTTGATGCCGTTGCGCCCACTTGATGTGATCGTGAAAGCTGGCACTCATGTCATTCCAGAAAAGGGGCATCTAGGATATGCGCCCGAACCAGGCCTTATTTTTTTGACCGTAGATCCTGCGAGTGACATTTTCAGAGCAAACCAAGAAGCGTCGCTCGAACGAATGTTCGCACATGAGCTTCACCATGCTGCCCGATGGGATGGGCCAGGTTATGGGTCATCATTAGGTGAAGCGCTTGTTTCGGAGGGGCTGGCGGGCGCTTTTGCACAGGAAATCTGTGGTGGTTTACCTGAACCATGGGAGCGCCTTGATGTGTCTGACATTCGACGCCATGTCGGAATGGCGGCGAGCTACTGGAGTCGCAAGGATTATGGCCACGACGCGTGGTTCTTTGGTGCATCCGACCTCCCGAGATGGTTGGGCTATTCCCTTGGATTTCAGCTCGTAAAACGATTCCTGCTGGAGCATGAGGGCAGTACCTCTTCTAGTCTCGTGGAGATGGAGGCACAAGCGTTTCGTGGCATGCTCGCAGTTATCTAAGGCGTTCGGGCTTAGGTCATCAAGATGGCCCCGCCAGTCATTGCTTGCCAGGCAATGACATTACGCAAGACGGGATTGCCGGGCGCGTACCCTCAACTACCAGGTGGGTCGCAGTTATTCGTTCAACGCCAACGGCCAGCAATTTAAGACGGAAATACCGACTGATGTGCAGGCATTGCAGGCCAACCAGGTGATAACAAAGAAGCTCGAGGTGGCCTATGGAGAGGTCGTGCACCTAGCGCTTCCTTACGGTGTGGATGTTTGCGAAATTGCATCTCACTTGACCAGGTATTTGCATTGCCACTGACCAGTCGTTTGCATCCACGCTGACCACCCAATTGCATTGTTGCTGACCAGTCATTTGCATTCGCACTGACCACTCAATTGCATTCGACTTGACCACTCCACCGGCTGGCGGAGTGGTCGGGGGTCTTCAGCTTTTCCTGCTCTTAAGTTTGCGCATTGATTCGCCCTTGAGCGGAATCACATGCGCCTTGTGAACGATTCGGTCCAACACGGCATCGGCAATCGTCGGATCGGTGAAAAGGTCGTACCATTTTTCCTTGGGGTACTGGCTGGTGATCAGCAAGGAGCCATTGCGTGACTGCTGATCGATGACATCTAGGAGGAAGGGACCGAGCTGGGAATCAATACCGCCGATTCCCAAATCGTCGATGATCAACTGCCTGCGCAGCTTCGGAAGCGTGTGGTCCGCGTAGGACAATGTTATGTCTTCAAATAGCTGCGTGGCTGTCCGGTAGTAGGTATTGAACCCTAGGCTCAGGCTTCTGGAAGGGGTACAGATGTTGTTGCAGAATGTCACTTGCCAATTTGCTTGGCCGGCAGCTTGACCATCCAATTTCATTCCCTCCGAACAATCGAGACGTCCTCTTCACGCCTTGGTCGCGGTTAATTGTTGGCAGGTAACTGTCAGATGTTGAGCGCATGCGCCGTCGATTAGCGAAGTTCGCAGTATGCGGGCTACAAAGCTTTCAGCGGTTGTTAGTAGCGACAGATTTGGAGCAATTTTGTGCTTGCCAAACAGTTTGCCGCAGACGAATTGTTTCAAAGAGTGCGCTCATACAGGTGAAAAATGGTAAGCGGCCGGTGAACACACCTACCGAGCCCGGCCAATAAGGCCGATTGTGTCCGCGTATTTTTAAACGGACGCAATTACCCTTAACGCTAGGATCGCCATGCGCCAACGTAAGTCTTACCCGAAATCCTTTAAAGCTCAGGTCGTCCACGAGTGCGAACAGCCCGGTGTTTCCGTGGCAGCCATTGCGATGAGGCACGGTATCAACGCCAATGTCGTTCGCCGGTGGATAGCCGGAGCAGAGTCGCAAGCTGCATCATCGAACATCTGCGTTGAAATCCAGCACCCGCGCGGTACCGTCAAAGTGAATTGGCCAACCGACAGCGCGGCTGCCTGTGCGACCTTTCTTCGAGACCTGTTGCGATGATCCGCATCGACTCTATCTGGCTCGCCACCGAGCCCATGGACATGCGCGCCGGTACCGACACCGCGCTGGCGCGGGTGGTAGCCGTGTTCGGTGCGGCGCAGCCGCACTGTGCTTATCTGTTTGCCAATCGCCGCGCCAATCGCATGAAAGTGTTGGTGCACGATGGCCTGGGTATCTGGCTGGCGGCGCGCCGACTGCATCAAGGTAAGTTCTTCTGGCCAGGTTCTCGGCATGGCTCTCAGGTGGAATTGAGCAACGAACAGTTACGCGCTCTGGTGCTGGGTTTGCCTTGGCACAGAGTGGGGCCAGGCAATGCGATTTCCATGATGTAACACCTGCCATGGCCAGCGTCGCCGTGCAATTGTCCGATGCGTCTATCGCCGGTGTTGGCCTGTTCTGGCAAAATCGGCGGCATGACTTCGCTTCCTAATCTCGACCAACTAAGCCCTGAACAACTGCGCACTATCGCGGCGCAGTTGATGCAGCGCGTCGAGTCAATGGACAAGCAAATCCATCACTACAAAACGGTCAACGACAAGCTGACCCATGAGATCGCACAGCTCAAACGTTTCAAGTTTGCCAAGCGCAGCGAGCAACTAAGCCCGTATCAAGCCAGCCTGCTCGATGACCTGATCGACGCCGACATCGCGGCCATCGAGGCCGAGCTTGAGGCGTTGCAACCTGCTCCGTCCCAGACCGTGGCTCGGCAAAAACCCAAACGCACAGCCTTGCCGCCCGAGTTTCCACGCACGCAGATCCATCACGAGCCGGACAACACGCAGTGCACCTGCGGCTGCGCCCTCAAGCGTATCGGCGAGGATGTCAGCGAGAAACTCGACTACACGCCTGGTGTGTTCACCGTCGAGCGCCATATCCGTGGCAAGTGGGTCTGTGATCAGTGCGAAACTCTGATCCAGGCCCCGGTTCCGGCGCAGGTCATAGACAAAGGAATCCCCACGGCAGGCCTGCTGGCCCAGGTGATGATCGCCAAGTTCGGTGATCATTTGCCGCTGTATCGCCAAGAAAAGATCTTTGCCCGAGCCGGCCTGGCAATCCCGCGTTCAACCCTGGCGCAATGGGTCGGCACCTGCGGTGTGCAACTGCAACCTTTGGTCGATGCCCTGCGCGAGGTGATGCTCGGACACAACGTGGTGCACGCCGACGAAACACCGGTACAGATGCTCACGCCGGGAGCTAAGAAAACCCACCGCGCCTACGTCTGGGCTTATGCTACCAGCCAGTTTGCCGACGTAAAGGCCGTGGTGTACGACTTCAGCCCCAGCCGCTCGGGCGAACATGCCCGCGCCTTTCTGCAAGACTGGAAGGGCCAACTGGTCTGCGATGATTTTGGTGGCTACAAGGCCAGTTTTGCACTCGGCGTGACCGAGATCGGCTGCATGGCTCATGCGCGGCGCAAGTTCTTCGAGCTGCATGTCACGAACAAAAGCCAGCTCGCCGAAAAGGCCTTGCGGTATATCCAGGTGCTCTACGAAATAGAGCATGAAGTCCGCGACCTGGAGCCGGATTTGCGCCGCCGAATACGTCAGGAAAAAGCCGCACCAGCGATGAAGGCCCTGCATGCCTGGATGATAGCCCAGCGGGAGCTTGTGCATGATGGAGTGGCCATCGCTAAGGCTCTGGATTACAGCCTCAAACGCTGGGCGGCGTTGTCACGCTATCTCGACAACGGCGCGGTACCCATAGACAACAACCACGCCGAACAGCAGATTAGGCCGTGGGCGCTGGGTCGCAAAAATTGGCTCTTCGCCGGGTCGCTGCGAAGCGGCAAACGTGCGGCGGCGCTGATGAGCCTGATCCAGTCGGCCAAGCTCAACGGGCATGATCCGTACGAATACTTGAAGGACGTACTGGCGCGGCTGCCGACGCAACGGGCGAGTGAAATTGCGGAGTTGCTGCCGCATCGGTGGCGATCGGCATAGCCAAGCAAGATGCATCGCTGCTTCTTGAATAGAAACTCAAGATACCAACTGGAGAAATGGATGCTTCATTCAACCCGCATAGTTTTTATTCACGGCTTGATAGGCCCACTCAACGAAACCTTCCTGAGTGATGGGGCACAGTCTACGCAAATGCTTGCTCCAGACATGCTCGGCTACGGCTCCTTGGCAGAAGTCGATCCGCCGATGATCAGCCTAAATGCCCAAGTCGAGTATCTGCATAAGGAAATCAATGCAGTCTCTGCAACACATGACCGCTGGTACCTCGTAGGGCATTCGGTCGGTGGTGCGATTGCTGCGCTTTTTGCCGCAGCGTACCCGGATCGCGTGGAAGCCGTGATAAGTGTTGAAGGCAACTTCACGTTGGATGACGCTTTTTGGTCGCAAAAGTTGGCAAAGATGTCACTCGAAGAAGTCGAGGCCAAGCTGGCGGAAGACCGTTCAGAACCTGAAAAGTGGCTGAATGGCGCGGGAGTAAAACCAACCGAGGCAACCTTGTCGGCCGCAGTAACCTCTCTTTCGTTTCAGCCGGCGAGCACGCTTCAACAAATGGCAGCCTCAGTCGTTGATATCACGGGCGACCCTGCCTACCTGAATGGAATCAAAGGCTGGGTTGATAACATTCCGCTCCATCTTATTGCAGGCGAGCGATCAGCCAATGGATGGCACATTCCTGCCTGGGTCAAAGAGAAAGCCGCGTCATACCGAGTAATGAAAAATTGTGGCCATCTGATGATGCTTGAGGATGCCCACCAATTTTCGTCCGCTATCACCTCCATCATCGAAAAAAGCTAAAGCCACTTTGAATCGACGGCAGCCTAAAGGCTGCTATCGTTTTCTTGCTCAAGTTCCCGCGCACCGCCGCGAAAACGCGTGATTTTCATTCGACAAGATGACTCCGCAAGACGCTTACCCTAGGAGGGATCAATGGTAGATAAAGCGCACGAGTACGAAGTTCAGGTAACTTGGGTCGGCAACAACGGAACAGGAACGTCATCTTATAGGGGGTACAGCCGGGCGCACGTAATCGCAGCTAACGGCAAAATACCAATTGAGGGGTCGTCCGATCCCAGTTTTCGAGGAGACCCCACGCGCTGGAGTCCCGAGGAATTGCTCTTGGCATCCTTATCTGCGTGCCACAAGCTTTGGTACCTTGGCCTTTGCGCTGAGGCCGGGATCGTTGTGGTGGCCTACGAGGACAACGCTCAAGGAATAATGGTCGAGGAAAGCGACGGCGCTGGTCAGTTCACCTCAGTTATTTTGAGGCCGAAAGTGATTCTGGCATCGGGGTCTGAGATTGCAAAAGCTCAGACTCTGCACAAAATAGCTCATGAGAAATGCTTCATTGCTCGTTCGGTAAACTTTCCAGTCAGCCACGCACCCGAAATATCGATAAGCCCAGACGCCTAATTAGCTAGAGATGGTGTCCGCATAGTCGGGCACCCCTCTCAAAGCGTAGCTGCCTAGATGACATTGCCGGACGCTTACGAAAAATGAACTCAGCATCATTTTCGCTGTCTCTGTCGGTCACCGAAGAAACATTCCGAACAAACGAAAATTCTGACGCGATTTAGGACGTTTCCTACATCAATTCTTCTGCCGTTTTGTTAGCGTGCTCGAAAATTTAAGCTTGCTCAGGCTAGGTATGGCTTTGGCTTCGCGTTTTGTCTCCTCTCTCAGCTTAAGGATAAGCGTATGTTCGCGCCGGCTAATGCTGCGCACTTCACGTTACTGATCCCATCTGTTCGTAACGATTTTAAGGTGCTGGCCTTTCACGGCACCGAAGCCATCAGCAGCTTGTATTCGATCCAGATTGAACTGGTCAGCGAGTACCCTGATTTCGATCTGGAAAGCCTGCTCAGCCAGTCGGCTTTTCTCCAGTTTGGCCTGAATGGCGAAGGTATTCATGGGCGCATCGAAGATGTTTTCGTGGGTGAGGCCGGTAAACGCCTGACCCGTTACCAACTGACCTTGGTGCCCGCTCTGCACTATTTGCAGTTCAGCCATAACCAGCGGATTTTCCAGCACCTGACGGTGCCGCAAATCATCGCCCAGGTCCTTAATGGGCATGGCATTCAGGGCGATGCGTATACCTTTCATGCCAGCACCAGCCCTGAGCGCGAATACTGCACTCAATACGGCGAAAACGACTTCGAGTTCATCCAGAGGTTGTGCAGTGAGGATGGGATTTCGTGGCACCATCAACACAGCCAGGATGGCCATCAGCTGGTATTCACCGATGATCAGACCTATTTCCCCAAGCTGGGGGGCACACCGTATCAGCAAGGCTCAGGCCTGGCGGCTGATCACCCGGTCGTCAGTCAGTTCTCAATGCGCTTTAGCACTCGTACCAGCACGGCCACGCGGCGGGGCTATGATTTAAAACGCCCAAGCCTGTTATTGGAAAGCCAATTCACTGCCGAGTTTAGTCCTGCGCTTGAAGACTACTGTTACCCGGTGTTGCACGAAAATGAAAAGCTCGGAAAACAGCTTGCCCGTCACGCCCTTGAGCGGTACCGAAGCGACTATCAACTGGCCGAGGGCAACAGCGACCAGCCGATCCTACGCAGCGGCTATTTCTTCGACCTGACCGAACACCCGCGCAAAGCGTGTAACGCGCTGTGGCTGTTGCTCAGTGTCAATCATGCTGGAAAACAACCCCAGGCGCTTGAAGAGGCGATCACCAGCGACGTTAAACCTGAGGACGGCTTTACCCAAGGTTACCGCAACAGCTTCAGCGCGATTCCCTGGGACGTGTTCTACCGTCCATCGCTGGTCACGCGAAAGTCGGTGCTGGTCAGCCAGACGGCCCGGGTCACCGGTCCAGCGGGGGAAGAAATCTTTTGCGATGAGTACGGGCGGGTTAAGGTCGAGTTTCATTGGGATCGCGCCGAACTTGGCAGCGACAAGAGCAGTTGCTGGCTGCGGGTTTCATCCAGCTGGGCCGGGGATAGTTTCGGTGCGGTGACCATCCCGCGTATCGGCATGGAAGTGGTGGTGACCTACCTGGAAGGTAATCCCGACAATCCGTTAATTACCGGTTGCGTGCCTAATAAGATCACGCCTGTGCCGTACCCCTTGCCCGCGAACAAAACCAAAACGGTTCTGCGCAGTCACAGCTCGCCCGCCAGTGGCGGCTACAACGAGCTGTCGATTGAAGACCGCAGCGGTCAGGAGTTGATCTACCTGCGCGCTCAGCGTGACATGGAGCAGAAGGTCGAACATGACAGTCGGCTGGAAGTGGGTAACGAACGCCGGGAAACCATCAAGGGCAACAGCATCGCTGTGCTGGAGGCTGAAGAGCAGCGTACCGTCACCGCTGACCGTAAGGTCGATCTCAAAGCCAATGACTACTTACAGGTAGCCAGCAGCAGCCACACCCGTGTCGGTCAAACGCTGGTGGTCGAAGCGGGCCAGGAAGTACACCTCAAAGCCGGGGCTAATTTAATCCTTGATGCCGGGGCCAGCATCACCTTGAAAGCCGGTGGTCAACACATAGTAATTGGGGCCGGTGGTATTTTTAGTAGCACCGAGATTCAAATCGGCGGTGCACCTGCTGGAGGAACGGCTGCCAATCCATTGTTGCCGGGCGTATTAGCGGCCCTGGCGACCCCACCCGCACTGCCTATGATGGCCCCGACACAAAATGCGCTGATGGTGGCCAGTAAAGTTAAAGGCGCTGACTTCTGCCCGCTTTGCGAGGCTTGTAAAAACGGTCTTTGCCTGCCCAAAGGAATGACATCATGATAGCTGCCGCCCCTCGGCAATGGATGATCGATCAGCTAAAGCTCGACCGTGCTCTGTGCCTGATTCTGGATTCGGAAGGCGAACTCGACGTCCGCCAAGCCTTGCTGAAAAACAGCGGTCCTGATCAGCATTCCAGTGTGTACAGCGAGACTCAGGTCTCCGATTTAGCTGATGCGGGGCCTTTCATATTCCTCGTTGACAGTCCTGACGATGAACGCATCCGAGATCTACTCAACGTGCCTGAGCGTAATTGGGGCTGGCTAGCCAGTATTCGAAAAGGTGATCTGCCGACGCTCACTCAACACTGGCGCGAACGGCTGATTATCGGCACGCGGCCCAATCAGGCGCTGTACCGCTTCCACGACAATCGCGTCCTAACCCGCGCCTTGGGGCATCTCCCTGAAGAAGCCCGCCCTGAGTATTTGGGGCCAACGGTCAGTACGTGTTACTGGCAAGGCGCAAGCTGGGAAGTCACCCACAATCCAGTTCCCGGCGAACACCCGCTTCCTGCTGATCCGATGTGGCTGAACATTCCCGCACCGGCGAGTCAGTCGATGGAGATGCTTCAGTCCAATATCTACCGGTATCTGTGGGCAGAACACAGCGACGACCTGATGCGACTCAGCCAGCGCCAAGACCCAAGCACTTGGCTTGCAGAACAACTCTCGCAGGCTCAGCAATGGGGATGGTCTGCCCCTGAGCAAGTGCATTTCTTGATCATCAACAAACTCAATGAAACTGAGCCGACCATCATAAAAAGCTGGTTACCTCATGCCGGTGAAGCGCCGCAGGTTCACTTCGAGCGCCTTTTTAATGAAGCAAAATTCTGGTCAGGAGAGCAATCAGCATGATGCACGTACGACACTTCACTCCACACTTCCTGCGGGTCTCATTTGTGAGCGCAATGGCCTTGGTCGCTTCGGGCTGCTCAATGGCACAGACAGAAAGTTTTACCTTTCAAGCCGACATCCCAGAGAACTTCACCGTTAGTCCGATGGCTTACTACGAGTCGGCCTCCGGCGAGTCGTGTTCCGGGCATAACCTTATCCAAAGCGAGCAGCCCAAGGGAGTGCGTCCGGTTGAGTTCAAGCTGTCACTGACGGACACCGCGAAGGGTTGTTCAATGGTTTTGACAAAAGTGGTGCTGCATATCGAAGGACAGTGGGGCAAGCGCGAGCTGGACATGAGTCTACAGACTGCCGGTTTATCGATTCATGATGAGCCATCAGAAGCGGTTCGCACTTTCCCCCCATCGGGACCTCTGGTCTTTCAGGGGCAGTGCCAGTGGTTGTTTCGCACGATGGGTCCGTATCGTTACATCGTCAAAATCCTAGAGTGCCGGGCGCTCGACGCGAATGGCGTTGTGCAGAAAAGCTTGGCGGGCGGGGCGTTGCAGCGCGATCAGCTAGCGGGCAAGACTGTGAAATTGGTACTGACGGTAGCGAAAGAGGAACAGCCGTATTTTGGGCGTTCATGGCTAGAAACACCTAAGGGCTGGAAGCCCTGTATCGAAACGAAGGAAACGTTCCGCTGCCAAACTCCGCCGACTTTCACCGATTTCAAAATGCCCGATGGACGTGACTGCTCCGTCTACCCCAACTGCACCGAATAAGGACATCAAAGGATGAGTTCGTATAAACCCATGGAAGATGGGGATAAGCCGGCATTCAGCGGCAAGATGTTTACCTGCCCAAACAAAGGGCACTGGGTTAGTTTTCAGTTGGTAGACGAGTTCGGTGATGGCAAACCGTATGCTGGTCTTGCCTATATCCTTCAGGACAGCGCGAAGCAACAGTACACGGGGGTGCTGGACGCCAAAGGGTTTGCCAAGATTGAAGACTGCTATCGAGGCCCTGTCGTATTAACGGTCGATAGTGAGTATCAAGGAGGCGTTGATATTTGGTATGAAAAGATCGTGGATAGAAAATCTTATCCACTTCCGATTACCGAACTCCAGGTACGCGCCGAACAAACCCGTTTCTTCCACAAAGACGGTTTCCCCGTCGATCACAACCCCGCGCAAAAAGCCGGAGATAAATTCATCCAGGTAGAGGTGCGGGATCTGGTCAAACGTAGCGCGCATTTACCCCCGCGCGTTGACCGCAAATACCCGCCAGATGACATCTTGGTTAGGGCGCTTGATGAGCTGAGTTTTGGTCCAGAACCGTTATCTCAAGTAGGTGTTGGGCTACTGTCGAACCGGCACACGCTGCTACAAGTGCGCCCCCTGCGTGCGTTTAGACCGATGCTGTCAACGGATAATGCCTTCAGCGCACTGAACCTGTACCAGCTCGCGATCATGTCGGACTTGAGCTACTCCAATTTCGGTCAAAACCCCGTTAAAAATCCTGTGGACTTCGTGAGTTTCCCGCTGGATCCCAGCGTCGGTAACTTTTTTGGTGACGCGCTTTCGAACTATCGAGAAAGTTGGAAGGTAGACAGTTCGCAGTCGTCGGTTCACCGTTACTATCCACTGTACGAAGAAGTGCCTTACTCAAAGCGCTTTGAGATTTTGCCATTCGACCCAACGGCGTATGAGCAAAACAAGCCGAGCGACACTCAGGAACACCCTGCCAATCTGCATTTTTTTGATGACGCCAACAAGAATTGGCTTAGCGGAAAGAGCACGCAGGCGTTCATCACGCACCATGATGAAGTCATACTGATTGCTATTCGTGGAACACTGGAGTTGTCAGATTGGTGGCGGGACGCTGACGCGGCACAAGTGCCTTTCGAAGAAGGTAAAGGGAAGGTCCATAATGGCTTTTACGATGCCTATCAGGCGTTAAAGAAGTTTATTCAGGACTATTTATTCCGATTTTATGTCGGGCAAAAAATCATAATCAGTGGCCATAGTCTGGGTGGTGCGATTGCATTGTTGCTGGCGGAAGCTTTGCGGTGTGATGAAACTCAGAAGTACGACGTTCTCCTCTACACCTATGGATCGCCACGCGCGGGTGATGCCACGTTCGTCGCCGCTGCCAAGCCGCTGAAGCACCACCGGATGGTGAACAACAACGACATGATTCCCGGTGTCCCTGCGCCTTGGATGAACGCACGGCGAACCATCTGGATTCCTGGGCTTGCGGCACTTTTTATTACCAACCCTGTTTTAGGCATCTTGATCTTCGTCGCAGGTCTGGTTCGTGTCGGTGGCGCGCCCTATCAGCACCATGGCGAGCTGCATCACTTCATGCCCGTGGATTTTACCGGGAAGGAAGAGTCGGCGATTCTCTGGGATCCGGGTTGTGCCTCCATTGAGGAGGCCGCTTGCACTAGGGCTCTGGCCAAAGATGGCGACCTGCCATTTCGTGGTGGTTTTATCGATCAAGCCATGAATTTAGGTGATCACAGTATACCGGGGTCCTATATCCCGTTCTCTTGGGCGACCTTTCGACGTTGGCAGCAAACTCAGGAAACTGGCGGGACGGTGGTCACTAAGCGTGAATACGAGCTTGTGGCGGCGGCATTGGAGACGATGCGCACCAAAGTACAGGATCAAGGTAAGCAAACAAGGAACACTCAGCGCTATATCAACAATGACCCTGAGTACATACAAACATCGGATGATTTGAACCAAGAGTCGCAAAAGCTTTTCGATTCGGTGGCGCGTCTTAAAAAGGAAAAAGCACGTCGTCTGACACTGGTCGATGTCTACGGAAGCGCAGCGCAATCTCCCAACTTGGAAGACGCTCTGCTTCGTTGGAAAAACCAACGGGAGAACAAGCGGCTGGTGCAGATTGCAATGATTCCTCGGCAGGTTGATGACGGTTTGATGTTTGCCTCTCGCAGCGGCATGCCTCATACGTTGGACATCGATTCTATTGTTTAGTGGGAGTGTCTACCGGTTTGTGCGTGGAATACGCACAAACCGGTAGCGTCTTTGATATGGCTAACTCTTGGATAGCTACCAGGAAAACTTCCCTCGTGCCCATCCCCAGGCACGAGGATTTACCCCATTACGATGCGTGTCTTCTGGTGAACCCACGTCTTGAGGTTGACCGGTTAACTCACTAGATGCCCCATGAAAAACTTAAGTTCAATGCCCAATACTCGTGCTGCCCTCGACTACCACAGATGCCTACCTGTTGAGCTCCACAGCCAAGCGGATGCGTTTATCCGCTATCTGCACGAGCTACCCAACAAATCACCGGTCGAGTGCCCGGTGTGCGGTCATCCACGCTTTAGGCTGGATGCCAGTCAAAAAGTACGACTGCCTTTTTATCGCTGCATTGCGTGCAATAAAGGCTTTAACTGTTTGTCGAAAACGCCGTTTTCGGGCTACGGACTCATGTACCTGTGGTCAACCTATGGTCAGTACCTCTTAGCAGGTTGGCCGATGTCCGCTATTGCCAAATCCATGGGTATTTCTCCCAGTACCACGTGGCGCTGGATTAAACCCTGCCGTGCCGTGATGGCCAAAAAATTTCCAGCGTTGTATCACTGGTGGTCTGCGCGACAAGATCGAACCAACCTGGAGCCTCCCGCGCATATTGCGGCTCAAGCCCAGGCGTTCTTGAGTGGATCAGAGCTGCTGCTGACCACTCAGCAGGCGGTGTGTTCGAAGTGTGGTTCACCTCACATGCAGCGTATCGATGAGCGGCGCCCTGATTTTCGATGCCCTAGCTGTTGGACTACGGTGAGCTTACTCCATGGCACGTTACTGTCCCGGTTAGGTCATCCGGAGCACTGGTTGGGTTTTGCCCAAGGTCTGATCAATGGCGAGAGTGTGGTTGATCAGCAGCGACGCACAGGGCTTTGCGCCCCGTCATGCAGGCGCTGGCAGATACGTTTCACACGGATGCTTGAACAACAGCGGCACACCGAACTCGCCCAATGGATTACCTGGCTCCGTAGTCGCCGAGTCAAAGAGGTGAGCGATTTCGTGCGTGACGGCGGGCAGTTGGAGGCCGTCGCGGGTTCTCGTTATTCGGCTGGGTCAAATAGACGTTTTGCCGTTCCACCCAAACGTCCCCGAAAGGGAAACTCTGTTTAGTAAGCCGCTTCAACCACTATGTAAAGCCACAAGGAAGTATTTATGCATCCATCGCTACAGCGCCTATCCCCAAGCTCCGCGCCTCGTTCACACCGTGCCTTGCTGTTGGGTACAAGTTTGTGTAGCTCACCCATTAGACCCGTGCCAGAGGGACGAATATGAACCGTTTACTACCAAGCCGGTACGGATCCCTCCTGGCCGCAGTTCTGTTGTCAGCCTGTACCGCAGCTTGGGCGGCGGAGCCGCAACCGAAGCTCGCCCATATACTGTTGCTTGAGGCGCAGCACCTGAATCGCGAGGAATCCTGGCCGGCGGCTACGACTGCGGCGCGGGTGGCGATGGAGGCAGGCCGTCGCGAAGGGGTCAATGGTATTGTCGCGATGTTGGACGGGGGAACCTTGCTGGTGAATCTACTGTACAAGCAGGGGAAGTACGCAGAGGCCCGTGCTGCCGCCGAAGAGCAAGTGGAGTATGAAGAGCAGCAGACAGCGTCTTTCGGCAGCACGGTTACCCCAGACCTTCACGGCGCAGCGCTGTTAGGCGTAGCTATCGAAGCAAGCATGGCGGCGGGTGACAGGGCAGCGGTCGTCCGCCTGCAGGAAAAACTCTACTCCGTCACCAAACCCTATTCCGGACTATGGCGCCTGTCGCCGGATGAGCCACGTCTACATTACGAGTTGGCCGGTTTATCATTGCCGTTGATACTGGGGCAGTGGAAACTGACGAAGTTTGAACCCGCTAATAGCCGGGATTTCGACTCCCGCGTCCTCTACACACAGAAATCGGCAGACAGCCACTTGAGCGCCGAGATTTCGCTGTCTTATGACGAATTACAACGCAAGAAGACATCGTCACAGCGGCAGGAATGGCTCAAATCCTACGACGAGTTGCGTGAGCAAAAAGCGCGTGCATCGGCGATGCCCGATCTACCCTTCGACGGACTAACCGTCGTCAAACTACAGAGGCCAGAACCCTGTGACGGCGAGCCGTGCACCAACGTTTATTGGACTGCGCTACGTGGCGACTGGCGTATGGAGATCGATGTGATTTTCAGATCGCGAGACGAGGCCCAAGCAGTTGAGCAAGTGCGAAAGTTGTTCGCAGCACTGAAATGGCAAAGTGCACCACAGCTGTTTCGCGAGCGCACGATGGCCGAGCAGAACCGAGACATGGATTCGCATTGGAATACTCCTGGCGGCTGGTCCAAGGCCGCTGAACTGGCGGAGCAAGCTAAGCCCGATGCGTTTTTTTCCGAGGAAATTGCACGATTACAAACATTTATCGGCGTGGCGCAGTACCGGCGTGGCGCGTTGGATGCGGCCCGACGCACGCTAGATCTGGCCGTACTTGCCTGGGGGGATGGCTCTGCCAAAAATGAGAAATTTTATAAGGCCGCGTTAGATTATGCTGCGGATATCGCCTACCGTCAGAGAAGAGACACAGAGGCTGTCGCCCTGAACCGGACGTTCATCGAATGGCAGGAAAGCGACGCTTCGATGGGCTGGGGAATACCGAAGGGCGAAAATGCTTTTGTTAACCATTGGGCAGGCATGCGGTTGCCCTTGCGTGTGGGCACTTACCGCCTGAGATTGGGTGATGCCAATCATTTTTACTACGAAAACTTGCAAACGGGGGCACAACTTGGTCTCACAGTAGGCTTGGCTCAATCATCTGATCAGGAGCTCGAATCGTTGCTGCGCGCCTTCATGACGAAAAAATTGGGGCTGCAAGCCGGAGAAATGCACATAACGAAGTTTTCGCCCAAGCCAGCCGAGCATGGAGAGCCGCAGGCAACCGGCCGTAAATGGGAGTTCGATGTGACAAAGCTGCCGGATGGCAAAGGCGCTTCCGAAGAGGCCCCTGCAACTGGTGTCCTGCGGGAAACACCTATAAAGATGGCGTTCTGGATCGTGGATCGCAAGGGGCAGAGGTCGTTGCTACGGGCACCAATCATGGACGGTGGTCAAACCAAGGCTGAGGCGAATCAGATTGCGCAAGCATTGTCATTGTAGGGCCGATGACGCGACGGCAGCCGCTGAGGATCTGGAGTCGGAGGGCCTCTAGGCTGCTACTTTGAGTCGAAGATCTTTAGCAATTAGCCCAGGAAGGCCTCAATCAGCTCACCCTACCGAACTGATTGCACTGGATCTCTTCGTCTGCCAGGGCGGTGACCACAGCGGTAGGGCTGCCTGGCCCCGAGGCTTCTTGTGGACAGGAGGCGGACGTTAGAACGCGCCCCACGGAAGAACCATAAAGCGGTTGCGGTAGCTCTGATGAAAGTCATCCTTGTTGTCAGTGTTGCCACTGCTGATGTTCTCGTTGAATACCTGTAGTTGCTCGCCTTCATGGATGACCTGAGTCAATAGCTACAGGTCGTTCCACTCTTGGCGCGGGCGGCCTGATATTTCCAGGCCGTGGCCGCTGACCAACCGGATCTGGTCACCTTGCCCTTCGGCTTGATGATAAGCTGCGTGGCTGCGTTCCAGAGTACGCAGACTGATTTGCTTACGGCACTCGCGGCCTATGAAACGCTTCAGTGTCTTTTCTATCGACCCTCGATTGTGCACCACAGGCGCAGCGAATACCTGCTGGTCAAGTCGAATGCAAATGATTGGTCAGAGGCAGTGCAATTGGGTGGTCAAGTTGAATGCAAACGGGTGGTCAGAGGCAATGCAATTGAGTGGTCAAGTCCATGCAATTACGCAGATGTTGCGGTGTGTGCCCAGAAACACACCGCGGGGGACATCATGCCTGATCGTAATGAATGCCAGAGATACTGATGGCAGGCCACCACCTCGCATTTTAGATGGGGGCGATACTACAACTGAAAATGGCTGCTTGTGACCGATATCCACCGCCCGTGAAAGGTAGCTTTGATTCGTTCTTTGACGGTCAAGACTACGAAGTGTGCTGGGCAAGTTCGATGCAAATGGCTAGTCAAGTCGGTGCAATTACCCAAAAATAGCTCAAGCAGGAGAGGGCTGGCATACGCGGGCCTGCTCCAGCGTTGGCGCTACTACGCGCCAGATCGAGCACCACAATTTTTACACGCCCTTGTGCGAACGCCAGGCAACGCTCTTCAAGCATCTTAGCCATTTCCTCAGCAGAGGATGGACGACGTATACCTTTGCCGGGGCTTCGGAGGGCGTATGCCGAGTCGGCTTGTTTGCCGAACCATAGAACGAGATAGATTCCCAAACCATCTGCGCGATGGTCGGGCGTGTAAAGCTTGTCGAGCTGATTGTCAGCGGCCGTCCAGACAGATTTGTGCCATTGACCTTTGATCTCGATAGGGAGACGTGCTTTTACCGTGGAACATGTGATATCGACTTTTTTATTAGCGGCTACATGCGTTTCAGGCTCAAACGCAACGCCCGGAGAGCCTTGCCGAAGGAGCCCTACTAGATAATCGCGGCAACTGTTTTCATCCACAGGGATGTTTTGATCAGTGCGATAGAAACCTCTCCAGGAGCCTACGTCGTCACTCGTTATCTTGCGTTGGATGGCGTCGATTTCTTCAAGGACCCAGGCTTGCAAGTCAGCACCGCAGCGAGGAATTACATCTTTGGTGATTGCGATAAGGTCTTCCAGCGTTGCATGCGTAAACGCTGATTCATGACACAGTCGCTGCTGTTTCGCTTTTGCATCGAGCAATAGATCTGTGTAGGTGTCGCGTTGGCTTTCGCAGAGTCGAGTCAATGCATCAATTGCTTCGGGTGTTGTAAGGTCCCCTAATATCTTGATGAGATGAGCAAGTTCTCCTTCTGTGTCGTGCCCGCCATAGGCCATATCGGTGATATCACCGATATGCGTCTGCGTGTAAGGCCATAAGGCTCGAAAAGTCGCGATGATCCATTCTTGCAGCGGGATATCGAGTTTGTAAGGACGTCCCTCTGCACCGAAGAAGTACCCAGGTTCAAGGGCGCGCAAGCAAGGCAACAATTCCTTGTCCACAGGACCGACCGCCAACCGCTTGGCGGTTGCCTGGAAGTTGACCATCAGTCCAACTGCATCCCAATTTAGTTGATGGGCGGGCGATGGGGACGTGCGGCGCTGAGCAAGGACACGCAGCTCGTCATATTTTCCAATTTCCAGAAGCATCTTTATCAGTTGATTTTCCCGCTCAGCCGCCATTGATGGTAACCGTCGCAACCAGTCCGTTGCCAAGCCTGACACTAGTTGTTTGTCTTTCTCTAAATACAGAAGCTCATCGAATGCACCCCTGTGAGAGTCCATAAAGAGTTGGGGCTCGTGAAGCAATCGTAATGCTTGCTCCCATAACCCCCTGGCCTGGATTTCTTGATCTAGTATGGGGCGTAGGGGATGTGACTCACGGTAAAACCAGTTGTGTATGGCTAAAAACGCAGTCATCAGTGCCAGCTCAGTGAGGTCGTTGAACCCGACACCAGTTCTGTGGCGCTCATAGGCGGCAGCGATGATGATAAATGGTGAGAGTCCTTCCCCACCCCCAATGTCGGGCGTATCGAAAAACCAGTCCTGCTTGGCATAGAAGCTGGCTACTTCGGCAACTGAAAGCGTGGAGGGAATACCTTGCAGATAAGCCTCGAAGCCACACAGCGCACTCTTCGCTAACTGATGGCCCAGCCACTGAGACAGACGTTCATGGGCGGCTGCACCAGACCGGTATGTATGCCACTGGCCCAGATAAATTATTGCCGGGTGCTGAAGAGTGTCAAAGTCCCCACTCAGCATTTGCGGGGTTTTATGCAGGTAGGGGAGGCGAGCCTCGGTGTGCTTCTTCTTAAGCGCTTGAGCATCGAGCTTTTTGCTTCTTGCGATGAGCTCCGCCAGCTCGCTTTCCGAGCGTTGCAGCGATAGCTGCTCTATCCACACCAATCCGTCAGGACGATTCCACGCGAACACTCGAGCCGCAGCGCGCAAATCCGCTCCGTGATCGTCAGTGTGGGAAAGCAATTCTACCACCTGGCGCCAGCGGTCATCTTCGAGGTCATCGGAATTGAGGGAATTGAGCAGGGCAATGGCATCGGCTTCTGAGCATTGAAGACTTTTGGATGCGCGCTGCAAGTCGTAATGCCGGCTACCCATGCGTTCTTCCGCACTTTCGCTTAGCAGCGCCAACCGCTGTATCGCGTGACGCGTGGGCTCGTCTTTTTCCAATCGCTCATCAATTTCGATTGCCGGATAGTAGCCGCCACCTTGGATTGCAGCAAAACGAAGCCAGCGCAGTAGACTGCTAGGAACAACACTTTCTTCGTCAAGGTAGCGCAGTATCAGATACACCACGAGATCGCTGATTTCAGGCATTTGCGTGATCTCTTCGGCAATCGCCAAGGCTGCCGCTGCTTGCGTCAGCTTGTCCAGAAAACCGGCGATCCGCTGGCCGGGAAAATGCCCCACCAAATGATCATACTTGGCGATTTCTTCACCAAAGCGAAAATCATGAAATGCACAAGCGATTACGAGCTTGATGATGCAGGAATCGTCGAATGAGGCATAACCTCGCAAACCGGTCAAATCGAGCGCAAGTCTGGCGTTATCGTCTGTATTTTGTGACATGAGTGCTTGAATAAGCTCGTGCGACTGTGCCTCCGACAGCGAAGCGGATAGCCCTTCAAGTGCTGCGCGTCTTATTGCAAAGATCTCAGCAGGATTGCGGACGAGCGCCTGAAGCGTCGGAGCCAGTTGGCTTGCGGCGGTAGTTCCCGGAATTGATTTGAGGAGCAGCAAGCGAAGCTGAACTGACTTTGCCGGTTGCTCCAGCACCGCGAACAGTTCGCTCTCCATACCCGCCCTAATTGCGCCTCTCAGAGAAAGACTGTGGAAGTCTGGCAAAAAACCTGGGTTACGTGTCGCCAGATGGTCCAGGGCACGCAAAAGCGCTCGTGCCTGCTGTGATGTCAGCTGTTCAGGATCGCCGTACTCGATGACACCCACAGGGTCTACAGTGAGCACCTCTGGCGCCAGATGCGGGTCCAAGGCTAGCCAGGCATGCACACCACGCAAGCTTGCAGGTACCAGCCCACTCCGATGAAACGACGCGACTATTCGACGACGTTTGCGCGGCGAATCGGCCTGCCGTCGAAGCCAATCCGCGGCTAAGTATTCGCCAATGCTGCGATGAGAATAGTTGAAACGGTCTACACCTACAGCATCGAACAGGCGTGTTGCGAGCACCTGAGATAGAGGCTTGCTGCCAGAAAGCCGACTGGCTTCTACTAGGGGAAGTGTGTTGCCGATGGCTGGCGCACGGCTGATGGCTCCGAAGCCGCACAGGATTAGAGCGGCACAGGCGGCCCCGGCAGCATCAAGTGCATCTTGCTCGGCCGGTGCGAATGCTGACTTGTTGGCATTACGCTCGCTAAGTAGCTGTTTAACCGCAAATCGAAAGAGTTCTTCACGTCCTTCGGGGAGTGACGATCCGGTCTTGGCAATTTCTATAATTAACCCCAAAGTAAGGGGGTTTCCGAGCCAATTGTCGAGTCGCCTAGCGTTAAGGTGTTCAATGAGATTTGACGCGCCCGCAATTCCCAGTTGATCACGCAACGCCTGCTGAATCTGCTCCTCGGTCAGTGCGCCCAAGTGTAGTTGAAGCGGTGATGCCTTATAGCTGCGTTCGATGATCGCCGCACTCGCGGCACCCATCCAGTCGGATGCCCGGCAGGACAGAATAAATTTGGGATAGCCCAGCCTGCCAAGCGGCTCAATGATCTTCATCAGCGCGTCCATTGGGGAGGACGCGTGCAACTCATCCAGCGCGTCGATCACCAGGCCTTTTGTCGCGTTGAGTTCTTGCCCTGGAAGAAGTGGAAGACTCAGTTGCTGAGCAGTGATAATGCTATAGCCGTACGTCTCCGCTAACCATCCGAGCAAACAGCTTTTGCCCATTCCCGCTCCACCCAGAATGATCAGCGGGCGAGCTTGTGCGCGAAACTCGGCATCCAACTCGGTGTGGGCTACCTCAACGACGTTGTATTCGTCGTGGTGCCAGAGTGTCCTGGGGAGGAAGTTTGATTCCATTCAAAATGCGGCCGTAACAGAGGGGATAAGTGGGAGCTTATCAGCATTCTTAGTCAGATAAAGCACGTCTTGATGTCATATCGCCACCCGGCTATGCCCCGCTGCCAAATCCAGAAATATTGGCTAATTGCTTGAGCCGTGATGCTATTTGCTCCAGAGCATCATGGGCGTGCAGATCGCCAGCAGGTTTTCCACTGAATTGAGTCTTCCTGAACAAAAGAACACGAATACGCCTGTAGCCAAGGAGGAACTGTAAAAATCTGTCTATATCAATGCGCCCTGAGATGACTATATTGTCGAAGTCTGAAAAGTAATACGACGATGTCATAACAGGGAGAAGTGGTAGACATGGCTCCAGCTCCAACGGCTAATGACATTGCGGTGCGTGAGGTGCTTGAGAAACTCGAGTCCGATTTCGCTCCGGCTGCCAATGCGGTCGCGAATGGCGAATTTGCGCTATGGGTAGGTTCAGGGATTTCAAGGCAAGCTCCAAACCTCGGTAACCTCATAGAACGAGCATTCGATTATATTCGAGAGAGGGCAGTTGCAGTTGGGACTGCCGCGGCGTATTTGCCCGCACTTGAAGAAGCCCTCGTGCTTGCCGAGATAGAGCCCGCGACAGTTCAGGCGCAGTACGTACAACCGCTTGCGTCTTGGCCAGAGCATGACAGCATCATTGGCCGGCTCTGGAACAAGTACGCGCGGGTTCTTGACATTCGTATCGCGGGAACGAACGCTGACTTTATCCTATGGGATGCGATCAATATCAGGCTGGCCTTCCAAGATCCCGCGCCGCCTGCCGCCGAACATCTTTGTATTGCGATCCTAATTCTAGAGGGGGCAGTACAGTCGGTCGCCTCTGCGAATTGGGACGGATTTATAGAGGCAGCGGTCGATCGTTTGAGCAACCGTGTTCCTGGTGTGCTGCAGGTGGTCGTTGACCCCGACCAGCTTAGAGGGCCTGCCGGGCGGGCACGATTGCTGAAGTTTCATGGCTGCATTGTGCATGCTTCGCGTGAGCCATTAGTTTTTCGCCGATTCTTAACCGGAAGCTACACCCAGATAATGGATTGGCCGGAGAAGCCTGAGTTCTTAGCTATGTGCAATGCTGTCGTCGGGCTTGCAACAGCTCAAAAAACGCTCGTGCTCGGACTATCAATCCAAGACAACAACCTCCAGACTCTTTTCGCGCGAGCCAAGGCGGCGCATGCATGGCCTTGGCCGTGTGCACCGGCTGCTCCAGCGCATATCTTTTGTGAGGATAAAATACAGCAGGGACAGCGAGATGTGCTACGCCTCTCTTATGGTGAGGCATACAACGAAAATGCGGCTGCCATTCACGAAGCCACGCTGCTGCGCGCCTGGGGTGAAAAGGTATTAATCGCGCTGGTTCTCAAGGTCCTTGGCGATAAGATCACTGCATTAATGCAGCTTTCTCTTACCGAAATCGGTAAAGGCCTGGTTGCAAGCGAACTCAAGTCTTTCCTGAAGTCGTTACGAGATGACATAGCAGAACTTGCAGTTCCCACCCCTGGGGATTACAACCGGACTGACGTTGTAAACCACGCTGTCAAGCTATGGTCCCGTATGCTCTCTTTGTTTCGAAGTGGCCGCCTACCTTCAAGCGCGGACGCTTACGAGACGTTCAGCAACTCAGCTCTCAACCTCATCGCCACTGACCAGAACGCCAAAGCTATGGGTTTGGGACGTCTTGGGGTCGCCTTGTCGCTGTTGCAATATGGGCGAGCAACGGGGCTTTGGGATATTTATAAACCCGCGGATGAAGACCTGAAGTCAGGGGCTGTATCTGCGTGTGCATTACGTCCTGACGGGGTACATCGCCCAATTTTTGTCGTGAAATCGGCTGCTGAGGCGATCTCTTTAAAAATGAACGGTGGATTCGCCGACAACAATGCAATCATCCTACATGCTGACGATGCCTGGTATCAGATGGGTGGGAACGGAGGGAGTGCGAGGCGCGTCCGTGTTGCTCCGGGACGAACCGGACACATTGGCGAAACGCATGTAAGCCTCGGTAATCTACTCGCGAACTGTGGTGATGCCGCGACATTACAGCAGGAGTTTGTTAAGGAGATGATGCTGTGATTGTTGCACCTATCATACATGCGATTCAGGAGCGACTTCACGGCGCTGATTACACTGACTTGACGATCCCTTTCAAGGTTGCTGGTGTGGAGTTCGCGTTCACCGCTGCGATGCGTGGCCACGATGGTAGGGCGCTAGATCTAGTGCTAGTGGTCGACACAACAACGGGGGGGGTACGGTGACCGCGAAGGCGCAAGTGTCAAACAGCGTGTCGAAGCGTTGAGTCGCGCGCTCGACGTAACCGGCTCACGTTATGTGGTGACGGTAGTCATCGCAGGTGCAGTGCTGATGGAGGGGATTGAGGCTCTATCTGAGATTTGCCGTGTACTGCATGTCGAAGGAGTCTCACTTGATGATCAAGGCAGGCCGACAGATGAGGCGGCGCAACGTCAGTTGGACGATTGTATACGTGTGCTACTACCGCTTACGCTTCCTGCCCCTATAGGACAATCCCAAACTGGCAATGGCCCAGCCTTGGAACAGCTTATTCTTGCGCTTTCTGCAAACACTAATAGCGAACTTATAGAGGCTGTTATCGCCGCATCATCAGACGGAGAGCAAGCGGTGATCGATACCATTTCGCAGGTGATCAGCGGTGCCTTCCAATCCGATCTGGGAGCGAAGCAGTCTTGAGCGATTTCATTCTTAAAAGCCTCGACATCAACAATTTCCGAAGCATCCGAGGAAAGATTCATGCACCGCTTGACGCCAAGGTTGTGCTTATCCATGGTGAAAATGGTGCGGGAAAGACGAGCATTCTTTCAGCTATCGAACTCGCCCTGACAGGGAAGGTTCAGTCGCTGGAACGCGCTGATCCCAGCTATGAGAAGCAACTAATTCATCGATCAGCTTCTGAGGGCAGTGTTCTGCTGCGGGCCCTCAGCGGAATATCAGAACAAAGTTTCAACGCTACTCTCAATGTAACCGGTGCGCAGTCCATCAGCGCGCTTGACAATATGCGTGCGACGTTCTTCCGCGAGCGGGCATTTTTACCGCAGGCTCTGCTTGGTCAGTTGCTTCAGATCTATCAAGAAGCGGGCCACGATGCGACATCTCCTCTAGCTGAATTCGTAGCCAAACTTCTAGGACTGGATCGCCTTGACGCGCTCGAAGCTGGGCTGAAGCCACTCGCAGATGTGCGCAACGTTCGCAAAAGTGTTGAAGGCTGGCTTACTGCGGAAAATGAAAAATTACGCCTAGATCGCCTGCTCGCCGAACAACGCCAGGCACACTCAGTTTTAGACGAGCAAATTCAAATCGTGGCTGATGAGCTTGCAATCCTCTGTGAGGAGTTGGAATTATCCGTGGAGGTGCGGGAAGAAACACTCGATCGAGTTGCCACTAGCCTTTCAGATGACAAAGACGCGGACGCATTTTCACTGCTGACGGATCAGCAACGAAAACTAGCTTCCATTCGGCGTGAAATTGAGGGGGCGCAGGCTCCAACCGGAATCACCGTAGACCTCATTACCATTGGCGCGGATGAAGCTAGTGAGGAGTTTTCGCATTGGGAAGCGACATATGGAGATCAAGTCAAATCTCTTCGCAGTCGTGTCGAAGAGGTGTTATCAAATATTTCGCTTCCAAGCGACCCGGAGCAATTCGCAGAAACGGCACTGGTGCGATTAAGCACTGAGCAGCAGCATGTTTCGGAACGTGTTACTCAAGCACGGACTGATATCGTAGGGCGCGCGAAAGCGCAAGATGAACGTGATGTGGCTCTGCGCCAGAGAAACACGATCGACGAAGAAGTCGTTCTTCTATCCAGTAGTGCTGGCAGCCTGGCGGCGGCACTTTCGGAACTGACATCTTTCATTACCGATGATACGTGTCCAGTTTGCGATCGGAATTTCACCGAAACGGGCTTGGCTCCCTTAAGCGAACATGTCCATGACAAGGTTCGAAGTTTATCTGCATCGGCAGAGCGATTACTGACACTCGGACGTGCGCGCAGTGAAATGCAAGTCACCATTGAACGACTGGAGCGAGACATTGAGACGATTGCTGCGCGTAGTCCTGAGGAGAGTGACCTAGCTAACCTTGATCGGCGGCTAGCTGTTATCAATGTTCTGATCAGCCAACTGAAGAGTATTTTCAACGCATTGCAGTTAGGTGGAAAATTACGCGCAGCCGATGTCGCCGCGCGTCGTTCAGTGAGCGACGCTCAGATCCGCGATGTTTCTCTTGTCGCAGCGCACGACATTTTGAATGATTTTGCGCTTTCAATTCGCGCACTTCAGTTAGGTGATGGAGAGTCCTTCGAGGCTGGAGCGACTAGGTTGGAAGCGCTTTTGGCTACCCAAGCGGCGCGATTTGAAAAGCGTCTTTCACTGCGGCGAAAAGCTGCCGATTTAATCGCTACGATTCGTGCTGCATTTAGGCAACGATTGGAAGTGGATGCAAGGATTTCTGCCGATGACGAGTCTTGGAAAGCCGCTAACGGTGCCCTCGAGCGGGCCCAAGTCCTACGCGAGCAGGGCAACACGATCCGTAGTGCCGTTGATAAGATTCGTTCCGCAATTATTCGTCGAGAATTCAATGATCGGCTCAACCTTGTGTGGCGCGATCTGTTTGTACGATTAGCGCCAGGAGAACCATTCGTGCCGGCATTTCGCATTCCAGAATCATCCACTCAGAGGCTCCAGCCTAAACTGATTACTGAGCATAGAGATGGCGGCGAAGCCGGTGGGACGCCAGGTGCCATGTTGAGCGCAGGTAATCTTAATACCGGAGCACTCTCCTTGTTTATCGCTTTGCATCTGTCAGTCCCCCGCGATCTACCGTGCCTCATTCTCGATGACCCGGTGCAATCGATGGACGACGTGCATATCGCCCACTTCGCGGCACTTCTGAAGACCTTGTCAAAGGAACATGGTCGGCAGGTGGTAATAGCTGTCCATGACCGTCAACTATTCGAGTACCTCAAACTAGAGCTCAGCCCTGCATTTCCCGAGGATAGCCTCCTGACACTTGAGCTATCACGAGGTCGTCGTCGAGATAGCGTATGCATCTCGGAGAGGTTCTCGTTCAAGCAAGAGACTGCGCTTCATGCTGTCGGTTAATACTCGATCTCTCAAAGAGGTGCTGACACGCCTGCCGACGCAGGGTGGGAGTGATGAGATGGCGAAGTTGCTGCGGCATCCATTTTGACCTGCCTGCATAGTGATATACCGACGGAGTACCAACATCTTCACAACGGAACGTCATGAGCCTTGAAGCAGGAGCTCGATTTTTCTTTGACTAGAGAAGCCTCCCCTACACAGCTTGGAAGGTTACCTGGGAGGGGTCGCTTGATGATCGGATTGAGAATACGGATTACCAGTACAACAAGATCCGCTCGTCGTTCGAGGAAAATCGGTTTCGCAAGAAAATGCGAACCTCATCTATGCCGAAACCAAGGTAGGATCACCGCAGTGACCACCGATTCGTTGAATTACCTCCACGCCGCCGGACCTCTGTGTTACCTAGTGGCAATCCCCTAGATCGAGAAACAATAGGAGTTGTGCTACACGCACAGTCTAGGGAGTCCTTCTTGAACGAATCATTATTACAGGACCCGTCTTGGAACGGTCCGCTGATCCTCGCCCTACAACGTGCAATCGTTAAAGTGTTTAGCGAAGAAGATTGGCGGGAGGTTGGCTTACTGACTGGACACCTCGACTATCTTACGGGTCACAATCGACTTTTTCGCAGCCTAAGCTGGCAAGATGCGGACTATGGTAACTGTGTCCATCAGGCCTTAAGTTACTTAATGAGTTCAGATGGGCGCGCCTTAGCCACCCTCGTTATGCACGAGAAAATTTTACCCATTTTGGAACAGACTCAACCGCAAAGCCTGGCTCAACTGGGCCATCGCGGAGGGTACGTTCCGGCAGTGGCCCCGTCGCTTAGTGCCTCTGACGTAGTACGTCGAGCTCTCTCAGATGCAGACCAGCTGGTTGCAACCAACGGTGCACAAAGTGCTGTCGATCGTTTGCATACTGCAATGCACGGTTACCTGAAGACCGCATGCAAAGATGCCGGCATCTCGATACCCGACAACGCGACACTCACGCAGGCTTTCAAAGCGCTCCGTTCGGAGCACTCGGCGCTTGGAGATTTAGGTAGTCATGGTGGCGAAGTTGCAAAGGTACTCCAATCATTCGCTGCTGTCTTGGACGCGCTTAACACAATAAGAAATCATGGTAGCGTTGCGCACCCGACTGAGCGCTTGATTGAACCGGCGGAAGCTTCGCTATTCGTCAATGCCGTGCGCACTTTGTTCCATTACCTCAGCCAAAAACTTGGCTCGTAGTGTGCTCCGCAGGCTGGAAGCTGGGTAAATCATGACAGCTTAGTCAAACTATTCTGTCTTTAGATTCATCATGTTGAATTGCATACGACTGAAAAGCCATGGGCGGGTAGCCACATTATTTGCCTATGACCACGGTGGGCAGAGCTCCGAAAAGTGGCAGCCCACAGAAAAGTATTCAACGCAAGAAAACGTTAGGCTGAAACGCTTCCCAGCGTTCGATGAAACCGAAAATATCAAGGGGATATATGATCCATTTTATACCAGAAACTTACTCGGAAATTTCTGAATCTATTCAAGAAAAAAAGGAAATTCAATTTTTTGCAGCCCAAGAAATCACACCCTTAGCTGACACTACTGCTCCGAGCGATTGGAAAGAATTTCCACCGTGCTACCTGTCTCCAAGCGATTTAAGAGAGGTAATGCATGTGAGCCCGATTAATTTAAAGCAGTCATTAATGCAGCTGGAACTAAAAGTGAATCAATCTGGGGGTAAGACTTTTTATAAGGCGGCGCTGAATGGGCTCGTATCTATCAAGATGACATGGAGCCATAATTGACATTTTTTAAATAAAGGAGTGAGTCATAAGGAGCTTCTTTGTTAGAGTTATATATTAACAACCACTCATCATGGTTCCAGCTGAAGTCTTCGTGTTGTGCGGAGGCTCCAGCGAGCAATGTGGGCGAGTCGCAAAGTGTTAGGGCTCTACGGCAATGAGGAACTCGTCGTTAGTCATTACGTAGCTTGAGGTTAATGGGGTTGGAAGGATTTCGTTTAGTAGTGTTAAGGTGTTTCTTAATGCAGCAAGTGTCCCCTTGTCATTTGTAACTAACGTATCCCCTTTATACAGATCTAGGTTCAGAGAAATATATGCATCCTCGCAGTCGTTGCGATCAATAGGTAACATCGTCTCTCCAGGTGATCGGCAATTTGCATAATGGTACAGTCGATGTGTTAAATAGCCAAAATATGGCGCTGTCGCGAGAAACGTTTTGGCTTGGAGGTTCCAATCTTTCATAGGAGATAATGATTGTGTTGCGGCGGTCAATTGTCCGAATAGAGTTACAGATATCAATCTATGTTTTCCATTCAACGCTGGATCGAGATGCGCTAAAGCGGGAAGGGATTGGATATGAGAGACGAAGGAATCCTCTTCATCTTTCAAAATCTCACCGATTCTCTCCCCGATATTAAGGCATGACACAACGCTACCATCTGGAAATGCAAGACTCTTTGCTCCTAGCTCTTCTAAGGACTGCGATTGCTCTGCAGCAGCTATCAGTTGGCTCAAGACAACTTTATCGTCCCTTCGAGTAGGGTTAGAGGATGATTGGAGTTTCTGTGATAGCAGCCAGAAAGGATCGTCCAGTAGAATAGGGATTTGGCATTTGATCAGATTTCCGCGAGCCCTTAAGTAGCTGGTTTCGTCGGAGGAATCATTTAAGTGACTTGCGAGCTCTAGAACTGTCAGTGTTGAAACTGCAATTTTCACCTTCGTTGCGGCTAATCTAAGTTTTTCGCTAGAAATGCCACGGATTGCTGACGTATCCAATATATACATGTTGACCCCAGGTCGATTTGTGCGGATGGTGAAAATAGATTCGCATATTGTTATAGGTGCGTAAATATGACGGCCTAGCACGTTAGGGTTTCAGGTATAAATTAACCAAGTGTAAATACTGTATTGTCCATATTCTGATCCTGGTTGAAAAGCTAATTAATTGTAATAATGAAAAAAAGCATAAAAGGTTTCTATTGTTATGATCTTTGTGTGCTAGTTCAATGGATTGGTAAAGCTGGGTTGTAGGGTGCTGAATCTAAGAGGTGCTCACAAGCGAGTTTAGTCTACTTTTTGCGATACTGACGCAATTCGAAAGTTTAAGCGAAGCCGCCGCGGCTTCTGCGTGGAATTTCTCTTTTTTTGCATAGGACTCATTAAATTGAGTTAGAGAACGGATTTCTTTGAAACTCCCCCAAAAAACATTCATTTGACCGTATATTTCCTTCATTATTGCTGAAATTTCCGGAAAATAAAGATCGACAATGGCGCGAGCACCATCTAAGCACTCGCAGGAAATTAGATACTTTTGGTCGTAGTCAGCTTCGCTTAACTCTGCCCTCCACATAATATCCAAAGATGTCAAAGAGTATTCCCTAGCAATGCGGCTCAAAATTTTATGTGTATCGGTATAGCTGCTAATAATCGTGGTGATGCGTTTGTCTTCCACTGCGGCGTTTATTTTAATTGATTCGAGGCGGAGTTGAGTTGATTGTGCTTCTCTTGCAGAACGCAGTTGAACTATCGATACCATGCCGCCGCCCATAATTGCAGATGCAGCAGCAATAACTGAACTGAAGATCGCCGTATCCATCTTATATTCCCTGTGAGTAAGTAAATGCTCAGTACGATATGACTAAGGTATCGCCCGCTCCGGGAGTTTCTTGAACTCGCATTAGTTTTTTGCCTAATAATATTAGTTAGCTGTCGACCGAAGCCGTTGGGGTGGATAACATAGGAAACTGAGGGCTAGTCAATCCATGTGAATTCTATGGTTCGGCTGTTCGACAGGCTGTTTCCGGGCCTGAAATCTCCTAGGTTATAGGGAGTATTTTAACGTTCGCTCCATTGGCCAACTTAAGGCTCGGTGCGCAATATGGTCAATCGGTCAATCGGTTTATCGGTTTATCGGTTTATCGGTTTATCGGTTTGTGGCTATAGGCGCTGTAAACCTGTTTTTTTTGTCGGTTACGGGATAATTAATGCTTGTTCCCTGAAATATGAGCATCGATGGCGGATTACATGCGGCAGAATATGGTTAGCTTCAAGTATTGCAAGGTGAAGCCTTTCTAGACGTTCTACCCAAGGCGATTCAGTTATGTGGGGTAACTAACGCCCCATTCGCACAGGGTAATGACTAGCTCGTTGCGGTTGCTTTTTAGCACCTAGGCTTTGAAGCAAGAGCTGATTTCCTTTGGGGAAAGAAGCGTCCCGACACAGCTCGCAAGTTCATTTTGGCCGCATCGTTGCGGCGACCGTAGCGAAAATGCTTAATATCAGTACAACAAAAAACTGCTTCGAGAAATTGATCGACGAGTTCGATACCTTCGCAGGCGGCTTGAGGACGTACGGGTTGTCGAGTACTCATCCGAACAAGAGGGAAAGGTCTTTTTTGGGGCTTGCTGGAGATCGAAAACGAGGCCGGCGATATCAAAAAACTCAGAGGTCGTGGGATACGACGAGATCTTCGATCACAATGATTACATTTCAATCGACTCGCCGATGGCACACGCGTTTTTGAGGACGGAGGTAGGAGACGAAGCTGTTTTGCAGGCCCCTAATGGAGAAATGTTGTGGTGGATGAACGAAATTTTGCACTGCAAATAGTATGGTGAATGCAGTATGAGTACTATTATTCAACCCAATATTTTAAAGGGTTTCATCGAAAATAGTATGGGATGTGGGGGTCTTGTTTTTAGTTCTTGAACGACTCGGACATCAGGCGCCAGGTCGGGATCGAGACGATGGTCTTGTCGAAGTTCTGCACCTTGACCGTGTGCAGCGTGATGTCGACCACATCGCCATCAGCGCCGACTTGCGGCATTTCGATCCAGTCACCGACCCGCAGCATGTCGTTGCTGGTCAGTTGCACGCTGGCGACGAACGACAGCAGCGTGTCCTTGTAGACCAACAGAATCACCGCCGACATCGCACCCAGACCGGACAGTAGCAACAGCGGCGAACGGTCGATCAGCGTGGCAACGATGATGATCGCGCCAAACACGTACAAAACCATCTTGCCGAGCTGCACGTAGCCTTTGATCGAGCGCGTGCGCGCATGCTCGGTGCGCGCGTAGATATCCAGCAACGCATTGAGCAGGGCGCTGATCGACAGCGTCAGGAACAGGATGGTGAATGCCAGCGCAACATTGCCGAGGAACAGCATCGCGGTTTTGCTCAGCTCCGGCACCAGATGCAGGCCGAACTGAATCACCAGCGACGGCGTCATCTGCGCCAGGCGCTGAAACACCTTGTTGTGGCGAAAGTCGTTGAGCCAGTGCAGCGCCGGCTGACGGCCGAGGATGCGGCTGGCGTGCAGAATCAGATAACGTGCCACTCGTCCGAGTACCAGCGCGATCACTAGAAGCAGCATCAGCGCCAGGCTGGGGTGCAGGAGCGGGTGCTGATCGAGGGCACCCCAGAGGTCTTGGGCGTTGAGCCAGAGCTGTTTGAAATCCATGGGAGTAAAGATTCTTCTGTAAGACGCGACGGACGATTAGAGCATTTAAGACGCTACGTATTAGCGTTGAAGACAAATCAGGCAACAAAAAAGCCACTGTTTGTGGCCGATTAGATAAAGAGGCTCGGCCTGAGCGCTCGAAACCGGTAACCTATGCAGCTGTTTTTTTGCATATCTTCGAGGTAGCACCCGTGTTTTCCCAATTCGCCCTGCACGAACGCCTGCTAAAAGCTGTGGCCGAGCTGAAATTTGTCGAGCCAACGCCTGTGCAAGCCGCGGCCATTCCGCTGGCGCTCCAGGGGCGTGACCTGCGGGTGACGGCGCAAACCGGTAGCGGCAAGACCGCCGCATTTGTCCTGCCGATCCTCAACCGCCTGATCGGCCCGGCCAAGGTTCGCGTCAGCATCAAGACGCTGATCCTGCTGCCGACCCGTGAACTGGCTCAGCAGACCTTGAAAGAAGTGGAGCGCTTCGCGCAGTTCACTTTCATCAAGTCCGGCCTGATCACCGGCGGTGAAGACTTCAAGGTGCAGGCGGCGATGCTGCGCAAAGTGCCGGACATCCTGATCGGTACGCCGGGGCGGATGATCGAACAACTGAACGCTGGCAACCTCGACTTGAAAGAAGTCGAAGTGCTGGTGCTCGACGAAGCCGACCGCATGCTCGACATGGGGTTCTCCGAGGACGTGCAACGTCTGGTTGACGAGTGCACCAACCGTCAGCAGACCATGCTGTTCTCCGCCACCACCGGCGGTTCGGGCCTGCGCGAGATGATCGCCAAGGTGCTGAACAACCCTGAGCACCTGCAGCTCAACGCGGTCAGCCAGTTGAACTCGACCACCCGTCAACAGGTGATCACCGCTGACCACAACCAGCACAAAGAACAAATCGTGAACTGGCTGCTGGCCAACGAGACCTATCAGAAGGCCATCGTGTTCACCAACACCCGCGCCATGGCCGACCGCATCTACGGTCGTCTGGTGGCTCAGGAATACAAAGCGTTCGTGCTGCACGGCGAGAAAGACCAGAAGGATCGCAAACTGGCGATCGACCGTCTGAAGCAGGGCGGCGTGAAGATCCTCGTGGCCACCGACGTGGCGGCGCGTGGTCTGGACGTTGAAGGTCTGGACATGGTGATCAACTTCGACATGCCACGCAGCGGCGACGAATACGTACACCGTATCGGTCGTACCGGGCGTGCGGGTAACGATGGCCTGGCGATCTCGCTGATCTGCCACGGCGACTGGAACCTGATGTCGAGCATCGAGCGTTATCTGAAGCAGAGCTTCGAGCGCCGCACCATCAAGGAAGTCAAAGGCACCTACGGCGGACCGAAAAAGGTCAAGGCCTCGGGCAAAGCTGTCGGCGTGAAGAAGAAAAAGACCGACGCCAAGGGCGACAAGAAAAAAACTGCCGCCAAGACGCCGACCAAACGCAAGAGCGCCAACCGTCCGAAGCCGGACGCTTTGGTCAGCAGCGACGGCATGGCCCCGCTGAAGCGCCGCAAACCAGCAGAGCCTGCAGCTGAGTAAAACTGTGTAGCGCTGCAATAAAAAACCCGGACAGCGTGTCCGGGTTTTTTATGCCTGAGGTTTATCAGCTCCCCAGCAGGCCACTGGTGTCCGCGTCGAAGCGCTGACGTGCCTGATCAGCCGCCGGTTTGAGCAGCGCGAGCAGTGCCGCCTCGCTGTACAACTGAGTGACTGCCAGTTCCTTGGGCGTCGGCTCAATCGGGATCAGCACATTTTCACCGGCGGCATGCAGCCAGATCGCCACAACGTGCAGTGCCGAAATGAACAGCACCCGCAGCTCGACGCTTTTGCCGTGCAGTTGCGGCGACTGTTCCGCGAGTTTCAGCGCATCCACCGTCGCCGCTGCCAGCGTCCCGTGGTTCAGCGAGGCGAACTCGACATGCCCGCGAACATCGGCCAATTGCGCATCGGCAATTGTCGCGCCGTCGGCAAACACCAGGTAATGCCAGTCGCCGACCTTGGCTTCTTGCAGACCTTTGCCGTTGCTCAGATCGTCCAGGCTGAGCGAGTAGCCGCGGTAGGCTTCGCTCAGGCTGATCTTGGCCGGAGCCGCAGCGGCGAACTGCCGATTAACGCCAAAGCCTTGGGTTTGCAGCGCGGCTTGCAGCGCCTGGCGCAGTGTCTGTACGCCGTTGGAGGGCGCCTTTGGATAAGTCAGTTGCATGATGTAGCCCTCCTCAGTTTTTCACGGTGAAGTAAGTGTTGGTCCAATTGCCGCCGCCGTTGTACGAACCGGGGAACGAGTTCAGCGCGCGGGTCGAGTAACCGTAGATCGAGTCTGCGATCAGCAGGTAGTTGCCGTTGGTGCCACAGATCACCAGAAAGTGCGCGCCGCCGCCGTACCAGGCGCAACGCAAGCCGATCGGGCGGCCCATGTTGATCTGGTTCTGAATGGCCGACATCTGCAGCGAACCCTGATTCATGCCGTTGTAGCTACGCGTGGTGCGCAGGGCGGAATCCAGATAGCCGTAGACGTTGCACGGGCCCGGTTGATTGCAGCAGTTGCGATCCAGTTCGCTGCTGGCCACCCCGCACTGGGTCCAGGACCCGGTGCCGTAGTAGTTGCCGACCGAGGCAGAAACCGCGGCCCAGCACCAGTTGGTCTGGGTTTGCGGCTGCATGCTGAAGTTGAGACTGGCGGCAGCCAATGCTCGGGCTTGAGGGGCGGCTTCGACTTCGACCAGTTGCGCGTCGAGCAGACGACCGACCAGGCAGTTGGGCAGTGTGTCGCCGGTGATTCGGGTTGCTTCATTGGTTAACATTTTTCAATCCTCCATGAGTGAAAACAAGCGTCCAGCTTGTGCGTGTGTAGCGTTGTTGCCGAGTCAGCGGCGTTTAAGGTTTGCCATGTTTTGGTGGCGATTTCGCTCTGACTCGAGGTAACCCTAGTAGTGGATATGCGTTTGTGCAAATAAATAAATGCGCTAGTGCATAGTTGACACCAAAAAATCGCAGCCTTCAACAGCCCCATACCTATTTTGTAGGAGCTGCCGAAGGCTCGGGCCGCGATCGGACGATCTTTTGATCTTGTGTTTAACCCTCAGTTTTCTTCTCAGCCGTACCCAGCTCTTTCAAACGCTGATCAATCAACTGGCACTTGTCCGGCAGATCGGCACTGGCCGTGCCTAAGTCCATCTTCTGCAATTCGGCGTTGATCTCTTTGGCCTTGGCCGGATTTTGCTGCGTCAGCTTGGTGACTTCCTTGGCCAGTTGCTCGCGTTTGGCGGTAGCTTCTTCTGGCGTGCAGGCCCAGACGGGCAGGGCGCAGGCCAGGCTGGCGGCGAGGGTGAGCTTGATCAGGGTTTTCATGGGATGGCCTCAGTTCCGGTTAAGACGGGGTAACCGGTTGAGGAGTTTTGCGCGGGGAAAGTTCAGTGAGCTTGCGTTCGACTTACAGGATTGACGCGCCGATGCATCGGTCGAATATCTTTTCAAGGAGGCTGTCGTCACAGTGGAACGAATGAATGCATGCGTCGATCCACTCCTCGCGCTCGACCGATCCCCAGTCGATCAGATAGCCTGCGTTGAAAATGATAAATTCGAACAAAATGCGTTGTGTGCGACCGTTACCTTCTCTGAAGGGGTGAGCCACGTTGAGTGTGCCGTAGGATTCGGCGACTGTTGAGACCAATTGGTCCCGTGAGTAGCTTTCGAACCAGCCTGCAGCAGCCATCTTCGAAAACTCTTTGGCGATCTGACTTTCAATGAACTCAGGGCTACAAAATCTGGTGCTGCCTTTGCTGATCGCCAGTGTTCGAATTTCTCCGGCCCACGCGTAGACTTTTTCAAACAGTGTGCGATGCACCTGTTTCAAAGTCGCGAGGCTGTATGGGGGTAAGACGAACTCCAACTGCGCAGCTGCCATCTCGTTGATGTAGCGCTCTGCCTCATCAAGGTCTTCGGCATTACGTAAGTCGAGCAGATTGATCAGGACATCAGTGCCCGGATAGCAATCCGGGGCCTGGTCGGTGCCATACTTGTCGTCGCTCAAACTTTCACGAGCCGGACGGCTCTTAACGCCGCGTCTCTGGTCGGCAGTTTGATATCGCCATCGGACGGGGATGGGACAAAGCCTTCCAGGCGAAGGCTGGCCGCGAAATTGGCTTTACGGTGCTTCGCGAACCAGGTTTTTTTGGTTTGCAAACTCAGCTTTTCCATATGGGCCTCCTGAAATCTGTATCTGGCAATTGTAGTCGGCCGCAGACCTGACGACGTGATTGACTTAGCATCGCACATTCAAATGCGTCGTTGAACCCACTCGTCGCCACCGGGACCATATGTTGATAAAAGGTGTAAGAGATGCAGCAACGCCGGTGAGGTGTTAAACAAGCGGAGTTGCATCTACAGTGGATTTGAAGACTAAGTCTCATGACAGCAATTCGATTTAGCACCGCCCTCATACCGATCATGATGCCGCACCCACTCCATGATCTCGTCCTCATTCCGGCCCTTGGGCGTAAGATCGAGGTAGTTGTAGGCGCCGACCAGCATGTCCAGCCCGCGGGCGTAGGTTGAGTAAGTGTGGAAAATCTCGCCGTTATCATTGCGATAAAACACGCTTAGCCCAGGCATTTCTTCCTCGGCGCTGTCAGTCTTTTCGTAATTGTATGTAGCCTTTCCTTCAGCAACATCCTCGGCCCGGGCGCATACCCCCAAGTCGTAGTTGAAATCGCAGCCTTCTGAAGACACCCAGTCAAACTTCCAGCCCATCCTGCGTTTAAAGTCCTGGAATTCGTTAAACGGCGCGTGGGACACCGCCACCACCGCAATGTCGTGATGCGCCAGGTGCTGATTGGCGCCGTCGATGTGGTCGGAAAGAAACGAGCAGCCGGGACAACCTTCCTCCCAGGCCTTGGCGAACATGAAGTGGTAAATGATCAGTTGGCTGTGTTTGCCGAACAGGTCGGCAATTTTCAGCTCTCCTTGCGGCCCCTGGAAGTGATAGTCCTTGTCGATCTTTATCCACGGCAACGCTCGGCGTTGTGCGCTGAGGCGATCGCGTTCCTTGGTGAAGGCTTTTTCGTCTGCTAAGTGTTGTATGCGGGCGGCGAGCCATGCTTCGCGCGAAACCACCGGATGATTCTGAACGTTCATGGAGAAATCTCCTGCGAGGTTGAACCGTCTTTCACAGCCTAGTCGTCTGGCGGTGTTGCAATTCGACAGACCGCCGGTCGGTCGCAGCGACGAATGCGGCTGAACGGCCACGATTGGTTCCGGTCACAACTTATGAACGCGTCATTAATCACGCGCACCGGAGGTTGTATCAGGATGACGACTTATAACTGGGATTTGATTGAACGCTTGCTGCATGAAGTGCAAAACGGCGCTGGCCACAGCTTTGCGCCGCGCTCTGTCGCCGAAGATTACGCGGCAGCAAAAGCTGCGGCCGGCGAGCCGATCGATAATCTGGATCATCTGAAAACGCTGGCCTGTGACTATGAACGGATGTTGCTGCTGCGCGGCTACATTGGGCCACGTGGGGAAGACGAGGGCAGCACCGGTAACAACTTCAGTCTGACCCCGCGCGGCTCCAGCCTGTTGAGCATGATCGATAGCAGCATTCCCGGGAATGATCACCCGCGTCAGGTGCTGGATGATCAGGAGGATGCGCTGGCGGAAGGGACGTTTGATGAAGTGGCTTCGAAAGCCCAGATCGCCTGAGTTTTATTAGAAGCAAAATCAAAAGATCGTCCGATCGCGGCCCGAGCCTTCGGCAGCTCCTACAGGGTTTGTGTAGGAGCTGCCGCAGGCTGCTATATTTTGATCTTCAGCTTTTCTGAGCAGCTTTTAAACATTTCAGATCATTGAAATCCTTGCGCACTCCTTCAATCTTCTTCAGCAACCGCTGCCGTTGCTCTGGCGTACTCTCCGCCATCAAGGCGACGAACAACGAGCGTGCCTGCGCTTCAGTATCGGCGTAGGCCTTTTGGTATTCGGCTGTCCATAAACTCTCGCGATTGACCAGAAGCGTCTCGATCCGCTGTGGGAATTCTGCACTCTTGCGCTGGGCAACCGCCGCACTGAACTGCTTCTGCCAATGCACGCGGTTGGCAATCCACTGGGTGTTCTGATCGCCCAGCGCAGTCGACCAGCTCACCACGCGTTGTTGCTGGGTTTTACTCAGCGGGCCAAGCCAGTCATTCAGGCGTTTTTGCATGCGCTCGCTGCGTTCGGCAATCTGTTGTGCCAGCGGCGGCTTGAGGTATTCCTGCTCACGTTTGCGCTGATCCTTGGCGAACGCATCGTTCATCTCCGCGACTTGCTTGTCGTCCAGTCCTTGCAGCAATTCGATGGCCGATGGCGTGATCTCACGCGCGGTTTCGGCAATCGCCTGTTTGGCTTCAACGGTGCGTTGCTGCAGGGCGGTGTCGGTGACCTGATTGGTCTCGACCATCACTTGCAAGCGGTCGAGCCAGTCAAGATAACCCGGTAGTTGCGTGGTGCAGTGCCAGCTCAGGTGTTCGCGCAGGCGTTCGTTGAACCAGCTTTTTTGCTCGCCGTTCATGTCCAGGTAGTCGCCGAGCGTCCACGGAATGATCACGTCGAGATTGCGGTAGGCCAGGCCAACGCGGCTGCAAGCGCCGAGGGCGAGGGAGACAATCAGCAGAACGGCGATGTTTTTGCACCAGCGCGACATGGGCGAATCCTTGCGTGAGCCTGGCTTCGGGAAACTGCTTCTTATGTGAACGCAGGATGGGCCCGGCAGTTCAGCCGATCAATAGAACGTGCGCTGGGCCTTGAGCGTGACCAGTCCGTCGCACTCGCTGTTGTGCCCGGAGTAGGCCGAGCAGTCGCTGCCGCTGAGGCTCGAATTGCTGTAGGTCAGGTCGAGATCGACGCCCATGAAGGGCCGGGAAAATTTCACCGACCAATCGGTAAAACTGCTGACATAACCGCCGTCCACCGAAACCGGTGTGGTGAGCTCATGGGTGGTGTACTTCATGCTGATCCCGATGCCGAACGGTTGATTGCCGCCGAGGTCGGCAAACAGCGTGCTGTTCTGCTTGTCCGGATCGTTGCTGAACGCCGCGCCGAAGCGGCTGCCGAGCAAGGTCAGGCCACCGAACACTTCCTGGCTGTCGAGGGTGTCTACCTTTGGGTAGCTGTAGTGAATCATGCCGATTTCGTAGCCGAGGGTCTGGTCGAAAGGCTGTTTAAAACCCACGTAGGAATCGATTTCCAGGTTCTTCCCCGGCGAGATGCCCATGCTTGGCGACCACTGGCCGATGTACAGGCCGCTGCCGTGGGTCAGATCGAGGCCACCGTGAAACGAGCCGACTGCCGACGGTTTGACCAGGCCTTCAGCCATGCTGCGGCTGGGCGTGGTGCCGAGTTTGAGGTCGAAGTCGCCGAGTTCGCGTTGGAAGATCTGCGCGTGGGCAGTCGTTGCGGCCAGCAGACCTACGAGCAATAAACAGGAAGATTTGAGCATGCGTCACTCCATGAGCAGCGAGCGCAGGGGATAAAAACCTGCTGAAACGCTTGATCCAGACGCGTGCAAGGATACCGACGAATGATCGGCGTTGAGGGCCGTTCGTCGATTTATGCGTTATTGATTTGGAATATGTTTACAGCGAGGAGGGTGTTGCGCGGTTCCAGTCCAGACGCTTCGAAACGCAAAGCGTCTCTGGACGGGGGTATTCCGGTATTACTTTTTGCCCAGGCTGATCTGCTTGGACGGGCCGAACGTCTGGCCGCTGACGCCTTTGGCAATTTGCTGAATCTCACCGCCGGACTTCAGAAACGCTGCGATCTGATTGTTGATCGATTCGCTGGTTTCAACGGCTGGAGCTGGCTTTGCTTTGCTGGTGGATGCTTTTACACGCATGGCGGCCATTAACCTGTAGAAAAGTAACTCGGCCAGGCATCGTACAGGAAATACTTGACAGTTGCTTGGTAAATATCCCCCGGAATAACCCACCTCGTCACTGAGATATTCTCGATTAATTAACCGGAATATTGCGCTAACCTGCTGTTTTAAATAACAACATTAAGAAGATTTGCGCGTGATGCGGTTGAGCGTAGCCACCGGCAAGCGCTGACGCTGGTCTGACGAGCGGCGGTGGTGCCACGGTAAACGCTTGATTCTCAAGCTCTACCGCAGATTTTCTGCTGGCGACGGATCTGCCAGCGGCCCCGCCGGGCAAAAACGGGTAGAATGCCGCCCACGCAATGAGGGTATTGGAAATGGCTTTAGTCGGGCGCTACAACAGTTTGCAAGTGGTTAAACACACTAACTTCGGTTTATATCTGGACGGCGGTGCCGATGGCGAGATTCTTTTGCCCAACCGTTATATCCCTAAAGATATTCCAAGCGAAGATGAAGATTGGCTCAACGTTTTCATTTATCTGGACAGCGAAGACAAACTTCTCGCCACCACTGAAAAGCCTAAAGTTCAGGTCGGTGAATTTGCCAGTTTAAAAGTAGTTGAAGTCAACAGCATCGGTGTGTTCCTCGATTGGGGGCTGCCGAAGGATCTATTGCTGCCGTATTCCGAAGAAAAACGTCAGATGACGGCTGGCGAATACTGCGTGGTGCACGTCTATCTCGACAAACATACCCGCCGCATCACCGCCACAGCGCGTCTGGATCGTTATCTCGACAAGACCCCGGCCAACTACAGCGTGGGTCAGGAAGTCGACTTGCTGGTTGCCGAACCCACCGACATGGGCTTCAAGGCAATCATCAACAACAAGCACTGGGGCTTGATCCACAAGAACGAAATCTTCAAGTTCATGCGTGCCGGCATGAGCGAAAAAGGTTTCATCAAGGAAGTGCGCGCCGACGGCAAGATCAGCCTGAGCCTGCAACCGGTAGGTCAGGAAGCGGCGAGCAGCCTGAACTCGAAGATCCTCACCAAGTTGCGCGACAACAACGGCACCTTGCCGGTCAGCGACAAGAGCGATCCGGCGCTGATCAGCAGCCTGTTCGGCGTGAGCAAGGGCAACTTCAAGAAGGCCATCGGTGCGTTGTACAAGGATGGCAAAATCGTCATTCATGCGGATCGCATTGAACTAACCTGATCACCGCCGGCCCCATGTAAGACATAGAGGGCGGCGTGATGAAGAGAAACTTGATTGCCTATGTCGCCACGCTGGCGGCATTTCTAATGCTCGACGGGCTCTGGCTCGGCATCCTGATGGCGCCGACCTATCGCGAACTGCTTGGTCCGCTGATGCTCGAAAAACCGTTGCTGGTGCCAGCAGCGGTTTTTTATTGCCTGTACGTTTTAGGTTGCCTGATGTTCGTGGTTTTACCCGCATTGACCTGGCAGAGCGCCGCACGCATGGGCGCGTTGCTCGGGCTGGTGGCGTACGGCACTTATGATCTGACCAATTGGGCGACGTTGCGCGGATGGTCGGTGCAAGTGTCGTTGATGGATTGGGCGTGGGGGACGTTTGCTACGGCGGCGGCTTGCACGGTGGGGTTTTTGGTTGCAAGCAAGGTCACTGGTTCGAACTCGTAATGTGTTTGGCCAGTGCGGGCCTCATCGCTGGCAAGCCAGCTCCCACAGGTTTTGTGGTCGGTCGCAAATTCTGAATACGACGCGGACACTGTGGGAGCCGGGCTTGCCCGCGATTGACGGCGCAGCCGGCGGCCATTCACCGCTGACGTCACTGGAGAACTGAATGTCTTTTCCAGAAGGCTTTTTCCGTCTGACTGATTGATAATCCTCGGCACTGTTTCTGACCATTGGATGGCCGTCATGTTGTGTGTTTTCGAGGTTTCGCGATGAGCATCGCTCGGCGCAATGCCGACGGTTTTGCCCTGCAAGTGATGATCGGCCTGTGCCTGATCTGGGGCGTGCAGCAGGTGCTGATCAAGTGGGCGGCGACTGACATTGCGCCGGTGATGCAGGCGGCGGGACGCTCGGGGATTTCCGCGCTACTTGTAGGATTGTTGATCTGCTGGAAGGGCGGCTGGGATCAGGTCGGCAGCACCTGGAAGGGTGGGCTGCTGGCCGGTGGGCTGTTCGGTCTGGAGTTTCTGTTCATCTCCGAAGGCTTGCAACTGACCACAGCGGCGCACATGTCGGTGTTCCTCTACACCGCGCCGATTTTCACTGCGCTCGGCGTGCACTTTCTGTTGCCCAGCGAGCGCCTGCGGCCGGTGCAGTGGCTGGGGATTTTCCTCGCGTTTGTCGGCATCGCCATCGCGTTTGCCGGTGGCGTGTCGTGGGACAACCTTGACCGGCGCATGCTGCTCGGCGATGCCCTCGGCGTGCTGGCCGGGGCCAGTTGGGGCGCGACCACCGTAGTCGTGCGCGCCTCGCGCCTGTCGGAAGCGCCGGTGACGCTGACGCTGTTCTACCAGTTGATTGTCGGCTTCATCGGTTTGCTGGCGATCGCGCTGCTCAGCGGTCAGATCACCCATGTCAGCCTGACAGCGGTGGCAGTGGGCAGCGTGCTGTTTCAAGGGCTGGTGGTGTCGTTCTTCAGTTATTTGACGTGGTTCTGGCTGCTGCGACGTTATCTGGCGGCCAACCTGGCAGTGTTTTCGTTCATGACGCCGTTGTTCGGTGTCACCTTCGGCGTGGTCTTGCTCGGCGAAGAGCTGAGCCTGAACTTCATCATCGGCGCGGTGCTGGTGCTGCTCGGTATCACGTTCGTCAGCGCCGAGCAGTGGGTGCGTCGGCGTTTGCGCAAAGCCCTCGGCCAGCACTGACGGGTTGCAGAGCGAGGCGGCCGGCGATCAACAGTCCGCAACCGGCGATCACCAGCGCCGGTTGCAACCCGCCGCTGAAATGGCTGCTCAACGCCGCCAGTAATGGCCCGCTGAGCTGCCCGACCGCGAAGCACGCGGTCAGCAGCCCGGCGTTGCGTTGGGTGGCGTGCGGGGCCAGTTCCCGCGAACGCTGCATCACCAGTTGCATGCAAGCCAGGAATGGCGTGCCGCAGAGGATCACGCCTAACGCCAGGCCGACGCCGCTGCCCAGCAGACAAGCAAACACCCCCGCCGCTTGCAGCCACAGCGTGGCCATTAAAAAGTGTCGCGTGGTGTCCGCATCATGCCGGCGCAGGCTGACCAGCAACACGCCAAGCGCCGACGCCAGACCGAAGCACGGCCAGAACAGATCCGCCTGCCATTGCCCGTGAAATTGCGCGTTGGCCATTTGCGACAGGAACGTGGCTGGGATGATGTAGCCAACGCCGTACAGCGCATACACCGCAGCCAATCGGCCGATGCCGCGAGTCGGCGTAGTGTCCGCAGGAGCGATCACAGCGCTCACTGCCGGTTGCGGCAGAATCCGCACAATCCCCAGCAACATCACCAGCGCGACCGAGGCATACATCAGCCACAACGTCGCGGAAGTCTGATGCAACAGATGTGAGAACAGCGCCAGCAACCCCGTCAGGAAAATCCCCAATCCCGGCCCGGCAAACACTAACGCACCCAGCCGTGGACGACCCGCCGCCGCAGCCAGCGGCTGGCTCAAGGCGGTGATCATCACCAGCACCCAGGCACTCGCCACGCCGGTGCCAAAGCGCAACAGCAAGTGCGCCCAGAACCCGTTGGCCCAGAACGACGCCAGGGTCAGCAACACGCACAACCACAACCCGCCATGCAGGCGCGCCTGAACCTGACCCGGACGCCGGGAAAACATCGCATCCACCGCGCCGAGCAAGTAACCAAGGTAATTCGCCGCCGCAATCAAACCGGCGGCAGTCAGATCAATCTGCCCTTCGCTGAGTAGCTGCGGCAGTTGCGGCGTGAGGGCGAAACGCCCGATGCCCATGGCCATCATCAGGGCGATGAAACAGGCGAGTAAGCGAATCAGTGGTGACATGGTCTGGAGTCCGATCAAGAAGCAATGACCGTCAGGCTAGGACCGATTGACTTTCTTTAAAATTGAATAATAGTGATCAACTTGTTCTGTTTTGGAGAAAGGTTGTGGAGTTCAGCCAACTACGGATCTTTCAGGCGGTAGCCGAGGAGGGTTCGATCACCCGTGCCGCCGAACGCCTGCACCGTGTGCCGTCGAATCTGTCGACCCGGCTCAAACAGCTTGAAGAGCAGCTCGGCGTAGAACTTTTCGTGCGTGAGCGTCAGCGTTTGCAGTTGTCGCCTGCGGGTAAAGTCCTGTTGGACTACACCGGCAAACTGTTCGCATTGCGCGATCAGGCCAGTGCGGCGGTGATGGGCGGGCAACCGGCCGGGGATTTCGTCCTCGGCACGCTGTACAGCACCGCGGCGATCCACTTGCCGGCGTTGCTGGCGCGTTATCACAAGCAATACCCGGCGGTGAATCTGCAAGTGCAGTCCGGGCCAAGCGGTGAATTGCTCGAAGGTTTGCTCACCGGGCGCCTCGACGCGGCGCTGGTCGATGGCCCGCCGCAACTGGCTGGCATTGACGGCGTGCCGCTGTGCGATGAACGGCTGGTGCTGATCAGCGAGGCCGAGCATGCACCGATTCGTAGCGCCAAGGATGTCGAAGGGCGCGCGGTGTTTACCTTCCGTCATGGCTGCGCCTACCGGGCGCGGCTGGAGTCGTGGTTCGCGCATTATCACGCGGCGATGGGCCGGGCGATGGAGATCGAGTCGTATCAGGGCATGCTCGCCTGCGTGATTGCCGGCAGCGGCGTGGCGCTGATGTCGGAGTCGATGCTCGCCAGTCTGCCGGGGCGCGAAAGCGTCGCGGTGCACCCGTTGGCCGAGCCGTTTGCCAGCGCGACGACCTGGCTGATGTGGCGGCGCGGCATGGTCGGCGCCAACCTCAATGCCTGGATCGAACAGCAGCAAGCGCTCTATCCCGTGGCTGGCGAAGACTCGCGAGAAACGGCTTGAACCAATGCCTGGGCATTCTGATCAATTCAGTAACAGATCATTGCGGATTTGCCCGAGCATTGCGTAGGACTTCGGACTATTATCAGTACGAAGCGGCCTCAGAATTCCGGTCGCTCAGCACCACCCTGAAGGGGGCATGACGATGAAAGAGAAAATTCAAAACTGGCTGCACGATTTGGGTGTTGCTCTGGGCTTGATCGAACCGCCAATGCAACCGATCCCGATTCGCACCGATGACGAACAGCGTCGCCGTCAGCAACGTCGGCGGTAATGTCCCCGGGCTGAAAGTTTAACGATCAAGAGATCGCAGTCTTCGGCAGCGTCTACAGATTTACCTGTAGCCGCTGCCGAAGACTGCGATCTTTTGCTTTTGCGCAGACGAAAAAAAACGGGTGGGGCAACCGACGCCACACCCGTCGAAGAAACTTGTTGCTATTGGTTCAGCTTAAATCGCATTGGCGACGATGCCCGGGCGACGGGACATCAGACTGACCAGCACAAAACTCACCAGACCCACACCGAGGCTGTAGTAGATCGGCGTGTTGGCATCCAGACCATCCTTGAACATGAACAACAGCGCCGTGGCGAAGCCCAGGCCCATGCTGGCGATTGCACCGGCGGTGGTGGCGCGTTTCCAGAAAATCGCGCCCATCAGCGGGATCAGCATGCCGCCAACCAACAGGTTGTAGGCCAGTGTCAGCGCGCTGATCACATCATTGACCACCAGCGCGATGCCCAGCACCACGATGCCGGTCAGGAACGTGAACAGACGGTTGATACGCAGGCTCGACGGCTTGCCGCCGCGCAGTTTCGGCAGCAGGTCTTCGGTCAGCGTGGTGGCAGCGGCAAGCAGGCCGGCGCTGGCCGTGGACATCATCGCCGCCAGTGCGGCAGCGATCACCAGCCCACGGATGCCGTCCGGCAGCGACAGTTTGACGATGGCGGCGAAGGCGTTGTTGACGTTATCCAGATCCGGGATCAGCACATGTGCGGCCATGCCGATCAGCGCGCAAGCGAGGCCGTAGACGATGCAATAGATGCCAGCAATGCTGCCCGCGTATTGCGCGACTTTGGCGGTTTTGACCGTGAACACCCGTTGCCAGATGTCCTGACCGATCAGGATGCCGAAGAAGTAGATCATGAAGTAGGTGATGATCGTGTCCCAGCCGATCGTGGTGAAGTTGAAGGCCGTGGCCGGCAGTTTCAGCACCAGCTCGTCCCAACCGCCGACGCGGTACAGGCAGATCGGCAACAGGATGAACATCAGGCCGACGGTCTTGATGATGAACTGGACGATGTCGGTCAGGGTCAGCGACCACATGCCGCCGATCGCCGAGTAGATCACCACCACGCCACCACCGACAAGTACCGAGACCCAGAATGGCAGGTCAAACAGCACTTGCAGCACGGTGCCGATGGCGAGGATCGAGGTCACGCCGATCATCAGCGCGTAGGCCAGCATGATCGCCGCGCTCGCCGAGCGGGCCATCGGGTTGTAGCGTTTTTCCAGCACCTGGGTGACGGTGTAAATCTTCAGTTTCAGCAGCGGTTTGGCGAGGAACAGGTTCAGCGCGACGATGCCGCAACCGAGCGCCGCGCACAGCCAGAAACCGGAAATGCCATGCACGTAACCCAGGCGCACAGTGCCAACGGTCGAAGCACCGCCGAGAACCGTGGCGGCCATGGTGCCCATGTACAGGCTCGGGCCAAGGTTGCGCCCGGCGACCAGAAAGTCTTCATTGGTCTTGGCTTTGCGCATGCCGAAGTAGCCGAGCAAAAGCATGCCGGCGGCGTAGATGAGGACGACGAATAAATCCAAAGCCATGGTGGCGTGTCTCCGATTGTCTTTTTTATGGGGTGCAACACTGTGGGAGAAGGCTGACTCCCACAGGCAATGGGGCGTGTCAGGCAGCCTGGCGCAGCGGTGTTTTTGCCGGGGCTTTCACGCCTTGGCTACGCGCATCCTTCGGGCCGTACACCGCCGGCGGTTCCGGAAACAAGCTGAGCAGCATCAGGTACAGCAGCGAGGCCAGGCCCAGCGTGACCAGCAGGCTGATGTCGATGCCACCGGCCAATTCACCCAGCGGGCCGACGAACTGCCCCGGTAAGTTGACGAAGCACAAACCCACTGCCGCGCTCGGGATCCACGCGCCCAGGCCGCGCCAGTTCCAGCCGTGGCTGAACCAGTAGCGCCCGCCCTGTTCGCCGCGAGTGAACACTTGCAGGTCATCCGGGCAGTAGAAGCCGCGACGCACCACCAGGCCGATGATCATGATCACCATCCATGGCGTGGTGCAGGTGATGATGAGGACAGCGAAGGTCGACACGCTCTGCACCAGATTCGCCGCGAAGCGTCCGATGAAGATGAAGGCAATCGACAGCACGCCGATCAGCAGCGTCGCCTTGACCCGCGACAGCAGGCGCGGGAACACGCTGGACATGTCCAGCCCGGTGCCATACAGCGAGGTGGTGCCGGTGGACATGCCGCCAATCACCGCAATCAGGCATACCGGCAGGAAGAACCAGCTCGGCGAGACTGCCAGCAAGCCGCCGACATAGTTGTTGGCCGCGATGTAGTCCGGGGCTTTGATCGCCACGATGGTCGCGGTGGTCAGGCCGAACAGGAACGGAATCAGCGTCGCCAGTTGCGCGGCGATCACCGCGAACATGATGCGGCCCTTCGGCGTTTCTCGAGGAATGTAGCGCGACCAGTCACCGAGGAACGCACCGAAGGAAATCGGGTTGCTCATGGCGACCAGTGCCGCACCGATGAACGCCGCCCAGAACCCTGCCTGACCCAGTGCCAGGCTGCCGGCGTACTGGCTGTCGAAGGCGGGGGCGAAGGCGAAGATACCGAGCAAGAACAACAGGCTCGCGGCCCATACCGCAATGCGGTTGACCCACAACATGAAGCGGAAGCCGTAGATGCAAACCGTCAGCACCAGCAGAGCGAACAAGCCGTAGGCCAGGCCCAGCGTCAGGTCGGTTTCCGGCAGGCCGATCAAGCGTTTGGCGCCGCCGACCAGCGCATCGCCCGAACTCCACACCGAGAGCGAGAAGAACGCGATAGCCGTCAACAATGACAGGAAGGAGCCGACGACCCGCCCATGCACGCCGAAGTGCGCACCGGAAGACACGGCATTGTTGGTGCCGTTGAGCGGGCCGAACAGGCCCATCGGCGCGAGGATCAGCGCACCGCCCAGCACGCCCAGCACAATCGCCCAGACGCCAGCCTGAAACGACAGACCGAACAGCACCGGGAAACTGCCGAGCACAGCGGTGGCAAAGGTATTGGCGCCGCCGAAGATCAAGCGAAACAGGTCGCTGGGTCGGGCGTCACGCTCATGGTCCGGGATCTGTTCGACCCCGTTTGTTTCGATGCTGCGAAGGCTTTTTTCGTTGTTGTTGTTATTCATGATCTGCTCCGATCATAAAGGCGCGCTCATCGTGCGTGAGCGTCACCTGTCTTGGCTAAGGGGATGGCAGCCCTTCCGGCATTGCGGACAAATGTTCGTGGCAGGCCAGCCAATGGCCTTGTTGTTCTAGGCTCGACGCTTGTTTCTTGAAAACAATCGTCTCGCGCTCCTGGCTGAAGTGTTGCTCCCCTTGCATGCGCAGCTCGGTGGCCACGTCATGGATGAAAATCGCCACGTCACCTTGCAGGCTGACGAAGGCGTTGCTTGAGGTGCAGGAAAGCACCTCGAAGCCATCCTCGGCGCGCCAGCGGTCCCACAACGCCTGATAGGCATCGCGCGACAACAGCGGTTGTTCGAGGGTGTAGAACACGAAGCTTGCGTCGCTGCTGAATGCAGCGAAGTAAGCTTCGCGATCATTGCGGGCAAACGCCGTCACCAGATCGGCAGCGGCTTTCAGAACCTGATCGAGCTCGTTCATGACCGATCCTCAGCGATGGACGACGCCAGGCAGTACGCAGAGCATTTCGTACAGCAGGTTGGCGGCCAGCAGCGAGGTGTTGCCGGTGGTGTCATAAGCGGGCGAGACTTCTACCAGATCGCAGCCGATCAGGTCGAGGCCCTGGCAGCCGCGAATGATTTCAATCGCCTGAATGGTCGTCAGACCGCCGATTTCCGGGGTTCCGGTGCCAGGCGCCCATGCCGGATCGATGCCGTCAATGTCGAAACTCAGGTACACCGGACCGCCGCCGACTTTCTCGCGCACTTCGGCCATCAACGGCGCCAGCGACTTGTGCCAGCACTCTTCGGCCTGCACCACGCGAAAGCCCTGATCGCGGCTCCAGTTGAAGTCATCAGCGGTGTAGCCCTGCGCGCGCAGACCGATCTGCACCACACGATCACAGTCCAGCAGGCCTTCTTCGACGGCGCGACGGAAGGTGGTGCCGTGGGCGATTTTCTCGCCAAACATGTGATCGTTCACATCAGCGTGAGCGTCGATGTGCACCAGGCCAACCTTGCCGTGTTTTTTGTGAATCGCACGCAGGATCGGCAGGGTGATGGTGTGGTCGCCACCCAGGGTCATCGGGATCGCGTTGTGTTCGAGGATGTTGTCGTAGGCTTCTTCGATGATGCGCACGGCGTCGAGCAGGTTGAAGGTGTTGATCGCCACGTCACCGATGTCGGCGACCGACAGCGAATCGAACGGGGCGGCGCCGGTGGCCATGTTGTACGGGCGGATCATCACCGATTCGGTGCGGATGTCACGCGGCCCGAAGCGAGTACCGGGGCGCAGCGAAGTACCGATGTCAAGCGGCACGCCAACGAAGGCAGCGTCCAGACCGGCAGCGGTTGGCAAGTGGGGGAGGCGGAGCATGGTGGCGATGCCGCCGAAGCGCGGCATTTCATTGCCGCCCAGTGGTTGGTGAAGAATCTTGTCCACGGGTAAGGCCTCATCGTCATTGTTTTATTTATGTCGGCGCGCCGGTTTCAAGGAGGAAAGGGCGCCGCTGGGGGCCGATTCTGCGAAATGTAGTGACGGGGAAGAATCGCTACGGGCAAATACTTAGTTCAGATTTTTCTAAACTAATGGGCGATGGCGGATTAGACTTTGTTGCCCTCACCCCAGCCCTCTCCCGGAGGGAGAGGGGGCCGACCGCGTTGTTCTCAGGATTTGCATCGACCTGAGATATCGAGCCGAACTCAGGATTTGAAAGCCATGAAGATCAGCTCCCTCTCCCTCCGGGAGAGGGCTGGGGTGAGGGGCAGTTCCCACAGACAACACCAGAGCCGGGAGTAACCCATGGCCAACGCTCTACCCGACCTGAAACTCCTGCGCATCTTCACCAGCGTGGTCCGCCATCAAGGCTTCGCCAACGCGCAGCAGGAACTCAACCTGTCGACCTCGGCCATCAGCACCTACATGAGCCAGCTCGAAGCCGCGCTCGGTCTGGTGCTGTGTCATCGCGGCAGGGGCGGGTTCAGTCTCACCAGCAAAGGCGAGCTGTTTCATCAGGAAACCCTGCGCCTGCTGGCCGAACTCGAAGGTTTCGAGCAGTACGCCGCCGCGCTCAAGGGCGAACTGCGCGGTACGCTCAATCTGGGTGTGATCGACTCGACCGTCAGCGACAAGGCCTTGCCTTTCGCCGAGGCCATCGGTGCCTACAGTCAGGAACACCCGGCGGTACATTTGCATCTGTCGGTGATGAGTCCGTATGAATTGCAACTCGGCGTGCAGGACAATCGCCTCGATCTGGCCATCGGCGCGTTTTCCACGCGCATGAGCGGTCTGGTGTACATGCCGCTGTACCGCGAGCAGCACTGGTTGTATTGCAGCAGCCGGCATCCGTTGTTCAATGAGCGGCGGATTCCCGAGCAAGTCATCACCCAGCAACGCATGGTCGGGCGCGGTTACTGGAGCCAAGCCGAACTGGCCCGCCACGGTTTCAAACACAGCGCCGCGACGGTGGAAAGTATGGAGGCGCAGCTGATTCTGGTGCTCTCCGGCGCCTACGTCGGTTACTTGCCGGAGCACTACGCGCAAGCCTGGGCCGACAAGGGTGATCTGCGCGTGTTGCTGCCGGCGACCTTCGGTTATCAAGCACCGTTTTCGATGATCATGCGCCGCGGCCGCAGTCGCGAACCGCTGATCCAGACCTTCCGCGATCTGCTCAAAGCTCAGCTCAATCAGGCTTGAGCTTGAAGGAAAAGTAACCATGTCCAGACCCCAATGCCCGCGCTGCCTGCGCCCACAAACCCACTGCCTGTGCCCGCTGATCCCGAGCCTCGACAGCCGCACCCGGGTGTTGCTGTTGCAGCACCCGAGCGAGGTCAGTCATGCACTGAACACCGCGCGGCTGGCGGCGCTGGGGTTGACCAATGCCGAGCTGATTGTCGGGGAAGTGTTCGAGGATCTGCCGGCGCTGCTGAATCAGCCGGGGTATCAGGCGCGTCTGTTGTTCCCCGCCGAGGATGCGCAGCCGATGCAGGCTTATACGGCGTCCGATGAGCCGCTGCTGCTGGTGGTTCCCGACGGCACTTGGCGCAAGGCGCGCAAGATGTTGCACCTGAACCCGCTGCTGGCGGCGTTGCCGAGGGTGACGCTGGTGGATGGTGGGGTGTCGCGCTATCGGTTGCGCAAGGCACCGGGGCCGGGGGCGTTGTCGACGGTTGAGGCGATTGTGCAGGCATTGCAGACCCTGGAAGCGCCGACGTCGTTCGAAGCGCTGCTCAAGCCGTTCGAGGCGTTGATCGAAGGGCAAATCGCGGCGATGGGGCAGGAGACTTACCAAAAGAATCACGGTGGCTGAAGATCAAAAGATCGCAGCCTTCGGCAGCTCCTACAAGGGTGTACGCGATCCCCTGTAGGAGCTGCCGAAGGCTGCGATCTTTTGATGTTATCTTTCGCGCATCGCCTCGGTCCGGGCTTTGAGCACCGGTTTAAGCAGGTAATCCAGCACACTTTTCTCCCCGGTAATAATGTCCACCGTCGCGACCATCCCCGGAATGATCAGCAGCGGTTTCACATCCCCGCCCAAATGGTTTTTATCGGTGCGCACCTGAATCAGATAAAAGCTGTTGCCCTTGTCATCGGTGATGGTGTCCGCGCCGATCAGCTCCAGTTTCGCGCTCAGCCCGCCGTAGATCGTGTAATCGTAGGCGCTGAACTTGACCATGGCTTTCTGGCCCGGATGCAGGAACGCCACGTCTTGCGGACGCACTTTGGCTTCGATCAGCAAGTTATCTTCCAGCGGCACGATTTCCACCATGTCGCTGCCCGGCTGCACCACGCCGCCGATGGTGTTGACCTTCATCTGCTTGATCACCCCGCGCACCGGCGAGGTCACCGTGGTGCGGCTGACTCGGTCGTCGATGGCGATGCTCGAGGCGGTGATTTTCGACAGGTCGGTGCGCTTCTCATTGAGCTCCTTGGCCGCTTCCGAACGAAAGGTCTGCTCCGATTCGTCGATCTTGCTTTTGATCTCGTTGATCGCCGATTCGGCGCGCGGGATCGCCAACGTCGTGGCGTTCAGCGAGCCGCGAATCTCCACTGCGCTGCGTCTTAACCGGAGGATTTCCACAGGCGACACCGCACCGGTTTTCACCAGCGGCTCCGACATGTTCATCTCTTGCTGCAGTAACGCCAGGCTGGAACTGAACTGCCCCTGTTTCGAGCGAAATTCGGCCAGCTCCTGAGTCTTCTGCCGCAGCTGTTCGGTGAGGGTGCGCTGTTCGCTGGCCAGACGGCGTTGGCGCTGCTCATGCAGTGAGCGTTCGTCTTCGGCAACTTGCGGGGCTTTGGCGATCACTTCTGCCGAGAGCTTGAACGGCCGACCTTCAGCCTCGGCGGACAAGCGTTCGACTTGCGCGGTCAAGGCATAACGATCAGCCTCGCTCTCGCCTTTGTTCGAACGAAAACGCGTGTCATCCAGGCGCAGCAGGGTGTCACCCTTGGCGACCATTTGCCCTTCGCGCACGAAGATCTCAGTAACGATCCCGCCCTCAAGATTCTGGATCACCTGGATCTTGCTCGATGGAATCGCCTTGCCTTCGCCCATGGTCACTTCCTGCAGCACGGCGAACTTGGCCCAGACCAGCGCACTGATCAGCAACCCCGCCGCCAGCCACACGGTGATCCGCGACCAGCGCGGCGAATCCTGCAATGCAGCGCCAGCAGTTTCCGGCATGAACTCGGCTTCGGCGCTTTTGCCGAAACTGTCGAAGTAGCCACGATCTTTCGATGAAGCAGACATGCGCAACTCCTAGACCGCCGCCGAGCCGACACGGCCCTTGCGCAGTGCATCGATGACCGCTTCTTTCGGACCGTCAGCGACGATCCGGCCGTTGTCCAGCACCAGCAAGCGATCCACCAGGCTGAGCATCGAGGTGCGGTGGGTGACCAGCAGCAGCGTCTTGCCTTGCACCCAGCCGTGCAGCTTCTGGCGCAGGGCGTCTTCGCTGCTGTTGTCCATCGCACTGGTGGGTTCGTCGAGCAGCATGATCGGCGGATCGAGCAACAGCGCCCGCGCCAGCAACACCGCTTGGCGTTGGCCACCGGAAAGCAATTGCCCGCGCTCGCCCACCGGCCGGTCGAAACCTTGCGGATGCTGGCGCGCCAGTTCGGTGACGCCGGTCAGTTCGGCGACTTCGAGCATGCGCGCGTCGCTGACGTAGCGTGCGCCGAGGGTCAGGTTGTCGCGCAGGCTGCCGGCCAGCAGCGGCAAGTCGTGGGCGACGTAGCCGATCTGTTGGCGCAGGTCGGCGACATCCAGTTGTCGCAGGTCGAGACCATCGAGCAGGAGCTGGCCTTCTTCCGGTTCGTAGAAGCCCATCACCAGCCGCGCCAGCGTGCTTTTGCCCGAGCCGCTGCGACCGATGATGCCGATGCGTTCGCCAGCCTGCATGCTGAAGCTGATGTTGTTCAGGGCCGGAGCGTTCTGGCCGTTGTAGTGAAAAGTCACGCCGTTGACCTCCAGCGCGCCTTGCAATTGCGTGCGCTCCAGCGGCCGTTGTTTGCCGTCGCGTTCCTGCGGCAGCGACATCAGCGCGTCGGTACTTTTCATCGTCAGTTGCGCTTGCTGATAGCGCGTGATCAGTCCGGCGATCTGCCCCAGCGGTGCGAGCACACGACTGCCGAGCATGTAAGTCGCGACCAGCGCACCGACGCTGAGGTTGCCGGCTATGATGCTGTAGACCCCGGCGACAATAGTCGCCATCCCGGAAAACTGCTGGATGAACAGCGTGCCGTTGGTGGCCAGCGCCGAGAGGTTGCGCGCATGGCTGTCGAGGCGGGTGAGGGCGCCGTGGGTACTTTCCCATTTGTGCTGGCGCTCGCTCTCGGCGCTGCACGCCTTGAGGGTTTCCAGGCCGCCGAGGGTTTCGATCAGCAGCGCCTGACGCTCGGCGCCGAGGCTCAAACTCTTCTGCACGGTGTCGCGCAGGCGCGCCTGAATGATCATGGCGAAGATGATTGTCAGTGGAAACGCCAGCAGCGGAATGATCACCAGCCAGCCGCCGAGCAGGCCGATCACCACCAGCATCAGCACCACAAACGGCAGGTCGATCAGGCTGGTCAGGGTCACGGCGGTGAGGAATTCACGCAGGCCCTGAAAGTCATGAATGCTCTGCGCGAATCCACCGATGGTCGCCGGCCGCGCCTTCATCGACATGCCGGTGATGCGTTCAAATAAAGTCGCGGAAAGGATCACATCGGTTTTCTTGCCGGCGGTGTCCAGCAAGTGCGCGCGCACCACCCGCAGCACCAGTTCGAAACCGGTGCCGATCAGCAGGCCGATCGACAGCACCCACAACGTCGAGGTGGCCTGGTTCGGCACTACGCGATCGTAGGTCTGCATGACGAACAGCGGCACCATCAGGCCCAACAGGTTGATCAGGAAACTGGCGAGGATTGCGTCGCTGTACAGCCATTTCGACAGTTTCAGCGTGTCGCGAAACCATGCCTGCACCCGTGGCACCAAGGGTGAGCGCAGGTCTTCGAGTTCGTGCCTCGGCCGGGCGAACAGCGCCTGACCGGCGTAGTGTTCGGTGAGTTCTTCACGGCTGACCCATTGCTCGCCGCCATCGGCTTCGCTGGGCAGAATCAGTGCCTTGCCGTCGTCGCCGAAGCGCCGCAGCACGGCGGTACGACCATCGTTGAGCAACAGTAGAATCGGCAAGTTGAGTGGCGAGATGTCTTTCAGTTCACGCCGTAACAATCGAGCCTGCAACCCGGCCCGGGCCGCTGCGCGGGGCAGCAGGTCCAGGCTCAGGCGTTGTTTGTTCAAAGGCAACCCGGCACTCAGGCTGGCGCGACTGACTGTCGCGCCGTGGAGTTTGCAGAGGATCAACAGACCGTCGAGTAACGGATCATCGAAGCTCAGCCGCGGATCGATCCCGGTGTTGCCGGGTTCGGCCATGCTAGTCATATTGATCGCTCCCCTGGCTTCGGATTCACATCACTCCTGTAGGAGCTGCCGCAGGCTGCGATCTTTTGACTTTGTTTTTCAAGATCAAAAGATCGCAGCCTGCGGCAGCTCCTACACAGAGATCTACTTCAGTTCTGGGAGGCGTGCTTCGTTCTTCACCTCGCTGGACGCAATCGCATCGGCCGGCAGCACCACCCGTTGTTTGCTCAGCAGTTGGCCCATGTTGGCCAGCACGCGGTACATCGAGTATTCCTCGGTGTAGCGTACTTCGACGTAGCGGCGGTTGGCGTTGTACAGCTCGTTTTCGCTGTCGAGCAAGTCGAGCAGGGTGCGTTGGCCCAAGCCGAACTGATCCTGATATGCCGCACGTACGCGTTTGGTGGTGTCGGCGTATTCGCGGGCGGTCGGGGTTTGTTTCTTGGCGTTGGTCATGGCGTTCCATGCCAGACGGATGTTCTCGTTGAGCTGACGCAGCGCGTTGTTGCGGATGTCCATCGCCTGGTTGATGTCATGCGCATTGGCGGCCAGACGCGCCTTGTCGCTGCCACCACGGAACAGGTTGTAGTTCATCACCACGCCGACGCGCCATTCGTTGTCGTGGCCTTCGTCACCCTGCACGTTGTTGTTGGCGCCGACCGCTGCCTCCGCATCAAAGCGCGGGTAGAACGGCGACTTGGCAACTTCGTACTGGCTCTCGGCTGACTGTACGTCGGCCTGCGCGGATTTCAGGTAAGGATTGTTCTCGACCATGCTTTGCTGGGCTTCGCGCAGGTCGGTAGGCAATTCGCCGCGCGTCGAGGCCGGGGTTTCCAGCTCATCGGGCATGCGTCCGACCACGCTGTAGAAATTCGCTTCGGCATCGGCCAGATCGACTTCGGCGGTGTCGAGGTTGTTCTGCGCCAGCGCCTTACGCGCTACCGATTGGTCGGAGTCGGCGGTGCTGCCGATGCCGCGCTCGGTGCGCAGCCCGATCTGATCATTCACGCGCAAGTGCGCTTGCAGATTGTTGGTGGCCAGGGTCACCAGTTCGCGGCGCTTGAGCACTTCGAGGTAGACCTCGATGGTGCGCAGGGCCAGATCCTGAGCGGTGCCTTGCGCGTAGTAAGCGCGTGAGTTGGACACGCCTTTGGTGCGCTCGACCTCGTTGGCGGTATTGAAACCGTCGAAGATCATCTGCCGCATGCGCAACTCGGACTGGGTGTAGGTGAGGATTTCAGTGTTGTGATTACCCAAAGCCCGAGTATTGGTGTTGTCGCTGTAGCCGCGCCCGTAAGCGGCGTTCAAATCGACCGACGGGTAGAAGCCACCCTTGGCGACTTTCACCTGTTCATCAGCCGACAGGCGCGCATCCACGCGCGAAGCCAATTCGGGGTGCGTGGCGATAGTGCTCTGGATGGCTTCGGTGAGGTTCATGGCCTGGGCTTGAGAAGTGCAAGCCATGGCCAGCAAAACCGCGCTGCAGAGGGGGGTTAAAACGCGCATGGGTGCATCTCCCTGAGTCCTGATGGTATTTCGTTGTCGCCAATTATTTGACGTCTTTTATAGTGAAAAGCGTTTCATGCCTGTAACAACAGAGCTAAGAACATCCTGAAGCGTAGCTAAGAAAAAATTTTCATAACGGTTATTCCAAAAAAAACTTATGCGCTTCTCGAAATCCGGCACATTGTTCCACTCGAAAGCCTTTGTTTCATGCGCTTTAGGGAGCACAAAAAGGCTTGAGGAAAGTTCCAATCAACTTTGCGACATACGGCGAAGTACTGCTAAAGGGGAGGGACGCGTAGCGGTTGATGAGCGACAGATTTTTGTCACTCGAGTGATTCACCACCGTTACGTAGCGTTAGTCGGTTAGCGGCATCGATCAGGAATTCCAAGTGCTTGAAGGCGCGGGAGTTTCTGATTTTGCGTCACCGGCGAAACGAACTGTCGAGGTGCGAGCGTCACCCCGACAACCCGATTGAGCCATGGGCTGCTTCGTTAACCAGTGCCGACGGTGGTCGGCGCCCAGGAGATGCACATGGCAACGCTCATCGGGATCGTCACTAAGGTCATTGGTCAGGTTTTTGCGGTTGCGGGCGACGGTACTCGCCGCGCGCTCGTCGAGGGCGACCGCCTGTTTGCAGGGGATCAATTGGTCACTGGCGCCGAGGGCGCGGTTGCCGTTCATCTGCAAAATGGCAAGGAATTGACTTTGGGCCGAGGCAGCAGCCTGGAATTGACTGCGCAGTTGCTTGCCGATCAGCCTGGTCAAGTGCACACGGCTGATGCGTTGACCCCGACCGATTCACAGTTGACCGACGTCGAGCAGATCCAGAAAGCCATCGCTGCCGGTGAAGACCCGAGCAAAACCGCTGAAGCCACTGCCGCCGGCCCCAACACCCCGGGCAACACGACCGGTGAGTTAGGTGGCGGGCATACTTTTGTGTTGCTGGAAGAAGTCGGCGGGCGGGTCGATCCGACTATCGGCTTCCCGACTGCCGGTTTTGGCGGGATCCCCGAGTTTCCGCTGGAACGCCGCGAGGCGGCGCTGGATAACGGCGATGGCGATGCTGATCCGGTCGCGCCGATTGTTCCGCCACCACCTCCAGTCAACAACCTTGTGACCCTCGGCGGCTTGTCTGTCGATGGCGGCGAATTGAATCTCAATGAAGCCAATCTGAGCGACGGCTCCGCCGCCAATCCTGGCGCGCTGACCCAGACCGGCAGCTTCACTGTGAATGCACCGGACGGATTGACCAGTCTGAGCATCGGCGGCATCAATGTGGTGGTCGGCGGCGTAGCGGTCGGTTTCCCACAATCGATCACCACGCAACTCGGCAGCACGCTGACCATCACCGGCTACAACCCGGCGACCGGCGTGGTCAGTTACAGCTACACCCTCAACGGCAATGAAACCCATGCGGCCGGTGATGGCGCGAACAGCCTCAGCGAACAATTCACCGTGGTCGCTGGCGATAGCAATGGCGACACCGCGACCGGCACCCTCGATGTCAACATCACCGACGACGTGCCCAAAGCCATTGATGACACCAATGCCAACAGCGCCTCGGAAACCCTGCTGACCTTGACCGGCAGTGTGTTGCCGAATGACATTCAGGGCGCCGACCGCATCCCGGTTGGCCCGAACAGCGGCCCGGTGATTGGCGGGACTTTCACTGGGACTTACGGCACCTTGGTGCTCAATCCGAACGGTTCCTACACCTACACCCTGAACACCAGCGATGCTGATTTCAAAGCGCTGACTGGCGGCGGCAACGGCACTGAAACTTTCGCCTACACCATCACCGATGCCGACGGCGATACCAGCACTGCCAACCTCGTGTTGCAGATCCACAACAACGACGACCCGGTGATCATCGATGGCCTGAACGTCAACGGCGGCGAACTCACCGTTTACGAAAAAAACCTCAGCGACGGCAGCGCTCCGGATGCTAGCGCACTGACCCAAAGCGGCACCTTCACCATCACCGCACTCGACGGCGTGACCTCGCTGACCATCGGCGGCATCGCCGTGGTTACCAATGGCGTGGCCGCAGGTTTCCCGCAATCCGTCGTCACTCCGCTGGGCAGCACGCTGACCATCACCGGGTTCAACGCGACCACTGGCGTGGTCAGTTACAGCTACACCCTGGTCGATAACGAAGCGCATCCGACTGCCAACGGCGCCAACACGCTAAGCGAGCAGTTCGCCGTAACCGTGGTCGATGACAACGGCACCACTGCCAACGCCACGCTCGACGTAAACATCGTCGATGACCTGCCGAAAGCCGTGGATGACAGCAACGCGAGCACCGCCTCCGAAACCTTGCTCACGCTTGAAGGCAACGTCCTGCCCAACGACGTGCAAGGCGCCGACCGCGTGCCCACCGGCCCTAACGCCGGGCCGATCACTGCCGGCACTTTCACCGGCACCTACGGCACCTTGGTACTCAACGCCAACGGCACCTACACCTACACCCTGAACACCAGCGACGCCGATTTCAAAGCCCTGACTGGCGGCGGCAACGGCACTGAAACTTTCGCCTACACCATTACCGATGCCGACGGCGATACCAGCACCGCGAATCTGGTTCTGCAGATCCACAACAACGACGATCCGGTGATCATCGATGGCCTGAACGTCAACGGCGGTGAACTTACTGTCTACGAGCAAAACCTCAGCGACGGCAGCGCCCCGGATGCCAACGCACTCACTCAAAGCGGCACCTTCACCATCACCGCACTCGACGGCGTGACCTCGCTGACCATCGGCGGCATTGCCGTGGTCACCAATGGCGTGGCCGCAGGTTTCCCGCAATCCGTGGTCACTCCGCTGGGCAGCACGCTGACCATCACCGGGTTCAATGCGGCCACGGGCGTGGTCAGTTACAGCTACACCTTGGTCGATAACGAAGCACACCCCAATGCCAACGGCGCCAACACGCTGAACGAGCAATTCGCCGTGACCGTGGTCGATGACAACGGCACCACTGCCAACGCCACGCTCGACGTAAACATCGTCGATGACCTGCCGAAAGCCGTGGATGACAGCAACGCGAGCACCGCCTCCGAAACCTTGCTCACGCTTGAAGGCAACGTCCTGCCCAACGACGTGCAAGGCGCCGACCGCGTGCCCACCGGCCCCAACGCCGGGCCGATCACTGCTGGCACTTTCACCGGCACTTACGGCACCTTGGTGCTCAATGCCAACGGCACCTACACCTACACGCTGAACACCAGCGACGCCGATTTCAAAGCCCTGACTGGCGGCGGCAACGGCACTGAAACTTTCGCCTACACCATCACCGATGCCGACGGCGATACCAGCACTGCCAACCTCGTGTTGCAGATCCACAACAACGACGACCCGGTGATCATCGATGGCCTGAACGTCAACGGCGGCGAACTCACCGTTTACGAAAAAAACCTCAGCGACGGCAGCGCTCCAGATGCTAACGCGCTGACCCAAAACGGCACCTTCACCATCACCGCACTCGACGGCGTGACATCGCTGACCATCGGCGGCATTGCCGTGGTCACCAATGGCGTTGCGGCAGGCTTCCCGCAATCGGTGGTCACTCCGCTGGGCAGCACGCTGACCATCACCGGTTTCAACGCGACCACTGGCGTGGTCAGTTACAGCTACACCCTGGTCGATAACGAAGCGCATCCGAATGCCAACGGCGCCAACACGCTGAACGAGCAATTCGCCGTGACCGTGGTCGATGACAACGGCACCACTGCCAACGCCACGCTCGACGTGAACATCGTCGATGACCTGCCGAAAGCGGTGGACGACAGCAACGCGAGCACCGCCTCCGAAACCCTGCTCACGCTCGAAGGCAATGTCCTGCCCAACGATGTGCAAGGCGCCGACCGCGTTGCGACCGGGCCGGTCACCGCCGGCACTTTCACCGGCACCTACGGCACCTTGGTGCTGAATGCCAACGGCACCTACACCTACACCCTGAACACCAGCGACGCCGATTTCAAAGCCCTGACTGGCGGCGGCAACGGCACTGAAACTTTCGCCTACACCATCACCGATTCGGATGGCGATACCAGCACCGCCAACCTCGTTCTGCAGATCCACAACAACGACGATCCGGTGATCATCGATGGCCTGAACGTCAACGGCGGTGAACTCACCGTCTACGAGAAAAACCTCAGCGACGGCACCAGTCCCAATGCCCCTGCGTTGACTCAAAGCGGCACTTTCACTGTCACCGCGCTCGACGGTCTGCAAACCCTCACCGTCGGCGGCATAGCAGTGGTCACCAACGGCGTGGCAGCAGGCTTCCCGCAATCGGTGGTCACGCCGCTGGGCAGCACGCTGACCATCACCGGGTTCAACGCGACCACTGGCGTGGTCAGTTACAGCTACACCCTGGTCGATAACGAAGCGCATCCAACCGCCAACGGCACCAACAGCATCACGGAAAACTTCAACGTGGTGGCGACCGACACCGACGGCAGTACTGCCAGCGGTCAGATCAACGTCAACATCGTCGATGACCTGCCCACCGCCAAACCCGATGCAGCTTCGGTGCAAGAGGGCGCAACCGTCAGCGGCAACGTGCTTAACAATGACATCGGTGGCGCTGATGGCCCGGCCGTGACTGGCGCGGTGATCGGCGTGCGCGCCGGTTCCGATACCTCGACTTCGGCCACTACCGGTCTCAATTCGCAGATCAATGGCACCTATGGCTACCTGACCCTGGACGCCAATGGCAACGCGGTCTATCACAGCAACCCGAACACCGTCAGCGGCCCGGGTGCAGTGGACGTGTTCGTCTACACCGTGCGCGATTCCGACGGCGATGAAAGCACCACCACCATCACCATCGACGTGGCGAACAGCAAGCTGTACGCGACCAGCGATACCGACGTCACCGTCTACGAAAAAGCTTTGGATCTGGTCAAGGACGGCCAGGATCTGGCCCCTGGCACTGTGGTCGGCAGCGACCCCACCAGCACTGGCGAAACCGCGTCCGGCACGCTGGTCGGCTCGGTTACGGGCGCAGTCGGCGCGATCAGCTACGCGCTGGTCGGCAGTGCCACCGGCAACTACGGGCAGATCGTGCTGAATTCCAACGGCACCTACACCTACAGCCTGACCTCACCGGCCAGTACCACGCCGCAAGCCGATGACGGCGCTAACACGCTGACCGAAACCTTCACCTATCAGGCGACCGATTCGCTGGGCAACGTGGTCACCAGCACCATCGTGGTAAGCATCGTCGATGACGTGCCGACAGCTGTGAATGACAGCAATGCCAACACGGCTTCCGAATCGTTGCTGACCCTCAACGGCAACGTGCTGACCAACGACGTGCAAGGCGCGGATGTCGTCGCGACAGGTCCTATCACCCCCGGCACCTTCACCGGCACTTACGGCACCTTGGTGCTCAATGCCAATGGCACTTACACCTACACGCTGAACACCAACGATGCGGACTTCAAGAATCTGCACGGCGGCGGCAACGGCACCGAAACTTTCACCTACACCCTGACCGATGCCGACGGCGACACCAGCACTGCGAACCTAGTGCTGAACATCCACAACAACGACGATCCAGTGGTGCTCAACGGCCTCGACGTCTATGGCGGCGAACTCACCGTTTACGAGAAAAATCTCAGCGACGGCACCAGCCCCAACACTCCGGCGCTGACCCAGAGCGGCACCTTCACCGTCACCGCGCTCGACGGTCTGCAAACCCTGACCGTGGGCGGCATCGCGCTGGTCACCAACGGCGTGGCCGCAGGCTTCCCGCAATCGGTGGTGACGCCGCTGGGCAGCACGCTGACCATCACCGGGTTCAACGCAACCACCGGCGTGGTCAGCTACAGCTACACCCTGGTGGATAACGAAACCCACCCGAACGCCAACGGCGCCAACAGCATCACCGAGAACTTCAACGTCGTAGCGACTGACACCGATGGCAGCACCGCCAACGGCCAGATCAACGTCAACATCGTCGACGACCTGCCGACCGCTCAAGCGGACAGCGGCTCGGTGGCGGAGGGCGGCACGGTCAACATCAGCGTGCTGGGCAATGACGTCAGCGGTGCCGATGGCGCGGCGACGATTATTGGCGTGCGTGCCGGCAGCAATACCGCGACCTCGGCCGTGGGCGGACTGAACAGCAACATCAATGGCGCCTACGGTTACCTGACCCTCGATGCGGCGGGCAACGCCGTCTACCACAGCAACCCGAACTCGGTCAGCCCACCGGGCGCCACCGACACGTTCACCTACAGCATCCGCGACAGTGACGGTGATGAAAGCACCACGACCATCACCATCAACGTCGCCGACAGCAAACTACTGGCCTCGGTCGATCAGGACGTAACCGTCTATGAAAAAGCCCTCGACCTGACCAAGGACGGCCAGGATCTGGCGCCCGGCACGGTCACCGGCAGCGAGCCAGGCAACACTGGCGAAACCGCCACGGGCACGCTGGTCGGCGCGGTCACCGGCGGCAGCGGCGCACTGACTTACACGCTGGTTGGCAGTGCCACGGGCAGTTACGGGCAGATCCTGCTCAACCCCAACGGCACGTACACCTACACCCTGACCTCGGCGCCGAAAACTTCGCCGAACGCCAACGACGGACCGAATACTCTCAGTGAGTCGTTCACCTACAAAGCCACCGATGCACTGGGCAACAGCACCACCAGCACCATCGTCGTCAATATCGTCGATGACGTGCCGAAAGCCGTCGCCTCGGATCGTTCAGTGGCGGCGGTGGAGATCGATTCCAACCTGCTGATCGTCCTCGACATCTCCGGCAGCATGGCCGATGCCTCCGGCGTACCGGGCCTGTCGCGGCTGGCGCTGGCCAAGCAGGCAATCAGTGCCTTGCTCGACAAGTACGACGATCTCGGCGATGTGAAAGTGCAGTTGGTGACCTTCAGCAGCAACGCCACCGACCGCACCGCCGTGTGGGTCGATGTCGCCACCGCCAAGACCATCCTCGCCGGCCTGACTGCCGGTGGCGGGACCAACTACGACGCGGCCGTGGCGGTGATGCAAACCGCGTTCAACACCTCGGGCAAACTCACCGGGGCGCAGAACGTCGGTTACTTCTTCTCCGACGGCAAACCCAACGAGGGCGACATCAACGCCGCTGACGAAGCTGCGCTGAAAAACTTCCTCGATGCCAACAACATCAAGAACTACGCGATCGGCCTCGGCAGCGGCGTGAGCAACGCCAACCTCGATCCACTGGCCTACGACGGCATCAGTCACACCAACACCAATGCGGTGGTGGTGACTGACCTCAATCAACTCAACTCGGTACTGTCGGGCACCGTACAGGGCGCTCCGGTCACCGGTTCGTTGCTGGGCGAGGGCGGCACCTTCGGCGCGGATGGCGGTTTCATCAAATCCATCGTCATCGATGGCACCACCTACACCTACGATCCAAAAGCCCTCAGCGGCCAGGGTTCGCTGACCCCGAGTGGCGGCGTCAATCACGGCACCTTCAACACGGCGACCAACAGCCTGAGCATCGCCACCAACAATGGCGGCACTCTGGTGATCAACCTCGACACCGGCGACTACACCTACACCTCGCAAAAAACCACCGCCGTGGTGATTACCGAAAACATCGGCTTCACCGTCAGCGACAATGACGGCGACCTCGCCAGCTCCACGCTGACCGTGAAAGTGATCCCCAACGCGCCTCCAGTGGCGATGGACGACCACGTCATCACCAACGTGCTGTCGGGCAACATCGTGGTGCCGGGCGAACTGCTGCTGGCCAACGATACCGACTCCAATGGCGACCCGCTCAACGCCACGCCAACTTCGTTTAATACAGGCTGGATCTCCAAGGCAGCGGACTTCACCGGCACCGGTGCGATCAGCTTCACCGGGATCGGCAACACCGCAGCCAACCAGAACCTGGCCAACGTGCGCAATTCGTTCAGCGCCAACGCGGCGACCATGACGGCCGTACTGGTGGTCAGCGGCTACCTCGGTGCTGTGAGCAACGTCAATGCCAACGATGAGGATCGCATCACCGTCAACCTGCGCCAGGGTGAAACCCTCAACCTGGATCACAACCTGGCGGCCGGTCATGTGAGCATGGAGTACTCGCTCAATGGCGGCAGCTGGATCGCCCTGGCTGACGGTCAGACCCTGACCGCCTCGTCTGACGGCACCTATCAGATTCACATAACCAATATCACCAACACCTCGGGAGGCAGCACCGCGGCGGAAAGCTACCAGCTGACCATGACCCTCAACTACGCCGGGGCGCACGACATCACCCCGGACTACCACGGCACGTACACCGCCAACGACAACCACGGCGGCAGCGACACGGCGAACGTGACCATCAGCTACCAGGACGGCCACACCCTCACGGGGACTGCCGGCGACGACGTGCTGGTGGCGGGCACCGGCAACAACATCATCAACGCCGGCGACGGCAACGATGTGCTGACTGCAGGCTCGGGCAACAACGAACTGCACGGCGGCGCCGGCAATGACTTGCTCTACAGCGGGCCGGGCAATGACCTGCTCGACGGCGGCACCGGCATCGACACCGCCAGCTACGCCCATGCCACCGCAGGCGTTACGGTCAACCTCGGCACCCTCGGCGCGCAAAATACCTTGGGCGCCGGCACCGATACCCTGACCGGCATCGAAAACCTCGTCGGCTCCAACTTCAACGACAGCCTGACCGGCGACAACAACAGCAACGTGATCAATGGCGGCCTCGGCAACGACACCCTCAACGGTGGTGGCGGCGATGACTGGCTGATCGGCGGCCTGGGCAACAACACCCTGACCGGCGGGGCAGGGGCCGACACCTTCCAGTGGCTCAAGGGCAACAGCGGCCACGACGTCGTCACCGACTTCACCCCCGGCACCGATAAGCTCGACCTGTCGCAACTGCTGCAAGGTGAAAACGCCACCACGGCGTCACTCGATGACTATCTGCACTTCACCGTCAGCGGCAGCGGTGCATCGGTGATGACCAGCATCGACGTCAGCGCCATGGCCGGCGCCACGCCGAACCAGACCATCGACCTGGCCGGCGTCAACCTCGCCAGCCACTACGGCGTGACACCGGGGGCGGGCGGGATGATCGCCAGCGGGCACGACACGGCGACGATCATCACCGGGATGCTGAATGATCATTCGTTGAAGGTGGACACCGTCTGACCCGAGCGCTGAAACAACAAAACCCGCCGCCCCGATGAAACGGGACGGCGGGTTTTTTTTGTGCGATTTAACTGCTGGCAATTATCCCTGTGGCGAGGGGACTTGTCCCCGTTGGGTTGCGCAGCAGCCCCAAAACCTGAGACCTCGGTACACAGGAATACCGCGCATTCAGCATTTACGACTGCTGCGCAGCCGAACGGGGATAAATCCCCTCACCACAGGGACCGCGTGTTGCTGAGGACTCGCTTTCTCTGTCAACTCCAGATTATCCAAGACCCGATTCACCGACAGTTCCCCGAGCATGATCAACTGCGCAACCCCCCACAGCACAACTTTGTCAGATCGATATAGCGCAGCAGCGCTTACATCGTCGTCAGGACTTACGCAAAGTCTTCTGCCGCAAAATATAAACCGTCACCAACACCGCACTGGTCAACATGAACCCGCGCGCCCACAGCAGCGGCACCAGGTAACACGAGAACAGAATGCTCACCCACATCAGCCCGATCGCGTAGACCTTGCCCTTGAGTGGAATGCCGTTGCCGTCGAGGTAATCGCGGATCCATGGCCCGAGCCGTGGGTGCTCGACCAGCCATTGATAGAAACGGGGGGAACTGCGGGCGAAGCAGGCCGCCGCGAGTAACAGGAAGGGAGTTGTGGGGAGGACAGGCAGGAAAATCCCGATCACCCCCAATGCCACGCTGAGCCAGCCGATGGCCAGCAGCAGGTAGCGCAACATCAGGGGCCGGTTGCCTATGGGGTTGTCCATAGGCTGGATCTTAGTGGTGACGTGGCTTGAGAATCGCCGGTTTTTCGTCTGGCGCGTTGCACAGCAGGTACAGCGCGGTCAGGGCTTCCGGGATCTGCACGATCATGTCGTCCATCAGGTTGGCGTCTTTGGCGATGTCTTCGAACTCTGGCTGTTCGTCGAACAGGCCCGAACCGACCATGATCGGCAGAAGCATTTCGCTGACTTCTTCTTCGGCGGTTTCGAACCATGCCGCTTCACGCAGGAACACGCCTTCCATGAAGCCGATGCACCAGCCGCGCAGTTCGGAATCGTCCGGGTCGTCGCCCAGATCCAGCTCGCATGGCAGTTCGAATTCTTCATCGGACGCCAGTTGGCGGGCGATGTGTGCCTTGAGGCCGATCAGCGTGGCTTCGATCTCGGCGCGCTCGGCTTCGCTGCTGTAACGCGGCTCTTCCGAGAACAGCGCGTCGATCCACTCGCGCTCCGGCACGTCTTCGGAACAGATCGACAGCGCGGTCAGGTAACCGTGGGCGGCCACGTAGTCCAGCGCCTCGTCATGCAGTTCGTCGGCGTCGAGGAAGACTTGCAGGCGGGTCAGTTGCTCAGCGAAGGACATTGAGGGGTTACCTTGGGAATAATAAACAATGCGCGAATTCTAGGCCTTCTTGAGCGCTCAAGCCAGCCGCGCGGCAGATTTGCCCGCACAAGCTTCTTCTCGGCGGCGCCCTCTGCGGGGGAGGGCTCGGGTATACTGCCGCGCTTTGCGATCCCTGCCGGCATCGCGGCTGAGACGAACGGCGCCGTGCAATGCGCCCTTACGTTTTGTTTAAGCAGCGTTGGCTGCCTTGAACCAGCCTGTGCAGGGATGTTTCGGTAGATTTTTGGAGTTTTTATGCTCGAACAGGCTCAACGCGTCCTCAAGGACATCTTCGGCTACGACAGTTTCCGTGGCCGTCAGGGTGCAATCATTGAGCGCGTGGCCAGTGGCGGTGACGCCCTCGTGCTGATGCCGACCGGCGGTGGCAAATCGTTGTGTTTCCAGGTCCCGGCGCTGCTGCGCGAAGGCTTGGCGGTGGTGGTTTCGCCGCTGATCGCGTTGATGGACGATCAGGTCGCCACTCTTGAAGAGTTGGGCGTGGCCGCTGCTGCTTTGAACTCCACGCTGAGCGCCGAACAGCAGCGCGATCTTGCCAACCGCATCAAGCGCGGCGAAGTGAAAATGCTCTATCTGGCGCCCGAGCGTCTGGTGCAGCCGCGCATGCTGGCGTTTTTGCAGAGCCTGGAAATCGCCCTGTTCGCCATCGACGAAGCGCATTGCGTGTCGCAGTGGGGCCATGACTTCCGGCGCGAGTACCTGCAACTCGGCCAACTCGCTGAACTGTTCCCGAATGTGCCGCGCATCGCGCTGACTGCCACGGCGGACAAACGTACCCGCGAAGAAATCGTCGAGCGCCTGCACTTGCAGAACGCCGAGCGTTTTCTGTCGAGCTTTGACCGGCCAAACATTTTTTACCGCATCGTGCCCAAGGAGCAGCCGCGCAAGCAGTTGCTCGCATTCCTCGCCGAGCGGCGCAGCGATGCCGGCATCGTTTATTGCCTGTCGCGCAAGAAGGTCGAAGAAGTCGCGACGTTCCTCAGCGAGCAGGGTTTCCCGGCGCTGCCGTATCACGCCGGTCTGCCCAACGAGCTGCGCGCGTTCAATCAGAAGCGCTTCCTCAACGAGGAAGGCCTGATCATGGTCGCCACCGTGGCGTTCGGAATGGGTATCGACAAGCCCAACGTGCGCTTCGTCGCGCACCTCGATCTGCCGAAATCTCTTGAAGCCTATTACCAGGAAACAGGACGCGGCGGCCGTGACGGTCTGCCGGCGGACGCGTGGATGGCTTACGGCCTGCAAGACGTGGTGATGCTCAAGCAACTGCTGCAAAACTCCGAAGGCGACGAACGCCACAAGCGTCTGGAGCAGCACAAGCTCGACGCCATGCTCTCGCTATGCGAAGAAACCCGCTGCCGTCGTCAGACGCTGCTGGCCTACTTCGACGAAGACATGCCCGAGCCGTGCGGCCACTGCGACAACTGCACCGACGGCGTGCAGACCTGGGACGCCACCGAGCCGGCGCGTCAGGCGCTGTCGGCGATTTTCCGCACCGGTCAGCGTTATGGCGTCGGTCACCTGGTGGATGTGCTGCTGGGCAAGGACAACGAAAAAGTCCGCAGCTTCGGCCATCAGCATCTGTCGGTGTACGGTGTCGGCAAGGCGCTGGGCGAGAGCGAATGGCGCTCGCTGTTCCGCCAATTGGTCGCACGTGGTCTGGCCGATGTCGATCATGAAGGCTACGGCGGATTGCGTCTGAGCGACACGTGCCGGCCGCTGCTCAAGGGTGAAGTGACACTGGAGCTGCGTCGCGACCTCAAGGCGCAGACCACCGCCAAAAGCGCCAGCAAGAGCCCGGCCAGTCAACTGGTGCGCGGCGAAGAGCGCGAGCAGTGGGAAGCCCTGCGCGCACTGCGACGCAAACTGGCGGAAGAACACGGCGTGCCGCCGTACGTCATCTTCCCCGATTCGACGCTGCTGGAGATGCTCCGCAGCCAGCCGACCTCGCTGGCGGAAATGGGCCGGGTCAGCGGCGTCGGCGCGCGCAAGCTCGAGCGTTACGGCGACGCTTTCCTCGAAGTGCTTGGCGGTCAGGCCGAGGCGCCGAAGGTTGTGGCCGATGTGCGCCACGAGCTGATCACCCTGGCCCGTGCCGGCATGACTCCAGTGCAGATCGCCGGGCAGTTGCAGTGCTCGGAGAAGAACGTCTACACCATGCTCGCCGAGGCGATTGGCAAGCAACAGTTGTCGCTGGAACAGGCACTGGATCTGCCGGAAGATTTGATGGGCGAGGTTCAGGACGCGTTTCTTGATGGCGAAGGAGAGTTGCCGCCGGTTGCCGAGATCGCAGCGCTGTTCGCCGGGCGTGTTCCGGAAGGCGTCCTGTACTGCGTGCGGGCTGCGTTGCAATCCGAATTTGAAATGTGAGCGAGATGTAAACGATGCGAGACGGCGTTTCTGCCAACGTTATACCGATGTAACGATTCAGTACGGAACGGCTCTTGCCTATAGCCAAATGTCATGCTTAGCTGACTAATAATTAGTTTTTCTCTATTTGTCAGTCTAATCACGAGAGTTTTATGCCGTTAACCGATCAACACCGTTTTGGCATGCAACTGGCCCAGATGTCACGCGGCTGGCGTGCCGAACTGGACCGCCGTCTGGCCGGGCTGGGCTTGTCCCAGGCGCGCTGGCTGGTGCTGCTGCATCTGGCACGCTTCGCAGAAGCCCCGACTCAACGTGAACTGGCGCAGAGCGTCGGTGTCGAAGGGCCGACCCTCGCGCGATTGCTCGACAGTCTGGAAGGCCAGGGCCTGGTGCAGCGCCAGTCCGTTGTGGAAGACCGTCGGGCGAAAAAAATCGTCTTGTGCGCCCCGGCTCTACCCCTGATCGAACAGATCGAAACCATTGCCACGCAACTGCGCCACGAATTGTTCGATGGCGTGGACGAGGCGGATTTAAAGGTCTGCATGCGTGTTCACGGGCACATTCTGGGCAATCTGGAAAAATCTTGAGGCATAACCGCACGCCGGTTTTTTGAGAGATCGCGCTGGGCCGACTATAAGAACTACTGGGCAATATCGTGTTCGTACCGGATGTGCGAACGCATAGAAGTCGGTTTTGCTTATAAAAGGGATGCTCATGCTCGAAAGTCGGCACGTTGTACTGCGTTGCGCCAACTCGCTGTTGCTGGCCGGTGTACTTGTCTGGTCCACCGCGTCATGGGCGCTGGGGCTCGGTGACATCACCGTGCACTCGGCGCTCAATCAACCGCTCAAGGCTGACATCGCGCTGCTGGATGCCGGAGGGCTGAGCGAGAGCGAGCTGTCGGTCAGTCTGGCGACGGCCGACGAATTCGGTCAGGCCGGGATCGAGCGGGTGTTTTTCCTCAATGGCCTCAAGTTCACCCCGATCCTGCGCGGCAACCGCGCAATGATCCGCGTGACCTCGAGCAAACCGGTCAACGAACCTTTCCTGAATTTTCTGGTGCAGCTCAATCAGCCCAACGGCCGTCTGCTGCGCGAGTACACGGTGCTGATCGATCCGCCGGGTTCTCCGGGCATTGTGCCGGCCAGCGACGAGCCGGATGCCCGACCACAATCTTCCGAATTTCCCACTCCCGAAGCACTGTCTGCGACAGAGCAGACCAAGCGCGCGGCGGCCCCTGTGCAGCAACCGCCGGCCGCCCCCGCGAATGACGCGCTGGCTGAGCAACTGGCGGCCAGTGTGTTGCAGAACCAGCAACTGCAGAAAACCGTTGATGAGCTGAATCTGAAGTTGCAGACACAGGATGTGCAAATCGCCGATGGAAGAAAACAGGTCAGTGAATTGCAGGTGAGATTGGCTGAGGTGCAAAAACCGCCACCTGCACCTGTCGTTGTAGCGCCGACACCGGCTCCGGTGCCCGCACCAAACCAGACTGAGGAAGACGCTTTGAACTGGCCGCTACTGGGTGGCTTGTTGGTGGTGTTGGCGTTGCTGGGAGCGGGGTTGTTTGTACGGCGTCGACGTCAACAGACCTTTGGCTCGGACGCGCCACCACCGTTACCGCTGCGCAATGAGCTTGAAGTTGAAGACGCTCAGCCGGGGCAGGCGATGACTGCGAGTCACCGCGACGAGCAACGCGACGAACCGGTAGCTGGCGATGTTCTTGAGGCAGTGGGCATTTATCTGGCCTATGGACGGCTTGGCGAAGCGGTCGGTCTGCTGCGCGATGCCTTGCACAAAGAACCGCAGCGCATCGACCTTGGCTTGCAATTGCTCGAAGTGCTGGGGCGTCAGGGCGACACGCCCGCTTATGACGAGCAGGAAGAGCATCTGCGAGAACTCGGCGTCGATCAGCAGCAGTTGCTAGACATCCGCGCGCGCCACCCGAAACTGTTCAGTGCTGCGGCGTTGATACCGGTGTTGCCCTTTGTGTCCGCTGCGCCGGTTGTTCCTGCCGAGCCCGCGCCCCTGGCTGCCGAGGACGACTTCGAATTGAATCTGGAAGATCTGTCGATCGATTCCAGTTGGGATCTGGATGACGGTCTTTCGGCTACCGATAAGTCGCTCGACGACGAATTTCTTGATGCATTTGGCGATCCCGATCAGTCACTTGAACTCGAACCCCTCGAGCTGCAACCGGCAGAACCTTTGCAAGCCGCCAACGCCGAAAAACTTGAACAAGCGCAAACCTGCATTGACGACGGCGACCTCGACAGCGCGATTGCCTTGCTCAACGAATTGCTCAAGGAGGCCGACGAGCCGCTCAGACAAACGGCGCGGACGTTGTTGGCGGGGATTCGTTGAATCCGGGTCAGAAGGTTTGGCCCAGATTCAGATAAACCGCCTGCTCATCCGCATCGTTCAAGCCGTAGCTGAAATTCAGCGGCCCCAGCGGTGTATCAAACCCGATGAACACGCTGGCTGCATTGATGTAGCCGCTGTCGAATTCATTGTCGTTGTTCCACGCTCGACCGCGCTCCAGCGAAGCACCTGCATACAGCGGGAAGTCCAGTGGCAGATACGAGCGCGGCGTCAGGCGACGGTAATACACCGCGCGCATCAGGCTGACGTTCTGCCCGGAGATCGCATCCTCGCGGAACCCGGACAACTGCCGCGCGCCACCCAGCAGAAAGCTTGAAGTCACCACGTTGGCGTCATCCAGGGTGCGGCCATAGCGCCCGCCAAGGATCAGCGTGTCCGGCCCATGACTCATGGCTTTGTCGAGTTTGAACTCCCATTGCCGGTAGCGTGTATCCGAACCCAGGCTTGGTTCGAACTGGGTCAGGGTCAGGCCGATGTCCTCGCCTTCGTGCGGGAAGTACACGTTGTCCAGCGAATCGAACGAGTATTTCAGCGTGTAGAAACCTTCGGTGAAGCTCTCGCTCGGTAAATCCTGATCGCCAATCCGCACGTCGGCCTTGCCCCAGGCCTCGCCGACGCCGAAGCGCACTTCACCGCTATTGCCGATCTGCCGGCCGACATTCAAACCAAAACCATAGCGCTCGACGCGGTACTGGGCGACCGGATCGTTGTCGAGCACCGACTCGACGTTCTGCGCTTCGAACGCGGCGTAGGGCGCGACGAAGTAACGCGAGCCAACATCCAGCGGCTGATAAAACTCGCTGTACAACTCTTGTTTGTCGCCGATCTGCGCCCGCGTCAGCCACTCGGCACCAAGACGGTTGATGCCGTTGACCCGGTAACTGGCGCCCAGGTTGAAGGCGCTGTCACCACGCATATCGTCCGACAGGTTCAGGCCGACGCGCAGATAATCGGTGCCGCTGCGTTTGCCGCGCGCGGTGATCACCAGCGTGTGATTGTCACCTTTGTGCGCCACGCGGTATTGCACTTGCTCAAAGTAATCGAGGCCGTACAAGGTGCCCATGTCCGATTGCAGGCGGCCCATGTCCAGCGGTTCGCCGATGTGCTGGCGGATGTAATAGCGGATCACGTCGTCGCCGACTTTCGAGTCGTTCTCGACTTTGATCGCAGTGATGATCGGCGTGCGCTGACCGGGGGCGCGGGCAGCGTTGAGCTCGGCATCCTGAGTCTGCGCGGGTCTGAGGCGGGCGAGGCGCGCATCGAGGATTTTAGTCGCACGGTAGCCGGCGTCGATCATTTCCTGGCCGCGGCCGAAATCGGTTGAACCGAAGCTCGCCAGCGGTGGCTGGATCAGCACGTCATTCGAGTGCAGGGTCGCCAGTTGTTCTTCGGAGTTGCGCCGGGTCATCAGAGTGATCGACTGATTCAGCACGTCAACCACGGTGACCAGTTCCTTGCGGTTGCGCAGCGGCGTACCGATGTCGACCACGATGGCCACGTCGACGCCCATTTCCCGCGCCACGTCGAGCGGGATGTTGTCAGTCATGCCGCCGTCCACCAGCAGCCGCCCATCGAGTTCGACCGGGGCGAACACTGCCGGGATCGACATGCTGGCGCGGATCACCTGCGGTAGATGGCCTTTGCGAAACACCACTTTTTCGCCATTGGCGATGTCGGTGGTCACGGCGCGGAACGGGATTGGCAGCTTGTCGAAATCCCGCGTGTCGCTGGTGTGCGCCAACAAGCTCTCGAGCAGCAGCGCGAGGTTCTGGCCTTGAATGACGCCCAACGGCAAGCCGAGACTGCCGTCGTCGCGGAAGCTGAGTTTCTGTTTAACCAGGAAGTCGCGGTCATCCTGCTTGCGCCGGAACGGCACGTCGCCGCGCGGCGGGGCGTCGGACAGCGCCTGTTGCCAGTCGATGTTCAGGGCAAGTTTTTCCAGCTCGTCGATCTTGTAACCCGAGGCGTACAAGCCGCCAATCACCGCGCCCATGCTGGTGCCGGCAATCGCGTCGATCTTGATGCCTTGCTCTTCCAGCGCTTTGAGCACGCCAATGTGCGCCAACCCACGGGCAGCGCCACCGGACAGCACCAGGCCGACTTTCGGTCGCGGCGCTTCAGCGGCGTGGACGAAGATTGGAAGGAAACCAAGCAGCAGGCAGATCAGCAGACGGCGCATCGTGAGTCTCGGGCAGAGCGATAAAGCCGGTTATTATAGCGGCGCCTCTCTGGATCAGGAGTTTCAGCAATCATGTCCGTAACAAAAGCGGAAATCGTCATTACTTATTGCACGCAGTGCCAGTGGCTACTGCGCGCCGCATGGCTGGCGCAAGAGCTGCTCAGCACCTTCGGAGACGACCTCGGCAAAGTGTCATTGGTGCCGGGCACCGGCGGGGTGTTTCACATCAGCTGCGACGGCACGCAGATCTGGGAGCGCAAGGCCGACGGCGGGTTTCCCGAGGCCAAGGTGCTCAAGCAGCGAGTCCGTGATCAGATCGATCCCGAGCGTGACCTCGGCCACAACGATCGCACTCAGTGAGACGCAGCTTCGGCGGCGACGGTTTTCTTGTCGGCGCTGCCTGACATCCGGCTCGACACCACGATGGCGACAATGATCAGCGCACCACCAAGCAGCATGCGCAGAGTCGGGTTTTCATCGAATAGCAGCCAGGCGACGGTGATGCCGTACACCGGCTCCATGGCAAACACCACCGCAGCGGTGCGCGCCTTGATCACCGCGAGGCTGGCGACGAAAAGACTGTGCGCGACGGCTGTGCAGAATACTCCGAGCAGGGCAATCCACAGCCAGTCAATGGCCCGCACCTCAGCGAGTTGCGGCGCCGCCACCGGCAGCAGACACAGCGCCACCACCACGTTCTGACACAGCGCCGCCTGCACCGCCGGAATGCGCCCGGAGCTGGCGCGGTTGGTCAGTGACAAGAGGGAAAACAGCAGGCCAGAGAGAATCGCCCAGAGCAACCCGGTGGTCGCGCCGCTGGCGAGATCGAACGCCGGGGTCACCAGCACCAGACCGACGCTCACCAGTACCACCAGCAGAATCTCGTTGGCGCGGATGCGTTCGCGGAAGATCAGCCCTTCAAGGATCACCGTGAAGGCCGGGAAACTGGCGAAACCCAGCGTCGCGATTGCGACCCCGGCGACTTTCACCGCAATGAAAAAACTTACCCAGTGCCCGGCCAGCAATACGCCGCTCAACGCCAATCGACGCCAGTCCACAGCCTGAAGTTTTTGCCAGCCCTGCTGACTGGCGAAGCGCGCGAAGAAGGCCAGTGCGAGCACGGCAAACGCGGCACGGCCGAACACGATCACCGCAGGCGAGGCGGCCGCGAGTTTGCCGAATACGCCGGTCAGGCCGAACATCAGTGCGCCAATATGCAGGGCGCCGAGGGCGGTACGGGGAGTCATTGCTGTCCTTGGATCGAATACATTTGCGCCATTGAATCGTGTTCTGCCTGATGTGTCTGTCAGCAGACTACCGACAGTTGTCGTCAGCCCCGTGTCGCATTTGTGTAGGAGACATCCTGAAGTCGTCCTGTGAATTGTTCAAGCGTTGTCACGAGACTGACGCACAGTTGTCATGGACGATTAACCCACCGGGCGCAGAGTGGCAAAAACATCGTAGAGGGTCGCCCATGACCAGCGCCGAGCTTGCCAGACCCAGCCGTAAACAAAGAGTGCGCACCCTGTGGATTTCCGATGTGCACCTTGGCACCAAAGATTGCCAGGCCGAGCATCTGTCGCAGTTTCTCAAGGGCTATCACGCCGATAAGGTCTATCTGGTTGGCGACATCATCGACGGCTGGAAACTGCGCGGCGGCATGTACTGGCCGCAAGCGCACACCAACGTGATTCGCCGCTTGTTGACCATGAGCAAGCGCGGCACCGAGGTGATCTACGTCACCGGCAACCATGACGAATTTCTGCGGCGTTATTCGAAGTTGATCCTCGGCAATATTCAACTGGTCGATGAAGCGGTGCATGTCACGGCAGACGGCCGGCATTTGCTGGTGATTCACGGCGATCAGTTTGATGTGATCACGCGTTATCACCGCTGGCTGGCGTTCCTCGGCGACTCGGCTTATGAGTTCACGCTGACTCTCAACCGTTGGCTCAATCACTGGCGCGCCCGTTACGGCTACGGTTATTGGTCGCTGTCGGCGTACCTCAAGCACAAAGTGAAGACGGCGGTGAGTTTCATCAGCGACTTCGAAGAAGCGATTGCGCATGAATGCGTGAAGCGCGGACTGCATGGCGTGGTCTGCGGGCACATTCACCATGCGGAGATTCGCAAGGTCGGCGAGGTGGATTACCTCAACTGTGGTGATTGGGTGGAGTCGTGTACGGCGCTGATCGAGCATTGGGATGGCACGATCGAGCTGTATCGTTTGGCAGATGCGCAAGCTAGAGACGCAGAGCTGAAAGCGGCCAAGGTTGCTGAATTGGCTTAAAAGCAAAGTCAAAAGATCGCAGCCTGCGGCAGCTCCTACAGGGGATCTGTGTAGGAGCTGCCGCAGGCTGCGATCTTTTGACCTTAGGCCGGGCTGTGTTCTTCCATTGCGGCTTTGTAGATGGAGTTCTTCGGCTGGGCAAACAGCCGTTCCAGCATCGGCTCGAAGAAACTCATCGGCAACGTGTCGTAATCCGGATCAAACGCCGCCGCATCGTATTTGGCGCAAAACTCGACCGTCGCGTGGTACTGCGGATGCTCACTGAACTGCTCGCGCAGGTGCCGATCCATGCCCAGGTGATGGAAGAAGTAATAGCCCTGAAAAATTCCGTGCTTCTCGACCATCCACAGATTCTCGGCGCTGACGAACGGCTTGAGAATCGCCGCCGCAATGTCCGGGTGATTGTAGGAACCGAGGGTGTCACCAATGTCATGCAGCAGGGCGCAGACCACGTACTCCTCGTCGCGGCCATCGCGAAAGGCGCGGGTCGCGGTTTGCAGCGAGTGGGTCAGGCGATCCACCGGGAAGCCGCCAAAATCGCCTTCGAGCAATTTCAGGTGAGCGAGGATCCGCCCCGGCAACTGGCGTGCGTAGGCGCTGAAGTCTGCAGCGATGATCGCCCAGTCTTCCTGGGTACCGTCCTGCATATGGGTGAAGCGGGCATTAGCGTTCATCGGCCGTCCTCCGGGCACACAACGTATTCAGAACGGCACACGGCCAAGGATCATGTCGCGGTACATCACGAAGTCGCCGAGCAGGCTATACCACGGATGCTGAAAAGTCGCCGGGCGGTTTTTTTCGAAGAAGAAGTGCCCGATCCACGCAAAGGTGTACCCGGCGACCGGCAGGGCGAGCAACAGCAGCCAGGCGCCTTTGGCGATGCTCAGCGCAAGAATGCAGATCACCAGCGTGGTGCCAATGAAATGCAGGCGCCGGCACGTGCTGTTGTTGTGCTCGCCGAGGTAGTACGGATAGAACTCGGCGAAGCTGTTGAACGGCTTGATGTTTTCCACGACTGCGATCTCTGTGGTTATTGTTCTGATGGCAAGATGTTCGGCGGGTAGCTTATTTGAGTCTAGAGTGATCATTGGCGTCGGCCAGTGACAATCGGCGCCACTTTAGTATCCTTCGCAAATCAGGCCGTGGCATGCGGCCCGTTCTCTAAAAGAAAAACGCCATGAGCGAACGAACGACTTCTGCAAGCTGGGCGATGGGGATTGTCAAAGCACTGGAAATGGACGGCCTGGATTGCCGGGTTCTGTTCAGGCAACTGGGGCTCGACTATGCGGCGCTGGATGATCCGGACGCGCGCTTCCCGCAAGATTCCATGACCCGACTCTGGCAACGGGCCGTCGAGCTGTCCGGCAATCCCGCTATCGGCCTGAACATGGGCAAAGTGGTGCGCCCGGCCTCGTTCCATGTCGCCGGTTACGCGTTGATGTCCAGCAACACCCTGGCCGAAGGCTTCCAGCGGCTGGTGCGTTATCAGCGGATCATCGCAGAGAGTGCTGACCTGAGTTTTCGCCTGCTTGACGAAGGTTATGCGCTGATCCTGACGGTGCACGGCGATCATCTGCCGCCGACCCGGCAAAGTGCTGAAGCCTCGCTGGCCTGCGCGCTCGCCCTGTGCGGTTGGCTGACCGGGCGTGCGCTGCATCCACGCAAAGTGCTGGTGCAGGGCGATCAGCCGGATGATCTGGAACCTTACAGACAAGCCTTCCATGCGCCGCTGGTGTTCAACGCCGCGTATGACGCGTTGATCTTCGAACGTGCCGACATGGAAGCGCCACTACCGACTGCCAATGAGGCGATGGCGCTGCTGCATGACCGGTTTGCCGGGGAATATCTGGCGCGGTTTTCCGAAAGTCGCGTGACGCACAAGGCACGCCAGGTGCTGTGCCGCTTGCTGCCACAGGGTGAACCCAAGCGCGATACGGTGGCGCAAACCCTGCACTTGTCCCAGCGCACGTTGCAGCGTCGGTTGCAGGAGGAGGGCACCAGTTTTCAGCAGTTGCTCGATGACACGCGCCGTGAACTGGCCGAGCAATACCTCGCGCAGGCGAGCATGACTCTGCTGGAGATTGCTTATCTATTGGGCTTTGCCGACCCGAGCAATTTTTTTCGCGCCTTTCGCCGCTGGTTTGACACCACGCCCGGCGATTACCGGGCGCGATTGCAGCAAACGCCGAACGCTGTCAGTGACGCCAGAACGCCGGAATACACAGCACGAACACCGTAATGATCTCCAGTCGGCCGAGCAGCATGCCGAACGACAGAATCCACTTGGCCGCATCCGGCAGCGTCGCAAAGTTGCCGGCCGGGCCGATGGTTTCGCCCAGACCAGGGCCGACGCCCGACACGGTGCTGGCGGCGCCGGTCAATGCCGTCATCCAGTCGACCCCGAGCAGCGACAGCAGCAGGGCGATCACACAGATGGTGATGGCGAAGAAGAACGAAAACGTCAGGATCGAACGCACGATTTCTTCGTCGAGGCGGTGACCGTTGTATTTCTGCTTGATCACCGCGCGCGGGTGGATCAGCTGATTAAGGTTGGCCTTGAGCAGAATGTAGGCGACTTGAAAGCGGAAAATCTTGATCCCGCCCGCTGTCGATCCTGAGCAACCGCCGACGAAACCCAGGTAGAAAAACAGCATCAGCGAGAAATTGCCCCACAGGCTGTAGTCCCCCAGTGCGAACCCGGTAGTGGTGACCACCGAAGTCACGTTCAGCGCCACATGGCGCAACGCTTCCAGCCAATGCAGCTGGGTGGTCCACCAATACCAGGTGCCGAGCACCAGCCAGGTCACCAGCAACATGCCGAGCAAACCCTGCACCTGCTGATCCTTGATCAGCGCCCGACGGTTGCCGCGCAACGTGGCCACGTACAGGGTGAAGGGAAGGCTGCCGAGAATCATGATGACGATTGCCACCCAGTGCACCGCCGGTTGCGTCCACTTGGCCAGCGATTGGTCGGAGGTGGAAAACCCGCCCGTGGAAATCGCTGACATCGCGTGGTTGATCGCATCGAACGGACTCATCCCGGCCCACCAGAAGGCCAGGCTGCCGAGAATGGTGATGCCGACGTACGCCGCCACGATCAGGCGCGCCACCATGTGCGAGCGCGGCATGACCTTTTCCGAACGGTCGGAAGATTCGGTCTGGAACAGGCGCATGCCACCGATGCGCAGCAGCGGCAGAATCGCTACCGCCATGCCGATAAAGCCGATACCGCCGATCCAGTGCAGCAGCGAGCGCCACATCAAAATGCCCGGCGACATGTTGTCCAGACCGTTGAGCACGGTGGCACCGGTCGCAGTAATGCCGGACATGCTTTCGAAAAACGAGTCGGTGTAGCTGATGTGCTGGGTCAGCAGAAACGGCAACGCAGCGAAAATACACACCACCAGCCAACTGCTGACCGTCAACAGATACATGTCGCGCGGGCGCAGGTGAATGTGTTCCGGGCGTCCGGGAATCACCAGCGCGAGTCCGGCGACGAAGGTGATCATGCTCGCCCAGAGGAACGACGGCAGATCGCCAGTGCGCTCGTAGATCACCAGGGTGGCCATGGGCACGACCATGGCGATGGCCAGGGTGATCAGGAAGATGCCGATGATGAATCCAATGATGCGTAAGGTCGGCAACGCCATGAAGTCCGCTCGGGCTGATGTGGGAAGGTCGCCATTCTACCCGTGGGGCAGGGCATGTAAACCGGCATCCCGGTGGAAGATACCGCTAGAATAGTCGGACATTTTTTCCAGGAGGTGGCCGATGCAGGCTCTCGACGCTTTGCTCAACCGTGTTTCCGTCCCACGACTGATCGATCCGGCCCCGACTGCCGAACAGCGCGAAGCCCTGTTTGGCGCGGCGCTGCGTGCACCGGATCACGGGCATTTGCAGCCTTATCGTTTTCTGACCGTCGAAGGTGCGGCGCGCGAGCAGATGGGTGAGTTGCTGGCTGAAGCGGCTAAATTGCAGGGCGGCGAAGTGACCGAGGCGGTGATCGACAAGGCGCGTAACGGGCCGTTGCGCGCGCCGTTGGTGGTTGTGGTGATCGCGAAGTTGCAGGATCACGTCAAGTACCCGAAGGCTGAGCAGTTGCTGGCGGCCGGGTGTGCGGCTCACGGGATTTTGCTGGCGGCGTATGCGCAGGGGATTGGTGCGGTTTGGCGTACTGGGGATCTGGCTTATTCGCAGCATGTGGCGCAAGGCTTGGGGTTGGTCGAGGGTGAGGAAGTGATTGCGTTCCTGTATCTGGGGACGCCGCAGAAAGAGCCGCGGGTGGCGGAGAAGGTTGATCTGGCGGAGTTTGTTAGTGCCTGGCCTGGTAAAGCCTGAAAGCTGAAAAGCACCCTCACCCTAGCCCTCCCGAAACGTCGGACCGCCCCGTGGGAGAGGGGACTGATTGGGGGATGCTTCAGAGGTACATCGACCTGAGCGATCTTTGCCGAATCCAGATCGACGCGGATTACGGTTCTGTTGAATTCATAATCAGCTCGGTTCTTCAGGTCGATGTATGACGCAAGACACCTCGGTCGGCTCCCTCTCCCTCCGGGAGTGGGCTGGGGTGAGGGGCTCTTCAGGGCTGCACCACGATCCCCGGCACCAACGGCAAATCCAGACTGGCAACAAACCCACCATCAGGATGATTCGCCAAAACCAGGCTCCCGCCATGGCGCTCCGCCGCCCGCCGCGCAATCGCCAGCCCCAAGCCATGTCCCGCCGCAGTCTGCCCCGGCGCCCGATAAAACGGCTCGCCCAACTGGCTCAAATGCTCAGCCTGCACCCCCGGCCCATGGTCGCGCACACTCACCACAATCCGCTCGCCCTGACGTGCAGCCTGCAATTCAATCGCCTGCCCGACCGGATTGAAGCGCTGAGCATTGCGCAACAGATTGTCCACCGCGCGTTCGATCATGGTCGGCCAGCCTTTGAGGTTCAGTTGCGGCTCGACCTCCAGCAGCACGGTCTGCTCCGGCGAGCCCAGTTGCGCATCCTTTTGCAGCGTGCCGAGCAAGGCATTCAAGTCCACATCTTCGGCGCTGGCATTGTCGGCATCCACCCGTGCCAGTACCAGAATCTCACTGATCAACGCCTCCAGCCGATCACACTCGCGGGTCAGACGTGGCCAGAGTTTCTCGCGCTCTTCAGGATTGGCCCGTTCGGCCAGCGCCAAGGCAATCCGCAATCGCGCCAGCGGTGAACGCAGTTCGTGGGAAACGTCACGCAGCAACTGCCGCTGACTGCCGATCAGACTTTGCAGGCGCGCGCCCATACGGTTGAAATCGTTGGCCAGCACGCCGAACTCATCGCGCCGGTTGGCCAGTCGCGCCAGGCTGTTCTGCTGATAGGTGGTCTGCCCCAAGTCATGCACCGCACCACGCAAGCGGCTGAGCGGGCGGGTGATGGACAGCGTCACCAGTAGACTGAACAGGGTCAATACCACCAGCGCGATGCCCAGCGCACTCAATGGCCAGAGCAGGCTTTCACGATGCCAGGAGTCGAGTTCGGGATGGGGGATGCGGTAGATGAACAGGTAAGTGTCGCCGCTTTTTTCGCTGGTGAACTCGTCGGTCAGACGCCGCCATGGCAGGCGTCGGTCATCGTTGTTCTGGCGTGCTTCGAAGGCGGCCGCTCGGCGTGGAAAGGTGCCGCGCACTACCGGGTCGCCGCTCTCGTTTAGCACTTGCACGTCGATGTGGTATTGGCGTTTGCGCTGTTCGAGGATGTTCTGAGCGGCGTCTTCGCCCTGGGCTTCATAGGTCTGGGTCCAGTCGGCTGCCAGGGTGTTGAGGCCCGGATGGCGGCTGAGAATCCACGCATCCTGATTGAGCATGTGCCCGAGCAGAATGGAGAGCCCTGCAACCAGAGCGATGGCCAGCCAGAAGCTGGCGAGGATACGCCAGAACAATGAACGCACAGAAAATCCTCAAGCAAAGAAAACCCAACGGCGCTGAGCCGTTGGGTTGGGCGTGACACTAGAGCATTATTGCGCCTTTTGCGGCTGTTGCGCTTTCCAGGCTTTGAACTCGGCCCATTCGGCGCGGCGTTCGGCTTTCTTCTTCTGGATCTCGTCGAATTTCTTCTGTTGATCCGGCTTCAGTACCGCACGTACGTCAGATTCGGCTTTCTTGTGGTTGGCGGCCATTTCGTCTTTCAGAGCTTTCTGATCGGCTGGCGAGAGCTTGTCCAGGTACTTGTCGACCGTCTGCTTACGCTCGTGCATCTGCTCGCCCATGATCTTGCGGATCTGCTCGCGCTGTTCGCGGGACAGGTCAAGCTCGCTGTACGGGCCTTTGCCGTGCATGCCGTGCATTTGACCGCCGTGGCGCGGACCGTCGAGCGGGCCACCCATCGGGCCGCCATCTTGGGGCATGGCCATGGCGACGGTTGGCAGAGCGGCAGCGAACATCAGAGCGATAAGAGTCTTGCGCATGGTGTATCTCCTTGTCTCGTTCCCGGTACGTTCCGGATGAGTTCAGATTACGGAGATCAAGGTCAGCGGCGGTCAGCGCAGTGTAAAGCTTGGGTAAACACGCTTTGGTGCCGACCTGACAAAACTTACAGGCTGTAATAGTAGCCGCGGCTGCGCAGCGCCACGATCCGTGGGCGGCCGTCGGGGTGCGGGCCGATCTTTTTGCGCAGGTTGCTGACGTGCATGTCGAGGCTGCGATCGTACAGGGTCAGCTTGCGGCCGAGGGCGATCTGCGCCAGTTCCTGTTTGTCCAGCGGCTCGCCGGGTTGCTTGAGCAGGGCTTCGAGCAGGCGGCTTTCGGAGACGGTGAGGGTGAATTCCTTTTCCTCGATGCTGACCACGCCGCGCACCGGGCTGAACATCAAATCGCCGAGTTCGACCTGAGTGGTCACAGCCGTCGGATGACTGCGGCGCAGCACGGCGCGCAGGCGGGCAGTGAGTTCGCGCGGGTCACAGGGTTTGGCCAGGTAATCGTCGGCTCCCAGTTCCAGACCGAGGATGCGATCCAGCGGTTCGCCACGGGCCGAGAGCATCAGCACCGGCAGATCAGCGTGATCGCTGCGCAATTGCTTGAGCAGTTCCAGACCGCTGCCGTCGGGCAGCATGACGTCCAGCACCACGGCGGCCGGCGAGGTTTCGGCCAGTGCCTTGCGGGCGCTCTGGCCGTCGTGGCAGGCACGCACCTGGAAGCCTTCCTGGCTCAGCCAGCTACTCAGGAGTTCACACAACTCCTGGTCATCATCAATCAGTAACAGCTCGCTCATGACTCACTCAATTTAGCCATTGTCGACGTTTTCGACTTGCACCACTGGCAAAGATACCGCAGAGCAGCGCCAATAGCGCAACTCCGGCCCCAGTGACGAACCATTGCTGCTGATCAGTCAGCAGACGCGGCATTGGACTGGCCTGGGCTTCCTTGAGTTGCAGCTTCAAACGTTGATTTTCCTGACGCAAGCGGCCGAGTTGGGCGCTTTCGCGTTCGTTGTCGGCACTTTGCAATTGTTTGCTCAGTTCTTCGCGCTGCTGCTCGCTGGCCTTGAGGCGCTGCTGCAATTCGGTGATCTGGCTGCCGGCACTTAACGACAATGGCGTCGAGTTGCCGCCCTCAGTCCCTTCCTCGCCATGGGCGGGGGCCACGATCGACAACGTCAACAACATCAGACACAACGGACCCTTGCGCATCGCGACACCTGTTTCCAAATGGATATTGGGCAGGTTGTCGGCAGGCAAACGAGAATAATGAGCGATTGAGAGCAGCAAGAACTATCAAGGTTCAGTGCCAGAAACCATTTCGCCGACCGTGAGGGGATAGGTAACCGTGGCGAGGGAGCTTGCTCCCGCTAGACTGCGCAGCAGTCTCCAGCGTCGTGAGTTGAACAGCGGGGCCGCTCCGCGCCCCAGCGGGAGCAAGCTCCCTCGCCACAAGGTTCTCTACTTGTTAAGGCAGGACTTGCTTGAACGGTTTGACGCTGACGTTGGCGTAGACGCCCGCCGCGATAAACGGATCGGCATCAGCCCAGGCCTGGGCGGCGCTGAGGGAGTCGAACTCGGCGACGATCAGGCTGCCGGTGAAACCCGCTGCGCCCGGATCATTGCTGTCGACCGCCGGGTGCGGGCCGGCCAGGACGATGCGGCCTTCACCCTTGAGTACCTGCAGGCGCTCAAGGTGTGCAGGGCGGGCAGCCAGTCGGGCTTCCAGGGAATTGGCGACGTCGGTAGCAATGATTGCGTAGAGCATGTCAGTCCTCGGTTTTTGGCGTTGTGGTATCGGTGTCATGCAGGTGACGCGACAGGTAAATACCCTGTGCGATCAGGAACAGCACGGTCATGCCCAGGCTGCCGAACACCTTGAAGTCGACCCAGTAGCTCTGGAAGGTGAAGGCGACAAACAGGTTGGCCGCGCCGCAGAACAGGAAAAACGCGATCCAGGCGATGTTCAACCGCGTCCAGACCGGATCCGGCAAGGTCAGCGCGTGGCCCATGATGCGTTTGATCAACAGGCGGTCACCGATGAAATGGCTGCCGATGAAGGCCACGGCGAACAGCCAGTTGACCACCGGGGCTTTCCATTTGAGGAAAGTTTCGCTGTGGAAGGCCAGGGTCAGGCTGCCGAACACGAGGCAGGCGATCAGGGTCAGCCACTGGCTCTTCTCCAGCTTGCGCTGTTTGATGAAGAGGGCGCCATACACCACCAGGGAGCTGATGATCAGCATCGCGGTGGCGCTGTAAATACCGCCTACAGTCAACTCATGCCCGGCGATATCGACGGTGCGTGGATCGAGTTTGTAGACGATGAAGAACAGCAGAAGCGGGATGAAATCGATGAATTGTTTCACAGTGAGAGCCAGATGCCGGATGTGGCGGCATAATAACAAACATATCGGCGCGCGATAGCGCCAGCTTATTTGAGGTTACACATCCCCGTGAATGTTGATTTGCACTGCCACAGCACGGCCTCCGACGGCGCATTGGCGCCTGCGGTACTGGTTGCGCGTGCGTTTGAAAATGGCGTGCGAGTTCTGGCCCTGACCGATCACGACACCCTCGAAGGCCTCGCCGAAGCGCGCAGCGCCGCCACCGAGCTGGGGATGCAACTGATCAACGGCGTCGAATTGTCCTGCACCTGGGGCGGCGCGACCATTCATGTGCTGGGCTACGGTTTCGACGTAAATGCCGTACCGTTGGTCGAGGCGATCGCCAAATTGCACGATGGCCGCTGGCTACGGTCGGAAGAGATAAGCCGCAAACTTGCGCTCAAAGGCATGCCCGGCGCCCTCGATGGCGCGCGGCAGATCCAGCAGGAACTCGGCGACAGCGGCAACGCCCCGGCCCGTCCGCATTTCGCCGACTGGATGGTGCGTGAAGGTTTCGTCAAGGATCGCGCCGAAGCGTTTCGCAAATGGCTCGGCGCCGGCAAGCTGGGCGACGTCAAGCAACACTGGCCGAGCCTGGAAGAGACTGTCGGCACGCTGCGCGCCGCCGGGGCCTGGGTCAGTCTGGCGCATCCGTGGCACTACGATTTCACCCGCAGCAAGCGCCGAAAACTGATTGCCGACTATATTCAAGCAGGCGGGCACGCAATCGAGGTGGTCAATGGCCATCAGCCCGCAGAACAGGTGGGCAGCCTGGCGATCCTTGCCCGTGAGTTCGGTCTGCTGGTCACTGCCGGCAGTGATTTCCATGGCCCTGGTGGCTGGTCCGAGATCGGCCAGTACCGGCCGCTTCCTGAGGACCTGCCGCCCCTGTGGTGCCGGTTCAAACATGACACAGTTATTGCCGCCGTCTGAACAGGTAGAGAATGTGAGTCAATTTTTCCAGATCCATCCGGAAAACCCGCAAGCGCGCCTGATCAAACAGGCTGTTGAAATCATCCGCAAGGGCGGGGTGGTGATTTATCCCACGGACTCTTCCTACGCTATCGGTTGCCAGATGGGCGACAAGAATGCTGTGGAGCGCGTTCGGCGCTTGCGTCAGCTCGATGAGAAGCACAACTTCGCGATGATCTGCAGCGATCTGTCGCAATTGGGTCTGTTCGCCAAGATCGACACCGGCACCTTCCGCATTCTCAAAGCGCATCTGCCCGGCCCGTACACCTTCATTCTCAACGCCACCCGCGAAGTGCCACGCCTGCTGCTGCATCCGAAGAAGCGCACCATCGGCCTGCGTGTGCCGAGCCATCCGATTGTGCTGGCGCTGCTTGCCGAATTGGGTGAGCCGTTGATGAGCGTGACGCTGATCATGCCCGGCGATGAAGATCCGCTGACCGATCCCTATGAAATGCGCCAGTTGCTCGAGCATCAGGTTGATCTGATCATCGACGGCGGTTTCGGTGGGATCAAGGCATCGACGGTCATCGACTTGACCGGCGACGATCCGGAAGTGGTGCGCGTCGGTTGCGGCGACCCGGCTCCGTTCATGGTCGAGGCCTGAATGTCCGCAGTGGAAACCGTCGATCCGCAGGCCGGCGCCCAGCAAGAACTGCCGTTTGCCATGGTCTATGGCCAGGCGGTCATGGAAATGCCGCTGGACCTGTACATCCCGCCGGACGCACTTGAGGTTTTCCTTGAAGCTTTCGAAGGCCCGCTCGATCTGCTGCTGTATCTGATCCGCAAACAGAACATCAACATCCTCGATATCCCGGTGGCGGAAATTACCCGCCAGTACATGGGGTACGTCGAGTTGATGCAGTCGGTGCGTCTGGAGCTGGCCGCCGAATATCTGGTGATGGCTGCGATGCTCGCCGAGATCAAATCGCGCATGCTGCTGCCGCGAGCGGAAACCATCGAAGACGAGGAGGACGACCCGCGTGCCGAACTGATCCGCCGCTTGCAGGAGTACGAACGCTTCAAGGCTGCTGCCGAAGGTATCGATGGCCTGAGCCGGGTTGGCCGCGATGTGGTGGTGCCCAAGCTTGACGCCCCCGAAGCCCGCGCGCGCAAGCTGTTGCCGGACGTGGCGCTGGAAGAAATCCTGATGTGCATGGCCGAAGTCTTGCGCCGTGGCGACATGTTCGAAAGCCACCAGGTCAGCCGCGAGGCGCTGTCCACCCGTGAGCGCATGAGCGATGTGCTGGAACGGCTCAAGGGCGGCGGGTTTGTGCCGTTTATCGAGCTGTTCACTGCCGAGGAAGGCAAGCTCGGCGTGGTGGTGACCTTTATGGCGATCCTTGAACTGGTCAAGGAATCCTTGGTCGAGCTGGTGCAGAATGAGCCGTTCGCCGCGATCCACGTGCGAGCCCGAGCCGAATAACGAGTCGAAACATGAACCTGACTGAACCCCGCGAGCTGGCGCCCCTGCTTGAAGCCTTTCTGTTGGCCTCGGGAAAACCGCAATCGCTTGAACGCCTTTTCGAGCTATTCGAAGAAGGCGAGCGCCCGGAGCCGCCGGTCTTCAAGAAAGCCCTGACCTTGCTCGCAAAGTCCTGCGACGGTCGCGCGTTCGAGCTTAAAGAAGTTGCCTCCGGCTACCGCCTGCAAATCCGCGAGAAGTTCTCGCCATGGGTCGGGCGCTTGTGGGAAGAACGTCCGCAGCGCTATTCCCGCGCCTTGCTCGAAACCATGGCGCTGATCGCCTATCGCCAGCCGATCACCCGTGGCGAAATCGAAGACGTGCGTGGCGTGGCGGTCAACAGCAACATCGTCAAAACGCTGATGGAGCGCGAGTGGATCCGCGTCGTCGGTTACCGCGACGTGCCCGGCAAACCGGCGATGTTCGCCACCACCAAGGCTTTTCTCGATCATTTCAATCTGAAGAACCTCGACGACCTGCCGCCGCTGGCCGAACTGCGCGAGCTGGAACCGGACCCGATTCTGGACTTCGACGACGCACCGGTTCCCGCCAGCCTGCAGGAATTGGCCGACGCCAGCGCCGAGCCGGAGGAGGAGAAGGAAGAAACCAGTTTCCACACCTTGCTGCTTGAGCTGGACAGCATGGAGGAGGGGATCAAGACCGACTTCGACGATTTGCTGCGCGATGTGGCGGATGGTCAGCCGATGTCGACAGAGTTTGACGACGAGCCGCCAGAGCCTGTAGTTGAAATTGAGCTCGAGACCGAGCCAGAAGCCGAACCAGTACCAGAGCAGGAAGACGATGTGCTCGGCGTCGCTGAAGCCCGGGAAAAACTGCTGGCCGCCGTGGCCGCCCTTGAGCAAGCCGCGCCGGAACCCGAACTGAGCGAAGAAGAAGCCGAAGCCCGCGCCCTGGCGGAAGCCATCGAAGCCGAGCGCCGCGAATTCGAGGACTGAGCATGAGCTCAACCAAAGACCCCTGCATCAGCCTCTGTAAATTCACCGATGACATCTGCATCGGCTGCGGGCGCAGCAAGCGCGAGATCAAAGCCTGGAAGAAACTCGACAAGGACGACAAGCGTACGGTACTCGCCGAAGCCGCGCTGCGCCTGATCAAACTGGGCAATGCCGGTCGGCGGAAAAGAAAATAACTGTCGATCAATCAGCTAGTCTTTGGTGCGCCAACGCTCACATCCGCGTATGATTCGCGACCCTTCGTCGATCCCTTCGGCAAAGAACCCAGATTTCAAAGCTTCAGTACGCTTAATTCAGAGCGTTCTGAACAGACCACACCGGGAGGTGCCCAGATGAGTATCAACGACCAGAAAGACGACCAGGAAATCGGCCCAGCAGGCGAGAAGCTGCAAAAAGTCCTCGCCCGTATCGGCGTCGGCTCGCGCCGCGATGTTGAATCCTGGATCACTGCCGGCCGCATCAAGGTCAATGGCAAAGACGCCACCTTGGGCCTGCGCGTCGACCTGCACGACGCAATCACCATCGATGGCAAGGTCATCAAGCGCGAAGAAGCCGCCGAGTCGGTCCGCCGCGTGATCATGTACAACAAGCCCGATGGCGAGATCTGCACCCGTGACGACCCTGAGCGTCGCCCAACCGTGTTCGACAAGCTGCCACGTCCGAAAGAAGGGCGCTGGATCAACATCGGCCGTCTCGACATCAACACCACCGGTCTGCTGATGTTCACCACTGACGGTGAACTGGCCAACCGTCTGATGCATCCGTCCTACGAGATGGACCGTGAGTACGCCGTGCGTGTACGTGGTGAAGTCGATGACGAGATGATCGAGCGTCTGAAGGCTGGCGTGGTGCTGGAAGACGGTCCTGCCAAGTTCACCGACATCAAGCAGGCGCCGGGCGGCGAAGGCTTCAACCACTGGTATCACTGCGTGGTGATGGAAGGCCGTAACCGTGAGGTTCGTCGTCTGTGGGAATCCCAGGGTCTGGTGGTCAGCCGTCTGAAGCGCGTGCGTTTCGGTCCGGTGTTCCTCAACTCCGACCTGCCGATGGGCCGCTGGCGCGAAATGAGCCAGTATGAAGTTGACATTCTGAGCGCTGAAGTCGGCCTGACCCCGGTGGCCATGCCGCAACTGAATGCCAAGAGCAAAGACAAGCTCGAGCGTCTGCAACGCAAATCATCGCGCCCGATGGGCAAGACCGAGCGCGTGCGCACGCTGCGTCCAGCCGCTGGCGCCCCGACCGGCCCGCGTCCATCGCGTGAGCCGCACATCGAAGGCGAGCGTCCAGCGCGCAAGCCTGCTGGCGCCCGTGACGGCGAGCGCGCTCCGCGTCCGGCCAACGGTCGCACTGAGCGTGGCGAGCGTGGTGCTCCTGCCGGTCGCGGTACGCCAGTGGCGGATCGTCCAGCGGACACCAACAAGCGCCCGGCCAAGCCGGCGCCGAAGCGTCCAGGCATCAAGCTGGTTGATGGCGACAAGCCGTCGGGCAAGCGCCGTGGCGCACCGGCTGGTTCCGGTCAGCGTCCGGGCTTTGGTCGTCGCAAGCCTGAGTAAGCGGTTTTTGCGCTGAACCAGAAACGCCAACCTCAGGGTTGGCGTTTTTTTTCGTCTGGCGAAAGTTATGTCGTGGTTTTGAGGCCGTCATCGCTGGCAAGCCAGCTCCCACAGGATTCGGGGTGGATTCAAATTCTGTAATCGACATAATCCCTGTGGGAGCTGGCTTGCCAGCGATGGCGTCAGTCGCCTAAAAAACAAACCTGCCGTCAAACACCGGTTTGTCATCCAGCGCCAACACTCCGCTGGAGAAAATCAGATCCAGGTGATGACTGCCCTTGGCCCCACCACCCAACCCAAGATGCAAACCGCAATGGCGCTCCTCGAATCCGGCATTGCGCGCATACAGCTTTTTCACGCCTTCGTTGGTACCAATCCCCAGCTCCTCGATCCGCCGGTTCGACGGGTTGGCATCCAGGTACTTGTTGAAATCATGCTCCAGCCCCGGCACCTCGGTGGCGATGCGGCTGATGGTCGAATTCTCGATCCACAGCTCCAGCGGCGACTCCAGCACGCCGTACTTGCGCGCAAACGGAATGGTGCTGAGGAACGTGCCTTTGAACTTCACATGGCCATTGATCGCTTCACTGTGAGTGGCGATTTCACCTGGCGCGAGATCGAAATTGCCGACACCGTTGATGTCGGTCCATTTCTTGATGCTGCTCATCGGCGTTTCGAACCATGAGCCGTGCTCGTCCTTGAAACTCAGGGTGGTGGCCTGCGACATGCGCTGGATCAGATGGCTATTCAGCCCGGCAATGCGTTGCGGCGTGACGCTGAAGGTGTCGTAGAAATAATCGCCGTAGTCCTTGAACAGCAGCGATTTCTTCCAGTTCTCGGCCATTACCGCTTGCAGCGCGCGGACAAACTCCGGGCCTTCGGGGCGCGGGTTGGGCAGGGTGGAAGAGTCGTAGAAGAAAATGTACAGATCGCTGTCGGTGATCGCCGAAGTCAGCGCTGCGGTGGATTCCAGGTCCAGGCGTCGGGCGCTGAACTGGAAGCGCGGATGGTCGCCGGATTGTTCGGCGATGGCGCCGGTCAGCGCTTCGTAATCGGCAGTGTGCCCCAGCAGCACCTTGGCTGATTCAAGTCCGGCCAAGGCTGGGTGATGTTCGAGGTAGTAGAGGAAATGCGAAATCGCGCGTGGCTTATCCATGAGCCCTCCCGGACAGACCGTGAGAAAAGCGGCAGGCACGACCGGCCGGATCGTGCCTGCCCGGGACGTGTTACAGAGGCCACATCGCCGTGCCGAACGGTACGACCGCGTCGGCTTGCATCATTTCCACGGCGGCGTCATGAGTCGGTGCTTCGAACCATTCGTCCAGTTGCAGTTCGGTGTCCAGGTCTTTTTCCAGTACTTGCATGGTCGATCTCCTAGATGACTTTCACGATTGGAATAGCGGCGCACTCTCAACGGCCAATGGCTCGCGGAACAGTGCGCTGACTTGCCGGTCACGAACCCCGGCAGGACGTGAAGAACCTAGTTGACGATGTTTTGTTGCGCAAAAAATTATCCATTTAATTTTTAAATGAACTTTTTATTCCGTTTTTCTGACGGCGTTTTCTTATTTGAAAACAAAAAACTAAACGGCTTTTTCGTTAGCAAGCTTGCCTCCGTCAATTTGCAGACGACCTACAGATTTTTCTGAATCGGAAACTATGCGTTACGCGATGTAACGTATTGTTTACGAAATACGCGCTTTAGTCCCATGGATTACGGAGCTTGGCGCGGCTGTAAGGAATTCATGCCGAAGGCCCGCCTGTGCTGAGCCGTGCAAGGCTCTGGCGCGCTTGTTTCAGAACGCTTTGAACGATGAGATGCGCCCTACGCCTGTCGTGCAGGTGCATAACAAGAAGGAGGCGCAATGAACGCCGTAATCCGATTTCACCTCTCCTCTGTGGGCGACTTTTCACTCGTCCATACCGACGGCCTGCAAAGGCCTGAATCAAATTTTGCAGTCGCCCGGGCTACTCGAGGCGGACACGCGCAATCCCGGCAACCGACACGCTGATCCAGCGGTGTCTGGCAGCAGGGGGTTAGCGGTGTACAATGCGCCGCGTTTTAGCTGTGACCCTCTGCGTAATCGCGTAAATCTCAAGGCCATCCGCCTTGTTCACTCCGTCGCGTCACGAGCGTGCCGGGTTCGATTTCGTCACAGATAAAAACAAACAGGTGACGCATGACCGTTGTAAAAAAGCTGAACTCCTGGTGCCTGCGCTGGGGTTTGATCGAGGCTGCCAAATCGCAACCTTGCAGCAACGTCTACTGAACATCATCAAACCTTGCGTGAGACCTTTTTCATGAGTGGACAACCCTCGCAATCAGGCGAGCTGAAACGCGGCCTGAAAAACAGACACATTCAACTGATCGCCCTCGGTGGCGCGATCGGTACCGGATTGTTCCTCGGCTCGGCCGGGGTCCTGAAATCCGCCGGCCCGTCGATGATCCTCGGCTATGCCATCTGCGGCTTCATCGCGTTCATGATCATGCGCCAGCTCGGCGAAATGATCGTTGAAGAGCCGGTGGCGGGTTCCTTCAGCCATTTCGCGCACAAGTACTGGGGCGGCTTTGCCGGTTTCCTGTCAGGCTGGAACTGCTGGATTCTGTACATTCTGGTGGGCATGTCCGAGCTGACAGCGGTCGGCAAGTACGTGCACTACTGGGCGCCGGATATTCCGACCTGGGTGACCGCTGCTGGCTTCTTCGTGCTGATCAACCTGATCAACCTGGCCAACGTCAAAGTCTTCGGTGAAGCCGAATTCTGGTTCGCAATCATCAAGGTGGTGGCGATTGTCGGCATGATCGCGCTGGGCAGCTATCTGCTGGTCAGTGGCAATGGCGGCCCGCAAGCGTCGGTGAGCAACCTGTGGTCGCACGGTGGTTTCTTCCCCAATGGCGTCAGCGGTCTGGTGATGGCCATGGCAATCATCATGTTTTCCTTCGGCGGCCTGGAAATGCTCGGTTTCACCGCAGCTGAAGCCGATCAGCCGAAGACCGTGATCCCGAAAGCCATCAACCAGGTGATCTACCGCATCCTGATTTTCTACATCGGCGCACTGGTGATCCTGCTGTCGCTGACGCCGTGGGATGCCCTGCTGGCCAACATCAATGCCTCCGGCGATTCCTACAGCGGTAGCCCGTTCGTACAAGTGTTCTCGATGCTCGGCAGTAACACCGCCGCGCACATCCTCAACTTCGTGGTCTTGACCGCTGCGTTGTCGGTGTACAACAGCGGCACCTACTGCAACAGCCGCATGTTGTTGGGCATGGCCGAGCAAGGTGATGCGCCGAAAGCGCTGGCGAAGATCGATAAGCGCGGCGTGCCGGTGCGTTCGATCCTTGCTTCCGCAGCGGTGACGCTGGTGGCAGTGTTGCTTAACTACCTGATCCCGCAACACGCGCTTGAGCTGCTGATGTCGCTGGTTGTAGCGACGCTGGTGATCAACTGGGCGATGATCAGCTTCTCGCACTTCAAGTTCCGCCAGCACATGAACAAGACCCGGCAGACGCCGTTGTTCAAAGCGCTGTGGTATCCGTACGGCAACTACATCTGCCTGGCATTCGTTGCATTCATTCTGGGTGTGATGCTGCTGATTCCGGGCATCCAGATCTCGGTGTACGCGATTCCGGTGTGGGTCGTGTTCATGTGGGTCTGCTACGTGATCAAGAACAAACGCGGCGCGCAACAAGCTGTGCAGGCGGCAGGTGCTGCCAAGTAAGCGCTGACGCACAAACAACTAACCCGGCCAAGCGCCGGGTTTTTTGTCTGCGCAAGACGGGTTATGCGTAATCTGCGATGGGATAGCGCATGCACAGCGCTTCAGTCTGTAGGCGCAATTGCTCACGCAGTGCAGGTTGCAGCGTGTAATCCTGCTCGCCGAGTGGCGTGAGGTTGTCGAGAATCCGGCAGATCAGCTCGACGACTTCGCGGCAGCCTTGGGCATCGATGTGACGCTGCGCCATGCAGCCAGTGCCGATGCGCAAGCCGCTAGTGATGTGGGACGCTCGGGTTTCGCCGGGTACGCGATGGCGGTTGACGATGATCCCGCACTGATCCAGCGCCGATTGCGCCATGCAGCCGGTGATGCCGCCACGCAGGCGCAGCAGAATCGTATGGTTGTCACTGCCGCCGCCGATGACCTCGTAGTCATGCGCCTGAAACGCGCTGGACATCGCCTCTGCCGTGGCGCGGATGCGCGCCATGTCAGCGTCGAATTCGGCAGACATCGCGTAGCCCAGTGCCGCCGCTTTGGCCGCGATCATGTTCACTGCCGGCGCGCCCTGCATGCCCGGATATACGGCTTGCTCAAGCGCACGGCTGAAGGTGATCCGCAGGCCGGGGACTTTGGTGTTCGCGTCTCGGCCGGACAGAATCAAGCCACCACGCGGGCCGGCGAGTTGCTTGTGAGTGCAAGTGGTGGTGACGTGCGCAACGTCGATCGGATTCGGATGGCGCCCGGTGGCAACCAGTCCGGCGATGTGCGAAATGTCAGCCAGCAGGAGCGAGCCGGCTTCATCGGCAATTTCGCGAAAACGCTGGAAATCCACCACACGCGAGTAAGCCGTTGCGCCGCACATGATGATGCGCGGGCGATGCGCCAGCGCCAGCGTGCGCACCTCGTCGTAATCGATCAGGCCTTGCGCAGTCGTGCCGTACTGGATGGCCTTGTAGTAGTCGCTGGAGAATGCAGTCGGGCAGCCATGGGTGAGGTGCCCGCCATGTTCGACGGCCATTCCCAACAGAGTATCGCCAGGCTCAAGCAGGGCCGTCAGCACTTGGTAATTGGCGTTCGACGCCGAATGCGATTGCACGTTTGCGTATTGGGCGCCGAACAATTCGCGCGCTCTGCGCACGGCCAGCGACTCAACCCGATCGGCGTTTTCGCAACCGGTGTGACCGCGTCGGCCGAGCATGCCTTCAGCGGTTACGTTGACCAGCGTCGAAGCGGATGCCACCAAAGTGCGCGGCTTGACTGCGCTGGAGGAGGAGATCAGCGACAGCGTGCGGTGTTGACGCGTGATTTCAGCGTCGAGGATCTGCGCCAGTTCGGCATCTTCTGCACGAAGATCCGCCAGGCCACGGCGCAGCAAATCTACCTGGCTCGCAGGCTGTTCAGTCATGACTGCCATCGTCTGTTTACCTTCCCTGTGTGTTGCGCGCTGCGAACAACAGCGCGACTTTCCTGAGCTTGCGTGGTGTACCTCCGATGCAGACGATCCGTGTTGTGGCGCCCATGCGCGCCCAACTAACGTCTGTACCGGCAGCCAGCGTTTCATACCTGAGCACGATGCTTTGAGCGCAGGACGGCTGGGTGCATCATAGATTTTTCAGTCAGGAATGCCACCGAATTAATCAGAAAAATGAACATTATTCAAAGAAAATGATTCTTTTTGCATGGGGGTTAGGTGTAAAACTGCGTGTGCCGGGCTCAAGGAATGGAGCGATGCTATGATCGCTCGCGGCTTTCATACGGAGAAAGCCGTAATCAAGTACTTCGCTTGTGAGTACTGAGTGAGTATTCAGGGCGTATCCTTGATTGCGGATAAAAAGGACGGGTAAGCATTTCATGCACAGAAAAGAAAGATCGGAGAATCTCAAGAACAACATCAAGTACTTGATAAAAAGTCGCGGTGAAACTCAACTGTCCTTGTGCAACTCCAGTGGCCTGACCAGAACTACCATCTATAACATTCTCGAAGGCAAGGTGGTAAACGTACAGCAGTCCACGGTGCGTAAGATTTCTGATTTTTTCGGCGTTTCTTATGAAGAAATAGAAACTATCGATTTTCAAGAGAAGGAAATAATAGACAGCAGTATTTCACCGCAGGGCAATATGAACCCCGCCGCAGTGCCTATTCTGAAAGAGAGTCTGGTTCTACAGAATCTGAATAAGCGAATTGGTGAGCTGGCGACCATTTTCCCATTGACCTACTATTTCGGAACATCCTTCAATTTGATCGGTGTGCTGTTGGAAAACGAAATCAGCGGCAAGAATGAGTCGAGCGATTTATTGATAGTGCAAAAAGGTTCGTCAACCAGCGACAGGGAAAAGCTGGTGTATGACCACATCACCAAAAAGCTGCTTATAACCAAAGAGGTCGGCGTTGTTGCGGATCGTTTTTGTGTTGTCGGAGACATAATCGAGGAACGATTTAATGGGCTGTAGTGTTGAAATGGAAAACAGCAAATACAAGCTATTGGGATTTGAAAACGAAAAAAGCCTGGCCGTGATCATGATTATCGCGACGGGCAAAATCATTAAAATAAAACTGAGCGAAGTGTTGAATAGTGAGATTATGGATAATCTGAATAAAATCGAAGTGAAAAACCTGTACAAGAAGTTCTACTCCCAGGGCGGGGCGCTCACCGCCTACGAAATGAACGACCGTCATGAGAGTTCATGGATGATTTACATCATTCTGAACCTGATGCTGTTCACACTCTATATCTTCACCAGTATTGCCGCGACCAAGCCAATTTATCTGGAATACTTCGATGTCGTCGTGACACCGGGGACATTCCTGTATCCCCTGACGTTTCTGATCGTTGATTTGCTGAATGAGACGTTTGGCCTGAGACTGGCGCGCAAGGCGATACTTTTTGCCTTCATCAGCAATGCGGCCATTATTATTCTGTTGGCCATTACCACTCATCTTCCTGGCTTGCCAGGCTGGAAACTCGATGGGCCTTACAATGATGTCATCAGCCAGTTGTCTTCAGTGCTGGTTGCATCTTCTATTTCGTTTCTGGTGTCTGAAAACATAAATTCTTGGTTGTTGTGCAAAATCAAAGAACTCACCAACTCGAAGTTTCTGTTCCTGCGGGTGTTTTTGAGTACGTTGTTTGCGGTAATCATCGACAGTTTTCTGTTCTGCTATATCGCGTTTTATGGCGTTATGGAGAACAGTGCGATCCTCAGCATGATCTACGTTCAGATTGCGATTAAAGTCTGCTTTGCGTTCTTTAACGTCTTGCCTGCATACGGGGCAAGGTCATTGTTCAAGAAATATTTGACAGGCGCAGTCCAGACTCGATAAGCCAAGGCTGGCGCTCACTTGGCATGCCATTGTGTGCATGTCTGAGTGAGCGATTTTGTGTTTTACGAAAGTTTAAGCTTGGCTTTCAAGCTCTGTGTAACTTGCGATTTGTTATTCAAGAACTCGTTCAGTCCTTTCGCGCGAAGATTGCAAGCATCGCAATCGGCACATCCGCTGCCCATAATGCCGTTATAGCAAGTCAGTGTTTGTTCGCGAATCAAATCCAGTTGATTGTGGTAATCGGCCAAGGCCCAGGTTTCTGCCTTGTTCAGCCACATCAGCGGCGTTTCCAGCTTCAATGGGTAATCCATGCCTAGCTCAATGGCTTTGTTCAAAGCCTTGACGAACTCATCTCGACAGTCTGGATAGCCAGAGAAGTCAGTCTCGCAAACACCGGTGATGACTGTTTTCGCTTGAACTTGATACGCATAAATCGAAGCCAGGGTCAAAAACAGGATGTTTCTGCCCGGCACGAAGGTACTCGGAATACTTTCACCGGAGCTGTTCACGGTCGGCACCGGAATGTTGTCGCGTGTCAGGCTGCTGATCGCCAGCTCATTCAACAAAGAAGCATCGAGCACTTTATGCACGACCACGCCGAGCTTCTTCGCAAGGTGCTGGGCAACTTCAATTTCCGCGCGATGGCGCTGACCATAGTCGAAGGTGATGCAGTGAATTTCATCGTAGTGGGCGAGGGCGTGAATCAGGCAGGTTGTGGAGTCCTGTCCGCCACTGAAAACGATAACTGCTTTGCTGGTCATGCTTATGCTTCCTGCATTGGGATAGTTAGTGCCAAGGTTGTATGGGCGGGGATGATACTTCATCTGTGTATAGTGGCCGGTCAGAAATTGGAAATGCCCTTGAAGCCGTGCCCACGAGCAGCTTCAGGGATGTAACGAGACGTCAGGTTTCACGATGAGAATGCAATGCTGAAGATTTCCAACACTGTGCATCTGCCGGATGCCGAGATCGAGTTGACCGCCATTCGTGCGCAAGGCGCGGGTGGACAGAACGTCAACAAGGTCTCGAGTGCCATGCACCTGCGCTTCGACATTCCTGCTTCGTCCTTGCCGGAGTTCTACAAGGAGCGTCTGCTCGCGTTGCGCGACAGTCGCATCACCAGCGATGGCGTGTTGATCATCAAGGCTCAGCAATACCGTACGCAGGAAGCTAACCGCGCCGATGCGCTGGAGCGCCTGACCGAGCTGATTCTAAGCGCCACCAAAGTCGAAAAGAAACGCCGCCCGACCAAGCCGACTCTCGGTTCGAAGAAGCGTCGGCTCGAATCGAAAACCAAGCGCGGCAGCATCAAGGCCGGGCGCGGCAAGGTGGATTTCTAGTCTCCGCGGTACTTGGCGGTGTGCCGGTACAGATAGATGCTCAAGCCCAGACCGCTTAGGGCAGCGAGGGCGGCAAACAGAAAGATCGAAGCAAAGCCGAAGCCCGCCGCAATCGCCCCGGCCAGCGGCCCGGTGATGCCCAGCGACAAATCGATGAACAGCGAATAAGCCCCGACCGCCGCACCACGGCTGGAGGCCGGCACCAGGTTCACCGCTTCCACCCCGAGCGCCGGGAACACCAGCGAGAAACCGAACCCGCTCAACGCCGCACCGGCCAATGCCCAATGCGCGTCCGGCGCAAGCCACAGCAGGAGCAGGCCCAGGGTTTCCACCGACAGACAGGCAATCGCCACGCGAAACCCGCCAAGTCGGTTGATCAGGTTGCCAAACAGCAGCCGCGCGCCAATGAAACTGGCACCGAACAGGCTCAGGCACAACACCGCGTTTTCCCAATGTTGCGTCGCGTAATACAGCGTGATGAAGGTCGCGATGGTGCCGAAACCAATCGATCCCAGCGCCAGACCGCAACCGTGCGGAAACACTCGGCCCAGCACATGCATGAACGGCAAGCGCTCGCCGACCACGATCGGCGCAGCAATTTTCGGCCACGCCAGCAACAGGCCGAGCACCGACAGCAGCACGATGCTCACGCCCATGCTCCACAAGCCCAACTCTCTGACCAACTGTGCGCCCAGTGGCGCACCAATGGCGATGGCGCCGTAACTGGCAATGCCGTTCCACGAAATCACCTTGGCGGTGTTTGCCGCGCCGACCCGGCCAATGCCCCAGCCGATCGAACCCGAGCCGACCAGACTTTCCGCGCTGCCCAGCACCAGGCGACCAATCAACAGGCTGATCAAGCTGAGCATCGGCAAGCTCTGCGTCCACGCCGAAATCAGCATGAACACACCGCTCAGACCGCACCCGGCCAAGCCATACATCACCGCCAGTTTGCTGCCCTTGTTATCAATGATCTTGCCGGCATACGGGCGGCTGAGCAGGGTGGCAAGGTATTGCACGCTGATCACCAGCCCGGCGATGACCGCGCCAAAACCCAAGTCGCTGTGGACGTAACCGGGTAGCACGGCAAGTGGAATGCCGATATTCAGGTAGCCGATGAACGTGAAGAGGACGATGGAAACGACTTGCAGCGTAACCGCCAGGGGGCGCTGGGGTTCTGGCATAGACAACGACATGGGTAACGATCCACGGGACGAGCAGAATAGATAGGCTGCTCATGATACCGGCGTGGGCGTGTGTGGGGCGGGGAAAAGTAAAACTATTTGGCCGGGGCGACCAATTGCGTGGTGACCAACGCGGCGAGGGCGTTTTCTTCGCTGCCGAAACGGGCGAGCAGGGCGGCTTGCTTCTCCGGCGAGAGGCGACTCCAGATCTCGATCATCTTCTCGGTGGCACCGATCAGGGTCGCGGCCTGCTGTTCATCGAATTCTTTGGACATGGTGGCTCAGGTTTCAGGCAGTGTGGAAAGCGCATCTTAGCGCTTTCCACACGGTCTGTACGGCGGGTATTGCTTACTCGTCGCTGTCGGCCGGACGGCTTTCAACTGCTTCTTGCGGCTCGGCCTGTGCTGCGCCGGCTTGTTGCGTGGTCGTCTGCTCAGGTTCGTGCAGGCTTGGGAAGGGGAGATTAGGAATCTCGTGCATGGTTGCGCTCCTCGCTAAGTCTGTTGATAGATCTGGTAGATCCGCGCTTTCAGAAAGCCTGCGCAGGATACAGCAGGAAAAATGACAATCTAAGTTTTATATCCATTTATTGCGACAAATGGCCGCATGGAAGGAGGCAGCCCACAAATCACTGTGGGAGCTGGCTTGCCAGCGATGGCGTCGGCACGCCATACATTGATGTCGCCTGATACGCCGCCATCGCGGGCAAGCCACGCTCCCACAGGGATATTCGGTGAGTACCAGATTATCCAGCACCTGATTAACCGCCAATTCCCCCAGCATCACGATCTGATTGGTTATGCCCGAAACGAACGGAACGCTTAGCTGAATAGCGCAATTTTCACTAAAAAACTGTCATTTCTGTCAGGTTTCAGGCGCCTGAATCGCAGGCATGATGTCTGCGAGATCAATTAAGTTCTCGCAGACTTTTTATTAAAGGTGAACACGGTGGAGACAAGAATTTTTTCGAACGTTCCCGACAACCTTCCGATGTGGGAACTTGCGCACATACTCTCAAAAAAAGGGGTGGAAACATCTTCTATGCAAATGCTTGAAAATCGCCGTATTTCCGTTTTGGCGGATAGTTTTCCTTCACATTTTCCGAAAGAGATTATTAACTGGGACGAATACGTAGTAGAAAGCACTGGTGTGTTTACTTCTACTTCTCGCTAATTACGAGGCGATATCCAGGGGTGTCGAAGGTAGAAAGTGGCGAGGACTTATCCTCGCCACAGGGAGTTACTCAGTCGGTACCAGATTATCCAGCACCTGATTGACCGCCAATTCCCCCAGCATCACGATCTGCGCGATCCCCAGCAAGGTCTTGCGATGCGTCCCTTCAAGCAAAGCGGCGAAGTCATTGAGCATGACGTTGGCTGATCCCAGGGTTTCGCTGGCGTCGACCAACATGGATTCGTTGCTGGACTTCGGGTTGGCCATGTAGAGGCGATTGGGATAGTAGGGCGCGGCCATGATTTTGGCGGTGGGCGGGCCTAGGTAAAAGGCGAGCGCTCGCTCGGCGGCCTTGTTAAATGTTTTCGAATCGGGGCATTCGTAGGGGGAGGCTGGATCTGTGACTGATGCCGGTTCAATGACCGGCGGATTCGGTGTGACCTTATGCATAAGCTGTGTTCCTGAATGGAGCGCCAGCCCTTTTGCTACTAAACGCAAGGGGTGGCAGCTGTACGCAGGTTAGTAGACCGGGGAACTCAGCTAAAAGCCGGCGCGCCCGAAGGCGCCCTGCGTACAGCCACCATCAAGAGCAGATATCGAGATATCCGTCTGAGGTGCGCACGTCCAGCCAAATTACCGCAGGCTACTAAACCCGATCACTGAGGATCAGTGATACGGACCAAGTTACGCAGCGAGCCGTGGACGCACAAGCCGGCGGATTCTGGCGTAGCCGTAGGCAACGGCGCAAGGTTTTGTAGCCTTTTGGGCGTATCACGGCGTGTCGATAAACAGCCATGGTTGATTGCGTTTAAATGCTTTGGATTACTTAAGAAAGATCTGACGCTATCGAGCGACGACATCAGCGATTGGTTCGTTGGTACAGCTAACACAAACAACTGTGGGAGCTAGCTAGCCTGCTAGCGATGGCGGTGTGTCATTCGATGATGCATCGACTGACTTTGCGCTATCGCTAGCAGGCTAGCTCTCACAGGGGTGTTGCGGTGTTTGGTTATTTGCAGACGTTGGCGATCGCTTCGGCCAGCAGGTCGAGGCGGGTTGCATCGATCCCGGCGACGTTCGCCCGGCCCGAGCTGACCATGTACACGCTGTGATGCTCGCGCAGTTGTTTCACCTGTTCCGGCGACAGACCGGTGTAGGAGAACATCCCGCGTTGCACGCCAATGTGTGCGAACTTCTCGCGCAAGCCGTGCGGTTCCAGCGCTTCGACCAGACCGCTGCGCAGTTGGGCGATGCGCAGGCGCATGGCTTCAACTTCGTCGGCCCAGCGGCTTTTCAGCTCGGGGTCGGCGAGGATGGTGGCGACGACTGCCGCGCCGTGATCCGGCGGGGTCGACCACAGGTTGCGGGCGATGTTGGCCAGTTGGCTGCGGATGTCGATGAGCTTGTCGGCGCTTTTCGCGCAGACGATCAGCGCACCGGTGCGGTCGCGGTACAGGCCGAAGTTCTTCGAGCACGAACTGGTGATAAGCAGTTCCGGCAGCTCGGCCGCGAACAGTCGGGTTGACCACGCGTCCTGCTCCAGACCATCACCAAAACCCTGATAGGCGAAGTCGATCAGCGGCAGCAGATCGCGGCTGCGCACTACGTCCAGCACGCGGCGCCAGTCGTCATGACTGAGGTCGAAACCGGTCGGGTTGTGGCAGCAGGCGTGCAGCAGAACCACGTCGCCCTTCGGTACTTGATTGAGCACTTCGAGCATTGCTTCAACGTCGAGACGATTGTCGCTGCCCACGTATGGGTAATGGCTGACCTTGACCCCGGCCGCCGCGAAAATCGTTTCGTGGATTGGCCAGGTCGGGTTGCTCAGCCAGACGCCTTTGCCCGGCAGACACTGGGCGATGAAGTCCGCGGCCAGGCGCAGGGCGCCGGTGCCGCCCGGTGTCTGGGTGGCGCCGGCACGCTGTTCGGCGATCAGTGCCGAATCAGCGCCGAGCACCAGCTCATTGATGACTTTGCCGAACAACGGATTGCCGTGGCCACCGATGTAGGTCTTGGTGTTCTGGCTCTCGACCAGACGCGCCTCGGCGATTTTCACCGCCTCGGGGATCGGCGTCAGGCCTTGGGCATCTTTGTAAACGCCGACGCCAAGGTCGAATTTGCGCGGATTGGCATCCTGCGCATAAGCCTCCATCAAACCGAGAATCGGATCGCCGGGTACCCGGCCAATGGCGTCGAAGTGCATTACTTGCGTCCTTCTGCGGTCTTGGCCACTTCGTCAGTGCGCGCGGCCATGATGAAGTCGTTGCGGTGCAGGCCTTTGATCGAGTGGCTCCACCAGGTCACGGTGACTTTGCCCCACTCGGTGAGCAGGCCCGGGTGGTGACCTTCGGCTTCGGAGATCTCGCCGACTGCGTTGGTGAAGGCCAGCGCGTGTTTGAAGTTCTTGAACAGGAAAACTTTTTCCAGCTGCATGATGCTGTCGCGAACTTCGATGTTCCAGTCAGGGATCTGCTTGATCAGGATCGGCAGTTCTTCGTCGCTGACTTGTGGCGCATCGGCGCGGCAGGCTTCGCAGTGGGCTTGGTTCAAAGTGGACATGGTGTATTCCTGAGTTCGATTCTTGTTGGAAATTACTATCTTTGCACGCAAGTCGCGAGCGGGTTCTGCTCAGGCCGCTTTCGGCTTTGGCGGAAATTTCGGCGCGTGCAGACCCATCTGCATACCTTGCTTGACCATACCCATGATGTCTTCGTGGGCGAGGTCGAACAGGCGCTTGAGGTTCGGCAGGACAAAGTAGACCGGTTGCAGGATGTCGATGCGGTACGGCGTACGCATGGCTTCCAGTGGATCGAAGACCTGATGCTCAGGTTCGTCCGACAGCGAGTACACAGTTTCTTTTGGTGAGGACAGAATGCCGCCGCCGTAGATGCGCTGGCCTTGCGGCGTGTCGACCAGACCGAACTCGATGGTCATCCAGTACAGACGCGCCAGGTACACGCGTTCTTCCTTGCTGGCTTGCAGGCCGAGCTTGCCGTAGGTGTGGGTGAATTCAGCGAACCACGGGTTGGTCAGCAGCGGGCAGTGACCAAAGATCTCGTGGAAAATGTCCGGCTCTTGCAGGTAGTCCAGTTCTTCGCGGGTACGAATGAACGTGGCCACCGGGAAGCGTTTGCTGGCGAGCAATTCGAAGAAGGTCTGGAAGGGAATCAGCGCAGGCACGCGTTCGACCTGCCAGCCGGTGGTCTCGCCGAGGACTTTATTGATCTCGCCGAGTTGCGGAATGCGGTCGTGGGGCAGACCGAGTTTTTCGATACCGTCCAGGTATTCCTGGCACGCGCGACCCTCGATCACTTTCAACTGGCGGGTGATCAGCGTGTTCCACACCGCGTGTTCTTCGGCGGGGTAGTCGATAAAACCTTGCGCATCGGGCTCGCGAGCCACGTATTGCGTCTGCTTCATACTGCTCTCCTGCTAGGGGAATTCGTTCTTGTTATGTCCAGCGATGGATTCAGAATTACCTGAGAGCGCGGGTTGATGCAGCAGGTTGAAACCTGTGGGCGTGGGCAAACTCAGCGTCATTCGTAAAGTTTTCGTTACGTATAGTGCGCAAAGTCGTGTTTGCGGTGATTGCCGGGTGTGAAAAAGCCTTCGGCTGTCACATAATCTTGACGACTATCTTGCGACCGGCGCAGAAAAATCCGCGCCAACCCGCCCATTGACCTGTATCGGGCCTTCTATATGCGTATCAAAGTCCACTGCCAGAACCGCATCGGCATCCTGCGCGACATTCTCAACTTGCTGGTGGAGTACGGGATCAACGTCGCGCGTGGCGAAGTTGGTGGCGAGCACGGCAACGCGATCTACCTGCATTGCCCGAACCTGATCAACATTCAGTTCCAGGCGCTGCGCCCGAAGTTCGAAGCGATTGCCGGGGTGTTTGGCGTCAAGCGCGTCGGGCTGATGCCCAGCGAACGTCGGCATATGGAATTGAACGCCTTGCTCGGCGCGCTGGAGTTTCCGGTGCTGTCGATCGATATGGGCGGCTCGATCGTGGCGGCCAACCGCGCGGCGGCGCAGTTGCTCGGGGTGCGCGTCGACGAGGTTCCGGGAATTCCGCTGTCGCGTTACGCCGAAGATTTCGACTTGCCGGAACTGGTGCGCGCCAACAAATCGCGGATCAACGGCATGCGGGTCAAGGTCAAGGGTGATGTGTTTCTCGCCGACATCGCACCGCTGCAATCCGAACACGACGACAGCGAAGCCATGGCCGGCGCGGTGCTGACGTTGCATCGCGCGGACCGGGTCGGCGAGCGCATCTACAACGTGCGCAAACAGGAACTGCGCGGCTTCGACAGCATCTTCCAGAGTTCCAAAGTCATGGCCGCCGTGGTGCGCGAAGCTCGGCGTATGGCACCGCTGGACGCGCCGCTATTGATAGAAGGCGAAACCGGCACCGGCAAAGAATTGCTGGCGCGCGCCTGTCACCTGGCGAGTCCGCGCGGGCAGTCGCCGTTGATGGCGCTCAACTGCGCGGGTTTGCCGGAGTCGATGGCCGAGACCGAGCTGTTCGGCTACGGCCCCGGCGCCTTCGAAGGTGCGCGCGCCGAAGGCAAGCTCGGGCTGCTGGAGCTGACGGCGGGCGGTACGTTGTTTCTCGATGGCGTCGGCGAAATGAGCCCGCGGCTGCAGGTGAAATTGCTGCGCTTTTTGCAGGACGGTTGCTTCCGTCGCGTCGGCAGTGATGAAGAGGTGTATCTGGATGTGCGGGTGATCTGCGCGACGCAGGTGGACTTGTCCGAACTGTGCGCGCGCGGTGAGTTTCGTCAGGATTTGTACCATCGCTTGAACGTGCTTTCGCTGCACATCCCGCCACTGCGTGAATGCCTCGACGGGCTGACACCGCTGGTTGAACACTTCCTCGATCAGGCCAGTCGGCAGATCGGCTGCGCACTGCCGAAACTGGCGCCAGCGGCGATGGATCGGCTCAGTCATTACCACTGGCCGGGCAATGTGCGGCAACTGGAGAACGTGCTGTTTCAGGCGGTTTCGCTGTGTGACGGCGGCACGGTCAAGGCTGAGCATATTCGCCTGCCGGATTACGGCGTGCGTCAGCCGCTTGGCGATTTTTCGCTTGAGGGCGGGCTGGACGAAATTGTCGGGCGCTTTGAGAAGGCGGTGCTGGAGCGGTTGTATTCGGAGCATCCGAGCAGTCGGCAACTCGGCAAGCGACTCGGCGTCTCGCACACCACGATTGCCAACAAATTGCGCGAATATGAAGTCGGCAAAGATTCCGGAAGTTAAGAAGAACCCCTGTGGCGAGGGGATTTATCCCCGATGGGTGGCGAAGCCGCCCCAAAGCCATCCAATGCGGTGTATCAAGTGAATTGCGTTCATCGGTATCGGGGCGGCTTCGCCACCCATCGGGGATAAATCCCCTCGCCACAAGTTCTTCAGCAACCTCAGAGATCAGCATTGCCGCATAGCGGCATTCCACCGCCGGTTTTTCGACTTCGATACATTTCCCTTTTCCCCCTAAAACCCTTCAAGTCCTTTGTTTGCCGGGCTTCGTGCTGCCAGAAAAAAGTTGGTCTGCAAATTGCTTAAGGCTCAGCAGTACAGCGGTGGGCGGCAAACGTCCGGCATGCAGAGGAAAGAGTGTGGACAAGTACCTTTATGTGGCAATGACCGGCGCCAGCCAGAACGCACTGGCGCAAAAGGCGCATGCCAACAACCTGGCGAACATCTCCACCAACGGTTTTCAGCGCGACCTGGAACAGGCGCGTTCGATGCCGGTGTTCGGTGACAGCTTTCCGGCGCGTGCGTTTGCCATGAGCGAGCGGCCCGCTACTGACTTCACGCCTGGCTCGCTGGTGCAGACCGGTCGTGACCTCGACGTGGCCGTGACCGGCAACGGCTGGATCGCCGTGCAGAACCCGAGCGGTGGCGAAAGCTACGTGCGCACCGGCAGCCTCAACGTCGATGCCCTCGGGGTGTTGCGCGCCGGCAACGGCATGCCGGTGATGGGCAATGGCGGTCCGATCGCCGTGCCGCCCGAGCAGCAGATCGAAGTCGGTGAAGACGGCACCATCAGTATTCGCGCGATGGGTGAAGGCCCGCGCGTGATGGCCGAAGTCGACCGGATCAAACTGGTCAACCCGGACATCAAGAACATGAATAAAGGCCTCGACGGCTCGATCTACACCAAGGACGGCCAGCCGGCGCAGGCCGATGCCAACGTCAAACTGGTCTCGGGTTTTCTTGAGTCGAGCAACGTCAATGCCGTCGAAGAGATGACCTCGGTGCTGGCCCTGGCCAAGCAGTTCGAGTTGCACATCAAGATGATGAACACCGCCAAAGACGACGACCAGGCCATGGCTCGGGTCTTGCAGATCAGCTAATTATCAGAACGTCGCGCCGTAAAACAGGCGCACGAGGAGAATCGAATGCTTCCGGCTCTATGGGTTGCCAAAACAGGTCTGTCCGCTCAGGACACCAACCTGACTACCATTTCCAACAACCTGGCCAACGTGTCGACCACGGGTTTCAAACGTGACCGCGCAGAATTCCAGGACCTGCTGTACCAGATCAAACGCCAGCCAGGCGCTCAGTCGACTCAAGACAGCGAACTGCCGACGGGTCTGCAATTGGGTACCGGTGTGCGCATCGTCGGCACCCAGAAAAACTTCACCGCCGGCAGCCTGCAAACGACTGAGCAGCCGCTGGACATGGCCATCAACGGTCGCGGTTTCTTCCAGATCCTGCAGCCGGACGGCACCACGTCCTACACCCGTGACGGTACGTTCCACCTCGATTCCAATGGCCAGATCGTCAACGCCAGCGGTTTCGCTCTGGAGCCTGCGATCGTTATCCCGAATGACGCGCAAACCTTCACCGTCGGCAATGACGGCACGGTTTCCGTGACCTTGCCTGGCAACGCCGCTTCGCAAGTGATCGGCAACCTGCAGACCGCTGACTTCATCAACCCGGCCGGTCTGCAAGCCGTGGGCAACAACCTGTTCCTGGAAACCGCTGCTTCCGGCGCGCCGCAAGTCGGCACTCCGGGTCTGGCGGGTTTCGGTACCACGCTGCAGAACACCCTGGAAACGTCCAACGTCAGCACCGTTGAAGAGATGGTCAACATGATCACCACTCAGCGCGCTTACGAGATGAACTCCAAGGTGATTTCCACCGCCGACCAGATGCTCTCGTTCGTAACGCAGAATCTGTAATCAAGTCTTTGGGGTGGCCATGAGGCTGCCTGCAACACCGTGAGGTAGGGTCATGAATCGCTTTGTATCTGTTCTGGCATTGAGTGGGGTGGTCTCGCTCGCGGGCTGCGTCGCTCCGACGCCCAAGCCCAATGACCCTTACTACGCTCCGGTGCTGCCGCGCACGCCGTTGCCGGCTGCGGCCAATAACGGCTCGATCTATCAGGCCGGTTTCGAGCAGAACCTGTACAGCGACCGCAAGGCGTTCCGGGTCGGTGACATCATCACCATCACCCTGAACGAGCGCACGCAGGCGAGCAAGAACGCCAACTCGCAGATGGACAAGAACAGTGACAACTCGGTTGGTCTGAGCTCGTTGTTCGGCTCCAGCCTGACCACCAACAATCCGATTGGTGGCGGCGACCTCAGCCTGAACGCCGGCTACAGCGCCGACCGCTCGACCAAGGGCGATGCCAAGTCGGGGCAGAGCAACAGCCTGACCGGTTCGATCACCGTCACCGTTGCCGATGTGTTGCCCAACGGCATCATCGCGGTGCGTGGCGAGAAGTGGCTGACGCTGAACACCGGTGACGAACTGGTGCGCATCGCCGGTATGGTTCGCGCCGATGACATCGCCACCGACAACACCGTTTCGTCGACCCGGGTTGCCGATGCGCGCATCACCTATTCGGGTACCGGTGCGTTTGCCGATACGAGTCAGCCAGGCTGGTTCGACCGTTTCTTCCTCAGCCCGCTGTTCCCTTTCTAGGTGGCCACGTTGAATCTGAAAAGCCTGATGCTGGCCGCGCTGTTGTTGCCGGTGGCATTCACTGCACAAGCCGAACGGTTGAAGGACATCGCCAGTATCTCCGGCGTGCGTTCCAACCAATTGATCGGCTATGGCCTGGTGGTCGGGCTTAACGGCACCGGTGACCAGACGACGCAGACCCCGTTCACCCTGCAGACCTTCAACAACATGCTCTCGCAGTTCGGCATCAAGGTGCCGCCCGGGTCGGGCAACGTGCAGTTGAAGAACGTTGCAGCGGTGTCGATCAGTGCTGATCTGCCGGCGTTTGCCAAGCCCGGTCAGCAAGTCGACATCACCGTTTCGTCGATCGGTAACTCCAAGAGCCTGCGCGGCGGCACGTTGTTGCTGACCCCGCTCAAAGGTATCGATGGCAATGTCTACGCCGTGGCTCAGGGCAACCTCGTGGTCGGCGGTTTTGATGCGGAAGGACGTGACGGTTCGAAGATCACCGTCAACGTTCCGTCGGCCGGTCGCATCCCTGGCGGTGCGTCGGTGGAGCGTTCGGTGCCGAGCGGTTTCAATCAGGGCAACAGCCTGACGCTGAACCTCAACCGTTCCGACTTCACCACTGCCAAGCGCATCGTCGACAAGATCAACGACATGCTCGGCCCTGGCGTCGCGCAAGCGATTGATGGCGGTTCGATTCGCGTGACCGCGCCACTCGATCCGAGCCAGCGTGTCGACTACTTGTCGATCCTGGAAAACCTCGAAGTCGATCCGGGTCAGGCGGTGGCGAAAGTCATCATCAATTCGCGCACCGGCACCATCGTCATCGGCCAGAACGTGAAAGTCTCGCCGGCCGCCGTGACCCACGGCAGCCTGACCGTGACCATCACCGAAGACCCGATTGTCAGCCAGCCTGGTCCGTTGTCCAACGGCCAGACGGCGGTCGTGCCGCGCTCGCGTGTGAACGCCGAACAGGAAGCCAAACCGATGTTCAAGTTCGGCCCGGGCACTACCCTCGACGAGATCGTGCGGGCGGTGAACCAGGTCGGCGCGGCACCGGGTGACTTGATGGCGATTCTTGAAGCACTGAAGCAGGCCGGCGCGTTGCAAGCCGACCTGATCGTGATCTGAGGACGGCCACTATGGATATGCGCAAAAGCGGTGTGGTTGGCAGCAGCGATTCGGGTTCCTACTCCGACCTCAATCGTCTGAATCAGCTCAAGGTCGGCGACAAGGACAGCGATGCGAACATGCGCAAGGTTGCGCAGGAATTCGAGTCGCTGTTTCTCGGTGAAATGCTCAAGTCGATGCGCTCGGCGACCAACGCGCTGGGCGAGGACAATCCGCTCAATACGCCGGCCGCCAAGCAGTATCAGGAAATGTACGACCAGCAACTGGCGGTTTCCATGTCCCGCGAGGGCGGTGGTATCGGTCTGGCCGACGTGCTGATGCGCCAGATGTCGAAGAACAAACCGATGGCGCCGGGCGAGGCTGAAGCTGCGTCCGCTGCCAAGCAGGCAGAAGCGAAAGCCGCTGCCGCGAACATGGCGACGCCGATTGCCGCGGGCACCCTCGGCACCAACGGCGCGCTGTCGCGACTCAATGGCGAGCGTCCGCTGTGGGCCTCGCGTTCGGCCAAAGTGCCGAGCACTCAGCTCGCGCACAGCAATGACATGGCCTTGATCAACCAGCGTCGTCTGGCACTGCCGCCGAAACTGGCGGATCGTTTGCTCGCAGGTCTGGTGCCCTCGGCCACTGTTGCAAGCACGCCGGTCAACAACACCGCGTTGCCGCAGCGCAGCACGACGGTCGCCATCACCGGCACTGGCCCGCTGTACAACGGCGACTGGCTGGAGCGCGCCGTAGCCGAGAAAGCTTCGGGCGGGCAGATGCAGGTCTATGGTCGCGCGATGGCGCAGATTCCGCTGGCGCCGGCGAAGAAAGCCTTCAGTTCGGCCGACGAATTCGTCAACACCATGCTGCCGATGGCCAAAGAGGCTGCCGAGCGTATCGGTGTCGATCCGCGTTACCTCGTGGCCCAGGCCGCACTGGAAACCGGCTGGGGCAAATCGGTCATGCGCGCTCAGGACGGCAGCAGCAGCCACAACCTGTTCGGCATCAAGGCCAGCAGCAATTGGCAGGGCGATTCGGCCCGGGCGATCACCAGCGAGTTCCGCAATGGTGCGATGGTCAAGGAGACGGCCGAGTTCCGTTCCTACGCCTCGTACAAGGACAGCTTCCATGACCTGGTGACTTTGTTGCAGAGCAACAATCGCTATCAAGAAGTGCTGAAGTCGGCCGATAACCCAGAACAGTTTGTACGCGAGTTGCAGAAGGCCGGTTACGCGACCGACCCGAACTACGCAAGCAAGATTTCGCAGATTGCCAGGCAGATGGGTAACACCCAGAGCGACACCCAGAACTACGCTGCGGCGGGCGTGTCCACGACGCCTTTATAAACATAAGGTAAGGTTTGAATCATGAGTTTGCTCAATATCGGGATGTCGGGGTTGTCTGCAAGCCAATCCTCTCTGGCCACGACCGGCAACAACATTGCCAACGTCGACACCGCCGGTTATTCACGCCAGCAAACCGTGCAGGGCACCAAGTCCTCGCAGCAGTACGGCAGCGTTTTCATCGGCACCGGCACCACGCTGGCCGATGTGCGCCGCGTGTACAACTCCTATCTGGAAACGCAACTGCACACTGCCACTTCGCTCAATAGCGAAGCCGCGGCGTACGGCGCTCAGTCGATCGGGCTGGACGCTTCGCTGTCCGACAGCAACACCGGCCTGACCGGCGTGCTGCAGAAATTTTTCACCTCGATGCAGGGTGTATCGACTTCGGCCACCGACGACACTTCGCGTCAGTCGGTGCTGACCGGCGCGCAGGCGCTGACCGGCCGATTCAACGCGCTGTCGAAGCAGCTCACCGATCAGAACACCGCGATCAACGGCAACCTCTCGGACATGGCGTCCCAGGTGAACAAGCTCGCCACCTCGATCGCCAACCTGAACCAGAAAATCGGCGAGATTTCCACCAGCGGTGGCCAGCCCAACGACCTGCTCGATTCTCGTAACGAAGCCGTGCGTCAGCTCTCCGAGCTGGTCGGCGCACAGGTAGTAGAGCGCGGCACCAGCTTCGACGTGTACGTCGGCAGCGGCCAGCCACTGGTCGTCGGCAACACCACTAACACCCTGAGCACCGTGCCAGGCAAGACCGACCCGTCGCGCATGGGCATCCAGATGGATCGCGGTTCGAGCACCATCGACATCACGTCCGTGATCAGCGGTGGCGAAATCGGCGGTCTGCTGACCTATCGCAACGAAGTCCTCGACCCAGCGCTCAACGAGCTGGGCCGTGTGGCGCTGGTGGTGGCCGATCAGGTCAACAGCCAGCAAGCCCAAGGCATCGACAAGAACGGTGATTTCGGCGCGGCGATTTTCAACAACATCAACAGTGCTGCACTGATCAGTCAGCGCAGTATTGCCAAAGACGGCAACAGTGTCGGTTCGGGCAACCTTGATGTGACCATCAAGGACACGGGCAAGCTGACCACCAGCGATTATCAGATCACTTTCACCAGCGCCACCGACTACAGCGTCAAGCGTTCCGACGGCACCGACATGGGCGCTTTCAGCACCACGACCACACCGCCGCCGGTGATCGACGGCTTTACCCTGGCGCTGAATGGCGGCGCGTTGAGTGCTGGCGACAGCTTCAAGGTGACGCCGACCCGTAACGCGGCAGCCAGCATTCAGACCGTGCTGACCGACGCGAAGAAAATCGCCGCAGCAGGGCCGTTGACCGGGGTGGCGAGCGCGAACAATTCCGGCAGCTACACCCAGCCGACGCTCAGCAGCACCATCGACATCTACAACCCGGTGGCGCAGGCCGACATGCAGGCCGCGCTCAAGTACTCGACGCCGGTCAGACTGGAGTTCGGTACTGCCGCCAACGGCAGTCAGCCGTATAAACTGGTTGATGCCAAGGGCTTCTCCATGGGCACCGGCACCATCGTTCCGGGGCAGGCCAACACCTTGAATCTCAAGGTCGGCATCGTCGATGCCAGCGGCAACCCGGTGATGGACACCACCGTCATCCCGAACGTACAAAAGACCTTCACCGTACAGACCACCGTCAGCGCCACGCCGAAGGCCGGTGAAACCTTCACCATGAACCTGACCGGCGCGGCGTCCTCGGACAACCGCAACGCGCAATCGCTGGTCGCATTGCAAACCAAACAAACCGTGGACACCGGCTCGGGAAGCAAGGGCATCAGCCTGACCGACGCCTACAACAAACTGGTGACCAACGTGGGCACCAAGGCTGCGCAGAGCAAGTCGGACAACACCGCCACCTCGGCGATTCTGACTCAGGCCAAAGGCGCCCGCGATTCGTTGTCCGGGGTCAACCTCGATGAAGAGACCGGCAACCTGGTCAAATATCAGCAGTACTACACCGCCTCGTCGCAGATCATCAAAGCGGCGCAGGAAACTTTCGCTACGCTGATCAACAGCCTTTAAGGAGTCGTAATTCATGCGCATTTCCACCGCCCAATATTACGGCACGCAAGCTGCGGACTATCAGCGTAACTTCAACAACGCGCTGGCGACCGCCGCCGAGGCGAGCAGCCTGCAACGCATCAACACCGCCGCCGATGATCCGGTCGGTGCCGGCCGTTTACTGCGCCTGGGTCAGCAGAGTGCCTTGCTTGAGCAATACAAGGGCAATATCAATTCGACCAAAAGCACGTTGACCGTGCAGGAATCGACACTGGATTCGATCACCGACGCCTTGCAACGCGCCAAGGAAATCGGCCTGGCGGCGAACAACGGCAACAAGACCGACGCTGACCGCAAGGCATATGCGGCCGAGCTGAGCCAGATCCAGCAACAAGTGCTGGGCCTGATGAACGCCAAGGATGCCGACGGTAATTACCTGTTCTCCGGCTCCAAGACTGACACTGCACCGTACTCGCAAAATGTCGATGGGACTTACACCTACAACGGTGACCAGACCAGCATCAATCTGGGCATTGGCGATGGTCTGAACGTTGCGACCAACACCACCGGTTGGGATGCCTTCCAGCAGACCATCAACACCAGCCGCACGCAGACGCAAATGACTGCACCGGCCGTGGATGACGGTCGCGTAGTGCTGACCAACGGTACGGTTGGCACTGCCGCCACCTACAACTCGAAATTCACCGGTGGCGAGCCGTACACCGTCAGCTTCCTCAGCAGCACCCAGTTGAAAATCACGGATGCGCTGGGTAACGACGTGACCTCTGAGGCCACTCAGAACGGCGTGGTCAGCAATGCCAACGGCGCCAACCAGACCGTGAGTTTCCGTGGCGTCGATCTGAAGCTGAACATCAACCTCAAGACCGGTGATACCAACCCGGATGCGGTGATTGCCGGCCATAGCTTCCAGCTGTCGGTAACGCCTGACTCGTTCACCACTGCGCGCAGCCCGGGCAACCCGTCGACTGCCGTGATCACTGGCTCCAGCGTTTCCAACCAGGCGGCGTACACCAGCACCTTCCCGGGTGGCGCCGTGCTCAAGTTCACCAGCGCCACTGACTTCGATCTGTACGCGGCACCGGTGACTGCCGACAGCAAACCCGTATCGTCAGGCACCATGGTCGGCGGCAATGCCACAGCGGCCGGTGTGACTTTCGCCATTGGCGGTACACCGGCCAATGGCGACCAGTTTTCGATCCAGCCCAACGACCACCAGACCCAGAACGTGCTCGACACCCTGGGCCAGATGATGGCTGCATTGAATACTCCGCTCGACGGCGATGCGGTGGCCAAGCAGAAGTTCCAGGGCGCGATGGAATCGGCCCTCGGCAACCTCGACAGCGCCGGTAACCAGATCGGCGCCGCCATCACTTCGATCGGCGCGCGGGGTCAGTCGCTGGATGACCAGAGCACCACCAACCAGAGCCTGACGCTGGCGAACGCCACGACCCAAGGCTCGATCCGTGATTCGGATCCGGCCGAAGTGATGACGCGTCTGACCTTGCAACAGACCATGCTGCAAGCCGCGCAACTGGCGTTCAGCAAAATCAGCCAGTTGGGCCTGTTCAACAAAATCTGACGACAGCCGGGCGCCCGGCGCCCGGTATACCCTGTCCCTTCAATAGTTAATGTCTTTAGCGGTTTCAAGGGCTCGCTTTTCTGAGCGGGCTCGCACCGCCTGTGAGCCCGCCGTGAATTCACTTCCCCTCGTCAGCCTGGTCATTCCGGCCTTCAACCCGCGCTTTTTCAGCAAGGCCTTGAGCAGTGCCGTGACTCAGCGCTACGCCAATCTCGAGATCATTGTCTGCGACGATAGCCGGGGCAACGAGATTGAAAGCATCGTGGCGCGCGTAGTCGAGCAATCGGCGGTCGCGGTGCGCTACGTGCGCAATCCGCGCACGCTGGGCCTGATCGGCAATCTGCAGGCGTGCGTAAAGGAAGCGCAGGGCGAGTACATCAAGATCCTGTGTGACGACGATCATCTCTATGCCGATTGCATCGAGCAGCAGGCGCATGAGATGTCACGCGCCGAAGTCAGCCTGGTGTTGGCCCCGCGACTGTTATGGGATGCCAGCGACATCGTCCTGCCGTCGCGCCTGGAAAACACTGCGTTGTCGCCGGTCAGCGGCCTGTTCAAGGGCGACGACCTGCTGAGCGTCTTTGAAAAATTCCCGGTCAACGTGCTTGGCGGATTCAGCAATGCGTTGTTCCGTCGCGCCGATGTCGAAGAGCTGTTGCCGGCGCTGACCCAGGAAGGTCACTGCTTCGTCGCGACCCTCGATTTCGCCTTGTTTGTCTGCTTGCTGCGGCGCGGCAATCTGGCGGTGTCGAACAACGTACTGAGTGCCGAACGGCTGTACCCGGAACGTCTGAGCGCGCAACAACCGATGAAAGACGCGGTTGAAATCGAGCGCGAATGGATTTTGCAGATGCTCAAGGCACGCAGCGGTGAGCAGGCACCTGCGTCCGGTTGGGTGCGTTACATCCCGTTGACCAAGGCCGACGAGTCGCCACGCGTATGGGAAGAGCTGCCGCTGAGCCGGACCCTCGGCTCCAAGCAAAGCCGCCAGGAATGCTGTGTCGGTGTCGACAGCTTCAGTTTTGCCGAACTTTACGCACAGTGGCTGCAATGTCGGGTGCTGACTGACGGGCAGCGCAGGTTGCTCCCGGAAACGCTCGCCGGTTGGTCCTATCAGCCGCGCATGGTGCCGATCATCATTGACGCGCAGGGCAGTCGTGCCGGCCTCAAGCGCACACTGGAGGCGCTCGCCGCGCAAGACTATCCAGCGGAGTTGATCCTCGTGTTGTCCGCCTCTTGCACGGAAGCACGGCTTGACGGGCGAATTTTCCATATGCCGCTGGAGGACGACGGACTTGAGCAGATCAACGCGCTCCTGCCGCAACTGGAGGGCGCCGACTGGATCTATCTGTTGCAGGCCGGCGATCGTCCAGTGGCGCCGGCGCTGCTGGTCATGGCCGAGCGGATCGCGCAGTCGCCCGCGCTGAGCTGTCTGTATAGCGATGAAGGCAGCCTGCGCGATGGCGAATCGGCGGAGCCTGCGTTCAAGCCGGATTTCAACCTCGACCTGATGCGCAGCTTTCCCTACGTCGGGCGGGCGCTGGCGTTTCAGCGTGAACGATTCCTCGCGCTGGGCGGGTTCGAGTCGACGTTCGCCGAGCTGGCGCCACACGATCTGCTCTGGCGGATGGTCGAGAGCGACGGTACGCAGGTGATCGGGCACGTTGCCGAGGTGTTGCTGGAGTCGTCATTCGATCTGTCGAAATGGCTCTCCGAACCTGGCGTACTGGCGCAAAATCCGCGCCTGCTTGAAGCGCATCTGCAACGTCTCGGGATCGCTCATGAGCTACGCGACAGCGGCTCCCCGCTGCTCAATCGGATCGACTATAAGCACGTTCGTCGCCCGCTGGTGTCGATCATCATTGCCGCCCGGGATCAGACCGCCGCTGTGCAGCGCTGTGTCGAGACGCTGCTGGAAAAGACCGCTTACTCCGAATATGAGTTGCTGTTGGTAGACAACGGCAGTCAGAGTCCCGAGGCGCTGGCATGGCTCGAGGGCATGGCGCAGTTGGGCAGCGACCGGGTACGCGTTCTGGCGTATCCGCAGCAGGGCAACGCTTCGGCCATGTACAACTTTGCGGTGGGGCAGGCGCGTGGTGAGTACGTGCTGCTGCTCAATGCCTTTGCGGTCATCACCCACGCGGAGTGGCTGGACGAGTTGCTCAACCATGCGCAGCGCCCGGAAGTCGGCGTGGTCGGTGCCAAGTTGTTCAATCCGGACGGCTGCGTGTTGCACGCGGGGCTGATACTCGGCCTGCAAGGGCCGGCCGGCTTGCCGTTTTATGGCCAGCCATTGCAGTCGGACGGCTACATGTTCCGCCTGCAAGTTGCGCATGACCTGAGTGCGGTCGGTGGCGATTGCCTGCTGATCCGCAAGGCGGTATTCGAGGCTGCCGGCGGACTCGACGAGCAGGATCTGACTCAGGAACTGAATGCCATCGACCTGTGTTTGCGCGTCGGTCAGCAAGGTTATCTGGTGGTGTGGAATCCTCACGCCTTGCTGGCACTGGGTGCGCAGCCAGTGGTCGCGGCGACGCCGCAAGAGCTGCAACAACATGCGGATGAGCAGGAGACGTTTTATCAGCGCTGGCTGCCGCTGGTTGCGCGTGACCCGGCGTACAACGTCAATCTGACGTTGCAGGGTATCGGTGCCACCAGCTTCAGTCTCGAGCCTGGCCTGCGTACCGGTTGGAGCGCTTTTTCCAAGGCGCAATTGCCCAACGTGCTGGCGGTACCGATCAATGCTTCTGCCATCGGTCACTACCGGATGAGCCAGCCGATGATCGAACTGGAAGCGGCGAGCAGGGCGCAAGGGCGTATTTGCTATGGCCTGCCCTCAATCATCGAAATCGAGCGGCAGTCACCCGATGTGATCGTGCTGCAAGGGCGCTATTCGGAACACGCCATCGACGAAATTCCGCCGCTGAAGAAATTCTTCAATGCGCGGCGCATCTTCGAACTCGATGACTACGTGATCGACGTCCCGCATCGTAATGCGCATATCCGCAACATGCCGGTCAAACCAGACATGGAGCGCATGGTGCGCCGCGCGATCGGTCTGTGTGATCGCGTGGTCGTGTCGACCGAGCCGTTGGCCAACGCGTTGTCCGACATGCATCACGACATCCGCGTGGTGCCGAACATGCTCTCCAAAGATTTGTGGTGCGACCTGCGCAGCCAGCGCCGTACCACGAAAAAACCGCGCGTGGGCTGGGGCGGTGGCACCAGTCACCACGGTGACCTGGCGGTGATCGCCGAGGTGGTGCGCGAGCTGGCCAATGAAGTCGACTGGGTGTTCTTCGGCATGTGCCCGGACGATCTGCTGCCGTACATGCACGAATTCCATGGGGTGATTCCGCTGGAGGTGTATCCGGCAAAACTCGCCAGCCTGAATCTTGATCTGGCCTTGGCGCCGTTGGAATTCCACATCTTCAACGACTGCAAGAGCAACCTGCGTCTGCTGGAATATGGCGCCTGTGGCTACCCGGTAATCTGCACCGACACCGAGGCCTATCGCGGTTACTTGCCGTGTACGCGGATCAAGAGCAACTCCACGGATGAATGGCTGCAAGCGATCCGCATGCACCTGGCCGATCCGGACGCCAGTTACCGCATGGGCGACGAATTGCGCGAAGTGGTGCTGCGCGATTACGTGCTGCGCGGCGACAACCTGCGCTACTGGGAAAATGGCTGGCTGGCGGATTGATACGACTCGTATCGGCCACATTTAAAAAACAGGTGACTTTGCAGTCGCCTGTTTTTTTGTATGTGAAGTTCGTATTTGCATCAATCCAGATACATTTTCTGAGTCACACCTAAAGCTGTAATCGTTTCCTGTCGATATCAACACATTCGTGACTCTTTAACGTTCGCTGCGACAACGTGTGATCGCCACGCGAATCGGTACCGGTTCAACAACAAGGCAAGGAAGAAATAATGGCTGTAATAAACGGGACAAACGGCGCGGATACGCTGACGGGTACTGCGGGTGATGATGAGATCAATGGGTGGGCCGGTAATGACATCCTCATCGGTGGAGCCGGTGCAGACAAGTTGAATGGCGGTGAGGGTGTCGACACGGTCGATTACTCGGCTTCCGCAGCGGGCGTCAATATTGACATCCGGCCAGGCACCGGTTTGGCAGGTGTCGGCGGCGATGCGCAGGGCGATACTTTGACCGGTGTTGAAAAAGTCATTGGCTCGGCGTTCAACGATACGTTCACCACCGACGCCTATCTCTTCGCAACCTACGACGGTGGCGCGGGAGACGACATCTACTACGTCAACGGCGGTGGCGTAACCGTCATCGAACAGGCTGGCGGTGGTAATGATGAAGTACGGGTCAGCTACAAGGACCATATGCTCGCGGCCAATGTCGAGCGTCTGACCTACACCGGTACTGGCTCTTTTACCGGCTGGGGCAATGCCCTCGACAACATCATCACTGGCGGCAATGGCAACGACCTGTTTTATGGCGGTGGCGGTGGCGGTGCCGACCAATTCATCGGCGGCGCCGGTCGCGATACCGTGTCGTACCTCGACAGCACGGTCGCGATGAACATCAACCTGAAAACCGGCGTCATCTCGGGAATCGGTGCGGGCGATACCTACAACGGTATCGAAGTGGTCGCCGGCTCCAAATACAACGACACCTTCGTTGTCGATAGCCGGATCACGGGCGTCGATGGCGGCGAAGGTTTTGATACCGTCGATTACTCGACTTCGACAGCAGGCGTTAACGTTGATATCCGTCCGGGCACCGGTCTGGCAGGTGTTGGCGGTGATTCGCAGGGCGTGACCCTGGCCGGTGTTGAAAAAGTCATTGGCTCGGCTTTCAACGACAGCTTCACCACTGACGCCTACCTCTTCGCCACTTACGAGGGTGGTGCAGGTGACGACACTTACTACGTCAACGGTGGCGGTGTAACCGTCATCGAACAGGTTGGCGGTGGCAACGATGAGGTGCGGGTCAGCTACAAGGACCATATGCTCGCGGCCAACGTCGAGCGTCTGACCTACACCGGTACTGGCTCGTTTACCGGCTGGGGCAATGCCCTCGACAACATCATCACTGGCGGCAATGGCAACGACCTGTTCTATGGTGGTGGCGGTGCCGACCAGTTCATCGGCGGCGCCGGTCGCGATACCGTGTCGTACCTCGACAGCACGGTCGCGATGAACATCAACCTGAAAACCGGCGTCATCTCGGGGATTGGCGCGGGTGATACGTTCAACGGTATTGAAGTGATTGCCGGTTCGAAATTCAACGACACCTTCGTTGTCGATAGCCGGATCACTGGCGTCGATGGCGGCGAAGGTTTTGATACCGTCGATTACTCGACTTCGGCAGCAGGCGTTAACGTTGATATCCGTCCGGGCACCGGTCTGGCAGGTGTTGGCGGTGATTCGCAGGGCGTGACCCTGGCCGGTGTTGAAAAAGTCATTGGCTCGGCGTTCAACGATACGTTCACCACCGACGCCTATCTCTTCGCAACCTACGACGGTGGCGCGGGAGACGACATCTACTACGTCAACGGTGGCGGCGTAACCGTCATCGAACAGGCTGGCGGTGGTAATGATGAAGTACGGGTCAGCTACAAGGACCATATGCTCGCGGCCAATGTCGAGCGCCTGACCTACACCGGTACTGGCTCGTTTACCGGCTGGGGCAATGCCCTCGACAACATCATCACTGGCGGCAATGGCAACGACCTGTTTTATGGCGGTGGCGGTGCCGACCAATTCATCGGCGGCGCCGGTCGCGATACCGTGTCGTACCTCGACAGCACGGTCGCGATGAACATCAACCTGAAAACCGGCGTCATCTCGGGAATCGGTGCGGGCGATTCCTACAACGGTATCGAAGTGGTCGCCGGCTCCAAATACAACGACACCTTCGTTGTCGATAGCCGGATCACTGGCGTCGATGGCGGCGAAGGTTTTGATACCGTTGATTATTCGACTTCGACTGCCGGCATCAACGTTGATATCCGTCCGGGCACCGGTCTGGCAGGTGTTGGCGGTGATTCGCAGGGCGTGACCCTGGCCGGTATTGAAAAAGTCATCGGCACGGCGTTTAACGACAGCTTTACCACTGACGCGTACCTCTTCGCCACTTATGAGGGCGGTGCAGGTGACGACACTTACTACGTCAATGGCGGTGGTGTGACGGTCATCGAGCAAGCCGGCGGCGGCAACGACGAAGTACGGGTCAGCTACAAGGACCATACGTTGGCGGCCAACGTCGAGCGCCTGACCTACACCGGGACCGGAGCGTTTACCGGTATCGGCAATGCCCTCGACAACATCATCACTGGCGGCAATGGCAACGATCTGCTGTATGGCGGTGGCGGTGCCGACCAGTTCATCGGCGGTGGCGGCATGGACACTGTGTCGTATGCCGATAGCACTGTTGGCGTCAGCATCAACCTGAAAACCGGAATCAATACCGGGATCGCGCTGGGTGACACTTACAGCAGCATCGAAGCGATGCGTGGTTCGAATTTCAACGACGTATTTGTTGGCGGTACTGCCGCCCATGCATTCGATGGCGGCACAGGTCTGGATCTGGTCAGCTACGAGTCGTCCGACAGTGCGGTCACCATTGACCTGAAAACCAACGTCAACGCCGGTGATGCCGCTGGTGATACCTTCGCCGCGATCGAGATTTTCCAAGGCAGTAATTTTGCCGATACCTTGTCCGGTACGGCGCTCAACGACAACATTGTCGGTGGCGCTGGTGCCGACGTAATTGACGGCCGTGAAGGGATCGACACGGCCTGGTACGTCAGCAGCGCCACGGCGGTAAACATCAATCTGCAAACCGGCGTCAATCAAGGTGGCGATGCGCAAGGCGATATGCTGATCAACGTCGAGAACATCATCGGCAGCAACTTCAATGACACGTTGACAGGCAACGCGCTGGCCAACGGTTTTGAAGGTGGGCTGGGTAATGACGTGATTTACGGCGGCGACGGCAACGATGTCATTTACGGCAGCTTCAACACCCCGCTCGGACCTTTCTCGGTCGATGTTGCGGCCGGTGGGCCGCAAGCGGACATGCTGTACGGCGGCAATGGTAGCGATATTATCTTCAGCGCTGCAGATGACCGTGGCACCTTCGCTTTTGGTGAGGATGGTAATGACGCGGTTTCTGTCGTCAATGGCACCGCGGATGGCGGCGCAGGCAGTGATAATCTGCTCGGTACGGGTAAGAATTTTGTCTTGCTCGGTGGCGCGGGCAATGACTACATGACGTTTGGTGCCCTGTTCACTCCACCCGGGCAGATGATAGCCAGTGGTTTTGCCAACGGCGGAGAGGGTGATGACATCTATTATGTCAACACCCGCCTGCAGGTGACTATCCGCGATGACGGGCTCAGCACCAATGACACCCTGATCCTGAATAACATCGAGTCGGCCAGTACGCTGCAGCTGGATCGGGTGGGTAACGACCTGTACCTCAACGATAAATATCACGCGTCGTCCGACCCGACCGCCCAAGGCGTCAAGCTGCAGGACTGGTTCGCTGGCTATAACACTATCGAGCACTTCAAGGCCAACAACGGTGACATACTGCCGATCAACCCCGATGGATTCAGCATGTTTGGTTGATCCATCTGCCTTGTGGCATTGAAGGCATTTTCGAGCTGTAACGAAGGGAGCCCGATCGTGAAAGATCGGGCTCCCTTTTTTTTATCCGGGCACTCGTCGCTGCTGCCGACGTAAGTATCCGGGCGGCCAGCGAGCTGGCGCGTTTCCTGCAAGTCCCCCGTAAATCGCCATAAAACGAGCGCTCGCGGCCATTGCCCCTGCGCCCGAACCGGCGCAAAGGTTTAGCCAGAAGGCCGCAAGCTTCAGAAAGCGACGCGCAGCCCTGTGAAGAACAAGAGGGGAGACGATGAAGGCAGTTATTTTGGCGGGTGGCTTGGGCACGCGCATCAGTGAAGAGTCGCACCTCAAGCCGAAACCGATGATCGAGATCGGCGGCAAGCCAATTCTCTGGCACATCATGAAGCAGTATTCCGCGCACGGAATTCACGACTTCGTGATCTGCCTCGGTTACAAGGGCTACGCGATCAAGGACTTCTTCGCCAACTACTTTCTGCACACCTCCGACGTGACATTCGACATGCGCGAAAACCGCATGGACGTGCACCAGAACTTCAGCGAGCCATGGCGCGTCACGCTGATCGATACCGGTGAAGAAACCATGACCGGTGGCCGTCTGCGGCGCGCCTCGCGGTATCTGGAAGACGAAAAAGCGTTCTGCTTTACCTATGGCGACGGTGTCTCGGATCTGAACATCAGTGCCTTGGTCGACTTCCACCTGACCCACGGCAAGCTTGCGACAGTCACCGCCGTACAACCACCGGGACGCTACGGCGCGCTGGATCGTGAAGGCGATCGCGTGCTCGGTTTCACCGAAAAGCCGCGCGGCGACGGCGGCTGGATCAACGGCGGCTTCTTTGTGCTGTCACCCAAAGTCCTGCCACTGATCGACAGCGATGAGACTTCGTGGGAATCCGGCCCGCTCGATGGGCTGGCCGCGCGCGGCGAGCTGATGGCGTACCAGCACGACGGCTTCTGGCAACCGATGGACACCCTGCGCGACAAAAACCACCTCGAAGCGTTGTGGCAGAGCGGGGAGGCCCCATGGAAGCAGTGGGCCTGAGTGCAAACTTCTGGCGTGGCAAGCGTGTTCTGGTCACCGGTCACACCGGTTTCAAGGGCAGTTGGCTGACGCTGTGGCTGCAAAGCCTCGGTGCCGATGTCAGCGGATTTTCGCTGGATCCGTCGACCGAACCGAGCCTGTTCGAACTGGCGCGGCTCCACGAAGGCATCAACGATCAACGCGGCGACCTGCGTGACCTCGGCGCTCTGCTTGAGATCATCGCCGACACCGAGCCCGAGATCGTGCTGCACCTCGCAGCCCAGCCGTTGGTGCGTGAAGGCTACCGTGATCCGCTCGGCACTTATTCGAGCAACGTGATGGGTACGCTCAACCTGCTCGAAGCGATTCGTCAGGTCGGTTGTGTGCGCGCCTGCGTGCTGGTGACCACCGACAAGGTCTACGCCAACAAGGAATGGCTGTGGCCGTACCGCGAAGACGAAGCCCTCGGCGGTCACGATCCTTACAGCAGCAGCAAGGCTTGCTGCGAGCTGTTGGCGCAATCCTATGCGGCGTCGTTTTTCCCGGCCGAAAAGTATGCCGAGCATGGTCTGGCCCTGGCCACCGCGCGCGCCGGCAACGTGCTGGGTGGCGGCGACTTTGCCCCGGAACGCTTGATTCCCGACGTGCTCAAGGCGTGGACGGCTGATGAGCCGGTAACCCTGCGTTACCCGCAAGCCGTGCGCCCATGGCAGCACGCGCTGGAGCCGTTGGCCGGTTATCTGCAACTGGCCGCCGGGCTCTACGAACAAGGCCCGGAATACGCCGGTGCGTGGAACTTCGGCCCGAGCGAAGCGGACATGTGCAGCGTCGGCGAAGTGGTCGAATTGCTCGCCAGCCGCTGGCCACAGGCGCGTGGTTTGCGCATCGAACCGAGTGACTTGCACGAGGCCGGCCTGCTGCGTCTGGACAGCAGCCGCGCGCGTCAGCTGCTCGGCTGGCAACCGCGCTGGTCGTTGCAGGACTGCCTGACCCAGACGCTCGACTGGCACCTGGCGTGGCAGAACGGCGATGACATGCGCGCCGTGACACTCGGCCAATTGAACCTGTACCGAGGCGCGCTGTGAGCGAGTTTTCTTTGCAGGCTTTGCCATTGGCCGGGCTGTTCAACGTCGTGCACAAGCGCTTTGAAGATGATCGCGGGCACTTCGCGCGGCTGTTTTGCGAAGGCAGTCTGAGTGCCTTTGGCGCGGCGTTTCATATTCGCCAGATCAACCATTCCTGCACCCGTGAGCGCGGCAGTGTGCGTGGTCTGCATTATCAGAATGCCAACGCGCCGGAAGCCAAGCTGATCACCTGCCTGCGCGGTGAAGTGTGGGATGTGGCGGTCGATCTGCGCCCCGACTCAGAGACTTTTCTGCACTGGCACGCCGAGCATCTCAAGGCCGGCGACGGTCGCAGTCTGCTGATCCCGGCGGGCTTCGCCCATGGCTTCCAGACCCTGACTGACGACGCCGAATTGCTCTATCTGCACAGCGCCGATTACGCGCCTGCGCATGAGGCCGGTTTGTCGGTCAACGATCCACGGCTGGCGATTGCCTGGCCGTTACCCGTCAATAATCTGTCAGCCCGGGATTCCAGCCATCCCGCGCTTGATCAACATTTTGCTGGAGTGCGTCTATGAACTGCCGTGGGTGCGCCGCACCGCTGAGCCTGCCGTTGATCGACCTCGGCACCTCGCCGCCGTCCAACGCCTACGTGCATGCCGATCGGCTGGAACAGGCCGAGCAATGGGTGCCGCTGAAAGTCGCGGTGTGCGAGCAATGCTGGCTGGTGCAGACCGAGGATTACACCCGCGCTGACAGCCTGTTCGACGCCGAGTACGCCTACTTCAGTTCGTTCTCCAGCACTTGGCTGACCCACGCCGAGCGTTATGTGGCCGAGATGGTCGAGCGCTTCGGCCTGAGCGCCGACAGCCGCGTGGTGGAAGTCGCCGCCAACGACGGTTACCTGTTGCAGTACGTGGCCCAGCGCGGCATCGCCTGCCTGGGCGTCGAACCGACTCGTAGCACTGCACAAGCCGCGCGCGCTAAAGGTCTGGACATTCGCGAGCTGTTCTTCGGCCGCGACACCGCCGCGCAACTGAACAGCGAAGGCTGGGCTGCTGATTTGATGGCCGCCAATAACGTGCTCGCGCATGTGCCGGACATCAATGATTTCCTCGGCGGGTTCGCCGCGCTGCTTAAGCCGAGCGGCGTCGCCACCTTCGAATTTCCGCAACTGTTGACGCTGATGGCTGGCGCGCAGTTCGACACGCTGTATCACGAGCATTATTCCTATCTGTCGCTGACCGCCGTGCAGACCTTGTGCGAGCGCAATGGCCTGGAAGTATTCGACGTCAGCCAGCTCACTACCCATGGCGGATCGCTGCGGGTGTTCGTGCAGCGCCAGGACGGCGAACGCCGCGCGGTGCAGCCAGCGGTGCAAGCGCAATTGCAGGCCGAACTCGCTGCCGGCGTGAAAACCGCCGAGTACTACGCCACGCTGGCGCCGGCCGCTGAACGCATCAAGCATGAGCTGCTGCGTTTCCTGTTGCAGGCCAGGGCCGAGGGCAAACGCGTGGTCGGTTACGGCGCGGCAGCCAAGGGCAACACTTTGCTCAACTACGCCGGCATCCGCGCCGATCTGTTGGCCTGGGTCGCCGATGCCAACCCGCACAAGCAGGGCAAGTTCCTGCCCGGCAGCCGAATTCCCATCGTCGCGCCCGAGCGTATCGCAGTGGAAAAACCCGACTACATCCTCGTGCTGCCATGGAACCTGTTGAGCGAAGTGACCGAGCAGTTGGCCGAGGCCAAAACATGGGGTGCACGATTTGTGGTGGCGGTTCCGGAGTTGAGTATTCGATGAGCAGAATTCATTACACCAAACCGAGTGTCGGCGAGCTCGAAGCACGTTACGTTCTGGATGCCGTGCAAAATGGCTGGGGCGAGCGCTGCTACGAATACCTGACGCGCTTCGAGCAAGGGTTTGCCGAGCATCTGGGCGCGACTTATGCGATTGCCACTTCCAGTTGCACCGGTGCCTTGCACATGGGCATGGCCGCCCTCGGCGTGGGTGCCGGCGACGAAGTGATTCTGGGCAATACCAACTGGATCGCTTCGGCGGCGCCGATCACTTATCTGGGCGCGACCCCGGTGTTTGTCGACGTGCTCAGCGATAGCTGGTGCCTCGATCCACAACAAGTGCGAAACGCGATCAGCCCGCGTACCAAGGCGATTCTGGCCGTGCATCTGTACGGCAATCTGTGTGACATGGACACCTTGCTGGCGATCGGTCGCGAGTTCGGCATCCCGGTGATCGAAGATGCGGCGGAAGCCATCGGTTCGCAGTGGCGCGGCCAGGCTGCCGGTTCGCTTGGCGCTTTCGGTGCCTTCTCGTTCCATGGCACGAAAACCATGACCACGGGCGAGGGCGGCATGTTTGTCACCTCGGACAAAGCCTTGTACGAACGCGTCCTGACGCTCTCCAATCATGGTCGAGTGGCGGGCAGCACCAAGCAATTCTGGCCGGATTTCGTCGGCTTCAAATACAAGATGAGCAACCTGCAAGCGGCGATCGGCTGCGCTCAGGTCGAACGCATCGAAGAGCTTATCGAGCGCAAACGGGCGATTTTCGCCAACTATGCGCACGCACTTGAAGGCGTGCCGGGTGTGTCCTTGAACCCGGAACCGATCCATGGGCGCAACGGTTACTGGATGCCGACCGTAGTGTTTGATGCCGATACCGGCATCCATCGCAATGAGTTGATCGCGGCATTTCAGGTCGCCGATATCGATGCCCGAGTGTTTTTCTGGCCGCTGTCCTCGCTGCCAATGTTCAGTGAACGAATAGTTGAAACGCCTGTAGCGTTCGCGTTGCCCGAGCGCGCTTTCAACCTGCCGAGCTATCACGAAATGACCGACGCCGATCAGCAGCGTGTCGTCGCCGTGATCCTCGACTTGCTTGCTCGCAGGCAAACATTGTGAAGACCTATCTGTTAGGCGCCGCCAACCCGGAAGCGGTGCGCATGCTGCACGCGGTCAAGCGTCATACGCCGAACGCCGAATTTGCGTTTCTGGACAATGATCCGCGCAAGCACGGCACGCTGTTTCATGGTGTTCCGGTGATTGGCGGTTCGCAGTGTGTCGCAGAACTCAAAGGGCCGGACGTGCGGTTCGTCAACCTGATTACCGGCAGCACGCGACTGCGCTACGAAACCACCTGTGAACTGGTCGAGGCGGGTGCCTGCCTGGGCCAGTTCATCCATCCTGGCATCGACCTGACAATGACCCGCATGGGGCAGGGCAGCTATTTGCAGGAAGGCGTATTGCTGCAAGCTGAAGTGACGCTTGGCGATAACACCAGCATCAGCGCCGGCAGTGTAGTGGGACACGAAGGCCGGATCGGCCATTCGGTGTTCCTGGCGCCCGGCGTGTGCATCGCCGGTTGCGTGGAGATCGGCGACGGCACGTTCATCGGTACCAATGCCACGATCCTGCCGCGCCTGCGCATCGGCCGCTGGGTCATGATCGGTGCGGGCGCCGTGGTGACCAGGGACGTCCCGGATTTTTCGGTCGTGGTGGGCAACCCCGCCAGGATCATCAAGACCAACGCAGTGCCTTACCCCGACGGCAAGGTATTCAAGTAAGCGTTTCCCCTTTTTTTGGAGAGTTGCAATGAATCCTCATGAGCAGTTTCGCGAAGAAGTAAAAACCAACATCGAAGGCCTGCAACAGGACAAGGCGCTGCAAGCCGAATCCCTCGCTTGGGTCGGCACCACCGCAAAGCACAAGTACACCTATAACTTCAGCTGGATGGGACGCCCGATCATTCAGTTCCCGCAGGACATGGTCGCGATGCAGGAGATCATCTGGAATCTGCGTCCGGACATCATCGTGGAAACCGGCATTGCTCATGGCGGTTCGCTGGTGTTTTACGCCTCGATGCTGGAACTGGTCGGCCATGGTGAAGTGTTGGGCGTTGATATCGATATCCGTCAGCACAACCGCGAAGCGATCGAAGCTCACCCGATGAGCAAACGCATCAGCATGATCCAGGGTTCGAGCATCGATACTGCGATTGTCGACCAAGTGCGCGCGCGCATCGAGGGCAAGAAAGTGCTGGTGGTGCTCGACTCCAACCACACCCATGAACACGTGCTCGAAGAGCTGCGCCTGTATGCACCGATGGTCTCGGTGGGCAGCTACTGCGTGGTCATGGATACCGTGGTCGAGGACATGCCGGCAGACGCTTTTCCGGATCGTCCGTGGGGCAAAGGTGATAACCCGAAAACCGCAGTGTGGGCCTACCTGAAAGAAAACACTGCTTTTGAAATCGACCAGGCCATTCACAGCAAGTTGCTGATCACAGTGGCGCCGGACGGCTATCTACGTCGCGTACGTTAATCGACAGAATTGAGTTTTCGGCGACTCGCCGTTTGTGGGGAAAGTATGCAAGGCAAGAATAGTTCTGAACACGGTTTGGCACTCGACGACCAGTTGACCGTTGTGCTGATTTCTCACGAACGACCGGCGTTTCTGCGTCGTGCCGTGCGTTTTTACAGCAGCCTGCCGTGCAGGATTCTTGTGCTGGACTCCTCGGTCGAGGCTCAACCGGGCATGGCCGCACAGTTTGCCAATGTTGATTACCGGCACTTGCCGCAGTTCGGCTATTGGGGCATCCGCGCCAAGCTGGCGTATGGCGTGGAGCAGTTGCAGACGCCGTACATGGTGTTTGCCGCCGACGATGACTTCCTCGTGCACGATGCTCTGCATGAGGCGGTGGCCTTCATGCAAGCCAACCCCGATTACAGCCTGTGCCATGGCTACAGCATGATGTACCTGGCGCTGCCCAACAGCGTTAGCTACTACCGCCGTGACAAGAAGGTCTGCGAGGACTACTGCTCCGATCTGGCCCAGGAGCGCCTGACGGAATACATGTGGCAGTACCTGCCGCCGTTTTACGCCGTGCAGCGCACTGCAATTCTGCGTGACTGGTATGCCGCAATGCCCGAAGACACGATCTTCCAATGGCAAGAGGTTGGCCACACCTGGTATATGCTGGCCCGGGGCAAGGCACGAATTCTGCCGATCCCCTACGTGGTGCGTGAGCTCAACTATGAGCAATCCGACCACAACACCGAGATCTACCACTCGCTGGCCTATACCGACGCCAAGCATGTCGCCGAGCGTGAAGCCTTCGCCGGTTTCCTCGCCAGCTTGCCAACCCAAGTGCAGCATGCGGATCCGCAGCAGGGTAAAGCCTTTGCGCTCGAGAGCTTCGAAGCACTGGCCGACAGTCTGCGCACCAATCGTGCGTTGACCGCCGAGTTGATTCTGGATTCGACCTGGACTGACTCCGATGCCGACCCACAGCGCCGTTTCGGCCCGAAACAGTACGTCGAAATGCCGTTCTACAATCAGGCGTTCTTCGATCAGTTGACCCACTTCGAGTTTCTTATCCATGCAATGCCGGCGGGCCGCGTCCAGTTGAGAGGGCTGGAGGGCATCTGGGCGCGGCAACAGCACCTGATGCTGGCGCGCAACAACGACACGCCGGAGAGTGTGATTGACCGTTTGTGGCAGGCCCACGACAGCAACGTGTTCAATCGCGATGTGGTCAGGCGCCTGGTGACTCAGCTGCAAGCAATGGGCGAATCGCAAGAAGCGCAAGAACTCGGTGACTGGCTTGCGCGCCTGGAAGCCGTGTCGCTGGAAGGCAATCACTCGGCATTCAGCAAGATGCTGACAGGTCGCTTGATCCAATGGCTCGCCGAGCGCCAACCTGATGCCGAACAGACGCATGCAATTTCGCGTCATCTGGCGGCGAATGATGGTGGTCCGCAGTTCGGCATTTTGCTGCTCGATCTGGACAACGACATCGATAAGATCCAGGTCACGCTGGACAGTTTGCTGGAAAGCGGCAGCAAGGCCTTCAAAGTAGTGGTGTTCACCACCGGCGAGCCGCCGGCCGCGACCACCGCGCAAAATACCCTGCACTTTGTGCGCGTCACTCAGGGCAACTTCGTCGACAAGCTGAACGCGAGTGTTGGCCAGTCGTCCGCCGACTGGTTGCTGCTGGCTGAGGCCGGCGACGAATTTACCGCCAGTGGTCTGTTGCGTGCCGGTCTGGAGTTGCAGGCTGCCGGTGACTGCCGCGCCGTCGCGACCGACGAAATCCAGCGCACGGCCGAGGGCGCGCTGGTCAACGTATTCCGCAGCGGCTTCAACCTCGACCTGCTGCAAAGTGTCCCGGCGCTGATGGCGCGGCACTGGCTGATTCGTCGCGACGTGCTGGTCGAGGCCGGTGGTTATCAGCCTGATTTCAGCAAGGCGCTGGAATTCGACCTGCTGCTGCGCATCATCGAACAGGGTGGCGTGGGCGGTCTGGCGCACCTCGACGAACCGTTGCTGATCACCCAGGCGCAAGCGCTGGAAGACAACCCGGATGAACGTCAGGCGTTGTTGCGTCACCTGAGCACGCGCGGCTACAAGGCGCAGGTCACCTCGTCGTTGCCGGGCACCTGGCAGGTGGATTATCGCCATCCGGGCCGCCCGCAGGTGTCGGTGATTGTGCCGGCCTCGGATGATCTGCCGGCGCTGCAACGTTGTCTCGAAGGCTTGCTGCTGCGAACCCGCTACACCCAGTACGAGGTGTTGATTGCGGCCAATCCGAATCACTCGGCAGCGGTCAACGATTGGCTCGGCGCGCTGAACAACCCCCGGGTGCAGGTGCTGCGCAGCAACCAGCCACTGAGCGAGGCGGCGTTGTGCAATGCCGCGAGCGAGCAGGCGCAAGGTGAGTTCCTGGTGCTGATGGCGGCGGACAGTGAAGTGGTCAACCCGAACTGGATCGAATCGCTGCTCAACCACGCGCAGCGTCCGGAAGTCGGGATCGTCGGTGCCAAGCTGATCAACCGCGACCGCAAGATTGCCCATGCCGGGCTGATTCTGGGGATGAATGACGGCGTCGGCTCGGCGTTTGTTGGCGAGAAGCACGACGCCGAGGTGTACATGCAACGCCTGCTGGTGGAGCAGAACTACTCGGCCGTCTCCGGCGTGTGCCTGATGGTGCGCAAAGAGCTGTTCAATGCGCTCGGCGGGCTGGATGAAGAGACCTTTGCTGACGCTTACAGCGATGTCGATCTGTGCCTCAAGGCCGGTGCTGCCGGTTACCTCACGGTGTGGACGCCGCTGGTGCAGGTCATCCACCAGGGTCGCACACCTGATGCGCCAGAAGCTCTGGCAGCGCTGCGCGAAAAATGGCCGGGCATGTTCGCCGCCGATCCGCTGTACAACGCCAATCTGGCGCTGACCGGCAAGGGTTTTACCTTGGCACCGAGTGCTCCGATTGATTGGGCGCAATTGCTCGCTTAAGCCTTGCGCACAGCAAACAGGACTCAAGACATGTTCAACGGTAAATCGATTTTCATCTCCGGCGGCACCGGCTCGTTCGGGCGCAACTTCATCCGCCGCTTGCTGGAGCAATATCAGCCCAAGCGCGTGGTGGTGTTTTCGCGCGATGAGCTCAAGCAGTACGAGATGCAGCAGACGTTCAACGCGCCGTGCATGCGTTATTTTCTCGGTGACGTGCGCGATGCCGAGCGTTTGCGTCAGGCCATGCGCGGCATCGATTACGTGATCCATGCGGCGGCGTTGAAGCAGGTGCCGGCGGCCGAATACAACCCGACCGAATGCATCCGCACCAACGTCAACGGCGCGGAAAACATCATCGCGGCGGCCATCGACAACGGCGTGCAAAAGGTTGTCGCGCTGTCCACCGACAAAGCGGCCAGCCCGATCAATCTGTACGGCGCAACCAAGCTGCTGTCGGACAAACTGTTCGTCGCCGCCAACAACATTGCCGGCGAGCAGCACACGCGTTTTGCCGTGGTGCGCTATGGCAACGTCGCCGGTTCGCGCGGCTCGGTAGTGCCGTTCTTCAACAAGCTGATTGCTGAAGGCGCGACCGAGTTGCCAATCACCGACGAGCGCATGACGCGTTTCTGGATCACCCTCGATCACGGCGTGCAATTTGTGCTCGACAGCTTCGCGCGCATGCATGGCGGCGAAGTGTTCGTGCCGAAGATTCCGTCGATCCGCATCGTCGATCTGGCGCGCGGCATGGCCGGGCATTTGCCGCACAAGAATGTCGGTATTCGTCCGGGCGAGAAACTGCATGAATTGATGGTGCCGCTGGACGATGCGCGGATGACCCTGGAGTTCGACGATCACTACACGATTCAGCCGTCGATTCGCTTTACCAGCGTCGACGTGGATTTTGCCGTGGATCAGCTCGGCGAGCGTGGCCATTCGGTCGGCGAGGATTTCGAATACCGCTCCGACACCAATCCGCAGTTCCTCTCGGTGGGGCAGATCGCTGACCTGCACGCGGATCTCTCGGCATGATTCCCTACGGTCGGCAGAGCGTTGATCAGGCGGACATCGACGCCGTTGTCGAGGTGCTGCAGTCCGACTGGCTGACCCAAGGGCCGACCATCGAGCGCTTCGAACAGGCCATGGCCGAACGTTGCCAGGCGGCTTACGGCGTGGCGGTGTGCAACGCCACAGCGGCGCTGCACATTGCCTGTCTGGCTGCGGGACTGGGGCCGGGTGATCGACTGTGGACCACGCCGAACACCTTTCTCGCGTCGGCCAATTGCGGGCGTTACTGCGGGGCCGATGTCGACTTCGTGGATATCGACCGGCTGACCTGGAACCTCGACGCTTTTGCGCTGGCGGCCAAGCTTGAGCAAGCCGAGCGCGAAGAAAAACTGCCTAAAGTCCTGGTTGCGGTGGCGTTCTCCGGGCAGAGCTGCGACATGCGCCAGATTGCCGAACTGGCGACGCGCTACAACTTCACCGTGATCGAAGATGCTTCGCACGCGGTGGGTGCGTCCTATGCTGGGCGTCCGGTCGGTTGCGGCGAATTCGCGGCGATGACGGTGTTCAGTTTCCACCCGGTGAAAATCATCACCAGTGGCGAGGGCGGCATGGTGTTGACCAATCGCCCGGAGCTGGCCGAGCGTCTGCAACGCCTGCGCAGCCACGGCATGACCCGCGATCCGCAGCAGATGAGCGAAGCCAGTCACGGCCCGTGGTACTACCAACAGATCGAGCTCGGTTTCAATTACCGGATCACCGATCTGCAAGCGGCGCTGGGGCTGTCGCAACTGAGCAAACTGAATGATTTCGTAACGCGTCGCCGTGAACTGGCGGCGCGTTACGATCAACTGCTCGCCTACTTGCCACTGACCTTGCCCAGCCCGCAGCCGGAGGCCGAGTCGGCGTGGCATCTGTACGTGGTGCGCTTGCAGACGGAGCGCTGCAATCTCAGCCATCGTCAGGTGTTCGAAGGTTTGCGCGCGGCCGGGATCGGGGTGAATCTGCACTATATTCCCGTGCATCTGCAGCCGTACTATCGCGACCTGGGTTTTGCCGAGGGCGATTTCCCCGAGGCTGAACGTTATTACGCCGAGGCGATCAGCTTGCCGCTGTTCCCGCTGCTCAGCGAAGAACAACAGGACCATGTGGTCGAGCATCTGCGTCGGCTGCTGCTTGAGGAGTAGTTTTACGTGAGTTGTGTGGCGATCATTCCGGCGCGCGGTGGCAGCAAGCGCATCCCGCGCAAGAACCTCAAAGCGTTCGACGGCGTGCCGATGATCGTCCGCTCGATTCGCACGGCGCTGGAGTCGGGTCTGTTCGATCAGGTGGTGGTCAGCACCGATGATCAGGAGATCGCCGAGATCGCCCGCGCGCATGGCGCCGAGGTGCCGTTCATGCGTCCGGCGGAGTTGGCTGATGATTTCGCCGGCACTGCGGCGGTGATCGTGCATGCCTTGCAGCAACTGCCGGCCTTCGACTATGCCTGTTGTGTGTACGCCACCGCACCTTTGTTGCAGACGCGTTATCTGCGTCAGGGCTTTGAGTTGCTTGAGCAGCATGCAGACAAGTCGTTCGCGTTTTCGGTGTGCAGTTTCGGTTTTCCGGTGCAACGTGCGCTGACCCTGGACGGGCAGGGCGCATTGACGCCGCTCTATCCGCAGTTTCGCAATACCCGCTCGCAGGATCTGCCTGAAGCCTTTCAGGATGCAGGCCAGTTCTACTGGGGACGCAGTGCGGCCTGGCTGAGTGGCGAGGTCATGTTTTCGCCGGCCAGTCTGCCGGTTATTTTGCCGCGGCATCTGGTGCAGGACATCGACACGCCTGAAGACTGGCAGCGTGCCGAATATCTCTACGCCGCGCTCAAGGCCGGTGGAGAGCTGCAATGAGAGTGCTGATCCGCGCCGACGCCTCGCCAACTATCGGCAGTGGCCACATCGCCCGTTGCCTGACGCTGGCGCGAGTGCTGCGCGCGCAGGGCAGTCATGTCGCGTTTGCCTGCCGGCGTTTGCCGGGGCATCGACTCGATTTCTTGCATGCTGAAGGTTTTCAGACTTTCGCGCTGCCCGAGCGCTACGCCGATGAAGACCCGCAGCAGGCCATCGAAGCGATGCTGCCGTGGCAGGCGGATATCGACGCGTTGGCGGCACTGCTTGAAGGGCAGGCCGGGTTCGACTGGATCATCGCTGACCACTACGGTCTCGATCATCACTGGCAAACCGCCGCGCGCCGCTGGGCACCTCGGATTGCTGCGGTCGACGATCTGGCGACCCGGCGTTATAGCGTCGATCTGCTGCTCAATCAGAATCTGTCCGGCCTGCACGAAAACTATGCGCCGCTGCTGCCGGAACACTGCCAAACCTTGCTCGGCCCGCGTTACGCGATGCTGCGTGAAGAGTTCATCTGCCCGGCCATCGAGATCAAACCCAAGGCAACGCGCGTGCTGGTGAATTTCGGCGGCTTCGACGCTGCCATGCAGACTCATCACGCGATGCTCGCGCTGGCGGATTTCCCGGAGCTGGAAGTGGATTTTCTCGCCGGTGCCGACAACCCGGCATGGGCGCAGATGCAGACCCTTGCCGAGACGCGCCCACACTGGCGCCTGCACAGTTTTGTCAGCGATTTCTATCAGCGCATGACTCAAGCCGATGTGTTTATCGGCGCTGGCGGCGGCACCAGTTGGGAGCGTGCGGCGCTGGGTCTGCCGACGATCTGCATTGCGGTGTCGAACAACCAGCAGGCCAACGGCGAGATCATGGCGGCGGCCGGCGCGCATGTGTTCATGGGCGCGCGTGAGCAGGTCAGTGTCGAGCAACTGCGACTGGCGATCGGTTTTGTCGCCGACAACTATTATTTGCGCCAGAGCCTGGCCGAGCGTTCGCGGCAACTGGTGGATGGGCGCGGTGCGCGGCGGGTGGCGACAGCACTGGCTGACGCGGTACGCCCGGCGACGCCGGATGGTCAATCGACCCGCATTTAATGTATTTCGCGAGGCCGGGTTGATCCTCGGTGCTTGCGGGTTTACCCGAGTTTTCAAGGAACACCGCACATGAGCAGTTTCAAGATTGGCAACCGTCTGATCGGTGCCGACGCGCCGCCCTTCATCATTGCCGAGATGAGCGGCAACCATAACCAGTCGCTGGACGTGGCGCTGCAGATCGTCGAAGCGGCGGCCAAGGCCGGCGCGCATGCCTTGAAGCTGCAAACCTATACCGCCGAAACCATGACTCTGGATCTGACTGAGGGCGAATTCTTCATCAAGGATCCGGGAAGTCTGTGGGCCGGCACATCGCTGTATGACTTGTATGAAAAGGCCCACACGCCTTGGGAATGGCACGCGCCGATCTTCGCCCGGGCGAAAGAACTGGGGATGCTCGCGTTTTCGACGCCGTTCGATGACACGGCGGTGGACTTTCTGGAAAGCCTCGATGTGCCGGCCTACAAGATCGCCAGTTTTGAAAACACTGATCTGCCGTTGATCCGCCGCGTGGCCGCCACCGGCAAACCACTGATCATCTCCACCGGCATGGCCAGCATCGCTGAACTCGACGAGACCGTACGCGCGGCGCGTGAGGCGGGGTGCAAGGATCTGGTGTTGCTCAAGTGCACCAGCACTTATCCGGCGACGCCGGCCAACAGTAACGTGCGCACGATCCCGCATCTGCGCGAGTTGTTTGGCTGTGAAGTCGGGCTGTCCGATCACTCGATGGGTGTTGGCGTGTCGGTGGCCGCTGTTGCATTAGGTGCCACTGTCGTAGAAAAACACTTCACGCTGGACCGCGCGGCGGGTGGCGTGGACGCCAGCTTCTCGCTGGAGCCGGCAGAAATGGCCAGCCTGGTGCTGGAAACCGAACGCGCCTGGCAGGCCATGGGCCAGGTGCAATACGGCCCGACTGAGGCTGAACTGAAGTCGGTGGTTTACCGCCGTTCGCTGTACGTCACCGCTGATATGGCCGCTGGTGAAGCCTTTAGTGCGGACAATCTGCGGGCGATTCGTCCCGGTCTCGGTCTGCCACCCAAGCACACCGAGGCGGTTCTCGGACGCCGCGCCCGCGCGCCGATCAAACGCGGCACGCCGCTGGACTGGTCACTGATCGAATAAGCCGATCTGCACCGATTCGGCAAAATAGCGTGACCTGTGAGTCATAACGCGCATCTTCACTGTATTGTATTGACCGGGGAGATGGCGCCTGACCCGTTATCGGTTGCAGTGATAGCCCTTTGCGCTCCCCCGTGGCTGCCCGTTGTGGCGGCTTTTGTCTGTCTGTCGGCGCCCCTCGAATCCTTGCGAGCGGTGGTATTGGGCTGTTTATTATTGGGAAGCCGTAATGATTGGCATAAAAAGCATTGCGAGCTACGTTCCTGTAGCCGGCGTGGACAATTACGCACAAGGTGCAAAATTCGAGAAGGATGAAGATTTCATCCTCGGCAAGATCGGTTCAGCCTTTCTGCCACGCAAAGACGCTGATCAGGAAACCTCCGATCTGTGTGTTGAAGCAGCCAATGCGCTGTTCGCCAGCAACCCTGCGCTGAAACGTGAAGCGATTGACGCGCTGATCGTGGTCACCCAGAACGGTGACGAAGAAGGTCTGCCGCACACCGCAGCCATCGTCCAGGACAAGCTCGGCCTGCCGACCACGGTCGCGGCGTTCGATATTTCCCTGGGCTGCTCCGGTTACGTCTACGGCATCTACGCGATCAAGGGTTTCATGGAAGCCGCCGGCCTGAAAAACGGTCTGCTGATCACCGCTGACCCGTATTCGAAGATCGTCGACCCGGAAGATCGCAACACCACCATGCTTTTCGGCGATGCCGCCACCGCGACCTGGATGGGTGAAGATCCGCTCTGGGCCTTGGGCAAAGCCAAGTTCGGCACCGACGGTGCCGGCGCACCGCACTTGAAGGTGACCGATGGCGTGTTCTTCATGAACGGTCGTCAGGTGTTCAACTTCGCGCTGCTCAAAGTCCCGGCGCACTTGCATGAATTGCTTGACGACTCCGGTCTGAAGTCCGATGACATCGATGCGTTCTGCATCCACCAGGGCAGCGCGGCGATCGTCGATGCCGTGGCGCGACGCTTCGAAGGCGAGCCGGAGAAGTTCATCAAGGACATGGTCGAGACCGGTAACACCGTGTCGTCGAGCATTCCGTTGCTGCTGGAAAAACATGCGCTCGACTCGCAATGGCAGCGCGTGGCGATCAGCGGTTTCGGCGTTGGCCTGTCGTGGGGCTCGGCGATTATCTATCGTCCTTGAGTCTGGTCAAAAACGGCGGATACAAAAATAGCGTTCAAGGTTAACCTTGAACGCTATTTTTTTTGCCTGAAACGGAGCGCAAGGCACCATGAGCGAGTTTTTCCAAGCCAACGCCCAGGTGATCCAGCAACGCTGGCCGGCGGTGTTTGCACGATTGCTGGCTGAGGACGCGTCGGCCATTCAAGCCGAACTGGTGCAAGGCCTGGGCTCTACGCTGAGTGTGGACGGGATTCAACTGACCAGTCGCCACGACCGGATCCACGAGGCCCGGGTCCAGGCGGCCAGCCTGCCGGAAAAGCCCCGGGTGCACATCTACGGCACCGGCCTTGGCGACCTGCCGTCGGTGTTGCTCGAGCGCGCCGCACTGGAGAGGTTGTATGTGCACATCCTCAACGGCGCCTTGTTTGCGTTGGTTCTGCAGTTGCTCGACCAGCGGCCATGGCTTGAAGACCCCAGAGTGGAACTGATGTATGCCGGCGATCACGCGGATATCCACACGCCGTTTTTTGCGCTGCCCGCCGAAATGCTCCTGGCCGATGACTTCAGCGCGAAGATTCGTGATCGGCTGGTCAATGAGGTTCACCTGAGTTTCAACAATCGCGAGTTCGATCCGCAATTGCCGGCGATTCAGCAGCGCTTGCGCGATAGCCTGGAGGTGCTGCTTGGCGATGATGACGTGGCGCAACTGTTTGGCACCTGCAGCGGCCGCGAAATCTATGTGATCGGCACCGGGCCGAGTCTGGAAGGGCATTTTGAACGGCTGGCGTCGGTGCGCGGTCAGGTCGACCGTCCGCTGTTCATTTGTGTCGACACGGCCTATCGGCCTTTGCGCCAGCACGGGATCATTCCCGATCTGGTGGTGACGATCGATCAGTTGATCAGCTTTCGGCACCTGCCTTTCGAGGAGTCCGACGGCATCCCGCTGGTGTACCTGCCCATGAGCTCACCGCAGGTGTTGAAGGCCTGGAGGGGCAAGCGCTATGGCGCTTATACCGCCAGCCCTGTCTATGCCACGTTGCGTGATCAGCACCCTCGGGCCGAATTGCATGCGGGTGGCAGTGTGATTCACCCCGCCGTGGACCTGGCCGTGAAAATGGGCGGCACGCGCATCACCCTGTTCGGCGCCGACTTTGCCTTCCCGATGAACAAGACGCATGCCGGATGGAACGATGGCGATCTGGGGCCAGCCCTGGAGCAGGCTCGGCACTGGGTCCGTGACGGCAATGGCGAACGGGTCAGGACGCAGTTGAACTTTCGTGGCTACCTGTGTGTGCTGGAGCGTTACATCGCTCTGCATCCAGAGGTCAGCTTCCTTAACAGCAGTCGGGCAGGGGCGATGATCGTGGGCACGCAATTCAATCCGGAGTTTGTGCAATGAGTGCGCAGATGGATTGCATCAGCGCATGCCGCGAATGCGCCGGATTGTTTCGTTTGGGGCGTGATGTCGAAGCGGCGCTGACCATGGTCGACGTATTCGACGAGGCGCAGCGGTTTTTTTCACTCGCCTCTGAGGAGGTTCAGCAGTCGTGGGCACAGGTGCTGACACACATATTGGCGTGTCAGGAACGCCAGGATTGGTTGGGGCTTGCCGATTTCGTCGAGTATGAACTGATTGAATTGCTCGACAGCGCGCAGCGCTGAGGGGGGATCGACGGCTCTGGCGCAAGGGTTGGTGGTACGGGCAGTTTTTTGGCGTCATTTTTTTCGTGGGCGGAGCGCGCTAAGCCCTTGTTTTTTTGGGAGTGGCAGGGTGATGGCAATATTTTTTCAAAAAGCCCTCAAGCAACCTGCAAACCCGACGATAACTATTACGAAGGTTCTCTAGGCCATACCCGGCGGTTGCCAGGGCCGGAAGCCGCAGTACCCAACCAACGAGGAATTCGTCATGGCTTTAACAGTAAACACCAACACTACGTCGTTGAACGTTCAGAAAAACCTGAACCGCGCTTCCGACGCTCTGTCGACTTCGATGCAGCGCCTGTCTTCCGGCCTGAAAATCAACAGCGCTAAAGACGACGCCGCTGGCCTGCAGATCGCTACCCGCATGACTTCCCAGATCCGTGGTGGCAACCAGGCGATCCAGAACGCCAACGACGGTATCTCCGTTGCTCAGACCGCTGAAGGCGCTCTGCAAGCTTCGACCGACATTCTGCAGCGTATGCGTGAACTGGCTGTTAAAGCCCGTACCGGTACCAACGGCAGCATCGACCAGAAAGCAACGAACGACGAATTCGCCCAGATGTCGGACGAACTGACCCGTATCTCTGCTTCCACCAACCTGAACGGCAAAAACCTGCTGGACGGTTCGGCTGGTACTGTGACCCTGCAAGTGGGCGCAAACACCGGTTCGGCTAACCACATCGACCTGGTACTGAGCTCCAAGTTCGACGCCGTCAGCCTGTCCGTAGGTAGCGGTACTGTAGTTCTGACCGGTGCAAGCGTATCGGGCGCTGCTGCCAACATCGACAACGCAATCACCGCGATCGACGCTGCAATTGCCGCGATCAACGGCACTCGTTCGAGCCTGGGTGCTTCGCAAAACCGTCTGACCAGCACCATCTCCAACCTGCAGAACATCGTGGAAAACACCACTGCAGCACAAGGTCGCGTACAAGATACCGACTTCGCCGCTGAGACTGCTAACCTGACCAAGCAGCAAACCCTGCAACAGGCTTCGACCTCCGTACTGGCTCAAGCCAACCAACTGCCTTCCGCTGTACTGAAGCTGCTTCAGTAATTTCGGAATAAGTTTTAGCGGGGGAGTGCGCTTGTCGTGCTCTCTCGCTTTTTACGTTCAGAGGTGATGAGCATGGACATGAGCGTCAAGCTTAACGTGGCTTATCCGGCGCCCAAGCCAGCCAACATCGTCGCTGACAAACAGCCAGAGACGAAGCCTCAGGTCGTCGCTGTGGTCGCTGCTCCCGAAAAGAGCGGTGATTCGGATGAGACCAAGCTGAAACTGGCGGTGCAGGAGATCGAAAAGTTTGTACAGTCGATCAAGCGCAACCTGGAATTCTCGATTGACGAGCATTCTGGAAAGGTCATCGTCAAGGTGATCGCGAGCGAAACGGGTGAGGTTGTACGACAGATCCCTTCCGCAGAAGCCCTCAAGCTGGCTGAAAGTCTGAGCAATGCGAGTCATGTATTGTTCGACGCTAAAGTCTGATAGCTGGCATGAATAGTGTTTGAAGTGCTTTAGGCGCTGGCAAAGGTCAAAAGACTGGCAACATCATGAAAGGAGATGCACATGGCAAGTCCAATTCTACCCGGCTCCGGCCTGGGTTCCGGCCTGGACATCGGCGCAATCGTGACCGCACTGGTCAATGCTGACAAAGCGCCGAAACAGACGCAGATCGACACCCAGACGAAGAACAATTCTCTGAAGATTTCCGGTGTCGGTTCGTTGAAGAGTGCGTTGACCGCATTCCAGACCGCCATGACCAACCTGGGCAGCAAGACCGCGCCTGCGTTTGCCGGTTTCTCGGCGACTTCAGGTACGCCTTCGGTGCTTACCGCGACGAGTGATAACACTGCAGTTGCCGGCACTTACAATGTTTTCGTCTCGTCCTTGGCCACCGGCTCGAAAGTAGCCAGCGCAGCCTTCGCCGGCGGTGCAGCCAGTGCCATTCCGAGTGGTACTCTGAAAATCACTCAAAATGGTATTGATATCCCGGTCACGATTCCGGCCAACGCGACGTTGCAGAGCACGCGCGACGCTATCAACGCCTCGGCGGGTCCTGCCGGTATTTCCGCCAATATCGTGACTGACAGCAGCGGTGCTTCGCGTCTGGTCGTCAGTTCGAACAAGACTGGCGCAGGTACAGATCTCAAACTCAGCGGCATCGCCGGCCTGGAGATCGATGGCACTCAGGAAATGGGCGCTACACCGACGGCGGGCAGTTCCGGTTCGATCAACGGTCTGGCCAAGGATGCGAGCCTGACCATCGACGGTCTGCCGGTGACCAGCAAGACCAATACCGTGACGGGTGCAGTCAGTGGCCTGACCCTGAATCTGGTGACCACCACTGCGCCAGGCACAACTGTGACGGTGGGCGTCGAGCCCAACACCAAAGGTCTGCAGACCTCGATTCAATCCTTCGTTGATGCGTACAACACGCTCAAGAAAACTATTGATACCTTGTCCAAAGCGACGCCGGACGAGGATGGCAAGCTGACCGTGCAGGCTGCGTTCACTGGCGATTCGATGACGCGCAAGCTGATGAGCGACATCCGCGCAGAACTGACCAATAATACGACGGGTGGCCCAGTAGGCGTTTTGTCGCAAATTGGTGTAATGACCGACCAGAACACGGGTGAGCTGAAGTTCGACGCAGCCGCGTTTACCAAAAGCATGGCTACGCCCGGCACCACTGGTCAGATACAGCAACTGTTCGCGGGCACCAACGACACCAATGGCCTGTTGTCGCGTATGAGCAAGTCGCTCGACCCGTATCTCAAGCCCGCCAGTATCACATCCAAAGGTATGCTTGATCAGCGCCTTGCTGATCTGACCGCGAACGGCAAGAAGATTGCCAATCAGCAGGAGGCACTCGATATTCGTGTCGCCAACCTGACCAAGACCCTGACGGCCAAATACAACGCCATGGACTTGCTGGTTGGGCAGATGAAAGCGACGGCGAGCAACATTACCTCGTTCTTCGCGTCGTTGACCGCGCAGCAATCCGCGAAGTAAATCTCGAACGACAAAAACCCGGCTGCGCTTTCAGAGGCGCGCCGGGTTTTTGTCTTTTACGCTAAAGTTTTTTGGCTCGATGGCGATACACTGGTCATACGAGTCATTGTGGCAATGAGGTAGACCATGAACCCAATGTTAGCGCTGCGGCAATATCAGAAGATCGGCGCACACGCTCAGACCTCCGAAGCGAGCCCGCACCGTCTGGTCCAGATGCTCATGGAAGGTGGCCTGGATCGCATCGCTCAGGCCAAAGGCGCCATCGAGCGAAAAGACGTACCGGCCAAATGCACGTCGATCAGCAAGGCCATTGGCATTGTCAGCGGGCTGCGTGAAGGCCTGGATCTGGACAACTGCGCGGATACGCTGAGTGATCTGGACAGTCTGTACATCTACATGATGAAGCGTCTGGCTGAAGCGAACATCGCCAGCGACCCGCGCATTCTCGATGAAGTTGCCGGTTTGCTGCGCACGGTCAAAGAAGGCTGGGACGCCATCGCGCCTACGCCAGCTCCTCAGTTCTAAGGAGATCACCATGAGTCTTGTATTGCAGCGAATCGAAGACACCCGGCAAGCGCTGATCGGTGCCCTGGCCGACCGCAACTGGGAAGTCATCGGCCAATTGGATCTCGATTGCCGTTCCTGCATGGAAGACGTCTTGAGTGAGGCTGCGCTGGATGAGGTGGCGTTGCGCGACAATCTTGAGGAGTTGCTGCACGTCTACAAGCAACTGCTTGACGCTGCCATGGGTGAGCGTCAGGCAATTGCCGATGAGATGTCGCAGATCACCCAAGCGCAGAATGCGGCAAAGGTTTACCATCTGTTTGGTTAATTAACCCTCAGTTAATCCAGACACGTGCGCCATAAATTTGACTGTGCACGGTTTTTTGACTTAACTAGTGGCTGATTACAGATTTCGGGCGTCTACAGGCACATGGTGTCCTGCAAGCGTCTCGCTTGCCCCTTATTTTCGGGCATTGAGTTGACTAGGGAAGTTGCTATTGCATGTGGCGTGAAACCAAAATTCTGCTGATCGATGACGATAGCGTCCGCCGCCGCGACCTTGCGGTGATTTTAAATTTTCTTGGCGAAGAAAATTTACCCTGCGGTAGCCATGACTGGCAGCAGGCAGTCGGCTCTTTGTCATCAAGTCGTGAAGTCATTTGTGTATTGATCGGGACGGTCAATGCTCCAGGTGCACTTTTGGGCTTGTTAAAGACACTCTCAACCTGGGATGAGTTCCTTCCGGTTTTGCTGATGGGCGATAATTCTTCCGTCGACCTGCCTGACGACCAGCGCCGCCGCGTGCTTTCGACCCTCGAAATGCCGCCCAGCTACAGCAAATTGCTCGACTCCCTGCACCGTGCCCAGGTCTATCGCGAGATGTATGACCAGGCCCGTGAGCGCGGTCGTCATCGCGAACCCAATCTGTTTCGCAGCCTCGTCGGCACCAGCCGCGCGATCCAGCACGTGCGGCAGATGATGCAGCAAGTGGCCGACACCGACGCCAGCGTGCTGATCCTCGGCGAGTCAGGCACCGGCAAGGAAGTGGTCGCACGCAACCTGCATTACCATTCCAAGCGCCGCGATGCGCCGTTCGTGCCAGTCAACTGCGGGGCGATCCCGGCCGAGTTGCTGGAAAGCGAATTGTTCGGCCACGAGAAGGGCGCTTTCACCGGCGCGATCACCAGCCGTGCGGGCCGCTTCGAGCTGGCCAACGGCGGTACGCTGTTCCTCGACGAAATCGGCGACATGCCGCTGCCGATGCAGGTCAAGCTGCTGCGCGTGTTGCAGGAGCGAACCTTCGAACGCGTGGGCAGCAACAAGACCCAAAGTGTCGACGTGCGCATCATCGCCGCGACTCACAAGAACCTCGAAAGCATGATCGAGATCGGCACCTTCCGCGAAGATTTGTACTATCGCCTGAACGTGTTCCCGATCGAGATGGCGCCGCTGCGTGAGCGCGTCGAAGACATTCCGTTGCTGATGAACGAATTGATCTCGCGCATGGAGCACGAGAAGCGCGGTTCGATCCGCTTCAATTCGGCTGCGATCATGTCGCTGTGCCGTCACGGCTGGCCGGGCAACGTCCGCGAGCTGGCCAACCTCGTGGAACGCATGGCGATCATGCATCCGTACGGGGTGATCGGTGTGGTCGAGTTGCCGAAGAAATTCCGCTACGTCGATGACGAGGACGAGCAACTGGTCGACAGCCTGCGCAGTGATCTTGAAGAACGCGTAGCGATCAACGGCCATACGCCGGACTTCTCCGCCAACGCCATGTTGCCGCCGGAAGGTCTGGACTTGAAAGATTACCTCGGTGGTCTGGAGCAGGGCCTGATCCAACAGGCGCTCGACGATGCCAATGGCATTGTGGCGCGCGCCGCTGAACGCTTACGCATTCGCCGCACTACGCTGGTGGAGAAGATGCGCAAGTACGGCATGAGCCGGCGCGACGGAGATGAACAGGCGGAGGATTGACGCCTGTTTTTCAACTGCTTCATTTATAAGCAGTTTTTTTTAGGCACGGGTATTGCTATAGCCCTCGCAACGTTCCGTTTAACTGACGGTCAGCCAAGCGAGTGAGCACAATGCCCCAAGCCTCCCAGATGTCTCCAGTTGCCGACTCCTCGGCGCAGCTGCCGTGCGCAGAACAGGCGAGCCGTCAGGGACTTGAGCAGGCCTTCGCGCTGTTCAATCAGATGTCCAGCCAGTTGACCGACTCCTACAGCATGCTTGAAGCACGGGTGACCGAGCTCAAGGGTGAACTGGCTGTAGTCAGTGCCCAGCGCATGCAAGAGCTGGCGGAAAAAGAACGCCTGGCCAACCGTCTGCAAAACCTCCTCGATCTGTTGCCTGGTGGCGTTATCGTCATCGATGGGCACGGTGTCGTCTGCGAAGCCAACCCGACCGCCACCGAACTGCTGGGTTTGCCGCTGGAAGGCGAGTTGTGGCGTCACGTGATTGCCCGCTGCTTCGCGCCGCGTGAAGACGACGGCCACGAAATCTCTCTGAAGAACGGTCGACGCCTGTCGATTGCCACCCGCTCGCTGGATGCCGAGCCGGGGCAGTTGGTGCTGCTCAACGACCTGACTGAAACCCGTCATCTGCAAGATCAACTGGCGCGCCATGAACGTCTGTCGTCGTTGGGGCGCATGGTCGCTTCGCTGGCGCATCAGATCCGCACGCCGCTGTCCGCCGCGTTGCTCTACGCCAGTCATTTGACCGAGCAGGAACTGCCGGTCGCCACGCAGCAGCGCTTTGCCGGGCGGCTCAAGGAGCGCCTGCACGAGCTGGAGCATCAAGTGCGCGACATGCTGGTGTTCGCTCGCGGCGAGTTGCCAATGACCGACCGCATCACGCCGACTGCTTTGATGCAGGCGTTGCAGTCTGCGGCGTCGACCCACGTCCAGGACCTGCCAATCCGCTGGCAATGCGACAGCCATGCCGGCGAGTTGCTGTGCAACCGCGACACGCTGGTCGGGGCGATTCTCAATCTGATCGAAAACGCGATTCAGGCCAGTGCCAGTGCCAGTGCAGTGCGCCTGAAAGTGCATTGCTACACCCGCGACAACACTCTGCGCCTGAGCGTGAGTGACAGCGGCAGCGGTATCGATCCAGTGGTGCTGGCGCGCCTCGGTGAGCCGTTTTTCACCACCAAAGTCACCGGCACCGGCCTCGGGCTGACCGTGGTCAAAGCGGTGGCGCGTGCCCATCAGGGAGAATTGCAACTGCGCTCGCGGGTCGGGCGCGGCACCTGCGCGCAGGTGATCCTGCCGCTGTTTTGCGCTGTACACGGAGCTGAGTAAAAAATATGGGCATCAAGGTTTTGCTGGTCGAGGATGACCGCGCGCTGCGTGAAGCACTGGCGGATACGCTGCTGCTCGCCGGCCATGACTACCACGCGGTCGGTTCGGCCGAAGATGCACTGAAAGCCGTGGAGCGTGAGCCGTTCAGTCTGGTGCTCAGCGACGTCAACATGCCGGGCATGGATGGCCATCAGTTGCTGTGCCTGTTGCGCGCACGTCAGCCGCAATTGCCGGTGCTGTTGATGACCGCGCACGGCGCAGTCGAGCGCGCAGTCGATGCGATGCGCCAGGGCGCGGCGGATTATCTGGTCAAGCCGTTCGAACCCAAGGCGTTGCTGGATCTGGTGGCGCGGCATGCCTTGGGCAGCATCGGTGCGATTGAAGGCGAAGGCCCGATTGCGGTCGAACCTGCGTCAGCACAGTTACTCGAATTGGCCGCGCGCGTGGCACGCAGTGATTCGACAGTTTTGATCTCTGGCGAGTCCGGCACCGGCAAAGAAGTGCTGGCGCGTTATATCCATCAGCAATCCCGTCGCGCCACGCAGCCATTTATTGCGATCAACTGCGCAGCGATTCCCGACAACATGCTCGAAGCGACGTTGTTCGGTCACGAGAAAGGTTCGTTCACCGGCGCCATCGCGGCGCAGGCGGGCAAGTTCGAGCAGGCCGATGGCGGCACGTTGCTGCTCGATGAGATTTCCGAAATGCCGCTGGGCCTGCAGGCCAAGTTGCTGCGGGTGCTGCAAGAGCGCGAAGTCGAGCGCGTTGGTGCGCGCAAGCCGATCAGTCTCGATATCCGCGTGGTCGCCACCACCAACCGTGATCTGGCGGCTGAAGTGGCGGCGGGGCGCTTTCGTGAAGATCTTTTTTACCGTCTGTCGGTATTTCCCCTGGCCTGGCGTCCACTTCGCGAAAGAACTGCCGATATCCTGCCGCTGGCTGAAAGGCTGTTGGCCAAACACGTCAATAAAATGAAGCACGCAGCGGCGAAACTCTCGCCTGAGGCGTGCGCGTGTCTGACCGCATATCCATGGCCGGGCAATGTGCGGGAACTGGACAACGCGATTCAGCGCGCGTTGATCTTGCAGCAGGGCGGGTTGATCCAGCCGCAGGATTTCTGTCTCGCCGGGGCGGTGACATTCGCCGCGTTGCCGGTGACGGCTGCGCTGCAACCGAACGTTCGCGACATCGAAATCGAGTCCGATGCGCCCGGCGCGCTGGGCGATGACCTGCGTCGGCATGAGTTTCAAATGATCATCGACACCCTGCGCGCCGAGCGTGGCCGGCGCAAAGAGGCGGCGGAAAAACTCGGAATCAGCCCACGCACGCTGCGCTACAAACTGGCGCAAATGCGTGATGCGGGGATGGATGTCGAGGCGTATCTGTTCGCCATCTGAATCACTGCGAAACGTTTGAACGGTATTTCTGAAAGCGCCGGCCGAGAGCTGGCACCCTTGTTGCTAACACCTGTGTACCCGCCGAGTGAGTGTCAAAAAATTGCGGGCCGCCCAAGAGAGTAGACCATGAGCCAAGGTATTGAATTTAATCGGTTGATGCTGGACATGCGCGCCATGCAAATGGACGCCATGTCTGCGCCGAAATCGGCCGCTGTCCCGGAAATGTCCGGCAGCAGCTTTTCCGACATGCTCGGTCAGGCGATCAACAAAGTCAGCGATACCCAGCAGGCCTCCTCCCAGATGGCCAATGCGTTCGAAATCGGTAAAAGCGGCGTCGATCTGACGGACGTGATGATTTCCTCGCAGAAAGCCAGCGTGTCGTTTCAAGCGCTGACCCAAGTACGCAACAAGCTGGTTCAGGCGTATCAAGACATCATGCAGATGCCGGTATAAGGACGAGATTGAGTCATGGCAGAAGCAGTCGCCGATAACGTTCCGGCCAAGACCACCCCGATTGACGGCAAACCGCCGCTTTTCGGCCTGTCCTTCCTGGAAAACCTCTCCGAGATGACCGTGCTGCGTCAGGTGGGCCTGTTGGTCGGCCTGGCTGCGAGCGTGGCGATTGGCTTTGCCGTGGTGCTGTGGTCGCAGCAGCCGGATTACCGTCCTCTGTACGGCAGCCTGGCCGGGATGGACGCCAAGCAGGTCATGGACACCCTGGCCGCCGCCGACATTCCCTACACCGTCGAACCGAACTCCGGTGCCTTGCTGGTCAAGGCCGATGACCTGTCCCGTGCGCGGCTCAAGCTCGCGGCCGCTGGTGTCACTCCCAGCGATGGCAATATCGGTTTTGAAATCCTCGACAAGGAACAAGGTCTGGGCACCAGTCAGTTCATGGAAGCGACCCGTTATCGTCGCGGCCTCGAAGGTGAACTGGCGCGCACCATTTCCAGCCTGAACAACGTCAAGGGCGCGCGCGTGCATTTGGCGATTCCGAAGAGTTCGGTGTTCGTGCGTGACGAGCGCAAGCCGAGTGCTTCGGTATTGGTCGAGCTGTACTCCGGTCGTTCGCTGGAGCCGGGCCAGGTGGTGGCGATCATCAACCTGGTCGCAACCTCGGTTCCCGAATTGAGCAAATCGCAGATCACCGTCGTCGATCAGAAGGGCACGCTGCTCTCGGATCAGGCGGAAAACTCCGAAATGACCATGGCCGGCAAGCAGTTCGATTACAGCCGCCGCATGGAAAGCATGCTCACCCAGCGCGTGCACAACATTCTGCAACCGGTACTGGGTAACGATCGCTACAAGGCTGAAGTCTCGGCCGACGTCGATTTCAGCGCCGTCGAATCGACTGCCGAACAGTTCAACCCGGATCAACCGGCGTTGCGCAGCGAACAGTCGGTCAACGAACAACGCACCGCCAGCAATGGCCCGCAAGGTGTGCCGGGTGCTCTGAGCAACCAGCCGCCAGCGCCAGCCTCGGCCCCGCAAACCACCGGTGGCGCAGCCGCGCCGGCGAGCATGGTGCAACCGGGTCAGCCGCTGGTTGATGCCAACGGTCAGCAGATCATGGACCCGGCCACCGGCCAGCCAATGCTCGCGCCGTACCCGGCAGACAAGCGTCAGCAATCCACCAAGAACTTCGAACTCGACCGTTCCATCAGCCACACCAAACAGCAGCAGGGTCGCCTGAACCGTCTGTCGGTGTCGGTTGTTGTCGACGATCAGGTCAAGGTCAACGCAGCCAACGGCGAGACTACGCGTGCACCGTGGACCACCGACGAATTGGCGCGCTTCACGCGCCTGGTGCAAGACGCCGTCGGTTTCGACGCCAGCCGTGGCGACAGCGTCAGCGTGATCAACATGCCGTTCTCCGCCGAACGCGGCGAAGTGATTGCCGATATTCCGTTCTACTCCCAGCCATGGTTCTGGGACATCGTCAAACAAGTGCTGGGTGTGTTGTTCATCCTCGTGCTGGTGTTCGGCGTGCTGCGTCCGGTGCTCAACAACATCACCGGCGGCGGCAAATCCAAGGAGCTGGCCGGTCTGGGCGGCGACATGGAACTGGGCGGCATGGGCGGTCTCGACGGCGAACTGTCGAACGATCGCGTAAGCCTCGGCGGCCCGACCAGCATCTTGCTGCCGAGCCCGAGCGAAGGCTATGACGCACAGTTGAACGCAATCAAGAGTCTGGTGGCAGAAGATCCGGGTCGTGTGGCCCAGGTCGTGAAAGAGTGGATTAACGCAGATGAGTGATAACCGAGCCGCCGTCGCCAAATTGTCCCGGGTCGATAAAGCCGCGATTCTGCTGCTGTCCCTGGGTTCGACCGACGCCGCCCAAGTGCTGCGCCACATGGGCCCCAAAGAGGTTCAGCGTGTCGGTGTGGCGATGGCCCAAATGGGCAACGTCCACCGCGAGCAGGTCGAGCAGGTGATGAGCGAGTTCGTCGACATCGTCGGCGACCAGACCAGCCTCGGGGTCGGCTCCGACGACTACGTGCGCAAAATGCTCACTCAGGCCTTGGGCGAAGACAAGGCCAACGGCCTGATCGACCGGATTCTGCTGGGTGGCAACACCAGCGGTCTGGACAGCCTGAAGTGGATGGAACCGCGTGCCGTGGCGGACGTGATCCGTTACGAGCACCCGCAGATTCAAGCCATCGTCGTCGCGTACCTCGACCCGGATCAGGCCGGTGAAGTGCTCGGCAACTTCGACCACAAAGTGCGTCTGGACATCATCCTGCGCGTTTCGTCGTTGAACACCGTGCAGCCTGCCGCGCTGAAAGAATTGAACCAGATTCTCGAGAAGCAGTTCTCCGGCAACTCGAATGCCTCGCGCACCACCCTGGGTGGCATCAAGCGTGCGGCGGACATCATGAACTTCCTCGACAGCTCCATCGAAGGTCAGCTCATGGACTCGATCCGCGAAGTCGACGAAGACCTGTCCGGTCAGATCGAAGACCTCATGTTCGTGTTCAACAACCTCGCCGATGTCGACGACCGTGGCATTCAGGCGTTGCTGCGCGAAGTGTCCTCGGACGTGCTGGTGCTGGCCCTCAAGGGTTCGGACGAAGGCGTCAAAGAAAAGATCTTCAAGAACATGTCCAAGCGTGCGGCCGAACTGTTGCGCGACGATCTCGAGGCCAAAGGCCCGGTGCGCGTCAGCGACGTCGAAACCGCGCAGAAGGAAATCCTCACCATCGCCCGCCGTATGGCCGAAGCCGGAGAAATCGTGCTCGGTGGCAAGGGCGGCGAGGAAATGATCTAAGCCCATGGACAAGCACGACGACGATGTGACGGATCTGATCCGTGCCCGCGATGTCCGCGGTTTCGAAACCTGGGCCATCCCAAGCTTCGATCCGCCGAAACCCGAACCTGAGCCAGAACCCGAGCCTGAACCGCCGGAAATGGAAGAAGTGCCGCTGGAAGAAGTCCAGCCACTGACCCTGGAAGAACTCGAAAGCATCCGTCAGGAGGCTTACAACGAGGGCTTCGCTACCGGCGAGAAGGAAGGTTTTCACAGCACCACTTTAAAGGTGCGCCAGGAAGCCGAAGTGGCGCTGGCGGCGAAAGTCGCCAGCCTCGAGCAACTGATGGCGAACCTGTTCGAGCCAATTGCCGAGCAAGACACGCAGATCGAAAAATCGCTGGTCGACCTCGTGCAGCACATCACCAAACAGGTGATTCAGCGCGAACTGGCCATCGACTCGACGCAGATCGAACACGTCATGCGCGACGCCCTCAAGCTGTTGCCGCTGGGCGTGGGCAATGTGCGGCTGTACGTCAATCCGCAGGATTTCGAACAGGTCAAAGCCCTGCGCGAACGTCATGAGGAAACCTGGCGCATCGTTGAAGACGAAGCCTTGCTGCCGGGTGGTTGCCGGGTCGAAACCGAGCACAGCCGGATCGACGCGAGCATCGAAACCCGCGTCAGCCAGGTCATGGCCAAGCTGTTCGATCAGTTGCACGAACAGGCTTTGCACCCGGCCGAGCCGGACCTGAGCCTGGAATTGCCTGAAGCCGTCAAACCGGCTGCCATCGCCGAAGAGCCGCTCGCGGACCAAGCCGATGCGCCTTGAACGCACCAGTTTCGCCAAGCGCCTGGGCAGTTACGCCGAAGCCGTCGAAATAGCTGCTGCGCCGATTCTCGAAGGGCGCCTGCTACGCATGGTCGGCCTGACACTCGAAGCCGAAGGTCTGCGCGCCGCCATGGGCACGCGCTGCATGGTGATCAACGACGACAGCTATCACCCTTCGCAGGTTGAAGCCGAAGTCATGGGCTTCTCCGGCAACAAAGTCTTCCTGATGCCGGTTGGCAGCGTCGCCGGTATCGCCCCCGGCGCCCGTGTGGTGCCAATGGTCGACACCGGTCGCTTGCCGATGGGCATGAGCATGCTCGGTCGCGTACTCGACGGCGCCGGTCGCGCGCTGGACGGCAAGGGCGGCATGAAAGCCGAAGACTGGGTGCCGATGGACGGCCCGACGATCAACCCGCTCAACCGTGATCCGATCAGCGAGCCGCTGGACGTGGGCATTCGTTCGATCAACGGTTTGTTGACGGTCGGTCGCGGTCAGCGTCTCGGTCTGTTCGCCGGTACTGGCGTGGGTAAATCGGTATTGCTGGGCATGATGACGCGCTTCACCGAGGCCGACATTATCGTCGTCGGGCTGATCGGTGAGCGGGGTCGCGAAGTCAAGGAATTCATCGAGCACATCCTCGGTGAAGAAGGCCTCAAGCGCTCCGTCGTCGTCGCCTCGCCGGCGGACGATGCGCCGCTGATGCGTTTGCGCGCGGCGATGTATTGCACGCGCATCGCCGAGTATTTCCGCGACAAGGGCAAGAATGTCCTGTTGCTGATGGATTCACTGACCCGTTTCGCTCAGGCGCAGCGGGAAATCGCGTTGGCCATTGGCGAACCGCCAGCGACCAAGGGTTACCCGCCATCGGTGTTCGCCAAACTGCCGAAACTGGTGGAGCGCGCTGGTAATGCGGAGAAGGGCGGGGGTTCGATTACCGCGTTCTACACCGTGTTGTCCGAGGGCGATGACCAGCAGGACCCGATTGCCGATGCTGCGCGAGGCGTGCTCGACGGACATATCGTGTTGTCGCGGCGTCTGGCCGAAGAAGGTCACTATCCGGCCATCGATATCGAAGCGTCGATCAGCCGGGTCATGCCGGCGGTGGTCTCGGCCGAGCATATGCGGCGCGCGCAATACTTCAAACAACTGTGGTCGCGCTATCAACAGAGTCGCGACCTGATCAGCGTGGGCGCCTATGTCGCTGGCGGTGATCGCGAGACCGATCTGGCGATTTCCCTGCAACCGCAGTTGGTGCGCTACCTGCGCCAAGGCCTGAACGATAAGATCAGCCTGGGCGAGAGCGAGGCTTACCTCGAAACGATTTTCGCGCCTGCGGCCGGCGGGTAACCGGTCATGGCCCTGAGCCGCGCTGCACGCCTGGCACCAGTGGTGGACATGGCTGAAAAGGCCGAAAAAACCGCCGTGTTGCGCCTCGGTCATTTCCAGGGCCAGGTCAAAGTTGCCGAAAGCAAACTCGCCGACCTCAACGCCTTTCGTCTGGATTACTCGGAACAGTGGATCGTACGCGGCAGCACTGGCGTGTCCGGACAGTGGCTGCTGGGTTTTCAGGGCTTTCTCGCGCAACTCGACACTGCCGTTGATCAGCAGCGGCAAAGCCTGCAATGGCATCAGAACAACCTCGACAAGGCGCGTGATGCCTGGCAACAAGCGTTCGCCCGCGTCGAAGGCTTGCGCAAACTGGTCCAGCGCTACCGCGACGAAGCGCAGCGCGCCGAAGACAAGCGCGAGCAGAAGCTGCTCGACGAATTATCCCAGCGCCTGCCACGGCGTGATGTTTTTTGATCTTGCTTGCTCCTTGCCCCAACCCATGCCAAGTGCTAAACCTTGTACAAGTTTGTTCATGACAAGGAAGCCAGACAATGTCAGTCGTTACAGAAGTATCTGCGGATGGGCAAAAACTGACGATTTCGGTCAAGGGTCGATTCGATTTCGGTCGCCATCAGGAATTTCGCGAGTCCTACGAGCGACTCAATAAAAAACCTGAATCCATCGTCGTCGACCTGAAAGAAGCCACCTACCTCGACAGCTCGGCGCTGGGCATGCTGCTGTTGCTGCGTGACCATGCTGGCGGCGACGACTCGGATGTGCAGGTGATCAACAGCAACTCCGACGTGCGCAAGATTCTCGCCATCTCCAATTTCGACAAACTCTTCGACATCAGTTGACGACCATGCAGGCGCAAGAGCCGCTGACGATCCTGATCGCCGAGGACAGTGCCGCCGACCGCCTGCTGTTGTCGACCATCGTCCGTCGTCAGGGGCATTCGGTGCTGACAGCGGCCAACGGCGCCGAAGCCGTCGAACTGTTCCGTAATCAGCAACCGCAACTGGTGTTGATGGACGCGATGATGCCGGTGATGGATGGCTTCGAAGCGGCGCGCCAGATCAAGGCGCTGGCCGGCGAAACCCTGGTGCCGATCATCTTCCTCACCTCGCTGACCGAAAGCGAAGCCTTGGCCCGGTGTCTGGATGCCGGCGGTGACGACTTTTTGGCGAAGCCCTATAACCAAGTGATCCTGTCCGCCAAAATCAAGGCGATGGATCGCTTGCGGCGCTTGCAGGCGACGGTGCTGCAGCAGCGCGACCTGATCGCCCGGCACCATGACTATTTACTCAATGAGCAACGCGTCGCCAAAGCGGTATTCGACAAAGTCGCGCACTCCGGTTGCCTGAGCGCGCCGAACATCCGCTACTTGCAATCGCCCTACGCGCTGTTCAACGGCGATCTGTTGCTCGCGGCCTACACCCCGGCGGGCGACATGCACGTGCTGCTCGGTGATTTTACTGGCCACGGTCTGCCGGCGGCGGTCGGTGCCATGCCGCTGGCCGAAGTGTTCTACGGCATGACCGCCAAGGGCTACGGCCTGGCCGAAACCCTGCGCGAGATGAACGCCAAGCTCAAGCGCATCCTGCCGGTCGATATGTTCTGTTGTGCGACGCTGCTGTGTCTGAGTGTTCAACGGCGATCGGTCGAGGTGTGGAACGGTGGCATGCCCGACGGCTACTTGCATCGTATCGCCACGGGAGAGCGCACACCGCTGGCGGCGCGGCACTTGCCGCTTGGCGTACTGAGCCCGCAGATGTTTGACGATCGCACCGAAGTGCACTCGATGGCGGCGGGGGATCGGGTGTTTCTGTTGTCCGACGGGGTGATCGACACCTGTGACGCCAATGACCAGTTGTTTGGTGTCGAGCGTTTACAGCAAGTGTTTGCCGCCAATCGCCAGCCGGATCGCCTGTTCGAAGAGATCGAGCAAGCATTGCAGGATTTTCGCGGCGAGGCGCGTGACGATGTGAGCATGGTCGAAGTCAGCCTGCTTGACGCGGTGCGGCTCAATCCGTCGGCGCCGGTGTATTCCGACAGCGGCCAGTCGTGTCCGCTGGACTGGTCGGTGAGTTTCGAGTTCCGTGGCGCCACGCTCAGGCGCTTCAATCCATTGCCGTTCTTGTTGCAGTTGATGATGGAAGTCCATGGCCTGCGCGCCCAGAGCGGAGCGCTGTACAGCGTGCTCGCCGAGCTGTATTCGAATGCGCTGGAGCATGGCGTGCTCGGTCTGGATTCCAGTCTCAAGCGCGATGCCTCGGGATTCGCCCGCTACTATGAACAACGCAATGCGCGCCTTGAGGCGTTACAGGATGGTTATGTGCGCGTGCATTTGCAGATTACGCCACAGGGCGCGGGCGGTTGCCTGGTGGTGCGGGTCGAAGACAGCGGCAAGGGTTTTGATGTGGCGCGCGTGATGGAGCGGCCGCTGGATGGTGTCCGTCTGTCGGGCCGTGGGGTCAGCCTTGTGCGGCAACTGGCCGCAAATGCTGGCTGGTCCGACGATGGTCGCAGTGCCCGCGTGGAGTTTTTCTGGGAAGCTCTGGCATAATCCGCGCATTCTTGATCAAGGAGTGAGCAAGTGGCTGATAAACATGTGGATCGCGACGTGCTCAACACGTTGCACGAGGTCATGGAGGAGGCTTATCCGGAATTGCTGGATACCTTCCTCGTCGATTCCGACAATCGCCTGCGCGAATTGCAGCAGACGGCCGACGCCGAGGTGTTGTCTTCCGTCGCCCATAGCTTCAAGGGCAGCAGCAGCAATATGGGCGCAACCCGCCTCGCCGAGCTGTGCCAGGAGCTGGAACAGCACGCGAGGGAAAAAAGTCCCTCCGAAATCCTCAAGCTGGTGGCCGACATCCATAGCGAGTTCGGCGAAGTGCGCCCGGTTTATGAGGCTGAACGCCTGCGTTCCCACGCCCATTGAGTCAACCGCCCGGCGCTTTTCTATCGCGCCAGGCGAAACTGGCCCGACGCTTGCAACCATCTCTGGCACCTGTACCTACGATCCCAGTGCAGCGGAGACCGTGTCATGCCTGCAAGTCCCAACATTTTTCTTCAGACCGCCGCCCAGGCCAAGGCGCAAGCCGCCTCTGCCAAACCATCGGCAGTGGCCCCAGAGCCCGGGGACAAGGCTTCCGGCTTCGCTAAGGTGTTCGCCGACCAAGGTCAGAACAAGCCTTCAGTGTCTGCCGACAGTGCGCAGAAAACCGCGCGTGACAAGGTTTCTGACGGCAGCGGTAAAAAGGATGTCAGCAAGGAACAGTCTGCCGCCTCTGAGCCAGCCGTTGCCGATAGCGGCAATGCCTTGCCCGCCGACAAACCGGCAGCGGCGACTGAAGATAAAACCGCCAGCCACGACTCGACTGACACCGCGCAAACCCCAGTTGCCGACACGGCTCCGGTTGATCCGACGCTGGATCCCGCGCTGATAGCCGCCGTGCAGCCGCAGGTCACGCCGCCAGTTGTGCCGGCGCCGGTAGTCGACGCCTCGGCCAAGTCTGAGGTTGAAACACCGCTGGTCGCGGTATTGCCGGGGATCGTCAAAGACCCAGCGGCCACCGGCGACAGCGCATTCGATCCCGAGGCCGACCCGCTTGATGCGTTGCCGGCGGTGCGCATGGCGATGGAGCAGAGTGGGCACATCTCCGCTTCCAGCCAGGCGCAGCCCAAAGCTGCCACCAATCAGGCACAAGCCGACGGTGAATTGACCGCCGCGCAGACTTTTGCCACCGGCATGGCCAGCATGCTTGATGTGCAGGCGGACAAGGACAGCACCAGTCAGGGTGGTGAAAAGGCGTTCAGCGGTCTGCTCGACGATGGCCTGAAGGATCTGAAGTCGGCCACCAGCGACACCCGGGTCGATGACTTTGCCAACCGTCTCGCGGCACTGACTCAGGCAGCCACGCCGAAAACCGCGAATGCCGTGCCGGTGAATCAGCCGATCGCCATGCATCAGAGCGGCTGGACCGAAGAAGTGGTCAACCGTGTCATGTACCTGTCGAGCGTCAATCTGAAGGCGGCCGATATCCAGTTGCAACCGGCTGAGCTCGGGCGTCTGGATATCCGCGTGAACATGGTTCCGGATCAACAAACGCAAATCACCTTCATGAGTGCGCATCCGAGCGTACGCGAAGCCCTCGACGGTCAGATGCATCGCCTGCGCGACATGTTCGTCCAGCAGGGCATGGGCCAGGTTGACGTCAACGTGGCCGATCAGGGCCGTGGCTGGCAAGGTCAGGAACAGGCGCAGCAGGGGCAGGGTGGGCGCACCAGCGCTTCCGGCGGTCGTCTGGATTCGGTCGATGAAGAATTGGCGGCGGCCAGCGTGGCTGAAGCTGCTGCGCAGACCACTAGCGTGATCGGCACCAGCGCGGTCGATTATTACGCCTGACACACCGCGTAAAACTGTGGGAGCCAGCCTGCTGGCGATGAGGCCCTGGCAGTCAACATCTCAGTTGACTGGGGTGCCGCCATCGCTAGCAGGCTAGCTCCCACATTTGTTATGTGCGGCTCTCCAGATCACCCCTCCGACACTTCTGGCATAACACTTGCTCTTGCCTAGCCGTGCGACTGTGAAAACCCGATTAGTGACGGATTATTGGCATGGCGAAGAGCGAAGCAGCACCAGCGGTAAAAGACCCGGCAACCAAAGGCAAACTCAAGATGATCATCGTGATCGTGCTGGGGTTGCTGCTGGCGATCGGCGCGTCCGTGGGGGCGACCTGGTTCTTCATGCACAGCGCTCAGAGCAAGCCTGCCGAAGCGGCTGAAGCTGCCCCGGTCGGCAAACAACCGGCGATTTTCGAGCCAATGGCTCCGGCCTTCGTGGCCAACTACACGCAGAACGGGCGTCAGCGCTACATGCAGGTGAGCATCACCATGCTCGGGCGCAATCAGGCTGATCTCGAAGCGCTCAAAGTGCACATGCCGGTGATCCGCAACAACCTGGTCATGCTCTTCTCCGGTCAGGATTTCGCCACATTGGCGACGCCGGTCGGTCAGGAGATGTTGCGCCAGAAGGCTACAGCGAGCGTGCAGGAAGTGGCGCAGAAAGAGCTGGGCAAAGTGGTGATCGAACAGTTGCTTTTCACTAATTTCGTACTGCAGTAGGAACACGACATGGCCGTGCAGGATCTGCTGTCCCAGGATGAAATCGATGCGTTGCTGCATGGCGTCGACGATGGTCTGGTACAGACCGATAACGCTGCCGAACCCGGCAGTGTCAAAAGCTACGACCTGACCAGCCAGGATCGCATCGTCCGCGGACGCATGCCGACTCTGGAAATGATCAACGAGCGTTTCGCCCGTTACACCCGCATCAGCATGTTCAACATGCTGCGCCGCTCGGCGGACGTTGCTGTCGGTGGCGTGCAGGTGATGAAGTTCGGCGAATACGTGCACTCGCTGTACGTGCCGACCAGCCTCAACCTGGTCAAGATCAAACCGTTGCGCGGCACCGCGCTGTTCATTCTGGACGCCAAACTGGTGTTCAAACTGGTGGACAACTTTTTTGGCGGCGACGGCCGTCACGCGAAGATCGAAGGGCGTGAGTTCACCCCGACCGAACTGCGTGTAGTGCGCATGGTGCTGGAGCAGGCGTTCGTCGATTTGAAAGAAGCCTGGCAGGCGATCATGGAAGTCAACTTCGAGTACATCAACTCGGAAGTGAACCCGGCCATGGCCAACATCGTCGGCCCGAGCGAAGCAATTGTGGTTTCGACCTTCCACATCGAACTCGATGGCGGTGGCGGCGATCTGCACGTGACCATGCCGTACTCGATGATCGAGCCGGTACGCGAAATGCTCGACGCCGGTTTCCAGTCCGATCTCGACGATCAGGACGAGCGCTGGGTCAACGCCCTGCGCCAGGACGTGCTCGACGTCGATGTACCGATTGGTGCCACCGTTGCTCGTCGTCAGCTCAAGCTGCGCGACATCCTGCACATGCAGCCGGGGGATGTGATCCCGGTCGAGATGCCGGAAGAAATGATCATGCGCGCCAACGGCGTGCCGGCCTTCAAGGTCAAGATGGGCTCGCACAAAGGCAACCTCGCGTTGCAAGTGATCGAGCCGATCGAGCGCCGCTGAAGCGGCGCGAAAATCCCCTACGCATTTAATTGAATTGTTGCCCGCCGAGGACACACGATGAACGACGATATGAACGCCCAGGACGACCAGGCTCTGGCTGATGAATGGGCGGCTGCCCTGGAAGAAACCGGTGACGGCCAATCCGAAATCGACGCACTGCTGGCTGCCGACGCATCCAGCGGCTCGCGACTGCCGATGGAAGAGTTCGGCAGCGTGCCGAAGAACAACGACCCGGTGACCCTAGACGGGCCGAACCTGGATGTGATTCTCGACATCCCGGTGTCGATTTCGATGGAAGTCGGCAGCACCGACATCAACATTCGCAACTTGCTGCAACTCAACCAGGGCTCGGTGATTGAACTCGATCGTCTGGCCGGTGAGCCGCTCGACGTTCTGGTCAACGGCACCCTGATCGCGCATGGCGAAGTGGTTGTGGTCAACGAGAAGTTCGGCATCCGCCTGACTGACGTGATCAGCCCAAGCGAACGCATCAAGAAGCTGCGCTGAGTGAAAAAGCTTCTCGGTTGTGTGCTCGGCGCAGTGCTGGTGTTGCCGTTCAGTGTGCTGGCGGCCGAGCCGGCTGCCAGCGCCACGGCTGCGGCTGCCGCCGTTCCCGCCGTCAGCGGCAGCGTCGCCGGGCAACTGACTCAGTTGGTGTTGGGGCTGTTGCTGGTCGTGGGGTTGATCTTCTTCCTCGCCTGGCTGATGCGCCGCGTGCAGCAGGCCGGGCCTGCGGGCAAAGGCCAGGTGATCGATCTGATCGCCTCGCGGGCACTCGGCCCGCGTGACCGTTTGCTGCTGGTGCAGGTCGGTAACGAGCAGATTCTGCTCGGTCTGAGCCCGGGCACCATCACCGCGCTGCACGTGCTCAAGGAGCCGGTCGTGGTATCGAGCCCCCCTGAAAAAGCGACCCCGGAATTTGCTCAGCATCTGTTGAAGATTCTCGGCAAGGATCAAAAGGATACGAAGTAATGGGTGCGTTGCGCATCGTCTTGACCCTGGCCCTGATGCTGGCCGCGCCGCTGGCACTGGCCGCCGATCCGTTGCAGATTCCGGCGATCACGCTGGGCACCAACGCCGACGGCGCGCAGGAATATTCGGTCAGCTTGCAGATTTTGCTGATCATGACCGCCCTGAGCTTCATTCCGGCGGCCGTGATCCTGATGACCAGTTTCACGCGAATCATCATCGTGTTCTCGATCCTGCGTCAGGCCCTCGGCCTGCAACAGACGCCGTCGAACCAGATCCTCACGGGCATGGCGCTGTTCCTGACGATGTTCATCATGGCCCCGGTGTTCGACCGGGTGAACAACGATGCGCTGCAACCGTATCTGGCGGAAAAACTCACCGCGCAGCAAGCGGTGGAAAAAGCTCAGGTACCGATCAAGGACTTCATGCTCGCGCAGACCCGCTCCAGCGATCTGGAGCTGTTCATGCGCCTGTCCAAGCGTACCGACATCGCCACTCCGGATGCCGCGCCGCTGACCATTCTGGTGCCAGCCTTCGTCACCTCCGAACTTAAAACCGCGTTTCAGATCGGCTTCATGATCTTCATCCCGTTCCTGATCATCGACCTGGTGGTCGCGAGCGTGCTGATGGCCATGGGTATGATGATGCTCTCGCCGCTGATCATTTCCCTGCCGTTCAAAATCATGCTGTTCGTGCTGGTGGATGGCTGGGCGCTGATCATCGGCACCCTGGCCAGCAGTTTCGGAGGTGTTTCGCCATGACGCCAGAAGTCGCCGTCGATATCTTTCGTGAAGCCTTGTGGCTGACCACCATGATGGTGGCGATTCTGGTAGTGCCGAGCTTGCTGGTGGGGCTGTTGGTGTCGATGTTTCAGGCGGCCACGCAGATCAACGAACAGACCCTGAGCTTCCTGCCGCGTCTGCTGGTGATGCTGGTGAGCCTGATCGTCGCCGGCCCATGGATGGTGCAGACCTTCATGGAGTACATCATCCAGTTGTACAAAAACATTCCGCTGGTGATCGGCTAAGCCATGCAGTCGCTGTTGCAGTTGACCGACACTCAGATCAGTACCTGGGTGGCGAGTTTCATGTTGCCGCTGTTTCGCATCGGCTCGCTGCTGATGGTGATGCCGGTCTTCGGCACTACCCTCGTACCGAAACGCGTGCGTCTGTATCTGGCGCTGGCGATCACTGTGGTGATCACGCCGGGTTTGCCGCCGATGCCTGCGGTGAGTCCGCTGGATCTGAGCGGGTTGCTGCTGATTGCCGAGCAGATTCTGATCGGCGCATTGCTTGGCTTTTCTCTCCAGCTGTTTTTCCAGGCGTTCGCCATCGCCGGGCAGATCGTTGCGGTGCAGATGGGTATGGGCTTCGCGTCGATGATCGACCCTACCAACGGCGTATCGGTGGCAGTGATCGGGCAGTTCTTCACCATGCTGGTGACCCTGCTGTTTCTGTCGATGAACGGCCATCTGGTGGTGTTCGAGGTCATCACCGAGAGCTTCACCACCCTGCCGGTCGGCAGTGGCCTGACGGTCACGCATTATTGGGACGTGGCCACTAAACTCGGCTGGGTGCTTGGCGCTTCACTGTTGCTGGTTTTGCCTGCGGTGACTGCACTGCTGGTGATCAACATCGCGTTTGGCGTGATGACTCGCGCCGCGCCGCAACTGAATATTTTCTCCATCGGTTTCCCGCTGACCCTGGTGCTCGGGCTGTTCATTGTCTGGGTGGGGCTGGCGGATATTCTCAATCAGTACCAACCGCTGGCCACCGAGGCTTTGCAGTGGTTACGCGAACTGGCACGGGCGCGCTGAGTCATGGCTGAGAGCGAAAGCGGTCAAGACAAAACAGAAGACCCCACGGAGAAACGCAAAAAGGATTCCCGTGAGAAGGGCGAGATCGCCCGTTCCAAAGAGCTCAATACTCTGGCGATCATGGTCACCGGTACCTGCGCGCTGCTGATTTTCGGCGGCATGCTCGCGCAAGAGTTGATGGACCTGATGCGGATCAACTTCACGCTGACGCGCGAAGAGATCATGGATCAGACCTACATGGGCAAGTTCCTGATGCACTCCGGACTGATCGCGCTGGTGGCGATTCAACCGATCATGATCGCCCTGGTGCTGGCAGCGATCATCGGCCCGATTGCCCTCGGCGGCTGGTTGTTCGCGGCGGGTTCCCTGGCCCCGAAATTCAGCCGGATGAACCCCGGTGCCGGCATCAAGCGCATGTTCTCGATGAAGTCGGTAATCGAGCTGCTCAAGGCCCTGGCCAAGTTTCTGATTATTCTCGCGGTGGCGCTGGTGGTGTTGTCGAACGATGTCGACGACCTGCTGCGTATCGCCCATGAGCCGCTGGACCGGGCGATCATCCACAGCTTGCAACTGGTCGGCTGGAGTTCGTTGTGGATGGCCTGCGGCTTGGCGATCATCGCCGCGGTGGATGTCCCGGTGCAGATCTGGGAAAGCATCAAAAAGCTCAAGATGACCAAGCAGGAAGTGCGCGACGAGCACAAGGATCAGGACGGCAAGCCCGAGGTCAAGCAACGCATTCGTCAGTTGCAGCGCGAGATGTCGCAGCGGCGCATGATGGCGGCGATTCCGGATGCCGACGTGGTCATCACCAACCCGACCCACTACGCCGTCGCGCTCAAGTACGACTCGGAGAAGGGCGGGGCGCCGCTGCTGCTGGCCAAGGGCAGTGATTTCCTCGCGTTGAAAATCCGCGAAATCGCCGTGGCCAACAACGTCATGCTTCTCGAATCGCCGGCCCTCGCACGGTCGATCTATTACTCCACCGAACTCGACGAAGAAATCCCTGGTGGGCTGTATCTGGCGGTCGCTCAGGTACTGGCCTACGTCTACCAGATCCGCCAGCATCGCGCTGGCAAGGGCAAACGCCCGGATCCGCTCAAGGACGACCTGCCGATCCCGCCGGATCTGCGCCGCGATTCCTGACAAAGCCCAATCCGGCATGTACCTCGCCACAGGATCTGCGTATTACCGAGGATCAGGTACATCCTGCGGGTTTTGCGTGGCGGTGCAATTGTGCCATTCGTCCGAGGTCTCCCTTTACTGTCAACTCTGACAGGTGCCACCGCCGTGATTTTGCAGTTTGATGCAATGTGGTGCCGCGTAACTGGCGCTGTCATGCGAGCGAGTGCAAGGGAGCAGGACAATGAAAGGTATATTCAGCAGCTATGACGAAAAAACCGGTAGAGGCACCATCACTCCGAAACCCTCGGGACGTTGCCTTTCCTTTGCCGAAGCCACTGGTTTTTTTCTGACTGCCAAAGACTACCGATTCAGCATTTCATTGGCTGATGCCCTGCATGCGAACGTTAAAGTGGGCGGCGAGGTCGAGTTCGAGTTGCCGAGGAGCAAGCACGGAAAAGTCAAAATCCTCCGGTATTGATCAGCAGCTCGCTCTCAATACCCGCACAAACATTTGAAACGAAAAAACCGCCGTCCAGATTGAACTGGGCGGCGGCCTTTTTATGCCCGACCAAATGCCAATCCGGCACCTACCGAGATCATTGTGGCGAGGGGACTTGGCGAAACGTCGCACCGCCCCGTTGGACTGCGCAGCAGTCCCAGATCAGAAACCCCGATACAACTGAAGAAACGCTTATTGTGGCGAGGGAGCTTGCTCCCGCTGGGCTGCGCAGCAGACCCGAAACCAGTCACCGCGAACTTGCAGAGATACCGCGTGCTCAGGATTTACGACTGCTGCGCAGCCGAGCGGGAGCAAGCTCCCTCGCCACAAAGGGTGCCGGGTACAGATCAGCCCGGCAACTCCAGATTAGCCAGCACCCGATTCACCGCCAGCTCCCCGAGCATGATCAGTTGGGTGACACCCAGCAGCGTCCTGCGCTGCGACGCCGGCAAGAGGTAGGCGAAGTCGTTGGCGATGGTTCTGGCCGAAGCAAATGTTTCGCAGGCATCGACCAGCAGTTCCTCGTTTTTGCAGTCCGCGGTAACGGCGTACATCCCGCGGGTCTTGCGCGGAGGTGGAGTAGATCCGGGCGGGCAGAGATAGTGATCGAGCGCGCGGTCGGCGGCTTCGTTGAGTTTTCTTGAATCGAGGGATTCGTAGGGTGAGGTGGCGTCGATTTCTGGTGGGTTTGGCGTTGGTTTGATCATGGTGAAGCTCCTGAGGTTATGGAGCCACCCTTTCCCTGTCGCTAAACAAGTGAAGGTGGCAGCTGTACGCAGGTTAGCGAACCGGTCACAGGCACCCCGGTAGACCCAGAGGTCTCCCGCATACAGCCGCCATAACGTAATTTGCGGGCGAATAGTCCCACAACGAAGCCACGAACGCTGGTGCACTGAGATGGTCCGAGTCGCTAAACCCGATCGCTGATTCGTCAGCGACCGACCCACAATAGAACCCGACCCCAAAGCGCACAAGCCGGCCGATTCTGGCGTACGTGTAGGCAAAGGCGCAAGGATGCGTGGCCTTACGGACATGGCTTTAAACACTATTCAACGCTGACATCGAATCGACCTTAAACAAAAAAATCGCGCGCCCGCTTGGGGAGGGCACGGATGAAACCGGGTAAATAAATACGTCCCCTTTTTCCTTTTTTGCCGAGTGCACTGGTCTGTGTAGGAGCTGCCGGAGGCTGCGATCTTTTGATTTTGCTTTTAAAAAACAAGATCAAAAGATCGCAGCCTTCGGCAGCTCCACAGGGGGTAGTTGGCGATCTTTTTTGGCATGCGCAAAAGTTGGAAGGCTTCTTGCAATAGCCGCCGTACGCCCGCTTTGGGCGTCAAAAGTTTGCTTTAAAGGAACGGGGAAAACCGGTGGATCGCTCTCAGTTAATCAACACTGCACGCACAAACGTTGCCGACCTCAGTCGAGGCAATCTGGGCGTGCCGTTGTTGCTGCTGGTCATGTTGGCAATGATGATGTTGCCGATACCGCCGTTCCTGCTCGACGTGTTTTTCACCTTCAACATTGCGCTGTCGATTGTCGTGTTGCTGGTCTGCGTGTACGCGCTGCGACCACTGGATTTTGCGGTGTTCCCGACCATCCTGCTGGTGGCGACGCTGATGCGGCTGGCGCTCAACGTGGCGTCGACGCGGGTCGTCATGCTCCACGGTCAGGACGGCCATGCCGCCGCCGGTAAGGTGATCCAGGCCTTCGGTGAGGTGGTGATCGGCGGTAACTACGTGGTCGGTATCGTGGTTTTCGCGATCTTGATGATCATCAACTTCGTCGTGGTGACCAAGGGTGCCGGGCGGATTTCCGAGGTGAGCGCGCGCTTCACCCTCGATGCGATGCCCGGCAAACAAATGGCGATCGACGCCGACCTCAACGCCGGTCTGATCGACCAGAACCAGGCCAAGGCCCGTCGTACTGAAGTCGCACAAGAAGCAGAGTTTTACGGCTCGATGGACGGTGCCAGCAAGTTCGTACGCGGTGACGCCATCGCCGGCCTGCTGATTCTGTTCATCAACCTGATCGGCGGCATGGCCGTCGGTATCTTCCAGCACGACATGACCTTCGGCGATGCCGGTCGGGTTTACGCCTTGCTGACCATCGGTGACGGTTTGGTGGCGCAATTGCCATCACTGCTGTTGTCCACTGCCGCCGCGATCATGGTGACCCGTGCTTCCGGTTCGGAAGACATGGGCAAGCAGATCAATCGCCAGATGTTCGCCTCGCCGAAAGCGCTGGCGGTGGCTGCCGGTCTGATGGCGGTCATGGGCCTGGTGCCGGGCATGCCGCACTTCTCGTTCCTGAGCATGGCCGCGCTGGCCGCTGGCGGCGCCTACCTGTTCTGGAAGAAGCAGAACGTGGCCAAAGTCGTCGCGCTGCAAGAGGTCAAGCGTCAGCAGGAACTGCTGCCATCGCCGGCCCGCGCCATGGAAACCAAAGAACTCGGCTGGGACGACGTGACCCCGATCGACATGATCGGCCTCGAAGTTGGCTATCGCCTGATCCCGTTGGTGGATCGCAATCAGGGTGGTCAGTTGCTGGCGCGGATCAAAGGCGTGCGCAAGAAGCTCTCGCAGGATCTGGGCTTCCTGATGCCGACTGTGCATATCCGTGACAACCTCGATCTGGCACCGAGTGCCTATCGCCTCACCTTGATGGGCGTGATCCTCGCCGAAGCCGAGATCTACCCGGATCGCGAGCTGGCGATCAACCCCGGTCAGGTCTACGGCAGCCTCAACGGCATAACCGCCAAAGATCCGGCTTTCGGCCTGGAGGCGGTGTGGATTGAAATCAGCCAGCGCGCACAGGCGCAGTCACTTGGCTACACCGTGGTGGACGCCAGTACTGTGGTGGCAACGCACTTGAACCAGATTCTGTACAAGCACTCCAGTGAGCTGATTGGCCACGAAGAAGTGCAGCAACTCATGCAATTGCTGGCCAAAAGCTCGCCTAAACTGGCGGAAGAGCTGGTGCCGGGCGTGGTTTCGCTGTCGCAGTTGCTCAAGGTGCTGCAAGCGCTGTTGGCCGAACATGTGCCGGTGCGCGACATTCGCAGCATCGCCGAAGCCATCGCCAACAACGCCGCCAAGAGTCAAGATACCGCCGCGCTGGTGGCTGCGGTGCGGGTCGGCGTTTCGCGTGCCATCGTCCAAAGCATTGTAGGGACTGAGTCCGAGCTGCCAGTTATCACGCTGGAGCCAAGGTTGGAACAGATATTGCTCAATAGTCTGCAGAAGGCAGGACAAGGCTCGGAAGAGGGCGTTCTGCTGGAGCCGAGCATGGCCGAGAAGCTGCAGCGTTCGTTGATCGAAGCGGCCCAGCGTCAGGAAATGCAAGGTCAGCCGGTGATCCTGCTGGTAGCAGGCCCGGTGCGCGCGATGCTCTCGCGCTTTGGTCGCCTGGCAGTCCCTGGACTGCACGTGCTGGCCTACCAGGAAATACCGGATAACAAGCAAGTGACGATCGTTGCGACAGTAGGGCCCAACGGCTGAGGTAGTGGTACATGCAAGTTAAGCGTTTTTTCGCCGCCGATATGCGTCAGGCCATGAAGCTGGTTCGTGATGAGCTGGGCGCTGATGCCGCCATCATTGGCAACCGCCGCATTGCCGGCGGTGTCGAGCTGACGGCCGCGCTCGATTACAAGTTGTCGGCGCTGGCTCCGCGTGTTCCGAACATGGAACTCGAAGATGAGCTGCGCAAGACCCAGTCGCGCATCGTCACCGCCCAGGCCGAGCTGAGCCTGCGTGGCGAAGCCGACGGCAACACCAATCAACAATTGTTTTCAGGGCTGCCGTTGACCGCCGGCCTGCCGCTGACCGCTGCCGAGCCGTTGAGCGAGCCGACTTACGCCGCTCCGGCACGTCCTGCTCCAGCACCTGCGCAAGCCTCCGGCGGTATCGACCCGCGCGCGCTGGATTCGATGCGTTTCGAACTGAACAGTCTGCGCGAGCTGATGGAAGTGCAACTCGGCACGCTGGCCTGGAATCAGCTGCAAGGCAGCCGTCCGGCGCAGGCCAATCTGTATCGTCGTCTGCAACGCATCGGCCTGTCCGGCCCGTTGTCGCGCGATCTGCTGGCGCTGACCACCGAAATTGAAGAACCCCGTCAGGCCTGGCGCATGTTGCTCGCGCACCTGGCGCGGATGATCGCCACCCCGGAAGTCGAGCCACTGGAAGAGGGCGGCGTGATTGCCATGGTCGGCCCCGCCGGCATGGGCAAGACCACCACCCTGGCCAAACTCGCCGCACGCTACGTGCTCAAGTACGGCGCGCAGAACATCGCGCTGGTGAGCATGGACAGTTTCCGCATCGGCGCGCAGGAGCAGCTCAAGACCTTGGGCCGCATCCTCAACGTCTCGGTGACTCACGTCGACCCGGGCCAATCGCTGGTGCAGGCGCTGGATCCACTGCTGCGCAAACGCGTGGTGCTGATCGATACCGCCGGCCTGCAAGCCAGCGATCCGGCACTGCGCATGCAGCTCGAAAGTCTGGCCGGGCGTGGCATTCGCTCAAAAAATTATCTGGTATTGGCAACCACCAGCCAGAAACAGGTTCTAACCGCCGCTTATCACAGTTACAAGCGTTGCGGGCTTGCCGGCTGCATCCTGACTAAACTGGATGAAACGGCCAGCCTTGGCGAAGTGTTGAGCCTGGCGATCAGTCATGAATTGCCGGTCGCGTATCTGACCGACGGCCCACGGATTCCGGATGATTTGCATCTGCCGCGCCGTCATCAATTGGTCAGCCGCGCCGTCAGCGTGCAAATGCAGGAAGAACCCAGCGAAGAAGCCATGGCCGACATGTTCGCTGATATCTACCACAGTCCGACCAAGCAGGTTGGCTGAGGTAATGAACAGTTTTTGTACCTACATCGGTGGTCTGCCACGCATTGTTCCGGTTGTGAACGCGCAGCCAGTAATGTGGCCTCCGTCTATGCAAGACAAGGTAAAGAAATAACATGGGCAGCATGCATCCCGTACAGGTGATCGCGGTGACCGGCGGCAAAGGTGGCGTCGGCAAGACTAACGTTTCAGTGAACTTGTCCCTGGCGCTGGCAGAACTTGGCCGTCGGGTCATGCTGCTGGACGCTGACCTGGGGCTGGCGAACGTCGACGTTCTGCTGGGCCTCACGCCCAAACGCACGTTGGCCGATGTGATCGAAGGCCGCTGCGAGCTGCGCGACGTGTTGTTGCAAGGCCCCGGCGGGATTCGCATCGTGCCGGCCGCTTCCGGCACTCAGAGCATGGTGCACCTGAGCCCGGCGCAACATGCCGGTCTGATTCAGGCGTTCAGCGACATCGGCGACAATCTCGACGTACTGGTGATCGACACCGCTGCGGGTATTGGTGACTCGGTAGTCAGTTTCGTGCGCGCAGCGCAGGAAGTGTTGCTGGTGGTCTGCGACGAGCCGACTTCGATCACAGACGCCTACGCGCTGATCAAGTTGCTCAACCGCGATTACGGCATGAACCGCTTCCGCGTCCTCGCCAACATGGCGCAGAGCCCGCAGGAAGGGCGCAACCTGTTCGCCAAGTTGACCAAGGTCACGGATCGCTTCCTCGATGTCGCCCTACAATACGTCGGCGCCGTGCCTTACGACGAAAGCGTGCGTAAAGCGGTGCAGAAGCAGCGTGCGGTCTATGAAGCCTTCCCGCGTTCCAAGTGCGCGCTGGCGTTCAAGGCGATCGCACAGAAGGTTGACACCTGGCCGCTGCCGGCCAACCCGCGTGGGCATCTGGAATTTTTCGTCGAGCGCCTCGTGCAGCAAACGGCAGGGCCCGTCCTATGACAGCCAGCGGTATGAATTACTACAAGAAGTCGGCACGTGACGCGCAGTACGAGTTGATCGAGCGTTACGCGCCACTGGTCAAACGCATCGCCTACCACTTGCTGGCGCGACTGCCGGCCAGTGTGCAGGTCGAAGATCTGATTCAGGCCGGGATGATCGGTCTGCTGGAAGTCTCGACCAAATACGACGCCAGCAAAGGCGCCAGTTTCGAAACGTACGCGGGCATCCGGATCCGCGGCGCCATGCTCGATGAAGTGCGCAAAGGGGATTGGGCTCCACGCTCGGTTCACCGCAATACCCGTATGGTCAGCGACGCAATTCGCTCGATTGAAGCTAAAACCGGCCGTGACGCTAAAGATCACGAAGTTGCGGCCGAACTCCAATTGAGTCTCGACGATTATTACGGGATTTTGAACGATACCTTGGGCAGCCGCCTGTTCAGTTTCGACGACCTGTTACAGGACGGCGAACATGAAGGGCTGCACGAGGACGGCGCGAGTGCTCATCTTGAGCCGTCGCGCGATCTGGAAGATGAGCGCTTCCAGGCTGCGCTGGCGGACGCGATTGCCAATTTGCCGGAGCGTGAGCGACTGGTGTTGGCGCTGTACTACGACGAAGAGCTGAACCTCAAGGAAATCGGTGAAGTCCTTGGCGTCAGCGAATCGCGGGTCAGCCAGTTACACAGCCAGTGCGCGGCCCGTTTGCGGGGGCGTTTGGGGGAGTGGCGAGCGCGCTGAAGACAGTGTGGGGACACTGTAGAGGAGGCTGGTGCGGTGGTGAACGGCACCGGTCTTGCTCTGTTGTGCTCCAGACAGTCATCGAGTGCTTTGCCGGAATGATTGAAATGGCGCGTCCAGGTGCTGGGCGCGTTTAAGACTGCTTGGAGGTCGAATTGAACAAAGACATGAAAATCCTCATCGTTGATGACTTCTCAACGATGCGGCGGATCATCAAAAACCTGTTGCGTGACCTTGGGTTCACCAACACGGTCGAGGCTGACGATGGCATCACCGCCATTCCGGTTCTCAACAGCGGCAGCATCGACTTTCTGGTAACAGACTGGAACATGCCGGGCATGACCGGTATCGACCTGCTGCGCCACGTGCGCGCCGATGAAAAACTCAAGCACTTGCCAGTGCTGATGGTGACCGCTGAAGCCAAGCGCGAACAGATCATCGAAGCAGCCCAGGCCGGTGTTAACGGCTATGTGGTGAAACCCTTCACGGCCCAGGCGTTGAAAGACAAGATCGAGAAGATTTTCGAACGCATCGGTTGAGAAACTGCGCCACGGGGGAGCTATGGACAACAACGAATCTTCACAGGGCGATTTTGAATCGACCCTGAAAAAACACGCGGTCGAATTGGTCGAAAGCCTTGAAAAGGGCAAGTTCGGCGACGCTGTGCAACTGATCCATGAGCTCAATCAGACCCGTGACCGTGGCCTGTACCAGGAAGTTGGCAAGCTCACACGTGAACTGCACAGTGCGATCGTCAATTTCCAGATTGACCCGAACATGCCGCAGGCCGAGGAAGTGTCGCAAATCACCGACGCAACCGAGCGTCTGGGCTATGTGGTCAAGCTGACGGAAGCTGCGGCCAACCGCACCATGGATCTGGTGGAAAGCGCCACCCCGCTGGTCAATGGCCTGGCTGATGAAGCCCAGAGCCTGAGCGCCGACTGGGGCCGCTTCATGCGTCGCGAAGTCGGGGCTGAAGAGTTCCGCGAGCTGGCGCGTCGGGTTGACGGTTTTCTGGCACGCAGCGGCACGGACAACCGTGCGGTGTCGAGCAACCTCAACGACATTCTGCTGGCTCAGGATTACCAGGACCTGACCGGTCAGGTGATCAAGCGCGTGACCCAACTGGTCACCGAAGTCGAAAGCAATCTGCTCAAACTCGTCCTCATGGCCAGTCAGGTTGACCGCTTTGCGGGCATCGAACATGACCGTGCGGCGATGCTCGCTGAAAAAGATCCACAAAAACATCTCTCGCAGGGTGAAGGTCCGCAGATTCATGCCGATAAACGAGAAGACGTTGTGTCCGGTCAGGACGATGTGGACGATTTGTTATCCAGCCTCGGATTCTAGAGTTTTTGAATTTTAGGTTTTTTGGGTTTTTAGACCTGTAGGAGCACCCCATTAATGAGCTTCGGCGCCGATGAAGAGATCCTTCAGGATTTCCTGGTTGAGGCCGGCGAGATTCTTGAGCAGCTGTCAGAACAATTGGTCGAGCTGGAAAGCCGCCCGGATGATGCTGATCTGCTCAACGCAATTTTTCGCGGTTTTCACACTGTAAAAGGGGGCGCCGGCTTCCTTCAGCTCAATGAGCTGGTGGAGTGCTGTCACATCGCCGAAAACGTGTTCGACATCCTGCGCAAGGGTGAACGTCGCGTTGATGCAGAGCTGATGGACGTTGTACTCGAAGCACTGGACGCGGTGAACGGCATGTTCACCGAAGTGCGCGAGCGCAGCCCGATTACTGCTGCAACACCTGAACTGCTGGCCGCCCTCGCGCGTCTGGCTGAACCGCAATCGGCTGACGCCGTAGCGGTTGAAGAAGTGGTGGAAGCGCCGGTCGCCGAGAGCGAATCGTGCGACATCACCGATAACGAATTTGAACAGTTGCTGGATTCGCTGAACGCCGTCAAGGCCGAAGCTGAAGCCCCGGCACCTGTGGCTGCGCCTGCTGCAACTGCCGCGGCCAGCGATGAAATCACTGATGCCGAGTTCGAGTCGTTGCTCGATCAACTGCACGGCAAAGGCCAGTTCGCGGTGGACGCTGTTGCACCGGCGGCGGCTGCTCCTGCGGCGCCTGCTGCACCGGCCAAGGGCGACAACTCGGACATCACCGACGACGAATTCGAAGCGTTGCTCGATCAGTTGCACGGCAAGGGCAACTTTGCCGTTGATGCGCTGGAATCGGCGATTGCCTCGGTGCCTGCGCAAGCAGCCCCGACGGCGGCCGCTGCGGGCAGCGATCTGATCAGCGATCACGAGTTCGAATCGCTGCTCGACGAACTGCACGGCAAAGGCAAGTTCATTGAAGTCGGCACCGCGTCCGCTGGCAGCACGTCTGCCGTCGCCACGCCTGCCGCCAAGGCCCCGGCCGCTGCGCCGAAGCCTGTCGCCAAAGCGCCTGAGCCGAAAGCCGAAACGCCAAAACCGGCCGCCGCTGCTGCACCGGCTCCGGCCCGTGCTGCGGCTGCTGCACCGCCACCGGAAAAACCGGCGAGCGAAGCCGAGACCACCGTGCGGGTCGACACTGCGCGCCTCGACGAAATCATGAACATGGTCGGCGAGCTGGTGCTGGTGCGTAACCGTCTGGTGCGCCTGGGTCTGAACAGCGGCGACGAAGCCATGCAAAAGGCTGTGTCGAACCTCGACGTGGTCACGGCTGACTTGCAGACCGCGGTGATGAAAACGCGGATGCAGCCAATCAAGAAGGTCTTCGGGCGCTTCCCGCGTCTGGTTCGCGACCTGGCGCGTCAGCTGAAGAAAGAGATCATCCTGGAACTGGTCGGCGAAGAAACCGACCTCGACAAAAACCTTGTCGAGGCCCTCGCCGACCCGCTGGTCCACTTGGTGCGCAACGCGGTCGACCACGGCATCGAGTCGCCGGAAGAACGCGAAGCCTCGGGCAAGTCCCGTGGCGGCAAGGTGATTCTGGCGGCCGAGCAGGAAGGCGATCACATCCTCCTGTCGATCTCCGATGACGGCAAAGGCATGGACCCGAACGTCTTGCGCGCCATCGCGGTAAAACGCGGCGTGATGGACAAGGATGCGGCGGATCGTCTGAGCGATACCGAGTGCTACAACCTGATCTTTGCCCCGGGTTTCTCGACCAAAACCGAGATCTCCGACGTGTCCGGCCGTGGTGTCGGCATGGACGTGGTCAAGACCAAGATTTCTCAGCTCAACGGTTCGATCAACATCTACTCGACCAAGGGCCAGGGTTCGAAGATCGTCATCAAGGTGCCGTTGACCCTGGCGATCATGCCGACCCTGATGGTCATGCTGGGCAATCAGGCGTTCGCGTTCCCGCTGGTCAACGTCAACGAAATCTTCCACCTCGATCTGTCGACCACCAACGTGGTAGACGGGCAGGAAGTGGTGATCGTGCGGGACAAGGCGCTGCCATTGTTCTACCTCAAGCGCTGGCTGGTCAGCTCCGCCGCTCACGAAGAGCAGCGTGAAGGCCATGTGGTGATCCTTTCGGTGGGCACTCAGCGCATCGGCTTCGTTGTCGATCAACTGGTCGGCCAGGAAGAAGTGGTCATCAAGCCATTGGGCAAAATGCTCCAGGGAACTCCGGGCATGTCCGGCGCCACCATTACCGGTGACGGCCGCATTGCACTGATTCTCGATGTTCCGAGCATGCTCAAGCGTTACGCCGCACGGCGTATTTGAATCCGGGGCGGCGGGGCGACGACGTCCCGCTGCACCTAATGGAGTGTTTATGGCAGTCAAAGTCCTGGTGGTGGACGATTCGGGTTTTTTCCGCCGCCGCGTCTCGGAAATTCTTTCAGCGGATCCGAGCATCCAGGTTGTCGGCACGGCAACCAACGGTAAAGAGGCGATCGATCAGGCCCTGGCGCTCAAGCCGGACGTGATCACCATGGACTACGAGATGCCGATGATGGATGGCATCACGGCAGTGCGGCACATCATGCAGCGCTGCCCGACCCCGGTGTTGATGTTCTCCTCGCTGACCCACGAAGGCGCCCGGGTAACCCTGGATGCGCTGGACGCCGGCGCGGTGGATTTCCTGCCGAAGAATTTCGAAGACATCTCGCGCAATCCCGAGAAGGTCAAACAGATGCTGTGCGAAAAAGTGCATAGCATCTCGCGCAGTAACCGTCGTTTCAGTGCCTACAGCACACCAGCGCCTGCCGCTGCACCGGCGCCGACACCAGCGCCTGCACCGGCATCGTCGAGCTATGGCAGCCACAGCGCTCCGGCGCGTCCGGCACCGGCTCCTGCGCCGACGCGCACTCCGGCAGCCAGCGCCTCGTCGCCGGCACCGAAACGCAAATCCTACAAGCTCGTAGCCATCGGCACGTCGACCGGCGGTCCGGTTGCGCTGCAACGGGTGCTGACCCAGTTGCCGGGCAACTTTCCGGCGCCAATCGTGCTGATCCAGCACATGCCGGCAGCCTTCACCAAGGCTTTCGCCGAGCGTCTGGACAAGCTGTGCCGCATCACCGTCAAGGAAGCCGAGGATGGCGACATCCTGCGTCCGGGTCTGGCGTTGCTGGCACCGGGTGGCAAGCAGATGATGATCGATGGCCGTGGCGCGGTGAAAATCCTGCCGGGCGACGAGCGTCTGAACTACAAGCCCTGCGTCGACATCACTTTTGGTTCAGCAGCGAAATCCTACGGCGACAAAGTTCTGGCGGTGGTACTCACCGGCATGGGCGCCGACGGCCGTGAAGGCGCGCGCCTGCTCAAGCAGGGCGGCAGCTCGATCTGGGCACAGGACGAGGCCAGCTGCGTGATCTACGGCATGCCGATGGCCATCGTCAAAGCTGACCTCGCGGATGCGATCTACAGCCTCGACGATATCGGCAAGCACCTGGTCGAGGCGTGCGTCTGATGGATGTTCTCAGCCTGATCGGGATCATCATGGCGTTCGTCGCCATCATCGGCGGCAACTACCTTGAAGGCGGTCACCTCGGCGCGCTGGCCAACGGTCCGGCCGCGTTGATCGTGATCGGCGGCACCGTTGGTGCCGCGCTGCTGCAATCGCCGATGAGCGCGTTCAAACGCGCGATGCAGATTCTGGCGTGGATCTTCTTTCCTCCGCGTGTCGACCTGGCGGGCGGCGTTGATCGCGTAGTCAACTGGAGCCTCACGGCACGCAAGGAAGGCCTGCTGGGTCTGGAAGGCGTGGCCGATGCCGAACCGGACAACTACTCGCGCAAAGGCCTGCAATTGCTGGTCGACGGTGCCGAGCCGGAAGCCATTCGCAGCATCCTCGAAGTGGATTTCTACACTCAGGAAGCACGCGACATCGAAGCCGCCAAAGTCTTTGAAAGCATGGGCGGCTACGCGCCGACCATCGGCATCATCGGTGCGGTGATGGGCCTGATCCACGTGATGGGCAACCTTGCCGATCCGACCCAGTTGGGCAGCGGCATCGCCGTGGCGTTCGTCGCGACCATTTATGGCGTGGCCAGTGCCAACCTGATCCTGTTGCCGGTGGCGGCCAAATTGAAGTCAATCGCGTTGCGGCAGTCGCGTTATCGCGAAATGTTGTTGGAAGGCATTTTGTCGATCGCCGAAGGTGAAAACCCTCGCTCCATCGAGTTGAAGCTTCAGGGCTTCATGGATTAAGGGACTAACCTCATGGCACGTCGTCGCCACCAGGAAGAACACGTAAACCACGAGCGCTGGCTCGTGTCGTACGCTGACTTCATCACTTTGTTGTTTGCGTTCTTCGTGGTCATGTACTCGATTTCGTCGATCAACGAAGGCAAATACAAAGAGATTTCCGAAGCGCTGGTCGGGGTGTTCAAGGACTCCGATCGCGCGCTCAAACCGATCCCGATTGGCGACGAGCGCCCGAAAACCGTGACCCCGGCCAAGCCGCTGGTCAAAGACGCCGAACAGATCGATGCCGGCATTGCCGGGGCCAGCGATCCGCTGAAAAGCATCGCCGACGACATCAGCGCTGCATTTGGTGACCTGATCAGTTCGAACCAGATGACCGTGCGTGGCAACGAGTTGTGGGTCGAGATCGAACTCAACTCCAGCCTGTTGTTCGGAAGCGGCGATGCCATGCCGAGCGACATCGCGTTCAACATCATCGACAAGGTTGCGGCGATCCTCAAACCGTTCGACAACCCGATCCACGTCGAAGGCTTTACCGACGATCAACCCATCCGTACCTCGCAGTACCCGACCAACTGGGAACTGTCTTCGGCGCGTTCGGCGAGCATCGTGCGCATGCTGGCGATGCAGGGCGTAAACCCTGGCCGGCTGGCCTCGGTCGGCTACGGCGAGTTTCAGCCAGTGGCCAATAACGCTACCGCCGAAGGCCGGGCGAAAAACCGGCGTGTGGTGCTGGTGGTGTCGCGCAACCTCGATGTACGCCGCAGCCTGACAGGCACCGGAACCGCCAACGCGAAACCGGACGCCGCATTGAAGCGTGCTGGCACACAAACTGCACCGACCCCGGTCAAGACGCCGGGACGCGAGAGTGCCGTCAATTCTCCGTCGCCCGCATTAATACGCTGAGCTATGTCTCGGTCGAGCATATCGGCCGGGAGGAACGATCCGAATGAGAGTCTGGGCAGTCGCCAATCAAAAGGGTGGTGTTGGTAAAACCACTTCTTCTATCGCTTTAGCCGGTTTGCTGGCGGAGGCGGGCAAGCGCGTGGTCGTGGTCGATCTCGACCCGCACGGCTCGATGACCAGCTACTTCGGTTACGACCCCGACAGTCTGGAACACAGCAACTACGACCTGTTCCTGCACAAGGGCAGCGTGCCGCAAGGTCTGCCCGGTCAGTTGCTGCTGTCGACCAGCGACGCACGCATTTCCCTGCTGCCCTCAAGCACCGCGCTGGCCACCCTCGAGCGCCAGTCGCCGGGGCAGAGTGGCTTGGGGCTGGTGATCGCCAAGAGTCTGGCGCAGCTGTGGCAGGACTTCGATTACGCGGTGATCGACAGCCCGCCGTTGCTCGGCGTGTTGATGGTCAACGCCTTGGCCGCGAGCCAGCAATTGGTGATCCCGGTGCAGACCGAGCACTTGGCCGTGAAAGGTCTGGAGCGCATGGTCAACACCTTGGCGATGATCAACCGCTCGCGCAAACAGGCGCTGCCGTTCAGCATCGTGCCGACCCTGTTCGACCGCCGCACACAAGCTTCGATGCATACCCTGCGCGTGCTGCGCGACAAGTTTCCCGAGGATATCTGGCAGGGTTACATCCCGGTCGATACCCGTCTGCGCGACGCCAGCCGGGCCGGTGTCACGCCTTCGCAATTCGATGGCAAGAGCCGTGGCGTGCTGGCGTATCGCGCGCTGCTCAAGCATCTGCTCGCGCAACAACTTGTTCCGCAGGTGGCTTGAGTATGAATCGGCCGGTGAAGTTGACGTCGAAGCCGCAAATGGCTTTGCAGTCGTATCTGGACAGTTTGTTGGAGGAAATTCCCGACGAATTGCCGGTGGAGATTGCGGCGCAGCCTGAGGTGGTTGAAAGCGCTGAAGCACTGGATGAATTCCAGGCTGCAGTGCTGGAAGAGCAGGCGCGTGATGCCGAGAAAGCGGCCAGGCCTGTTGCGCCGGTTGCTGCGCCTGCTGCGGTGGCCAAGGCGCCGGTGGTGTTGCTGGAGACGGCAGAGCCGCCGCGCTTGGCCTCGACACTCGCACCGCTGTTGCAAACTCAATTGATGCAGGCTGCACCTGAGCCGGTCGAGCCGACGCCGGAACCGGTAGCACCCGAACCAGCGCCGGTCGTTCAGGCACTGGTTCCGCCACTGGTCGAAGTGCATCTGCCGCCAAGCAATCCACCGCCGCCGGTAGACACCGACGGCCGTCCTGCCTGGGCATCCGAGGCGTTCGAATGCCTGCTGTTCGATGTGGCCGGATTGACCCTGGCAGTGCCGCTGGTATGCCTCGGCTCGATCTATTCACTGGCCGGTCACGAGCTGACGCCGCTGTTCGGTCAGCCGGAATGGTTCCTCGGGATTCTGCCGAGCCAGGCCGGCAACCTGAAAGTGCTGGATACCGCGCGCTGGGTCATGCCGGATCGCTACCGCGATGATTTCCGTCAGGGCTTGCAGTACGTGATTTCGGTACAAGGTTACGAGTGGGGGCTGGCGGTGCATCAGGTCAGTCGCTCGTTGCGTCTGGACCCGAATGAAATCAAATGGAGAAGTCATCGAGGTCAGCGGCCATGGCTCGCCGGCACGGTGATTGAACACATGTGCGCCTTGCTCGATGTCGCTGCACTGGCCGAGTTGATCGCCAGCGGCGGGGCAAAGCACATGTCCGGCAGTAAGCCGAACCACAAACCGACATGACACTTACATAACAGACAGGCACCGGCATACTCATGACGGTGCACAGAACATAAACCGCCAGGCGCGGTATTTCGAGGGGCTAGGGTATGAACGACAAGGCGACGGCGGCAAAGGGTTCTGAAGATCCGATCCTGCAATGGGTAACCTTCAAGCTGGACAACGAAACCTACGGCATCAACGTGATGCGCGTTCAGGAAGTCCTGCGCTATACCGAGATCGCTCCGGTTCCGGGTGCACCAAGCTACGTGCTGGGCATCATCAACCTGCGCGGTAACGTGGTCACCGTGATCGACACCCGTCAGCGCTTCGGCCTGAACAGCGGCGAGATCAGCGACAACACCCGCATCGTCATCATCGAAGCCGACAAGCAAGTGGTCGGGATCATGGTCGACAGCGTGGCTGAAGTGGTTTACCTGCGTCAGTCGGAAATCGAAACCGCGCCAAACGTCGGTAACGAAGAATCCGCCAAGTTCATTCAAGGCGTGTGCAACAAGAACAACGAACTGCTGATCCTTGTCGAACTGGACAAGATGATGAGCGAAGAAGAATGGTCGGATCTGGAGAACATCTGATTGATTCTTGAGGTTGCGGTCATTGTCCTGTTCCTCTTCTGGGCAGGCACGCTGGCGATGTTTGTCGCGTACATCAAGGCGCAGCGAGTGATCACTGCGCAACAGGCCGAGGGCGATGCGCTGCGTGATCAGCGCATCAAGGATCTGGCCAAGCGTGTCGACGACTACCAGAACGGCACCGTGCGCATGGGCGACGCCCTGCATGAGCTGCGCGCGGTAGTCGGGCCGATACCGGACAAACTTGCTCAACTGGAACAGCGCGACCCGTCCAGCCTGTCATTCGCTCAAGCGGCGAAACTGGTGGGAATGGGCGCGAGTGTCGATGAACTGACTCAGTCCTGCGGGTTGACCCAGGCTGAGGCGGAATTGATGCGCAAGTTGCACAAGAACTAAGAGCGAGATCAAAAGATCGCAGCCTGCGGCAGCTCCTACAAAATCCAGCGTAGGAGCTGCCGAAGGCTGCGATCTTTTGCTTTTAAGGCTTAATAATCCTCTCCACGTTCGGTGATGTCTTTCTCGACCATCGGCGCATCCGGGTCTTGTCCCGTCGGGAACTTGCCCTTCAGATTCCACGCAAACGCGATGATCTCGGCAATCGTGCGGTACAGCTCTTCCGGGATGCTGTCGCCCAATTCCATGCGCGCCAGCAAGCGCACCAGCTCGGCGTTCTCGTAGATCGGCACTTCGTAGTCGCGGGCGATGCGCAGGATTTCTTCGGCGAGTTCTTCGTCACCCTTGGCGGTGAGCGTCGGCGCGTGGTTGCCGTCGTATTTGAGGGCGATGGCCTGGCGTGGAGCGCTGGAATCGTTCATGCGGTTTCATCCACCCAGCGTTGTTCGAGACGGGTCTGGTTGCCTTGCGGCGGGCTGCCGAGGTGGCAGTCGAGGTCGCCGACGTTCAGCCCGGAATCCAACAGGCGTTGGCGCAGTGCGGCCAGATTGCTTTCGATCAGGCTCGCGGTGTACGGCCGCTCGGCCCACAGCTGACTGGACAGGCTGCCGCTGATCAACTGCGCCTGAATCTGCATCGGACCCAGCGGTTCCATGTCGAACGCCAGATCGACGCGCCACAGCTGTTTTTTCGGTTCGCGATCATCGCGGCGCTGTTCATTTTGCTCTTCTTTTTCTGGCGCTTCTTCGCGCTGAAACTTGACCTGCAACGGCACGATGTCTTGCAAGTTGCGCATCGGAATTTCCAGCTGCCAGGTACTTAGCAGGCGACCGTCATCGGTGACACCGGTCTGTTCCAGGCTCGACAACTGATGGCTTTGCAGGCGCGACACGGCCGCAGCGGCAAGGCGCAGCAAGTGCTCCAGATCACCTTCGCCATCCTGACTTTGCAGCAGCCGATCCGGCAGCGGGAAACTGCTCGGCAAAGGTTTGGCGCTGACCTGGCCAAGCATGCCCAGCGCGTTGCGCACGAAACTCGGCATCGCCTGCGCCAGGGTGTTGGCGGCGAGGATCGCATTCAGATTGGTGTTGCCGGGCAAACCGGGGGTGAGTTGCGCGATCAGCTTGAGCAGGTCGGCTTTCATGTCCGGGGCCAGCGTCGGGTTCTGCCCGGTCAGCAGCTTGGCCTCGAGAAACATGCCGCTGTTGGCCAGCGCCATCGCCAGACCTTTCGGCGTGCTCAGTTGCTGCACATCCGGCAGGCCGGCGAGCAGTTTGTCGACCGCTGCGCGCAAATCCTGGGTGGTTTGGCTGTCGGCGGGCAGGCTCTGCAGGAGTTTCAGCAAACCATCCAGCGAACCTTGGCGGCTCTGTTGGCTGACCAGTTGCTGGCTGACTGCCAACTGCTCCTGACGATTGCTCAGCGGCAGAAATTTCAGGGTTTGCGTGTCCTGCACCAGCGCCGACAGCAGCGTGCCAATGCGTAGCGGTTGCGGACTGTCGATGCTCAATGTGCTGCCGCTCAACGCAGTGTTGAGCAGGCTGACCATCGAGCGAAACACCGTCGGTTGCCCCGGCGTTTGCGGCAGCGCCTGCGAGGTCAGCACCTTGCCTTGCAGCAGGGTGCCGACCGGCAATTGCGCGGTGTCGATGCGCGTGAGGGTGGCGACGCTGCTGGCAATCGCCTGCTGCACGGTGATCGCCAGATTACCCGCCGATGGCTGGGTGATCGCCAGACTGGTGCCCTGCGGCAACGGCTGGGTGCTGGTGGCTTGCACGGTGGTCTGGCGGCCGCTGTCGAGCGTCACTTTGAGCAGCAACTGAAAGGTCTGATCGGCCTGCTTCAGCGACAACACCTCGGCCTTGGCGCTTTGCCCGGCGCCGATCAAACCTTCGACCGGGGTCAGCAGCTTAAGCAACTCACCCACCTGCGGGCGAACGGTCGCCGGGGTGGTGGGCGGGAGCGGGAGGATGTTCATTTCGCCTGTCATACGCGGACACAACCTGAGGAAAATGCACTCTGGAGAGAGGGTGGCGACATGTATAATGCCGCCCGTCGTTCCGAGAGTGGCGAAAACATTGCAATTGTTTGACGCAGCTCTCTAGATCGAGCCGTCGATGCATCTATGCTGCAACTCTTTAACGGCCGCGCCAGAGCCGACTTGAACCGTATAAGGCCCGTGAACCCTTGACCAGTCCTGTCCTGCAAACTGTTGCCCTCGCTTGTGAGCGTGATCTGCGGCTGCTTTTCGAAAATCTCGAATTGCGCCTGGTCAGTGGCGACATGCTGCAGATCAGCGGCCCAAACGGCAGCGGTAAAACCAGTTTGCTACGTCTTCTGTCCGGTCTGATGCAGCCGACCGAGGGTCAAGTGCTGCTCAACGGCAAGCCGCTGGCCGCGCAACGCAGCGAACTGGCGCGCAACCTGCTGTGGATCGGCCATGCCGCCGGGATCAAGGAACTGCTGACCCCGGAAGAAAACCTTTCGTGGCTGTGCGCGCTGCATCAGCCGGCTGGACACGAAGCGATCTGGCAAGCACTGGCCGCTGTAGGATTGCGCGGATTCGAAGATGTTCCCTGCCACAGCCTGTCCGCCGGTCAGCAACGCCGCGTGGCGCTGGCGCGCTTGTATCTGGACAGTCCGCCGTTGTGGATCCTCGACGAACCGTTCACCGCCCTCGACAAGCAGGGCGTGGCGCAGCTCGAAGCGCATCTCGCCGAGCACTGCGAACGCGGCGGCATGGTGGTGTTGACCACCCACCACACGCTGAGCCGAACGCCGGCCGGTTATCGCGACATCGATCTCGGGAATTGGGCAGCATGAGTGTCTTTGGTCTGCTGATCGCCCGTGAATCCCGACTGCTGTTTCGCCGCCCGGCGGAGCTGGCCAATCCGCTGATTTTCTTCGCCATCGTCATCGCGTTGTTCCCGCTGGCCGTCGGCCCGGAGACACAAGTCTTGCAAAACCTGTCCCCGGGGTTAGTCTGGGTGGCCGCGTTGTTGTCGGTCCTGCTCTCGCTGGACGGGCTGTTCCGCAGTGATTTCGAAGACGGGTCCCTCGAACAGTGGGTCCTTTCGCCGCACCCCCTGGCACTTCTGGTGTTGGCCAAGGTGCTGGCACACTGGCTGTTCTCCGGTCTGGCGCTGGTTTTGCTCTCGCCGTTACTGGCGTTGATGCTCGGCTTGCCGGCCGCCTGTCTGCCGGTGTTGCTGCTTTCGTTGTTGCTGGGGACCCCGGTGCTGAGCTTGCTCGGTGCGGTGGGCGCGGCGCTGACGGTCGGTCTGAAACGCGGTGGCCTGTTGCTGGCGCTGCTGATTCTGCCGTTGTACATCCCGGTGTTGATTCTTGGCAGTGGCGCCTTGCAGGCAGCGCTCCAAGGCATGCCGGCGACCGGGTATCTGCTGTGGCTTGGTAGCCTGACCGCCCTGGCGATCACCCTGACACCCTTTGCAATAGCTGCTGGCCTGAAGATCAGCGTCGGCGAATAATGAGGTCTGGTCAAAATTTGACCAGTAAAGACCCTAAGCCCGTTCACAACGATGAGCGGCACCCGTGATGGAAACAGTATGAACTGGACCTGGTTTCACAAGCTCGGCTCGCCCAAATGGTTTTACGGCATCAGCAGCAAGCTGTTGCCGTGGTTGAGCATCGCTGCGTTGCTGCTGATCGCTGTCGGCGTCGTCTGGGGCCTGGCCTTCGCGCCGCCGGACTATCAGCAGGGCAACAGCTTTCGCATCATCTATATCCACGTGCCTGCCGCGATGCTCGCGCAGTCGATCTACGTGATGCTCGCGGTGTGCGGCGTGGTGGGTCTGGTGTGGAAAATGAAACTGGCCGACGTCGCCCTGCAATGCGCGGCGCCTATCGGTGCGTGGATGACCGCCGTGGCGCTGGTCACCGGGGCGATCTGGGGCAAACCGACCTGGGGTTCGTGGTGGGTCTGGGATGCGCGTCTGACGTCGATGCTGATTCTGCTGTTCCTGTATTTCGGTCTGATCGCGCTGGGCAATGCCATCAGTAATCGCGACAGCGCGGCTAAGGCCTGCGCGGTGCTGGCGATTGTCGGTGTGATCAACATTCCGATCATCAAATACTCGGTGGAGTGGTGGAACACACTGCACCAGGGCGCGACGTTCACCCTTACCGAAAAACCGGCGATGCCTGCCGAGATGTGGCTGCCGCTGTTGCTGACGGTGCTGGGTTTCTACTGTTTTTTCGGCGCGGTGTTGTTGCTGCGCATGCGCCTGGAAGTGCTCAAGCGTGAAGCCCGCGCCAGTTGGGTGAAAGCCGAAGTGCAGCACAGTCTGGAGGCCGCTCGATGAGTTTCGCGTCGTTCGGCGACTTCCTCGCCATGGGCCATCATGGCCTGTATGTCTGGTCGGCCTACGGCATCTGCCTCGCGGTGCTGGCCCTCAACGTGGTGGTGCCGATTGCGGCCCGCAAGCGCTATTTGCAACAAGAGGCGCGTCGTCTGCGCCGGGAGAACGGCAAGTGAATCCGCTGCGTAAAAAGCGTCTTATCATCATTCTGGCAATTCTGGTCGGGGTCGGCGCTGCCGTCGGCCTGGCCCTGAGCGCCCTGCAGCAGAACATCAATCTGTTTTACACGCCGACGCAGATTGCCAACGGTGAGGCCCCGCAGGACACGCGGATTCGCGCCGGCGGCATGGTCGAGAAGGGCTCGCTACAACGCTCCAAGGATTCGCTGGACGTGCGCTTCGTGGTTACCGACTTCAGCAAATCCGTAACCATCACCTATCGCGGCATCCTCCCGGATCTGTTCCGTGAAGGCCAAGGCATCGTCGCCCTCGGCAAGATCAACGCCGACGGCGTGGTGGTTGCCGACGAAGTGCTCGCCAAGCACGACGAAAAGTACATGCCACCGGAAGTGACCAAAGCACTCAAGGACAGCGGTCAATCCGCACCGACCCCAGCGAAGGAGGGTTGATCGATGACTTCCGCACTGTTTATTCCTGAGCTCGGTCATCTGGCGATGATTCTGGCGCTGTGTTTTGCGCTGGTGCAGGCCGTGGTGCCGTTGCTCGGTGCTTGGCGCGGCGACCGTTTGTGGATGAGCCTGGCGCAACCGGCCGCGTGGGGGCAATTTGCGTTTTTGCTGTTCGCCTTCGGCGCATTGACCTACGCGTTCATGAGCGATGATTTCTCCGTCGCCTATGTTGCCAATAACTCCAATACCGCTTTGCCGTGGTATTACAAATTCAGCGCGGTGTGGGGTGCGCACGAAGGATCGCTGCTGCTGTGGGCAATGATTCTCGGCGGCTGGACGTTCGCGGTGTCGGTATTCTCGCGGCAGTTGCCGCAAGTCATGCTCGCCCGTGTGCTGGCGGTGATGGGCATGATCAGTACCGGTTTTCTGCTGTTCCTAATTCTCACGTCCAACCCGTTCAAACGCATCCTGCCGCAAATGCCCAGCAATGGTGCTGACCTCAATCCATTGCTGCAAGACATCGGCCTGATCGTTCATCCGCCCATGTTGTACATGGGTTACGTCGGGTTTTCGGTAGCGTTCGCCTTTGCTATCGCCGCGTTGATGGGCGGTCGTCTTGATGCGGCGTGGGCGCGCTGGTCGCGTCCGTGGACGATTGTCGCCTGGGCGTTCCTCGGCATCGGCATCACCCTCGGTTCGTGGTGGGCGTACTACGAACTTGGCTGGGGCGGCTGGTGGTTCTGGGACCCGGTGGAAAACGCCTCGTTCATGCCATGGCTGGTCGGCACGGCGCTGATTCACTCGCTGGCCGTCACGGAAAAACGCGGCGTGTTCAAGAGCTGGACGGTTTTGCTGGCGATTGCAGCGTTCTCGCTGAGCCTGCTCGGCACCTTCCTCGTGCGCTCCGGCGTGCTGACCTCGGTGCACGCATTTGCCTCCGACCCGGAGCGCGGCGTGTTCATTCTTATCTTCCTGCTGTTTGTCGTTGGCGGTTCGCTGACCCTGTTTGCGCTGCGCGCGCCAGTGGTCAAGAGCCAAGTCGGCTTCAACCTGTGGTCGCGCGAAACCCTGCTGCTGGGTAATAACCTGGTGCTGGTGGTGGCGGCGTCGATGATTCTGCTCGGCACCCTGTATCCGCTGATTCTCGACGCGATCAGCGGCGCCAAGCTGTCGGTTGGCCCGCCGTATTTCAACGCGCTGTTCATTCCATTGATGGCGTTGCTGATGATGGTCATGGCGGTCGGCGTGATCGTGCGCTGGAAAGACACTCCGGTGAAATGGCTGGTGGGCATGCTGACTCCGGTGCTGCTCGGCAGCGCGGCGCTGGCAGTGGTCGCCGGTATCGCGTACGGCGATTTCAACTGGGCGGTGCTCGCGACCTTCATGCTCGCCGCATGGGTGTTGCTTGCCGGTGTGCGTGACCTGATCGACAAGACCCGCCACAAAGGTCTGATCAAGGGTTTGCCAACGCTGACTCGTAGCTATTGGGGCATGCAGATCGCTCACCTCGGTATCGCGGTGTGCGCGCTGGGCGTGGTGTTGTCGAGCCAGAACAGTGCCGAACGCGACCTGCGTCTGGCGCCGGGTGAGTCGATGGCGCTGGGCGGTTATCAGTTCGTGTTCGAAGGCGCCAAGCATTTCGAGGGGCCGAACTTCACTTCCGACAAGGGCACCATTCGGGTGATCCGCAACGGTCAGGAAATCAGCGTGCTGCACCCGGAAAAACGTCTGTACACCGTGCAGAACTCGGTGATGACCGAAGCCGGGATCGACGCCGGATTCACCCGCGACCTCTATGTCGCCTTGGGAGAACCGCTCGGTGATGGCGCGTGGGCGGTGCGCGTGCACGTCAAACCGTTCGTGCGCTGGATCTGGTTCGGCGGTTTGCTCACAGGTGTAGGTGGTCTGCTGGCGGCGCTGGATCGGCGTTATCGAGTCAAGGTCAAAGCCCGTGTGCGCGAAGCGCTGGGCATGGAAGGAGCCGCTGCATGAGACGTTGGTTGATGCTGGTCCCGCTGGCGATTTTTTTGCTTGTGGCGGTGTTTCTTTATCGCGGTCTGTATCTCGATCCGGCAGAGCTGCCGTCGGCGATGATCAACAAGCCTTTCCCGGAGTTTTCCCTGCCGTCAGTGCAGGGCGACAAGACCCTGACCAAAGCCGATATTCTCGGCAAACCGGCACTGGTCAACGTTTGGGGTACGTGGTGCATTTCCTGCCGGGTCGAGCATCCGGTGCTGAACAAACTCGCCGAGCGCGGTGTGGTGATCTACGGCATCAACTACAAGGACGTCAATGCTGATGCCTTGAAGTGGCTGGCCGAATTCCACAATCCGTATCAGCTGGATATCCGTGACGAAGAAGGCTCGCTGGGCCTGAACCTCGGCGTTTACGGCGCGCCGGAAACCTTCTTCATCGACGCCAAGGGCATCATCCGCGACAAGTTTGTCGGGGTGATCGACGAGCAGGTCTGGCGTGAAAACCTCGCGGCCAAGTATCAGGCGCTGGTCGATGAGGCCAAGCCATGAAGCGCTTTTTAGCCGCTGTCGTGTTGGGTTTGAGTCTGGCCGGGGTGGCGCACGCGGCCATCGACACTTACGAGTTCGCCAAAGAAGGTGACCGCGAGCGTTTCCGCGAATTGACCAAGGAACTGCGCTGCCCCAAATGCCAGAACCAGGACATCGCCGACTCCAACGCACCGATTGCCGCCGACCTGCGTAAAGAGATTTTCCGCATGCTCGGTGAGGGTAAGGACAATCAGCAGATCATCGATTTCATGGTTGATCGCTACGGCGATTTCGTGCGCTACAAACCGGCACTGAATGCCAAGACTGCGCTGTTGTGGTTTGGCCCGGCCGGTCTGCTGCTCGGTGGGTTTGCGGTGATTGTGCTGATCGTCCGCCGTCGTCGCCGCGAGCAACGCAGCAACACCGCGCAATCGCTGTCCACCGAAGAACGTCAGCGCCTCGACCAACTGTTGGATAAAAACCAAGAATGATTGATTTCTGGCTTGCCGCAGGGCTGTTGCTTCTGGTCGCCCTGAGTTTTCTGCTGATCCCCGTGTTGCGCGGCCGTCGTGCCCAGCGCGAGGAAGATCGCACCGCCCTTAACGTTGCGCTGTATCAGGAACGCGTGGCCGAGTTGCAATCGCAACAGTCCGAAGGCGTGCTCGATGCCGCGCAAATGGACAGCGGTCGTGCTGAGGCCGCGCGTGAATTGCTCGCCGACACCGAAGGCGTTGCGCCGGCGCGGGTTGCCAAACTGGGTAAACCGCTGCCGTTGTTGGCGGCGGTGCTGGTGCCGGTATTGGGCCTTGCGCTGTATCTGCATTTCGGTGCCAGCGACAAGGTTGAACTGACCCGCGAATTCGCCCAGGCGCCGCAGTCGATGGAGCAAATGACCGAACGCCTTGAGCGTGCCGTGGCGGCGCAACCGGATTCGGCCGAAGGCCTGTATTTCCTCGGTCGCACCTACATGGCTCAGGATCGCCCGGCGGACGCGGCGAAGATGTTCGAACGCACCGTCACTCTCGCCGGTCGCCAGCCGGAACTGCTCGGGCAGTGGGCGCAGGCGCAGTATTTTGCCGACAACAAGAAGTGGTCGGACAAGGTGCAGGCGCTGACCGACGAAGCGCTGAAAGCCGATCCGAAGGAAGTCACCAGCCTCGGTCTACTGGGCATCGCCGCGTTCGAAGGCCAGCGTTATCAGGAAGCCATCGATTACTGGAACCGTCTGCTGGCGCAACTGCCGCCAGAAGACAAATCCCGCGAAGCGCTGCAAGGCGGCATCGCCCGCGCTGGCGAGAAACTGCAAGCCAGCGGCGGCAAGGTTGCTGTGGCGCCAGTAGCAAAAACTGCACTGCTGCGGGTCAGCGTCGATCTGGCCAAAGAACTGAAAGACAAAGTGCAACCGGGCGACAGCGTGTTCATCTTCGCCCGCGCCACTTCCGGCCCACCGGCGCCGCTGGCGGCCAAGCGCATGACCGTCGCCGACCTGCCGGTGACCGTCGAACTGGGTGATGCCGACGCGATGATGCCGCAGTTGAAACTGTCGAACTTCCCTGAAGTCCAACTGGTTGCACGCATCTCCCGCGCCGGTCAACCGACCGCCGGGGAGTGGGTCGGCCGCAGCGGGCCTCTGGCCAGCAGCACCACCGCGCCGCAGACACTGACCATCGACAGCCCGGACAAATAACCGTCCGGCAGACCACTGGAAGCACCGCCATGAACGCCTTTGCTCGAATTGCAGTCATCTCGCTGACCCTCGCGGTCAGCGCCTGTGCGGTGCAACGCCCGGAACCGACCAGCCTGCCACCGATCCCGCCGTCGCAGCCAAGTCCGACCCCGTCGCCAACCCCGACCCCGGGCAAGACCAGCATTCCGGCCAAACCGGCCAAACCCGTCCCGCGCACCTCGGCCAGCTTCGCCCCACCACCGGGCGGCAACAGCCATTGGGACCAGAAACTCGGCGTCTACGTCCTCGACGACCAAACCAACACCTTCTACCGTCAGCGCACCTACTATCGCTGGAACAACGGCTGGAGCCGCGCCATCAGCCCCAACGGCCCGTGGGAAGACACCAACATCCACGGCGTGCCGGCGGGGTTGGGTAAACGGTTCGGGCAGTGAAGAAAACGGCGATCTTAGGATCGCCGTTTTGCTGTGTGAAGTGAGACCATTCACATGCTGCAAAACAACCAGACGTCGCCCCGACACTTTCTGTGCTTGAGTAAAGATAACTCTAGGGTTACTTTTGTCAGGCGGCGCGCGGGGTTGTACAACCCGTCAGCCGGTTACTCAGGAGATCCATAATGCAATATCCAATCTGTATCGAATGGGGCGACGAGAACACCGCCATCGGTATTCAGATCCCCGATATTCCTGGCGCGGTTACGGCCGGGGATACGTTTGAAGATGCCTACAACGCCGCCGTCGAGATCGCGCACATCATGTTGCAAGAGATCGCTTCCGACGGTGATTCGATTCCCATGCCGACTTCGGCGGCCAACCACCGCAACAATCCGGAATTTGCCGAGATGGGCTGGGGCATGCTGGAGTTGGACATCGCGCCGTACATGGGCAAGACCGAGAAGGTCAATGTGACGCTGCCCGGTTATGTCATCCAGCGCATCGACCGTTATGTGCGCGAGCACAATGTCAAAAGCCGATCCTCGTTTCTGGCGGACGCGGCGATGGAGAAGCTGGTTCGTTATTGAGTCCCAAGCCTTGTCGGATTTTTAATCCGACAAGGCTTTTTCATGGCTTAAGCAGTCGCCAGCAAACGCTTGTCCGACACGCTCAAGAACCGTAGCAACGCCAACAGCGGAAACACGCTGCCGACGATCACGATCCACAACCAGCCGCCATGTTCGTACACTGCACTGGCCACCGAGGAGCCGAACGCGCCGCCGATGAAGATGCTGGTCATGTATAGCGCGTTGAGGCGGCCACGGCTTTTCGCGTCGAGGGAATACACCGCGCGTTGGCCGAGCACCATGTTCATCTGCACGCAGAAATCGAGGACTACGCCGGTCACGGCCAGGCCGATAACGCTGTAGGCCGGGTGGATGAAGGCGGGGAGGAAGCTCAGGCTGGCGAACAACATCGCCAGCAGCGAGGCGATGCGGGTGTGGCCAGCGTCGGCCAGGCGTCCGCTGATCGGGGCGGCGATAGCCCCGATGGCCCCGACCAAGGCGAAAATCGCGATCTGGGTCTGGCTCAGGCCATGATTACGCGCCAGTTCAAGCGGCACCGCAGTCCAGAACAGGCTGAAGGTGGCGAACATGCACCCCTGATAAAACGCGCGCTGACGCAGCACCGGTTGTTGGCGCAACAGCGTCCACAGCGAGCCGAGCAGTTGACCGTAACTCGCGCTGTGATCTGGTTGACGCTTGGGCACGGTCAGGGCCAGGACGATGCTGATCGCTGCCATCAACCCTGCCGCAATCATGAACATCGCACGCCAGCCGAGGTGATCGGCGACTACGCTGGAGACCGGTCGCGCCAACAAGATACCCAGCAACAAGCCGCCCATGATCCCGCCGACCACTCGGCCACGGGATTCTTCCGGCGCCAGATGTGCGGCCAGTGGAATCAGGATCTGCACCGACACCGAACTGAAACCCACTAGCAACGAGACCAGCAAAAACAGGTTCGGCTGGTCGGTGAACGCCGCAGCCAGCAGGCTGGCAATCGCCACCACGGTGGTGATGATCATCAGGCGACGGTTTTCCAACAGATCAGCCAGCGGCACCAGAAAGAACAAGCCCAGTGCATAACCGATCTGCGTCAGTGACACGATGAAGCTGGCCATGGTGTCGGTCAGGCCGATGTCCGGTGCAATCAGGCCAATGATCGGTTGCGCGTAGTAGATATTCGCAACGATGGCGCCGCAGCAGAAGGCGAACAGCAGCACCATGCCTCGGGTCATTGTGTGAGTTGTGGCGGTCATAGAGTTTTTCTCGATCAAGTGAACAAAGGAATGCGCTGAGGCTAAGGGACACGCCGGACCGGCGGTAGGCGCTTTCGATTGATATCAGTTATTACGCTGCGTAATGAGAGACGTCGAGGGAAGTGTCGTCATCGGCGGACCTGAATGCAAAAAGGCGACCCGATCAGGTCGCCTTTTCGGTTACCGCTCTGGCATCACTGCCCGCTGTAGATCTGATCAAACACCCCACCATCATTGAAGTGGGTCTTCTGCACCGTGCGCCAGTCACCGAAGGTCGTCTCGACTGACAGGAAGTCGACTTTCGGGAAACGGTCGGTGTATTTGGCCAGCACCGCCGGGTCACGCGGACGCAGGTAGTTGGCCGCGGCAATTTCCTGACCTTCCGGCGACCACAGGTACTTCAGGTATTCGTTGGCAGCATCGCGGGTGCCTTTCTTGTCGACCACTTTGTCGACCACCGACACTGGCGGCTCGGCTTCGGCAGAGACGCTTGGGTAGATCACTTCGAACTGATCACGACCGAACTCGCGGGCAATCATTTCCGCTTCGTTTTCGAAGGTCACCAGCACGTCGCCGATCTGGTTGGTCATGAACGTGGTGGTCGCGGCACGGCCCCCGGTGTCCAGCACTGGCGCTTGTTTGAACAGTTTGCCGACGAAGTCTTTGGCCTTGTTCTCGTCACCGCCATTCTTCAGCACGTAACCCCATGCCGAGAGATAGGTATAGCGACCGTTGCCCGAGGTTTTCGGGTTGGGCACGATCACTTGCACGCCGTCCTTGAGCAGATCCGGCCAGTCTTTCAGGGCTTTCGGGTTGCCCTTGCGCACGATGAATACGGTGGCCGAAGTGAACGGCGCGCTGTTGTTCGGCAGACGGGTGACCCAGTCTTTCGGCACCAGTTGCCCGTTGTCGGCCAGGGCGTTGATGTCAGTCGCCATGTTCATGGTGATGACATCGGCCGGCAGGCCATCGATTACCGAACGCGCCTGCTTGCTCGAACCGCCGAAGGACATCTGCACGGTGATGTCTTCCTTGTGCTCGGCTTGCCAGTGTTTCTGAAAGGCAGCGTTGTAGTCTTTGTAGAAATCGCGCATCACGTCGTAGGAAACGTTGAGCAGGGTCGGTGCGGCGTGAGCCACGCTACCGAAGGCCAGACCGGCGGCGAGAAGTGAGGCGCCAAAGAGTTTTTTCACTGCGCATTCCTTGTTCTGTATTGGGGGTGATACCGTTTTGCCAGCGACTATAGCCGGGCGTGCATAGTCCTTTAAAGATTAAAAAGGACTTTGCTTATTCCAGTTTCTTGAACAGCTGATTACCGCAGCGCGAGCAGAATGCCGCGCCGTGTTCATGGCTGTTTTTTTTGCACACCGGGCAGTCGTGTTGCAGTTGCTCACCGCGCATGGCGTTGGCCAGTTCGGCGGTGAAAATCCCGGTCGGTACGGCGATGATCGAGTAACCGGTGATCATCACCAGCGACGAAATAACCTGGCCCAACGGAGTCTTTGGCACGATGTCGCCGAAGCCCACGGTGGTCAGGGTCACGATAGCCCAATAGATGCCTTTGGGAATGCTGGTAAAGCCATGTTCCGGGCCTTCGATCACATACATCAGCGTGCCAAACACCGTCACCAATGTGCAGACGCTGACCAGAAACACCACGATCTTCTGCTTGCTGCCGCGCAGCGCCGACATCAGATAGTTGGCTTGCTTGAGGTACGGGCTGAGCTTGAGCACGCGGAAAATCCGCAGCATCCGGATGATGCGGATGATCAGCAGGTACTGCGCGTCGGCGTAATACAGCGCAAGAATGCCGGGCACGATGGCCAGCAAATCCACCAGCCCGTAAAAGCTGAACGCATAGCGCAACGGTTTGGGCGAACAGTACAGCCGCAGGCCGTATTCGATGGCGAAGATGAGCGTGAAGCCCCACTCGATGTACGCCAGCACATTGGCGTAGTTCTGGTGAATGGAGTCGATGCTGTCGAGCATCACGATCACAATGCTGGCGAGGATGATCAACAGCAGGATGCCGTCGAAGCGCCGCCCGGCCTTGGTGTCGCTTTGGAAAACCATGACGTAAAGTTCTTCACGCCAGTTTTTGCTGCTGTCCATGGATACCGCCTGAACCGATGATCAGCGAAGCCTAGGTTGATTCTCCCCATGAGCGCAAGACGCGGGTTGCTGCATCCACCGGATGCCGGTGCGCAGCAGCCAGCAGGCGAGGATGAACGGCGCAGTCAGCGTGGCCACCCCGATGGCGCTGAACAGCGGCGTCAACAACAGCGCCAGGCCGATGCCGAACAGCGGCAACCATGGCTGCTGGCGCTGCGCACTGAAGGCGAGGGCGGCGAGCACGGCGTTGTAGCTGCCGAGGCCAAGCAGTGCGATTTGGCTGTCGTGGTGCAACAGGCTTGAACCCAACCCGATGAGCGAAGCCAGCAATGCCCAGCAAAATGCCCGGCGATCAGCGACCAATAAGCCGACGGCGATCAAGACACCGGCCAGCGGATCGTCCAGCAGCATTACCTGGCCGAAGCCTCTAAGCGCGGCAGCGAGAAGATTAGACGTATCCAGCTCCAGCATCGGCGCGGGCACCGCTGGCTCGGCAAACAGCAAAAACATCCAGCTCAGCAACACGAAGGGCGCGGTGTAGGCGGGCAGACGCTCGGCGATGCGTACACGCTTTAGCCACTGCTGCGTGATCATCGCGCTCAGGCCGCCAGCGGCGAGAATCAGCGGCGGCAGCATTGGCGACCACGGGAAGTACAAACTCAGCAACAGCCCGAGCAGCACGCCGTTGTAGCTGAACAATCCAGCCTGACGATCAGCCTTGGCGTAGTTGCGCCGTTGCGCGGTAAGCAACCCGGCGACCGCACCGAGCAGCGCGCCAGCGAACAACACTGGTGCGGTGAACAATATGGCCAACAGGCAGAGCAACCCGCAGAGCGGATGGCGCTGCAGGAAAATCTGACTGAAACCGTTGAGCAAAGCCTCGGCCCAGTCGGGGCAGTGGGTGTTGAAATGATTGGCAGGCATGTTGAGAAAATCTGGGCAGTTGGAAAATCAAAAGGTCTTGCAAAAAAAACTGTGGCGAGGGGATTTATCCCCGTTGGGCTGCGAAGCAGCCCCTATCTGGACGAGTGCGGTTTTTCTATTGAAAACCGTCAAGCCTAAAAGCGACGACTGCTTCGCAGCCGAACGGGGATAAATCCCCTCGCCACAGGGGTGTGAGCGCTCTAGATCAACGTCTCGATACGCAGCGAGTTAGTCGATCCAGGCTGCCCGAACGGCACGCCCGCAGTGATCAACAACGTATCGCCACGCTGCGCCATCCCTTGCGCCTGGGCGATTTCCAGCGCCGTCGAACACACCTCATCGACCTGGCGCAGCCGATCATTGACCACCGAGTGAATGCCCCACGCCACGCTCAGGCGGCGAGCGGTTTGCAGGTTCGGTGTCAGGTTGAGGATCGGCGCTTTCGGCCGCTCGCGCGCCGCACGCAAACTCGAGGTGCCGGACTCGCTGTAATTCACCAGCACCGCCACCGGCAACACGTTGCTGATGCGACGGATCGCGCAACTGATCGCATCGGATACGGTGGCTTCGGCTTTCGGCCGGCTGACATCCAGTTGCGTCTGATAATCCGGGCCATTCTCAACCTGGCGGATGATCTTGCTCATCATCTGCACCGCTTCCAGCGGGTATTCGCCGGACGCGGTTTCCGCCGAGAGCATCACCGCATCGGCACCTTCGGCCACCGCGTTGGCGACGTCGGTGACTTCGGCGCGAGTCGGTGCCGGGGAGAAGCGCATCGACTCAAGCATCTGCGTCGCCACCACCACCGGTTTGCCGAGTTCGCGGCAGGTGCTGATGATATTTTTCTGGATCTGCGGCACGCTTTCGGCCGGCACTTCCACGCCGAGATCGCCACGGGCAACCATGATTGCGTCGCTCAGCTCAGCAATCTCGCGCAGTTGTTCAACCGCCGACGGCTTCTCGATTTTCGCCATCAGGAAGGCCTTGTCGCCGATCAGCGCACGGGCTTCGATGATGTCCTGCGGACGCTGCACAAATGACAGCGCCACCCAGTCCACGCCCAGCTCCAGACCGAAGCTCAGGTCGCGGCGATCCTTGGCCGTCAGCGGACTCAAGTCGAGCACCGCTTGCGGCACGTTCACGCCTTTGCGATCCGACAGTTCACCGCCGTTCAGCACGGTGGTGTCGATGGCGTCGGCGTATTTGGTGACCACGCGCAGACGTAGTTTGCCGTCGTCGAGCAGCAGGTCCATGCCGGCTTCCAGTGCTTCGATGATCTCCGGGTGCGGCAGATTTACTCGGCGTTCATCGCCCGGCGTTGCATCCAGATCAAGGCGAAAGGCCTGGCCGCGATGCAGCTGCACCTTACCGTCGGCGAATTTGCCAACACGCAGTTTCGGACCTTGCAGATCCATCAGGATGCCCAGCGGATAGTTGAGCTGGCGCTCGACTTCGCGGATCCACTGATAGCGCTTGGCATGGTCGGCGTGATCGCCGTGGCTGAAATTCAGGCGGAAGATATTCACCCCGGCCTCGACCAGTTCGCGGATATCAGCAATGCCATCCACCGCAGGCCCGAGGGTGGCGAGGATTTTGACCTTTTTATCAGGCGTCATGTTTAGGGCTCTCGAGGATCAGGATGGCGCGGAAGTCGTTGACGTTGGTGCGGGTCGGCTCGGTGACGATCAATGCGTCGAGCGCCTCGAAATAGCCGTAACCGTTGTTGTTATCCAGCTCGTCGCTGGCGCTCAAACCGAGGGCGGCGGCGCGGGCGTAGCTGTCCGGGGTCATGATCGCCCCGGCGTTGTCTTCCGAACCGTCGATGCCGTCGGTGTCACCGGCCAGCGCGTAGACGCCGGGCAGGCCTTTGAGGCTGTCGGTCAGGCTGAGGAGAAACTCGGCGTTGCGTCCGCCGCGACCATTGCCGCGCACGGTGACCGTGGTTTCGCCGCCAGACAGAATCACGCACGGCGCCGCCAGTGGCTGGCCGTGCTGGACGATCTGCCGCGCGATACCGGCGTGGACTTTCGCGACTTCGCGCGACTCGCCTTCCAGGTCACCGAGAATCAGCGGACTGAAACCGGCCTGACGACATTTCACCGCCGCCGCTTCCAGTGATTGCTGTGGCCGGGCGATCAACTGGAAATGACTGCGCGCCAGGCTCGGGTCGCCGGGTTTGACGGTTTCCGATTCAGGGCTTTGCAGCCAGTTGCGCACCGAGGCTGGCACTTCAATGTTGTAGCGTTTGAGGATCGCCAGCGCTTCGGCACTGGTGCTCGGGTCGGCCACGGTCGGCCCGGAAGCGATGACCGTAGCGAGGTCGCCCGGCACATCGGAAATCGCGTAGGTATACACAGTCGCCGGCCAGCAGGCCCTGCCCAGGCGTCCGCCCTTGATCGCCGAGAGGTGCTTGCGCACACAGTTCATCTCGCCGATGGTCGCGCCGGATTTGAGCAGGGCTTTGTTGATCGATTGCTTGTCGGCGAGGGTGATGCCTGCGGCCGGCAAGGCGAGGAGGGCAGAGCCGCCGCCGGACAACAGGAAGATCACGCGGTCGTCTTCCGTCAGGTTACTAACGAGATCCAGCACGCGTTTGGCCACGGCCAGGCCGGCAGCGTCCGGTACCGGATGCGCAGCTTCGACCACTTCGATTTTTTCGCACGGGGCGCCGTGACCGTAACGGGTCACTACCAGGCCAGAGACTTCGCCGGTCCAGCAGCGCTCGACCACTTGCGCCATGGCGGCTGCGGCTTTACCGGCGCCGATGACGATCACCCGGCCACTGCGGTCGGCTGGCAGATGAGCTTCAAGGACTTGCTGCGGATGGGCCGCGTCGATGGCTGTGGCAAACAGCTCGCGCAGCAGTTGTTGCGGATCGACCGACATGGCGGGCTCCCGGAATTCTTGTTATTGGGATAAAGCGACAACGGTGCAGCGACGCGATCCCTGTGGGAGCTGGCTTGCCAGCGATTCAGGCACCGCGGTCATTCAGGAAAACCGAGTCGATGCCATCGCGGGCAAGCCCGCTCCCACAGAGAGCGAGCCACAGGCGCGGATTATTTTTTATCGCGAATCGAGAAGTTGGCCATGTGTTCCAGGCCTTTGATCAGCGCCGAGTGATCCCAGTTGCTGCCACCGATGGCCGCGCAGGTGCTGAACACTTGCTGAGCGTTGGCGGTGTTCGGCAGATTGATGTTCAGCTCCTTGGCGCCTTGCAGGGCCAGGTTCAGATCCTTCTGGTGCAGGCTGATGCGGAAGCCCGGATCGAAGGTGCCTTTGATCATGCGCTCGCCGTGCACTTCGAGAATCTTCGAAGAGGCGAAACCGCCCATCAGTGCCTCGCGCACCTTGGCTGGATCGGCACCGTTTTTCGAAGCGAACAGCAGGGCTTCGGCAACCGCTTGAATGTTCAGCGCCACGATGATCTGGTTGGCAACCTTGGCGGTCTGACCGTCGCCATTACCACCGACCAGCGTGATGTTCTTGCCCATGGCCTGGAACAGCGGCAGTGCGCGTTCGAAAGCATCGGCGTCGCCACCGATCATGATGCTCAGGGTCGCCGCCTTGGCGCCGACTTCACCACCGGAGACTGGAGCGTCGAGGTATTGCGCGCCTTTTTCGTTGATCTTCGCGGCGAACGCCTTGGTGGCGGTCGGCGAGATCGAACTCATGTCGATGACGATTTTGCCTTTGCTCAGGCCCGCAGCAACGCCATCGGCGCGGAACAGCACGTCATCGACCTGCGGGGTGTCCGGGACCATGACGATGATGAACTCGGCTTCCTGCGCGACTTCGCGCGGATTGGCCAGGGCGATGGCGCCAGCGGCGACCAGATCAGCCGGAGCCGCATCGTGGTGCGCCGACAGGAACAGGCTGTGACCGGCTTTCTGCAGGTTCGCCGCCATTGGGTGGCCCATGATGCCGGTGCCGATAAATCCGATTTTAGCCATGAGAAAATCCTCTTGTTTTTGTGTAGCCCCCGACGCTGAGTCGATGAGCTTTTTGTGGCGAGGGGATTTATCCCCGTTGGGCAGCGAAGCTGCCCCAAGTTTTTCGCAATGCTCGGGTGTAGCTATTACGACTGCTGCGCAGCCGAACGGGGATGAATCCCCTCGCCACAGGGGTTATGCGTTGTCATTCAGATCGCGTTATGGCTCTTGAGCCAACCCAAGCCAGCCTCGGTGGTGGTCAGCGGTTTGTATTCACAGCCAACCCAGCCCTGATAACCGATGCGATCGAGGTGTTCGAACAGGAAGCGATAGTTGATCTCGCCAGTCCCCGGTTCGTTACGCCCAGGGTTGTCCGCCAGTTGCACATGGTTGATCTCGCCCAGGTGCGATTGCAGGGTGCGGGCCAGATCGCCTTCCATGATTTGCATGTGATAGATGTCGTATTGCAGGAACAGATTGGCGCTGCCGACCTGCTCGCGAATCGACAGGGCTTGCGCCGTGTTGTTCAGGTAGAAACCCGGAATGTCGCGGGTGTTGATCGCTTCCATCACCAGTTTGATGCCGACCGCTTGCAGCTTGTCGGCGGCGTACTTGAGGTTGGCGACGAAGGTCTTTTCAACAGTGGCATCGTCCACGCCTTGCGGCCGGATGCCGGCCAGGCAGTTGACCTGAGTGTTACCGAGAACCTGCGCATACGCGATGGCCAGATCGACCCCGGCACGGAACTCTTCAACCCGATCCGGCAGGCAGGCAATCCCGCGCTCGCCCTTGGCCCAGTCACCGGCCGGCAGGTTGAACAGCACTTGGGTCAGGCCATTGGCATCAAGTTTGGCCTTGATTTCGGCAGAGCTGAAATCGTACGGGAACAGGTACTCGACACCGCTGAAACCGGCCTTGGCGGCGGCGTCGAAACGGGCAAGAAAATCCTGTTCGGTGAACAGCATGGACAGGTTGGCTGCGAAACGCGGCATGGTGGTCTCCTAAAAGCGGATTTGACACGGTGGGTCAGACTAAACGCGATCAGTCCCCTCTCCTGGGGGAGAGGGTTAGGGTGAGGGGAGAATCAAGGTTGGCCCAAAATCCCGCGAACGCCACAACATCGTTCCCTCACCCCAGCCCTCTCCCCAAGGGAGAGGGGGCTAAAGGCAATCAGTCGAGCAACGAAATCGCCGTCGGCGCGTCGTTGCCGACCAGTGCCAGGTCTTCGAATTCGTTGACGGCGTTGATCTCGGTTCCCATGGAGATGTTGGTCACACGCTCCAGAATGATCTCGACAATCACCGGTACTTTGAACTCTTCGATCATCTGTTCGGCCTTGCGCAGGGCAGGGGCGATTTCCGACGGTTCGAACACACGCAGTGCTTTACAGCCGAGGCCTTCGGCAACTGCGACGTGGTCAACCCCGTAACCGTTGAGTTCCGGCGCGTTGAGGTTATCGAAGGACAGCTGCACGCAGTAGTCCATCTCGAACCCGCGCTGCGCCTGACGGATCAGGCCCAGGTACGAGTTGTTCACCACGACGTGGATGTAAGGCAGTTTGAACTGAGCGCCGACCGCCAGTTCTTCGATCATGAACTGGAAATCATAGTCCCCCGACAGGGCCACGACTTTACGGCTCGGATCGGCCTTGACCACGCCCAGCGCTGCCGGAATGGTCCAGCCCAACGGGCCGGCCTGACCACAGTTGATCCAGTGCCGCGGCTTGTAGACGTGCAGGAACTGCGCGCCGGCAATCTGCGACAGACCAATGGTGCTGACGTAGCAGGTGTCCTTGCCGAACACCTGGTTCATTTCTTCGTAAACGCGCTGCGGCTTGACCGGCACGTTGTCGAAGTGAGTCTTGCGATGCAGGCTGGCTTTGCGCTGTTGGCAATCTTGCAGCCAGGCGCTGCGGTTTTTCAGTTTGCCGGCGGCTTGCCATTCACGCGCGACTTCGATGAACACCGTCAGCGCCGCAGCGGCGTCGGAAACGATGCCCAGATCCGGCGTGAACACGCGACCGATCTGCGTGCCTTCGATGTCGACGTGAATGAACTTGCGGCCTTCGGTGTAGACGTCAACCGAACCGGTGTGACGGTTGGCCCAACGGTTACCGATGCCCAGCACCACGTCGGATTTCAACATGGTCGCGTTGCCGTAACGGTGCGAAGTCTGCAAACCGACCATGCCGACCATCAACGGGTGATCGTCCGGGATCGTGCCCCAACCCATCAGGGTCGGGATCACCGGAATACCGGTCAGCTCAGCGAACTCAACCAGCAAGTCGCTGGCGTCAGCGTTGATGATGCCGCCACCGGCGACCAGCAATGGACGCTCGGCCTGATCGAGCAGGGCCAGGGCTTTTTCAACCTGAATGCGCGTTGCGGTCGGCTTGAACAGCGGCAGTGGCTGGTAAGCGTCGATGTCGAATTCGATTTCCGCCATCTGCACGTCGAACGGCAGGTCGATCAGCACCGGGCCTGGACGGCCGGAGCGCATTTCGAAGAAGGCTTTCTGGAACGCGTAAGGCACTTGGCCCGGCTCCAGAACGGTGGTCGCCCACTTGGTAACCGGCTTGACGATGCTGGTGATGTCGACAGCCTGGAAATCTTCCTTGTGCATGCGAGCACGCGGCGCCTGGCCGGTGATGCACAGAATCGGGATCGAGTCGGCGGAGGCGCTGTACAGACCGGTGACCATGTCCGTACCGGCCGGGCCGGAAGTGCCGATGCACACGCCGATGTTGCCGGCCTTGGTGCGGGTGTAGCCCTCGGCCATGTGCGAGGCGCCTTCAACGTGGCGAGCGAGGACGTGATCGATGCCACCGACTTTCTGCAGGGCGGAATACAGCGGGTTGATCGCAGCGCCGGGAATGCCAAAAGCGGTATCAACCCCTTCACGGCGCATCACCAGAACGGCGGCTTCGATTGCTCTCATTTTGCTCATGGTTTTGTGCCTCTTACGTTTTGTAATTGTATACAAGTGGCTTTGCGCAGAGTTTATTCACGGCGGACGGCGCAGGTCAATCCATTTTCTCAAGCGCCCGTTTCATTCGTCGGAAGCCGTATCTACTGTGGCTTTTCGTCGCATGGGGCGCTTTTCGAGAATTATTGTATACAAAAAAATAACTCATTGTGTTCTATTTGTTGGATCTAGCTGCGGCACTTTCGCGCAGCCAACAGCTTTCCCTATAACAAAATGAGGACGGCACCATGAGCGCTTTAACCTTGAAAGTTGCAGTCAACCTGGTCAATCAGGCCATCGCCGCAGGGCGCGCAATCTCCGCAGCCCCGCTGACCATCGCGGTACTCGATACCGGTGGCCACCTGGTCACCCTTCAACGCGAAGACGGCGCGAGCCTGCTGCGCCCGGACATCGCCATCGGCAAAGCCTGGGGCGCCATTGCGCTGGGCAAGGGCTCACGCTTGCTGGCAGTGGATGCTCAGCAACGCCCGGCGTTCTTCGCCGCACTCAACAGCATGGGTCAGGGCAGCGTCGTGCCGGCACCGGGTGGTGTGTTGATCCGCGATCAGGCGGGGAATGTGCTGGGGGCGATCGGCATCAGTGGCGATGTGTCGGATATTGATGAGCAGGTGGCGATCAAAGCGGTGGAGGCGCTGGATCTGCGCGCCGATGCAGGCGTGGCGGCTTGATCTGAACTAAATCGCCACGGCTGGCATTGTGGTGATGACTAAGCGGGGCGGCGTCGTTAGACTGCCGCCCCGTTTTTGTATCAAGGAAGATCAGCGTGAAGACGCTATATGCCATCTCTCTGGCCACGGCCATGACCCTCAGCAGCTCTTTTCTGCATGCCGCCGAACAGCTCGATCCCGACGAAATCGCTTTCAACGCGCTCAGTCCGGTAGTTTCTGCGCTGCTCAACGCCGACGATGTTCCCGAACTGATGGAACGCGCCGAGACTCTGTCAGACACTGACACCTTGCAGGCGATCGCAGTTTATCTGGCCGCCAGCCGTGAAGATCCCAAGCAAATCCTCGCGCCTTATCAGGTTGCCGCACTGTTTGCCCGGCGTGGTGATGACAAACTCGCACTGCGCTATCTGCAAGAAGCCGATGATCGCGGCCTGTGGTTCGGCCCGCTGTTGGCCGGTGACGAAGATTTCTCTGAGCTGCGCGAGACCGCCACCTATAAATCGGTGCTGACCAACGCGCAGGAGCGCTACAAGAAAATCGCTGTAGGCAAGGTCGGCGCGATTTCCGTGCTCAACCCGTCGGCGAACATTCCTGTGCCAAAAGCCTGCCGCCCCGTCGTGGTCTGGCTGCACGGTTATGGCGTCAATGGCGAGCTGGGTGAGGGCTACCAACCGCTGGCCGATACTGGCGCAATCATTCTGGGGATCAACGGCACGCAGATGATCAACGCAGTCGACAGCTTCCGCTGGATCGGCCCCGGCTTCGAAGGCACCCATCAGACGGTGCAGCAGGGCCTCAAAGCCCTGGAAGCGCAACAATGCATCGACCGCAAACGGGTGTTTCTGATGGGCTTCTCCCAAGGTTCGCAACATGCCGGCGCCTTGTTGGCGCAGCATCCGGACGATTACGCCGGCGCGCTGCTGTTGTCGCCCGGCGGCATGCAGCCGACACCCACCGAAAGCAAGGCTCGCGGCAAGCGTGTGTTTGTCATCAATGGCCAGAAAGAAGGCCCGGGCAATCAGCAGATGAGCGCCGATTTCCGCAAACTGTTCAGCGATGGTAACGAGGTCAAGTCCCGCACCCACGAGGGTGGGCACGTCTTCCCCGACGACTGGAGCACCTCACTCCCGCAAGCGCTGCGCTGGTTGATGGGGGAGGAAGCTTGAGAACGCAGGTTCGCTGCCATCACCTTAGCTATGCGTCTCGTGCCGGCATATGGCGGTGTATTGATGGGTGATCCAGGGCGCGGGGAACGCTGCATGATATCGCGGAGCCAGAGGCTGAAGTCTTCGCGAGCAAGCTCGCTCCCACAGGTCTGGAACTCTGACACAAAATGTGTGAACAACTTAAACCCACTGTGGGAGCGAGCTTGCTCGCGAAGGCGATTCAGCGGACACATTCGGCCATCAGTCTGTCCGGTATCTCATCCTCTGGAGATCTAACCTTTCAGGTCTTCTCTTGAAAGGATATAGGAATGCCGAAACTATCAGCTTCCCATCGGTTGCGTCTTGGTCGTTATGACGAGCCCAACCGCCTGTATTTACTGACTGCCAATACCTTGTATCGCGAACCTGTTTTCAGTGAGTTTGCATTGGGCAGATTGGTTGTTGACCAATTTCGATCTGTCCAGTCACAAGGCTTGGCTGAATCGTTGGCTTGGGTGGTCATGCCCGATCACTTCCACTGGTTGATCAACTTGCAGCGAGGCTCACTGAGTCAGTTGATGCAAAAAACCAAATCCTTGAGCGCGCGGGCGGTGAATATGGCTGCCGGTAGAAAGGGTAGTCTTTGGCAACAAGGCTTTCATGATCGGGCACTTCGGCGGGAGGAGGATTTGGTCAAAGTGGCGCGGTATGTCGTGGCCAACCCATTGCGGGCGGGTTTGGTGCAGAAGCTTGGCGACTATCCGCTGTGGGATGCGATTTGGGTTTGAGCGAAAGTCTGTGTAGTCGCTATTCGCGAGCAAGCTCGCTCCCACAGGACATTTGTGATTGCCACGGGTCCAGTGTGGGAGCTGGCTTGCCAGCGATGCGGTCACCACGGTCTATCAGTCCGGCTCACACCCCTTGAGTACCAACCGAATAATCGTCTGCGCCGCTGCCTCGTAATCCGCTTCGTCCAGTTTGTCCTTGCCGGTCACCGCAGAAATCTGCCAGTCGAAATCGGCGTAGGTCTGGGTCGCGGCCCAGATGCTGAACATCAGGTGGTTGGGGTCGAGCGGGGCGATCTGGCCTCGGTCGATCCAGGTCTGGATGCAGTCGATGTTGTGCTTGGCCTGGCTGTTGAGCTGTTCCACCAGGTCGGCGCTCAGGTGTGGAGCGCCGTGCATGATTTCGCTGGCGAACACCTTCGAGGCAAACGGCAGGTCGCGCGAAATGCGGATCTTCGAGCGGATGTAGCCGCTCAGCACTTCGCTCGGCACGCCGTCCGCGTTGAACGGCGTCGAGGCTTGCAGTATCGGCACGATGATACTTTCCAAGACCTCGCGGTAGAGGTTTTCCTTGGACTTGAAGTAGTAGTAGACGTTGGGTTTGGGTAACCCCGCCTTGGCCGCGATGTCACTGGTTTTGGTCGCAGCGAAGCCCTTGTCGGCAAATTCTTCACTGGCGGCACGCAGGATCAGTTCTTTGTTGCGCTCGCGGATAGTGCTCATAAACCAGGTGGTTCCTTGCCTGTTCTGGCGGTTGCGCATGGTAGCACCGGCCTTACGCGGCGCTCAACAATGCCCCATGTGGTCTGCGGTCGCGCTATGCTGCGCAGCATTATTCACAGAAGGAAACATGATTCATGGCAGGAAGCAGTTTGCTGGTGCTGATCGACGACATCGCCGCCGTACTCGACGACGTTGCGTTGATGACCAAAATGGCCGCCAAGAAGACCGCCGGGGTGCTTGGCGATGACTTGGCGCTGAACGCCCAGCAGGTCTCCGGGGTGCGCGCCGAACGGGAAATCCCCGTGGTGTGGGCGGTGGCCAAGGGCTCGTTCCTGAATAAACTGATCCTCGTGCCATCGGCACTGGCGATCAGTGCGTTCGTGCCATGGCTGGTGACGCCGCTGTTGATGGTCGGCGGCGCCTACCTGTGTTTCGAAGGTTTCGAAAAACTCTCGCACAAGTTTCTGCATAGCAAGGCCGAAGACGAGGCGGAGCATGCGCAACTGACCGAAGCAGTCGCCGATCCCGCGACCGATCTGGTGGCGTTCGAGAAAGACAAGATCAAAGGCGCGATCCGCACTGACTTCATTCTGTCGGCGGAAATCATTGCCATTACCCTCGGCACCGTGGCCGGCGCTTCGCTGACTCAGCAAGTGATCGTACTGTCGGGCATCGCCATCGTCATGACCGTTGGTGTTTATGGCCTGGTAGCGGGCATCGTCAAACTCGACGACCTCGGCCTGTGGCTGACCCAGAAGCCTGGGAAAATGGCCAAAAGCATCGGCAACGGCATCCTGCGTGCAGCGCCGTACATGATGAAAAGCCTGTCGGTGATCGGCACGGCGGCGATGTTCCTGGTCGGCGGCGGCATCCTCACGCACGGCGTGCCGGTGGTGCATCACTGGATCGAAGGCGTCAGCGCAGCGGCCGGTGGGGCCGGGTTTGTGGTGCCGACGCTGCTCAACGCCGTGGCAGGGATTATCGCGGGTGCGGTGGTGTTGGCCGGCGTGATGGTGATCGGCAAGCTGTGGAAAGCGTTGAAAGGTTAAACCCGGACGCAAACAAAAAGGGCCATTCGACTCGCATCGAATGGCCCTTTTTTGTGGCTGCCGGGTTTACTCGGCGATCTGCAACTTACGCGACTCGGTGTACACGTAACGCACTTTCTCGTACTCGAACGGCGAATTCAGCTGGCCGTAGCGGAAGCTGGTCTGGTAGCGCTTGTCGACGGCGCGCAGTGCCCACAGTTCCGGGTGGTTGGAACTGACTTCCGAGACGTTGAGGAAGTTGATCGCCGATTCCGCGGTGTAATCGACGGCGAGGCCGGCGGTGTCGCGCAGGTTCGACGGGCCGAGGATCGGCAACACGAAGTAGGCGCCGCCCGGTACGCCGTAGAAGCCCAGGGTCTGACCGAAGTCTTCGCTCTGGCGCGGCAGGCCCATCGAGGTGGCTGGATCCCACAGGCCGGCGATGCCGATGGTGGTGTTAAGCAGCAGGCGCGCGGTGGTTTCCATCGAGCGCTTGCCTTTGAACTGCAACAGGCTGTTGACCAGGTTCGGCACGTCGCCAATGTTGTTGAAGAAGTTGCTCACGCCAGTACGCAAAAAGCTCGGCGTAATGTAGCGATAACCATCGACCACCGGCAGGAACACCCATTGGTCGAAGCGGTAGTTGAAGTGATAAACACGACGGTTCCACTCTTCCAGCGGGTCGTAGACGTTCAGCGCGCTGAGCGTCGAACGCTCGAATTCGCGCTGATCCAGGCCCGGGTTGAACTTGAGTTTGGTCAACGGCTCTTTGAAGCCGTCGCTGTCGATGACCACCGGTGCATTGGCTTTGCTGTTGTCGGCCTGGGCCACGCCTGCACAGAGTAACGCTGCAGTCAGCAGGAGATATTTAGCCACGGAAAAACTCCAGCATGGCGTCGCTGTTGACGCGGTAGTTAAGGTTGCCGCAATGGCCGCCGAGTGGGTAAACAGTCAGGCGATCACCAAAGGTCTTGCGCAGGAAACCGAGGTCGCCCGGGCCGAGAATCACGTCGTCGGCGTTATGCATGACGGCGATTTTCGGGCTGTCGTGCAGGTAATCCTTGAGCGCGTACAGGCTGACCTGATCGATCAGTTGCAGCAGGCTGCCGCCATCAGTGCGGGCGCGCCACATCGGAATCACCTGTTCGGTCAGGTAGCAGTCGAAGTCGCATTGCAGCGCACGCTTGAGAAACGGCGAGAGGCTGGTGCCTTCGGTGATCGGGTATTTCGGCGGAGTGATCAGGCCGCGACGGTTGATCAGGTCCGAAGTAAATGCGATGTCCGCCGCCGAGAAACGGAACGAGGTGCCGATCAGCATCGCCATCTGTTCGTTGGTCAGGTGCTGCTTGGACTGTTGGAAGTCATAGAGCAGGGCGTCGTTGAGGTCGATATAGCCTTTTTGCTGGAAGTAGCGGGTCAGCTTGTTCAGCACCAGTTCATAGAAAGTGGTGCTGTTGTTGATGCCTTTCACTTCGGTCTGGACCAACTTGTCGAGGTTGGTGATCGAGGTGTAGAGGTTGACCGGCGGGTTCAGCAGCAGGACTTTCTTGAAGTTGAAGCTGCGGCGGGTCTCGTCCAGATGCGCAACGAAGGCGGCATCAAGAGCACCGAGGCTGTAGCCGCTCAGATAATAGTCGGTGACCGCCACTTTCGGATTCTGCGCACGCACGGCCTGCATCACCCGGTACATGTCCTCGGCGTCTTCCTTGGTCACGCCCGGGGTGGCGAAGCGCGACGCGGCGCTGATGAAGTCGAAACTGGTCGGCGACGACAGTTGTACGACGTTGTAGCCGGCCTTGTAATACAGCTTTTTCAGGTATTCGTTGAGCGTGCTGTCATAGCGTGCGCCGGTGCCGGCGATCAGGAAGATCAGCGGTGCAGGTTTGTCCTGGGTGGCGATGCGGTAAGTCAGCTTTTTTACTGCCCAGAAATTGTCCGGCAGGGTGAACTCACGCTCCGGGCGCAGTGTGAGGCTGCGGTCGGACTGATTGATGTCCTCGTCCAGCGGCAACTCCGGGCGCAAGTCCGGCGGCGTCGTGGCGATGGTCGCCTCGAACGGGTTGGTCAAGGGATAGCCATAGCTGGCGGCGTCGATATCCACCGCCAGTGCGGACGCACTCAAAATAAGGCCGCCAAAGAAGGCGGCGAAGCGCAAGGAACGGAGCATGACTGAATCCCTTAAAGGAAGGTGCCGAATGAAGTTCGCAGGCTATGACCACCGCGGTTGCGCCAAAGTGCCATGCCTCGGCACCAAACAGGCAGAATTCGGGGTAATAGTAGCTAAACGATACACTTTGCAGCGATTGAATGGCCAGTTAAGTGTTGTTAGCGCTTGCGTATGGGTGGCGGCAGATTAAGCTGGCCGCCGATTTCGATGATTGGAGTACCTCATGTCCCGCCGCTTGCCCGTGATTCTACTGCTTGTTCTGCTGCCGTTGTGGCTGGCTGCCAGTTACGGCGCGCGTTACGGTTTCATGGAGGACGGGCAGTGGGTCGGCATCTGCGTCGATGAGGCCAGCCGCTGGGAATGTCAGTTGCGCGCAAATCTTGGGTGGATGATTCATTTCAAGGTGCTGGGCTGGACGGCGTTGGCTGCGGCGCTGCTCGGTTTTGTAGTGCCAGGGCGGGCAGGGTGGTGGCTGGCGGTGCTGGCGCTGGTGTTCGGGTTGCCGGCATTGGCGTTGTACAACACCACGCTGGCGGTGTTTGCGGTGGTGATTGCCGGGTTGCGGTTGGTCAGAGAATCCCGTAGCGCCTGATCTGGCGCTATCGCCAGCAGGCTGGCTCCCACAGGGGATCTTTGTGAACACAACATCTGTGTTTCACAACATATCCCTGTGGGAGCTAGCCTGCTAGCGATGAGGCCGTCACAGAATGAAGGTCAGCCCTTGCGAACCCGCAGACAGCGCCACAACGCAGCAACCATCAACACACTTACGAATGCCCAACCCCACGCCTGCTGATTAAGCAATCCTTCAACAAACAACTGTGGCGCAATCCCCGCGCCGATGATGAAGGTCAGCAAGGCAATCTCGCGACGCGGCACGCTCACCGGTCGGCACAGGTAAACCAGCGCCGGCAGAATGAACGCCACACTCGGAAAGCTGCGATAACGCGGATCGATCACCAGCTCCAGCATCATCACCGCTGCGGCAAACCCCGCCGCCGACACCAGCCAGCCCGCGCGACGCTCCAGCAGATTGAACGCGCGCCCACGCCAGCCGGTGCGCGCGCTCAAGGTCAACGCGGCGTGCGCCAGGATCAGCAGATTCAAAGCCGTCAGCAAGCCGACCCACAACCATTCACTGGCAAACCGCGTGGTCACTCGTGCCAGATCGCCCCACGCGCCAATCGAACACGCGGCGAGGGCGCCCAGCAGCGGCAGCACCAACGCTGAACGAGTGTTGCGCACGCGACCGCCGAGCAACAGCGTGCCAAGGAAAATCAAACCGCCGACCGCCAGCCACTGCGACCAGTACGGCACGTTCGACACCGGGCCGGCGAGGATGCCTTTGTCCTGACGATCTGCATCGAACAGGCCCCAATAACCGCCGACCGCGCCTTCGCTGGCGCGTTTCCACGGCTGATCGAAGGCTTCAATCAGGTTGTAATGCCAGCCTTCGTGCTCGGCCATGGTGACAAAACCACGAATGAACTTGGCCTCATTGACCCGGCTCGGCAGGGCGGTTTCACGCTGACGGCCTTCGCTCGGCCAGCCGGTTTCGCCAATCATCACGTCTTTAGGCGCGAATTTGTTGCCGAACACCTGACGCACCTCGGCCACATGTTGCAGTGCCGCGTCGATGTTCGACGGATCGTCTTCCCAGTACGGCAGCAAGTGGATGGTCAGGAAGTCCACCGCCGGCGCGATTTCCGGGTGCTTGAGCCAGAACTCCCAGACATCCGCATACGTAACCGGTTGCTTGACCTGGCTTTTGACCTTGTTGATCAAGCGAGCCAGTTGCGCGCCAGTGACTTCCTTGCGCAGCAAGGCTTCGTTGCCGACGATCACTGCGCTGACCACGTCCGGGTTGGCGTTGGCCGACGCAATCAACAGGTCGACTTCTTTCTCGGTGTCCACCGGGTTGCTGTTCACCCAGGCGCCGATCATCAACTTCAAGCCATGCTTGCGCGCCAGATCCGGCAGAGCATCGAGGCCGGTCATGGAGTAGGTGCGGATACATTCGAAGCGCGTGGCGAGCAGGGCGAGGTCGGCGTCCATGCGCTCGGGGCGCAGTTTGAATGGCACGTCGAACGGCGACTGATCTTTATCGAACGGGGTGTAGGAGGCGCATTGCAGCTTGTGCGTCGGCGTGGCGGCGTCCGGCAGAATCACCGGTTTACCGAGGCCATACCAGAAGCCGCAAAGCGCAAACAGCCCGAGCAGGCTGGCGAATATATAAGGAAGAAGAGGAGAGCGTGAAGTCGCGGACATGGTCAGGCCGAGTGGCTGCAAAGCGACGCATGTTACCTGCATTTATCACCGGTCAGGTGGCCCGCATCACTTTGACATGCAAAGTTCGGGCGGATTGCCCGAGGCGCTTTCCCGGCGCGAGATTAATGGCGTTCTGATGTCGTTTCTCGATGGCTTGAGGTCGCTGGCAGAGCAGGTCGCGATGGGCGTCAGGTTGATGATCAAAGCCGTCAGCTCTCTGTTGATAAAGCGCACTGACATTCGATCCAGATTGCGGTCAGGCGTGATGGGCGCTGTGCACCATAACAATACGTTGACGTCGCCCGGCATCCGTCGGGCGCAGCATTTCGGGGAAGTAACGATGAAGATGCGACGACTTTTAGGCGCAGGTGCCGCTCTGGTGCTTGCGGTGGGATCCACGCTCGCCAGTGCTGAAACCAAAACCCTGAACATCGGTTACGTTGACGGCTGGTCCGACAGCGTCGCGACCACCCACGTGGCGGCCGAAGTGATCAAGCAGAAACTCGGCTACGACGTGAAACTGCAAGCCGTCGCCACCGGAATCATGTGGCAAGGCGTTGCTACCGGCAAACTCGATGCAATGCTGTCCGCCTGGCTGCCAGTGACCCACGGCGATTACTGGACCAAGAACAAGGATCTGGTCGTCGATTACGGCCCGAACTTCAAGGATGCAAAAATCGGCCTGATCGTGCCGGAATATGTGAAAGCCAAGTCCATCGAAGACCTGAAAACCGACGACACCTTCAAAAATCGCATTGTCGGCATCGACGCCGGTTCGGGTGTGATGCTCAAGACTGATCAGGCAATCAAGGATTACGGCCTCGATAAGTACTCGCTCAAGGCCAGTTCCGGCGCCGGCATGATTGCCGAGCTGACCCGAGCCGAGAAGAAAAACGAATCCATCGCCGTCACCGGTTGGGTGCCGCACTGGATGTTCGCCAAGTGGAAACTGCGCTTCCTCGACGATCCGAAGGGCGTGTACGGCGCGGCTGAAACCGTCAACAGCATCGGCAGCAAAGAACTCGAAGCCAAGGCGCCGGAAGTGGCCAAGTTCCTGAAAAACTTCCAGTGGGCCTCGAAAGACGAAATCGGCGAAGTGATGCTGGCGATTCAGGATGGTGCCAAGCCTGATGCAGCGGCTAAAGCATGGGTAGCCAAACACCCGGAGCGCGTGGCTGACTGGACCAAATAACAGCAGCAGCGCCATACCCTGTGGGAGCTGCGGTCGCACCGTAGCTCCCACAGTTTTTTGTGTGTGCTGGAAATTGGCACAAGTGTCATGGCGGTCTACTACTAAGGTCGTCTGGAACCCGGCTCGCAGCCGCATACAGTGGATATGTTCCAACTATAAAAATTTGTGCTGCGAGGATAAAAACAATGAACGACAGCATTTACCTCTCGATTCAAAACAGCCCGCGCTTCAAGGAGCTGGTCAGCAAGCGAGAAAAGTTCGCCTGGATTCTTTCGGCGATCATGCTCGGGCTTTACTCCGGATTCATCCTTCTGATTGCTTACGGGCCGCATATTCTGGGCGCGAAGATCAGTCCTGAGTCATCCATTACCTGGGGCATCCCGATCGGTGTCGGGCTGATTCTCTCGGCTTTTATCCTGACCGGCATCTACGTGAAACGCGCCAACGGCGAATTCGACGACCTGAACAATGCGATTCTCAAGGAGGCTCAGCAATGATCCGGCGTCTATTGGCTCTATTGAGCGTTGCAGCTTTTGCGCCGGGTGCCTGGGCGGCTGACGCCCTGACCGGTGCAGTGGCCAAACAACCGCTGAACATTCCGGCGATCCTGATGTTCGTGGCGTTCGTTGGCGCGACCTTGTACATCACCTATTGGGCGTCGAAGAAAAACAACTCGGCGGCCGACTACTATGCGGCCGGCGGCAAGATCACCGGCTTCCAGAACGGTCTGGCGATTGCCGGTGACTACATGTCGGCGGCGTCCTTCCTGGGGATTTCCGCGCTGGTGTTCACCTCCGGCTACGATGGCCTGATCTATTCGATCGGCTTCCTCGTGGGCTGGCCGATCATTCTGTTCCTGATCGCCGAGCGCCTGCGTAACCTGGGCAAATACACCTTCGCCGACGTGGCGTCCTACCGCCTCGGGCAAACCCAGATTCGCTCGCTGTCCGCCTGCGGTTCGCTGGTGGTCGTAGCGTTTTACCTGATCGCGCAGATGGTTGGCGCCGGCAAGCTGATCCAGCTGCTGTTCGGCCTCGACTACCACGTTGCGGTGATCCTGGTCGGCGTGCTGATGTGCATGTACGTGCTGTTCGGCGGCATGCTGGCGACCACTTGGGTGCAGATCATCAAGGCCGTGCTGTTGCTGTCCGGTGCCTCGTTCATGGCGCTGATGGTGATGAAACACGTCAACTTTGACTTCAACACACTGTTCTCTGAAGCGATCAAGGTTCACGCCAAAGGGGAAGCGATCATGAGCCCGGGCGGGCTGGTGAAAGATCCGATCTCGGCGTTCTCCCTCGGTCTGGCGCTGATGTTCGGTACCGCCGGCCTGCCGCACATCCTGATGCGCTTCTTCACCGTCAGTGACGCGAAAGAAGCTCGCAAGAGCGTGCTCTACGCAACTGGCTTCATCGGCTACTTCTACATCCTGACTTTCATCATCGGCTTCGGCGCGATCCTGCTGGTCAGCACCAACCCGGCGTTCAAGGATGCAGCGGGCGCTCTGCTCGGCGGCAACAACATGGCGGCGGTGCATCTGGCGAACGCAGTCGGCGGCAGCATCTTCCTCGGCTTCATCTCGGCGGTGGCCTTCGCGACCATCCTCGCGGTTGTGGCTGGCCTGACACTGGCCGGTGCTTCGGCGGTTTCGCACGACCTTTACGCCAGCGTGATCAAGAAGGGCAAGGCGAACGAGAGGGACGAGATTCGCGTGTCGAAGATCACCACTATCGCCTTGGCGGTGTTGGCGATCGGTCTGGGTATCTTGTTCGAAAGCCAGAACATCGCGTTCATGGTTGGTCTGGCGTTCTCGATTGCTGCGAGCTGTAACTTCCCGGTGCTGCTGCTTTCGATGTACTGGAAGAAGCTGACCACTCGTGGCGCGATGATTGGTGGCTGGTTGGGTCTGATCAGCGCGGTTGGCTTGATGGTCCTTGGTCCAACCATCTGGGTGCAGATTCTGCATCACGAGAAGGCGATTTTCCCTTATGAGTATCCGGCGCTGTTTTCGATGATCATTGCGTTTGTGGGGATCTGGTTCTTCTCGATTACTGACAAGTCGGCTGCTGCGGACAGGGAGCGGGCGTTGTTCTTCCCGCAATTTGTGCGTTCGCAGACTGGGTTGGGGGCGAGCGGGGCGGTTTCGCACTAAGCGCCATTAGTTTTGAGAAAATGCCCTGGTCGTGAGATTGGGGCATTTTTTTTTGTGTGGGCGGTTATCGGGTTTTGGGGTGCATATCCGTTGCTGCGGTGATGGCTTCTTGCGGTTTCGCCCTTACGGCGAGTCACCTTTTCCAGACGCCGAAAAGGTAACCCAAAAGGCTTTGCCCTGACGTTCGGCCCTCGCTGTGGCTCGGGTTTCTTCGCTCCGGGATTGATCAGGGGGCATCGCCTCCGGTTTGCTGCGCTGCACCTCCTCTCGATGTGTTCGACTTCGTCGAACGGTCGCTACGCTCCCACCCCCGGATCAATCCCTCCACTCAGCCTGCCGACGGGCGCTCGAAATCAAAAGCGGTACTCGAGCTAACGCTCATTGTGATGAGTGGTGAAAAGCGAAGTGCGGTTTTCGGATGGATCTCAAAACCTGTGGGGGCTGGCTTGCCAGCGATGGCGGCCTGAGGGCCGACCAATCTCTCCCGGATGTCCACACCCCCTGTAGGAGCTGCCGAAGGCTGCGATCTTTTGATCTGGCTTTTGCTGTCGCTTTTGATCTCCAGCCCCATCGGCAGGCCGAGCGTAGGCGCTCATCAGGGGTAGGCGCGCAGCGCCGTGCGGCGAAGCCGCATACATCGAGAGGAGGTGCAGCGCAGCAAACCGGAGGCGATGCCCCTAATGGGCGCCGTAGCGAGGGAACACTGAGCCTAGGCGAAGTGCCGTACGTCAGGGTAAAGCCTTTTGGGTTACCTTTTCGCTGGGCCGGCATCCCGGCGTTTGGAAAAGGTGACCCGCCGTAAGGGCGGAACCCTAAGAAGCCATCACCGCAGCAACGGATATGCCCCCAACCCAAAAACCGCCACACAAACAAAAACGGCCCCTATAAAAATAGAGGCCGTTCCCGAATGCAACTCAAGACATCAAAGCAAAAGAAATCTTATTTGCGATCTTCCAGCTTGGTAATGTCCCGCGACTCATACCCAGTGTACAGCTGACGCGGACGGCCAATCTTATACGGGCTGGAGAGCATCTCTTTCCAGTGCGAAATCCAGCCAACAGTACGTGCCAGCGCGAAAATCACAGTGAACATGCTGGTCGGAATGCCGATCGCCTTGAGGATGATACCCGAGTAGAAGTCGACGTTCGGATACAGCGAGCGCTCGATGAAGTACGGGTCGGTCAGCGCGATCTCTTCCAGGCGCATGGCCAGTTCGAGTTGCGGATCGTTTTTGATGCCCAGTTCTTTCAGCACTTCGTCGCAAGTCTTTTTCATGACGGTAGCGCGCGGATCGCGATTTTTGTAAACGCGGTGACCGAAGCCCATCAGCTTGAACGGATCGTTCTTGTCCTTGGCCTTGGCGATGAACTTGTCGATGTTCGAGACATCGCCGATTTCATCGAGCATGGTCAATACGGCTTCGTTCGCACCGCCGTGGGCAGGGCCCCACAGTGCGGCGATACCGGCGGCGATACAGGCAAACGGGTTGGCACCCGAAGAGCCCGCCAGACGTACGGTGGAGGTCGACGCGTTCTGCTCGTGGTCGGCATGCAGGATGAAGATCTTGTCCATGGCCTTGGCGAGCACCGGGCTGATCGGTTTGATCTCGCACGGGGTGTTGAACATCATGTGCAGGAAGTTTTCCGCGTACGTCAGGTCGTTGCGCGGGTACATCATGGGTTGACCCATGGAGTACTTGTAAACCATCGCTGCCAGCGTCGGCATCTTGGCAACCAGGCGGATCGCGGAGATTTCGCGATGCTGCGGGTTATTGATGTCCAGGGAGTCGTGGTAGAAGGCCGAGAGGGCGCCGACTACGCCGCACATGACGGCCATCGGGTGGGCGTCGCGACGGAAGCCGTTGAAGAAGGTTTTCAACTGCTCGTGAACCATCGTGTGGTTTTTCACGGTGCTGACGAACTGGGCCTTCTGTTCTGCAGTCGGCAATTCGCCGTTGAGCAACAGATAGCAGGTTTCCAGGTAGTCCGACTGTTCAGCCAGTTGTTCGATCGGGTAGCCACGGTGCAACAGAATGCCGTTGTCGCCGTCGATATAAGTGATCTTCGATTCGCACGAGGCGGTCGACATGAAACCCGGGTCAAACGTGAAGCGGCCCGTGGCCGTCAGGCCCCGAACATCGATAACATCGGGACCAACGGTGCCGGTTAAAATGGGCAGCTCGACGGGGGCTGCGCCCTCGATGATCAACTGCGCTTTTTTGTCAGCCATGTGGCCTCCTATTTATGCTTGAAATCATCAGACAGACCCCCCACGCAGGGCCCGCACCACTATAGTGAGATAAATTCGAATGTCAATTTGCCTAAAGTCTTGCTCCAGAAGGCTTTAACCGTACTTTTTCCTCGAAATTGCCTGCCATTTACGCCTTTTATTCAACTTGTGCAATCCGCTATTGGGGGTAGGTGATTGCGTTGTCATTAGTAGCCTAACTGTCTATACTCGGCGACCGACCGCCAAGGGCTTTTGGGCTTGCTTTCATTGGGGGTCGCATCCCTGGGTGGTGGTTACCTGACCAGTGCACTCCCCAACAACTTTGCCCTGATTGTTAGGGGCTCTTCAGTGTGAAAAAAAAGCCGTGAAAAGCCAACGACCTGTAAACCTAGACCTAAGGACCATCAAACTCCCCATCACCGGCGTTACGTCGTTTCTTCACCGTGTTTCCGGCATCATCCTCTTCCTGGGCCTTGGCATCATGCTTTATGCATTGGGCAAATCCCTGGGTTCCGAGGAAGGTTATGTCGAGGTGAAGGCATGCTTGACCAGTCCGCTGGCCAAGTTCGTAGCATGGGGCCTTCTGTCCGCTCTGCTGTATCACCTGGTTGCCGGCGTGCGCCACTTGATCATGGACATGGGCATCGGTGAGACGCTGGAAGGCGGCCGCCTGGGCTCGAAAATCATCATCGCCATTTCCGTGGTGCTGATCGTTCTGGCAGGAGTTTGGATATGGTAACCAGCGTTACGAACCTTTCGCGTTCGGGCCTCTATGACTGGATGGCGCAGCGTGTGTCTGCGGTCGTTCTCGCGGCTTATTTCATCTTCCTGATCGGCTACCTCGCCGCGAACCCTGGCATTGGCTACGAGCAATGGCACGGCCTGTTCGCTCACAACGGGATGCGTATCTTCAGTCTGCTGGCCCTCGTTGCCCTGGGCGCTCACGCCTGGGTCGGCATGTGGACCATCGCGACCGACTACCTGACGCCGATGGCGCTGGGCAAGTCCGCGACTGCAGTACGTTTCCTTTTCCAGGCAGTATGCGGCGTCGCGATGTTCGCTTACTTCGTCTGGGGTGTGCAGATTCTCTGGGGTATCTGATTCATGGCTAACATTCCAACGATTTCTTTCGACGCCATCATTATTGGTGGCGGCGGTGCTGGCATGCGCGCAGCGCTGCAACTGGCACAGGGCGGTCACAAGACTGCCGTGATCACCAAGGTTTTCCCGACTCGTTCGCACACTGTATCGGCTCAGGGTGGCATCACCTGCGCGATCGCTTCTGCCGATCCGAACGATGACTGGCGCTGGCACATGTACGATACCGTCAAGGGTTCCGACTATATCGGTGACCAGGACGCTATCGAATACATGTGTCAGGAAGGCCCGGCTGCCGTTTACGAGCTTGACCACATGGGCATGCCGTTCTCGCGTACCGAACAGGGCCGCATCTACCAGCGTCCGTTCGGCGGTCAGTCGAAGGATTACGGTAAAGGCGGGCAGGCTGCCCGTACTTGCGCCGCTTCCGACCGTACCGGTCACGCGCTGCTGCACACCCTTTATCAGGGCAACCTGAAAGCCGGCACTGTGTTCCTCAACGAGTACTACGCTGTCGATCTGGTGAAAAACCAGAAGGGCGAGTTCGTTGGTGTGATCGCAATCTGCATCGAAACCGGCGAAACCACCTACATCCGCGCCAAGGCTACTGTTCTGGCTACCGGCGGTGCAGGTCGTATCTACGCTTCCACCACCAACGCCCTGATCAACACCGGTGACGGCGTCGGCATGGCTCTGCGTGCAGGCGTGCCGGTACAAGACATCGAAATGTGGCAGTTCCACCCGACCGGCATCGCCGGCGCCGGTGTACTGGTTACCGAAGGTTGCCGTGGTGAAGGTGGATACCTGATCAACAAGCACGGCGAGCGTTTCATGGAGCGTTATGCTCCGAACGCCAAAGACCTTGCCGGTCGTGACGTGGTTGCCCGCTCGATGGTTAAAGAGATCATCGCCGGTAACGGTTGCGGTCCGAATGGCGACCACGTAATGCTCAAACTCGACCACTTGGGCGAGGAAGTGCTGCACAGCCGTCTGCCAGGCATCTGCGAACTGTCGAAGACTTTCGCCCACGTTGACCCGGTTGTTGCTCCGGTTCCGGTGGTTCCGACTTGCCACTATATGATGGGCGGCGTGCCGACCAACATTCACGGTCAGGCGATCACCCAGAACGCTGATGGCGAAGACCAGATCATTCATGGTCTGTTCGCGGTAGGCGAAGTGGCTTGCGTATCGGTTCACGGTGCCAACCGTCTGGGCGGCAACTCGTTGCTCGACCTGGTGGTATTCGGCCGCGCAGCCGGTCTGCATCTGGAAAAAGCGCTGACTGACGGCATCGAATACGATGACGCCATCGAAGCTGACATCGATGCAGCCCTGTCGCGTCTGAACGCACTCAACACCCGTACCGACGGCGAAGACGTTGCTACCCTGCGTCGCGAGCTGCAAAGCTGCATGCAGAACTACTTCGGTGTGTTCCGCACCGGCGAATACATGCAGAAAGGTATCGCCCAGCTGGCTGACCTGCGTACGCGTATCGCCAACGTCAAGATCAACGATAAGTCGCAGGCGTTCAACACTGCACGTATCGAAGCGCTTGAGCTGCAAAACCTGCTGGAAGTCGCTGAAGCTACTGCTATCGCGGCCGAAGTCCGTAAAGAGTCCCGCGGCGCGCACGCCCGTGAAGACTTTGAAGATCGTGACGACGAAAACTGGCTGTGCCACACCCTGTACTTCCCGGGTGAAAAGCGCGTCGCCAAGCGTGCCGTGAACTTCTCGCCGAAAACTGTTCCGACTTTTGAACCTAAGATTCGGACTTATTAAGGGTGGCCGCCATGTTGCAAGTCAGCGTTTATCGTTACAACCCTGATCAGGACGCCGCGCCGTTCATGCAGGAATTCCAGATCGATACCGGTGGTAAAGATCTGATGGTGCTAGACGTGCTGGCCCTGATCAAAGAGCAGGACGAGGGTTTCTCCTATCGTCGCTCTTGCCGTGAAGGTGTCTGCGGTTCCGACGGCATGAACATCAACGGCAAAAACGGTCTGGCGTGCGTTACGCCGCTGTCCGCTGTCGTAAAAGGCAACAAGTTGATCGTTCGTCCGCTGCCAGGTTTGCCGGTTATCCGTGACCTGGTTGTCGATATGAGCATCTTCTACAAGCAATACGAGAAGGTTAAGCCATTCCTGCAGAACGATACGCCGGCTCCGGCCATCGAGCGTCTGCAGTCCCCTGAAGAGCGTGAAAAGCTTGACGGTCTGTACGAGTGCATCCTGTGCGCTTGCTGCTCGACTTCTTGCCCGTCCTTCTGGTGGAACCCGGACAAGTTCCTGGGTCCAGCTGCTCTGCTGCAAGCGTATCGCTTCCTGGCAGACAGCCGTGACACCAAGACATCCGAGCGTCTGGCTTCGCTCGATGACCCGTTCAGCGTTTTCCGCTGCCGGGGCATCATGAACTGCGTCAACGTATGTCCGAAAGGCCTGAACCCGACTAAGGCCATCGGTCACATCCGTAACATGTTGCTCTCCAGCGGCGTGTGATTCAGCCGATGTACCTGTAGCACCGCAACAACTGTAGAGGCCGTGGCGCGGGCTTCAACCCGCGCCAAGGCTATAACCAGAGCAGCAGCCATAAGCTGCGGCTCTTATTTTGAAGAAATGAGACAAGCAGGGGCATCCGGGCTGGTACCCGGACTATCAGTGTGATCCTAAGTGGCTTGTTTTAGTCGCTGCATTCGGACTTCTGCAAGTTTGCTCGGTGTCGACATCGATGGTGTTCCCCTAACCGAGGGTGACCAAGCATGCAAGAAAGCGTGATGCAGCGCATGTGGAACAGCGCCTACCTTTCAGGTGGAAACGCTGCCTATGTGGAAGAGCTCTACGAGCTCTACCTGCACGACCCTAACGCTGTGCCAGAAGAGTGGCGCACCTACTTTCAGAAGCTGCCTGCCGACGGCGGCTCTGCCACTGATGTTTCGCACTCCACAATTCGCGATCATTTCGTGCTGCTGGCAAAGAACCAGCGCCGCGCTCAACCGGTTTCCGCCGGGAGCGTGAGCAGTGAGCACGAGAAGAAGCAAGTTGAAGTGCTGCGATTGATCCAGGCCTACCGTATGCGTGGCCACCAGGCAGCCCAGCTTGACCCGCTGGGGCTGTGGCAGCGTCCTGCACCTGCAGACCTGTCGATCAATCATTACGGCTTGACCAATGCCGATCTTGATACGACCTTCCGTGCCGGCGACCTGTTCATCGGCAAAGAGGAAGCGAGCCTACGCGAAATTCACGAAGCGTTGCAGCAGACATATTGCCGCACCATCGGCGCTGAATTCACGCACATCACCGATTCCGAGCAGCGTCACTGGTTCCAGCAGCGTCTGGAAAGCGTGCGCGGCCGTCCAACGTACTCCGCCGACATCAAGAGCCACCTGCTCGAGCGCGTCACCGCCGGCGAAGGTCTGGAAAAATACCTGGGTACCAAATACCCGGGTACCAAGCGTTTCGGTCTGGAAGGCGGCGAGAGCCTGATTCCGATGCTCGACGAGCTGATCCAGCGTTCCGGTTCCTACGGGACCAAGGAAGTCGTGATCGGCATGGCCCACCGTGGCCGTCTCAACGTGCTGGTCAACACCTTCGGCAAGAACCCTCGTGAGCTGTTCGACGAGTTCGAAGGCAAGAAGAAGGTCGAGCTGGGTTCCGGTGACGTTAAATATCACCAGGGCTTCTCGTCCAACGTGATGACCACCGGCGGTGAAGTTCACCTGGCGATGGCGTTCAACCCGTCTCACCTGGAAATCGTTTCCCCGGTGGTAGAAGGTTCGGTTCGCGCCCGTCAGGATCGTCGTAACGACCCTACCGGTGAGAAGGTTCTGCCGATCTCGATCCACGGTGACGCGGCATTCGCCGGTCAGGGCGTGGTGATGGAAACCTTCCAGATGTCGCAGACCCGCGGTTTCAAGACCGGCGGTACCGTGCACATCGTGATCAACAACCAGGTTGGTTTCACCATCAGCAACCCGCTGGACTCGCGTTCCACCGAGTACGCGACCGACGTTGCGAAAATGATCCAGGCGCCGATCCTCCATGTAAATGGTGATGATCCGGAAGCCGTATTGTTCGTGACCCAGCTCGCCATCGACTACCGCATGCAGTTCAAGCGTGACGTGGTAATCGACCTGGTCTGCTACCGTCGTCGCGGCCACAACGAAGCTGACGAACCTAGCGGCACCCAGCCTCTGATGTACCAGCAGATCACCAAACAGCGCACTACCCGTGAGCTGTACGCTGACAGTCTGACCCAGAGCGGTGTGCTCGACGTTGAGCGTGTTCAGGCGAAAGTCGACGAATACCGCAACGCGCTGGACAACGGTCTGCACGTAGTGAAAAGCCTGGTCAAAGAACCGAACAAAGAGTTGTTCGTGGACTGGCGTCCATATCTGGGCCATGCCTGGACTGCGCGTCACGACACGAGTTTCGACCTGAAGACCTTGCAGGAACTGTCCGCCAAGCTGCTGGAAATTCCGGAAGGCTTCGTGGTTCAGCGCCAGGTTGCGAAGATCTACGAAGATCGCCAGAAAATGCAAGCCGGCGGCCTGCCGATCAACTGGGGTTACGCCGAAACCATGGCGTACGCGACCCTGGCGTTCGAAGGTCACCCGATTCGCATGACCGGTCAGGACATCGGCCGCGGTACGTTCTCGCACCGTCACGCTGTGCTGCACAATCAGAAAGATGCTGGCACTTACATTCCGTTGCAGCACCTGTACGACGGTCAGCCGCGTTTTGACCTGTACGACTCGTTCCTGTCGGAAGAAGCCGTTCTGGCGTTCGAATACGGTTACTCGACCACCACGCCGGATGCGCTGGTGATCTGGGAAGCCCAGTTCGGCGACTTCGCCAACGGTGCCCAAGTGGTTATCGACCAGTTCATCACCAGCGGCGAGCACAAGTGGGGCCGTCTGTGCGGTCTGACCATGCTGCTGCCGCACGGTTATGAAGGTCAGGGTCCTGAGCACTCTTCGGCTCGTCTGGAGCGTTACCTGCAACTGTGCGCCGAGCACAACATTCAGGTAGCTGTACCGACCACGCCGGCTCAGATCTACCACTTGCTGCGTCGTCAGGTGATTCGCCCGCTGCGCAAACCATTGGTCGTCCTGACTCCTAAGTCGCTGCTGCGCCACAAGCTGGCCGTCTCGACTCTGGAAGATCTGGCCGAAGGTTCGTTCCAGACCGTGATCCCGGAAATCGACGTACTGGACCCGCAAAAGGTCGAGCGCGTAGTTCTGTGTAGCGGCAAGGTCTACTACGACCTGCTGGAAAAACGCCGTGCCGAAGGCCGCGAAGATATCGCCATTGTGCGTATCGAGCAGCTGTACCCGTTCCCTGAGGACGACTTGAAAGAAGTCCTGGCTCCTTACACCAACGCCAAACATGCCGTCTGGTGTCAGGAAGAGCCAATGAACCAGGGCGCCTGGTACTGCAGCCAGCATCACTTGCGCCGCAGCATCAGCAACCTCGACAAGTCTCTCGTACTTGAGTACGCGGGCCGTGAGGCTTCTGCTGCACCTGCTTGTGGTTACGCATCGATGCACGCCGAGCAGCAGGAAAAACTGCTGCAAGCCGCGTTTACCGTTTAACGCCTTCGCGCACCTGAAACCGAATTTAAGGAACTACAGATAATGGCTATCGAGATCAAAGCCCCCACTTTCCCGGAATCGGTTGCCGATGGCACCGTTGCCACCTGGCACAAGCAACCGGGCGACGCCGTCAAGCGTGACGACCTGATCGTCGACATCGAAACTGACAAAGTCGTACTGGAAGTTCTGGCTACCGCCGACGGCGTGCTGGGCGCAATCGTCAAGAACGAAGGCGACACCGTTCTGTCCGACGAAGTCCTGGGCTCCATCGAAGCGGGCGGCGCTGCTGCCGCTGCTCCGGCTGCCGCTGCTGCTCCGGCCGCTGCACAGGCTGCTGCTCCAGCTGCCGCCGGCGCTGACGAAGATGCTATCGCTGCGCCTGCTGCGCGCAAGCTGGCTGAAGAAAACGGCATCAACCTGGCGTCCGTAAAAGGCACTGGTAAAGATGGCCGTGTGACCAAGGAAGACGTGGTTGCCGCTGTTGAAGCCAAGAAAGCTGCACCGGCTGCTGCACCGGCCAAGGCTGCCGCTCCATCGGCCGCTGCCCCGGTACTGGCTGCTGGCGATCGCGTCGAGAAGCGCGTGCCAATGACCCGCGTTCGCGCCACCGTGGCCAAGCGTCTGGTTGAAGCACAGTCGAACATGGCGATGCTGACCACTTTCAACGAAGTCGACATGACCGAAGTCATGGCCCTGCGTTCGAAGTACAAGGACCTGTTCGAGAAGTCGCACAACGGCGTGCGCCTGGGCTTCATGTCGTTCTTCGTCAAGGCTGCCACCGAAGCGCTGAAACGCTTCCCGGCGGTCAACGCTTCGATCGACGGTGCAGACATCGTTTACCACGGCTACGCCGACGTTGGTGTTGCTGTTTCCAGCGACCGCGGTCTGGTGGTTCCGGTTCTGCGTAACGCCGAACTGATGAGCCTGGCTGAAATCGAAGGCGGCATCGCCACCTTCGGCAAGAAAGCCCGTGACGGCAAACTGTCGATGGACGAAATGACCGGCGGTACGTTCACCATCACTAACGGTGGTACCTTCGGTTCGATGATGTCGACTCCGATCGTCAACCCGCCGCAGGCAGCGATTCTGGGCATGCACAACATCATCCAGCGTCCGATGGCCATCAACGGTCAGGTCGTGATCCGTCCAATGATGTACCTGGCACTGTCCTACGATCACCGTCTGATCGATGGCAAAGAAGCTGTGACCTTCCTGGTGACCATCAAGAACCTGCTGGAAGATCCGGCTCGTCTGTTGCTGGATATCTGATAGAAGCAGTCACGCGCTGCAAGCTTCAAGCTGCACGAAAAGGCAGCCTGGCTTGCAGCGCGCGGCTTGAAGCTTTTCGCTCAAGAGGATTTTTTGAATGTCGCAGAAATTTGACGTAGTAGTGATCGGTGCTGGCCCTGGTGGCTACGTGGCAGCTATCAAAGCCGCTCAGTTGGGCCTCACCACTGCCTGCATCGAGAAGTACACCGACAAGGAAGACAAACTGGCGCTGGGCGGCACTTGCCTGAACGTCGGCTGCATTCCTTCCAAGGCGCTGCTGGACAGCTCCTGGAAATACAAGGAAGCGAAAGAAAGCTTCAACGTTCACGGTATCTCGACCGGCGAAGTCAAAATGGACGTCGCTGCGATGGTTGGCCGCAAGGCTGGCATCGTCAAGAACCTGACCGGCGGCGTTGCTACCCTGTTCAAGGCCAACGGCGTTACTTCGATCCAGGGCCACGGCAAACTGCTGGCTGGCAAGAAAGTCGAAGTCACCAAGCCTGACGGTTCGGTAGAAATCATCGAAGCCGAAAACGTCATCCTGGCTCCAGGTTCGCGTCCGATCGACATTCCACCGGCTCCGGTCGACCAGAATGTCATCGTTGATTCGACTGGCGCACTGGAATTCCAATCGGTACCAAAACGTCTGGGCGTGATCGGCGCTGGCGTGATCGGCCTGGAACTGGGTTCGGTATGGTCGCGTCTGGGTTCGGAAGTGGTTGTCCTGGAAGCGCTGGACACTTTCCTGATGGCAGCGGATACCGCTGTTTCCAAGGAAGCGCTGAAAACCCTGACCAAACAGGGTCTGGACATCAAACTGGGCGCTCGCGTCACCGGTTCGAAAGTCAACGGCAACGAAGTTGTCGTTAACTACACCGATGCCAATGGCGAACAGACCATCACTTTCGACAAGTTGATCGTAGCAGTTGGTCGCCGTCCGGTGACCACTGATCTGCTGGCTTCCGACAGCGGCGTGACCCTCGACGAGCGCGGTTTCGTGCACGTTGATGATCACTGCGCCACCACCGTACCGGGCGTTTTCGCCATCGGTGACGTGGTACGCGGCATGATGCTGGCTCACAAGGCATCCGAAGAAGGCATCATGGTTGTCGAGCGCATCAAGGGCCACAAAGCCCAGATGAACTATGACTTGATCCCTTCGGTTATTTATACTCACCCGGAAATCGCGTGGGTTGGCAAAACCGAGCAGGCCTTGAAAGCCGAAGGCGTTGAAGTTAACGTCGGCACCTTCCCGTTCGCCGCTTCCGGCCGTGCCATGGCCGCCAACGATACCGGTGGTTTCGTCAAGGTCATCGCTGATGCCAAGACCGACCGCGTATTGGGCGTGCACGTGATTGGTCCGAGCGCTGCAGAGCTGGTTCAGCAGGGCGCGATCGGTATGGAATTCGGCACCAGCGCTGAAGACCTGGGCATGATGGTTTTCTCCCATCCGACCCTGTCTGAAGCCTTGCACGAAGCTGCTCTGGCTGTGAATGGCGGCGCCATCCACATTGCCAACCGCAAAAAGCGTTAAGACACAATAAGAAACCACGGCGGTAATGGCCCGTCGTGAGCCTTGCGAGCAAGACTCACCGCGGAAAGTCCGCTGGACGCAGTCTTGCGTAGCTCAGCTACGCAAGCAGCAGTCACAGGTGGCGCGGCACTCATCAAGAGCGCAGCGCCGAATGCGCAGTACCTAACGAAGACGGTAATAAGCATGAATCTTCACGAGTATCAGGGTAAGCAGCTGTTCGCTGAATACGGCCTGCCAGTTTCCACTGGTTACGCAGTAGACACCCCGGAAGCAGCAGCAGAAGCTTGCGACAAAATCGGCGGCAGTGAGTGGGTTGTCAAAGCCCAGGTCCACGCTGGTGGTCGCGGTAAAGCGGGCGGCGTAAAGCTGGTTCGTAGCAGAGAAGACGCCAAAGCCTTCGCACAGCAGTGGCTGGGCAAGCGTCTGGTGACTTACCAGACTGACGCCAATGGCCAGCCAGTCACCAAGATCCTGGTTGAATCGTGCACTGATATCGCTAAAGAGCTGTACCTGGGCGCTGTCGTTGACCGTTCGAGCCGTCGCATCGTGTTCATGGCTTCCACCGAAGGTGGCGTGGACATCGAGAAGATCGCTCACGAAACCCCAGAAAAAATTCTCAAGGCCACTATCGATCCACTGGTTGGCGCTCAGCCATTCCAGGGTCGCGAGCTGGCATTCCAGCTGGGTCTGGAAGGCAAGCAGGTTGCTCAGTTCGCCAAGATCTTCGTAGGTCTGGCCAAACTGTTCAAGGATCACGACCTGGCTCTGCTGGAAGTGAACCCGCTGGTGATCAAGGCTGACGGCGATCTGCACTGCCTCGACGCCAAGATCAACATCGACGCCAACGCCATGTACCGTCAGCCTAAGCTGAAGACTTTCCACGATCCGTCGCAAGACGATCCGCGCGAAGCGCATGCTGCCAAGTTCGAATTGAACTACGTAGCACTGGAAGGCAACATCGGTTGCATGGTCAACGGTGCTGGCCTGGCCATGGGTACCATGGACATCGTCAACCTGCATGGCGGTAAACCAGCCAACTTCCTCGACGTGGGCGGCGGTGCTACCAAAGAACGCGTTACCGAAGCGTTCAAGATCATCCTGTCCGACTCCAACGTCGCTGCAGTACTGGTCAACATCTTCGGCGGCATCGTTCGTTGCGACATGATTGCCGAAGGCATCATCGGTGCAGTGAAAGAAGTCGGCGTGAAAATCCCGGTTGTTGTTCGTCTTGAAGGCAACAACGCTGAACTGGGCGCTAAAGTACTGGCAGAAAGCGGTTTGAACATCATCGCTGCTACCAGCCTGACCGACGCTGCTCAACAAGTCGTTAAAGCTGCGGAGGGCAAGTAATGAGCGTCCTGATCAATAAAGACACCAAAGTTATCTGCCAGGGTATTACCGGTTCGCAAGGTAGTTTCCACACCCAGCAAGCCATCGAATACGGCACCAAGATGGTTGGTGGCGTAACTCCGGGCAAGGGCGGCACCGAGCACCTGGGTCTGCCAGTGTTCAACACTGTGAAAGACGCTGTAGCGGCCACTGGCGCTACCGCCAGCGTGATCTACGTTCCGGCTCCTTTCTGCAAGGACTCGATCCTGGAAGCGGCTTTCGGCGGCATCAAGCTGATCGTCTGCATCACCGAAGGCATTCCTACCCTGGACATGCTGGATGCCAAAGTAGTTTGCGACGAGCTGGGCATTGTCCTGATCGGTCCTAACTGCCCAGGCGTGATCACTCCAGGCGAATGCAAGATCGGCATCATGCCAGGTCACATTCACTTGCCAGGTAAAGTCGGTATCGTTTCGCGTTCCGGCACCCTGACCTACGAAGCTGTGAAGCAGACTACTGACGCCGGTTTCGGTCAGTCGACTTGCGTCGGCATCGGTGGTGACCCGATCCCGGGTTCGAACTTCATCGACATCCTGAAGCTGTTCCAGGAAGACCCGAAGACCGAAGCGATCGTTATGATCGGTGAGATCGGCGGTTCGGCTGAAGAAGAAGCTGCTGCCTACATCAAGGCACACGTGACCAAGCCGGTTGTTTCCTACATCGCTGGTGTGACTGCTCCTCCGGGCAAGCGCATGGGCCATGCTGGCGCAATCATCTCTGGCGGCAAAGGCACTGCAGACGAGAAATTCGCTGCTCTGCAAGACGCAGGTGTAAAAACCGTGCGTTCGCTGGCAGACATCGGCAAGGCCCTGGCCGAGCTGACCGGTTGGGCTGTCAAGTAAGCCTCGCGCTTAGCTGACGCTTCACCAGACAAAGGCCACCTTCGGGTGGCCTTTGTCATTTCTGGCATTCAAGAATGTTCAGTTGTGAAAAATAGATACGTAAATGCGACACAGCAACGTCGCGTATCGGATAGTTCGCCCTCTAACAGTGCGTTTGTCAGGCAAATTCGTTAGGCTAGCAGCCATTTTTGCGTCCGCCGCCCACAAGGCAGCACCGCGCTATAAGGGTCAATCCCATACGGATCGACAGCATTTCCCTAATCCCACAGGGCAATCCCCCTCTAAATTCCGATTCAGTAGTGTGGTATTTCCTTAATGAAAGTTTTGAAAGGTCAGGACATCCTGGCACTTGGTTTTATGACCTTCGCCCTGTTCGTCGGGGCCGGCAACATCATCTTCCCGCCTATCGTCGGTCTGCAGTCCGGGCCTCACGTCTGGATGGCAGCGCTGGGCTTCCTGATCACGGCGGTTGGCCTGCCGGTCATCACTGTCGTGGCGCTGGCCAAGGTCGGCGGTGCGATGGATGCCCTGAGCAGCCCGATCGGCAAAATCGCCGGTGGTGTGCTGGCAGCTGCGTGCTACCTCGCGGTCGGCCCGTTGTTCGCGACGCCACGCACTGCGACCGTATCGTTCGAAGTCGGTCTGGCGCCGTTGACCGGCGAAAGCCCGCTGGCGCTGTTCCTCTACAGCTCGGTGTACTTCCTGCTGGTGTTCTTCATCTCGCTGTATCCGGGCCGTCTGCTGGATACCGTAGGCCGCTTCCTCGCGCCGCTGAAGATCATCGCCCTGGCGGTGCTCGGCATTGCCGCGTTCGCGCTGCCGGCCGGTGACATCGGCGTGGCCACGCCGGAATACGTTGCGGCACCGTTCTCCCAAGGCTTCATCAATGGTTATCTGACCATGGATACCTTGGGCGCTCTGGTATTCGGCATCGTCATCGTCAACGCGATCCGCTCGCGTGGCGTCGAGTCGCCAGCGCTGATCACCCGTTACGCGATCATCGCCGGGCTGATTGCCGGCGTCGGTCTGGCGCTGGTGTATGTCAGCCTGTTCCGTCTCGGTTCCGGCAGCCATGAAGTGGCTGCGGGCGCTACCAACGGCGCCGCGGTGCTGCATGCTTACGTGCAACACACCTTCGGTTCGCTGGGCAGCGGTTTCCTTGCGGTGCTGATCTCACTGGCGTGTCTGGTGACTGCTGTGGGTCTGACCTGCGCCTGCGCCGAATACTTCAGCGGCGTGCTGCCGCTGTCCTACAAGACGTTGGTTATTATCCTTGCCGCGTTTTCGCTGCTGGTGTCCAACCTCGGCCTGACCAACCTGATCGCGTTCTCGATCCCGGTGCTCACCGCGATCTACCCGCCGTGCATCGTTCTGGTCGGCCTGAGCTTCTGCAAGGACTTCTGGCATGAGCACAGCCGCATTCTCGGCCCGGTGATGCTGGTGTCGTTTGTGTTCGGCAGCATCGACGCACTGAAAGGCGCTGGTCTGGCTGACTGGCTGCCGTCGCAAATGGCTCAGTTGCCGCTGAGCGAGCAGGGTCTGGCGTGGCTGGTGCCGTGCGTGATGACGCTGGTGGTCGCGATGGTATGCGACCGTCTGTTGGGCAAGCGCAGCGAAGCCCTCGCATAAGATTGCCGAGCCGCTACAAACGGCTGCTGAGCAATTAAACAGAAATGCCCCGTATCAATCGATACGGGGCATTTTTTATGGGCGTCAGGCAGTGTCTTTTTCTCTGAGCTAACGTCGAAGGGTTGCCGAAATATTCATCACAGGGAATTGCATGTCGTTCATTCAAGCCAATTTGATCCACCTGCTCGCCGCGCTGTGGTTTGTTACGTGCTGGGGCGGCTACACCCGTTACGCCTCCTGGAAGGGCCGCGACACCGCGTGCCTGGCCAGCGTGCTGCACCTGTACCGCGAAGACTGGATGCGCCGCATGCTCCTGCGTGACAACCGCATCGCCGACGCCAGCGTGATCGGCAACCTTGAGCGCAATGCCTCGTTCTTCGCTTCCAGCACCCTGATTATCCTCGCCGGTATTCTTACCGTGCTCGGTGCGTCCGAGCGGGCGGTGTCGTTGCTGGCGGATATTCCGATGGTGCAGCAGGCCTCGCAGGGCATGTCCGAGATCAAGTTGCTGTGTCTGGCGATGGTGTTTGTCTACGCGTTCTTCACCTTCAGCTGGTGCATGCGCCAGTACAACTTCGCGGCGATTCTGATCGGTTCGGCGCCGATGATTGGTGAGCGGCATGTCTCGGAGCAGGAGCGCAAAGCGTTCGCTTCGCGCGCCGCACGAGTCATTTCGATGGCGGCCAACCAGTTCAACTTCGGGCTGCGTTCCTACTACTTCGGCATGACCATGCTCGCCTGGTTCGTCAGCCCGTGGCTGTTCATGCTGATGAGCACGGGTGTGGTGCTGGTGTTGTATCGCCGCGAGTTCCATTCCGACGTTCTCGACGTGATGGTCTATACCCCTACAGAGGCGCCTCTTCCTGAGGCGAACAAAGAGGTCGTTTGAATGAGTATTCCGTTCTGGTGTGTGTTTGTCAGCGCGTTGATGATCTATGTGGCGCGTATGCCGGTGGGCAAGGCCATGAAAGAGCAGGGCGGTTACAACAACCACCTGCCGCGTCAGCAACAGGCGCAACTGACCGGCTACGGCGCAAGGGCGCTGGCTGCGCACCAGAACAGTATCGAAGCGTTCATATTGTTTGCGGTGGGTGTGTTGATGGCGCACACCACGCAAACGGCAGGATGGCTGATCGATACACTGGCGATCATTTTCGTCGTCGCGCGAATCCTCTACTTGTGGTTCTACCTGGCGGATCTGCCCACGCCTCGCAGTCTGGTATGGCTGGTGGGATTAGTGTGTTCGTTACTGCTGATGATCAGTCCGACATTCAAAACGTTATTGCTCTAGCTGACGGTCCTGCGGTTATGCAGATCATTGGGCGTTAGTGCAAATGACGTTGTAACATCCGGCTTCGGTTTTTCATGGAAGGCAGTTCTTGAAAGGATTTCACATGTGTAAGCCGCCATACCGTCGACTCGGTCGCTGGATATGGGGCCTTATGGCGTGCGCTGCTTTAGCGCAAGCTTCGCCACCCGTTGAGGCTGATGCGCCCGGGGTAAGGCGATTCGGCGATTTCCTGATCAGCCCGCGTGCAGACAGTGTCTATGGCCCGGGGCCGCACTACGCCATTGCGTTTCGGTCGCAGGAGTACTGGCCTTTCGGCGCCCGCGTAGTCAAAGAGGTGCGTCCGATCATAGCGCTGAGGGAAGGGCAGCCGATGCTTCTGGCCGTCACATCGGGCTACGATGGGGTCAGCACACTGCTCGTCAGCGTCCAGAACGGCACGCCCCTGTCGCGTCAGCTCAGCCCTCTCAAAAATGAAAAGTTTCCCGACTGGGGCGTGCCGCAACCAGGCCGTGAAGACATGTTGCTATTCGCCGAGTCCGGCCGTGCACTGGATACCCGAACGGGCGAAGTGCTGTGGTTCGATACGAGTGTCAAGGCCAACGGCAATCGGGTATGGGGAGATCTGCTGGCGGTGTCGCCCGACAATAGGCTGGCGGCGTACCTGACGTCCAAGGAAATATTGGTGGCCGGCCGAGAGGACGGCCTGACCGCCGCTTATCAGTTGCCACCCGATGCCAACGTTGGTGAGCTGACGGACATCTGGAGGGCGGCCCGCGCCCAATCAGCCCAGGCGCTCAAGAATGGCGTACCTCAAGTCAGCGAACACCGGCTGGCCCGGAATATGAAGATTGCCTGGTTTGCAACGCGCTTCCAATGGCAGGCCAAAAACGACACATGGGAACTGGTTGGCCGTGGCCTCGGCCCCGCACTTCCCCTGTCCGAGCGCTGAGTCTGATGAAAAATTCACTATCGGGTTGTGGCTTCCTGCTGTTGATAGGAATGGTGGTGTCGCTGGAGGGTTGTGTCAGTGACGATGGCGCGAGCAACAGAGAATTCCTCTCGGAAAATCTGGATGCCAGCCAGGCATTGCTCACCTTCGACGTCCAGTTCGCGTTGCCCCCGGATTACACACCCTCGCAAAATCAATTTCATGGCGATGACCGGATCACTCACGACGGTTTTCCTCATATCGAAGTGCCTTATTACCAGAAGGGTCTGGACGTCAGAGCAGGCCTGACCGGGCTGCCTTACATACTGCCAATTCCCTACCCGATACCGGGGATTGAGAAGGGACGCAGCGAATTCAAGGTATTTGGCGAGCGCCTGAACGAACAGCACTATCGTTTTGTGGTGCCGAGTAAATCGAGGTGGAACAGCGGTCATACCTTCGCTCTGCTGTTTCAACGTCGGCAGCGACATGAAACGATCACTTTTCGCTTCGATACGAAGACGTCCTGTGCATCGACATTGAACGTGATAACGCCGGAGTACGGCTATGTACTATCGGTCAGTGCAAAGTTCAAGGACGGGGTGGGCTGTCTGAAGGTGTGTGATGGTCGCCCGGGTTATCCCGGTGATTGTGCCTTTCAGCCGCTGGCAACTAGTGGTGGGTGAGTTGGTTTAGCAGCAAGTGACAGGCATAAGAAAACCCGCACTAGGCGGGTTTTCTTGTACAGCGATCAAAGCAAGAAGCAGCTTATTGCTTCTTGGCAGCTTCTTCTGCTGCAGCTTTGTTCGATTCAGCCTGAGCTTCGGCAGCTTTGGCGTTTTCTTTCGCTGCGTCGTTCACTTTATCCTGAGCTTTGTTCATGTCTTGCTGAGCTTGCTCAGCATGTTGGTTTGCATCTTGAGCTTTGTCCTCGGATTTTTTATCGCAGGCAGCGAGACCGAGGGAAGCGGTCAACATCAAGGCAATAGCTAAAGTCTTACGCATGGGGTGTTTCTCCTTATGGAAAATAACTACTGGCCTTTCGAGCACGGTCCCTCAGGTTAAGTTCCACGTTTCTTCTAGATATATAACTTTCTTTTACAGTGGAACTTTTAGTGCAGGCTCTACTACCTGAATTGACGACTAACGAGAGTAATTATCAAATGGCCGAAAACCTCGTTTTTGAACGTGCGACACGATTTCTCTCAGCCTTGCGCCACTGCCAGGTACTCGGATTGCAAGTGCATAGCGCGAGCAACGACGGCTTGACGGTGATCCTGCCATACAGCGAAAAAATCGTCGGCAACCCGCAGACCGGAGTCATTCATGGCGGCGCGCTGACCTCGTTGATGGACACTGCATGCGGCATGTCCACTCTGTGCGTGCTGCCGGAATTCGAGGTCTGCCCGACGCTCGACCTGCGTATCGACTATATGCACGCCGCCGAGCCGCACAAAGACGTCTACGGCTTCGCGCAATGCTACCGCGTCACCACCGACGTGATTTTCGCTCGCGGCTTCGCTTATCAGGATGACCCCGAGCAACCCATCGCCCATGTGGTCGGCACTTTCATGCGTATGGGTAAGAACATCAAAGGCACCAAAGGCTTCGGCGGCGCGATCAGGGGAGAAGGCCTGTGAGCGACGACCTCAAGCAGCAATTACAAGACGCTCACAAAAATGGCGACTACGCGCCGCTGCTGCAATTGATCCCCTACGCAGGTCTGATCGGCATCGAGTGTTCGCGCGTCGGCGATGAGCTGCTGTTCAAGCTGCCGGCGAACAAGGACAACATTGGTAACCCTTTATTGCCGGCGATCCACGGCGGGGTGATTGCCGGATTCATGGAGTTGTCCGCGGCCCTGCATCTGCTGATTTTTACCGGGGCGCCGGGTGTGCCGAAGATCATCGATTTCTCGCTGGATTACCTGCGCACCGGGCAGTTTCGCGACACCTGGGCCAAGTGTCAGGTGTGTCGTCAGGGTCGGCGTGTGGCCAACGTCGCGATCACTGCATGGCAGTCCACCGAGGGCGAACCGATCGCCACCGCGCGTGCGCATTTCAAAATTGATGAGCCCTTGAAATCCTGAACGCTGCCCCCAACTCAATGAACAACCCGCCGCCGACCATTTGGGTCGCGGCCAATGCCATCTGATTGGAGTTTGATGACCATGAGCGTGGAAACTCAAAAGGAAACCCTGGGCTTCCAGACCGAGGTGAAGCAATTGCTGCACCTCATGATTCATTCGCTGTATTCCAACAAGGAAATCTTCCTTCGCGAATTGATCTCGAACGCCTCTGATGCCGTCGACAAGTTGCGCTTCGAAGCCCTGGCCAAGCCAGAGTTGCTCGAAGGCGGTGCTGAACTGAAAATCCGTGTGAGCTTCGACAAGGCGGCCAACACCGTCACCCTCGAAGACAACGGCATCGGCATGAACCGCGACGATGTGGTCACCCACCTGGGTACCATCGCCAAGTCCGGCACTGCCGATTTCATGAAAAACCTGTCGGGCGATCAGAAGAAAGATTCGCACCTGATCGGTCAATTCGGTGTGGGTTTCTACTCCGCGTTCATCGTTGCCGACCAGGTTGACGTATACAGCCGTCGTGCCGGCGCACCTGCCAGCGAGGGCGTGCACTGGTCGTCGAAAGGCGAGGGCGAGTTTGAAGTCGCCAACGTCGAAAAAACCGAACGCGGTACGCGCATCGTCCTGCGCCTGAAATCCGGTGAAGACGAGTTCGCTGACGGCTACCGTCTGCGCAACATCATCAAGAAGTACTCCGACCACATCGCTCTGCCGATCGAAGTGCCGAAAGAAGTTGCGGCTGCCGAAGGCGAAGAGCAGCCGGCCGTTGAGTGGGAAACCGTCAACCGTGCCAGCGCTCTGTGGACCCGTCCGCGCACAGAAGTGAAGGACGAGGAATACCAGGAGTTCTACAAGCACATCGGTCACGATTACGAGAATCCTCTGAGCTGGACCCATAACAAGGTCGAAGGCAAGCTCGAATACACCTCGCTGTTGTACGTGCCGGCCCGTGCGCCATTCGATCTGTACCAGCGTGAAGCGCCGAAAGGCCTGAAGCTGTACGTGCAGCGCGTGTTCGTGATGGATCAGGCCGAGTCGTTCCTGCCGCTGTACCTGCGCTTCATCAAAGGCGTGGTCGATTCCAACGACCTGTCGCTGAACGTGTCGCGGGAAATCCTGCAGAAAGACCCGATCATCGACTCGATGAAATCGGCGCTGACCAAGCGCGTGCTGGACATGCTGGAAAAACTGGCGAAAAACGAGCCTGAGCAATACAAGAGCTTCTGGAAAAACTTCGGTCAGGTCATGAAAGAAGGCCCGGCAGAAGATTTCGCCAACAAGGAAAAAATCGCCGGTCTGCTGCGTTTCGCATCGACCAACACCGATGGCGAGCAAGTTGTCGGTCTGGCCGAATACCTGGCTCGCGCCAAGGAAGGTCAGGACAAGATCTACTACCTGACCGGCGAAACCTACGCGCAGGTCAAGAACAGCCCGCACCTGGAAGTCTTCCGCAAGAAAGGCATCGAAGTGCTGCTGCTGACCGACCGTATCGACGAGTGGCTGATGAGCTACCTGAGCGACTTCGACGGCAAGACCTTTGTCGACGTGGCGCGCGGTGACCTCGATCTGGGCAATCTGGATTCGGAAGAAGACAAGAAAGCCGCAGAAGAAGTCGCCAAGTCCAAAGAAGGTCTGGTTGAGCGTCTGAAGGCAGCGCTGGGCGATTCCGTGGCTGAAGTGCGGGTCTCCCATCGCCTGACCGATTCCCCAGCCATTCTGGCCATCGGCGAGCAGGACCTGGGTATGCAAATGCGCCAGATCCTCGAAGCGAGCGGGCAGAAGGTGCCGGAATCGAAGCCAATTTTCGAATTTAATCCGAGCCACGCGTTGATCGAGAAACTCGACAATGAGCCTGACGATGATCGCTTCCGCGACTTGTCGCACATCCTCCACGATCAGGCTGCGCTGGCTGCCGGCGAAAGCTTGAAAGACCCGGCCGATTATGTGCGTCGCCTGAACAAGCTGCTGGTCGAACTGTCAGCTTGATCACGTTGTAGGAAAAACCCGCTTCGGCGGGTTTTTTCATTCTGGTGTTTAGCCAATCAGGAGTCAGAAATGAGCCAAGTCACTGTGCGTTCCGTGGTCTACCAGATTGATGGCCAGCCTTATGAAGGTCGGTTGGCGTTTGATGCCGAACACAAAGGTGCGCGTCCGGGTTTGTTGATGGCGCCGAACTGGATGGGTGTCAGCGCTGGTGCGGAAGACATCGCCAGGTCGGTTGCGGCCGAGGGCTATGTGGTGTTGATTGCTGACGTCTACGGTCAGTCGGTGCGTCCGCAGAATGCCGATCAGGCTGGCGCGGCGATGATGCCGTTGAAGAACGATCGTGCGTTACTGCGCAAGCGCATGCAGGCGGCTTTCGAGCAGTTGCAGGCGCAGGGTGAGGCGGCAGTGGATACCTCAAAACTGGCGGTGTTCGGTTTCTGCTTTGGCGGTTGCTGCGCGCTGGATCTGGCTCGCACTGGCGCTCCGGTGAAGGCGGCGGTGTCGTTCCACGGCACGCTGGACTCGCCGAATCCGGCCGATGCTAACAACATCAAAGGCTCGGTTCTGGTGCTGCATGGCGCTTCCGATCCATTGGTGCCGAAAGAGCAGTTGCCGGCGTTCGAAGATGAAATGAATGCGGCGGGTGTCGATTGGCAGTTGTTGAGTTACGGCGGTGCGGTGCACTCGTTTACCGATCCGCATGCGAACGTGCCGGGCAAGATGATGTATGACGCGAAGACCGCTGCGCGGGCGTTCAAGTCGATGCATGATTTGCTGGATGAAGTGTTTAAAGGCTGAAAAGCCCCTCACCCTAGCCCTCTCCCTGAGGGAGAGGGGACTGATCCCGGGATGCTGAGTGTTTATGCCGACCTGAAAGCACTTTGCCGAATCCATAATCGACAAAATCTTCCAGGTCGATGTATTACGCCAGACACTTCGGTCGGCCCCCTCTCCCTGTGGGCGGTCCGACGTTTCGGGAGGGCTGGGGTGAGGGTAAGGAGGTCTAACGCGGCAACTCAATCCGCTCAACTTCCCCCGGCACCGTCGGCCAATCCCCAGCCGCCCACTTGCGCCGCGCTTCATCAATCGCCGCCGGATCACTCGCGACAAAATTCCAGTTGATCCGCCGTGGCCCATCCAGAGGCGCACCCCCGAACAACACCGCGTGACAGTCACTGTCAGCGAACAGACTTATCTCTTCGCCCGCCGGCAACACCACCAGCGCATGCGGCTTCACAGTCTCGCCATTCAACTGCGCATCGCCACTCAACACATACAACGCTCGCTCTGCATGCTCGGTCGGAATCAACAGCGTGGTCGCCGTCTGCATTTTCAACTCGGCATACAACGTAGGAGAAAGCACCGGCACCGGCGATTCCAGGCAAAAGCCTGACCCGGCAATCATGCGGATCTGCACGCCGAGGTTATCGCTGACCGGCAACGTCGAAGCCGGGTGATGGTTGTAATGCCCCGGGCCTTGCTCATGGTCTTTCGGCGAAGCCAGCCAGATCTGCAAGCCATGAAACCTGAAACCACTGTCCTTCAACGGCTGTGGCGTGCGCTCGACGTGAGCAATCGCGCTCCCCGCCGTCATCCAGCTGACATCACCAGCACTCACAACCTGGTCCGAACCGAGGCTGTCCTTGTGCTGGATCTGCCCTTCAAATAAATAGGTGAGTGTCGACAGACCGATGTGCGGATGCTGTCGGATGTTCATACCTGTGCCAGGCGGATAAACCGTTTCGAGCATGTGGTCGAAAAACACGAAAGGCCCGACGCTGCGGCATTTGGCTGACGGCAGCGGGCGCAGAATCGGCTGGCCTTCGACGTCTTCGGCGCGCGGGCGGATGATCAGAAGTGGAGTGTTCATGGTGCATTCCAGGCTGAGCGGGCGATGCGCGAAGCATAACCCGCCGCTGTAGTCGGAGTGATTACTGGCTGTCGAAGCCTTGTGGGGCGTGGGTTTCGATGGTGACTTCGCTGGTGGTCATCAGCTTGTGAATCGGGCAGCGGTCGGCCACGCGATGCAATTCTTCACGCTGAGCATCGGTCAGTACGCCTTTGAGCGTCAGGGTAACGTGCAGGGCGTATTTGCCTTTTTGCTCTTCGCTGTTGTCGCGTTTGACCTCGACGCCCACGCCGGTCAGCGGGATATCTTTCTTCTTCGCGTACATCTTCAGCGTCAAGGCTTTGCAGGCGCCCAGAGCAGCATCGAAGTAATCGTGCGGCTCGGGTGCCGAGCCTTCGCCACCCGCAGCGACCGGGGCATCGGCAAACAATTCATGCTCATCGATCTGTACGGTGTGACGCAAACCTTCGGCGGAGACGGTATTGACGGTAACAGTCATGTGAACCTCGCATGCGGTTGGAAAAGTCATTCGATCAGAAGACCTTGCAGGTATAGAGCATTCCGACAGAGTCGCGTTCCACTTTGTTGCCGGCTGAACCCTGCTCGTGCGGCGGAGGTCTAGGCTATGCCTATCTGCCGGAGAACGCTTGTGTCCTTGTATCGTCTGAGTCTTGCCTGCCTGTTGATGTGTGCCGGCGCTGCGCATGCGCGGGAATACACCTACAGCGACGCGCACCTGCATTACGTGGATTTTTTCCAGGAAAGCGCGGGCATGCCGAAATTGCTGACGGCCATGAAAGAAAATTCCATCGAGCATGTGATGATTTCCGGCATTCCCGTGGCCAAGAAGTGGCACGAAGACGAACCCAAACGACCGCGCTATTACGCTGGTGACGACGCGGATGCCTATTGGTACAGCGCGACTGACGTGATCATCGCTGACGCGGTGCAGAAACTGACGCCCGATCAACGCCAGCACTTCCATCCATTCCTGTCTGGCTTCAACCCCAACGACAAGAACTCCGCTGCGCACATTCAGCGCATGCTCGATCTGTATCCGGGCCTGTGGCAGGGCATTGGCGAAGTCTTCACCCGGCATGACGACCTGACGGCGCTGACCTCCGGCGACACGCCGCGAGCCAACAACGAAGCCATGACCCGTATCTATCACCTCGCGGCAGAAAACGATCTGCCGGTGATGGTGCATTCCAACATCACCTCCAAGCGTGAGAAGAATCCGCTGTATTTGCAGGAAATCGAGCAGCCGCTACGTAATCATCCGCACACGCGGATTATCTGGGCGCACGCCGGCACCAGCGCCGAGATTCACCGGCATCAAACCCAACTGGATTTTCTGCTGCCGACGCTGACGCGCATGCTTGAGGCCTATCCGAATCTGTACGTCGATCTGTCGTGGAGCATGCTCACGCCCTATCTGCTGGACGAGCAGGGCAAACCGCGCGCGGAGTGGCTGGCATTAGTCGAGCGACATCCGGAGCGCTTCATGCTCGGCTCCGACGTCGTAGGACGTTTCGACAAGCTCGGTAAGGAAATGCACAGCTTCAAGCCGTTCCTCGATGCTTTGCCAGCGGACGTGGCGCAAAAAGTCGCGCGAGATAACTTTCTGGCAATCTTGCCGCGAACGGTCGTGAAGTCCGCACAATAGCGCTGAATCGTTAATGCCGAGTGTTCGAAGTATCAAGGCTCTTTGATATCACGTTTTGGTCTTACGCAAATTAGCAAAGGGCCGATACCTTCTAGAGCAACCAGCTGCAGGGTTGATGCAGCGCTTTTGGAAGGAACCAGAGCAATGAGTATCCGTAGTCTCAATATTGCGCCGCGGGCCGGACTGGGTTTTGGCCTGCTGGCGTTGATGGTGTTCGCCCTCGGTGCGTTCGCTTTGCTGCAAATGTCCAACATGCGTGCCCAATCCGATCAGGTCGACAACAACTGGCTGCCAAGCGTGATGGCGGTCGGTGAAATGAGTCAGGACATGCTGCGCCTGCGTGCGCTGACCATGCGCCTGCTGCTTAATCGCGATCCGCAGGCACTGGAACAGAATATCGCCAAACTCACCGAGCTGCGCGGCGTGCTCAGCGAGGCCCAGCAACGTTACAACGTGTTGATCGTGTTGCCCGAGGAGCGCGCGCTGTTTGATCGCTTTAAAACTGCCGAGCACAAGTATCTGGAGTTTCAGGCACAGGTGATGACGCTGTCGGCGCAAGACCGGGTGGACGAGGCCGCGGCGATTCTCAATGGCCAGATGAGCCCGTTGGCCGACGAAATTGCCGTCACGTTGCGTGAGCTGGTCGAGCTGAACAAACACAACGCCAACCTGGCTACTGAAGCGGCGCGGCTGGTGTTCAGCAATTCGCGGGTGTGGGTCGGGGTGATGATCGGCGTCACTGCGTTGATCACTATTGCGCTGGCATTGGCGCTGACCCGCAGCATTGTCCTGCCGCTTTCGCAATCGTTGAATGTCGCTGAAGTGGTGGCCAGTGGCGATCTGACCGGTGATATCAACATCTCCGGCAAGGACGAACCGGCGCGCCTGCTGCAAGCGTTGCAGGCCATGCAACACAACCTGCGCGAAACCATTCGGCGTATTTCCGAGTCCTCCAGCCAATTGGCATCGGCTTCGGAAGAGCTGAGCTGCGTCACGGAAGACGCCACCCGCGGGCTGCATCAGCAGAGTCTGGAAATCGAGCAAGCGGCGACGGCGGTGAATCAGATGACTGCGGCGGTTGAAGAGGTGGCCAGCAATGCGGTGGCCACTTCCGAGGCCTCGCGCGAGTCGGATCGCATTGCTCAGCATGGTCGCGAGCAAGTGCGGCAAACGGTCTCTTCGATCGAGTTACTGGCCGGCGACGTCACTGCCAATGCCACGCAGGTCGAAGATCTGGCGCAAAAGGTCTACAGCATCAGCAAAGTGCTGGACGTGATTCGCTCGATTGCCGAGCAGACCAACTTGTTGGCGCTCAACGCGGCGATCGAGGCTGCACGGGCCGGTGACGCCGGGCGTGGTTTCGCAGTGGTGGCGGACGAAGTGCGCGCGCTGGCGCATCGCACGCAGCAATCGACGCGAGAGATCGAGCAGATGATCGGCGGGATTCAGCAGGGTACTGATTCGGCTGTCAGCTCGATGCAGCAAAGCAACGTGCGCGCGCGTTCGACGCTGGAGTTAGCCAAGGCCGCCGGGGTGGCGCTGGAGGAGATTGCTTCGGCGTTCACCCTGATCAACGAGCGCAATATGGTGATTGCCAGTGCCTCGGAAGAGCAGGCAGCGGTGGCGCGCGAGGTAGATCGCAATCTGATGAATATTCGCGATCTGGCGATGCAGACGTCGGCGGGAGCGAATCAGACCAGTGCAGCGAGCCAGGAACTGTCGCGGCTGGCGGTGGATTTGAACGGGATGGTGGCCAAGTTTTCGGTCTGAAACGTACCCCTGTAGGAGCTGCGGCACGCTGCGATCTTTTGATTCTGATCTCGCTGCTTACGATCAAGATCAAAAGATCGCAGCCTGCGGCAGCTCCTACAAGAGGGGCGTGTTGCATGCGAAAAAAAGCCCCACATCTGCGGGGCTTTTCACATCGATCGGATCAGCTGCCTTTGACAGCCTTGCCGTTGACCGTGCCGTCAAGAAGCATGATGTTGTACTCCTTGCCGTCAGTCTCAACCTGTTGCAAACGCACCAGCAGGTAATCCCAATCCTTGGCGAACCACAGAACCGTGATGCGCTTGCTCTGAGTCGGGTCACGCACGCGCTCGACCTTGATCGCATCGATCTGGCCAGCCTTGGTTTCGACTTTCTCCGAACCCAGCACGCGGAAGTCGTAAGTGTCGACTTCGCCATCATCAACCACCTGATAGCTCATGCTTTTCTTGCCGGCGGCGACGTCATGTTGCAGCGCCAGTTGGTAGGTGGATTTGTCGACCATGCCGCGGTTCAGCGGGATTTTCACCGCGTCGCCACGGTCGGTACCGGTCACAAGTTTGTTGGCCCAGTCGAAGTCCAGATCGGCCTTCTTGGCTTTGCCCAGACCACCACGTTCGAAGTGGTAGGACTGCGGCAGCAGCGTGTCCTTGTCCAGCGTCAGAGTGCTGGTCTCGGTCAGGCTGGCGATCATCATCGAAGCCTTGAAGCTGAGGGTCCAGACGCCTTTGGCATCCTTGGTCAGGCTGCGTTCGGCAGTGCCGCTCATCGGCAGCTGTTTCCAGTCGGCGGTGTAGCTGGCGGAGAACGGTTGAAGGTCTGCAGCCTGTGCGAAAGGCATGGCGAGCAGAGCGCAAGCGAAGAGCAGGGCGCGACGCATAATATCTCCTAGTTACGAATCAAGTGACCGCTGGCCGCGAGTGGCTGGCCGTCCAGTAAAGCACCTTGCTCGCCGAGGCTCAGCCGTCCTTCGGCGAACCAGCGTACGGCCAGCGGATAGATCAGGTGTTCCTGAACGTGAACCCGTTGCGCCAGACTTTGCGGCGAATCGTGCAACTCTACCGGTATTACTGCCTGTACGACCAGTGGTCCGCCATCGAGTTCCTCGGTGACGAAGTGCACGGAGCAGCCGTGTTCGGCATCGCCGGCCTCCAGCGCGCGCTGATGAGTGTGTAACCCTTTGTATTTGGGTAGCAGCGACGGATGGATATTGAGCAGGCGACCGTGATAGTGACGCACGAAGTCAGCGCTGAGAATGCGCATGAAACCGGCCAGTACCACGAGTTTCGGATTGAAGGCGTCGATCAGTTCGACCAGAGCGGCATCGAAGGCCTCGCGACCTTCGAAAGCCTTGTGATCCAGCGAGCGGGTTTCGATACCCGCGTCTCTGGCGCGTTGCAGGCCGTAGGCGTCGGCGCGGTTGGAAATCACCGCGGCGATGCGGACCGGGCTGTCGCCGGTCCGCGTGCTGTCGATCAAAGCCTGCAAGTTACTGCCGGTGCCGGACAACAGCACCACGACATCACAGGTTGCGGACATTAATGAGCCTTAAGGTTCTTCAGTTCAACCTGAGCAGCGCCTTCGGCAGCTGCAGCGATCTCGCCGATGACCCAAGGCTGCTCGCCAGCTTCGCGCAGGGTGTTCAGAGTGATTTCAACGTGCTCTTGCGCCACGCAGATCACCATGCCCACGCCGCAGTTCAGCACGCGGTGCATCTCGGTTTCGTCAACGTTGCCTTTCTCTTGCAGCCAGTCGAACACCGCAGGGCGGGTCCAGCTCGCCACGTCAACGATGGCCTGAGCGCCTTTAGGCAGAACGCGCGGGATGTTGTCGAGCAGGCCGCCACCGGTGATGTGGGCCATGGCTTTAACGGCGCCGGTGTCTTTGATCAGCTTGAGCAGCGGCTTGACGTAGATGCGGGTCGGGGCCATCAGCAGGTCGGTCAGTGGTTTGCCGTCGAGCTGGGTGTTTTCGATGTCGGCGCCGGATACTTCGATGATCTTGCGGATCAGCGAGTAGCCGTTGGAATGCGGGCCGGACGATGGCAGGGCGATCAGCGCGTCACCAGTGGCGACTTTCGAGCCGTCGATGATGTCGGCTTTTTCCACGACGCCGACGCAGAAACCGGCCAGGTCGTAGTCTTCGCCTTCGTACATGCCTGGCATCTCAGCGGTTTCGCCGCCAACCAGCGAGCAACCGGACAATTCGCAGCCAGCGCCAATGCCGGTCACGACTTGGGTCGCGGTCTCGACATTGAGTTTGCCGGTAGCGTAGTAGTCGAGGAAGAACAGGGGTTCTGCGCCGCACACCACCAGATCGTTGACGCACATGGCGACCAGATCGATGCCGATGCTGTCGTGCTTGTTCAGGTTCAGAGCCAGACGCAGCTTGGTGCCGACGCCGTCAGTACCGGACACCAGCACTGGCTGCTTGTAGCCGGCCGGGATTTCGCAGAGGGCGCCGAAACCGCCCAGGCCGCCCATGACTTCCGGGCGCGCAGTGCGCTTGGCGACGCTCTTGATGCGTTCGACCAATGCTTCACCGGCGTCGATGTCTACACCGGCGTCCTTGTAGCTCAGGGAGGGTTGCTTGCTCATGATCCAGGCCTTTAGGGGGGATTTCTGGGTAACGACCGAATTCAGCGGGGACGCCAAAATCGACGGGGCGATTGCCTCACGCGATTTTCATGACGCCCGGCTGTTGCCGGTCTGCGAAGGCGCGCGATTTTATCAGGCTTGAGGGGCAGCGGCCATCCTCGCGCCGACGGGCAGGGCCATATCACCGGAAAAATTTTGCAATCGAAGGTTTAGAAGCTGTTAAGGGTGCCTGTATAAGGTGTGGCGATTAACCGTCTATCGTTACCACTGTGCAAAAACTTACTGCCAGCGTGTGAATGTTTTGTAACGGCCGGGGGTCACAGCCATTGCTCAACCGGTTCACGCGGCCTGTTCCAGCCGCTCCTGTCGACGGGAATTCTCCATGCGTTTTTGTAAATTGTTGTGTGTGGGCTGTTTGTCTCTGGTCAGCCTGGCGAGTCATGCCGAAAATCTCAAAGGTCTTTATCAAGTGCGTGAGCCAGTCAGCGGCCAGACGCCTGAGGAGCGTGATCGCGCGACGCAGGCTGCGCTGGACACGCTGGTGCTGCGCCTGACGGGCGATCCGAAAGCCGTGCAGAACCCAGGGCTGGCGCCAGTGCGCAAGGACCCGCAACAGATCATCAGTCAGTTCGGCTTCGACGCCGGGCCGCCGGAAGTGTTGAAGGTCGATTTCGATCCGGGCACTACCGAGCAGGCATTGCGCCGCGCCGGGCTGGCGTTGTGGGGCGCCAGTCGGCCGTCGATTCTGAGCTGGTGGCTGAACGATTCCGCTGAAGGTTCGAGTCTGGTTGGCGATGGTCAGGCGACGGCGGCGCCGTTGCGCCGCGCGGCTCAGCATCGTGGTTTGCCACTGCGTCTGCCGCTGGCTGATCTGAGCGAGCAACTGGTGGCTACCGGCCCAGTCCTCGAAGGCGCGGACCCGGCGCCGTTGCGTGATGCGTCTGAGCGCTATAACGCTGACGCCTTGCTGGCAGTGCATGCGCGTGAAGAGGGTGGGCAATGGCAGGCCAAATGGCAGCTGTGGCTTGGCGATAAAAAAGAAGCGGGCAACGTGCAGGGCGCCGATCAGGCTGCGGTCGCTGATGCGGTTATGCTGGCGGTCACCGCGCGGTTGGCGCCACGCTTTGTTGCCAGGCCAGGCGCTTCGGGCCAGCAGACCCTGGAAGTGCAGGGCATGAATCTTGAGCATTACGCAGCACTGTTGCGGTTACTCGAACCGTTTGGCGTGCGTCTGCAGAGTGTTGACGGCGATCGTATTGTGTATCGCGTGAATGGCAGCGCCGATCAGATGCGTGCGCAATTGTCGCTGGCCAAGTTGCAAGAGTTGCCGGCCGAAGCGCCGGCGCCGGTAGCGGCGCCGCAGCCTGCGGTTCCCGGTGCAGCGCCGGTTGCTGCTCCGGCTCCGGCACCTGCCGCGCCGTCATTGCGTTTCCGTTGGTAAGTCTTTCCCTATATAGATGAAGCAGGAGTGGTAAATGGCCGATACACGGCGTTGGTTCTGGCTCGGTGGGGTTGTCCTGCTTTGCGCATTTGTCTGGTTGCTGCACCCGATCCTGACGCCGTTTCTGGTGGCGTTACTGCTCGCTTATCTATTCGATCCGCTGGTGGATCGTCTGGAGAAGTTGGGGTTGTCGCGCACCTGGGGCGTGATTTCGGTATTTGCGCTGTTTACGCTGATTGTCACCGCGCTGATGCTGGTGCTGGTGCCGATGCTCGCCAGGCAACTGATGCGCCTGTATGAACTGGCGCCGCAAATGCTCGACTGGCTGCAACACACGGCCGTGCCATGGGCGCAGGCCAAGCTCGGATTGTCGGACGGGTTCTGGAAGTTCGATAAAGTCAAAGCGGCGATCAGTGAACACATGGGCCAGACCACTGATATCGTCGGTGTGGTACTGAGTCAGGCTACCGCCTCGAGTCTGGCGTTGATCGGCTGGCTGGCGAATCTGGTGCTGATCCCGGTGGTGAGTTTCTATTTGCTGCGCGACTGGGACGTGATGATGGCCAAGATCCGTAGCCTGCTGCCGCGTGATCGCGAGGAGCGTGTAGTGGCACTGGCTGGCGAATGCCACGAAGTGCTCGGCGCGTTCGTACGTGGGCAATTGCTGGTGATGCTGGCGCTTGGTGTGATCTATTCGGCGGGTCTGATGATTGTCGGGCTGGAACTGGGCCTTTTGATCGGTTTGATTGCCGGTCTGGCGGCGATTGTGCCGTATATGGGCTTCGTGATCGGTATCGGTGCGGCGTTGATCGCCGGGCTGTTCCAGTTTGGCGGAGATCTGTACCCGATGATCGGAATCGTTGCTGTATTCATGGTCGGTCAAGCGCTGGAAGGCATGGTGCTGACACCATGGCTGGTGGGTGACCGCATTGGTCTGCATCCGGTGGCGGTGATCTTCGCGATCCTGGCGGGTGGCGAGTTATTCGGGTTCACCGGTGTGCTGCTGGCATTGCCGGTCGCGGCGGTCATCATGGTGCTAGTGCGTCATATGCACGATGTGTACAAGGACTCCGACATTTACAGCGGCCTGGATGAACCCAAGCTGTAATCATCGCGACGGGCCGCCCGGTGGATAACCGGGTTGGCCCGTGTTCTGCAGGTGATACTTGTCTCTGCAGCGTCAGTAAAACTGTCATAAAACCGCTGCATTAACGCAAACCTTTGATTTTGCTTGGGGTCTGTCGCATTGTGCGCTCCGCTTGACGGGTATAAACTTCCGCTCACTTTACACAGAGGCCACTAACGGTTCCTTGAGAACTGTTCAGTCAGCATGAAACCGATTCAGCTGCCCCTAGGTGTGCGTCTGCGTGACGACGCCACCTTCATCAACTACTACCCAGGCGCCAATGCCGCTGCACTCGGCTATGTCGAGCGCCTCTGCGAAGCCGACGCCGGCTGGACGGAGAGCCTGATTTATCTGTGGGGCAAGCACGGGGTAGGGCGTACGCATCTGTTGCAGGCTGCGTGTCTGCGCTTCGAACAGATGGGGGAACCGGCGGTTTACCTGCCGCTGGCCGAGTTGATGGATCGCGGCGTGACCATCCTCGACAACCTTGAGCAGTACGAACTGGTGTGCCTGGATGACTTGCAGGTGATTGCCGGCAAGGCTGACTGGGAAGAGGCGATGTTTCACCTGTTCAATCGTCTGCGTGACAGCGGTCGGCGCTTGTTGATCGCCGCATCGACTTCGCCACGTGAGTTGCCGGTCAAATTGGCTGACTTGAAATCACGCCTGACCCTGGCGCTGATTTTCCAGATGCGTCCTCTTTCCGACGAAGACAAATTGCGTGCGCTGCAATTGCGTGCCTCACGTCGCGGTCTGCACCTGACCGATGAAGTCGGGCATTTCATTCTGACTCGCGGCACGCGCAGCATGAGCGCACTGTTTGATCTGCTGGAGCAGCTCGATCAGGCGTCATTGCAAGCTCAGCGCAAGCTGACCATCCCCTTTCTGAAAGAAACCCTCGGCTGGTGAGACCCGCTTGAAACGTAGCTTTCAGCGCGTTTCGGCATCTTTCAGGCGCCAGAAAATCCGCTTTCCGGCACGGTGTGCCAGCTGCGTATCGTTTCAAATGGGCTTAAGCGCTTAGATGTAAACGAGAAACTCGGAAGTCACAAAAAGATCGATTGAATTTGCAAATGAGGATGATAGCGGGCATAGTCTCGGCTTCTTTACAACTATCAGCCACGGTCGTGCCCATGCTAAAGCGCTTCGCACCCCTCGTGCCTCTCGCACTCGTCACCCTGTTATTCGGTTGCGCTGCTCATTCTCCAGTCCAAGAGCAGCCCCAACAGGTTAAAAATTCTGCCACTGCTCAGTCTTCCGTTATTTATCAGGAAGAGCTGGACACCGAAAAAGAACTGGCCAATTTCAACGGCAGCAAGCCTTACCAGCTTCCAGTTCTGGCTGACAGCATCCTTGAACGCGGCATGTCCCTGATCGGTACCCGTTACCGTTTCGGTGGTACCTCTGAAGCCGGTTTCGATTGCAGCGGTTTCATTGGCTATCTGTTCCGCGAAGAGGCCGGCATGAACCTGCCGCGTTCTACCCGCGAAATGATCAACGTCGATGCACCTCTGGTTGCGCGCAGTAATCTTGAGCCGGGCGATTTGCTGTTCTTCGCCACTAACGGTCGTCGCGGTCGCGTAAGTCACGCCGGGATCTACCTGGGTGACAACCAGTTCATCCATTCCAGCAGTCGTCGCAGTGGCGGTGTTCGCATCGACAGCCTGGGTGACAGCTACTGGAGCAAGACCTTCATCGAAGCCAAACGCGCTTTGGCGAACGCGCCTACCGTGGTTACCGCTCGCAAGTAATCACCCTGTTGTCGCCACGTCCGTGGCGACAAAAACGGCCCTTCAGGAGTAATAGACCTAAACTTTACAAGGTGAAGTTAAAGTCTTACTTGAAGTTTGCCGCGTAGCCGCTAGAATCCTGAATCTATATTGATGGCAAACCGCCTGCGTCTGACGCAGGCGGTTTTGTTTTCTGTCGAATCGGCAGTTAAAGCCGCAGCCAGATCAGGATGTTCTGCTTATGACGATGTCGGCCCGCCTCACCTTCATGCTTTTCGCAGCGCTGCTCAGTGGCTGCGCCAGTCGCACGCCGCCGCCCACGCCGGTTGTACGCGCGCCGGTCGTGTTCAGTCCTTCTCAAAGTTTTTCGCCTGCTGCCGAAGACGTGCTGTTCCGCGCGCTCGGGCTGGTAGGCACGCCTTATCGCTGGGGCGGCAACACGCCGGATTCAGGTTTTGATTGCAGCGGTCTGATCGGTTTTGTCTACCGCGATGCGGCCGGCATCAGCCTGCCGCGTTCGACCCGCGAGCTGATCGTGATGCGGGCGCCGAATGTCGGCAAAGAAGGCTTGCAGACCGGTGACCTGATCTTCTTCGCCACCAATGGCGGCTCGCAGGTCAGTCATGCGGGGATTTACGTCGGAGAAGGGCGCTTCGTGCATGCACCAGCGACTGGCGGCACGGTGAAACTGGACAGTCTGTCCAAGGCTTATTGGCAGAAAGCTTACTTGAGCGCCAAACGAGTGTTGCAGCCGGAGCATCTGGCGCATAACCCGTAACCCAAGCTGCACAAAACAAATGTGGGAGCCAGCAGGCTGGCTCCCACATTTTTTTTATGCGTCAGGCAATGATCGGTTATTTGCTGGCCGAAACCCGCCACACCTTGTTCCCCACGTCATCCGCGACCAGCAATCCACCCTGCTGATCAATCACCACGCCCACCGGGCGACCCAAGGCATTTTCATCCTTGTCGAGGAACCCGGTCAGCACATCCACCGGTTTGCCAGTCGGCTTGCCCGCCGCAAACGGCACGAAAATCACTTTGTAGCCACTGTGCGGTTTACGGTTCCACGAGCCGTGCTGGCCGATGAATGCGCCTTCCTTGAATTGCGCCGGCAGCGTGTTGCTTTCAGCGAATGTCAGACCCAGCGAAGCAGTGTGTGGGCCGACCGCGTAATCCGGCGCGATTGCCTTGGCTACCAGATCCGGACTCTGCGGCTCGACGCGGACATCGACGTGCTGACCGTAATAGCTGAATGGCCAGCCATAGAAGCCGCCATCCTTGACCGACGTGATGTAGTCTGGCACCAGATCGCTGCCGATCTCGTCACGCTCGTTGACTGCCGTCCACAATGCACCGCTCTGCGGCTCCCAGGCCAAGCCGTTGGGATTACGGATACCCGAAGCGAATATGCGGTGATTGCCTGTAGCGCGATCCACTTCCCAGATCGCCGCGCGACCTTCCTCTTTATCCAGCCCGTTCTCGCCGACGTTGCTGTTCGAGCCGACGGTCACGTACAGCTTGCTGCCGTCCTTGCTGGCGATGACGTTTTTGGTCCAGTGATGGTTCAGCGTGCCGCCGGGCAGATCCACGACTTTGATCGGCTGGGTCTTGATCTCGGTGGCGCCGGCTTCGTAATGGAAGCGCAGCAGCCGATCGGTGTCGGCGACATAAAGGTCATTGCCGACCAGTGTCATGCCGAACGGCGAGTTGAGATTTTGCAGAAACACCGTGCGCGTCTCAGCCACGCCGTCGTGGTCGGCGTCGCGCAACAGGGTGATGCGATTCGGACTCGGCACACCGGCACCGGCACGGCCCATGACTTTTTCCATCACCCAGCCACGAATGCCTTTGCCGTCATCAGGTTTGGGCGGCGCATTGGTTTCCGCGACCAGCACGTCACCATTCGGCAGCACATACAGCCAGCGTGGATGGTCGAGGTTTTCCGCGAACGCTGCGACCTGAGTGCCGGCCGCCGCCGTCGGTTTCGCCCCCGCCGGCCAGCCGACTGCCGGGGCGATGTTCACCGTCGGGATCAGGGTTTTGTTCGGTTCTGGCAGCTTCGGTGACGGGCCGGTGCCGTCGATGACTTGCAGGCTGGAGGATTCACCACAGGCGGCGAGCCCTCCGGCGAGCGCGATGACAAAAACGAGCTGGGGCTTGCGCATTGCTGATCTTCCCTATGAATGCATTGTTAATCATAGAGAAGCGTACAAGCCCGATGGTTCAACTGCTCAGCCGCGCGCCTCTTTGAACAGCACGGCGATGCCCGGATGATAGTTGCCGGCGTCGCTGTGCAATTTGCGGTAGGCGTAGGGGAAATACCAGGCCACGGCGCAGGTGTTTTCCTTTTGCAGGTCGTCGACCATGTCCTGCAATTCTTCCGGGCTGGCGCTGTGCTGGGCCTTTTGCGGGGCGACGAACAGGCAGCCGAGTTTGAGGTCGCTGGCGTAGCTGATGCGCTTGGCTTCGCTGGTGATATCCGCCAGGGCTTGAGTCAGATTCAGGCTGTTGACTCGCGGCCAGCGCTGAGTCGCCTGAATGAATGCGCGGTCTTCGGCCCCGGCGAGAAACAGATCGGCGCGCGCATTGCGCTCGCCTTCCTCGTTCTGCTTGCGCGTGGCCGTATCGCGCAGCGTAACGAACTCGGCCATCCACGCGGCTGCCGAGAGCAGGCCGAGGTTGGCTTTTTCGTCATGCCAGTACGGCGTGTCGTTGTCGCCGCGCACGGCGTTGTAGCGGTCGATACAGTCAAACCAGCGTTCCAGCACCGGGCGCAGGAACTCCAGTCGCGGGTTGCTGATGATCATGCCTTGCATGGTGCACTCCCTTGTTATTGTGATGGCGCTTTTTTGGTAAAAGCATGGCTCTTTGATATCACTGCTGAGAGTGTGGCACAACAATGGCGGTATATATTTGATCGGCGGCAGTTATTACGCGAGCGCGCCCCTCTTTAATTGACGCTCCACCCCCAACCCTCTAACCTTCGCCGCTTGTTTCAGGTGCTCTGTGACGTACGTCGACAGAGTGAAACAGGGAAGCCGGTGAGGATTGTCTTCAAGCGAAGACCGATCACGATCCCGGCGCTGCCCCCGCAACGGTAAATGAGTAAAAACTGCGTCTGATGCCACTGCTGAACAAGCGGGAAGGCGCGCAGTCCGACGAATGCGCCGCTCATGAGCCCGGAGACCGGCCTGATCCATCCAGCGGCATCACGGTGGGCGATGCCAGGCTTTTTGCCGTCTATTCTTGTGCCTGCCCGCCGTTATCCAGCCTCAACGGAGAGCTCCCCCATGACCGATTCCCCCGAGCGCGACGAACGCCATCTGGCGCGCATGCAGCGTAAAAAAGCCGTGATCGACGAACGCATCGCCAATTCGCCGGACGAGTGCGGCCTGGTGCTGGTGCTGACCGGCAACGGCAAAGGCAAAAGCAGTTCGGCGTTCGGCATGCTCGCTCGCGCCATGGGCCACGGTATGCAGTGCGGCGTGGTGCAGTTCATCAAGGGCCGCAACAGCACGGGTGAGGAATTGTTCTTCCGTCGCTTCCCCGAGCAAGTGCGCTTCCATGTGATGGGCGAGGGCTTTACCTGGGAAACCCAGGATCGCCAGCGCGATATCGCCGCTGCCGAAGCCGCTTGGGAAGTCTCTCGTGAACTGCTGCGCGATCCGTCGATTGGTCTGGTGGTGCTCGATGAACTGAACATCGCGCTCAAGCACGGGTACCTCGATCTCGATCAAGTGCTCAGCGATTTGCAGGCGCGTCCGCCGATGCAGCATGTGGTCGTCACCGGGCGCGGCGCCAAGCCGGAAATGATCGAGATGGGCGACACGGTCACCGAGATGGGCATGCTCAAGCACGCCTTCCAGTCCGGGATCAAAGCGCAGAAAGGCGTCGAACTTTGAAGCAACCACGTCACTGCCCGGCGGTACTGATCGCCGCGCCGGCCTCCGGTCAGGGCAAGACCACCGTCACCGCTGCGCTCGCTCGTTTGCATCGCAATCAGGGGCGCAAGGTGCGCGTGTTCAAATGCGGCCCGGACTTTCTCGACCCGATGATCCTCGAGCGCGCCAGCGGTGCGCCGGTCTATCAACTGGACATGTGGATGGTCGGCGAACAGGAAAGTCGCCGCTTGCTGTGGGAAGCCGCCGCCGAAGCCGATCTGATTCTGATCGAAGGTGTGATGGGGCTGTTTGACGGCACGCCGTCGAGCGCCGATCTGGCGCGGCACTTCGGTGTGCCGGTGCTCGGCGTGATCGACGGCACCGCCATGGCGCAGACCTTCGGCGCACTGGCGCTGGGCCTGGCGCGTTATCAGCCGGACTTGCCGTTTGCCGGGGTGTTGGCCAACCGCGTCGGCACGCTGCGGCATGCGCAATTGCTTGAAGGCAGCCTGACTGAAGGGCTGCGTTGGTACGGCGCATTGTCGCGCGAGACCGGCATCGAACTGCCGAGCCGTCACCTCGGACTGGTGCAGGCCAGCGAGCTGAATGATCTGGACGTGCGCCTCGACGCCGCTGCCGATGCACTGGCCAGCAGTTGCGAGGTAGCGCTGCCACCGGCCGTCGAATTCGCCGCGCCGGACGAGTTGGTCGTCGAACCACTGCTCAAAGGCGTACGGATTGCCGTGGCCCGCGATGAAGCCTTTGCCTTCACTTACGGCGCCAGCCTTGATCTGCTGCGCGCAATGGGCGCCGAATTGAGCTTCTTCTCGCCGATCCGCGACACGCAAATCCCCGAGGCGGACAGTTTGTATCTGCCTGGCGGTTACCCGGAATTGCACCACGTCGCGCTGGCACAGAACACCTCGATGCTTGATGCGATCCGCCAACATCACGCGGCCGGCAAACCGCTGCTCGCCGAGTGCGGCGGCATGCTCTATCTGCTCGATTCGTTGACTGATGTCGAAGGCACCCGCGCCGAACTGGTCGGCCTGTTGCGCGGCGATGCGACGATGCAGAAACGTCTGGCGGCGCTGGCGTTGCAGGACGTCGAAGTGCCGGAGGGCGCACTGCGCGGCCACACTTATCACCATTCCCTGACCACCACCGAACTGACACCGATTGCCCGAGGCCACAGCCCCAACGGCGGACGCGGTGCGGAAGCGGTTTATCGGCAGGGGCGGATGACCGCGTCTTACGTGCACTTTTATTTTCCGTCGAATCCTGTGGCTGTCGCTGCTCTGTTTACACCAGACCTTGAGGCCGCCATCGCTGGCAAGTCGAATCGTCGCACCGCAGCTCCCACAGGGGATTGCGTTTCGTCAGGTATTGCACCGCCCACTGTGGGAGCTGGCCTGCCAGCGATGAGGCCATGACTGACAACGCATATACCGAAGCCGAACGTGCAGCGGTCTATAAAGCCATCGCCGAACGCCGCGACATGCGCCACTTCAGTGGCGGCACCGTCGAGCCTGACTTGCTGCGGCGTCTGCTCGAAGCCGCACATCAGGCACCCAGCGTGGGCCTGATGCAGCCGTGGCGCTTCATCCGCATCAGCGACCGCGCCTTGCGTGGGCAGATTCAAACCCTCGTCGAAGAAGAACGCGTGCGCACCGCCGAAGCCCTCGGTGAGCGCAGCGACGAGTTCATGACGCTGAAAGTCGAAGGCATCAACGACTGCGCCGAAGTGCTGGTCGCCGCGCTGATGGATGATCGCGAGCGGCATATTTTCGGTCGGCGCACGCTGCCGGAAATGGACATGGCCTCGCTGTCCTGTGCAATTCAGAACCTGTGGCTGGCCGCGCGCGTTGAGGGGCTGGGCATGGGCTGGGTCTCGCTGTTCGAACCGCAAGCGCTGGCTGATTTGTTGAATCTGCCGGCCGGGGCCAAGCCGTTGGCGGTGCTTTGCCTCGGGCCGGTCAAGGAATTCTATCCGGCGCCGATGCTGGTACTCGAAGGGTGGGCGCAGGCGCGTCCGCTTAATGAGTTGCTGTACGAAAATTATTGGGGAGTGAGTCAATGAGTGTGGCGTTGTTGAGTGTCGCCGCAGTGGCGCTGGATGCGCTGCTGGGTGAACCCAAACGCTGGCATCCGCTGGTGGCGTTCGGCAATTTTGCCGGGCGCATCGAGCAACGTTTCAATAGCGGCGGTCGCGGTTGGCGCAGTCATGGCGTCACTGCGTGGGTGATTGCGGTGTTGCCGCTGACCTTGCTCGCCACGGCATTTTCCTGGGCGCCATACGTGGGCTGGATCGTCGAGATTCTCGCGCTGTATTGCGCGCTCGGCATGCGCAGTCTCGGCGAGCACCTCGAACCGGTGGCCAAGGCTTTGCGCAGCGACGACCTGGAAGAAGCACGCAAGCGCGTCGGTTATCTGGTCAGCCGGCAGACCGATGAACTCGACAGCACCGCCGTCGCCCGTGCCGCCACCGAATCGGTACTGGAGAACGGCAGCGATGCGGTGTTCGCCGCGCTGTTCTGGTTTGTCGTGGCCGGCGCGCCGGGCGTGGTGCTCTATCGCTTGAGCAATACGCTGGATGCGATGTGGGGCTATCGCAACGAACGCTTCGAGCGTTTCGGCTGGGCAGCGGCGAAAATCGACGACATGCTCAACTACATTCCTGCACGACTGGTGGCGTTGACCTACGCGCTGCTGGGCAAAACCCGACTCGCCCTCAAATGCTGGCGCACGCAAGCGCCGCAGTGGGACAGCCCCAATGCTGGTCCAGTGATGGCCGCCGGTGCCGGTGCGCTCGGCGTGGAGCTCGGTGGGCCGGCGATTTATCACGGTGAACTGCACCAGCGCCCGCAACTCGGCGAAGGCGCGCCGGCCGATGCCGACTCCATCGACCGTGGCTGGCAATTGGTCCAGCGCGGCGTATGGTTATGGCTGCTGATTCTCTGCGTGGGGGCTGAATTCTATGCTTGAGCACGGTGGCCGGTTGCGCAGGGCGGCGCTTGAATACGGGATCGCCGAGGAAGACTGGCTCGACCTGTCCAGCGGTCTCGCGCCGTGGCCGTTTCCGGTCCCGGACATTCCGTTGCGCGCCTGGGCGCGGCTGCCGGAAACCGATGACGGTCTGGAGCAGGCTGCCTGCGATTACTACGGCGCCGCGCACGTGCTGCCGGTCGCCGGTTCGCAGATGGCCATTCAGTTGCTGCCGCGTTTGCGCCGGGCCGGCAAAGTCGGCGTGTTATCGCCGTGTTATGCCGAACACGCCGAAGCCTGGCGCCGCAGCGGCTACATCGTGCGTGAAGTGCTGGAGCAGGAAGTCGACTTCTTCATCGACAGCCTCGATGTACTGGTTGTCGTTAACCCGAACAACCCGACCGGCCTGAGTCTGACTCCGGCGCGGTTGCTCGACTGGCACGCGCGATTGGCGCAACGCGGTGGCTGGCTGGTGGTTGATGAAGCGTTTATGGACAACACCCCGCATTTGAGCCTGGCCGGGTTTACCCATCTGGTCGGCCTGATCGTGTTGCGCTCGTTCGGCAAGTTTTTTGGTCTGGCCGGGGTGCGACTGGGCTTTGTGCTGGCCGAGCGCAGATTGCTCAAGTTGCTCGCCGAACAAGTCGGGCCCTGGGCCGTCAGCGGGCCGGCCCGTGTACTCGGCCAGGCCTGTCTACAAGACACTGAAGGTCACACGCAACAGCGTATCCGCAGCGACGAGGCCAGTGAACGGCTGGCGTTGCTGCTTGAGCGTTACGGCTTCAAACCTCATGGCGGCTGCGCATTGTTCCAGTGGCTGACCACCGAACAGGCCGCCGAACTGCACGAATTCATGGCCCGACGCGGCATCCTCCTGCGCATCTTCGCGCACAACAGCAGTCTGCGTTTCGGCCTGCCTGCCGATAGCGCCGAAGAAGCGCGTCTCGAACAAGCGCTGCAAGCTTTCGCCAAGGAACGTTCATGACCACATTGATGGTGCAGGGCACCACGTCCGATGCCGGCAAAAGTACGCTGGTCACGGCCCTATGCCGCTGGGCCACACGTCAGGGCATCGCTGTCGTGCCGTTCAAGCCGCAGAACATGGCGCTCAACAGCGCCGTAACCGCTGACGGTGGCGAGATCGGCCGCGCGCAAGCGGTGCAGGCGCAAGCCGCGTTTCTCGAGCCGCACACCGACATGAACCCGGTGCTGCTCAAACCCAACAGCGACACGGGCGCGCAAGTGATCATTCATGGTCGCGCGGTCACCAGCATGAACGCCGTGGCCTATCACGACTACAAAGCCATCGCCATGCAAGCCGTGCTCGCCTCGCATCAGCGCTTGAGCGCGGCGTATCCGCTGGTCATGGTCGAGGGCGCAGGCTCGCCAGCCGAAATCAATCTGCGTGCCGGCGACATTGCCAACATGGGCTTCGCCGAGGCGGTGGACTGCCCGGTTGTGCTGATCGCCGACATCAATCGTGGCGGGGTTTTCGCGCATCTGGTTGGCACGCTGGAGCTGCTGTCGCCGAGCGAACAGGCACGCGTAAAAGGCTTCATCATCAACCGTTTTCGCGGCGACATCGCCTTACTGCAACCGGGCCTCGACTGGCTGGAACAGCGCACCGGCAAACCGGTGATCGGCGTGCTGCCGTACGTGATGGATCTGCATCTTGAGGCCGAGGACGGCATTGATCAGCGCCAGACTGACAAGGCCGAGCAAGTGCTCAAAGTCGTGGTGCCGGTTTTGCCGCGCATCAGCAACCACACCGATTTCGATCCGCTGCGGTTGCACCCGCAAGTGGACCTGCAATTCATCGGCCCCGGCCAGGCGATCCCGCCGGCCGATCTGATCATCCTGCCCGGCTCGAAAAGCGTACGCAGCGACCTCGCGTATTTGCGCGCGAATGGCTGGGACACGGCGATCAGTCGCCACCTGCGCTACGGCGGAAAACTGCTGGGGATTTGTGGCGGTCTGCAAATGCTTGGCGAGCAGGTGCTCGATCCTTTGGGTCTTGAGGGCGCACCGGGTTCCAGTGCCGGCCTCGGCTTGCTCGCGTTCGCCACCCAACTCGAAGCCGAGAAGCAATTGCGCAATGTGCGTGGGCGGCTGGCGCTGGAAGATGCCGAGGTCAGCGGTTATGAAATTCATGCGGGCGTGACCACCGGGCCGGCGCTGGAACAGGCTGCGGTGCATCTGGATGACGGTCGTTGCGATGGCGCACAAAGTCTCGATGGGCAGATTTTCGGCACTTATTTGCACGGGCTGTTTGAGTCGCCGGCGGCCAGTGCGGCGCTGTTGCGTTGGGCCGGGTTGAGCGATGTTCAGGAGGTGGATTACCACGGCTTGCGCGAGCGCGATATCGAACGCCTGGCGGATCTGGTGGAGCAGCACCTCGATACCGATTTGTTGCGTCAGCTCTGTGGGATTTGAGGTGAATTCAATGACCCCATCGCGGGCAAGCCCGCTCCCACAGGTTTGTGAGTTGCTTGATCCACCGCAACCCCTGTGGGAGCGGGCTTGCCCGCGATGGGGCCAGTAGCCACAACATACAATTTTCAGGATGCCTTCATGCTCCAACTGATCCTCGGCGGCGCGCGCTCCGGCAAAAGTCGTCTGGCAGAAAAACTCGCCAGCGACAGCGCGTTGGCCGTGACCTATATCGCCACCAGCCAACCGCTCGACGGTGAAATGAGCGAACGCGTGGCCCATCATCGCGAGCGTCGTCCCGCCGAATGGGCGTTGATCGAAGAACCGCTGGAACTGGCCAGCGTCCTGCGCGAAAACGCCAGCGCCGAGCGGTGCCTGCTGGTCGATTGCCTGACGTTGTGGCTGACCAACCTGCTGATGCTCGACGATGCCGAGCGCCTCGCCGCCGAACGCGAAGCGCTGCTTGATTGCCTGGCGACGCTGCCGGGGGAAATCATTTTTGTCAGCAACGAGACCGGAATGGGTGTCGTGCCGCTGGGCGAATTGACTCGCCGCTATGTCGATGAAGCCGGTTGGCTGCATCAAGCTTTGGCCGAGCGTTGTCAGCGAGTGGTCCTGACCGTCGCCGGCCTGCCCCTGACTTTGAAAGGACCTGCGTTATGACCCAAACCTGGTGGCTGAACCCGTGCCAAGCGCTGGATGCCGATGCCGTTGCACAAGCGGCGGCGCGTCAGCAGCAACTGACCAAACCCGCTGGTTCGCTCGGGCGTCTGGAATCTGTGGCGGTGCAACTGGCCGGGTTGCAGGGGCAGGTCAAGCCGCGTCTGGATCAGGTGTGGATCGCGATTTTCGCGGGCGATCACGGCGTGGTCGCTGAAGGCGTGTCGGCGTTTCCGCAGGAAGTCACCGGGCAGATGCTGCTGAACTTTGTCAGCGGCGGCGCGGCGATCAGCGTGCTGGCGCGACAACTCGGCGCGCAACTTGAAGTGGTGGATCTGGGCACGGTCACGCCGTCGCTGAATCTGCCGGGCGTGCGTCATTTGAATATCGGCCCGGGCACGGCGAATTTCGCCCACGGCTCGGCCATGACTGCGGCGCAGGGTGAGCTGGCGTTGCAGGCCGGGCGTGACAGCGTGCTGCGTGCGAAAGCGGCCGGCGCGCAATTGTTTATCGGCGGCGAAATGGGCATCGGCAACACCACTGCCGCCAGTGCGCTGGCCTGCGCGTTGCTCGACTGCCCGGTGATTCACCTGACCGGCCCCGGCACCGGGCTGAATGCCGAAGGCGTCAGCCACAAGGCGCAAGTGATCGAGCGCGCACTGGCGCTGCATGCCGCGCAACGTGGCGATGCTTTGCAAACCCTGTTCAACCTCGGCGGTTTCGAAATCGCGGCGCTGGTCGGCGCTTATCTGGCGTGTGCCCAAGAAGGCGTTGCGGTGTTGGTTGACGGCTTTATCTGCACGGTCGCTGCGCTGGTGGCGGTGCGTCTGAATCCGGCCTGCCGCGAGTGGCTGCTGTTCGGTCATCGCGGTGCCGAGCCGGGTCATCGGCATGTGCTGGAAACGCTGAATGCCGAGCCATTACTGGAACTCGGTCTGCGCTTGGGCGAGGGCAGTGGTGCCGCGCTGGCGGTGCCGTTGCTGCGTCTGGCATGTGATCTGCACGGGCAGATGGCGACCTTCGCCGAAGCGGCAGTGGCGGATCGTCCGGCATGACGTTACGTCTGGATCTGCTGCGCCACGGTGAAACCGAACTCGGCGGCGGCCTGCGCGGAAGTCTTGACGACGCTTTGACCGAAAAAGGCTGGGCGCAGATGCGTGCGGCGGTGGTCGGGCAGGGGCCGTGGGATCGAGTGGTCAGCTCGCCGTTGCAGCGTTGTGCGCGATTCGCTGAGGAGCTCGGCGCGCAACTGGATCTGCCGGTGACGCTGGACAAGGATTTGCAAGAACTGCACTTCGGCGCTTGGGAGGGCCAGAGCGCGGCGGCGTTGATGGAGACCGATGCCGAGGCGCTGGGTTTGTTCTGGGCTGACCCGTATGGGTTTACGCCGCCGCAGGGTGAGCCGGTGATTGAGTTTTCCAGACGGGTTCTGGCAGCAGTCGAGCGGTTGCATGCAGCCTATGCCGGCGAACGCGTTTTGCTGATCAGTCATGGCGGCGTGATGCGTTTATTGCTGGCCCGCGCACGTGGTTTGCCGCGGGAGCAATTGCTCAATGTCGAGGTCGCTCACGCAAGTCTGTTTTCGCTGAACGTCGCGGCTGACGGCGTGCTCAAGGAAGTCTGCTGAGATGCTGCCACTGTGGATCGCCCTGCAATTTCTCAGCAGCCTGCCGGTGCGTCTGCCGGGGATGCCCGCACCTGAGGCGCTTGGTCGTTCTTTGCTGTTTTATCCGCTGGTGGGATTGCTGTTCGGGCTGATTCTGTGGGCGCTGAGCATTGCGTTGGCCGGTGCACCAATCCTGCTGCATGCGGCATTGTTGCTGACGGTGTGGGTGCTGCTCAGCGGCGCATTGCATCTCGATGGGCTGGCGGACAGCGCCGATGCCTGGCTCGGTGGGTTTGGTGATCGCGAACGCACGCTGCTGATCATGAAAGATCCGCGCAGCGGGCCGATTGCGGTGGTGACGCTGGTGTTGGTGCTGCTGCTGAAGTTTGCGGCGTTGCTGGCGGTGATCGAGCAGCAGCAAGGCATGGCTTTGATCATCGTGCCGCTGATCGGTCGCGCGGCGTTGCTCGGGTTGTTCCTGACTACGCCTTACGTGCGCGCCGGAGGATTGGGGCAGGCGCTGGCGGATCATCTGCCGCGCAAGGCGGGTTGGCGGGTGCTTGCGGTAAGTGCGTTGGGTTGCGTGTTGCTGGCTGGATTCAGCGGTCTCGTTGCGTTGCTGGTGGCGCTCGCAGGGTTTGTCTGGTTGCGGCATCTGACGGTGCGACGATTGGGCGGAACCACCGGTGATACCGCTGGCGCGCTGCTGGAATTGCTCGAGATGGCAGTCCTCGTCGGACTGGCATTATTTTGATGTGTAACTTGATTTAACAGACTCGCGGGTATATACACGCATCATGCTTCCTTCTCAGTGTTTGTGCACCAACCTGCGTCGCGCCGCTCGTGGCGTCAGCAGGCATTACGACGGCGCCCTCGACGGCTTCGGGATCAACGTTGCCCAGTATTCTTTACTGTGCAATTTGCAGCGGCTGGATCAGCCGAGCATTTCCGAGCTGGCCGAAGCCATGGGCCTGGATCGCAGCACCCTCGGGCGCAATCTGCGGGTGCTGGAAGGCGAGGGCCTGGTGGCGCTGGCCGAGGGCGAAGACATGCGTAACCGCATCGTCAAGCTCACCGAAATCGGTGCACATCGCTTGGCAGCGGCCCTGCCGGCGTGGGAAGCGGCGCAACAGCGATTGATCGATAAATTGGGCGCCGAGAAGCGTGAAACCTTGCTGAGACTGCTGGACGAACTGGCGTAACGCCGGTTTTGCCGACCTTAAGCGGGTATATACCCGTGACTGGAGAATAACAATGAGTTCAATGTGGCGTACGTGCGGTTGGGTGTTGCTCGGGAGTGCGCTGATTCTGGCGTTGTCATTGGGCGTGCGCCACGGGTTCGGTCTGTTTCTCTCGCCGATGAGCGCCGAGTTCGGCTGGGGGCGCGGTGTGTTTGCCTTCGCCATCGCCCTGCAGAATTTGATTTGGGGTCTGGCGCAGCCGTTCACCGGGGCACTCGCCGACCGTTTTGGTGCGGCAAAAGTGGTGCTGGTCGGCGGCGTGCTTTATGCGCTCGGACTGGTCTTCATGGGCTTGTCTGATTCGGCGGTGACGCTGTCGCTGAGTGCCGGGTTGTTGATCGGCCTCGGCCTGTCCGGGACTTCGTTCTCGGTGATTCTTGGTGTGGTTGGTCGCGCCGTGCCGCCAGAGAAACGCAGCATGGGCATGGGCATCGCCAGTGCCGCCGGCTCCTTCGGCCAGTTCGCCATGCTGCCCGGCACGCTCGGGCTGATCAGCTGGCTCGGCTGGTCGGCGGCATTGCTGGTGCTGGGTTTGCTAGTGGCGCTGATCGTGCCGTTGGTGAGCATGCTCAAGGACAAGCCACTGCCGGTGCTCGGCCACGAGCAAACCTTGTCTGAAGCGTTGCGTGAAGCCTGCTCGCACTCCGGTTTCTGGCTGCTGGCGTTCGGTTTTTTCGTATGCGGTTTTCAAGTGGTGTTCATTGGTGTGCATCTGCCGGCGTATCTGGTCGATCAGCACTTGCCGGCGACGGTTGGCACCACGGTGCTGGCGCTGATCGGGCTGTTCAACATCTTCGGCACCTACACCGCCGGCTGGCTCGGCGGGCGTATGTCCAAGCCGCGTCTGCTCACCGGGTTGTACTTGCTGCGGGCGGTGGTGATCGGCTTGTTCCTTTGGTTGCCGGTGACGACGATCACGGCGTATGCGTTCGGCATGGCTATGGGCTTCCTCTGGCTGTCGACCGTGCCGCTGACCAACGGCACCGTGGCGACCTTGTTTGGCGTGCGCAACCTGTCCATGCTCGGAGGCATCGTGTTTCTGTTCCATCAGCTCGGCTCGTTCCTCGGCGGCTGGCTGGGCGGGGTGGTGTATGACCGAACCGGGAGTTATGACTTGATCTGGCAAGTGGCGATTCTCTTGAGCCTGTTGGCGGCCGCGCTGAACTGGCCGGTGCGCGAGCGTCCGGTGGCGCGCCTGCAAACCCGGGCGAACGCTGCATGAATCGTTACTGGCCGCAGATCCTCGTCACTGCACTCGGTGCCGCATTGCTCGCGCTGGTGTGGTGGGGCTGGCATCAGGGTGGACTGGCGCTGATGCAACTGGGCATGAGCATTTGCTAGAAAGCCGCTTGCTAGCAGGCGGCGAGCGCGAGTAACGTCGAAGCCTGACGACTTAGAAGGATGCCCGACATGCTCAAGCGCTGGTGTGCTGTTCCTGCGTTGCTGATGGCGTTGACCGGACTGGCCCAGGCGGCGGACTGCCCGGAGGTGTTACAGGGTTCGCTGCCCAAGTTGCGCGCCAAGGAATCGATTGATCTGTGCCGACAATACGCCGACAAGCCGCTGGTGGTGATCAACACCGCCAGCTTCTGCGGTTTTGCCCCGCAGTTCGAAGGTCTGGAGGCGCTGAATCAGCGCTACAAGGCGCAAGGCCTGGAAATGCTTGGCGTCCCCTCGAATGACTTCAAGCAAGAGTCCAAGGACAGCGCAGAGACCGCCAAGGTTTGTTACGCCAACTATGGCGTAACGTTCAACATGACCGAGCCGCAGAAAGTCCGTGGTGACGACGCCACCCACATGTTTCAGGTGCTGGCCGCGCAGAGCAGCGCGCCGAAGTGGAATTTCTACAAGTACGTGATTGATCGTCAGGGCAAGGTCATTGCCAACTTCTCCAGCCTGACCAAACCGGATGATCCGGAATTCATCGCTGCCATCGAGAAAGCCATCGCCTCGAAACCGTTGAAACCCTGATCGACGCCCATTGAAAAAGCCCCGCCTCTTTAACGAGCGCGGGGCTTTTTGGTGGGCGAGGGGTCAGCCTCGCCGTACAGCATCAGAAGCGGTAAGTTGCGCCGACACCGAAGCCGTTTGCCGAGTTTTCATACTGGGAATTGTAAGTCTGGCCGCGTGCGTTCTCGTTGCGGATGTTGACCTTCTCTTCCTTCAGGTACGAATACGCGACGTCGATGGTCAGGTCTTCGGTCGGGCTCCAGCCGGCACCGAGGCTGAAAATCGTGCGGTCGCCGGTAGGAATACGCGGCGAACGGTCGACGTTGTTAGTCGGCGACTGGTCGAAGGTCAGACCGGTACGCAGAACCCATTCCTTGTTCAACTGATACGAAGTACCGATGGCGTAAGCCCAAGAGTCGTGCCAGTTCTGGTCTTCGGTGATTTCGCCGAACTGACCAGCCAGTGCAGGTTGCACGCCGGAGTTCTTGACGGTGATTTCCTTCAGCTGGCTCCAGCGGGTGAAAGTCGTACCGGCGTAAACGTTCCACTGATCGTTGATCGCCTGGGTAACCGACAGATCCACCGATTCAGGCGTGGTGATCTTCAGCGAAGCGTCGTACTTCTGGCTGGAGCTGAGTCCGGCCAAGGCCAAGGCACCGTAGTTGACCTTGGTGTTGCCTTCGAGTTTGTAGTCGACTTTCGAGTGGTAAGTCAGACCCACGCGAGTGCTGTCGGTAGCTTGTACCAGCACGCCGATGTTGTAGCCCAGAGCGGTGTCGTCACCCTTGATCTTGACTTTGCCGTCCGGCAGGGCCTGGGTGATCGACAGGTTGGATTCCAGCGCACCGTCGATGCGGTTGATGGTCGGACCGAAACCGATCGACACCTTGTCGTTGAAGGCGTAGCTGATCGTCGGCTGCATGGTGATGACTTGTACTTCGGACTTGCTGCCGAAATAGCGGCCGGCGAAGCCGTTTTCGTAATCGGTAATCAGACCAAACGGGACGTATACGCCAAAACCGAATGCCCAGTGATCATCGATCGGCTTGACGTAGTAGCCCATAGGTACGGAGGTGAAGGGCACCATATCGCCTTTGTTGCTCCCGCCATTCGGGCTGGAGCTACCGTCGCTGATATCGGTCGAAGCGTCGAGGAACGCAACACCGCCAGTCACTTGTTCGCGCTTGATGCGCGACATGCCGGCAGGGTTGCCATAAACAGTACTTGCGTCGTCGGCAGAAGAAGATCGCCCGGCGTACCCAGTCCCCATCCCGCTGATGCTGTGTTCGTTGATGGCAAAGCCAGCGGCGAAAATCTGCGTGGATGCCACGGTAACGGCAAGGCTAAGGGTGGTTTTGAGCATTACTTTTTTCATTATTAGAACTCCTGGTGATCACCGGGGCGGAAATTACCAAGATTTTCGCCTCAGCGCTATAGTCCGTATGGCTTGAGTTAGAGCGGTTTTGTAGGACAATCCGACCAAATTCGCGACCTGTTGCAGGATCTTGCGAAACTGGTGGGTCAGCAAGCGACCTGATTCATGGATGAAACACAGGTTTGCCAGGCAGAGGTGAAATCGCGCAGGCGACCTTGCGGCTGAAAAGTCTGGCGCCAGATGCGCGCCATGCCCAGCAGATCGTCGGAGTCGGGGAGGATGGGGTTCTGTTCTTCTACCAGCAGCCAGGCAATGGCAGTGGCGTAACGCAGATTGACGGTCAGTTCCAGATGCGGGCCGCTGAGAAACGCATGCTGGCTGGCGAGGCCGCGCACCAGGCTGGCGCGCTCCGGATCCAGCGCCAGGTAGTGATCCCACAGCGCCTGATGCCGGTGTTCGGCAATGCGGTACAGGCCGTGGCCACGGCGGTCATGCAGAGCAGAACCAAGGGCAGACTGACTGGCAGCGATACCCAGCAGCAGGGCTTCGGCAGTTGCGCAGTGGCGTCCCAGATAAATCAGCGTAGGACGAATCACATAACGGCACAGTTCGCTGGCAGCGATACCCATAAAACCCTCGAAATACGAAGTGGGCGGCGATGCCTGAGGTGGGGCTTGGCAGCGGTGGATCGAGTCAGGCTCGCCGGAAGCGGATTACGCCGCTTGAGTTGAAGTGTAGTGTCATATTCGCGACGTAAAGGCCTGTTTTTACAATATTTCCGGCGAGCAGTTATAACCGTTATATCGGTTGGTGCTTAGCCGGAAACCGGGAAAAGTGAAATATCAGGCAATAAAAAGCCCCGCGTTTTAAGCGAGGCTTTGCTTTTTCAGCCGTTTCGTCGTCTCAGGCAACCAGTGCCTGGCGAGTACGGTCAATGATAGCCTGCAGCGGTTCGGCGCTGGAGTACTGGTCGGGATACAGACGCTCGCTGTGGCGGGCGATCCCGTGTTCATTGACCAGGGTGAAGCTGAAGCAGCCTTTGCGAGCGGCCATGATCAGGCAGTTCATTGGAGCAAAAGCGTTGGTTAGGGTGCGAATGGCATCCTGAGTATGGATTTGAGTCGACATAGTTATTAGGTGTTCCTACAAATGACACGGATAAGAACCGTGCAGCGTTAAAACGTTCCAGTGACGTTGACCACCATTGGTCGAACGAAGAACCCGACTGGAACAAAGCAGCCAGTTTGAAGCGCTGATAAATTGGCGCGCTTGGGCTGGCAGGTAGGTACTTAGGAGGGCAGGCAACACATCAAGGGCAAAGGTTCTGGGCCCGGGGTGAAGATCCTGATCAATTTGCAGGTTGGTTCGGTCAGAGTAAATGTTCTTCGCAACACCCTTTGCATTCATTTCAAAGGTTGTGTCGGCGCAAGATTTACCTGGAAACCATCGAGGGGTCGATCCTGTTTTGTCGGTGAAGGCTTCTGTTGAGAAGGTTGACCGCGAGGAGTTGTTCGACCGGAATTGACTTTCAGCTTGGTACTAACGCCGCGGATAGTAATGGAACCCTTCGAAGAGAGCAACCCACAATATGAAAATAGATTGACTGAGTTGGCGTGCGTTGCTAGTGAATGCCCAAAAACGTGCATCCATATAACCGCGTAACAGGTACTTGTGCACATTAGTTGCGCACGCGGTAACGGCGCTGTCATATCAATCCTGACTCAGGTAGCTGCCTGCACCGAAAGTTTAAGTCAATGAAAAACATCGGTTTTTTTAACTGGTGAAAAAATCGTCAGTTTGACTGCGAGGCCCATTCCACAAGGCTTTGCGAGAGTTCAAAGTGGGTTGTCCACTGACTTATCCACAGCTTCTGTGGATTGTCCCGAGCGCTTGCTCTAGCACGGGCGTGCCGGGTTTTTTCGACTTTACCTGTGCGAAAAAAAGAGTAGAGTGGCGCGCCTTCCGATCTGCCCTACAGTGCTTTATGAAGTTTCGCTCAACGCCAGAAGCTGTTACCTCACAGACCCCGCGTGTTACCGCTCCCAAGCGATTTTCCGTTCGCGTGGCCGAATGGCTGCTGGACAGCCCGTGCCTGAGTGACAATCAGAATGCCAAGCACCTCGCCGGCCGCCTGCTCAAACAGCCTGCGCGCGAAGGTGTGGTGGTTGCGCAAAGCCGTCTCGGTCAATTGATGTGCCGTGAGTGCGGCAACGCCCGCGATCGCCGGATTGGCCAGGACCTGCTGCGCCAGGCCGCCCGCGCTGGTGACCGTCGCGCACAACAGGAACTCGGTCTGATCGCAGACTGGGCTGTCCAAGACCTGATGCCTTGGTTAACCTTCAGGCTTTATTTGATCGGCGGGAATGACGATGGCGATGGACTTGACCAGCATCCTGCTCGGTCTGGCGGGCGCGGCGCTGCCGTTACTGGCGCTTGCCTGGCAACTGCAACGCCGGGCCAGCACCAGTCAGGCTGATGTCGCGCTGCTCGAAGAGCGACTGGCCATGGCGCAAATGGCTCAGGACGGTCTCAACGCGCAGCTTGAAGCCAGTCGCGATGAAATCGCCGACCTCGCTCAGGCCAACGCCGCCAAGCAAGCTGACCTGGCCGCGGTGCGCCGCGAAGTCGAGTTGCTGCAAATCGAACGCGACGACGCCCGTGATGCATCGCACGCGTGGAATCTGGAGCGCGCCAACAAAGAAGCCGAGCTGCGCCGTCTCGACGCCCAGGCCGCTTCGCTGAACGCCGAGTTGCGCGAGCAGCAGGAAAGCCACCAGCAACGCCTCGACGACCTGCAAGGCTCGCGTGATGAACTGCGCGCACAGTTCGCAGAACTGGCCGGCAAGATCTTCGATGAGCGCGAACAGCGGTTCGCCGAAACCAGCCAGAAGAGCCTCGGCCAGTTGCTCGATCCGCTCAAAGAACGCATCCAGTCCTTCGAGAAACGCGTCGAAGAAAGTTATCAGGCAGAAGCTCGCGAGCGTTTCTCGCTGGCCAAGGAGCTTGAGCGTCTGCAACAGCTCAACCTGCGCCTGAGCGACGAAGCCACCAACCTGACCCGCGCCCTCAAAGGCCAGAAAACCCAAGGCAATTGGGGCGAGCTGATTCTCGAGCGCGTACTCGAACATGCTGGCCTGGAGAAGGGGCGCGAGTATCAGACTCAGGTCAATCTCAAAGGTCCGGACGGCGAGCGCTTTCAGCCGGACGTGATTATCTATCTGCCGGGCGACAAGCAAGTGGTGGTCGACTCCAAAGTCAGTCTCACCGCGTATCAGCAATACGTCGCAGCGGACGACGACGCCATCGGCCAGATCGCCATCAAGCAGCACGTCGTGTCGCTGCGCAATCACGTCAAAGGCCTGGCCGGCAAGGATTACAAACGTCTCGACGGCTTGCACAGTCTCGATTTCGTCTTGCTGTTCGTACCAATCGAAGCGGCGTTTTCTGCCGCGTTGCAGGCTGAGCCAACGCTGTTTCAGGAAGCCTTTGATCGCAACATCGTGATCGTCAGCCCGACCACGTTGCTCGCAACCTTGCGCGTGATCGACAGCCTGTGGAAACAGGAACGCCAGAGCCAGAACGCCCGCGAAATTGCCGAGCGCGCCGGTTGGCTGTACGACAAGTTCGTACTGTTTATCCAGGATCTGGACGAGGTCGGCAATCGCTTGCAGCAGCTCGATAAGGCCTACAGTTCGGCGCGTAACAAGCTCACCGAAGGGCGCGGCAATCTGGTCAGTCGCAGCGAACAGCTGAAATTGTTGGGTGCGCGGGCGAGTAAAAGTCTGCCGGCCGATCTGCTGGAGCGGGCGATGACTGATGTTGATGGGTTGGTCGAATTACCCGAATAAGATC
>NZ_JBMFBT010000008.1:0-296815 GCF_048822895.1 Pseudomonas sp. P4795 | reverse complement strand
AGCATGCGATCCATCCTGGAAATGAGGGGTTTGCACAGCCTAGCTCATGCGGCCGCAGTGAGGGGCCTAGATACGCACTCATAGCCCCATCCTCCGCACCAAAATAGCGCCCCAGTCCCATCTCAGTCCCATATAGCCTTTTTTCAGACGCCAAAAAACACAAACCCCCGACTTTCTCTAGGAAAATCAGGGTTTTGTGTTTACTGAATATGGCGGTGAAGGAGAGATTCGAACTCCCAATCCTTCCATACCTAAGGGATAAATTCACATGCACGATGGTCAAACCAGGATCGGGCTAGTCTTATCGTCAGAAAAACGCGATGCAAAGTGCTGAAAGCCCTCCAAGTCTAGCTCAATATTTAGATTGGCCCCAGAAATGCCAATTTTAAGTAATTTTGAAAAATCAGGGTGGCTACTGATGAAGCGCCTTGTAACTGTTTTAGAGTCATTTTTTCGAATCACTGACCGAATTTTTGAAGCTCCCGCTAACTGAGTCGCTACGCGATGAATCGTCCACTTGGATCGGTTAGGCTTAGCATTTAAAGGGGGGATCTCGAAAAGTGCGCATTCCGATAACGGTACACTTGTCGGAGAGGTGGCGGAAACTAATGCGTCATGCTTCAAAGAAAGTACGTATAAATAATCATCACTGTAGCAGTGATACATAAGTCGACGAACCAGAACGGTTTGGTCACGCGCTTTTCCAATTATATCGGCGAATATTGTTAACCAATCCCCGATAGGGATAAGCTGGCCGCTCAGTATTTCATAAGCCTCGTAAAATCCTCCGACGCCATTTTTGATGGTTCTCCGTTTATGACTGAGATCTTCTTCCATGAGAAAAAGAGGAATGTTGTTTCCTATATGGAAGCGCCTTTCATCGAAACTGGAGTTAGCGAAACGAGCTGCGTAAGCTTCGGCTCTAAGCTCAAGCCAGCTGAGGAGGTCCGATGCGCCACCGCCGGCAATGCGTACAGTCCCAAAATATGGGATGTTTGTGGCTATTTTATTCGCATCAAATGTGTGTGAACACATCTTATTGCCAGCCACCCCTAAAACCTCAAAGTCATTGAGCCCCGTTGCATTTGTAATTAGAGCTGCTACTTCGAGACATCCTAGTGGGCCTTTTTCGCGAACTATTTCGAGTAGCTCTTCCGGCAAGTGTTGTGGATTGCGAAAAGCTTTATTTAATTCGGAGGAAAAATGCTCGATATGGGTAACGGTTCCTGCTACTAGAAGCTCTGCACGTCCGATAGGACCGTCTGCCGCCACAACTTTACGTACTAGTCGACTGACGCCAAGTTGTAGGTCAGCGATTAGGGCTGTATTTCCGGTTGTAGGGGTGGTAGTCGTTACAGCGGGATTTTCGACTGAAAGGAGCATGTCAGAAATTGCAAGCTGGTAATCGTCAAATATTGCAATAACTGTCATAAATGTCGAGTCTCCATGTGGTGGGGAAAAAGAGTTTATAGAGTGGTGCGTCACAGGTAAGCGTTGAGCTGATGAAATTAGCTATGCGGTTATAGTGTGTGGAAGTTGCCATTGTCGAACTAGACATTTTCTTTGAACAACCCCTATGTAATTACCGTCTAGCAGTGAAAGTTTGGGTACTTTAAATAGGGTTTTGTGCCCACATTAAGAGGAGAGTGAGCATCCAATAGACGAGGCTAGATGCGCCAATAAATACTAATGTCCATAAGATGAAGTTATGCATTTTCCCGTTTGGAATCATTGGGACTGCGTTTATGTATTTCGCCAGCACTTCGTCAGATTTGCAGTAGCTGTTTACGTTTTGATATGTCTGGGGTGGAAAGTATAGATAGCCGATAACTATTTGTTCGCCTGGGACTAAAGTGGGGATTAAAATTTCGGCTGTATTATCTGGGTTTCGGGTTACCTCGTGAGTTAGCGGAGGATGTATTTGAAAGTCAGGCAGAAAGTGATGGCCAATACGAACGTTGGTAGCGGATTTTTTTCCTGAATTACGAACCGCAATAGTGTGAGTATGAACTATGATCGGCTGGGCGTCTGGGAAGTTTTGATTGCGCGTAGGAATTGCAAACGAATGGATCATATAACTTACGAGCTTTGGTTTGGCGTCTGAGTAAATCTTCGCCAATACACCAAATACAGCCGTTAAAAATGGTGCCGCAACCTTCACAGCAGCATCGAGCGTGAATTCCATCATGAGAATGCAATCCTTTACAGTGAAGGCTAAACGATATCATCGTTGGCCTTACCTGGGTAGTTCATGCGTGTCAGATAAGATACGGCAGGTAGCAATAGCACCTTGCTTGGAAATTGCTACACACAGAAGAGGATGTGTCGTATTACCCAGCCCAGCTTGGGCGCTGGTGGGGACTATCTCCAATCCATCATCGGAGCCAGCCTGCGGCCGCTTTCGGCCAAACGCTGTTGTACCTAGCCATCACCGTCTATACCAATCAAAACTACCTGAAAGACCACCCGACCAAATATTCTTCTGTATGATATATTTTAGTTGACTTTAATTTAATTTTGAAACGTGGAGATGCCATGGACCTGCCACCAAAGAAACTATACAAATACATCCCTTCTGCTAGAGTTGATGTATTACAAACTCTGACAATACGATTTACTCAGCCATCCGCATTAAATGATCCATTCGAATTTAATCTGCTATTCAGTGAGGCTTTGTCAACTCAACAGCTTCGAGAGCACTACGAAAAAGCAGATAAACATGAAATTGCCTTAGAAGCACTTAACAGTCTCCCAGATGAACAGAAAGCTTTGCTTGCGCTATTACCGAAAGAGCAGCTTGCTCATATGTTGGAGCAATTCACCTCAACAATTTTTAACTCGGGACAAATCAATAGTATTCACGGAGCTTACATAGCACCACTAACATCAAAATTAAAAAATAAACTTTATGAAGGTCTTAATCAAACAATTGGCATTTTGAGCTTGAGCGCAACGCCTGTATCTCCTCCTATGTGGGCAAATTATGCAGAAAACTCAACAGGGTTTGTGCTGGAGTTCGATACTGCGCATCCTTTTTTCAATGGTCGGCGATCTGACAAGGATGAGTTTTATCACCTGCGTCGAGTAGTTTATGCTGATAGGCAGCCAAGTGCCACAATGATGGACATGCCGTTTGATACTTTTGTCCTCAAAAGTAAAAGTTGGGAATACGAACAGGAATGGCGCATGCTCTTACCATTAGATACAGCATGCAAAAAATTTAAAACCCCATCCGGTGATGAAGTGTCGTTATTTGATGTCCCGGCTAAGGCAATTTCAAAAGTAATTATTGGTCTTAATTCAAAAGACCAAGCAATCGGCGAATTAGTAGGCATTTTTAACAATAGCAGCCATTTCGCTCACGCCGGATTAGAAAAAATCCAGAAAGGCTCCATGGGTTTTGAATTGACCAATTTTAAAAATGGATAACAAATCTCTACACTGAAAGATGCCATTTACCGACGACTGCATAACTAAAATTACTGCTTTTGACAAAACTCGAAATGCGGCCCGCTATGGGTATCGATAGTCTAAAGTGCGAATGACTCGGTTGCTTGCGTATGTCCGCTTTTGACAGATTCTGTTGAAAAAGTCGACTTCGAATTCCACGGCAGAAAAGTACGCGTCTGAGATTGAAATCTGAATTTTTGGCAGTAGGTTCAGGACTCGGATTTCACGTAGCAGCGTGCAAAAAAGGTCTTTTCACCCATCAGTATTCGAGCGTTTTGGGCAAGCCGACTTTTTCAACACAATCGACAGATTGCAGACCTTCGTGACAGGCAGCAATCGGCCAATAGCGGACATCGAGTCTACGTCCGCTTCGGGTCGTCATAATTCGGCGTGGCGGCTAAGTTCGCCAGCCAACACATAAGCGCCGCAAAGTGCCAGGACTGTGCCCATGCCGCCGATAGGCGATGCGCAATAGTCACCGGCGAAAAGCACCACACGCGGATCGGTGGTGTTCACGCTGTACAACGGCGTGTCTGGCTTGGCCAGCCTAGCGATGTCGCCCGAGGGCATCCGCAATACGGCTGAGGTGTAGGCCTTGTTCGGGATCAGCACCGTGGTGATCAGAATGGCGTCGCCGTAGCGCTTGAAGTACAGCGGTCAACTTTTTCGTCTGCAATGGAGAAGCTGATGTCGACGCCTTGCTTCCAACTTACTGCATGGGCGGCGACACTGAGGGGGCGGCTTTCTGAGCAAAAAGTGAATGCCTTCTTTATACAGGGTGATGCTGTCAGGGACTTATCGCCCTTAATCTATCCCTTCACTGCACACCGTTGCTGTGTTCATGCGCTACCGCCGCATGGTCAGTTACGTGTAATCTTTTGACGCCTATAAGGGGACGCCTCGAAATAAGTACAGTTGCAGCTATGCTCCTTGTAGCGAAGCCACTTGGGTGGCGGGCTATACCCATAGGAGCAAAAAATGGCGAAATTTTCTGTTCTACCTATCGCGTTAGCTGTAACTTTCACTGCCCCCGCATCGGCGTTCGCAGCCGACGATGAAATTTGCCGGACACCTTTAATCTACGCCGCAACACAAAGCTTTGAGGAACTCGATCAAGTTGATCAAGAGAGTTATCGTTATGAGCGAAATTGCGGTAAGAAGCAGTCGGAAGGGAGTAACAGCGCCGATTTTTTCATTGATGCAGTCGTGGAGGCAGTACCATTCAAAGCTGGAGGTAGTGCGCAAAGCTCTAATTCAAGCTCAGAAGAGTGGTGCAATGTTAATAAAAGCAAAGCCAGAGATCAGAGCTTTTCTTTTCGCGTGTACAGGACGGTATTTGAGCCGGCGTTAAAATCATTCGACAGTTGTATTGCAGCCAAAAGATCCGAACTCGATGTAGATTTAAAGTTGGGTTCCAAAAATGATTTCTCTGTTCGAATGAAAAACAACAACCGCAATAGAGTCAGATTCCAAGGCGTAAAAGTCACGCCAGATAATGCAGCCTCTTGCGTTGCCTCATATAAAGCTAAGCATTATTCAGGTAAAGAGGTTCAAGTTGGGTTTGATTTTGAACGGGACGAAACCATTACATTTGACTGTGAAAGAACCTTAAAGACTGGTAGCTTCTATCCTGAGGTGTCCTTCAATTTCAGAAACAATCTTCAAGGCTATACATACGTAATGGCTGAGTATGACGCTAAACCGATTAAGAAACCGATTGAACCTACCAAGTTCCTAACGCCACTGATTAAAGGTTCAACAATTAGTGCAACAGCCCATTGGGATGAGAGCGGGATTTACACTAAACAATGCCTGGCTAAGGCAGAAAATATGACTTTCATTGGAGATAGCACGAAGTCAACCTGGCATCCAGACACTGTGCCATACTGTCTCACTAGAGCAGATTTCGATGGCGAAGAACCATGCACCGCAAAGAATGAATGGTGCGAGATTACTACCTTAGTAAGCACCGGTTGTTTTGTGAGCAACGAGTGGTTGGCCTGGTACGATGACTCAATTGCGAGCAAAGGCTTAGTTAGGTCAATTGAACAAATATGTGCTCCTCAACTGCGCAGATAGCAGATGCTAGACGATGCGGCAATATAATCGCCGCATCGTATTTCAGCCTTCCTGATTAAGTTATTATAACGATATTAAATTAGAAACAACCTTAAAATGAGTAAAAAAAAGGCGTCAGAATTGATTTCGTTCACAAGCTGGGGAACTGAACTGATCGTCGCCTTGGCAAGTGACGCAAGCTATGGACGCGTGTCACGAAGCTCGGGCTCATCATCTCCCGACGAATCCCCCACTCATGAATGGTTAGCCGTCCCGATGTCAGGTACACATTTAATCCACAACCATAAGCGGACGTCGTTCAAGTCAGCAACCGGCCAGAAATGGCCCTCACAACTCAACCACAAACCCGCGCAGCCCGATGTCGTCGGCGAATATCCCCACCGCCGTCGTGGATTCGAAGTGCCAAAATTCCAGTGACCGATCCTAAGACGAAAAAAACCGCATTACTGCGGCTTTTTTCAGGGCTCAAGCCTGTCACTTCGGTGATGGGCTCAATGAGATTTGTGCGAGCCTACTTTGCTCAGTCCCTTGGTGTTGTGATCGCCTGGCGTGGTATCCGAGATCGCCCGGGCCTTGTCGATGCCGCGGGTGTCCTTGGAATGGGCAACGCCCGAGGTCGCGACGCCATGACCGTTGTCGTCGTTGCGTTCGCTGCCGAAGTGGTTTCCGCTGATCCCATGGTTACGGGTGGCCTTGCCGGCGTGATCGCTGGCCAGTCCCTTGCCGTGGCCATTGCTGGAGGTGTTGCCAGCATGGTCCGAACCCTCACGACCGCCACCAACGCCATGGCCGCCACCGTTTCCACCGCCGTGGCCACCACCATTTCCGCCACCGTTTCCGCCACCGTTTCCACCGCCGCGGCCACCACCATTTCCGCCACCACCGCCACCGCCACCACCGCCTTCTTTTGCAGCAGCCGAGTTGATGATCGAAAGATCAGCGGGAAGAAGTGGAGCTGCGGCCAGCATTAGGGCGCAGGACATAACAGCAACGAGACTCTTGTTTTTTAAAAGCATGATTGCTTCCGTAAGGGGTTTATATCGCATGGTTTAAGACTCGCCCGCCGACCCACAGTTCAAGTCTGGCGACGGGCGGAAGCCATGCTTCCCACACCGGGAAATCAATCTGATTTACAGCTAATCAAACACACCATTCAGCACTTCATAAATAAGCCCGGTCGCCAGCGCCACTAGAATCAAATCCGTCCCAACTTGCTGCCACTCGTACCCGTCATAGTGCGGCAACCTGCCCACCAATCGACCATCGAGCTTCTTGGCGATACCAGGCGGAAGCGGCTTGCCGCGAGCGAGGTTCTTCTGAATCCCTGGCGGCAACGCAGGCCTCGGACTCCAGTAATCCCGGTAACCATCGACAATCCCCAGGACGCTCGCATGATTGATACTCGGGCCACCGTGCCAATCACCCTCACCTGACTTTTTGCCTTTGCCGCCATGATCCTGGTTATGCGACTGGTTCCCTTTGGCATTTCCCTGGCCCTTGCCATTGCCGGGATCAGCCATTGCAGGCAGAGAGCCACAGATCAGGGCGAGGCAGGTAATGGCGGCGGTGATTGAGCGGAAAATGGGCATGGGAGCGTTCCTTCGTGTGGGGGTACATTGTCAAATCTAGACTATTGCTCAATGCCCAGTGCAAATACAACGACATACACGGCCCTAGACGTTTCACAAGGGAGATTCGACGCTCAACACCGTATTGGGCACTATGCGCGCCTTTTGCATTGTGCTTTGGGCGAATGATAGGAGGCTTGCTGAAACAGAAAAACTGTCGCGGCTTATATGGGTAGAATTGGTTGCATTGGGCGGTTGGATTTCAGCTTGAACATCATATTGTTGTACGACTGCTTCTGGCCGATATCAGCCCTCTGTGAACGTCTGCTTATCATCGGCCAGCCGTATGGGCGCACAAGCGAACCAGATTGGCCGGTCTATCGCCTTCGATTCTAGGCTGGCTCAGGGTTTTGTCCCAAGAATTACAGCTGTAGAGATCGGTCATGCTGCTAGAATCAGGACGTTTGGAGATAACACCCTTCTGAGAAATTGCATGAACGAAGAACTGACTGAAGAAGAGATGCGCCAAGCGCTGTTCGGCGGTGCAGAGCACCTTGCGCAGACTACTGCCTTACCTATGCAAGACACCCTCTCGGGTATCTCGATCATACCGCCGACAAAGGCAGTGGAGAAAAAGAAGGTCGTCAAGGCGTTCACACTCAGGTTGAAGGTAACGCTACGAGTGGGCAATGAATTTGAGGGCAAGACGCACGAAATGCTCCATGAGGCGGATACGCTGAGTACCCTTCTAGCAAAGCAAGCAGCTACCAAGGCGGCCAAGAAGAAATTCAGGTTTGTGGAAGTGGTTTCGGTAAAGCCGATGTAGGGGGACTTAACAAGACTCGTGGGCTAGGCATTGAATCGCCTCTGATGTCACCACTAACTTGCGCGCCCAAGCTGACGCTTGTGGATGGCAACTCCGGGAGTAGCTGCAGAAGAGTGCCATTGCACTTCAACTCAACTAAGTCAACCCAACGGCTGGTGCATACTCGCCAGCTATACGTGAGCGGCTGGCCTCAGTGAGGCCGTAGCTTTGTTCGAACGAGTGATTCACTTTCGATTCAAGCTGTAACGTTTTCCGAACACATCGGGAGGGTTTTTTCCAGGATTTTCTTAGGCTGATTTTAGAATTTCGCCGGTTAAAGATAGCGATATTAGGAAGCAATGGAGTGAAAAATCAACGTAGTCCCCTTTTAACCCAATGCGCGTTTATATCACCACCGACAGATCTGAAAATAATCTATTGGTGGCGCACATAAAAAATCTTGTTACTGATGGAAATTACTCATATTTCCGGTCGGCGGTCCGGATGCTCCGCGTCAAAGCCTTGTTTGGGATGGGCTGGAAGCGGGTGGTCTTTCATGAGATTAGGGAAGCGAAGATCACGGTCAGCCCGAAGCTGTTTCCAAAGACCGGAATAAAGCTCGTGAATCTTCGGGTCTGGCTGATACCCGAAGTTATATATGGGTTCAGGTTCAGACTCAAATACACCGCGGAGATAACTAAACCCTGTGGAACTACCCAGCGATGCGGCGCGCTGATAATAGAATAGAGCCCTAGGTTTGTTTTCTTTAGCTGTGTCATAAAAACTCGCGGTTTTTTCTATGGCTTCGGGATTGTCTTGAGCGCCCGCACATCGATAATAGCGCTCAGCCATGTCATCGTCCTGCTTATCTCTAGGGAGAGCAAAAGCAAAATATTGGCCGATTTGAACCTGCGCCATTGGACTGCCCAGTTGTGCTGCCTGGAACATGTAAGAACTGGCCATCCGGTCGGACTTCAATACTCCTTGGCCATTTTCAGCAACAACGGCCCAGTTGTAATAGCCCAGAGGGACTTTGAGCTTTACCATTCTCTCGTAGAGATCGAGCATCTTGTTGGTGTCTTGCTCAACGCCGGGTTGTCCTGGCCAGCCTGTACGATAGAGTCCTGCCAAGTTATGCATCGCCTTCCAATGATCTTTAGCGATGGCTTTTTCGTAAAGCTCGACGATGGTTCGCCAGTCTTTGACACCTCGGACCTTCTCCAAGGCGCGTGCCTGTTGAAACCAGCGTTCGGCCTCCGCATCCAGTGGTGGGTTGTGGTCTTTTTCGTAGGCACAGGTAAACGTTGGATAGGCCATGGCCGGGGCTCCGCTCAGAAAAAATGGAAGAATGAGGGCACAAATAGAAATGGTTTTAGTCGATGGCTTTGGCATAAGGCGTCTCCACATCCCAAAAACGAGTTAAATGGGCAATTAATGGTTTATTTCTACCTTTGTTTTCCCAATTCTTATCCATCACATCATTCCATTTAGCGAAATTCTCTAACCCATCACAGCGTCCCTTGTCATCGTTAAGTGACTCACCGACATGCAACTTCCACAACTCCTCCCGCCAATGCTTGGCCAGCTCAGCATCCGGTGCAGCCAGTCCTAATTCAGAGTCGGTATGCAGACTGCGGGTGTTGATATTCGCAGAGCTGAGCAGGCTGAAGACATCATCCACCACCAACAGTTTTGAGTGTACGTAGATTCCACGGAAAAACGCTTGCTCCCCTTCGGATAACGTGCTGCCCGGCTCAGGGCTACACGCCGTCAACGTCGCAATGACGACCTTGAGACCCGGTAAATCCTTGAGGGTGTAAGGTTTTGGATCTTCACTGTCACCCGATTTCGGCTTGCTGAGTTCAGGAATATCTTTTGGTTTGAGACCGCCCAGGCGCTGTTCTAACTCAGGCGTGACTCCTTTTTTCTCTAGCTCGGTAATATCGGTTTTTAGCCATCCGATTTGTTTGAGCTGATTCCTCTGCACGCCGGGATTGGTACTCAGGTTCTCGTTTAGAAAAGCTAAACGGCTGCGTTTTTGCAACATTTCCTCCACCAGTGTGCGCTGAGCCTGGGGCATCAGTTGTTCCTGCCCCAGTTCCTGCAAGGTGGCATAGGTGGTACTGGAAAAACCCTTGTCGTTCGGGTTGTTGGTGACCACGAACAGGTACAAATCTTTGTCTCTGCCTTTTGCGATATAAGCCGCCGCCAGCTCGCGCAATTGTTTGGCAAACGGCGGGTAACGGAAATACTGATTTTCAAAATAGGCGTAGTTGCGCACGTTGCCCAAAGCCTTGTGGTACAGCTCCAGAATCGAGGTCTCTGCACTTTCTTGCGGTTGCGTACGGCAAATCTGCGCCGTGGTTGAACCGGCGGCTTTGAAATTGTCCGGTTTGATGGCCTGGCGTTGATCGCGCAGGCCATCGGCAAACCATTTCTTAACCCAAAAGGTTTCCCGATCCCAGGCGGTGCTGAAGTTGTGGTTCAGGTCATGCAGGGCGGGGCCCTGTACTTTCATGGACAAATCCTGCCATGGACCGAAGCCTGGGCTACGCCGAGCGGCTTTGTCGTCATACAGGTGCGCGCTGGTATCCCAGTAATTGCGATGCATGTTGTGCCCCATGACGAAGCCAACCGCGTTCGCGGTGTCTTCATAGTCCACCAACACCATCTTCTGGTGGTGGCTGGCAAACAGGGTCAACAGCATCATGTGCGCAAAGTTTGTATCGGGTGCTTCCCCTTTCATCAGTCGATAAAGGGTCGCCAGACGTCCTTTTTCATTGCGCATCTGTGGCCCGCGTATGGCGGCATTCAAGGGTATTTCAGTGGAAAAATCTCGGGTGCGGAACTCAACGTTCTGCATCCGCCCATCGTGGACGCGGCTGAACCACTCCCGTGTATATTCCTCATCCTGCGGGGAATATTTGGGCGCCCCCGATCCTTTGAGTTTGTTGTAGCCTCCTTGCCCGCTCAGTTGTGCTTCGATGTCGGTCAGAATGTCCTGCAGCTCCTTTTCCCGCTTATCGTAGCGATAGCCGCTGGTGCCGTACTCAGGGATTTGACCGGCGCGAAGTTTGGTCAATTCATGTTGGTGAATTGTGCGGCGATACTCCAGTTGCTGGCGAGCCTGCACAGAGCTATCAGACGCTGCGCCCCCTCTAGCCATACCCGACCCCGCAGCAGTGCCTCCCGAGCCCGCCAGACCATCACCAATGATGGTGTTTTCAACAAAGTTGGCCAGCGGGTTCTTCCAGATCAGCACACGGGTCTTTACGCCATTGCGACCTCGAACATCCAGTAGCTCACCGATGCGATCGCTGCCGGGCTTGAAACGCATCGCTGGGTCGAATCCCCAGCTGATGATTTCGACACTCTTTGTCGCGGCCTGAATGGCATCGTAGACAGCACCAAACGCCTTATCACCGTTGATCAACGGGGTGATCTGGATGCCGGCTCGTGGTGGGTACAAGGCTTTGGCCGCGAACCAGTCCATGGTCAAGGCAGTGGACTTATGCTCTTTGGGCGTCAGCTGGATCACTTCTTTGCTGTAATCAGTCGTCATTCGATTGCTTCCTGCACTCAAAGGCTCGTCGGCTTGTTTGCTGGGTTCAAAGCGGCGCCGCGGTAATCTTCCGTTGAGCCCAAAGGTTCAAGTTGATCGGCTTGCGCGTGGTAGTCGCGATAGCCTTGACGCGCCAATTGCTGATTTTGTGAGCCTGCTTCGCCGCTGACTTCCTTAGGCTCGATCTCGAAGCGATGACCGTTCACCAGTTCAACTGCATAAGTCTGGGTGCCTGGGACGTGATCAAACTTGATCACGCCGTCTTCGCCGGTCAGGCCTTCCTGAATCACGGCGCCATCGGCGAACAGCGTATAGGGTTCATCTTCGTAACCAGGATGACCGGGCACAGCACTGATGGTTGCGCTGAGTTTGTGAATAACTTCCGGCGCCGGTTGCGACTCGCCACGCTCGGGGACTTCACCGGCTTTGTCAGAGGCGGCGGGTAGGGGCACCAGCGGCAAGAGCGCGGCATTTCCGGTCCCAACACCAGCCGCACCTCCGGCATTCAGCTTGATGACCGGCCCCACGACGGTAATGCCGCCCGCATCGAGCTTGATGAAGCTACCGCCGGCTTTCACGGTGAGTTCCATGCCTGCTTCGATGACCATTTTCTGCCCGGCCTTGAGATGAATTTCTTTGCCTGCCGCCATCAACTGCGCGGTGCCCAGTTTGATGTGTTGGTTTTGGCCTATCACCAAGTGGTCATCGGCTTTGACTTCAACCTTGCGATCCGCAATCGTGGTGCGATGTTCTTCAGCCTTCAACTCGGTGTAGGTGTTCTTCTCCACCGTGTCGTGGCGTTCATTGCCGACCCGAATTTTCTGATCATGCTCAATGTTTTCATCCCAATCGCGCTGGGCATGCAGGTAGATCTGTTCCGCGCCTTTCTTGTCTTCAATCCGTAGTTCGTTGTATCCGCCGCCGCCCGGTGAGCTGAGGGTTTTGAATACGGTGCGAGTTTTGTTGGCCGGCAGGTCGTAGGGAACCTGGTTTTCCTTGTGGTACAGGCAACCGGTCACCAGTGGCTGATCGGGGTCGCCTTCAAGAAAAGTGACCAGCACTTCCATGCCGATGCGCGGGATGGCGATGGCGCCGTAGCGGTCGCCGGCCCAGCTCGATGAGACGCGCATCCAGCAGCTGGTTTTGTCGTCGGCCAGGCCTTCGCGGTCCCAGTGGAATTGCACCTTGATGCGGCCGTATTGGTCGCAGTGGATTTCTTCACCTTTGGGGCCGGTGACGAGGGCGGTTTGGCTGCCGAGGACGCGGGGTTTTGGATGTTCCAGCGCCGGGCGGTAGAACACTGCCCATGGGGTGGCGAGGAAGCGGTTGCGGTAGCCCTGATGGAAATCGTCTTTGTTGCTTGTGGTGTCGCTGGTAACCGCCTCTTCCAGGACTTGCGGTTGTTTGCCTTCGTGGAAGATTTCGGTGAGCAGCCAGAGGTCGTTCCACTCTTGACGCGGGTGGTCGGAGAGCTCCAGGAAGTGGCCGCTGTTGAGAGTAGTCTGGTCGCCGTGGCCTTCGGCTTGCTGATAATCGGCGCGATGGCGTTCCAGCACCCGTTGGCTGAGGAATTTGCCCCGCGCACGGTCGATGAAGCGGCCCGGATAATCGTAATCCTCCAGGTCCGGCTCGGTGCTTTCGCCTTCAGGTTTGTAGGCAGATTCCAGTATCAGACGCGGCTTTTCAAAGTCGTAGTCGCGACGGGTCGTGCGGCTGGTGCGGGTTTCCAGGCGCAGCTTGAAGCCTTTGATGACCGGTTCGTCCGCGACCATACCGCTGCCTTGTACATAAGCTGTCGGCTGGCCGAGTTTCGGAAACACAGTCTGGTCGTCGCCGAAAATCAGCAGGTGGGCTTTTTCGCTGTGTTGGAAGTGGTAGTGAATCCCCTCCTCTTCGCACAAGCGTTGCACGAAGTGCAGATCCGTTTCGTCGTACTGCACGCAGTAGTCACGGTCCGGGCATGGTTGGCTCAGTTGGAAGCTGTAGGCGTTACTCCTGATGCCATGCTCGTCGAGGATCAGCGCGATGATCTTCGGCGCCGACATCTGCTGGTAGATGCGCTGGTTGGTGCGGTGCTTCAAGTAGCTCAGTTGCGGCACCAGCGTTAGGCGGTAGCGTGTCAGGCGTTTGCCAGCGTCGCCCTGGGCGATGCGATAGATCTGGCCGTGGATGCCGCTGCCGTTAGTGTCCAGTGCCAGGAACGCCTGTTTGTGCAGGAGCTTTTCCAGATCCAAGTCAGGATTTTCGCTGACCAGTTCCACATCGAATGCGTAGGGTTGGCTGATACCTTCGGTGCCGGTAAACGAAAGCACTTGAAGATCGTGCTCATCATCGATGGTCAGACCGAATTGAGCTTGGTTGGCAGGACTGAACATCTAGTGTCGCTCCTTGATGTGGTGTAGATCTTCCGTAAAAATCCAAGCTTACCTGTAACGCGTGGGGCTCAGTGCGAGCGGCAGTTTATGTGGTGCGCAATGATAGCGTGCTTGAACTGCGCAAGAAGTTGCGCAGTTGCCCGGAGAGAGCCAGCACGTGGGAGATTCAAAGAATTGAAACAAAATATTTCTTGGTTTCGTTAATTATCACGTACTCATCCATCGAGCGTCCGTTTCTGGCCCAGAGTGTGTAAAAACTCTTCGCCAAAGTTGAAGTATGCGCGTCTACGTTAAATCTGAAATTTATCGGCACGTCAGCAGATGTGGATTTAGTGTAGATGCGCCATTTCCAGGCCAGTTTTGAGTACCTGTCGCGCTTAAAAACGTTTTTACACACCCTCGGCCGACAACTGCCTTCCACCAACGGCAGCTTTGGATCGATGACTGTGCCCCGCCGCCTGCAGCAGTCGGGGACAAGCAATAACGCCGTATCATTATCTAGCAGAAGGAAACTGCCATGCCACGCACTCAGATGTCGCAGTTGTTCAATATCGATTCGTTGCTCGAGGAGCTTCGAGACGAAATGGTCACGGGCGAGACCCTGGATCTATTCGTCGCGTCACTCGCCTTTAAGAACTTCGATGGCTTTGCCCGGCGACTACCATTCATGCTTGAAAGCGTGACCTATAAAGCCGCGACTTGGCAGACGTTGGTGGAAGCTGCGCCCGCGAAGTTCAGGATCCGCCAGACTCAAGAAGAGGTGCTGGTCTTTACACAGACCGAACATTGCGGCTGCGTGCGAACCTATCGATATCGGCGTGCACATGGCGTCGGCGAACATGATTCGATAGGCACGGGCTGGTGCGCTGTATCGACCCCTGAGGCGTTTTACGCACAGCTCGACACGCCGGCAGCTGCGGCTGTGTTCTATGCCTGGCAGGCCTGGATGACTCGCACCACGGCAGAACAGGCTGCGATGGCTGAAGGACGCTTTGAGAACACCGCAGTCTCCCGATCGGTAATTTTTACTGGGGTGGGCAATTGTTTGGCTTGTAAGGCGCCTGCCGTCGCCAGCGCGCGCACTACTTTGAGCAACGCCATCGACAATGGTCTGCTGATTCAATTGCCCTTATGTGCTCAACACCTGCAGGCCGCACAAGAGTATCCGTGCGTCGCGCTTTTTCTAGAAACTTTGTTATCGATCTCGCTAGGACTGCCGGAGATCGAACGAAGGGAGACGATCCCGGATGAGCTGATCGTATCATTGCACGCCATGGTCGCCGAGGCTTTGGGCGGCACGGTTGGCACTGCGCTGAAACGCAAGCGCGGCTGGCACCTGCGCATCGCTCTATTGGATGGCTGGCATTGGTTGCTGCGCCTGAATACGCTAATGGACTACGCGTACATGTTGTACCCGCCGGGTGCAAGCAAGGAGATTTACCGTGCCGACTCGGCGCCCGATCATCCTGACTTGCCATTTTTTCCCGATCATGAACATGAGCGGCCCTCGAAAAAAAACGAGGAGATCGCACCAAGCTTTCTTTACGGCAACCCGCTGTTGGATCTGAAACGCTTGCAGCGCGTAGAAAAGGACCTACGCCGTGCCTGACGGCACCGAGACTATGTCGGAACTCGAGGAAACGCTCAAGGCTATCGGTTGGGCTCTGCTATCTAGAAGGTTCGGGGCGATTTTTATCGCCCGGATTTCTTAGTCGATTGGAGAAGTTTTCTACATCAACAGTGAGCCGGAATCCTTAGTCGTGGAACGTTACGAAGCCTCAAAGTAGCTCAAGGCATCATAGAGAGGCTGGATGCCGCTACGATCTGCCAAACGGAAGACGAGCGGTTTTCACCATGAGCGTGTTGAATAGCGCTACCGGTCTACTGGAACCATACAATGTATGCCCAGCGTTTTATCGCGAACGCCGCTTGCTTCGGATTCACGTCTCCAGCGCATATGCCGCACGCACTGGCGAAGGCTCTCCGGATACCCCGATCAACAAAAAGGGTTCAGCGCCTTCAAGGTCGCGAGGGATTCGCAAAGAAAGCCAAAGGGGCAATGCCCCAAGGAAGTGCAGAATTGGGGGAGGCCGCAAAAGTGAAGGGCCAGAAAGGCGAATCCCGCTCTAGGCGGGATTCTCAGCCGTCTGTTATATACGTTCGACGGGGCAGAACGCTGTTACCTGGCACTGGGCCATCTGACTTTCATCAGAAGCGGGGTGCGATCCGAAGATCCCTGTAGCCACCCTTTGGTTCACGCCTAGGCGCACATGAATAATGGTCAATCTATTATCACTATGTCAATCATGCTGTCACATCCTGGATTAGCTAGGTAACCGCCGGTCATCCTGAGCCCCCCGTTCAGAACTGCCTTGACCGCGTCCAGTCCATCGACAAACTGAGCTGATGGGATATGGCGATTGGACGGGCCTCGCGTCCGCCACCTTGATCGGGGTACCCCAAACCGCCCGGGGTGTGGTCAGGCAAGTTCAAGTATATATTTCTGCAATAGTCTCAGCATCAGGGCGCCAAATGAGCATCGACAAAACGACAGAATTGATTAGTACCCGCGGTGAAGAGAACGCAACCTATTACCCCGGGTTGGTGGTTGCTTTTGCTCATAGCTTATTGTCAGGAAGGTGCATACCAATGGCTGCGTTATCAATTTGGATGGCAGCGAGAAGGCGAGCCCCCAGAAATCACTTTTACCGGCATTGAAGGTGGGCCAGAGCCGTCCTGATAGAATTGGAACGACGGAGGAAGCGAACAGGCCTAGCATGGCAATGGGCTTTTCGGAAGTTGATAAGTCCTTCAGAACAATTGATTGCATCGCACTTGCCCACCCATTTGCATTCGACTTGACCATTTGCTTCCACGTTGCCCAGCCGAAGCTCGCGCCGGAATCTAAGGCGTGCGTCTACGACTTTTTACCCTGCGCATCGATTCGCCTTTTAGCTCAATGATGTGAGACTTGTGAACGATACGGTCAAGAATCGCATCGGCAATCGTTGGGTCGGAAAACAAGTCATACCATTTCTCTTTCGGGTACTGGCTAGTGATCAGCAACGATCCATTCTGGGACTGTTGGTCAATAACGTCGAGGAGAAAAGGGCCAAGCTGCGCGTCAATGCCACCGATACCCAGATCGTCGATAATCAGGAGCTCCGCGCGTATCAATTGCCGGCGAAGCTTCGGCATGGTGTGATCGGCATAAGAAAGAGAGATTTCTTCGAAAAGCTTGGTGGCAGTGCGATAGAGCGTTTGTCGCCCAAGACGGCAAGACTGGTTTCCAAGAGCACAAGCGAGCCAAGTTTTACCCGTGCCTGTGGCGCCGGTGACGATCACGTTCTGACGCCGCGCCAACCATTCACACTCTCCAAGGGCCATGACGGTGTTTCGGTCAATGCCACGTGTCGCTTTGAATTCAATGCTGTCCATAGTGGCTTCGCTTTCACGAAGCCTCGCCCCCTTCAGCAAACGTGCAATCTTTCTGCTTTCACGCTCGCTACTTTCGGCATCAACCATCAATCCGAGCCTTGTATCGAACGCTTCCTTTAGCAACGCTGGGCTTTCGAGTTGTCGCTCGTAAGCGACGGCCATGCCATGAAGGCCAAGAGTCATCAAATCCTGAATGGTGTTGAAAATTGGTTTCATAGCAACTCATCTCCGTTTGAGGCGTAGTACTCAGCGCCACGTATGTTGGCGTGTTCGACCAAGGGGGCTGCTCTTTGAAAGCTGGGACGCAGGTCAGATTCGTTCCGTATGATCGAACGTAATCGCTCTGAGCTGAGGATGTTTAGACTGTTGGCATACGTGCAGGCCGACTCCAAACGAGCGGGTGATATATCCCCTTTGCGAACGTCGCGCTTTAATGCAATCACAGCCCTTAAACCAGTTGCAAAGTCTCTGCGCCGAGCGAGGTTATCCTTCACATACCTGAGCGTTTCCTGGCCAATGCCTTCAGCCCAAGCCAGCAGTGCTTCGGGCTGAGAGTCTTGAAAATGACTATGATTCGGTGCCAAGTGTTCGCTCAGCGTACTGAAGCCGCGCTCTAGGTCTAATTTGTGAGAACTTATGATGCGCCGCTGGTGAACGATGTCGAGCCAGTCATCACGCACTCGTAAATCTACGAGAAGGTTCGCAAAGTGATAGGGCACCGAGTAGAAGTGCTTTTCAAACTCGACGTGATAGTCGCTGCCCACCCGAACCTGATAAACCCATTGGCTATAGCTATATCGCTGCTCAGGGAGCGGATTTAGGGCCGGATAATCAAGTTCAAGGAAGCGACTGGTTCTGCTCTTTGGGTAGGTCCGAGTGACTCGATCATTTAACTGATCAACCCAGAACATAATTTTTTCATTCAGCTCATCCAAGGAGAAAAAGGTGCTTGCTCTCAATCTTGCAAGAACAAACCTCTGTACTATCTGAACGGCAATTTCACCCAGCGACTTATCTTTTGGTTTGCGCGGTCTGGCAGGGTAAATTTGAAACCCGTAATGCTCCGAAAGCTCGGCGTAGGCACGATTCAAGACTACCTGATCCTTCGTATTTTTGGTTACCGCCGATTTCAAATTATCTGGCACTACGAACCGGGGAACACCATCGAAAAACTCTAGAGCTAAAACGTTGCATTTGAGCCAGTCCGGTGTAGTTTGACTTTCCACTGCCGTGGCAAAAATATATCCGGAGGCGCCGAGCGTGGCCACAAACACTTGAGTTCGGATAATCGTTCCAGTGTCCGGGTTTGTCACAGGCATTGTTCTGCCGCAAAAATCCACGAAACACTTGTCTCCAGGGATGTGGATCTGTCGCATGCTCAATTTTTGTTTATTGACCCACTCGCGATAGACCCGCGTAAACTGAGCGTAGGACACTCCCTCTGGCTCGGCAGTACGAAACTCTTGCCAGAGGAGTTCAAGGGTGACGTCAGGGAGCTTCAGCTGTTCGTGGACAGCGAGCCAGGACGGGTAGACCTTCCTTTGCGTGCCGACTTGAGATTGAATACGTAAGCATTCCGCCAGAGCTTTATCGTCAAGGTGCTTAAGCTCCTCCCAGTTTTGCCCGCAATGGGCTAACTGATCGCGAAGAGTGCGAACTGTGTTGTGGGAAACGTTGGTCAGCCGTCCGATTGCTCTGTTTGACAGCTTGGGGTCGCAAGCGAGACGTAGCACCTCGCGCTGCGTGTATGTTGGCAGCCTCATTGATTCTCCTCGCGACAGGCGTGGTTACGCCTCACAAATCGCGCCGTGTATAAATTGCAGACAAACGGAAGGTGGCCGGCTTGACGCCGAACGCGAGGGAACACAGAATGATAGGGCATAGGGCTCAAAACCTAACACCATCAAAAAAGCCTAGGGCTCCACCCCTGGGCTTTTTTGTGTCCCAAATCCACCGGCTAATTCTTAGCCTGGTCTCATGGCAATACTCCTCATCTGCTTAGATTACATAGCTTGCTGCCGAGCACAGCGCTGCGCTGCGATCCAGCATGCGACTTCCTTGGACAGGGCGAAGAAACCACGTCGATTGGGTACTTCAAAAAGAGGCACCTCAATTCTTCCCCGCTGTTTTGCTTTACGAAACGCATCGTAGGTCGTGTACCCCAGTTCTCGCCACAGCGCGCTGCCACCCACCATCAGGCCATACCGATCTTTGAGGTCGCTCTCTAATTCGGAAGCTAGGATTTGGATCTGCATGGGCTCATACATCGCACTAAATGTCCGGCTTGGTCACAGTTAATAGTAATAAACCGCCACCTTGCACTCCAGCCGTAAGACCTCTACATTTTTTACGGTACAAAGATTTGTCACGGATTTTCAAATGTCTGATTTTAAAAGACTTGCAGAAATATATTCGGACTTCGCAATGAGCTTGCGGAACGAAATTCCGGAAAATAGTAGTCCTAGGAGCGACACCGTCGAAATGCTCGCCGTAAACTATTGGTTTGAAGGTTTAAAGCAGAGGACAGGGCTCAAAACTGCTTACGCGCTAGAGCTTTATTTTGAGAAGGAATCCTTTCGAAGGAATAGCAACGGCACGATCGTGCATTACAGAAGCAAATGGGCAAGGTACGAGCAGAATCTGAACTCGCCCAAGGCCAAGACTTTAAGCAGGGTTGAGTTATTGGCACCAGGATCGACACGTGAGCTGAATCATCCGCTATGGACGTTGATCACACTACTCATTAAGAAAAAGAGAATCGATTTCGAAGGCTATTTGAGGACGCTGAGCATCGATATCCAGTTGGTTCTGTTCTGCGATGGCAGCGACATGTTTTGGGACAACTCACGACGAGTACCAACCAGTCAGATATTGCTCGATAAACTCGAACGCAGAGCGAGTCTTGATTCCTTGGCTGCACTGATCGCAATTGTTGTCGAAGCCGATCATTTGGGTCGGAGGTCTCTTGCTGTAAAGGCAGCAAGCTCGCTGCACAACGTTCTTCTAATGCTAGCGATTGAGCTCCAGGCGCGCAGGGTTGCCATTCGGCTGATCGATTGGTTGGCAGTGAACGTCCTATCTCTAGGCGTCCCTACGCACTTGCAGGTATGGATGACTAGCATCGACTACATCCACTCGTCAGCGCATCTAAACACTATGGTTTACCAACATCCGCAACGGCGCGGAACAAGCTTGCCCTGGAAGCAACGAACGAAACTGATGGCCAAACTGATTGCTGGGGATATGGGGTTTGACGTTATGCATGCCATGCGCCCGCAGTACGAGCTGAGGACGGATATAGGGGACATTGCTGATGATCTGGTTCAAGAGTTCAAGAAAATGTCCGCACTGAGGACTTGGGGCTGGAAGTGCATTATCGATGGCACGCCACAAGTGATGCCGCCTACCTCGTTGTTCTAGAAGTCGACGGCAGCTTGATCACTTCGATCAAAAAAACCACCTGACCAAAAAGGGACTTTCCGGGTGACGTAGATCTGCCATCGAACGGGTACGCGTGTGGTCAAGTGCAATGCAAACGCCTGGTCAGATCTAATGCAAACGACTGGTCAGCGCAAATGCAATCAGATGGTCAGGTGGGGTGCAATTTCCCAGCGTATCTGAATCAACTGCTGCTCCAGGGTGTCAGCCCGTGCCAGCTGTGCTGCGACACTCTGTTGTGCATGGCTGAGTTCGCTCTGCGCTGACTCCAGTTTTTGTTGCAGCTCGTCATGTTTTCGGCTGGCGGCTTTTAACTGGTTTACTACGGACTTCCCCTCTTCCCGGGCCCGATCAACCTCGCGATGAGCCCGATCCTCAACTCCACGCAAATAGTTCTCCTGCGTGATTCGCTCCTGCTCGGCCTTGATTCGCATCGAGTGGAGTTCGTGTTGGAGAGTTTGATTTTGCTGCTGGGCAGCATGCCGCTCACGCTGTAAGACATCACGCTGTTGCTGCAGCTCCTCGATCTGCGCCTGCCGCTGTATCAGCAGCAGATCCAGGTCAGCTAACCGCGATTCGGCCGCCTGACGCCCGGCCACGGCTTCTGAAACCTGTTGGCGCCCCGTTGCCAGATCCTGACGCGCTGTATCCTCAATTGCTGCGAGTCGCTCGCGCTCAGTGTCCAGTACCTGGCGCCGTTCCGCTAAGCCCTGTTCCGCCACCCTCTGCGCCAAGTGGATTGCCTGCTGCCATACAGCGACAAACGCCTGCGACACCTCGCCAGGCAATGCCGGCAGGCGGGTCTCGCCATTCAGGCGTTCGGCCAGGCGTGCCCACCATTGATCAAGCAAACCGCCAACTCGCGCAGGGCTGCCCCGCCCCAACTGCAGGCGTACGCGTTCGACTGTCGGCCGCTCGCCACGCGCCAGCACCGCATCTGCAGCAGCAAACACATCGTTTTCCGGCACCCCTACTGCCATGGCCCACCTCAGCGTATATTAGGTCTGATAATAGAATGTTATCCGACGTTATTTTTTGAATATTGGAATTACCATACGTTGAACGTATTAAATATTACAGATCAGTTGACACTGGTCGACGAAACGCCGCTGGACCCGCAATCCCTGGCGCTCCAAGCCCAGGAAGCCGCGGCGGCGTTTATCGCCGCCGGCACCGCGGCCAATACCGTGCGCAGTTATCGCAGCGCCCTTGCCTACTGGTCGGCGTGGCTGCAGTTGCGTTACGGCCAGGCGCTGGGCGACGCACAGCTCCCTGCCCCTGTGGCTTTGCAATTCGTCCTCGATCATCTTGCGCGGCCGTTGGCCGACGGCGGATGGGTACACCTGTTGCCGCCCGGCATCGACGCGGCGCTGGTCGCCGCTCGGATCAAGAGCAAGCTGGGGCCACTGGCGTTCAATACGGTGAGCCATCGCCTAGCCGTCTTGGGCAAATGGCATCGAATCAATCAGTGGGACAGTCCGACCGAAGCGCCGGCGCTAAAGACCTTGCTGCGCGAGGCACGCAAGGCCCAAGCACGCCAGGGCGTGAACGTGCGCAAGAAAACCGCGATTGTGCTCGAACCGCTGCAGGCGCTGCTCGCCACCTGCGACGACGGCGTGCGCGGCATTCGTGACCGCGCCCTGCTCCTACTGGCCTGGAGCGGTGGCGGCCGGCGACGTTCGGAAGTGGTGGGTCTGCAAGTCGGCGATGTGCGCCAACTGGATGCCGACACTTGGTTATATGCCTTGGGCGCGACCAAGACCGATACAGGTGGCGTACGCCGAGAGAAACCTCTGCGCGGGCCGGCCGCCGCTGCGCTGACCGCTTGGCTAACCGCGGCGCCGGCCGAGTCGGGCCCGCTGTTTCGCCGGCTGTATAAAGGCAATACGGTGGGACGCACAGGATTGTCGGCCGACCAGGTGGCGCGCATCGTTCAGCGCCGGGCGAAGTTGGCAGGCTTGGAGGGCGATTGGGCGGCGCACAGTTTGCGTTCAGGCTTCGTCACCGAGGCTGGGCGCCAAGGAGTGCCGCTCGGTGATGTGATGGCCATGACTGAACACCGTAGCATCGCCACAGTGATGGGGTACTTTCAGGCAGGGTCCCTTCTGAGAAGCAAAGCCACTACCCTGCTGAGTTCCCCCACCGACCATACAATCGAGCAATCCAAGCACGTTGAATTAACCGACGACGACAAACCGTCTCAATGACTGATAAAAGATAATTCGGCTAAATAGAACTGAGCTGCTAGCACTCCCGAGAGACACGCGGTGCCCTTGGGGGCCATAAAAGTCCTAGGCGGAGGCAATTCACAGTTCGCACATTTTGCGAGATACAGAACAACCTTGACGCTGCCTGTTGATGAATCCTCTGCTGGCCGCTCATGTCGCAACCGTCCACTGTCGTAGTTTCAACTGAGTATCTAGCATTGGCCACGTGTAATCCGGAGGAATTGCTTCGCGTTGATCACGCGTAGATGGTCAGCAAAATCTTCTGACAGTATGCTCATTTTTCCGATCTCTTAGCTTCCACGCTGGGAGTTGGCCAAACAATAAAAATAGCCGTCGACTAACGAGGCGGCCGCACGGAGGCGCTATGGCTACGCATGGGTTTACTTCTTCGTCTCACCTCGTGGATGCAACTGGCAGCGCCATACTCGCTGAGTCCACGTTACCCCCCCAGGAATCTCCTGCGCCTCCATGCGTCGCACCGATCCGATTAGCTTGTGTCGAGGTTTCCAACTTCCGCCGCCTTGCCAAAACCCGACTCGACCTTGACGAGATCACCACCATTCTGGTGGGCGCAAACAACAGCGGCAAAACCTCGCTGCTTACCGTTCTTCGAAACTTCCTGGGTGAATCGCCCGCCGTTCGCGCGTTCGACATCAGCCTTTCGCGGTGGGCGACAATTCGGGAATTAAGCCTGCTCTGGGAGGCGCTCGAAGACGACCCCATGACGAACTCCAGTGATAACGAGAAATGGCAGGAGCAGTATCAACAGCTACAGGGCTGCATGCCCGTTATCGACCTTTGGTTTGATGCACAAGAAGGTGCGTACAATCATGTCGCTCCCTTTATCACATCGCTGAAGTGGTCGGGTGGCGCGGTCGGAGTAAGGGTTCGACTCGAACCCGCAGCAAATGCTGAAGATCTACGTAAGCTGGCCTGGCGCTACCGCGAGGCACGCTCTCCCGTACGTGACTTGCCCAAGGACGGGCACGCCTGGCCCATCGATCTCCTTGACTACTGGCTTAGGCATTCCGCAGATCTTCGCCGTATCGCGGCTTATCGCCTAGACCCTATGAAGGGGCCACTTGCAGAAAAGAAGCGGTGTGACATGCAGGAGCTGCCAGTTGGTTCGCGACCTGTCGAGATACAATTCTTGCGCAAGCTAATCCGAGTAGATTTCATCCCGGCTCAACGAGGTCTCGGCGCAGAAGAAGACGAGGCAAGATCTGAATCGGCAAATACTCGTCCTGGTTTGTTCTCTAGTCAGCTCTTAAAATTCGCAAGACAGCACTTGAATGTTGCGCCATCGGGGCAAGGACATCGAGAAGACTTGGTCAAGGCGATCGCAAATGCTCAAGCCGATCTCGACAAATCGATATATAAAGCGCTCAAGCCAGCGATGGAGGATGTTGAAATCCTTGGTTATCCGGGCTTACATGATCCTCAACAATTTAACTTCCGCACCAGAATCCAGACCGCTGATCTTCTTGCCCATAGCACGGCGGTTCAATACCAGCTGGACGAGACCTGCGTCGACGAGTCTCTTCCAGAACACTCCATCGGTCTCGGCTATCAGAATTTGCAGTCGCTGAGCTTTATGCTTGTGTCATTTCGCGCCGCGCGCCTAAGCCCTCCCCACGGCGCCCCGGCGGCGGTGCATTTAGTGATGGTTGAAGAACCCGAGGCTCACTTACACGTTCAGGTTCAGCGCAACTTCTCCGCGAGCGCTTACGACTTGATTCGTCCAAAGGAAGTGGTGCATAGCAATCTTCGCAGCCAGTTACTTATCAGCACGCACTCTAGCCATATGGCACATGGAGATAGCTTTACGCGTCTAAGGTATGTGAAGCGTGTAGCAGCTACCGGCGCAGGGAAGAAGCCAAGCACGGAGGTCATCAATCTTGGAGACGCGTTCGGGGAGGACATTCAAACCCGGACATTCGCTGAACGCTATTTTCAAGTCCAACATACAGACCTCCTCTTTGCTGATGCGGCCATTTTTGTGGAGGGCACCGCTGAGCGGATGCTGGTACCGCTTTTTATCGAGCGCGATTTTCCCAAACTTGCCAAAAATTACGTGTCCTTTCTAGATATCGGAGGCAGCCACGCGCACCGCCTCCGACCATTGGTGGAGCGGTTAGGAATTCCGGCAATTGTTATCACTGATCTAGACCCAGTGATACCAACAATTAATGCAAAGGGGCGCGTAGTACGAGCGGCAGTGCACATTGCCGGTCAGGCAGAACTTGAATGCGGTAACGACACGTTGACATCTTGGCACCCCAAGTTAACCGAGTTCCAAGCTTACGGTAAGCCTACGCTCGCCGACCTGGAGTGGACCTCCGATTCGGGTTTCAAAGTCCGTTTCGCTTGGCAGCTCCCCATTGCGGCCGTAAGCAAGCAATGGCCCAGCTCGTTCGAGGACTCTCTCGTGCTGACCAACACTGACTGGTTTAAAGCTTTAGACCAGGAGACGGAGCCCACGACGGGAAAGAAAGTGGTTCATCACGGTACATTGGCAAAAGTGATTGGCATTGTGATCGACAACCCAGACCACGCTGCTCTGCTCGAGGAGCTCCACACAATGCTGCGTGGTAGGTTCAGCAAGGGTGACTTTGCGGCAACTTTGTTCGAACAGCTCAACGCTGGACAAGCTTTACAATGTCCAGCCTACATCGCTGATGCGCTTACGTGGTTAAGCGGCCAGCTTAACGTCGCGCAAGGAGAGAAACCTTGAGCGCATTAACGCAGCCTCTCGGAAACGAGCGCGATGCGCATATCGTTGAAGACATCTGCGGCTTCATCACAGCGGTTCCACCTCGCAGCTTCTTCTTATTTGCCGGCGCAGGTTCAGGGAAAACCAGAACGCTAGTTGAGGTGGTACGCCGAATTACAGGCGTAGTGGCCCACGAAGCGGGAAGCCAATATGCGCAGCAACTCCGCTCTCGGGGACAATCCGTCCGAGTCATCACCTTCACCAAGAATGCAACCGCGGTAGTCACCGGGCGACTCGGTGACAACTACCTGACCGCGGTGTCAACCATTCACTCCTTTTGCTGGGAGCTTATCAAAGGTTTCGACGAGGACATCAAAGATGCGTTGCTGTCACGCTGTCTCGGAAAACTTGAAGAAGCCAAAGCCTATGCATCTGGCAAGGCAAGAGGAGAGTCGGAAACCGATCGGAGAAAGTATGCTGAAATTGAGGCGCAGGCCGAGGTAATACGAAACACCGAGGAATTCATCTACCATCCGGACCGAAACACCTATGGACCAGCCGCTCTGTCGCACACAGAGGTTTTGGAGGCGACGGCTTGGCTTATCCGTGAGCGCCCGACGCTTCAGCGCATTTTAGAGGATCGGCATCCGTTAATACTCGTCGATGAGTCTCAGGATACGATGAAAAAAGTGTTGGACGCCCTGCTCGAGCTCTCGGAAAAACGTCCGGGTCACATCACGCTGGGATTGCTGGGTGACCATCGACAGCGCATCTATCCCGATGGTCACGACAACCACCCCTCACATGTACCTGAGGGGTGGGCTCGTCCGGCACTCCAGATGAACCATCGCAGTCAGCAGCGGATCGTCGACCTTATCAACAAAATTTGGGACGCGGATATCAAGGGTCGAACACAGCCCAAAACTGGCGTACCCCAGCATCCTCGCACGGAAAAAAACGGCGGCACCGTTCGTATTTTTGTTGGCGATACTAGCGTCACTACCGCCGAGAAAATCCGAATGGAAGCCGACTGTGCGCGGATAATGGCGGTGCAGTCAGCTAACGCCGCCTGGGAGGATAGTGCGCACGGATATAAAACGTTGGCGCTTGAACACAAATTGGCTGCCAAGCGAGGTAACTTTTTCGAAACGTATTACGCAATGGAGCTGCTTGATAAGGATGCCGCTACGCCAAAGAGCAACGGTGAGCGAACCGGTCCCTCCATGGTCAGGCCCCTCCTCGGACCGATGCTTGAACTTGCCGAATGCTTAAAACCGGATGGCTCAATTAACGAGTTTTTCACTATGGAGATTTTACGAAGCAACGCTTCACTAGCAAATTTGCCACAGCTCAGTACAGAACGTCAGTCCATGCTGGCTGATATTCATGCCTCAGTGATGAGGTTCTCGGTTGCCGCTTCCAAACCGGAAGCAACTGTTCGGCAGGTTTTGGAACCGGTCCTTGATGGCGCGATTTTTGAGGCGGATGCCCGCTTGGTAGAAGCTTATAAGGATGCTGCGCCGCCTCCCCCGGATCCTATGCCTAGAGCAAAGGAAAACAAGGAGGATCGCCGCAGGCGCGGATGGCACGCACTCTTCAATACCCCGTGGCAACAACTGGCCCGATATCGTGCGTATCTGGGAGGAGAAACCGAGCTCGCGACACATCAAGTTGTTAAGGGATCGGAGTTCAAACACGTAATGGTTGTCATGGACGATGAAGAAGCCGGCGGAACATTATTCTCCTACGACAAGCTTTTCGGTGCCGAAGATTTGAGTCCAGGTGACTTAAAAAACGTGGCCGAAGGTAATGAGACCGCAATTGACCGGACCCTACGACTGCTTTACGTCACCTGCAGTCGTGCAGAGGAAAGTCTGGCATTGGTACTTTGGGCTAAGGATCCCAACGCAGCACTTGTTGCAATCAAGCACACGGAATGGTTTTCCGCGAATGAAGTGGCAGTTATGGGTTAGTCATCATTCGTCGCCGGACTCGACGCTGGCAGCCTATCTAGCGTTTGCTAAGTGGATTGCGGCAGGCCTAATGCCGTGACAGTGCCGCATCCGGTCGAGGCAAACGCAGCGAACGGGCGCTCATTATGGCGAATGCCGCCAGGACAGTTAATTAAGAGTAAGTACCCGCATATTCTGAGCTCTGCGTCTTCCAGCGTGATGGCCAGGATTGTTTCGCACCAAAGTGCGCAGATCGGTCAAAAGTGTTCCGGTCTCCCCAGCGAAACTCATCATTGACTACGTTCCCTCGTCGTCTGGCAGTGCCCGCTCCATGAAGTCACAAAAAAACGGTATCGCGAAAGCCGTCTCCCCAATACTGGGGCTGCAGATGAGCCCTTTTGCCATCAGGCTATTGCGAACAGGTGTGACCGCTCGAACTTGACTCCCCTGGTGGTCGGCAATATTGGCCGTGAGGTGTGGCCCAGGGCCAAGGTCAGCCAGGGCCCGCAGGAACTTTTTTTCCATAGAAGTGAGGCGGGCAAAACGGCCTCGAAAAAAACCTTCGTCCAGAGTTGCGATGATTTGAGCCGAAGCCTTTTGTACATCAGCAACCGTGATGGGGCTCTCACAGGCCGTATCCCATGCGTGCTTGCACCACTCCTGCAGAAAATATGGATGGCATCGAGACTCTTCCACGATGAGAGCGACGGCCGCGGCCTCGAAGGCAATACCCAACTTCTCGGCTGGCTGGATTACGGCAAGAACGGCGTCCATGTCAGACAGTGCGCCGATGTCCGGAAAGTTAAACAGCCGCTCGGCGTAGGACTTGGCGTTGCCCGCACGCTTACGGAGGTGTGGCAGCCCGGCGCCGACTAACATTACTGGCAGGCGTGATTGTGTACAACGGTGCAGGGCGGCGATAAGCGCCCCCAATTGGGTCTCTTCCATAAGATGAAACTCGTCGATAAAGATCACGAGCACCGAACTAGCTGCTTTCGCAGCCAATCCGGCGAGCTCGAGCACTCTGCTCAAATCTCCGTGTAGATCGCCATTGCCGGCAAGTTCCCCTTCCCCCTTCCCTTCACCATCCGCATCAAATTCGAGGTCGACCGGTATGTCGGTGACTTGGCCCTTTAGCGCCTGTGCGAAACACCCCAGAGCGTGAGAGGCGCGCTGTGCGCTAGCTCTCGCGGCCTCTATGCAACTAAGACGCTGCAATACGACGTGCAGCTGGGTAGCCAGCATGGCGGGCAATGACAGCGTCTGAGGGTTCGCCAAAAGGAGGGTGTGAACGCCTACGCCTTCTGCGTCGAGACGCATTTGCTGAAGCAATACCGTTTTACCTACTCCCCAGTGGCCGACCATCAACACGCTCTTGCCTGACCGCCCAATACGCAATCGAGCAATGGTAACTACCACCCGATTAAGCAACGCATCTCGTCCCGCGAGCATGGGGGGAAACCCGCCGGCGCCGGCGACGTACGGGTTATTAACGGGATTCACTGAGCACCAAAAAAGCATACTGTCGCGGTGTGCAAATTAAAGCGTGCGGTCGAGTTCAACTACTACGCTCAGGGGACTCGTTTTCGTCACCATAATAGCCTTCTCCTTTATTACGTTCGTTTTTCCAGTAGCGGATAACCTCGGCGATACTTTCTCCATCATGCGACTCCAACTCCCAAGAATCGGAACGGCGCCAACCATCGAATATTTGCTCTTGCAGGGTGGATACAACTTCCGTGGGGTCCATGCGAGGATCAATCAATTCGTCATGTCCTTGGCCGCCATTTAACCATTTGTTTGTGCTGTACTCATTGGGCAGATGGCAAAATCGCCACCACCCGCGGTAGGTTTCTGAAGAGCGACGAGCGCAATCGACTCGGAAATCTGCCTCATCCTGCTCCGACCAGGCGCCTTTTTTAATCATAGATTCGCGATCTGCATCGCGATCCAAGAAAAAAATCTCATGCATCAAAGGATCATGTTTAGCCCAATCATAAAATTCGCAGTTAATGCCAGACTGTCCCCAGCGCAAAACCGTGCCTACCACCGCTGCCTTGGTGGTGCCAAACACCCATTCGTACTCGTTCAGAAAGCTCGGTTTTGTTGAGCTTTTACCCTCGCAAGCAAAGGTAAATTCGTCCCGATGCGTGCTCCAAAATTCTTCCAGCTCATTTAACGTTCGTAAGCGGACAAAAAACGTTCCACCCTCAAGGAGCGTGCGCTCAGGCAATTCAATGGAGACCGGTAATCGTGGCGATTTCGTTTTCATACACGTTTCATTTCAAAATGCCTCCAGCCTTCTTAGACCCAGACATCCACCTCGAACGGTCCACGTACTACATCTGACGACTATTTGTACGAGCGAGTTTTGCGCCTAGGCACAGAGGCCGCTGGAGTGAATCGTTGTGACAAGGTGTCTTCATCGACCGATTGTAAGACCGTGGGGAGTAGCCGAATCGAACAATATTGTGAGATCCGCGCTCTCATGGCGGTGCAGTAAGGTATTGCTTGGTTCCCAGGATGTCCTTCACGCACTGGTTGATTGCGATCAGATGTTTTACGTAATGGATAACGTATCAACCGCTGCTCACAGCGCCGGATGATGCTAACAAATTGAAATTTCACACATTTAACCTATTAAAAACCCCAAAATAGTGGAATTACCTTGAATTATACTGGATAGAGTATAGAATAAAACCTCGTTGCCCGGCTTTATCGTTCCTTTTGCGGGCAGTAATCATGCGACCGGAACTCAAGCGAGCAATTGGTATCTCCGTCAAGTCATATCGAGTGAAAAGGGACATTCCTCAGGAGAGCCTTGGTCCAAGCCAGCCCTACATCAGCAGCATTGAAGCAGGTAGAGGAAGCGCGTCGATTTCTAAGATTGAGCAGATGGCAGACGTGCTGGGGATTCATCCGGTTAGCATTATCTTGGCCGCATATCTCACATCAAGCGACGATGTCATCAAGGACAAATTGTTTGAAAGAATCCACGTAGAGCTAGCTGAAATTGGGCTTTAGCTGAAGGCGCAGCAACTGATCCCTGCTGTTGATGTGGGCGGTCACTTTGAGCCAGTGGAACAATAGATGCTAGCGTCTGCAATTGCTGGAATAACAACTGCTCGCCCATGGTCAGCTATGACAATGTACAGATGAGACCATGCCATACCGGTTGTAGCGCTAGCATGCAACTGCACGACGGTCCTGTACACCTTAACAGCGCTGGTCGGACGCGCGATCCCGCGAATATCCTTTGCGGCGGTTTACTCGAGTTCAAATGTCATCGTTGATCCCTCTAGAGCTAGTCGGCATGGTTTATTTTGTACGCCGGTGGTCCGACCTGAGAGTTGTTGAACTTGAGCCGCGTACTGTTCTCTATGAGCAGAGCAAGCGGGTGACGGAGACCGCCTGGATAGTCTGCTGTCAGGCCGCAACTGAGAGTGTGCACCTCAAGTGACTAGGATGGAACGTGCGTCTCGGATTTCAATTGTCTGGTGGGGTTCGCGTCCTTAGAAGCAGTTATTGATGCGCATCAAATCGGTTCACCTAGTCGCATGCCCGAGCATACACCAGCCTGCCGGTATCGGCCTTCTTGCCGAGTGAAAAAAGAATCCAATCGGGCCCATTTTTCCCTAGGAAATAGCCCCAGGTATTCATGAAGGTAGGCGTAATCCTCCCGACTAAGTCCCCCGAGGTAGATGATATTCTCAATTCCTGCAGTAGCAGGAAAGAAAACCTTGGCCACACCGCAATAGCGCTGGAAAATTGAAGCATATTTCAGGGAAGTAATCTCCAGCAATATTCCTAGCAGCATCATGCTTCCGAATCGGCTACGAGGCTCACTAATTTGAGGACAGAGAAATAAATTTTCTTTGTAGTTAATTAGATCAGAGTATTTTTTTACCCTCTCCTGATGAAAAAAAGTCCTCGCGATGCCTGAATCTCTACGCCGAGTTGGCAATTGCAAAAAAACACAGTACAACCGGCTAAATAGCCTGCCCTCTACCTCATCTATTTCACCCCCATCAGCCTTCTGACTAAGCCACCTTTTTATTTGGCTGTAACCAGCGATACGCAACCTTACAAAACGCTCGTCGCTCCAACTTGACGAAGCTATTTCCTGATTGCAGATCTGAACATAAGCATCCCATGCCTTGGAATAAGTTGGACGTACATTTAACATCACCAACTCAATGCTATGTGTTCTGCAGAAAACTGAATATGAACTGCACCATTCCTTGCGCCATGCGGGAATCTTCCCAATTCGAACATCATTACGTAGGCACTCCGGGCAAAACCAATATCGGTGCTCCCAACCGACTAGCCCCTCATCTCGAAATTGGAAATAAACCGATGTCAAATATTCGTCAATCTTTAAAATCTCACAGACTTTAAAAAAAAATGGTGTGTCGAATTCAAAATCTGGATCAGCAACCTTTATCAGATTTCCACTCCAAGTCCAAGCAGGGCGAGCAAAAAGGCTTTCGCGATCTGAGATACAGGTAAATTGACTATGGTAACAGCGAAACAACCAAGAACTGAAAATTTCGCCATCACAGGGATTAGGAAGATTGGGGAAACCTTTCATTAGTACCCCCAAGGGCTTTTTGCGGCCCACTTCAGGCACTGAATGTCGATACATTCTATTTTACGTCGAATGGCATACGAGGCTGCACATCTCAATAATTCAACTGTTTTATCCATGCGGCCTGCTGAAATCGTGATTATGGCTTTAGTCATTTCCTCCGAATATAATTTCGAAGGAAGTTTAAGTGGCATCAACTCTTCAATCTCGAAGAGAAACGATCGAAATTCTTCGCTTTCCTTCCAGTTTTCCAAGGGGAATTCAAAAAAACGCCTTTTGAACTCATCATTTGACGATAAAGCCAGTCGTGCAGCCACAGTACCAAATCCAAACATTTTTAATCCATAAGCGGGGCCAACAAGTTTCTTTAAGATCGACATATTTGCTCGCTGTTCCTGCTTGGATCGAAGCAGCGCGTCCTGAAGCTCATCAATGACGATTCCCCATATGCCCCGGAGTTTTATAGCTTCTCCCAATTCGTTGGGAACATCTACTTTTGGGCTTGCCCTTGTTAAAGAATCGAATGGAAGTTGTAGTGCTTTGGCTAATTCGCCACGCAGGCTTTTCTTAGTTGCAATCTGCGGATCCTCTGCCATATCAATAAACAACAATCCCTTACTGTTAACTACTCGGTGGTGTATTTGGGAAATTATTGCACTTTTCCCTGAGCCGCCCGGCCCAATTACTACAGGGCGGGAGCCGTCTGTCTTTGCGGCACCTGCAGCATATTATTCATCATTCTAAATATTGTTTCACTTGGCTGGTAGTTAACCCACACATCTTCTTGAATAATTGCAATTCGATTTTCGGCATCCCTATCCAGAAGATGCCGTCGATCCGCCCGGAGGTGCTGTGCGTCCATTAGGGTTGATTCTCGGATTTAAACTTGCTAGGGATTTCTGCATAGTTTGGTTTTGTTATTGGTATTCTTTTTTTTGTGTCCGCGTCACTTAAAGGATATGCGGCACCATAAGCATCTGCGGCAGCCCTCTGACGCCTAGCGCGCTTTGTAAGCTGTTCACTATTGGCTTCAATATTCTGTTTCTCCCTGTAGTGCGACGTTGCCTCATGGTAGTCTAACGATCCAGCACGTACCGCTGGCGCATGGATGCGGCTGGCACGGTATTCTTCATAAGTGAAATCTGGCAAAGTTAGATCGGATGAATTAATAGGATAAAAAACACCTTCGATTTTCACCCAAATTTGACGCATCGAAAACGGGTCATATTTTACGAGAACTTTTTTCATACCCACAAATGGACCAAGAAGAGGATCCCAGTAAAAACGGCGTTTAAATTCAATGCCGTCAGGCTTAATCGCACGCGTGTCTTCAGGCATAAAATGCAACTTGAATTGGTGTGAGTCTGTCACCTGTGGGGGATAAGGGGCGTTTCCACCTGGGGAAAAATAATTTAACCAGACCTTTTTAGGCGAACTTTTCAATTCGGAGTGAACTGTAGAATGGTATAGGGCAACCTCCCTAGCAAACCAAGCACAGAAATCGGAAAACGTCATTGTCGCTTTCTTTTCGCTATTTAAATTCCGTCTGGCTACTGCATTGGACATGGTGGTGCCTTTCAAGAAATGCACTTTGCTTGTCATCATTGTTCCAATAAATCGCTCAACATGGCCTCCGTAGTGTTTCTTCCCAATAGGTCGATACATTGCGTCAATTCCGAACAAATGGCATCCCGCTTGAAGCTTTACGCTTTTGAATTCAACAGCATTGTCCATATAGATAACAGCAGGAACGCCATAGAAGGGATAATCATCGACTTGCATCCCTAAACCTTTAACAAAATCGTCTTTGCGAAGAACTGCATGAGACAAAGCGCACGCAACCGAAACTGCTGAGGGGGCGTGTAGACTTAAATAATAGCCAAGCAAAACTCTGCTATACACATCAATGACAACAGTTAACCAAGGCCTTCCGATTAGCTTAATGCGATCATCTGCTAAAATTAATATATCTACCAACGTGTGATCAATCTCAACCCAAGCCAGCGGACTGGTTACTACGTGTTTGCCAGGACGAGGTTGATGTTTTTGATTTGCAGCATCTGTCCCTAGTTTGATTCTACTACGCTCATATTCCGTCAAAGTGGATTTGATTCTATTTGTTACTGCTCGTCGCGAAGGAACCGCCAGTCCGCCCTCGATACAATGCACCTCCACATCTTTCCACACCTTGCTAAAGGTTGCCCCTCTAGAGTTATAGGCGCTATCTATTGACGTTTTGATCACTTTTTCGATCTCAGGACTTAAAAATGTACAGCCTGCCTTCCTCCCCCGTTTATTAGGTAACATAGAAAGCGAACCAACATTTTCCTCATACGATTTTATCAGTTTGTATACATGATTTTTCGTAACACCTAACTGAGCGGCGGCTTGGTTAGAAGTTAGCGAGCCAAGCCTCAACTGTTCGATAGTTTGAAATCTTATAGCAGCCTTTTCTAATTCCTCCAGTGTTGCATTCGCCGCGAGCCTAGTCGCCAAGGGAACCATTCCTAATTTATCAGGCTGCGTGAGAAACTCTATTTCGATAAGTTTTACCATCGCTACTTCCCCGCTGCTGACGAACATAACTTCAACAGTGGCTAGATAAATAGCTCTTTGCACTACTGATACCTTCCCCTTAGCAACCACCTGCATTCCGGGTGCAATGTTGACATGCACTGGCAAATCCTCTTTCAGAGCGTGATTAAACCTCTATAGCCGAAAACGCAGTAGATTCAACCAGGTCCTTAAGTTTATTTTCATGTATACACAAATTAGCTAAATTATGTTTTGAACATAATTTCGCTAATCTCTATACATTTCACATGAGATTTACACGAAAGCACATGTCTAACGGCCGTTGCGGCTTCCCATTAATTTGCGTTATCGGACGTTACGAGTTGTAGTGGGAAGGTGGTAAAAAATGATACCAGCAGCGACAGAAGATTTTTTCTATCTTTTTTAAGAGGTTAATTTACATAAGTGATTGAATTTTTTATTTTTTATTTTTTATTTTTTATCTTTTTTTGTCAGCGGCCACAACACTCCAAATCGCCGAGCGCTGGAAAAATCGGCGCTCGTCGAGTTGTACCTATTGCTCTCTTCGCCTCACGGTTTTATTCATTTCCCGTGCTCCCGTACAGCCGCCATTGGATCTCGACGCGATGCGCAGCGCTAATCGCGTTCGCTATTGCGCCGACACGGCTTTGAGGCCCGCGAGAGCGTAAGTCATCATGTGCTCGATCAGCCCGGCGGGTTCCATTGCCAGACCCGGCAGCACGTTCTCGCTCAACGCTTCGTGGGCCAATAGCAGAAAAAGACAAGGCGCAAATACGCCCAGCGCACAATGCAGCGTGGTCGGGTGATCGTCCGGCAAGCCCAGGATCTGCCCAAGAATGCCGCGAAAGACCTTCGCTTTTGGATAGGCCTGCTGCTCCAGCACCGAGGGTAGCAAACTCGAAGGCGACAGCAATTCCCGGCTCAACACCTTGAGCGCCCAGGCATCTCGATGATTGCGCACGCGCTCGATCAGGACGGTGATGATCAAACGCAATTTGTCCTCAGCAGAGGCAGGGCTCTGGCTCAAGCTGAACAATATATCGATGCTGAGCAGACGGTCATGGGCTTCGAGCAGCACGGCACGGTACAGGCCCTCCTTGTTCTCGAAGTGATAATTGACCGACGCCACGTTCGAGTTGGAGTTCTCGCAGACCTGTTTGCTGGTGGTGTTGGCATATCCCAGATCGGCAAACAACTGCCCTGCTGTCTCCAGAATGTGCTGGCGGGTCACCCGGCCATCTTGTCGCTGAGCACGTAGAGAGGCTGCCTGATTTGGACCGGACACGAGCATGAACTCCTATTAACTCAAATTCAAATTTGACTTTTATTTTTATGAAGCTTAGCTTCAAATCACCTACATACCTCGATAGGTACGGATATTGGCGACGAATGTTGTCAGGTCCAAGGCCATTTAGCCAAAGGAAAACATCGCAATGGATGCGCGCGTAATGACCCCGTTCACTTACTTCTCTCTGCCGATGCAGAAGCAATTCCTGCGCAATCGCGAGGCGATCAAGGACAAGCCCTACGCCAAGTATTTCTCTGCGCAGATGAATGTCCCCCTTTCCGCCGTGTGCAAGATCCAGCAAGGACCACTGCCGCTGGAACAGACCATGACGCCGAGCATCGAGGACATCAATCGGTTGCTGGAGGCAGACTTCGTCAGCGAGGAATCGGGATACGCCCTGCTGCCCGGGCCAATGGCGTATGTCCAGAGCCGCAAGTTTTTCCCGGGCTCGACCGCAGCGATGCTGAAATGGTGGTTCATGTGGCACCCGCTGGAAGCCGAGCGCTATACCCTGTGGTTTCCTTATGCCCATGTCAGCAATCCCTGCGTCAATCACGAACGCCTCAAGCAGACGTCCCTGAGTTTCGAACAGCGTTTGTACGGCAACACCTTCTGCGCCTCGGAATATGTCGGCGATCGCCTGATGCACCTGCATATCCACTTCCAGGAGCCGGAAAAACTGGGCTTGCGTGCCGATCTGTATCGCGAGGCGAAAATCGACGGTAGTGTCAGCGCGTTGATGAGCCTGGCGGAACAACCCGAGGTGCCGGTGTCGCTGATGGTGCACCTGTTCAAAGAAACTCCGGAAGGCCTCTATCTCACCAGTCGCTACTGGGTCGGCAGTCATCCGTCGATGTCGCGTTTTCCTGGTGCCGAAAAGGCTGCCGCACTGATGGAGGCCAACGGTTTCGGCGAAGCGGAACTGGAAACCCTCGCCTACGAATTCGCCGTTCATGACCTGTGCGAATTCAACCATCTGGCCAGTTTCCTGCCACAGCTGTATCGAGAGTTCGGCACTGACTGAACCCGCAAAAAAATGTTCCCCCCAGCGCAAGGCTAAGGGGAACATCTCGAAAACCAGAATCACCCCTTCGAACTGATACCGTTTAGTAAAAGAGTCGTAAATTCCTCGATATCTTGCTCCATCTCCAACTGCTCGGTCAGCAACCGGTACCAGCAAAATCCAAAGATCATATCCAGCAAAAGTTCGCGATTGGTGTCCTTCGGTAACTCACCACTGCTGATGGCATTTTCCACCAACTTCTTCGGCATTTCCCTTCTGCGCTCCATGAATTGGTGCTTTAACTGAACCAATGTCACAGGGTCCAACTGAGCCTCCGCGATAACGCAGCGAAATGCTTCGCCGCAAATCGTTTCACGCCAGACTTTCCAGAGATTGTGCAGCAAAAAGTCGAGATCCGCTTTTAATGAGCCGAGATCAGGAAGCTTTCTGACCTGCTCGCTTTCATTCTCGTAGACTTCTGCGATCAATGCAGCCTTGTTGCTCCACCATCGATAAATCGTCGGTTTACTCGCTCCCGCCCGTCGGGCAACCGACTCAATACTGAGTCCCGAATAACCGCATTCCTTGAGGATCTCAATCGTCGAACTGATGATCGCCTTGTGCGTGTGGGGATTCCGTAGGGATCCGATGGAGCTGCGAGAGGGTGTACGAGCCACAGTAAATTCTCCAGGCAGGGTGCTTGACAAATACAATGCAAGGTATAGGATTTCCGAAAATCGCAACGAAACGGTCCGTTTCGTTTCGAGTGACGTAAACGCGCTGAGCATTGACTCCAATCAATTTGCTTCAGGCTTTTCTGGTTACTTTAGGGGTTTCCGACTGCTCAAGCAGGATGTCTGAGCAAGGAAGCGTCCTCTAGCACCATCAAGTCTGCAGTTTTAATTCTGAAACGATACGTTCCGTATCATAGCAGTGAGAGAGGCAAAGTGGCAGTATCAGCCCCCTTTTTTGGGTAACCGTCCGGAAACTCCAAACCGCTGATTTTGCTGGCTAAACGACAAAACCCCGATATGTGAGGCTTTAAAGATAGTTTTCCGTATGTTTCAGGATATACGGCGACGCAACACCCTTGTTTTCTGACAGCGAATGGAATCAAAAGGAAAATGAACGTGAAAAAAGCAGGAATAGTGAGCTACGGCACTGGCGTTCCCGTTTGTCGCTTGAAAGTCGAAGAAGTGATTAACGTCTGGAAGAACACCGATCTCCATCTCGTGCAAAACCAGTTGGGGGTGTCCGAAAGAGCAGTTCTTCAACCTGATGAAGATGTGATCACTCTCGGTGTATTGGCCGCCCAACGTGCACTGGATATGGCCCCCGGCAGTAGCGTCGAGGCTTTGTATCTGGGCACTTGCACCAACCCCTATGACTCCCGCGCCTCGGCCTCTGTCATCCTCGAAATGCTCGGTTGCGGCTATGACGCCTATTGCGCCGACGTCCAGTTCGCGGGCAAATCCGGCACTTCTGCGCTGCAGATTTGCCAGGCACTGGTCGCTTCCGGCATGACCGGCAGCGCCCTTGCAATCGGCGCCGACACGATCAATCGCAACACCGCCCCAGGTGATCTGACTGAATCCTATGCGGGCGCCGGTGCGGCAGCTTTATTGGTGGGCACGGAGAATGTCATCGCAGAATTCGATGGCAATTTCTCTTGTGCAGCCGATGTCGCCGACAACATTCGCCCGCAAGGCGATCGTTATATTCGCTCCGGGATGGGGCTTGGCTCGGACAAAAACAGCATCGGCCTGGAAGACCAGACTCGCCGGGCGGCGGAAGGCATTATGGCCAAATTGCGCACCTGCCCGCAGGACTACGACTATGTCGTGTTCCAGCAGAATCTGGTGTCCACGCCCTACTCCCTCGCCAAGCATCTGGGTTTCAATCCGAAACAGGTCGAGCCCGGCATCTACGCGAGCAGCGTTGGTGACACCGGTGCTGCCAGCCCCCTACTCGGTTTGATCAGCGTGCTCGACCAAGCGCGTCCCGGTCAAAAAATCCTGCTGGTGTCTTACGGTTTCGGTGCCGGCAGCGACGCAATCGCCTTGACGGTTACCCCTGCCATCGAGGCCTACCAAAAGCGCAACAAGCCACTGCGCGAATCGCTTGAAAACAAGCTGTACGTGGATTACGGCACTTCCATCAAATACGAGTTCAAGTATTTGCGACCTGACTACGCCCTCACCGCCTACCTCTGATTTCGCCTGTCTACGCAAGGAGCATGTACATGTGCGCACGTCGTGTTGCAATCGTTTCGGCCGCCTATACGCCGAAACCGGGAAGTTCCAGGGTCCGGCAGACGTTCAAGGAAATGATCGTCGAGTCGGCTTATAAAGCTATTAAAGACGCCAGGATGCATCCTCGGGAAATCCAGGGTGTGGCCTACGGTTATCACGGCGAGGGCATTTCGGAATATGGCGGTCTCGGCCCGACCATCTCCGACACGTTGGGCATCAGCCCGGCGCCGACGTTCATGAGCACCGCCAACTGCACCAGCAGTTCCGTGTCGTTCCAGATGGGCCATCAAATGATTGCCTCCGGGGAATACGACATTGTTCTGGTCGGCGGCTTCGAGAAGATGACCGACCACTTCAACTATGCCGAATACATCGGTTCCAGTACCGAATGTGAGTACGACTACTTCCTGGGTATTTCCCACACCGACGCTTTTGCCCTGGCGACGGCGGAATATTTTGAAAAGTTCGGTTATGCCGGGCGTGAAGCTGATGTGTTGGCGACCTTTGGCCGGCAGATGCGTATTTATGCGCACAACACCCCGAATGCCACGCGCTTCGGCCATGCGATTCCATCTATCGATACCCTGAAAAACAGCGAAGCCTTCGGCTCGATGCTGGCTTGGGGTGAAGCGAGCGGTTGCGCGATTCTGGTCGCCGAACACTTGGCTCACAAATACACCGACAAACCAGTATTCGTTCGCGGATGCGCCTATACAGGCGTTTCCCATTACTTCGGCACGCGTTTTCACAACCCGACCCTTCATCACCCCGGCCTGCCAAAAAATGTCGGCATGGCCGTCTCTGCCAACTCCATCGCTTGCGCTGAAATCGCCTATAAAAAGGCCGGCATCACCGCGAAGGATATCGATGTCGCGCAGGTCTACGACTTGCTCGGCGCGGGTCTGATCCAGATGGAATCGATGGGTGTCTGCAAACAGGGTCAGGCCGGCGATTTTGTCCTGGAGGGCGGCATCGGCATTGACGGTCCGCTGCCATTGAACACCGACGGCGGCAACATTGGCCGCGGTCATGCGTCCGGTTGTGACGGCATTCTGCACATCACCGAACTGTTCCGTCAGTTGCGCGGTGAATCCGACAACCAGGTCAAGGGCGCGCGCATCGGCGTGTCGCAAAACCTGGGAGGTTATGCCGCCCACAACTCAGTGATCGTTCTTTCCAACGACTAAGGAGCCGGACCATGTCTATGTACCCCGAACAGATTCATCGGATGACCACTGCCAGCATGCTTCGCGAATGGCGCGAACACGGCGGCAAATATCGTCTGGAAGGCAGTCAATGCGAAGACTGCAAGGAAATCTTTTTCCCACGTCGTACTGTTTGCGGCGCCTGCAACTCGCTCAACGTAAAACCGTACCGCTGCGCCCGCAGCGGCAAGATCGAAGTCATGGCTCACGCCGAGAATCCGATCCTTGCCGCCATGGGCTACGGCGAAACAGTGCCTCGCTGCATGGCGATGGTTCGTCTGGACGATGGCTTGGTGATCGCGTCGGAAATCGTTGACATCACTCATCCGGAACAACTGAAAACCGGCGCGCCGGTACGCATGGTCGTACGCAAACATGTGCGCGAAAGCAATCTGGCCTGGCAATACGCCTACAAGTTTGTATTGGACGTATAAATAAAACGGCCGGGCGTTAGTTTCTGACGCTCGACCGCTTGAATATTAAAACAAGAATTGCGTTGCTTATAAAAATCACTTATTAGCCAAAAGCATTTAACCCTTGGTCTTCCCGGGGGTAGCAAACTGCCGTTATTTAAACCGGGAATTACTCCCAAACTAATTATTGGCTATATATGGCCGAGGATTCATCATGTCGACTCTTTGTCTCCCGCACGTAATGTTCCCGAAGAACAAGATCACTCAGCAACAGATGATTGAGCATCTGGAGAGCTTGCACGGCGACCATCCGCGCATGGCTCTGGCCAAACGTATGATCCAGAATACCGAAGTCAACGAACGGCATTTGATCCTGCCGATCGAAGAGCTGGCGGTACACACCGGCTTCACTCACCGCAGCATCGTCTATGAGCGTGAAGCCCGCCAGATGTCCTCCGTTGCTGCCCGCCAAGCCATTGAAAACGCTGGCTTGACGACCAATGACATCCGTATGGTAGTGGTCACCTCGTGCACCGGTTTCATGATGCCATCGCTCACCGCACACCTGATCAACGATCTGGACTTGCCAACTTCTACCGTGCAGTTGCCGATCGCCCAGCTCGGTTGCGTCGCCGGTGCTGCAGCAATTAACCGGGCGAATGACTTCGCCAAACTGGATTCGCGTAATCATGTGTTGATTGTTTCGCTGGAGTTCTCGTCGCTGTGTTATCAGCCTGACGATACCAAGTTGCACGCGTTCATTTCCGCTGCACTTTTTGGCGATGCCGTATCTGCCTGCGTATTGCGCGCTGATGATCAAGCGTCAGGATTCAAGATTCGTTCCACCAACTCTTTCTTCCTGCCGAAGAGCGAGCACTACATCAAGTACGATGTAAAGGACACCGGCTTCCACTTTACGCTGGACAAAGCCGTCATGAACTCTATTAAAGATGTCGCGCCGATTATGGAGAAACTCAACTACGACACTCTTGAACAGAACTGTGCGCAGAACGATTTCTTCATCTTCCACACTGGCGGCCGCAAGATTCTTGACGAATTGGTCCTGCAGCTGGACCTTGCCTCGAACCGTGTTTCACAGTCGCGTAACAGCCTCGCCGAAGCCGGCAACATTGCCAGCGTTGTGGTTTTCGACGTGCTCAAGCGACAGTTCGAGTCGGGTCTTAACTCCGGCGATGTCGGCATGCTGGCAGCTTTCGGCCCAGGCTTCACCGCCGAAATGGCCGTGGGTGAATGGGTAGCCTGATTCCCGTGTTTTGCCGGGGCTACGTTTGAGTCTGCAAGAAACCTTGGCGGTCTGTACGACGCCACGGTTTCTCGACCTCCTTCGCAAACCCTTCATTGCACCTGATTAATGGTTTCACATGGAGGATGAACGATGATCAGAGACAATCTCGCTACGCCGCCCAAGCGGCAATATGAACGACGGATGGTTTTGCTGCTGTCCTTGAGTTTCGGCCTCGTCGGGCTCGATCGCTTTATCATTTTGCCGCTGTTTCCCGTGATCATGCGTGACTTGCAGCTGGATTATCAGGACCTCGGCATGCTCTCGGCAGCACTGGCCTTCGCCTGGGGTTTTTCAGCCCTGGGCGCGGGCTACGTGATTGATCGATTGGGTCGCAAGACCGTGCTGGTCCTTTCAATTGCAGTGCTGTCGCTGCTCTCGGGGATGTCGGCTCTGGCCGGAGGACTTTTCGGGCTGGTCGTCATCCGCGGGCTGATGGGTCTCTGCGAAGGTGCGTTCACACCGACCAGTATCATTGTCACCGATGAGGTTTCGCATCCGCAGCGCCGCGGACAGAATCTGGGGTTCCAGCAGGCGTTATTCCCGATTCTCGGACTGTGCCTGGGGCCATTGCTGGCTGCCAGCCTGTTGGAGCTGTTCGACTCGTGGCGCATGGTTTTCGCGATTATCTCGTTGCCCGGTCTACTGCTGGCCGGCTATTTGTGGAAAATCTATATACCGGCGCCCTTGCCGGCACAACAGCAACCAGCTTCAGGCAGGGTTTGGGCAAACTGGTTGAGTGCTTTCAAAAGCGGCAATGTCAGCCTGAACATCCTGATCATGTTCTGCATTCTTACTTGCCAGTTCGTACTGTGTGCAATGTTGCCCAGTTACCTCACGGACTACATGCACCTTGAAACGCTGTCGATGGCCTTCGTGATATCCGCCTTGGGTGTTGGTGGTTTTATCGGTCAGTTGATCATTCCGGCGATGTCGGACCGACTGGGACGCAAACCGGTGGTCATTGTTTCCTTCATGACCAGCGCAATGTTGGTGGGACTGTTAATCATCAGCCCGGCCATTACCGGGTTGCTATTTCTGCTGCTGTTTCTTTTGTCTTTCTTCAACTTCAGCCTGATCTGCATGACCGTCGGGCCGTTGACCAGCGAGTCGGTGCCACCTGCACTGCTTCCCACTGCTACCGGCATCGTCGTCGGGTTCGGCGAGATCCTTGGCGGTGGCGTGTCACCCGCCGTCGCCGGTTACGCCGCCATGCATTTCGGCCTGCCATCTATTTTGTACGTCGCATTGGCCGGGAGCATCGGCGGCCTGCTGTTGTCGCTGGGTCTGCGCGACAATCTGCACCCCCTCCCTGCCCTGTCAGCCGCGAACGCATTGCCGATCAGCCTACCGCTCAAGGATTAGAGATCATGGGACACTATTTGATGTTGCTCGACCTTCGCCAGCATGAACACCGAGGCATCGGTGTGTTCGACTTCCAGACGGGCCAGAACCTGCGCATGTTTCCCGAACAGGGCGGGCTGTATGAAACATTGCAGTATTGCAGTCGCTGGCATCGCGGCTGGGCCGAGCATCTCAAGCATCTGCCCGCCAGTGACAGCACCCAGGACATCGACCTGCAGCCACCACTCAAACCCGGCAATAATTTGCTCGCCCAGGTCAGCACGGTCAGCCTGACGATGTCGAAAAAGCAGGCGTGGAGTTACAAAGGCAACGGCAGTCTGCTCAAGACGCAGGGCGAAGCGCTCAACATCCCTTATCAGGCGCTGAGCATTGCCAGTGAACCGGGAATCGTGAGCATTTATATGGTCGACTCCTTCGGCAAACTGCACTTTGTCGGATTCACCATCGGTAACGAAGTGCACGATCCACTGCTCGGCAACCTCGACTCGCCGGACGCCAACCAGGCGTATCTTCGCGAATGCGCACTGGCTCCGGCAATGATTCTTGGAGAGTTGCAGTGTCGATTGTCGATCAACGCTCGTATCGAGCGTCAGGACAGGCAAATCTCCTATCGCGAGTACGATATTGATCTGAAGGAATGGCACTCACTGCGCAAATACACCCAAGCATTCCTCGAGCAACACGAACAGTTCCTGCAGCCAGGCATGGTTCACTACGTGTTTCATGGCCTGGGCCATCCTGACAGCGAACCCCCGCTGCAACACGGTGACTGGCTCGATCTCGATTGCCCGGAGCTGGAGTTGAGTCTGAGCAATCGCATCGTCGAAGAAGAGTTGTTGCATCTGTGCCCGCTTGATAAACGTACGCTTGGAGCGGGTCTGCCCGCGCGGGCGACGCAACTGCATCAGCGCTGCAACGACCCGAACTTGCTCAAGCGCAAATAACGCTGACAGATCGCTATCGGGCGCCAGTCCACCGGACTCGATCGCGGTTTGCAGGCGCGCCTCCAAGTCGGCATCGAGTGCCTGCTTGAGTGTCTGATTTTATGGCTGTGCGCCCCTGCCCCTGCATCAAAGGACTTTATAGATCTCGGAAATCACCTGCATCGTTGCGTCTTCGATCGTTCCTTCGTTGCGGCACAATATCCAGCCATGATCCGCAATCGCTTGCTCGAACGCTGCGGTGCTCGCGACCTGTTCTTCCAGCTTGTGCATCACGGTACTGCTCAGTCCACGCCGTCGTTCCGCTGCCCTTGCCCAGGAAATCTCAGGGGCGGTGACAACCCCGACATGCAGGTCTGGCACGCGCACGTTGCGATCGATGTTCAACTGCAGAGTTTCTGCAAACGGCACTATCCGGCGAAACGCGGCATCGGAGGGATACCAGCGATCGATCAGGATGATGCTGTCTGCTGGCTGCCTGGTCAGCACGTGCTCGGACATCCAGGCACGGCTATCTGCAAAGCGCTCACACACCCTCAATTCCAGATCCCGGGTTGGATGTCTGACGAATTGGTTAACGAGGGCCATCGTTTCCCCTCTGAAGGGATCGCTTTTTTTCTCGCAAAGCCGGATGACCTTTTTGTTCTCGGCCCTCAGTGCTTTGGTAACAGCCTCCAACAGCGTGGTTTTACCCGTGCCCTTGGGTCCATCCAGAGAAACAAACAGCTGACGATTCATGATTCAGGCATCAACAGAAATTGATCAACACTTTAACTTGATTTCTGGCTGGCGGGTTTCAGCGTCGAAGGCCACGACCGCTTACGAATATCGGCAATGGACATCACTCAGCACATCCGCTCAATCGTCGAACCATAATGTCTCCGACTATCAGCGCACTCCCCCACTGCTGGTCACGTCCTCATGAAGGTTTTTTCGCATTCACGCATCGCGCTGGCGCTGTTGGTTTCGGGGTTGACCCAAGCGGCGTCGGCCAGCGGCTTTCTCGACGATGCGCAAACCGCAATCCTCAGCCGCAACTTCTACCTGAACAACGACTACCGCTCGCCCTCGCCTACAGGCAAAAACTATAAACAGGAGTGGGCTCAGGGGTTTATCGGCAGTTTCGCATCCGGTTTCACCGAAGGAACTGTTGGATTCGGGGTGGACGCTCACGCCTTTTACGGATTGAAACTGGATGGCGGCAAAGGCCATTCCGGCACGGGACTGCTACCGCTAGACAGCGACGGGCGCAGCGAAAGTGAGTACTCCAGCGCCGGTGGCGCGCTCAAGATCAAGGCCTCGCGCACTACCCTCGCCTTCGGCGAAATGACCGTCGAAACGCCGGTATTCGACACCTCCGACAAACGCCTGCAACCCGAATACGCTACGGGTTTACTGCTCACCAGCCATGAAATCGACAATCTGAACCTGGTCGCGGGTCATTTCACTGCATTCAAAAATCAGGACAGTTCATCCGGTAAAGGCGATTTCTACGGCTATGGCGCCAATACCGAGGCCGGCGGCATCAGTTTCGTCGGCGCCGATCTGTTCAGCGACAGCCCGCTCGGCGGTGCGCTGTACGCCTCGGATCTGAGCGATACCTGGCACCAGTATTACGCCAACCTGCACTTCAAGCAGTCCGGCGTGCTGCTCGACGCCAACGTCTATCACACCCGCGATACCGGGCAGGCGCTGGCCGGCGCCATCGACAACACCGCGTTCAGTCTGTCCGGCAAATACACTTTTGGCGCGCAGGCCGTGCTGCTCGGCTGGCAGCGCATCGATGGCAACACGCCGTTCGATTTCGTTGGCGGCGACTCGATCTACCTCGCCAACTCGATCAAATACGCCGACTTCAACGGCGCCAACGAACGTTCCTGGCAGGCCCGTTACGATCTCGACTTCGGCGCATTGGGCATTCCCGGCCTGAAATTCATGACCCGCTACGTTTCCGGCAGCCACATCGATGGCACCCGCGCACCCAAGGGCGGCGCCTACAACCCGTTCGATGCCGACAGCGGTGACTACCAACCGCAGCAAGGCAACGGCGGCCGGCATTGGGAGCGCGATACTGATCTGCACTATGTTGTGCAGTCGGGGCCGGCGAAGGATCTGTCGGTGCAGCTGTCGCATGTTTCGCACCGTGCGAACAGTGCTCAGGCCGGCGATGACATTGATCGGGTGTATGTGGTGATTCAGTACCCGCTGGGGTTCTGAGTCAGAACAACTCGTCCAGCTGTTCGAATAACTCGCGCTTGACGGTGGATTGGCGGAAGGCAGCCGGAGTCGAACCTGCCCGGGAACGGATGCCGTCCCCAACCGGGTTTGAAGCCCGGCCGCGCCACCGGGCGCGATTGCCTTCCTTGAACTCAGTTGACCACGGCCGTTGCCAGCGCGCTGTCCAGGCGAATCTGCCGACGATCACCGATGCGCCGGGTCAGCCCCAGACGATCAAAGTATTCAAGAATCTGAATACTGCGCTTGCGCCCCAAGCCTAGCGCATCGCGGAACGCTGTGACCTGGATCTGCGGATTTTCTTCAGCCAGGCGCAGCAGCACCGCCGCCATTTGCCGCAGCGTGATATCGCTGAAGAAAAGATCGCGCACCACTTGATGCGTCAGGCCGAGCCGCGCCAGTTTGCGCAGGAGCAGACGCACAGTGGCGTCGTCCTGGCCTACGGCATGGGCCACATCGCGCACCCACGGCGGATCGAAACCGGCGTCTTCGAACAACGGTTGCAGTAGTTGCCAGAGGTTTTCGTCGTCGGCATTCAAGCGTACTTGATGATCGGGCAAGTGCAGCCACGGGCCGCTCGCACTGATCGAACCGGCAACCAGCAATTCGTCGAGCAGACTGATAAAAGTCGCGCGTTCCAGGTTCAAGCCGCTGAAACGCCGCAGGCGATCACGATCCGGCCCCATCTGATCGGGTTCCTGCTCATGCAGGCGCGCCAGTTGCTCCAGTAGCGTGAACTTGAGAATGCCCCAGCGCTGCGCATTGAACAGCGCCGGGCCTTGGCGGGTTTCGATCTGTCGCACGTTTTCTGGCAGTGTCCAACCGTCACGCGGACGATTGAATTGGCGCGCCAGCCGTTGCGGATCGAGGCCGCCGGGACTGTGTTCGAGCAAGCTCGGCAAGGCTTGTTCGAGATCAGCGGTGATCGCCAGCACTTTCAGCTGCGCTAGGCGTTCGGGGCTGCGGCGCTGGCGGGCCGGGGCGAATGGATCGAGGACCATGCCCCCGCCGAGGGTGCGTTGTGCGCTGTGGTCACGCAGGATCAGCCGGTCGCCCATCACTGCGTGGACCGGCGCGTTCGTCAGCAATTGCGCGAACATGCGCTCGCCGGGATTCAGGCGTGATCCTTCAAGCAACACCACGCGCGCGATCACGTCTTGTGTGCCGAGGTGCAGATGCACCGGTTGGAAGTGTTCGAAGTTGCGCGGCTCTTCAGGCAATAACTGGAACTCTATATCCAGCCTTTGGGTCGCCGCATGCAGCCATTCGGCGAGCAACCACTGGCCGCGATGAATGTGCATGAGTTCGAGACGCTCGGCGCTGATATTCAGTGCCACGCGTTGTCCGGCGACAGCCTGTTCGGCCGCTTGATTTTGCGCATGCAGCCCGCGCACCCGCACGGCTTTGCCTCCCGGCGCGAGCATGAGTTTTTCGCCCACGTTAACCGAGCCGGATAACGCCGTCCCCGTCACCACGATTCCCGCGCCGGCCGCACTGAACGCCCGGTCGATGGCCAAACGAAATCCGCCCGTCACACTTCGCGCAGCAGCTTCGTTCTGCGCCTGAAGCAAGGCCTCGCGTAACGCATCAACGCCCTCGCCCGTCATGCTCGAAACCGCGATCAGCGGCGCGTCGGCAAACGGTCCGGCAGCCAACAGATCCAGCACCTGGCGCTGCACCTCCTCCACCCTGCCCGCCTCGACCCGATCACACTTGGTAATCGCCACCAGTGCCCGCGGAATCCCGAGCAATTGCACAATCGCCAGATGCTCGCGCGTCTGCGGCATTACGCCGTCATCCGCCGCGACCACCAGCAACACCAGATCAATGCCCTGCGCGCCTGCGAGCATGTTGTGAGTGAGTTTTTCATGCCCCGGCACGTCGATAAATCCGCTCAGCCCCGCACCCGGCGCCAGCTCGGCGTAGAGATAACCGAGGTCGATGGTCATCCCGCGTTCGCGTTCTTGCGGGCGACGGTCGCCGGACTGCCCGGTCAGCGCTTGCAGCAGCGAGGTCTTGCCGTGGTCGATGTGCCCAGCCGTACCGACGATCACGTCTGTAGCTGCCCGAGTTGCGCGAGCCACGCCGGCTCATCATCGAGCTGACGCAGATCGAGCCACAACGCGTCATCGTCGATGCGCCCGAGCACCGGAATCGGCAATGCGCGCAACGCCGCTTCAAGATTCAACAGCCAGCGCCCGCGCAAGCGTTTCGACACATGCGGGCGCAAACACAGCGCCGCGCTCGGCAGCCGCGCCACCGGTTGGCTGCCGCTGCCGATCATGCCCAGTGCCGGGATTGCGCTGACATTCCACGATTCCCCTAACGCCTGCGCCATTGGCGGTTGCAGGCGCCGGGCTTGCTCGAGAATGTCCGCTTGCGCTCGGGTCAACAGGCGCAGACTCGGCAAGCGCTCGGCCAATCGATCCGGATCGCGATACAGCCCGAGCACCGTTTCCAGCGCGGCCAAGGTCAGCTTGTCGACCCGCAGCGCGCGTTTCAGCGGGTTTTTCTTGATCTTCGCGATCAGCTCTTTGCGCCCGACGATCACCCCGGCCTGCGGCCCGCCGAGCAATTTGTCGCCACTGAAAGTGACGATGTCTGCCCCGTCGTGCAATGCCTGACGCACCGTCGGTTCCGCCGGCAAACCCCAACGGGTCAAATCCAGCAGGCTGCCGCTGCCGAGGTCTTCAAGCAGCGGCAAACCGTGACTGTGCGCCAACTCGGCCAGTTCCGCGGTCGGCACCCGCGCAGTGAAACCTTCGATGCTGTAGTTGCTCGCATGCACGCGCATGATCAAACCGCTGCGCGAATTGATCGCCGCTGCATAGTCGCGCGCGTGGGTGCGATTGGTGGTGCCGACCTCATGCAAACGCACGCCGGCGCGGGCCATGATGTCGGGGATGCGGAATGCGCCGCCGATCTCGATCAACTCACCCCGGGAAATGATGCCTTCCTTGCGCGCGCCGAGGCTGTTCAGCGTGAGCAGCACGGCGGCGGCGTTGTTATTGACCACGGTCACGGCTTCGGCGCCGGTCAGTTCGCGGATCAAACCTTCGATCAGATCATCGCGGTCGCCGCGTTTACCGCTGGCCAGATCGAACTCGAGATTCAGCGGATAACGCGCGGCGATCTGCACCGCTTCGATGGCTTCCTCAGGCAACAAGGCGCGGCCGAGATTGGTGTGCAACACCGTGCCAGTCAGGTTGAACACCCGGCGCACGTTACTGCGCGTTTGCATCGCCAGGCGTTCGCCAACGCGTCCGGCCAGGACTTCGGGGCTGATTTCAATCGCCGTCAATTGACCTTGCTGCACGTCGGATCGAAGTTCATTGAGCAACTGACGCAAACACCCAAGCAACGCCTCGCGCCCATAACGCTCGGCCAGCGGCTGACACGCCGCGTGGCGCAATAAACTGTCGATGGAAGGTAAACGCGGCGCAACACTCACAGACATCAGGCACTCCCGAACATAACCGTCGTGGCACCAGACTCGCTGGCGCCCTGGCGCAGCTTCGCTTCGAAGATCTGCCTGATGATGTTAGTGGACGGCGGCGGCCTCTGCTTTGCTGCCTCGGCGATCGTCCTGCGTTAGAGCGCACCATCGTGTCGCGACCTCTCACTCAGGCTCCCTGCTCGATAAACGCGCTGGACCTAATGTCAGGTTGGGTTAACGAATATCAAAGGCGGTTTCATATTTCGGAATGATCTGAAGGACTGTCATTTCTGACAGTTGTTCGACGCGGTGATGCGACTCAGGATTGTCATCTGTGGCCGGTGGACATCGGCACGGGACAAAACGAACGAATAAAGGAGAGACATACATGAAAGTGGATATGGATATGGTAGTGGTAGTGGTGCCCCCAGCCAAATTTAAGCGGGCGCAAGTGGATGAGAAATTGAAACGAGTAGGATTATCCTCTCGTAATTGGAGGAGTTATGGCGGTCATTACGCAGATGTTGTGAAGACTACTGACGAATGCCGTAAAGAATGCGAGGCGATTATAGAGGCAAGTATTGCAGCGCTGAGTCGTGAAGGCGTTATTCGCGTCGATGAAAAGCCATCGGAGCAGCAGATCGCTGATATCAGATCTAAATCTAAAAACGATATCTTGATCACCTTTGACACGTCCGGGGCGTCTATCGAGGAAGTCGCACAGCGCCTGCTTCGGTATGAAGGTTTCAAGGAAATTCAGCGTCCCCACCGTATTGATCTGTACGAAGAATGAATATCCCCTGAAGGTAAGCTCCTCAATCACACACCGCACACTCGGAGAAAGGCTTCCGTTAGGCAAACTAACCACGCCAATCTCCGAATGCAACTTCGGTTGGTCGACATAACGCGCGGTCATTTGCACCGCTTCGATTGGCTTCCTCAGGCAACAGAAGTTAGCGGATGCCGACCACCCGTGCTTTGCGCACGGCGACATACGATTGACTCAGGTCCGTGGCCCAGCCATCGAGCACGCTTTTGACGTTGTCCGGCGTCATCACTTGTTTGTCGTTTTCCAGTGGCACGCCCAGGCCCGCACGCACTACCTCTGCAACGACCTCCCCGGTCGCACCGTCATGGAATGACACTTCGGTGGCTATTTCACTGTCCCGATCACGAATGCCGGTGGCTGTGCTTACGCCCGCCGCGACCAGCGTGACCGGCAGCCATTCATAAAAGCGCAGCCCTTGAGTGCTGGCCGCAACCTGGGTAATCGCCGGTCGCACAATCAGCGTGTACGGCCCGGGTTTCGACACCAGTGGCACCACTTTGCCCAGCGCCTGCTTGAGCGTGGCATCGTAGTAACAGGTCACGCCGGATAACGTGCTTTGTGGGATCCGCTCTGTAGGCTCAGCCCTCGGATAAAACTGGCTCGGTGCCAGGTAAACACTGGTGTAATGGCCGTTCGCCAATGCCGGACTGACCCAACTCAACACCTTCTGCCCCGAGGGCGTCTGTCCTTCCTTGAGTACGCTGTAATTGGACAGAAATCCCGTATGCGGCTCGACGGGGACTTTTTTACTGCTGCATGCCGACACGAGCGTGGCGGCGAACAACAGCGCCAGTGAGCGATGGCTACTCATCAATGTGTTTCCTTCTTGTGCGGGGTATTGTCGGAACACTCGATGCGCAACTGGCCGTGCGCCATGATCCAGTGGATGAATTCAACCGTCGAAATCGAGTGGATGTATTCCACCCATTGCGCGCCCTCCGCGCTGAAGCGCTCGAAGTAGCGACGCATGACCAGTTGGCTCTGATCGCTGGTCAGCCCGAGGCCGATCTCCTGGAAAAACATCGGCGTGTCGTGGCCCGGCGCGGTGGTGCGCTGGGTCAGAATCAGCGGACGCATGGCGCCGTGGGCGTTGGTGCCAAAGCCGCTATTCATGTACTTCATGTGAGCCTCCCTTGGATGGAATGCCCGCAGATTGCCCGAGGTTTTTTGCCCGGCGATGTCGCGTTGATGTCCGCACGGAAGGAATGTTGCAGGATTGAAATAAATGACCGGGGCGGCGAAATGCTTTTAGATGCGTTCTTTTCGGTTCCTGGATCGCGCCAACGTGAGCAGACTGCTGATCGTCGATGACGACGTGGAAATTCTCTCCCTGCTGAAGAAGTTCTTCGTGCAGCACGCCTATGAGGTCGACGTGGCCGCGCATGGCGAGGCGATGTGGGCGGCGATTGCGCAGGCCCGGCCGGACACGATCATTCTCGACCTGATGCTGCCCGGTGAAGGTGGTCTGAGCCTGTGCCAGAAGATTCGGGCGCAGATGGGCATCCCGATCATCATGCTCACGGCCATGGCCGAGTTGAGTGACCGGATTGTCGGTCTGGAGCTGGGGGCGGACGACTATTTGACCAAACCCTTCGCCCCGCAGGAGTTGCTGGCGCGCGTGCGTGCCTTGCAGCGCCGGGCCGCTGATCAGGCGCCTCGCAGTACCCAACCCTCACGGCCAATCATTGCTTTCGCCGGTTGGCATCTGGATATTACCTGCCGCGAACTGCGCTCGCCCGAAGACGTGATGATCCCTGTGTCGGCCGGCGAATTCGATCTGTTGCTGGTGTTTCTCGAGCACCCGCAACGCATCCTCACCCGCGAACAACTGATCGACCTGACGCACGGCCAGGGCCACGAGGCGTTTGATCGCAGCATCGATGTGCAGGTCAGTCGCTTGCGGCGCAAGATCGAACCCGACAGCAAACGCCCGGACTTGATCCGCACCGTGCGCAATGGAGGCTATATGTTTACCGCCAAGGTCAGCCGCTCGTGATCTTCCGCCTGTTGCGCCACGACAGCCTGCGGCGGCGGATCGCCTTGACGATTGTCGCGGCCATGCTCGCCTCGCTGATGCTCAACGCCATGTTCGTGCAGGTCGCAGGCATCTGGGCGCGTCCGCCCATCGAGCGCAGCGGCCTGCTGGAGCAGATCGCCGCCACCACCCGGGTCATCGAAGCGGCGCCCGCTGAGTTGCGCACGCAGTTGGCCAGTGCAGCCAGCAGCCCGACGCTGGTTGTGTTGTGGAAAGCCCATCGAGCGGATTTCAATCTGCCCGGCGCCGGCGCCCCGGTTGAAGCAGGCAAAGTACCGGCGTTGCGGCAGTTGCTCGGCGATAAGCGGCAGATCGACGCGTTCAACCCCGACGACTGGCCGCAAGGCAACCCGCAGGCGCACTACGTTGCGCTGGTGCGGCTGGCCGATGACAGCTGGTTATCGTTCACCCCGCCGCAACGCAGCTGGGGCCTGAGCTTTAACCTGCGGATTGCCGTGATCATCGGCCTCGGGCTGGTCGCCACGTTGCTGGTGGCCTGGATTGCCACGCGGCAACTGGCCAACCCGTTGCAGCGTTTTGCGCACGCCGCACGCCGGTTTGGCGGCGATATCAAGGCACCGCCGATCCACATCGAAGGCCCGCACGAGATCCGTCAGGCAATCATCGCCTTCAATACGATGCAGGCGCAGATCCAGCATTTCATCGCCGAGCGCACGCACATGCTCGCCTCCATCTCCCACGATTTGCGCGCGCCGTTGACGCGCATGCGCCTGCGCAGCGAGTTCATGGAAGACCTCGATTACCAGCGCAAGATGATTCGCGACATCGAAGAGATGCAATCGATGATCAACGCTGCACTCGCTTTTTTTCGCGAAGACACGCACCTCGAGCCATGCACCGCGTTCGATCTGTCGGAACTGCTGCAAACCATCATCGACGACTACCGCGACCAGAATATCGCCATCGACTTCAGCGGCCCGCCACATCTGGTGTACTACGGCCGGCCGCTGGGCATCAAACGGGTGATCGTCAACCTGCTGGAAAACGCCGTGAAATACGGGACGCAACCACGCACGGTTCTCAGTCGTGACGGCCATTCGATCTGCATTGAAGTCAGCGACGCCGGGCCGGGGATTCCCGAGGAGTTTTTGCAGCGAGTGTTCGATCCGTTCTTTCGCCTGGAGACCTCGCGCAATCGTGACACTGGGGGTGTCGGACTCGGTCTGTCGGCTGCCCGCGCGATTGTGCGCGAACAGGGTGGCGAGCTGACGTTGCGTAATCGCTCGAGCGCGGGGTTAGTGGCGCGAGTGGAGTTGCCCGGCGAGGATTGAGGTCATCTCGGCAGCGACAGACGCGTAATCGGGTTCGAGATTGAACAGGGGTTTCAAATGCCGTATTGATCTAAAAGACTGGTATTTCTGACAGTAGCCGAGACGTGTTGCAGGGATCACGATCGACATGTGCGGGGTGATTGTCGTTGTGGCAGCCCCGGCGTAGCGAAAGCAAGGAATGCCGCGCGCATGAGTGGGCGCAGGCGCTTATTACCATTTTGAGGAGCTATCTCATGGCATTCGTTTTCATCTTCCCCAAAGGAACGCAGGCGGAGCTGACAGCCCGTTTAAAGGTGGCCTGCTTCGACGTGCCCACACTTCGCGACTACGGGGAAGGCTTATTCACGACAATCCCCGGCCAGGAGCAGCGAAAACTTGAAATGTGGGTAATACGTCCAGACAAGCAAAATACTCCAAAGTCAGGTGTCTGGATCTTTCGAGGCAGTTTTCTGGATGCAGAGGCTGTATTCTCCTCCCCAGAAGTGATGCAAGCTCTGCAGCGCGGCCAGATTGTGCTCGGTGAAATCAAAGATGATGAGTTGGATGCGTGGGTACCAAAGGCGAAACGTTACGCCCCCCCCGCCCCAATAGGGTACTGAGACGTTATCGGGTTCGCCGGATAGCCTCCCTCCACCGTTGCCCCTACCCGATACCAGGGGCAACGCCCCCCTCCATCTCGACAACAATCGCCTCAATCACACACCGCGCACTAGGCGAAAGGCTTCTGTTCGGCAAACTAACCACGCCAATCTCCGAGTGCAGCTGCGGCTTATCGACAATCCGCAGTTCGACCAACCTGCCCGCCTCTACATCCTCAAGTACCGCACCATGAATCACGCCAAGCATCGTATCGGTGCGCATCGCCACGGACTTCAACAACGCCACATCGTCGCACTCGACCATGATCGGCAGCGCTTCGGTCTTTACCACGGCCGGCAGGCGTGTGGTCGCGACGCCGTAGCTCGGCAACTCACTCATCGTCACTTCGCGCCCGGCCAGCGGATGCTGCGGTCGCACGAAGAATCCCGCCGAGACCTGGCCCAATTGTCGAATCAGCAAATCCTTATCAGCCGAGAAGTTGCGGATATCGGCGACGAAGAATTCGATCGCCTCGGTGCGCAGTCGCGCTTCGAGAATCTGCCAGTTGTTCACCTCTACCCGCAACGAAACCTGCGGATGCTGCAGACGTAATTGCGGCAGCACTTGGTGCATCAACATCGCCGCCGGAAACGGTCCTACGCCGAAGGCGATGCTGCCCAATTGGCTGTCGCCATACAGCGCCATGTCGCGCTCAAGCGAGCGTGCATCGAACAGCAAGTGTCGCGCACGCTGAATCAGAAACTCCCCCGCCGGCGTCGGTCGCACGTCTCCGCTGTCGCGATCAAACAGGCGCTGGCCGGTCTGGTTTTCCAGCGCCTGAATGCTGCGGCTCAAGGCCGGCTGGCTGAGATGCACGCGCTCGGCAGCGCGGCCGAAATGGCGTTCTTCGGCGAGGGCTAACAGATGATTGAGACGTTTCAGATCCATGGCGTCGATGCTAGCCACGCATTGTCTGGATGTAAACAATGCATTGGCCACATCACACCTGCCGTCCTACGCTGGGCCGCACTCGACCACAGAGACCAACAATAATGAGATCGACCCGCCCTGCCCTCATCGCATTGACGCTGCTTGCACTCGGCGGCTGCGACAACCACAAAGTCAGCGTGGCCAATGGCGATGCCACACCCGCGACCGCAGCAGTGATCGAAGCTTCGGTCAAAGGCCTGGACCTGACCGATACCAAGGATTTCGACGACGCCAAACGTGGTTTCATCGCCCGCCCGACCGGGAAAATCCTCGGCTCGGACGGCAGCGTCCTGATCGATTTCGATGCGTTCACCTTCGTCGCCGGCAAGGCCCCGCCCACGGTCAATCCAAGCCTGTGGCGCCATGCGATGCTCAATGCGCAGATCGGCCTGTTCAAAGTCACTGACGGTATTTATCAACTGCGCGGTTTCGACATCGCCAACATGACCCTGATCGAAGGCCAGACCGGCTGGATCGTGGTCGATCCGCTGACCTCCAGGGAAACCGCCGCCGCTGCGCTGGCCTTCGCTCGCGAGCAACTCGGCGACAAACCGGTGACCGCGATCATCTTCACCCATGACCATGCCGACCATTTCGGCGGTGTGCTCGGCGTCACCTCGGTTGAAGACGCGGCGCAACGCAAGCTGCCAATCGTCGCCCCGGCCGGCTTCATGGAAGAAGCCACCAGCGAAAACGTGCTGGCCGGCCCGGCGATGTCGCGCCGTTCGATGTACCAGTTCGGCAAAAACCTCGTGCCGGGTGCTAAAGGCATGGTCGATACCGGGCTGGGCAAAACCGTCGCTTACGGCAGCATCGGCATTCTTGCGCCGACGCAGATCATCGATCAGCCGACTCAGGAGCTGGTGCTCGACGGCGTGAGCATGATTTTCCACAACATGCCCGGTGCCGAAGCGCCGGCGGAGCTGACCTTTTCCGTACCCGCGCGCAAGGCCTATGGCGGCGCGGAGATTCTCGCGCAGACCATGCACAACTTGCTGCCGATCCGTGGCGCCAAGGTGCGCGACGCGCTGCTCTGGTCGAATTACACGCAAACCGCGCTGGATCAACTGGGCGACACCGAAGTGTATTTCGGCCAACACAACTGGCCAATCTGGGGCAATGAGCGCATTCGTGAATTCATCACTAAACACCGCGACGTCTACAAATACATGCACGACCAGACTGTGCGCCTGATGAACTCCGGCTACACGCCCAACGAGATCGCCGAGCAGATCCAGTTGCCCGACTCGCTGGCCTCGTACTTCGGCACCCGTGGTTATTACGGCGACCTGCGGCACAACGTCAAAGCGATCTATCAGCTGTACCTCGGCGCCTACGATGGCAACCCGGCGAACCTCAATCCCCTGGCACCGAAAGACGCCGCCAAGCGCTACGTTGCATTGATGGGCGGCACGGCCAAGGTGGTTCAGGCAGCCCAAGTGGCCTACGACAACGGCGATTACCGCTGGGTCGCTGAATTGCTCAATCAAGCGGTGCTGGACGCGCCCGACGACAAATCCGCCAAGGAATTGCTGGCGCGTGCCTACGAGCAAATGGGCTATCAGGCGGAATCGGCGACCTGGCGCAACAGCTACCTGACGGCCGCCGATGAGTTACGCAACGGCCCGCCCAGCCAAGGCGTGCGCCGTTCGGATCTGCTCGAATTGATGAAACAAACGCCGACCGAGCGCTTCCTCGAAGCCATGGCCGCCAGTCTCGACGGGCCAGCGGCTGCGGGTAAAAACCTGACGTTGAACCTGGTGCTGACCGACACCCACGAATCCTTCGTGCTGTGGATCGAGAACGCCGTGCTGCACTACCGCCAAGCCGCGCCGGTGGCGGATGCCAATGCGACGCTGACGGTGACCAAGAATCTGTTCGTGCAACTGCTCGGTGGCAGCGCCGGGCTGAAAGAGGCGCTGACATCCGACGAGTTGCGGGTGGACGGCAGCAAAATCGATCTGGTGCGCTTTCTCGGTTTGCTGGAAAAAGCGCCGGGGAATTTCTCGATCGTTACCTCGCAACGCTGATCAACCTGTGGCACCCGGATTCATTCATCTCCGGGTGCCAGCAACAGATTCGGCGCCAGTCGCTGATAACCGTCCTGCGACAGGCGCATGTCCAGCAACAGGCTACTCAGATCCGCCGACAGCGCTTCCGCTTCGGCGTCATTTTCCAGATACAGCAATTTCAGATAGCTGTTGCAACCGGGACACAACTCCGCGCGCAACGGCGCGTGATTGGCCGCGTGGCGATCGTCCTCAAGGCTCAGGTAATTCAGGCCTTTGCTCTGCTCGCAATACACACACTTGACCCGCACCACATGCCATTCGCAGGCGCACAGCGAACACACCAGATAGCGCAAACCGTTATGTTTGCCGCGATGGCGAATTACCCCGGCCATTGCCGGTGATCCGCAGGCCGGGCATTGGCTGAGGCTGTCGCCGGGGGTCAGTTGCAGGTTGGGTACGCTGAGCAGCCAATGGCTCCAGGCGACTTGCAGCGCCGCGCCGAGAAACGGCACCAGTGCCGCCGGCAGCAGTGAATATTGACCGCTGACCAGCGCCACGGCCCAGGCACGCAGTTGTCCGACGCTGGCCACGCGCAAACTGGTCAGCGCGTCAATCACCGCTGGTTGCTGCGGCGCGACGTAGCGTTGCAGCAAGGCGTCGAGGTAAAGCTGCCAACCGTCTTCGCGGATCAAGGTGTCGGCAGCGAACGGCGGCATGCCGTGTTGTCGGCACACTTCGAGGCGTTGTTCGTCGACAGGTTCTGTGGCCGGTGGATCATCGAAGATCTGCTGTTGCACGCGGCATAACCCGGCAATCAGCAGCAGATAATCGGCCAGCGGATGACCCTGCGCCAATTGCTCCAGCCGCTGCGCACGCAAGGTGAACAGATTGCGCGGGGGCAGATACAGAAACGGCGGCGAAGTGGCTGCCGCTTCGATTTCTCCAGGCTCAAGAATGGTTGGCATGTCAGCCCTTTTTCGGGTCTTTATCAATCGGCTCGCGAGTCACTTCGCGATACCACAGTGCATGGTGCTTCCTCGCCCAGGCGCGACTGACCCAGCCATGCAACATCGCGTCAATCGAACCCTTGATCCAGATCCCGGCGTATATGTGCACGATGATGCTCAACACCAGCACAAACCCCGCCAGCGCATGCAGCAACATCGCCCAGCGGATCGTGGCGATGCCAAAGTACTCGCTGAAATACGCGCGCCAGATCACCAGCCCGCTGAACAGCAAACCCAGCATGCACAGCAGTAAAGTCCAGAACAGCAGCTTCTGCCCGGCGTTGTACTTGCCCACCGGTGGCACGCTTTGTTCGTCGTTGACCATGACCCGATTGATGCGGCGCAACCAGGTACGGTCGTTGGCGATGAAAAAATTCGCGCGCCAGAACTGCAGCACCAATCCGAGAAACAGCACAAACATCGCCACGCCCATGAACGGATGCAGTATCCGCGTCCACGGCCCGCCGCCGAACAGGTTGCTCAGCCAGAACAACGAAGGATGAAACAACGCCAGCCCCGACAGCCCGGCCATGAAAAACAGGATCGCCACCAGCCAGTGATTGGTGCGCTGGTTGGCGGTGTAACGCAGGATCGTCTTGTTGCTCATGGCCGGTCTTCCCCGCGTGGGTCGAAGGTGTGCACCGCCGGGTCGACGACATGCACCGAGGTGTCGGGCGGCGTCGGATGCTCATCTTCCTCGACGCGGTTCGGCCCGATGCGCACGTAATGGAAGAACCCGGCCAGCACCGCCGCGCCCATCGCCAGCAGGGCGAGCGGTTTGCTGATGCCTTTCCACAGGCCCACCAGCGGACTGATCGCCGGGTCGTTGGGCAGCGCGGCGTAGATTGACGGCGTGTCGGCGTGGTGCAGAACGTACATCACATGCGTGCCGCCGACGCCTGCCGGGTCATACAGGCCGGCATTCTCGAAGCCACGGCTTTTCAGATCGACAATGCGTTCGGCGGCGTGGGTTTTCATGTCTTCTTTAGTGCCGAACACGATGGCTCCGGTCGGGCAGGTTTTCACGCAGGCCGGCTCCAGCCCCACCGCGACCCGGTCCGAACACAAGGTGCATTTATAGGCTTTGTGATCCTTCTGCGAAATGCGCGGAATGTTGAACGGGCAACCGGTGATGCAATAGCCGCAGCCGATGCAGTGATCCTGATCGAAATCGACGATGCCGTTGGCGTGCTTGATGATTGCGCCGGGACTCGGGCACGCCGCCAGACAACCGGGTTCGGCGCAATGCATGCAGCCGTCCTTGCGGATCAGCCATTCGAGGTTGCCGGCGTCGGTTTCGTGCTCGGTGAAGCGCATCAAGGTCCAGGTTTCGGCGCTCAAATCCTGCGGGTTGTCGTAGGTGCCGTGGTTGTGGCCGATCTCGTCGCGCAGCTCGTTCCATTCCGAGCACGCGACCTGACAGGCCTTGCAGCCGATGCATTTGGTGGTGTCGATCAGCTTGGCGACTTCCTCCAGATTGCGCACCGAGGGTGCTGGTGTGGTGGTGGCCGAGCGGGCAATGATGTCTTGGCTGGCCATCTAAAGATTCTCCATTAGAGCTTCTCCACGTTAACCAGGAATGACTTGGATTCCGGGGTCTGCGAGTTGCCATCGCCGAGGAACGGCACCAGGGTGTTGGTCAGATAACCGTGGCGTGTCAGGCCGGTGAAACCCCAGTGCAGCGGAATGCCGATCTGGTGCACCACTTGATTGTTGACCTGCAGCGGCCGAATCCTTTTGGTCACCACGGCCACCGCTTCGATGAAGCCGCGCTTGCTGCTGACCCTTACCCGGTCGCCGGCAACGATGCCTTTCTCCTTGGCCAGCACTTCGCCGATCTCGACGAATTGCTCGGGCTGGGCAATCGCGTTCAACTCGCAGTGCTTGCTCCAGAAGTGGAAATGCTCGGTCAGGCGATAACTGGTGGCCGCGTATGGGTAATCCTTGGCCACGCCGAGGCTGTCCCACACCGAATCGAAGATGCGTGCCGCCGGGTTGCTGGTGGCGTTCTTGTTGTTCGGGTGCAACGGGTTGATGCCGATCGGCGTCTCGAACGGCTCGTAATGCTCGGGGAATGGCCCTTCGTTCATCTTGTCGACGGCGAAGAATCGCGCCACGCCTTCGGGGTTCATGATGAACGGGTTCATCCCGGCTTCCGGCGGTACGTCGGCCTTGTAGTCCGGCACATCGGTGCCGCCCCAGGACTTGCCGTTCCACCACACCAGACGTTTTTTCGGGTCCCACGGTTTGCCGGCGACATCGGCCGAAGCGCGGTTGTAGAGAATCCGTCGATTGGCCGGCCACGCCCACGCCCAGCCTTGATGCTGATGCATGCCGTACGGGTCGTTATTGTCACGCCGGGCCATCTGATTACCGGCCTCGGTCCAGCTGCCGCAGAAAATCCAGCAACCGGACGCGGTGCTGCCGTCATCCTTGAGCTGCGAGAACGCCGCGAGTTGTGCATTGCCCTTGATCGCCGCGCCGGTGGCATCGGTGAAATCGGTGGTGGCGTAGCCGTTGATCTCCTTGGCGATTTCTTCCGGCGACGGTTCGTTCTGAAGTTTGTACGGCCACGCCAGTTTCAGAATCGGCTCGGGATAAGCGCCGCCCTTGGCCTGATAACGCTCGCGCAGGCGCAGGAACAGTTCGGTCATGATGCGCACGTCGGTGCGCGCCTCGCCGGGGCCGTCGGCGCCTTTCCAGTGCCATTGCAGCCAGCGACTGCTGTTGACCAGCGAGCCGTCCTCTTCGGCGAAACAGGTAGTCGGCAGGCGAATCACTTCGGTCTGAATATCGGCGCTGTTGACGTCGTTGTACGGTCCGACGTTTTCCCAGAACTGCGAGGTTTCGGTGGCCAGCGGATCCATCACCACCAGCCATTTGAGCTTGGCCAGCGCCGCCATCACGCGGTTTTTGTCCGGCAACGCGGCAATCGGGTTGAAGCCCTGGCAGATGTAGCCGTTGACCTTGCCCTGCCCCATCAAGTCGAAGACTTTGAGGATGTCGTAGTTGGGAATGTCGAGTTTCGGTAAGTAGTTGTAGCCCCACTGGTTTTCCGCCGTGGCGTTGGCGCCGTACCAGGCTTTCATCAGGCTGACGTGGAACTTGCTGTAGTTCTGCCAATAGGACAACTGTCCCGGCCGCAGCGGCATTTGCGTGCGTTTATTGATGAACGCGGCGAAGTCCTGCTCGCTATCCTGCGGCAAGGTCAGATAACCCGGAAGCGCGTTGGACAGCAGGCCGAGGTCGGTCAGGCCCTGAATGTTCGAGTGCCCGCGCAACGCATTGACACCGCCGCCGGGCATGCCGACATTACCCAGCAGAAGTTGCACCATCGCCGCACTGCGGATGATCTGCGAACCGATCGAATGCTGAGTCCAGCCCAGCGCATAGAGAATGGTCATGGTCTTGCCCGGTGTCGAGCAAGTGGCGATTTCCTCCCAGATTTTCTGCATCGCGTCGACCGGCATGCCGCAGATCTGGCTCGCCAGCTCGATGTTGTAGCGGCTGTAATGCTGCTTCATCAATTGATAGACGCACCGCGGGTCTTGCAGCGTCGGGTCGACTGTGACGAAGCCGTCCTCGCCCAGTTCATAGCCCCAGGTGGATTTGTCGACGTAGGTCCGTTTGGCCGCGTCGTAACCGGTGAACAGTCCGTCCTCGAAGCCGAATCCGGGTCTGACCAAAAACGAAACGTCGGTGTAGTTGCGCACGTATTCGTGCTGGATCTTGTCCTCGGTCAGCAGGTAATTGATCAGCCCGCCCATGAACGCGATGTCGCTGCCGGTGCGGATCGGCGCGTAGTAGTCGGCCACGGATGCGGTGCGGGTGAATCTGGGGTCGACCACGATCAGCCGCGCGGCGTTGTGCGCCTTGGCCTCGGTCACCCATTTGAAGCCGCACGGATGCGCTTCTGCTGCGTTGCCGCCCATCACCAGGATCAGATTCGCGTTGGCGATATCGGTCCAGGTATTGGTCATGGCACCACGGCCGTACGTCGGGGCAAGACTTGCCACCGTCGGGCCGTGTCAGACGCGCGCCTGGTTATCGAACGCCAGCATGCCGAGGCTGCGCACCACTTTGTGGGTGATGTAACCCGCCTCGTTGGACGCCGCCGAGGCCGCGAGGAACCCGGTGGTGACCCAGCGATTGACCGTTTGGCCTTTTTCGTTCTGCTCGATGAAGTTGGCGTCGCGGTCGGCCTTCATCAGGTCGGCCACGCGATCCAGCGCTTCATCCCAGCCGATTCGCGTCCACTCAGTACTGCCGGGCTTGCGCACTTGCGGGTACTGCAAGCGGCCGGGGCTGTGAATGAAGTCGAGCAGGCCCGCGCCTTTCGGGCACAGGGTGCCGCGATTGACCGGGTGATCGGAATCGCCTTCGATATGAATGATGTTTTGCGCAACGTTCTTCGCGGCATCGCCCTGGCTGTACATGATCAAGCCGCAACCGACCGAGCAATACGGGCAGGTGTTGCGGGTTTCACGGGTGTGGGCAAGCTTGAAGTGGCGCACCTGCTCGGCGAAGGCCGGCGTCGGGGCCATGCCCAACGCGCCCAAGCTCGAGCCTGCAAGGCCGATACCGGCGACCTTGAAGAACTGACGACGGCTGAGATCCATCGTGCACTCCTGATCAGGTGGAACCCGGTACTTGGCCGGGTTTGTTTTGAACACTTCTTAACCTTAGCCAACGCCCCGTTGGTCTGTATGAATACCGACCGTCGGCCACCACAAAGTCACAATCCAACACAAATCCCCTGTAGGAGCTGTCGAGTAAAACGAGGCTGCGATCTTTTGATCTGGTTTTTCGAAGCCAAAGTCAAAAGATCGCAGCCTTCGGCAGCTCCTACAGGGGTTCCGGGCTTATCATGGCGGCCACTAATGACTTGCCTCTCCGAGACCGCGCATGACTTTCGATTTTGATCAGGTATTCGACCGCCACGACACCGGCAGCACCAAGTGGAGCCGCTATTCGGCTGACGTGCTGCCAATGTGGGTCGCTGACATGGATTTCGCCGCGCCGCCAGTGGTCATCGAGGCGCTGCAAAAGCGCCTGCTGCATCCGCTGGTGGGTTACAGCGTGCCGCAGCAGAATCTGCGCGAGGCCATCGTCGCCGATCTGTGGGCCAAGTTTGCCTGGCGCGTGCAGCCGCAGGAATTGGTGTTCCTGCCCGGCGTCGAAGCAGGTTTCAACATGGCGCTTAAAGCCTTGGTGCAACCGCAACAGAACGTCGTGGTACAGACCCCGAACTACCCGCCACTGCGCCACGCGCCGGGGAACTGGGGGATGAACAAGGTTGAGCTGGAATTTGACGCGCAGGCTGACGGCACCTACGCCACGCCGCTGAATGCATTGCGTGAATCACTGACTGGCGGCGGCGCGCTGTTGCTGAGCAATCCGCACAACCCCATCGGCAAGGTGTTTGATCGTGCAGAGCTGCAAGCCGTGGCGGACATCTGCATGGCGCAGGACGCGTGGATCATCTCCGACGAAATCCACGCCGAGCTGTGTTACGACGGTCGTGTGCATGTTCCGACCGCGTCACTGAGTCCTGAGATCGCCCGGCGCACGATTACGCTGATGTCGGCGAGCAAGGCTTACAACATTGCCGGCCTCAAGACCTCGTTCATGATTATTCAGGACGCTGCCGTACGTGAGCGGGTCAACCACGCGCGTTGCGGCATGGTCGACAGTGTCAATCCGTTGGGCATGGAAGCTACCCGCGTGGCCTACAGCGAAGGTGGCCCGTGGCTGCAAGCGCTCAAGCAGTATCTGCAAGCCAACCGTGATTATCTGGTCGACGCGGTGCGCAGTCGCCTGCCGGGCGTGACCGTCAATGTGCCGCAGGGCACTTATCTGGCGTGGCTCGACTGCTCGGCGCTGGGGCTGGACGATCCGCAGAAGTTTTTCCTCGAACAGGCGCGAGTCGGCCTCAGCCCGGGTCTGGATTTCGGCGATCACGGCCAGCAATTCGTGCGCCTGAACTTCGGCTGCCCGCGCGCGCTGCTCGAAGAAGGCATTGCGCGGATGGAGCGCAGCCTCAAATAAACCACTTACCCTGTGGAAGCGGGCCTGCCCGCGATGACGTAATTCCAGTCGATATAGATGTTGGCTGACCTGACGCTATCGCGGGCAAGCCCGCTCCCACATTGAATGTGTCGCACATCCAATCGAACTCACGGCAAACGTAGCGGGTCAACCGCCCATACCTGTCATGAGGCTGTGCCATGAGTTTCATCATTTGGGTCGCTGTGCTCGGCGCAGTGCTGCTGACCCTGGCGCTGACCTCCTCGTATCTGCGCTGGATGCCGGTCACCACTTCGGCGGTGTGTTTGCTGTTGGGCGTGGGTATCGGCCCCAGTGGTCTGGATCTGCTGAAACTGTCGCTGGACGACGCCTCTCTGTGGATGGAGCACCTGACCGAAGTCGCGGTGCTGTTTTCGCTGTTTGTCTGCGGACTCAAGCTGCGTTTGCCACTGCGCGACAAGCGCTGGCGGATTGCGTTCGGGCTGGCCGGGCCGGTGATGGTGTTGACCATCATCGGCGTGTGCCTGTTGCTGCATTTCGGCTTGCGTCTGGATTGGGGGCCGTCGGTGTTGATCGGCGCGATGCTGGCCCCGACCGATCCGGTGCTGGCGGCGCTGGTATCGGTCAACGATGCGCGAGACGAGGACAGCGTTCGCTTCGGTCTGTCCGGCGAGGCGGGTCTGAATGACGGCATCGCCTTCCCGTTTGTAATTCTGGGTCTGCTGCTGTTGCACAGCGATGGCATGGCCGGCGAGTGGACCGACTGGGTTTTGCGCAGTGTGCTGTGGGCAGTGCCGGCCGGACTGCTCACCGGTTACTGGATGGGCCGCGGTATTGGACGCCTGACTCTGTCGCTGCGAATTCACAACGACGACAGCACGCTCAGCCCGAATGACTATCTGGCGCTGGCATTGATCGCTCTGGCTTACGTGGTCGCCGAGGCCATTGGCGGTTACGGCTTTCTGTCGGTGTTTGCTGCGGGATTGGGTCTGCGCCAGGAGGAAGTCAAATCCACGGGTGTCGGCCAACTGCCCGCCGAGCATCTGGTGCAGCCGGTGGTCGGTCATCAGAACGTCGAGCCGCAGCACGCGGTGCATGGCAATACCGAGCAACTGGAAGACAGCCAGGTCGCTGCGGGCATCATGATGAGCGACATGCTCGCGTTTGGCAGTCTGGTCGAGCGCGCAATGGAAGTGTTTCTGGTGACGTTACTCGGCGTGGTGCTGCTGGCGCATTGGGACTGGCGAGCGCTGCTGGTCGGCGGCGTGCTGTTCTGCGTGATTCGTCCGCTATGTGTCGCGGTGATGCCGTGGGGAACGTTGCTGGCGGGACGGCAACGCTTGTTGATTGGCTGGTTCGGTATTCGCGGGATCGGCAGTCTGTTCTATCTGTTCTATGCCTTGAATCATGGGCTGAGCGACTCGCTGGCCACGTTATGCACCGACCTGACCTTGTCAGTGGTGGCACTGCCATTTTGCTGCATGGCATCAGCACCCAGCCGATTCTTGCCCGCTACGAGCAGCGTAAAATCAGAAAAGCCGATTCTTTGCGCTGAATCCTCGGCGCTTAACCATCGAATTTTCTTCTGCAAAAAAATGGATCCCGCCGCGTTTGACGCCGGTCACAGCTATAACTCCTCGCCAAACATGTTCGGCGAAGTCCGGCAGGTTCGGTTCCCCTGCGGCATCCAGCCCGATCCAAGGAATCCCGAAGAAGAAGGTCACGGTCATGAAAGAATGCTCGACTCCCGCACAGATCAAGGCTTGCAGAACCCTCGCCCTCGAGCGTAACCAGCAATTGTTCGAAGAAGCGCAGACGCTGAATCGACAGGCCCACGAGCTGCTGGAAGGACATGATCTGGATTTCAGGAAGTTTGATCACTATCAGGCGTTGCGCCGTAAGGCTGACATGAAGTTTGAGGATGCCATCGAGCATTTGTGCGTACTTAACGCAGACTTCCCGCCTGTGCCGATGTCGACCCAGAACTCGCAAGGCTTGCGCCGCGAGCTTGAATCGCACGTTTGATCCGTGCAACAAAAAGCCCGGCCAAAATTGGCCGGGCTTTTTGTTGCGCGTCTTTCAGCTGCCGGGATTGGTCACCTGAATATAGAAAGAGTAAGTCCCGAGCAGCACCCAGAACGTGGCGAAGATCCACGGCGTACGCACCGAGAACAGCAGTGATTTGCGATAGCCCTTGTGGCTCGACTCCATTTCGGCGAACAGCGGCGATTCGTCGTACGCCAGCCCCATCAACGGTTCGGCGCGCAGCAATTCGCTTTGTTTGTAATGCCAGTGATCAATGATGTCGTACGCCGCACGAATGCCCGGCCAGGCGTTGAGTGAACTGAGCAGGCCGAGCAACGCGAGAAACGGCGGCACGACGATGGTGAACAACTTGCCCCATTCCGGATTGAGATTGGCCATGCATGACGCGAAGGCAATCACCAGAAATGATTGCGCGGCCAGATAGGCGTCGGTGCGGTTAGCCAGAATGGTGGTTTCGTACTGAATTTCCCGGCGGTAGAAATCCAGGCGTTCCTTGGGCGAGCCGAACATCTTGGCGTCGTGTTCGGTCAGGGTTTCTTCAGCGGTGGGTTCGGTCAGGATGCGAGGCACGGGAGACACGCTCAAAGGGACAAAGCGTTTCGATGTCTGCGGTCGCGCACAAGTTCAGCCGGATCGGGCTGGGGTCATTTCATCGATTGGGCGATGATTTGCACCAGATTGAGTTGATTGAACGGTTTCGGCAAACGTGGCAAGCCCGCCGCGAAGCCTTCCAGGCGTTCGGCGTAACCGGTAGCGAGGATGATCGGCAGATCCGGTTTGAGCAGACGCACGGCATGCGCCAGTTGCGCTCCGGTCATCTGCGGCATGGCCATGTCGGTGATGATCAGGTCGATGGGTTCGCCTCGACCAATCAATGCCAGCGCCTCGGCACCGGATTCGGCATTCAGCACGCGATGGCCCAGATCTTCCAGCAACAGGCTGGTACTGGTCAGCACCAGACTGTCGTCGTCCACCACCAATACGCTCAAGCGCGGCACCTCAGCCGTCGCGACATTCTGCCTCAACAGCTTGACGGTTACGTCATGGCCGGCGACCGGCAGCCACAGTTCGGCCGTGGTGCCCTGCCCCGTGGCGCTTTTGAGGATGAAACGCCCACCGAGTTGCTCGATAAACCCGTGCACCATCGACAAGCCGAGCCCGGTGCCTTTGCCGAGGCCTTTGGTGGTGAAAAACGGATCGGTGGCTGACGCCAGGGTCGTTTCGTCCATGCCTTCGCCGTTATCGCTCACGCTCAGACAGACATAACGCCCAGCTGCCATTGTCGAATGAATGTTTTCCGGCACGACTTCGGGTTGTGCGCGGATCACCACGCTCCCGCCATCGGGCATCGCATCCCGGGCGTTGGTCGCCAGATTGAGCACCGCCAGTTCCAGCTGGTTGGTGTCGGCCAGCACCGGTTCGAGATCGGCGGGGAAATGGCTGTCGATCTTGATCCCCGGCCCCAATGAGCTTTGCAGCAGGCCGCTGATGCCTTGCACCAGTTTGGGGATGTCGACCGCTTCGGTCTTGAGTTCCTGACGACGGGCAAATGCCAGCATGCGTTGGGTCAGCGACACGCCGCGCAGCGCACCTTGAGTGGCGTTTTCCAGCAGGCGATTGATTTTCGGGTCTTCGCCAACGCGTTTACGCACGATCTCCAGATTGCCGAGGATCACCGTCAGTAAATTATTGAAGTCGTGGGCGATGCCGCCACTGAGTTGACCGATGGCTTGCATCTTCTGCGCCTGGAACAACGCTTCGCGGGTGCGCTCCAGATCGAGCTGGGTCTGATGGGCTTCGGTGACGTCGCGGGTGATCTTGGCGAAACCGAGCAAGGTGCCGGTGTCGCCGCGAATCGCATCGACCACTACGTGCGCCATGAACCGGGTGCCATCCTTGCGCATGCGCCAGGTCTTGTTCTCGAAGCGCCCTTCGCGCACCGCGGTTTCCAGCGCACGTTGCGGCTCGCCCAGTTCGCGGTCTTCGGGGGTGTAGAACATCGAAAAATGCTCGCCGATGACTTCCTGCGGGGCGTAACCCTTGATCCGCTGTGCGCCGGGGTTCCAGTTGGTTACCAAACCTTCCGGGCTGAGCATGTAGATCGCATAGTCGGTGACGCCCTGCACCAGCAAACGGAACTGCTGTTCACTGCGCTTGAGGGTTTCTTCGGCCATCTTGCGGTCGGTCAGGTCGCGGGTGATCTTGGCAAACCCCAGCAACTCTCCGCTCGGGCTGAATATCGGGTCGATCACCACATGGCACCAGAAGTGCGTGCCGTCCTTGCGCACCCGCCAGCCCTCGCCTTCGAACCGCCCTTCATGGATGGCCGTGTCGAGCGCACGCTGCGGCAAACCGGCGTCGCGGTCTTCATCGGTATAAAAGCGTGAAAAGTGCTCACCGAGAATCTCGGCTTCTTCATAACCCTTGAAGCGTTTGGCGCCGGAGTTCCAGCTGGTGATGACGCCGGTGGGGTCAATCATGTAGATCGCATAATCGACCACGGCATCAATCAACAGACGGAAGCGCATTTCCTCAATCGCGGTATTTTTCTTGTTGTTCTCGCTCATTGGGCTCACCGCACGTAGTCATTGGCAGAAGTATGCGTCAATCCGACGGATTGGGGAGGCGCAAAAGCACACTGGTTTACGCTATGGGCGACTGTTCAGCGCTGGACGTATTTGACGATGCGCGAATACAGCGCGTTGAACAGATAATCTGGCACCTGCGCTGCGTAATGCGTGGCTTTGTGCAGTGCCAGATGGCTTTCCTTGATCAGCTCGTTGCGTTCGGCTTCGCTGCTGACCGACTTGCCGACGATGCGCTCATAGGCGCCGTAGCTGTAGGCGGTGGAGGTTGAGGTGATCGTCAGTTGGTTCTCTGCATCGAGGGCATAAGCGCTGTGTGCCCGTAGTGCTCGATCTTGCATGGCTCCGAATCCGCGTTCGTACAGAAACACCTGGGAGCCGCTGACTTTTTTGCTCGCTGCCTCCAGCGCGTACAGCACTGCATGGGCGGTGTCGAAACTGGATTTCAGCGTCGCGGGCCGGAGAAAACGTTCCAGCTCGCCTTTCTCCAGACTTTTGAAGCCGCGCTGCACGCCTGAAATAAACGCAAACGGCAGGTTGCAGGCGACGACATGGACCTCCATTTGATAGCCAGCATCCGCTGCGTAATCAGGTAATGCCGCGAAGTCGATACTGTCGTAAGCGCACTCGATAATGATGTTGAGTTTTTGCGCGAAGGCTTGCTTGAAGATTTCCCCGCACAGGTCGCGAATGAAGGCATCGGTGTGTTCATAGGCATGCAGAACCCCTTGCTTGATCATCTCTGCGTATTGCGGGTGCTGTTTGCGATATTCCGGCAGGTACAACCGCACGTAATTCGTGTAGCGACCAGACGGCAGCAGTTGTTTTTCCAGGAGGTAGGTTTTGCCGGAGCTTTGTACGCCAGCAGTCACTAACATTTTCGGCGTGGTTTCGGCCGTGATGCCGGCAAACAGCGTGGCGCTGATCGTATCGAATGCGGCGCTTAGCTGTTGCGGCGTGTAGCTGTAGGTTGCGGGGGTGGACATGGGTGATTTCCTTATCAAATGTCGGTATGTGCCGAGGGCCGGCCCTATGACTAAAGACCCGTTCGGGGGCTTTTTCAAAGGACGGTGTTTGACAAGATATGTCATTGGATTTAAAGGGAAATATTCCTACAACTTAAAGTGAATTCTCACTCGAAATGGACTCCGCGAGCGCACGAACAAATAGGCATCAGCCTGCGATCTCCCGGTCATTTTCCTGACAGTCCACCGACCACCAACGCGGCAGCAGTTGCCTGACCCGGCTCTCGCCAAAGCGGTCATCGATCAACATCACTACCCCGCGATCCTGCTGCGTGCGGATCACCCGCCCGGCGGCCTGCACCACTTTCTGCACGCCGGGGAACAAGTAGGTGTAGTCGTAACCGGCGCCGAAGATCGCCGCCATGCGCCGCTTCAATTGCTCGTTGACCGGGTTCAGTTGTGCCAGCCCGAGGGTCGCGATGAATGCGCCGATCAGCCGCGCGCCGGGCAAGTCGATGCCTTCACCGAACGCGCCACCGAGTACCGCGAAGCCTACGCCCTGGCTGTCAGCGGTGAACTGATCGAGAAAATCTTGCCGTTGGCCCTCGGCCATGCCCCGCGATTGCAGCCACAAGGTGATGTGCGGATGGCGCTCGGCGAGTAGTTGCGCGACCTGTTGCAGGTAATCGAAGCTGCTGAAGAACGCCAAATAGTTGCCCGGCCGCTCGCTGAACTGCCGGGCGATCAACTCGACAATCGGCTCCAGCGACGCCTGGCGGTGGGCGAAGCGCGTGGAAATCCGGCTGATGATCTGCACTTGTAACTGCTCGGCGCTGAACGGTGATTCGACATCGATCCACACAGTGTCGGCCGGGGTGCCGAGCAAGTCGGCGTAATAGTGCCGTGGGCTGAGGGTCGCGGAAAACAGTACGCTGCTGCGCGCGGCGGTCAGGCGCGGGCCGATGAACGCGGCGGGGACTACGTTGCGCAGGCACAGTTGCGACAGCGGTCGCTTGCGGTCGAGGTCACGTTTGCTGATGTCGAACAGATAGTGCGCATCGAACAGCTCCGCCACCCGGCCAAACTGCAGCATCTCGAAGTAGAAGTTCTGCAGGCCGCTGTCGAGGCCTTGCGGGTGATCGTTGAGGTAATCGCCGATGCTGCCGCTGCACAGGGAAATTGCTTGAAGCAGCTTCTCCGGAGCCTTGTCGTAGGCTTGATAAGTGGCGAGCTGGCCGTTATGCAGCGCGTTCCATTCGCGGTTGACCCGCTGCAATGCCTTCTTCAACGGCTCGGGCGCGGTTTTGCGCACGTTGTTCAGCGTCGCCTGATCAAGGGTCGCGCTGTACATCTGCCGGCCGCGTTCGACCAGGTTGTGCGCCTCGTCCACCAGTACCGCGACTTTCCATTGGTTGAGCTGCGCGAGGCCGAACAGCAGCGCGCTGAAATCGAAGTAATAGTTGTAGTCGGCCACCACCACGTCGGCCCAGCGGGCCATTTCCTGGCTCAGGTAATACGGGCACACCGTATGTTGCGCGGCGACTTCGCGGATGGCCGCTTGATTGAGCAGATTCAACTGACTGGCAGCCTTGCGTGCTGCGGGCAAGCGATCGTAGAAGCCTTGCGCCAACGGACAGGATTCGCCGTGACAGGCCTTGTCGGGATGCTCGCAGGCCTTGTCCCGGGCGACCATTTCCAGCACCCGCAACGGCAGGATTTCGCTGTGATCGAACAACACTTGCGCCGCGTCCAGCGCCAGTTTGCGTCCCGGCGTCTTGGCGGTGAGGAAATACACTTTGTCGAGTTGCTGCGGCGCCATGGCCTTGAGCAGCGGGAACAGGGTGCCGAGGGTTTTGCCGATGCCGGTCGGTGCCTGGGCCATCAGGCAGCGGCCGGTGCTCGCGGCTTTGAAGACTGACTCTGCGAGATGACGTTGACCGGGACGAAAACCGGCATGCGGGAACTTCAAATCCGCCGCAGCACGATTTCGTTCCTCGCGATGGGCCATTTCCTGCTCGGCCCATTGCAGGAACAACCGGCACTGCTGCTCGAAAAACTGTTGCAACACCTCGGCGCTGAAGGCTTCGACCAGACAGGTTTCCTTCTCGCTGACGATGTCGAAATACACCAGCGCCAGATTGATTTGTTCAAGCTGCAGCTTCTGGCACATCAGCCAGCCGTAGATTTTCGCCTGCGCCCAGTGCAGATGGCGGTGATTGAGCGGTTGCTTGCTCAGGTCGCCACGGTAGGTTTTGACTTCTTCCAGGCAGTTCTGCGCGGGATCGTAACCGTCCGCCCGACCTTTGATCTTCAGTTCACTGAATGAGCCTTCCAGCGAGACTTCGCTTTGATAACCCTCGCTGCGCCGCGAGGCCACGGTGCGGTGGCCGGCGATGCCTTCCAGCGCGGTGGGTGACGGCGTGAAGCGTAAGTCGAGGTCGCCGGTCTTGGCGGTGAACTCGCACAGCGCGCGTACGGCAATGCTGTAGCTCAAGCGCCCTGCTCCGCCCATTGCACGTAACACACGGCAACCGGCATCTGGTGCGCGTGGCAGAACTCGATCCAGCGTAACTGGTTGTCCTGCAAACGATCGCCGGGGCCTTTGACTTCGATCATCCGGTAGGTTTTTTCCTGCGGCCAGAACTGGATCAGGTCGGGCATGCCGGCGCGATTGGCCTTGATATCCAGCAGCAAGCGGTTGAACCAGTGTTTCAGGTGTTCGGCCGGCAGACAGGCCAGCGCCTGTTCCAGCAGGGTTTCATTGAGCGCGCCCCAGAATACGAACGGCGACTGCACGCCCCACTTGGTCACAAACCGGGTGCGGATGGTATCGGCGTAACGCCCGTCGTCGAGTTCGGCCAGGCAAGCCTGGAACAGTTCGCCCCGGCGCAGCTGGAAGTCTTCATTGAGCAGATCCACCGGCCCACGCTGGAACGGGTGAAAGAATGCCCCCGGCAACGGCGCGAAAATCGCCGGCCAGCACAGCAGGCCAAACAAGGAGTTGATCAGGCTGTTTTCTACGTAATGCACCGGGCCGGCATCGTCATGCAGATGAGCCTGTACGTGGAATTCCACCGAACGCGTCAGATCAGTGCGCGGCAGGTGCAGATCGAGTCGTTCCACGGGTTTCGCCGCAGCACGTTTGAGCGGCGGGCCACCGAGTTTGCGTCGCAGGCGTGGCATCACCCGTTGCAGGCCTTGCTGCTCGGTAGCACTGTGCGGCGCCTGCTGAGCAAGCTCGGCCAGTTCCAGCGCCAACGCATATTCGCCACTGCGCTCAAGCACGCGGATCATGCGCAAACGCGTACCGGGATAAGTGCAATCGCGGTAAACGCCGAGGGCCAGGGCAAACTCGCCGATGCGTTCGCAATGCTGACCGATCTGAAACAACAGCTTGGCTCGGCGGCGTTGCAGCCACGGATTGTCGAAATGCAGCGCGTGGACTTGCTCGACAATATCTTCCAGCGGTTCGCCAGCCTCGAAGCGCTGCTGGCATGCGTGCAGAAACAGGCAGGCATCGACGTCGGCACGGCTGCGCAGGCCGCGGGAGTCGGCACAAAATTCGACTTTTTCGTAGGTAAAGATGCCGAGATCGGCCAGCACGAACTCCGACCAGTCCTGATACAGATTGCCGAAGAACATCAGGCGGAAGCGGTCGCACAGATCCATGAGCGTCAGGCTCAGCAATCGGTCTTCCAATGACGGGCACCAATCAACTAACGGGCGCGGTTCCGGATGCAGATCGTGCAGCAACGGCAGCCAATCGACTTTCTTGCCCTTGGGTTCAACGATGGCCGGGCCGAACGCTTGCAGGATTTCCGCCTTGAGCAACACTTCAAACAGCTCGTGCATCGACACTGGCGCCGCGTCGTCGAGCCAGCCGAGATCGAGCAGAGGTTGCGCCGCGCCAGGAATGTCGCCGATTTCTGCATAGTTGAGTTTGCCGACGCGAAAGTGCACACCCTTGCGCATCACCATGCGCACCAGCAAACCCTGCGAGGCGCGCGGCAATGTGTTGAAGGTCTGGATGAACGCGAGTTCGTCCTCACTCATCAGATCGGCATAGCGAAGCTCAAGCCAATCAAGCACTTGCCGGAAGTTGTTGAGGTAATAGAACGGGTCGTCGAGCGGATTTGCAGTCACAGTGATATCGGAGCCATGGCGAGCGGGTACTGGTTATGCGTACAGATAACAGCTGCGCCCCGACGGGTGCAAACGGAAAAGGATCAGCGGCACTGATCGTGGGGGATTTTTTTACCGGTGTATGAACTTTTACCGATCTGACGGCACCAACCGCGGTATAAGACCGACTTCGGTCACAAGACATGGAATAAGAGGTTGCTATGAATTTCAAGACTTTGGGTGTGCCTTTGGCTGTTGCAGCGCTGCTGAGCCTGGCAGGCTGCTCCACCCCGACGGTGGTCACCCTGCAGAACGGTACTCAGTATTTGACCGAAGACATGCCGAAGACCAAAACCAATGACGGTTTCTATGAGTTCGAGGATATTTCCGGGGCCAAGGTCAAAGTCCGTGCCGATGAAGTGGCGACGGTGCGCAAGGAAGACTGATTCACACGGTCTCGTGTAGGAGCTGCCGGAGGCTGCGATCTTTTGATCTTGCCCTTATAAAAGCAAGATCAAAAGATCGCAGCCTCGTTGCACTCGTCAGCTCCTACAAGGGGCGATTTCTGAATTTATTGCGCTTCGGTCATGCCCGGAATGCTGTCGTCGCACGTCACGTATTGCCCGCCGCGCCGGGCCACTTCGCCTTGCATGCGCTTGCAACGCTCCAGATCCTGCTGGGCCATGCGGTCGATGCTCAGGTTGCCGGTGGTTTGCGGCTGTTTGCCGTCACCCAACCGGATCGTAACGAACGGTTGTTCGGGCTGAATCTGAAAGCGGCTTTTCTCTTCGACGGGTTTGACCTTGTCGGTCTTGGCCGGTGCAGGCAATTGATCTGTGGTGACTCCGTAGCGGCTCAGAATCGAGCTGTGAGGCAGATCGGCCCAAGTGTTGGTCGCAAACAGCGCCAGTCCCAGAACCCCGATGTAGCCTGTGTAAACCTTCACGCGTGAATCTCCTGTACTCAATTAGCGGCTTCTACATGACGTCTGGTCATGTGGAGGATTTAGTGCCGCGTTCCTGTTGGTGCAGGGTATTTGAGTCAGGTAGTGGCCAATGAGTCACTTTGCATGTGGAGAGGGTTTCCCCTCTCCACATTGACTGTCAGGCGATCACGATGCTATCGCCACTCAAACTGGCCAACGAAACCCCGACCAAGGTCACAGAATCCCCGCCAAACTTCAGCAGCGTGTCCTGCCCGACCGTCGAGGCATGCGCGCGCAAGTCGTCATTGGGCAACACACCCTGCACGCCGAGGAACACCAGTTTGTCGTTGGCGGTAAAACCCAGCACCCGGTCCTGACCATAAGCACCGTTGAACAGGAACGTATCCGCCCCGCCGCCCGACTCCATCAGATCATTCCCGGCGCCGCCGACAAACACATCGTTGCCCGCCCCGCCGATCAGATTATCGTTGCCATCCAGCCCGAATAACCAATCGCCACCGGCATGCGCCTTGAGCGTGTCAGCGGCGCTGGTGCCCTTCACGCTCGATTCATATTGAGTGACGTTGTTGCCGACCTTCAAGCCGCTGGCCGTCACGCTGTGGGTCACGTCATCCTTGAACAGGCCCCAGAGGAAGCCCGGCTCCTTGGTGACGATGCTGCCAATGTCACGGGTGATGCTGATTCCGCCGTTGGCGTCGCGGATGTACAGGTTGCCGGCGCCGTCGTTAGCGAAGTCGAACGTGTTGACCGACTTCTGCAAGTCCAGCGTGTTATTGCCCGCACCGCCGAGAATCACGTTGTAACCGCCGCCATCGCGGAAGCTGTCGTTGCCGGCGCGCCCCTCCAGATAGTCGCTGCCGCTGCCGCCTTGAATCAGGTCATTGGCGTCGCTGCCGATGATGAAGGTGCTGCCCTTGTGGGTTTCGGCGTTGCGATTGAGGTCCTGCACCCAGGTGTTGGCACGGGCCGGATCGGACAGGTTGGCGACGATGATCGTCGAGTCCTTGCTGGTCAGGTCGTAGAACTTCGACTCGATCACCCGGTTCATGCCGTCGCCATACGCGGTCGGCAGGTGCGAGATCCACGTTGGAATATTCAGGATCGAATACGGCAAGACATTCCACACGTTCGAGGCGTAGTGATCGTTGAAGCTGACGATGTTATCGGTCGCCGATTCCTTCGGCGCATCGTGTACGCCGAGCGAGGCGCCGGTGAACGTCGAGCCGTCGAGGGCGCGGAACACCGGATCGTTTTCGTAGCCGACGTTGAGCACTTTGTCGGTGCTGCTCTGGGTTGGCGAGGCGTAGGCGATGTAGTTCGAATCCTTGAAGAAGCCACCCCATTTGCCGTTGCTCAAATCCGCCATACTGTTGACCGCCAGACCACCGAGGCTGTGGCCGCTGACCAGTACGTCCTTGCCGCTGAGGCCGTTGGCTTTGGCGAACGCCATCACGTCATTGAGCAGATTGCCGAACGCTTCGCCGGCGTAGTTCTTCGCGTAATCCTTGGGGCCGAACGCCGCGAGCAGGTCGTTGATCACGTCGCCGATGGAGTCGCCAATCAGGATTTCCCGAGGGCCGCTGGTGCCGCGAAAGGCTATGCCAAGTTCGGTGAGATGGCCCTGGGCGTCGTACTTGCCGAGGATTTCCACTTGAGCGCTGGTGTAACCGGCCTTCTCGCCGAAGAAGGTTCCGCGCGCGTCGGTCTTGCCTTCATAGCCCAGTTGCGAGGCAGTGATGGGTGTCCATCCGGCCTTTTTCACCGCATCCAGTGCGAGTTTTTCCGAGTCGGGATTCCACGGCACGCCGGGGATCACGCCTTGAGAGTCAGTGCCACCGATCAGCGCGGTGACCAATGTCGCCGGCAGGCCGAGGCCGAAGCCGTTGTGCTGATAACCGGCGGCAAAGCCGTTATCGAGGTTGTGATAGGAATACAGCGTGATGGCCATGGCGTCGCTGAACAGCGCCTTGGAATCTGCTGTGCCGAAGTTCTTGTAGTCATACACACCCATTGCTGTTGCCTCTCTTGTTGTTGGATTTGTCAGAGATAGCTCACAACCAGGACACCCCTCGCGGGACGCCCCGGAGCATTCAGTGCCTTGTTACAGCCTCCTTGTCAGGCAAATACGAAACTGGAATCCGACAGATTAGCCAGTCCCACGCCCACTAGCGTCACGGCAAACTCGCCAATCTTCAGCACGGTATCGGCGCCGGTTTGCGACGCATGCTGCCGCACTTCGTAGCCCTGCCCCGCGCCTTCAACACCCATGAACACCAGCTTGTCGCTGCCCTGATAGCCATTGATCGCATCGAAACCGAACGCACCGCTGAACAGAAAGGTGTTATTGCCACCCACCGCGTTCATCAGGTCGTTGCCGGCGCCGCCAACGAAGGTCACGTTGGCTTTATCGCTCTGCAGGTGATCGTTGCCGCCCAGACCGAACAGCCAATCGCCGTCAGCCGTGGCTTTCAGCGTGTCACCGAGTGCGCCGCCGTTGAGCGAATGGTTGTACTGCGTCAGTTCACTGCCATTGGCCAGGCCTTTGGCGGTGACATTCCAGGTGATTTCCTTGCTGCTCCACCACGAACCTGACTCCTTGCTCACCAGCGCGCCGATGTCGCGGGTCATGCTGATGCCGCCGTAGGCGTCGCGCACATACAAGGTGCCGTCGCCGTCATTGGCGAAGCTGAAGTTCTGCAACGGTTTTTGCAGTTCGAAGGTGTTCTGGCCCTGGCCGCCAAGCAGGATGTTGAAGCCGCCGTCATCGCGGAACCGGTCATCGCCCGCGCGGCCTTCAAGGAAGTCGTTGCCCGCCCCGCCCTTGAGCCAGTCGTTGCTGTCGGTGCCAATGATGAAGGTGCTGCCGGTATGCGGTTCACCGCTGCGGCCGAGGTCTTCCACCCAGGTTTTGCCGCGCGACGCCTGCTCCAGATTGGACACGATGATGGTCGAGTCCTGGCTGGTCAGGTTGTAGAACTGCGAGTCGATCACTCGATTCAAACCGTCGGCATACCCCAGTGAACCGTGGGCCGACCAGCTCAGCGGATTGACGATGCTGAACGGCACGAGGTTCTGCGCGGTGGAGGCGTAGTTGTCGTTGAAGTTGACGATGTTGTCGGTGGTCGAGGCATGCGGCGCATCGTGCTTGCCCAGCGAGCCGCTGCTGAACGTGGTGCCGTCCAGCGCGCGGAACACCGGGTCATTTTCGTAGCCGATGTTCAACACGTTAGTGCCAGTGCTGCTCTGGGTCGGTGAGGCGAAGGCGATGTAATTCGCGTCCTTGTAGAAACCACCCCAGTTGCTGGTGCTCAACTCCGCCACGCTGTTGACCCCGAGGCCGCCGAGACTGTGGCCGCTGATCAACACGTCCTTGGCCGCAATGCCGTGGCTGGTGGCAAACGCAGCCACTGCCTTGAGCAGATTGTCGAAGGCGTTTTTCGCGTAATTGCTCGCGTAATCCACCGGGCCGACCGCTGCCAGCAGGTTGTTTTTCATGTCGCCGAAGGTGTCGCTGTAATCCAGCCCGCCGGTGCCACGAAAGGCCACGCCGATGCCGATCAGCTTGCCCGCCGCGTCGTATTTGCCGAGCACTTCGGCCTCGGCGCTGGTGAAGCCGTCCTTCTCGCCGAAGAACGTACCCTGCGCGCCGACCTTGCCCTGATAGCCCAGCGCCGTGGCGCCAATCGGCGCCCAGGCAGTGGCCGGCAATGGCTGGCCGGTCGGTGTGTAGGCGTACAGCGTGAGGGCGATGGCGTCGCTGTACAACGCTTTGCCATCGGCATTTTTATAATCGAACAGTCCCATGTTGTGCTCTCTCTTCCTGTAAATCAGAACGCCCAGTCGAAGGTCAGGCCGACACCGTGGTTCTTGTCATTCGAACCGATCAGGCCGTTGTAATCCAGATTCAGACGCGCGTCTTTATTGAGTGCCAGACCCGCGCGCACACCGACTACGGCGGCGTTGCGATCCATCGACACGCTTTGCACATTGAAGCCGCTGTTACCGTTCGCGAACGCCAGATGTTGCTCGGCGCCAGTGCTGCTCAGGTTGTGCTGCCAGCCGAGGGTCGCACCGAGTTCCAGTTGATGTTTGTCGCTCAGGGCAAAGGTGCGTTTGGCGCGTACGCCGAGGGTCGACAGCACGGCTTCGCGGTTGTCTTCACCGCCCTTCAGCGCGGCGGCATCACCTTTTTCGGTGAAGCTATCGCTGTTCAGGTGCACGTAAGCCAGATTGGCGAACGGCTCCAGATTCATCGGTTGCAGGCCCAGGTCATACGCCGCTTCGGTGAACACCTGAGTGGTGGCCGCATCGCGTTTGGTTTTCTGCTTGCCGCTGACGTCAGCGAATTGCAGATCACGTTTGACGTCGATCCGGTGCCAGCTGTACGAACCGCCGACGCTCAGACGCAGTGCATCGATTTGATGCCCCAGATACGCACCCAGGTGATAGCTGTCGACTGACGCCGACGAGTGCGTGCCATCGCCCATGCTCAGCGAGCTGTCGCTATAACCGGTAACGAAACCCAGACGCGTATCTTCAGCAACCAAGCCGTCGACACCCGCCAGCAGGCCGCCGATGGAGCTGGTGGAATCGGCATTCTCATGCCCGCCATCGCTTTTGCCCCAAGCACCGAGGACTTTCATCCAGACGTTGCTGCGATCATCGGTCGGTGCGCCGGCATCGAACATGTCGCGTTCACGCAGACGTTCACCGACCGCATCGCGCAGGTAACGGCTGTCGTTGAGCAGCATGGTGCCGATGGCCGGGTGAATCTCGCCGGACAGTTGCTGGAACGCGTTTTGTGCGACGGCAGCATTGGCCGACAACAGCAGGGTTTCAAACAGCGCATTGCCTGCGCCCAGACGTTCAGCAGCCGCGCCGACTGCGCGCTGGTTTGGCGTCAGGCCGACACTGGCGAACGACGCGCCATTGCGCCCCACCTCAAGCTGAACGCCGCTCGCCGAGTAAGCGAGGGTTCCGCCAAGGAACGCGTAGTCTGGCAATACCTGACCAAACTGGCCTTGAATGCCGCCGGCCGCTTGCAGGATGTTGAACTGGCTACCGAGCAGGGATTGCACCTCGCCAGTGGTCAACAGGTTCGGACTGTTTTCCAGGGACAGGGCGACGGTTGCGCCTTCGATCACGGCTGTACCGCCAGCAACGATACGGTCGCTGCTGGTTGGCGAGACTTCCACGGCGTAGGTCGAACCCGGTTCGAACACTACGTCACCGGCGACATTCAAGGTGCCGATGGAGTTGCCCGGCGCCACGGTGCCGCCGCTTTTCGCAGTCAATGCCGCGATGCGCCCGTTACCGCCGAGGATGCCGCTGTCGTTGACCGTGACCGCCGATTGCAGCGAGCCATTGATCGCCAGTCGCCCCTGATTGACCAGGGTCGGGCCGCTGTAAGTGTTGGCGCCGGTCATTACCAGTGTGCCGATGCCCTGCTTGGTCAGACCGCCGTGCCCGGAAATGTCGTTGCGCCAGGTGTCGAGGCCGCAAGTGATGTCGTTGCACAGCCGTTCGGTCGGTTTGCCCTGATCGATGATCGCGCCGATGCCCGGCAGATCGGCCACGAACTGGCTCGAACCGTAAGCGCCTTCGATGCGAAATTCCTGCGGGATATCCTGCTCGGTGACGAACATCGCCGGGCCGTCGATGCCCTTGCGCAGATTGATCATGCCCCAGCCGTACAAGGCGTCGACGCCCGGCGCGCCGAGGTCGGTGGCAGTGGTGCGCAGCACGCTGGCGACTTGCGCGCCGGTCATGTACGGGAAGCGTTCCATCAGCACCGCCATGGAACCGGCGACGTGCGGCGCGGCCATCGAGGTGCCGTTGTAATTTTTGTAGCCGGTGGTCAGGTTGTCGGCGTTGGTGCCTTCGATGATCGCGCTGAAGATTTTCGTGCCCGGCGCCGAGACGCAGAAGCTCGCGGTGTAGCCGCAACGCGACGAGAACGTGCTCATGATGTACGGATTGGCGCTGGCCAGATCCGGGTTCTTTTGCAACGCGGCGACAGTCACCCAGTTCGGCGCTATCTCCGGCACGAAGTAGCCGAGGCCGGCGATGGCGTCCGGGTTGTTCAGGTTGTAGTCGTTGCCGGCGGCGAAGATCGTCACGATCCCGCTGCGTGCGGCGGCGATTGCGCCGTCATAGGCGCCGCCCGGTTTGGTGCCGAGCAACGTGCTGATTTCGTTGAACTGCAGTTGCGCGTCGTTGACCGTGAAGTGCGGGTACGCCGGGTCTTTGCCACCGAGATCGAAACGGTCGGTGATGCCGATGCCCCAGCTGTTATTGATGATCCGCGCGCCGCTGGCGATCAGTGCATCCCAACCGGCCTTGTACACCGCGCCGTCGTTGCCGCGGACGATGCCGTCTTCCGGGCCGGGGTCGCCGTTATCGGCGCTGATGATCTGCGCACCGAAGGCTACGCCGTGCATCACGCCACCGTCGCGGCTACCCGCTGCAATACCACCAACGTGCGTGCCGTGGGCGCCGAGTTTGCCGTCGAAGCCGACCGAGGGCGAGCCGTCATAGCGGAACGCATCGCCGGCTTTGACCGGGATGTACGGGTCGGTGTATTCGCGAATGCCGCTGGTGACCAGCGTGACGACTTTATTGGTGCCGGAGAACTCCGGGTGTGCGGCGTACACCGGCTGGTCGAAGATCCCCAGTTTCACGCCTTTGCCGGTGTAGCCAGCGGCGTAAGCGTGATCGGCGCCAATCGCGCCGAGGCCCCAATCGGCCTGGAACTCAGTGCTGTGCCAACTGCCGGCATCCCCGGTCCGGCCATTTTCCACATAAGGCGCCGCGTGAGCGCTGCCCGCTGTGGCCAAGGCGCAGAGCACCGCCGCGTTAAGGGTTTTCAAGCGAAAGCGTCCACCCGATAGCGCGGGTGTTTTGTTGTTATTCATCCAGCGACCTTCCTTAGTTGTGTTGCGAAAATTCCGTTTACTCCCCGAGTAGATCGGGGTCCTTGTGGTGAGGGGATTTATCCCCGTTCGGCTGCGCAGCAGTCGCAAGACCATTCACATCGGTCTAACCGACAGAACGCAGGGGGCCGCTTCGCGACCCAACGGGGATGAATCCCCTCGCCACAGGGGGCATTCAGCCTGGGTCAGAACTGCCAGTTCAGGCTCAGTCCGACGCCGTGATGCTTCTCGCGGCTGGCCAGTTGGCCGGTGTAATCGAGGTTCACGCGCACATCGCGGGTCAGCGCCAGGCTGGCTCTGACACCGACCAGCGCCGCGTCACGTACCAGCGGCGAACTCTCCACCGCAAACGCGCTGCCACCGCTGGCGAAGCGCAGATGTTGTTCGGACTCGATGTCGCTCAGGCTGTGCTGCCAGCCAAGATGCCCGCTCAGGTCCAGCGCTTGGCCGGCGGACAGATTGATTGTCTTGAGCGCCCGCACGCCGAGGGTACTGAGCACCGCATCGCGCTGGTCGTCGCCGCTTTTCAGCGCGGCAGCATCGCCCTTCTCGGTGAAACCGTCGGTATTCAGGTGCACATAAGCGAGGTTGGCGAAGGGTTCCAGCGCCAGTGGTTGCAGGTCGAGCCGGTAAGCCGCTTCACCGAACACTTGGGTGGTAGCGGCATCGACCTTGGCTTTCTGTTTCGCGCTGACCTCGCCGTACTGCAAGTCACGTTTCACATCGGCGCGATGCCAGCTGTAGGCGGCGCCAGTGCTCAGGCGCCAGGCACCGATTTCGTGCCCGGCGTACGCACCGAGGTGATAGCTGTCGACCTTGGCCGAGGAATGCGTACCCGAACCCATGCTCAGCGAGCTGTCGCTGTAACCGGTGACCAGACCGATGCGTGTCTGCTCGTCGAGCGCACCGTCGACACCCGCGAGCAGTCCGCCAATCGCGGTGCTGTAACCGGCGGTGTCGTGGCTGGAATCAGTCGTGCCCCAGGCGCCGAGGGCTTTGATCCAACCGTTGCTTTGCGCGCCGGATGCATCGTGCAGGCGTTCGCCGACGGCATCGCGCAACTGGCGACTGTCGTTGATCAACACCGAACCGAGGGCCGGGTAGATTTCCCCGCTGAGTTGCTGGAAGGCTTGTTGTGCATCGCTGGCGGATGCCGACAACAACAGGCTTTCGTACACCGAATTGCCGGCGCCAAGGCTTTCGGCGGCAGTCGCGACAGAGCGCTGATTCGGGGTTTGCCCGGCGCTGGTGAAGGAAGTCGCGTTGCGTTCGACGTTCAATTGAATGCCGTTGCCGGTGTAAGCGAGATTGCCGCCGATGAACAGGTAATCCGGCACCACGGCGCCGAACTGGCCTTGAATGCCGCCCGCCGCTTGCAGGATGTCGTACTGCCGGCCGAGCAAGCTGCGTGCCTCGGGTGCGCTGAGCAGGGTCGGGCTGTTTTCCAGTGACAGGCTGACAGTGGCGCCGCTGACAGTCGCGGTTCCGCCAGCGACGATGCGGTCGCTGCTGGTCGGCGACAGTTCAACCGCGTAAGTCGAACCCGGCGCGAAAGTCACGTCACCGGCCACATTCAAGGTCCCTATGGAATTGCCCGGCGCAACACGAGCGCCGCTGTTGGCCGTCAACGCGCCGATGCGTCCGGAACCGCCGAGCGTGGCGCTGTCATTCACGGTGACCGCCGAAGTCAGCGAACCGTTGACCGTCAGCAGACCGCCATTGACCGTGGTCGCGCCACGATAGGTGTTTTCGCCCGTCAGAATCAGCCGCCCTGCCCCGGACTTGATCAGGCTGCCCTGATAAACCCGAGCGGCCGCCGCCGCATCGCGCGCCATGCCTACCGCGTAGTCGGTCTGATCCTGCTGACTGGCACCGGTTGCGACGCCGTTCTGCCAGCCTTTGTTTTGCACGGTTTGCTGCCAGGCGCTGTGCTCGGCGAGGTCTTCGCTTTGACGCTGGATCAGCGCCTTGTCAGAGATGTTGTTGCTCCACACGTCAGCCTGGCCGCCCGCCAGATTGGCATTGAACGCACCGAGCAATTGCCCCGGCCCGCGCATGGCCCGATTCAGGTTGGCGACGCCCCAGCCGACGCGTTCGGTCGGTGCGTCCGTCACGGAACCGTCGAGCTGGGTGGCAGTGGTCAGCAGCACTTCGAGCGCCTGCTGATTGTTCATGTATGGATAGCGTTCCATCACCAACGCCAAGGCGCCGGTGGCATGTGGCGCCGACATTGAGGTGCCGGATTTGATCGCATAGCCGCCGCCGGGAATGGTGCTGTCGATCTTCGCGCCGGGGGTGGTGATGCACCAGTATTTGGCGATGCCGCACTGGTTGTACTTCTGCTGATTGCTTTGATCGAGGCCTGATACGGCCAGCCAATGGCCTTCCAGATCCGGCTGAAAGTACGGCAGCGCCGAGCGCACGCTGGCGTTCGGGTAGCCGCTGTTGCCGGCGCTGAACACGTTGATCACGCCGCGCCGCGAAACGTCCGCCGCCACGTCGAGCCAAGTGCCTTTGTTCCAGTGCTGAGCATAAGCGGCGTGCAGATCGGCCAGCGTCCGGTAACTGACATCCGGCGGCTGACTGCCCCAGCTGTTGTTGATCGCGCGCACGCCGGCGTCGGCCATAGCGTCGTAAGCCGCTTTGAAATAACGCGGATCGGGGTTGGGGCCAAACAGGAAGCTGTCGTTCTTATTGGTGTTGCCGACGTAGATCTGCGCGTTGTACGCCACGCCGTGCATGCCAGCGCCATCGCGCGATGCGCCCATGGTGCCGACCACGTGGGTGCCGTGGGAATCGTTGTTCGGGTTGAGGGTGCCGTTGACGCTGAACAGCGAACCGTCGACGTAGCTGCCACTGGCATTGACCGGGTGATAGCGGTCGCTGGCGAACTCTGGGTGGGCAGCATCGAAACCGGAATCGAGGGCGCCGATTTTCACCCCTTTGCCCGTGATGCCGGCGGCGTAGGCCTGTTCGGCTTGCATGCGGGACAGCCCCCAATCGCGCAGGAATTCAGCGCTGCGCCAACTGGCGGCATCGCCGGGTTTGCCGGTTTCAAGGTATTGGGCCTGGGCCTGGGTTGTAGAAATCACAAGCAACAGGCTGCCGACCGCGATCGGCTTGATGCGTACTTCCATGTTCACTTCTCGTTATTTTTGTTTTGGTAATCGATATCGGCGCCACCCGTACCCTGTAGGAGCTGCGGCACGCTGCGATCTTTTGATCTTGTTTTCAAGATCAGAAGCAAGATCAAAAGATCGCAGCCTCCGGCAGCTCCTACGGGATCAGAGGCGTTTGCCGAAAGCTTCGTCAACGCGGGCCAGATCCTGCTCGCTCAAGGTCCCCGCGTAGTAATGCAATTTGGTCCACGCCATCAGATAGTCGTAGCGCGCCTGCGCCAGATCGCGGCGCGTGGTGAACAGCTGCTGCTCCGCATTCAACGCATCCAGATTGACCCGCTCACCGCCAAGAATGCTCTGCTTGGTCGACACCACCAGCGCCTCGGCCGAACTCAGCGCCTTTTGATAAGCGCGCAACTTGTTCACCCCCGACAGACAAGCGCTGAACTGTCGCCGCAGCTCGATCAGCGTCTCGCGCGTCTTGCCGTCCAGCTCATATTCAGCCTGTTCCATGGTGCGGCTGGCCTGGCGCGTCGAAGCCGACACGCCGCCACCGGCATACAACGGCACGTTGACTTCAAAACCAATGGTGTTGGTTTCATAGCGTTGGTTGTAGGTGTTGCCGCTTTCCGATTCGTTCTGGCGCAACGACGCATAGGCGCTGACCTTCGGCAGATGCCCGGCGCGGTTGCGTTCCACTTCATAACGCGCAACTTCCACCGCTTGGCGTTGCGACGCCAGGTTCGGGTTATTGGTGATCGCCAGTTCGTGCCAGGTGTCGTAATTGGCCGGCAGCAGCGCGAACGTCTGGAAGTTCTGATCCAGCGGCGCGAGGTCGTTGATGTCGACCGCAGGCACGCCGATCAGTGCTCCAAGTTCACGCAGCGAGGCGTCTTGCTCATCACGCGCCTCGATCTCCTCGGCGGTCGCCAGTTCATAGCGCGACTCGGCTTCGAGAATGTCGGTGCGCGTGCCCTCGCCTTGCTTGAACATGTGCTCGTTCTGCTGGAACTGCTGCTCATAGGCCTTTTTCTTGGCCTGAGCGATGTCGATCTGATCCTGCGCGAACAAGGCCTTGGTGTAGTTATCCAGCACCCGTACCAACAGTTCCTGACTCTTGCCGCGAAAGTTCTCGTCGGCGAACAGCGACTGCGCGACGCCTTTGCGATACGCGGCATACGCCTCGTAGTCGAGCAACGGTTGTTGCAGGGTCAGGCTCGATCCGTAACTGTTGTAGTTGCGTTTGTCGGTGTCGTTGTTGCGTGCGCGCTCATCGAGCGAGGTGGCTTTTGATGAGTTGCGGCCCTTGTTGTAGTTGTAACCGAGTTTGGGCAACAGCCCGGCGCGGCCGATGGCGCGGTTTTCCAGACCGGCATCACGCTCCTTGATCGCACCGAGGAACACCGGGTCATTGCGCAACGCCTGTTCGTAAATCTCGAACGGCCCCATGGCCGCCAGTGCACTGTTGCCCGCCAGCAGCGCGAACGCTGCCGTCAGCATCGAAAACTTATTCATACAGCCGAACATCCTTATTCTTCGGTCAACGCGGAGCCGGCCCGATCGAGCAGCGGTTTGAACAGGTAGTTGAGCAGTGACCGTTCGCCCGTGCGCACGAACATTTCTGCCGGCATACCCGGCTTGATCACCAGACCGTTGAGTTTTTCCATGGCCTGATCGCTGACGCTGCTGCGCAACACGTAATACGGCGCGCCGGTTTTCTCGTCGATCATCTGGTCGGCGGAAATCAGGCTGACCTCACCCGGCACGCGCGGGGTTTTGCTCTGGTTGAACGCGGTAAACAGAATGTCCACCGGCAAGTGCGGCCCGACCTTGTCGATCAGGTTGATCGGCAAATGCCCCTCGACTTCCAGACGCGTGCCTTGCGGGACGATTTCCAGCAGGGTTTCGCCCTGCCGCACCACGGCGCCTTCGGTGTGCACACCGAGATTGACCGCCACACCGTCGGAGGTAGCGACAATCTCGCTGTGTTGCAGGTCGAAACCGGCGGAGGTCAGTTGCTCGGACAGGGTCACGCTTTTCAACTGCGCTTCGGCCAGTTGCGTGCGCACTTCCTTCTGATATTCCTCGCTGTGCTGTTGCAGTTTCAGGCGCGACTCGAGGATGCCCTGCTCGACCCGGCCACTTTCACCGGTGTTCTCCGCCAGTTGCTGCTGCACTTGCGACAGCTGACGCTGGTAATCCATCAAGCGGTTGCGCGGGATGTAGCCGTTGTCCGCCAGCGGTTGCAGATTGCTCAACTGCTGTTGCAGCGAACTGGCCTGAGCGGTCAGGTCGGTGCGCGCGCGGCGCATGCCGGCGAGTTGCGCGGTGGCGCCTTCGATACTCGCGCGCAGTCCGGCCTGCTCACGGTAAAACGCTTCGCGGCGGCTGCTGAACAGTTGGCGTTGGCCTTCAAGCACCAACGCCAGACGCGGATCCGGGTCATTGCTCAACTCGGCCGGGAAAGTCACTTGCTTGAGGTTGTCGCGCTCGGCTTCCCAGCGCGCCTGACTGGCCCACGCCATGCGGTACTGCGCTTGCAGCGATTGCACATCGGCGGCGACCTGAGTCTGGTCGAGGCGGAACAGCGGCTGGCCCTGTTTAACGATTTCGCCTTCGCGCACCAGAATCCGGCTGACCACGCCGCTGCTCATCGACTGCACGGCTTTACGCTTGCCAGAGACTACGACAGTGCCTTGCACCGGAATCCCCTGATCCAGCGGCGCCAATGCCGCCCAAGTGAAGAAGCTGCCGGCGCCGACCACCGCCAGTATCCAGCCCATGCGTGCGAAAAATTTCGCGTCGCGCTCCGGGCGCTCGGTGATGTAAGCGTGTTCCATGGTTGCTTCGTTTTCAGTGTTCATGCGTGCGCTGGTCATACACCCGAATTCCTTGTCGAGGGCTGGTACTGCCGGCTCATGCTGAGCCCGCCCGGTGTTTGCGCAGGTTTTTCCCGGGATTGCTCACGATGTTGTTCCTGATTGCCGGACAACGCTTTGAGCACGTCCTGACTCGGGCCGAACGCTTGCAGACGCCCGTCGTTGAGCACCAGCAACTTGTCGGCCTGGGCCAGTACCGAGGAACGGTGCGTCACCAACACCACCGTGGTGCCTTGGGCCTTGAGTTGCACGATGGCGCTGGACAACGCGGCTTCGCCGACCGTGTCGAGGTTGGAATTGGGTTCATCCAGCACCACCAGGCTCGGCGTGCCATAGATCGCACGGGCCAGGGCCACACGTTGTTTCTGGCCGCCGGACAAGCCGCTGCCGTCCTCGCCCAGTTGTGTGTCATAGCCTTGCGGCATACGCAAAATCATTTCGTGCACGCCGGCCTGCTGCGCAGCGGCCACGACTTTTTGCGGATCAGCGTCGCTGAAACGCGCAATGTTCTCGGCGATGCTGCCGCTGAACAGTTCGATGTCCTGCGGCAGGTAGCCGATGTACGGGCCGAGCTGGTCGCGATTCCAGCGATGGATGTCCGCGCCGTCCAGCCGCACTGTGCCGCCGAGGGTTGGCCAGACGCCGACCAGTACTCGCGCCAAAGTCGATTTGCCGGAGCCGGAAGCACCGAGTACGCCAAGCACTTCACCCGCCGCCAGATTGAAATTGACCATGTGCAGAGTCGCCGCGCGCTGCCCCGGAGGGCCGGCGCTGACTTGTTCGAAGGTGATCTGGCCTTTCGGCGCCGGCAGTGCCATGGCCTCATCGCTCGGCGGATACGCTTGCAACAACGAATCGAGACGACGGTAAGCGAGCTTCGCCCCGCTCCACTGTTTCCACACGGCAATCAACTGGTCGATCGGGCTGAGCACGCGGCCCATCAGGATCGAACCGGCAATCATCATCCCGGCAGTCATGTCACCCTTGATCACCAGCAACGCGCCGAGGCCCAGCACCAGCGATTGCAGGCACAGACGCAGGGTTTTACTCAGGGAACTGATCACCGCGCCAGTGTCGCTGGCCTGGTTTTGCAGACCGAGGAAGCGCGAATGCACCTGGAACCAGCGCTTGCGCAGCGCACCGAGCATGCCCATCGCCTGAATGGTTTCGGCGTTGTGCAGGTGACTGGTGGCCAGTTGGCTGGATTTCTGCGAGAAACCGGCGGCTTCGCCCAGCGGTTTTTTGGTCATGTATTCGTTGAGGCACGCCAGCGCGATCAGCAGCAGCGCGCCGGCCGTGGCGAGTACGCCGAGCCAGACGTTGAACAGGTAAATCACAAACAGATACACCGGGAACCACGGCGCGTCGAAAAACGCGAACAGCGCAGGCCCGGTGACAAATTGGCGGATGTGCGTCAGGTCGCCCAGCGACTGGCCGGCGTTGCCCTCGCCCTTGAACAGGTTGCGCTCGAACGCGGCCTGGTAGACCCGCAGGTTGAAACGCCGCTCCAGCTGACTGCCGATGCGGATCACGATGAAGCTGCGCACCACTTCCAGCAGGCCGATAAACGCGAAGAAACCGACGACCATCAGCGACAGCATCACCAGCGTGGTTTCGTTCTGCGAAGACAGCACGCGGTCGTAGACCTGCAACATATAGATAGAGGGCACCAGCATCAGCACGTTGATCAGCGCGGTAAAGCAGCCGACGCTGATCAGGATGCTTTTATAGTCACCCAATGCCTTAAATAAGGGAGCAGTGGCTGGGGCCTTCGCCATCTTCATTGTTCATTCCTGAAAAATATTCTTCGCCACTCTCTGGCGCGTCTTCGATTAATAGTCCGTGCACCGGGCGCGGATGTACTGTGCAATGGTCCGCTTACACTTTGATAACAACTTCGCGGATCAACTGCGGCGTCAGCGTTATCGCAGTCAGGCTTATAACTGCAGCGAGGCTACTTATATAAAAATCTGCAGCGATTTTGCTGTTCAGGGCTGTTGCGCAGCACGTTGCAACGTAATAACCAGACCCGACTTCAAAGTGCTCAGATAAAGCCCATCACGTTGTCGGCTGAAGAACTGGATTCTTGAGCCTTCCTTGCCGGTAATGGACAAACCATCGGGATCGGGAAACCAGCCGATTGGCGTTTGTTCAAGCCAGGCGCCCAGGCACTCGGCGCCTTTGCCCAGCGTCTGGTTGGATTCAAGTTCAATCAGGCAGGTATTCGACGGTTTGTCTTGTTGCGCCTGGGCCTCGGGCGGTTCATCGCGGGCGGTCAGGGTCGCTTGCCACTGGCCGGCAAACATCGATGGGTCTTCAAGTCTGAGGCTGCTTGCCATGGTTGTTGCTCCAGAAATCGTCATCAGCGTCGGCAATAGCCATAGCGCTGCCTTGTGCGTAAAAGCGCGTAGGGTCATGGGAAATTTCGCTCCGGTGCGTAGCCTTGCGTACAGCGCAGGGCGATGCAAGTAAAGAAAGCGGCGCGTGTGCGCCGCTTTCTGCCTTCACATCAGGCCACGATGTCGCTCAGTGCTGCCTGGCCCACGGTGCTGACCTGGAAATCTGCCGAGCCATGCCCGGAGAAGTCCACCGACAGCAGGCTGTTGCCACCAGAGTTGCTCAGCACCGCATCACCCGCCGCGCCGGTGAAAGCGCTGACGAAGTGCAGACCCGCACCTTTGGTGATCCCGGTCAGGTCGATTTTGTCCAGACCGCTGACAAAGTCGAGGATCTGATCGATCGCACCAGGCTTGGAATCGGAGCTGGCAGCGAACACAAAGGTGTCCGAACCCGCGCCGCCCCACAGCTTGTCGGCACCGCCGGCGCCCCAAAGGATGTCATTGCCTGCACCACCCTTCAGTTCGTTGGCTACGCTGTTGCCAATCAGCAGATCGTTGCCCGAACCGCCAATCGCGTTCTCGATGGTGGCGCCCTTGGCGATGGACACGTTGCCCACCATGCCGCCAACGTCGGAGAACGAGGCTTCATTGAGGTTGATCTTCTGGTTCTGGGTGAACCCCGAGAAGTCCAGAGTATCTTTGCCGCCTGCATCCCAGACCGAGAACACCACTTTGTCGGACGACGACGATGCGCTGAGGAAATCGCGACCGGCGTTGGAGTTGAAGCCGTAAGTGGTATCACCGGTACGGGTGGTCAGGTTGGCCCCGTAGAGTTTCTGGATCGCTGCGATGTCATCCATCAGCGGGCCGGAGGAATAAGCTTCCACGCCGCCCTTGCTGAAGTTCTGACTGGTGTTGTTTTCGCTCCAGTAGCTCATGACGCTGTAACCGCGGGTGTCTTGCCCGTAGGAAGCGTCGTTGTAGGTCGGGTTGCCATTGCCGGCGTTGTAGTCGCCCGGGTGCGCGAGGCCCAACGAGTGGCCGATCTCGTGGGTCAGCGTCTGACGGCCGTAGTTGTTCAGCTCCGGGTTTTTGTTCTGCGTGTAGCTGCTGTTGATCAGGTACCACGAGGTGCCGTCATAACCGGCGCCGGACCCTGGTAGATAGGCGAACGCTGCCGCGCCAGCCTGGCCGCCGCTGTAGTTGCCGAAGGTCATGTGGCCGTCACCGCCGGTGGCTTTCTCGGTGAAGGTGACATTGGCCACATCGGCCCAGGACTGCATGGCGAGCTTGGCCTGGGTTTGCTGTTGAGTACTGAACTGACTGAACCCGGTGATCCCGTGCTTGTTCATCGTGCTCGATGAAGCAGAAGTCAGGAACGTGTAGGTGAGTTCGATCTTGCCGCTGCCATCCTTGTCCTGGTAGGCAGCGCCGTCGCGCAGCAACTGAGTTGCGGCCTGGTCGACGGAAAAGGAGGGTTTGCCATTGACCGTGAGGTTGCCGCCGCGATCATACTGATGGCTGAAGCTATTGATCTGGTTATACGCCGTACTGGATGCAGCCAGTGGTTGCGGCGCCGCACCCAGCAGAAAAGCCTGTTCGGCGGTATCAATAGCGTTCGTTTTTATTTTCGACATAAACACACTTCCTTGTTTAGCAAATGGAACAGTTTTTGTCAGATAGCAACAACCCCTGGCGAGATTGTCCTATCACTCGCCCAATGAAGGCGTAAGAAACCTGACACAATTTGAAATCTACCGTCTAGTGATTTTTCGATATCAAATTGAACTGTTCCGGAAAAGTCCCGTAAACAAAGGGTATAGCGCCGAAAGATTGTCGTAAGTTTGGTACCTTTGCCTAATTGTCTGACGATTTTCTATTTAAATATTAAATATGGGTAAGTTGTTTTTTGTCGGTCATGTCTCACTTTATGCAGGTGCCAGTGCATTGATATCACCTACTTCAGAACAATATCCCCACCCCTGTAGGAGCTGACGAGTGCAACGAGGCTGCGATCTTTTGATCTTGTTTTTAACAATCAAAGTCAAAAGATCGCAGCCTCGTTGCACTCGACAGCTCCTACAGGAGGAAATGCGTGGATCGGCGTTTTAGCCGGTTTCGGCAGGCTTAGCTGCCGGTGCGGATCTTGTTCCACACCCGCGTACGAATCCGGTCGATATTCAGCGGCATGGCTTCGAGCGCGAACAGTTTGCTCATCATTTCCGGGCTCGGGTAAACCTTGGTGTCGTTCTTGATCGCCGGGTCGATCAGGCTGTCAGCCTGTTCATTGCCATTGGCGTAGTGCACATGGTTGCTGATGCCGGCCATTACATCCGGGCGCAGCAGGTAGTTCATGAACGCGTAACCGGCCTTCTCGTCCGGTGCATCGGCGGGCATGGCGACCATGTCGAACCAGATCGCCGCGCCTTCCTTGGGGATCGAGTAACCAATTTCTATGCCGTTCTTCGCTTCCTTGGCGCGGTTTTCCGCTTGCAGGATGTCGCCGGAGAAACCTACCGCAACGCAGATGTCGCCGTTGGCCAGGTCGCTGGTGTACTTCGATGAGTGGAAATAGCTGACGTACGGCCGCACCTTCATCAGCAAGGCCTGGGCCTTTTTGTAGTCTTCCGGATTTTGGCTGTGGTGCGGCAAACCGAGGTAATTGAGGGCTGCGGGCAACAATTCCGGGCCATTGTCGAGGATTGCCACGCCGCACTTCTGCAGTTTCTCCATGTATTCGGGCTTGAAGATCAGGTCCCAGGAATCCAGTGGCGCGTTGTCGCCTAGTACTTCTTTGATCTTGGCGACGTTATAGCCGATACCGGTGCTGCCCCACAGGTACGGGAAGCCGTGTTCGTTGCCCGGATCATTGGTTTGCAAGGCTTTGAGCAGCACGGGATTGAGATTTTTCCAGTTCGGTAGCTGGCTCTTGTCGAGCTTTTTCAACGCTCCGCCCTGAATCTGCCGCGCCATGAAATGGTTGGACGGGAACACCACGTCGTGGTCGGATTTTCCGGTCATCAGCTTGCCGTCGAGGGTTTCATTGCTGTCGTAGACGTCGTAGGTGACGCCGAAACCGGTGTCCTTCTCGAAGTTTTTCGTGGTGTCCGGCGCAATGTAGTCGGACCAGTTGTAGACCTTGACCGTCTCGGCCGCGTGACTGAGTGAGGCGACCAGCAGCAGCGGCGCCAACGCGAGGGTTTTCTGGATCATGGGTCGATTCCTGTAGGGGTTATTGTTGTTTGGCAGGCAATCAAAGATCGAAACAATCAGAAAATCAGGACGTAGCTCTTGCGCACGGTCTCCTGGATATCCCAGATACCAAGCGTATTGGCCGGCAACATCAGTGCGTCGCCACCTTGTATGTGCAGGGTTTCGCCGCCGCCGTCCGGGGTGAACGTGCAACGCCCGGAAATGAAGTGGCAGAACTCTTGCGCGGTGATCTGCCGGCGCCAGCGGCCCGGGGTGCATTCCCAGACGCCGGTTTCAACGCCGTCGTCGCGCTCGACGCTGGTGGTCGAGGCAATCGCTACCGGCGTGCCGAGCGGTACGGCCACGGGATTTGATTCTTCCAGTTGCAGGCTGGCGGTGTTCTTGAATTGGGTGATGCTCATGGCGTTACCTGTGGTTGGGGAAAACAAGGTTCAGTGCATGAAGCCTTCCATGAATCCGGCCACGCGACTGGCGAGTTTGCGCCGCCAAGGTGCGGTCGCCGGATTGGCCAAAGTCTGGTCTTCGTGGACGAAGCTTTTGATGATTGCGTTGTAGCCGAGCCAGCGGCATGGCTCCGGCTCCCACGCTCTTAATGCATGAATCCCGCCGTCCGCCAGCACCCACGGTTGCTGCACCAGCTCGGTATCGCGCTCGAGGATCAGGTCGGCCAGGGTGCGGCCGCCGAGATTGCTCGCGCCAACGCCCTCCCCGCCATAACCGCCAGACAGCGCAATGCCATTGGCGCGATCGCAAAGCATGTGCGGCTTGAAGTGCCGCGACATGCCGAGGTTGCCGCCCCAGGCGTGGGTGATCTGCACGTTCTTCAGTTGCGGGAACAGTTCGCCGAACAGATAGCGGCGTAGTTGCACTTCGTCCTCGGTCAGGTCGAAGTTGTGCCGCAGCTTGCCAGCGAACTGATAGCCGCCGCGCGCGCCGAATATCAGGCGATTGTCGGCACTGCGCTGGCCGTAAGTGACCTGGCGGCTGAACTCGCTGAAAGCCTGGCCGCGATTGAGGCCGATTTCATCCCAGGTCGCCGGTGACAGCGGCTCGGTCGCGACGATCAGGCTTTGCACAGGCAGTTGATAACGACCCAGCGGCGGCGTGGTTACCGAATAGCCTTCGACTGCCGGGACAATCCAGCGACTGCGCACGCTGGCTTTGTCGGTGCGCAGGCTGCCGGCCTGCCAGTGCGTTACCGGGCTGTTTTCGTAGATCTTCACCCCCATGGCTTGAACGGTGCGAGCCAGACCCCGCACCAGTTTCGCCGGGTGAATAGTCGCGACGTGCGGCGCGTAAATCCCGCCGTAAGGCTTGGCGATGCGGATCTGCTGCGCCAGTTGCTCGGGACTGAGCCAGCGGTAATCGTCGTCGGTCAGGCCTTGGGCGTGCAGTTTGTCGAGGTACTCGCGCAGCGCGGTTTCCTGCTCCGGATAGCGTGCAGCGCAATAGAGGACGCCGCCCTTGCGGTAATCGCAGTCGATGCCTTCGCGTTCGAGGACGATCTCCACTTCGTCGGGAATGCTGTGCAGCAAATCGAAAGAGGCGCGGCGTTGTTCTGGCGACAATCCGGCGAGTAGACGATCCTCGCCGAGCAGATTGCCCATCAACCAACCGCCGTTGCGCCCGGAAGCGCCGAAACCTGCGGTCTGCGCTTCGATGATGGCGATATCCAGGCCTGGCGCGAGTTTTTTCAGGTAGTACGCGGTCCACAGGCCGGTGTAGCCGGCGCCGATGATCGCCACATCGACGTCCAGATCGCGCTCCAGCGCCGGGCGCGCGGTCAGCGGCTCGTCGAGTTGATCCATCCATAAACTGATAGTGCGCCACGCCGACATGCCAGACCCCGCCAATCCGTTCTTCGTTGGCGTCGATCCTAGTGCGTCAGATCAAGGGCTGTCTTGCGCGCGTGTCCGCAAAGAAATTTGTTTGGCGTAGGCCTTGGGTGACTGGCCGGTGTGCTGGCGGAAGCAGCTATAGAACGCCGACAGCGAGTTGAAGCCGGCAGCGAAAGCCAATTCATCGATGCGCAGCGGCGGCGTGGCGCTGTCGAGCGAGTGCAGCAAATGCTGCAGGCGCGCCTGATTGACGTAGCGGTAGAAGCTCTGGCCCAGCACTTGATTCAGCAGGTAGGAAATCTGATTGCGGCTGTACCCGCACTCCTTCGCCACTCGCTGCAGATCAAGCTCCGGGTCGAGATACGGTTGCTGGCGCTGGAAGTATTGCTGCAGATCCTCAGCCATGAAGCTCAATTGACGTGGCGACAGGCCCAGTCGGCTGACTGCCGGGCGCTGGCTTGGCGCCGTCGGGCTGGCGGATGGCGCTCGCACCAGTGAAGCGTACTCGTTGACGCGCCAGATCAGCCCGTCCTTGACCGTGATCGCCTCACTGGAACGAAACGACACCAGGCCGTTACCGCCACGCAACGTCACCTCGTATTGTATGAACGCGGTATTGCCATCAAGGCGAATGCGGTCGCAATGCTCCAGCGCTTCGTCCGACTCGCGCGGCATGCTCACGCGCACGTATTCGCGTAACTCAGCGAGGCCGAGCACGCGGTTCTGGAAGAAATCGTTGTACTGGATGTCCGGGTGATACAGCGCCATGACGCCGTCCAGATCGCGGTGTTTCCAGCACAGATGATAGCGCATCACCGTTTCGCCCGTGGCCCGGGTTTGTTGCGGGCCGTCATCATCGGCGTGCATAACGTGGCTCGGTGAAAAACACCGAGCTTGCCCAACTTCGGCGCGCGCAGCAACGGTCAATCGATAGTGGCTATTTGGTTGGGAATACGCTGTGCGTGATGTACATCAAAAAAATCCGCTCAATCGCCAAATCGACTGAAAAATCTCACAGGAAATTCACATCCGGGTGCTATTTTTAATGGCAATCACCGGTTGAGCCAATGAAGGCTCTTCCCACCTACCATGAGCAAATGGAAGCGCTCGATGAAGAAGGCGGGCAACACATGAATAAAGGCTCAAGCAAAGTCACGTTTCCCAACGCTTGCCAGCTGATGCGCTGGCATTTTCATCCCGTGGGATTCGAAGCCACAATGGACGCGCCGGGCAGTATGGTTGCCCGTCTGTTCGACCGTGCCAGCGGCGAGACCATGATCGCCATCGCCGGCATCCCGTGCGCCACGGTGATGAATGCTGCGGATGTCGAACGGATAATTGAAGCCGTTGAGGACGAGCTGGAGACGTTTATTCCTCCAGCAAGTCTCAGGAGTTACGCATAAGATCCTGATTTATAAATAAAAGCCCGCTTGATGCGGGCTTTTTAGTAGGCGCAGGTTCAGGCAGTTTTCTTCTCGGGCCGATGGTCGGCGAAGAATGCCTTGCCTCCCGCCACCCGGTCAGAGGCGCGCGGCGTGTTCACCGCTTGGGTGTCTTGAGGTTCGACGTACCAGTAGCAATGGCTGACTGCGCGGGTAATGCCGACGTAGGCCAGGCGCAGGATTTCGTCCTTTTGCGCACTGTCGTACGGTTCGCTGTCGCCGGCCTTGCCCAACCCGGCCATGCGATAGACCTGGTTCTTGTACGGTGAACTGGTCAGGTGCTGGCAATCGCCGAGCAGGAATACTGCGTCAGCCTGTAAGCCCTTGGCGCTGTGATAAGTCAGTTGTTTAAGGCGTCGGGCGTCGTACGGCAAGCTCGAATCCACATTAACTACCGACTGAATATGCTTTTCTATCAACAACTTGTCGCTACTTTTGCGATAGAGCATCAAGATTGAATCGCCCCGATTGTAGTGCTCGGCCAGGCGCTGGCCGAGCGCCTGGTCATCACGTTCCAGCACGTTGACGGGATGCAGTGGCTTGTCCTCCCCACTGGCCTTGGCCTTCTTGCCGGGAATTGCTGGCGCCGCACGCACTACGTGTTCTGCCGCGTCGATGATGTGCTGATGGCTGCGATAGTTATCGCTGAGCATCACTCGCGTGGTGCTCGGTGAGGAAAATTCCTTGTTGAACTCCATGAAATAGCTGGGCGAACTGCCGCGCCAGCCATAAATCGACTGCCAGTCATCGCCCACGCAAAGCAAGGATGAGTGTTGCGCGCCGCGCCCGACGTGCATGGCCGGGCCGCGGCTGCGGATTTCCGTAAGACTTGCGCGAATCCACGAGACGATCTGCGGCGATACGTCCTGAAACTCGTCGATCATCAAGTGCGACATCGGTCGTAGCAGCTCGTCGCTGAGCAGTTTGAGGTTTTCCGGCGAGTGCTCGCTGAACAACGCGAACATGCGGTTGTAGGTCATGACCGGTGGTTTCTGGTCGAGCAGATGATCTTCCAGCGCGCGCCAGAACAGGCTCAAAGCTTCGAAGAAAAACCGGTCCGGGTCGTCTTTGGCGAAGGTCATGCGACCAACGGCGTCCGGTACGTCCAGCCCAAGGTTTTCGATGAAGCCGGCGGCGGCGACAAAACAGTCGAGCAGCGGCGCGGAGGCCAGCTCACCTTTGACCTTGTAATCGAAGCCCGGACCGGCGCTGGCGTCGCCGGCCAGAGAGGCCAGAACACGCTTGGACGACTCGTAACTATCCATCCAAATCAGTGGCTTACGACAGAAAGCTTGAAACAGGGTGCGCTTGACGGCCCATTCTGCGCGAACCGTCAGCTTGGCGTTCGGGCGGCAAATCTGCGCGTTTTCTCGCGGATCGAAACCGAGCACTACCCACGCATCGAGACTCGGGATGTAGCCGTGGCTGTGGAATTTCGCGCCGTTGATGTCGAACGTCTGGCGTTTGGCTTCGATGCCTTTGACTGGCCAGGCACCGGCACGCAGCCACAGGTCCTCGATCACATCGCAAAGTTCTTCGTCGCGCTTGGCCGCCAGTTCGGTCACCGCCATGCGCTTTTGCACGTCCGGATGATCGCGCTCCAGTTCTTTGAGCTGCAAGGCATGCCGGGACAACGGCTGGATCAACTGGCGAAAACGTTCATCTTCACTGTGCAAGCGGTGATAGCAGGCATTCAGTTGCTGGCGCTGCGCGTCATTGATCCGCAGGTCGAAGGGATTGCTGTCGACATCTTCGTCAGCGCCAGGCGCTCGCAGGCTGAGGTTTTCGAAAGCCTGCAACCGCTCGAAGCCCGGCAGACTGCGCACCATTGGCAGAATGCGCGAGTGAAAAGTGCGCACCAGTTCGCGCGCCTGTTTTTGGCCGAGCGTGCGCCCCCACAACGCGAACAGTTCGATCAGCTTGTTGATGAAGTCCTTGCGCGACTCGCGGGTGAAGGTCACCACGGTCATCGAATCGAGTTCAAAGCCCAGATAGTGGGTCAGCAACAAAATGCGCAGCACCAGCGTGGTGGATTTGCCGGCGCCCGCCCCGGCGATCACCGAGGTTGACGGCGTGTCGCTGAAGATCATCTTCCACTGCGCAGCGCTGGGCTGAGCCTGGGCCGGCAGCAACCGGGCGACGTCGACTTTCATGCGTTTTTTCAATTCGGCGTTAAGCGGCAGGCGCCAGTCATCGAACAAATGGTTGTCGATGCCCGGCGGCCGATGCTCAGTGTTGCGGCTATCGCGAATCAACAGAACCTGGCGTCCCTCCTCCAGTCCATCGAGCTTGCCTTCCTTGTAGCCGTAATCGACCCCGGCAGTGTGCCCGCTGCGAAAGCCGTCCGCCTGGCCATGCAGCCACGAAGCACGGTGCTGGGCGCGCAAGCGGGTCAAGCCATGTCCAAAAAACCGCGCGGCCATGCGCTTGAACCAGGGCATTTCGGATAAAGGACGAAGTTCGGGAGGAAGATCGGGGGTGTGCTGCGCCACGCTGACGGACTCCGGGGGTTGAGGCTGTTGACGGCTATGGTGTCTGCATTTGCTTTTGAGTTCTAGCGAAATGCTTACAGGTCATTGGTTTAGGCGATGAACTGAATGTCGGCTGAGAGCGTTTTGGGTTGCTTTCATATCAACCAATTCGATCAGAATGCCGCATTTTTTACGCTTTTTGTCGATCTATGACTGATGGAAGATGCTCGCCATCAATCACCGGTTTCGCTTCGTGGCATCAGGCATCTACGCCCCATGACGGACCTTTTGAGGAGACGATCATGCTTGAACTCAGACCTTTCAACACCTTGGGCGGCGCCCATCACGGCTGGTTGGATGCCCATCACCATTTTTCGTTCGCTGAGTATTACGATCCGCAGCGCATGAGCTGGGGCAACCTGCGCGTATGGAATGACGACATCATCGCCGCCGGTACGGGCTTCCCGACTCACCCGCACCGCGACATGGAAATCATCACCTACGTGCGTGAAGGTGCGATCACTCACCAGGATAATTTAGGCAACAAGGGCCGCACTGAAGCCGGCGACGTGCAGGTCATGAGCGCTGGCACCGGGATTGCGCATAGCGAGTACAACCTGGAGTCCAGCGAAACGCGGATCTTCCAGATCTGGATTCTGCCAACCGAAACCGGTGCGCCGCCATCCTGGGGCGCCAAGCCGTTTCCCAAAGGTGAGCGCGAAGGTTTCGTCACGCTGGCCAGCGGCAAGGACGGTGATGATCAAAGCCTGCGTATTCGTGCCGATGCGCGACTGGTGGCGGCCAACATCAAGGCTGGGGAAACTGCCGAGTATCGTCTCGATGCCGGGCGTCGTGCGTATCTGGTGCCGGCGACCGGAGTGATTGAAGTCAATGGCTTGCGTGCGCAAGCTCGAGACGGCGTTGCAGTGGCTGATGAGCAAGTGCTGACGGTTACGGCCATTGAAGACAGCGAAATCGTGCTGGTGGATCTGGCCTGATCCGCTGAATCCGAGCCACAAAAAAGGGCGACCGTCATGGTCGCCCTTTTCTATTTCAGCGCGGATTTACTTCGCGCTGATCGCGCCGTCCACCAGGGTTTGCGCTTCGGCCACCAGTTGCTTGAGGTGGTCGTCGCTGATGAAGCTTTCGGCGTAAATCTTGTAGATGTCTTCAGTGCCCGACGGACGTGCGGCGAACCAGCCGTTTTCGGTCATGACTTTCAGACCGCCGATGGCTTGATCGTTGCCCGGTGCGTGGCTGAGGATGCTCTGAATCTTCTCGCCCGCCAGCTCGGTCGAAGTCACCTGCTCTGGCGCCAGCTTGCTTAGCAAGGCTTTCTGCTCAGGATTGGCCTTGGCGTCGACACGCACCGAGAACGGTTCGCCCAGCTCAGCGGTCAGCGCGTTGTACGCCTGACTTGGATCGCGACCGGTGCGTGCAGTCATCTCGGCAGCCAACAGGGCTGGAATCAGGCCGTCCTTGTCGGTGCTCCAGACGCCGCCGTCCTTGCGCAGGAACGACGCGCCGGCACTTTCTTCGCCGCCAAAACCCAGCGAGCCGTCAAACAGGCCATCGGCAAACCATTTGAAACCGACCGGCACTTCGTACAGACGACGGCCCAGACGCTTGGCCACCCGATCGATCAGACCGCTGCTGACCACGGTTTTACCGATGCCCGCATCAGCGCGCCATTGCGGGCGGTTCTGGAACAGATAATCGATAGACACCGCCAGGTAGTTGTTCGGCGCCAAGAGGCCACCGGACGGGGTCACGATGCCGTGGCGGTCGTGATCGGGATCGCAGGCGAAAGCAACGTCGAAGCGTTCTTTGAGGCCGATCAAGCCTTGCATCGCGTGGCTGGACGACGGGTCCATGCGGATCTGTCCGTCCCAATCGACGGTCATGAAGCGGAACGTCGGGTCGACCTGCTTGTTCACCACGTCGAGATCGAGGCGGTAATGCTCGGCGATTGCCGACCAGTAACGCACCCCTGCGCCGCCCAGGGGATCAACGCCCATACGCAGCTTCGCGTCACGAATGGCGTCGAAGTCGATGACATTGATCAGGTCGGCGACATAGGTATTGAGGTAGTCATGTCGGTGTGTGGTGCTGGCCTTGAGCGCCTGCTCGTAGCTGATGCGTTTTACACCCGCCAGTTTGTTGCTCAGCAACTCGTTGGCCTTGGCTTCGATCCACTTGGTGATATGGGTATCGGCCGGGCCACCGTTGGTAGGGTTGTATTTGTAGCCGCCGCTTTGTGGCGGGTTGTGCGACGGGGTAATCACCACGCCGTCAGCCAGACCGGTCGTGCGGCCACGGTTGTAGCAGAGAATGGCGTGGGAAATTGCCGGCGTCGGCGTGTATTCGTCACCTTCGGCAATCATTACGGTCACGCCGTTGGCCGCGAGTACTTCCAGGGCACTGGCTCCGGCCGGAGTCGACAGCGCGTGGGTATCAATGCCGACAAACAGCGGACCGGTGATGCCTTGGGCTTCGCGGTACAGGCAGATCGCCTGGCTGATGGCGAGCACGTGCCATTCATTGAAACTCAGCTCAAAGGAGCTGCCGCGGTGGCCGGAGGTGCCGAACGCCACGCGCTGGGTCGCAATCGAGGCATCGGGTTGGCCGGTGTAGTACGCCGTAACCAGTCGCGGGATGTCGACCAACAATTCTGCCGGTGCCGGTTTGCCCGCAAAAGGACTGAGAGTCATGCAAAACCTCTGAAATAGAGTGATTCAGGAAATTACGCAGCAGTTTACTGGCAGTTTGACCGCAGTGCGATGGGATCTATCCGACGCATGCCGGGTGTTTTTGCGGGTCGAGCAGCGGGGCCAGCCTGAGCGCGTCAGCGAGCAGCCCGACAAGTATTAACAACTCGTGCTCGCAACTGCCAATCGCGCTCAGGCGCATATGCTGCGCATACAGCCCTTGAGTGCTGAACAGCTCCCCAGGCGCGATCAAGACATGTTGCTGCAACAGTCGCTGGAACACCGCGCCCATTGCGACCGGACGCGCAGATCGCAGCCAGATAGTCGCGCCGCCCTGTGGCTCGACGATGTGTAACGCATCACCCAGACGCTCACGCAGTAACTCGATCAACAGCGTGCGGCGCTCTTTGAGCAGCCGCTTGAGCACCGGCAGATGCTGGTCGACGCGCCCGCTGGCGTACAACCGCGCGATGGCCTTCTGGCGGATCGGCGACAGGCGAAACGCGCGCAACAGAAAGTGCCGCTGTAAATCAGTGCGCCACTGACGCGACAGAACAAATCCGTACGGCGCTTCTACGCCGATGAATTTTTCGAAGGTGGAAAACACCAGCAGCCGATCGGGATCCAGAAGATCACGCAGCGGTTGAGCGCTTGCGTCGTCCACCAGCTCGCCGTAGCAATCATTTTCAAGCACCCAGGTGCCATGACGCTCAAGTAATTGCGCAATGGCCTGGCGGTTATCTTCAGGTACCCGACTGCCATGCGGCATGTTCAATCCCGATGACAGCAGGATCAAGCGCACAGGTTCGGTGGCCAGCAATCGCTCCAGCCGCTGTGGGTCGAGCGCCCCGCTCGCTTGCAGCGGCAGCTCAACGACGCGTACCTCGGCCGACTTGAGCAAGCGCAGGATCACCCAGTCGCACGGTGATTCGACTACAACGGTAGTCTTGCGCAGCTCAAGCACGGCAATCAGTATTTCCAGCACTCCACGCAGATCGGCCCCGATATACACATCCTCGGCGTGCCAGCATCGAGTGGGTGACGTGGTATAGCGGGCGGCGAGCAGTGTGCGCAGTTCCAGCTCGCCGCACGGTTGCGCGAGGATCTGTGGCTGGCGCGGATATTGTCGAATCAACTCCCGCTCGAGCATCAGTAATGGATTGTCCAGCGGCTGAATCGAAGCGGGATCGTCTGCGCTCAACACGCGCATACCCGGGCACCTGGTGTTGACGTAGACCGTTTCCAGCAAATCGCCGCCTCGACCCGGCGGCATGACCGTCGTTACCGCTTGCGCGAAATAGCCGGACTTCGCCACTGAGTAGACCCGCCCCTCCTTTTCCAGAAGTGCGTACGCGTACTGAATGGTCGAGACCGACACGTTCAAGCGCTCGGCCAGTTGCCTGAGTGACGGCAGGCGCAGATCACCGTTTGCGGATGGCTCGCTGATCAATTGAGTGAGGTAGCGATACACCGCCTGATAGGCGAAGTCGTGTGCTCGCGACGCTTTCATATGCCCGCCTGCGCAGGCATGGCCGCGAGGCCGGGCAAGCCGCTCACGCTCAACCTTCCGCCGAACGGTCAGCCCGGCCCGCCTGTGTATCCGGCGCTGCTACCGGAGTTGTCGTCTGCTGATCCATGCGGATGGGCCCCATGGCATACAGTCGAGCAATCAACCGCACCGGCAAGCCACTGACGTCGGTCATCCATTGTTGCACTTGTTCCGGAGCGTGCAGACCTTGCATGGCGCGATGCAGTTCCGGCATCGCAACGAGCATGCCGGGATGGCAGGTGCGCAGGAAGCGCTCGAGGCCTGCACCACCGTCAATAAACGGCGCAAATAACACGCAGACCATTTGCGACTCGCTGAGGCCAAAGTTTTTTTGCAAGGCAGATACCGCCTGCGATCTTTGTTCGGTGAAGTCGGTCAGGGTGCCGAATGTCGCCAGAAAACGTTCGCACATCTGCTCCGGCACTTGCTTTTGACGCATCGTGGCCAGACAGCCATGCAGATATTCAGAAGCGCCGGCGGCGTAGGTGCGACCGTTGACATGACTCGTCTGCAGGCCGTTCAGATAGGCCGCGATCATTGGATCGGGACATTCACCGACGCTCGGCTCGAGCATCAGCTCATCAGCCTGATACCCGAGAAATTCACTGAGCAGTGGCCAGCGCTCGTCCATCTTGCCCACCACCATGTCATGGATGCCCACGTAACTGGTGCGCCGGCACGCTTCGAAATGCCCAAACGGGCGCCATGGCGTACGCTCCGATTCCAGATAAAACTCCCGATAGCAATCGCCCCCCAGGTTGTCCAGCAGACTGAAAAGCTCATCAAACCCGACAGCATGGCGTTGCAGACCACCAATCCCGGCTTTCTGCGCCGCCCGATCCAGACCGTCGAGAAAACGCTCCTGACTGGCCAGCGTATCGCTGGTGACCAATGCGTCTACACCGTTATTCCAGCGAGCAACCTGGCCGTAGAATTCGGCGGTCGCCAGATACTGCTCATCCCATAATTGCAGTGTTTCGCTCCAGTCCCTGCGATGGCCTACCATCAGCAAATTGATGCGACCGGCGTCTCGCCCCTCCTCGCTCATCGGCACCTGGAGATCGAACGGCAGAATTTCGCGATGATCCGCCATGAGCAATTCGACTCGCGGATCGTCGTACAGAAACAGCGCGCTGAAACTGCGGTGGATGTTGTGCAACGCCGACGCCGGCATGCCGCTCCAGCGCAGCGCAGCGACTCGCAACTGGAAGGTCGCCGGTGCGCGTCCGGCGATGCTCAGCTGTGCAGCACGCAGCAGGGCCAGGCTGTAAGCGCTGTCACGAGTGCCGGATTGAATAGCCAGTACCTTGAATTCACCGATGCGCTCCATGCCGCCAGCGGCAACGGCCAGTCGCTGAATCAACAGCTGCAATGCCGTGCGTTCTGCGCGGGAAAAGAAACTCAGTAAACGTTGCAATACTTGCTGGTAGACATAGTTCATTGCCTGATCATGGATCGTGCTCATCGGTACTTCACCCGGTATAAAAAGTTTGATGTCGCGCCGCCCGCAGGACGCAGAGCGCGCAATCATTCATCAGTAAGTAATAGACGCTAAATGCTAACACTTAAGTTTTTGTAGTTATTTGAAACAGTTCAGTGCGAGTTTTTTCTGGTTTAACGTCGATACCGTGCAACCCATTGATTTTAAAGTGGTTCCAGAATGAAACAAACGGCCTAGGAAACCTCTTACAATGTCTCGCGCATAACGAGCACAAGAAAAAAAGAAGGGCTTACATGGCGATCCTACAACTTTTAAACAGAAGTTTGGGTGCTGCTGAAAAATAGCAGATTGATATCGCGCAGAGCAATTGAAGTGCACAGCCATCGCTCATTCCTTGAGATGAAAGTAGTCGTTCAATTATCAGTGTCTGGAGGGGGATTAGAAGATACAGATCGAGAGCAAAAACCAGTTCAGTTGCTGAACTGTCCCAAGCGCCGGGCCCGGGATTCTCGTGGGTGACAGGGGTTATGGCACAGGAGAGTCCGTGGGGCCACGGACTCTGGTCGGGAGGATCAGGCCGGCTCGACCTGCAAGGCTACCCGCTCGCGGCATGGGCATTCGTCCATGTAGCGGTGGGCTTCAACAAACTCGTTGAAGGGGAATACACGAGTTTTCAGCGGCAGCAGCACACGATCGGCCGTCAACTGATTGATATCGCGCAAGGCACGCTGCAAGGCGACGTGATCCTGAGTAATGCCCAGTTCCGGTTTGCCGGTGAAGTTACCGATGCAGTGCACGAAGAACTGAATATTCTTCTGGAACGCTGCGCAGGCCGGGAAAGGTGTCTGGTTACCACCCTGCAAGCCATACAGGACAAGGCTGCCACGCGGTGCCAGCACATCGCCGAGCAACGACATCTGTGGGCCGCCGAGGCCGTCAAACACGACATCGACACCACGGTTGTCGGTGATCTTGTTGATCCGCAGAAGCAGATCTTCCTCTTCGGTGACGATGACTTTCTCGGCACCCAGCGAAAGCAGGTATTCACGCTCTTCAGCGGTTTTAGTTGCGGCAATCACCCGCACGCCGAGCGCTTTGCCCAGCTGTACGAAGGATGGGCCGGCACAATGACTGGCGTCGGTCACCAAGGCAAACTGCCCCGGTTTGACCCGTGCCAGATCGACATAACCGAAATAGGCGATCAACAGCGGCGTGTAGTGCACGCTGGCTTCGATCGGGCTGAGCACGTCCGGATAACGGGTCAGCGCGGTACGAGGCAGGACAATCAGCTCGCCGTAAACCGGATAGTCGTTCGGGCTTTCGGCCGGGAAACTGGCAACCTTGTCGCCAATTGCCAGATCTTCAACGCCGTCACCGATAGCCGTGACCACACCGGCCATTTCATGACCAAGGCCGGAAGGCAGGCGAGCCTGGGACGAGGCGAGATTCTGACGCCAAAGCGTGTCGTACCAGCTGATGCCGATCGCTTCGACACGCACCTGCACTTCGCCAGGACCTGGCTGAGCGGCCGCATGCTCTTCGCATTTGAGCACCTCGGCCGGACCAAACTTGTGAAAACGGATCGTGCGGGACATCGCAAACCTCGTCAAAGTAACCTCTAATGCCCTGAACTCTATATGGGCTTTTCAACCAAGACCATCAGTGGCTATTAATAGTCGACATGCCTGTCATTGATTCCGCAGCAAGGACGGCACTGGCAAAAATGATGAACAAACTGCTGCCGCCCTTTCAGTAAAGCTGAATTTTCCGGTGCAGAGTACCAGCCTTTACCCGTAAGATTCATGCCGGCCATTGTTCTCATATGGCCGCTCTCGTCAAGCTTGATGACTCTGCCAGGACTCCAGATGAATCGTAATGACCTGCGTCGTGTCGACCTGAACCTGTTGATCGTTTTTGAAACACTGATGCATGAGCGCAGTGTGACCCGTGCTGCGGAGAAATTGTTCCTCGGCCAGCCGGCGATCAGCGCAGCGCTTTCACGCCTGCGTGGTCTGTTCGATGATCCGCTGTTCGTGCGCACCGGGCGCAGCATGGAGCCTTCTGCCCGCGCGGTAGAAATCTTCGCCCTGCTCTCCCCGGCCCTCGACTCGATTTCCACGGCCGTCAGCCGCGCCGCAGAGTTCGACCCTGCGACCAGCACTTCGGTGTTCCGCATTGGTTTGTCGGATGATGTCGAATTCGCCCTGCTGCCGATGCTGCTCAAACGCCTGCGCGCGGAATCCCCCGGAATTGTTCTGGTGGTGCGCCGCGTCAACTACATCCTGATGCCGGGGCTGCTGGCCTCCGGGGAAATCTCGATTGGCGTCAGCTACACCACTGACCTGCCGGCCAACGCCAAGCGCAAGGTACTGCGCCGCAGCGCACCGAAACTGCTGCGCGCCGACACCGTGCCGGGGCCGCTGAGCCTCGACGATTACTGCGCGCGTCCGCATGCGCTGGTTTCGTTCGCGGGTGACCTCAGTGGTTTCATCGATGAAGAGCTGGAAAAACTTGGCCGCAAACGCCACGTGGTGCTGGCTGTGCCGCAGTTCAACGGCTTGAGTACATTGCTGGCCGGGACTGACATTGTGGCGACCGTGCCGGACTACGCGGCCGATGCGCTGACGTCGGCTGGCGGTGTACGTGCAGAAGATCCACCATTGCCTACACGCACGTTTGAGCTGCACATGGCTTGGCGTGGGTCGCAGGATAATGATCCGGGTGAGCGCTGGTTAAGGTCGCGGATTCAGATGTTCTTCGGCGACCCTGAGAGTCTTTAGGTGTCGTCGGGCAGGCTGTTTAGTTGATCATTTCTGGCTTTTCATAGGTCATGAAGGCCCATTCACTTCAAGACTATTGCTACATTGGTGGCATATCTGAGGGCATGCTTTGAATGGTTTGAAAAGGATGCCCCCACCTTTACGAGGCTATTGAGAATCGGTAAGCCGGTACTTTCCGGCCTCAATCTTCACAATGAGCTTCTGCCCACAGAGACTGCCTATCGCGCGGCCCGCAAGGCTCTCGATGGAGCCATCTAGGTCACTGGTTACCAACCCATCCCGCAACCAATGCACTACCTCGGATTTGGTGGCAACGGTCGCATCATTGCGCATCCGAAACTCGACGATCGTAGTGGCGAGGAATAGGACAGGGACTTCACTAATCCCATGCACTGGGTCATTAGAGCGCGGAAATTGAAAATTGCCGACCAGTGCGGCCACCTTGATTAAAGACTGCCCGCGCCTCATTGATCGCGCAGTACCCAATTCAACCGCCTGCTGGGCGACCTCAAAAACCTTGGCCTCGTCCAATGGCTCCGCGAGGCAAGTCAGACATGCGCCGTACATGTTATGCGGTGTCATCGTATTGCATTCGGTGCAGGGCTTGAGATAGCCCTCTGTCAGTTCATTACGCACAACGTCGATTCCAGCTATGGGAAGACCTGTCGATAGCGATATCCACCAGCCCCAAAGCTGAACTCCACGATTGCTCCACCTGGCGCCGCCTTCATATACCCACCGCCTCCATCGGCTTGCGTAAACAAATCCTTCGCCGAAGATTTCGTGTCTTCCGTACAAGTCGGCGTATTTTCGCATTCTGTTAACGATAAATCGTGGGGCCGGAGCACGGGCATCCTGATCGAGCACTGGTTTACGATCAATATTCCCCAAGCCTTTGCGCAGGAAATCTGATTTTACGCTGCTCTGACCCACAAGCAGTTCGATAGGCACGATGACATAGGCACGAGTGGTAGCTCGCCCGAGAGCGCAAGCCAATGTGATGTCATCCATTTCGAAGCCTGCTATGACGATGACGACTGGCGCCTCCATACCGCGATACGCCGAGATCGTGGAGCGTGGAACTTTGATCTCCTCAAGCGACGAGGAGAACTGACTTAGCACGATCAAGTCCTCGTTCATCACACCTGATTTAGCAAGGCTCGCCATCATGGTCTGGATTGTCTTGGAGACATCCCAGCTAATGCTTCTGGACAAGTCCTCCACGGAGATCGGCCGAGGGCAATTCACCTCATGTCGTGGCGGTAGCATCTCCATCATCGTCTGAGTGATGCCTCCGGGATTCCGGTAGACCGTTGCCAAATAGAAGAATCGCTCGCCATAGGTATCCTCCAGAAATCGATAGGAACTGCCTTTTTCGATCCCGGGTAGTACCTGGAGCTCATCAGCAAAAACGAACTTGCGTGCGTTGGCGAAATGGTCGCGCAGCGCCAAGTGATCGGCCTCATTGAGCGCCTGAGCCTCATCGACGATCAACGCCGCGTACTGTTGATCTACCGACCCATGCAGGGCTAGGTGATGCTCGTCATAGTTGGGCTCGCCGGAGCTGTTTTCCCTGTTCCGCTTGCCCTGGGACTCGCAGTAGGAATGAAAGGTTTGAACAGTCACCGCCCGGCCAAACTGGCTCAATTGAGCGGCCACCTTATGCGTAATCTGGCGGTTCTTCAGAAGGAACAGTACCTTGAGGTCCCGAGCGACAAACTGCTCAGCAAGAGAACGCGCTATCAACGTCTTGCCGCTGCCCGAAAACCCCGCGATCAACCTTTGATCAGAGTCGACGCACAATGCCACCTGATTCGCCTGCTTTTTGTCTAATTGAAGCCACAACTCGCTGTCCGCAACGATTTTCCGGCCAAGAGCCCCTTCCCGTAATTCCCGCGGCCAGACGGAGTCGAGAAACTGTTTGATTTCATGGCTGAAATTATCCTTGATGTCGTAGTTCAGTGCGGACTTCCAGTGCTCCATCAATTGCACGATGCGCGAAGGCATGTCCTGACAGTGCTTTTGGAGGATTAGAATACCGTCGGGCAACTGCCGGTCGAGCGGCACGTATGCACTGGCGATTTGCGAGCTCTCCAGATCGAAGTCTGGAAAATGCACTGCATAACCGACTGGGCACTTCATCTGCCACGATTGCAACATATCGACGAGGACGAAAGCGTTGTCCTTGATCTGATTCAGAGGATCGATTTCATAACCGTCACGTTCGTGAATGAATCGAACGCCCGACGGCTGATACAAACCTGACTTCGTCTCTATGCAAAGCATACCCAGCTCCGCATGTAAGATTACGAAGTCCACCTCGCCAGACAGGTGCCTTCTCTCTAAGGAAACTCGCAGGTAGCCCTGCAGATCCTGCGAGTACACCCGCTTTGTCCGGCCGCGTAGCCAAGGTAGCGAATGGATGACGACAAACCCATCGTCAAGTGCCGCTAGTTCCTGAAAAAGCGTAAATTCGCCTTTGCTGCGGAATTCCGCATGATCGAGTGCTGGAAAGAATTTGGCCATGGATGGAAGAAACGCTATGTCAGTTGGGGCATAGTAAGGCACTGGATGCACCCGTGTCCTCTCATCCACCAACCTATCAATGGCACCGCTCCGATTAGACTAGACCGGGCGGAAATTACCGAGTCGATAGTCACGTTGTACCCTAACCACCTTGGGGTTCATCGTTCGGGAAATGGATTCGCTATCGAGCACGTTGGTGACTGGTTGCAAATCGACTCTACAACGTCGTCATCAAGGCTGGAACGGGTGGAGAAATCGAGTCAGTGAACCGCTGAGCGGTCTAGCACCCGACACATTTGACGTAAGACTAATTTTCCTCAATACGATCCTTCAGCCACTCCCCTACCCGCTTGCGAACTCTGACATCGCCAAGGTCCTCAAGCACGTTAGACGGTAAAAGTGTGCCGTCGTCATCAAGTAGTTTGCGAGCCGGGTGACCATCGTCCAATAGACCAAGTAGCCCCGTAGCCACTGCACGATCACGACTCTCCAGCTCGTAGGCGCCCAGCAGCAGCAAGGCTCGGTGTGCCTGAGACTTTCCAATCTGCTCAAGAAAGGCGGCAGCCTCAGCGACAGGAAAATGCAGGCTCACCAAAGCCGTAAGTGAAGCAGCTAATGTTGCAGATACCCTCATCAACCGCTTGGGGGTGATCTTATTCAGAATGTCTGCTTCAACAAAAGGCGCCAAAGCCAATGCCTCCACAGCGTCGGCACGGCCCCACCACGTGAGGTTTTTATCTGTGCATATGGCCCAGATCTGTCGGCGAATCTCGGCATCACAGAAACTGGCGGCAGCAGTGAGTGCTATACGACGTAGGAACCTGTCTTCGGAAGCTCTCGCGAGGTCTATAAGCTGCCTACCATACTCGAACGACAGCTCACCGTACCCCTCAAGCGCAACCACCGCCGCACGAGCGATCCCGTACGACGTCGGCTCGTCATAGGCAGGATTAGCATCGGAGCAGCGATCGTTCGACAGGTGCATCAAGACCGGCAAATAGTCCTGTTGTGGTCGACGACTCAGTTCGTTGACGAGCGCAAGACGCACGCGGCTTCCACGATCACTTTTCAGATCGAGCAACTGTGGCGGCAACGGATCCGGCAGCCTAGACGCCAGGTATTCGAATGCAGCACACCGTGCATCGGCACGCTGATGCGTCAGTGCATGCCATACCAGCGGCTCACTGTCTATTGCGATCGCAGCATTTGTTGCTGCAAGTGCGCTCCCCGCCTCCGTGCTTTCATCCAGCCAACGCTCGATAGTAAACACCGGCACACAGCCACTCGCGATCATGATCGGCACAATGTGGGCCAGCACAGTCAAAGAACAACTCGACGCAGCCGACTCCAGCAAGGACAGGGCGGAAGGCCCAACATCTTGTGAGCCATTCGTAGCGCACAGAGCCCCCAGTATTTCGGCGGCCTCCGGGAGGAGATAGCGCAGCTCAACGAGCCTCCTCTGCTCCTCCTCCTTCGCCACCACACTCAGGTCCACCAAAAGGTGAACGAGGGCCGCTGGCGAACTCAGGGACGCCTTGAGACACTCAACCAGGGCTATGGCGGCCGCAGAGTAAGCACAGAGCATCAACGCCTTGCGGAGGTGTTCATCTTCAGGTGAGGAAAGTAGCCGATCCAGCAACGGCTTTTCAAACGAGGGGCGCCAACGGGTGTAAACAGCTCTCCACGCCGTATCCTCTTTTTTTGCGCCTACGGCAATACTCAAGACACTGAGTAGCTCATCCTCACTGACATTTTGCCTGGAGTCCGAAATACTGCTCGCCCATGCGCCGACCAAACGTTTGGCATGCGCATGTTTAGCCAGATCCTGCCAGTCTCCCGAAGCGCGCTTGGTAGAGATGTAGGTAGCCACGAAGATGCGTGAAGCCTCGCCCTCGTCATCCGGTAGAGAGGCGTACCATTCTTCATACGCAGAGTCGCGCTCTCCATCTTCGATGGCCCTCCATTCCTCTGCATGTTGCTCATATGACAACTCTAACGCGTCGAGTTCTGCCAGCGCTTCGACCAGTACCGCCTCGTAGCCCGGCAAGTCTCTTATTGCTCCCGCGGCGATCACGCGAGCATTTGAGTGCAGAGGTGTACCGATGACTTTGTGCGCAACCTCAATAAAAGCGGGTGCCAGCCCAGTGGTGACCCGATCAAGCTCAAGAACGAAATGCCGGCTGTAGTTTTCTAAATCTTGTGCCAACTGCTCTCGAATGAAACGGCCCACGATCACTGCGGAACGGGGATCAGCGCTCACTTGCTCGTACCACTTGTCGCTAAACTCCGGCGGCGTCCAATTGTCGATCAAAAAGCCCTCGTTTCCTCTTCTCCCTTTGAGTATCCATCGTGCAACCTCTGAAGGAATGGAGTCGACCGATCCGATATCGGCGGCGAGCTCTAGCAGCGGCATAAATTCGGAATGAGGATCGAGAAGCGACTCACTAAGCCAATCATCAATGGCGCTTCGACTGGCTTGCGCCGCTTCAAATACGCCATGACTGTCCTTCAGGTCTTGGCTGAAACTGAGCGCTTTGCTCAAGAGACGCGCGGCGGTCTCCAGTCCCCAAGCACGTTGATCGCCGGACAATGAAACCAGAGCGGATAAAAGTGCATCGAGAGCATCTTCGCTGCGGTACCAGTTTTTTTTGAGAAACGCCGCAAAGCCTGCACGAACGCTCGTATGGGAGAAGGTGACCTTACGGTTGGGCTGGCGTAAATGCCGAGCAACAATCATCCGATCAACAGCACCGTCCAATTGCGCTCCCAAGGGAGGATCAATGCGGCGCAATCGGCGCACGACAGCACTCAGTTGTTCTCGGTCGAAATGACCACGCGCCGCCACTAGCCCCCACACAACAGCCGACAGACCTATTTGGTCTACCGCTTTCAAGTACTTGACGACAACACCCTCGACCGCATCGCGATGAGCCAGGCCCAGTAGGCGGTGTAAAAGCGTATAATCCGACTCGTCTGCCTCAGGACCTTCAGAGAGGTTCGTGAAAAACAGATCGAGTTCCAGTGGCGTCTCCAACGCTGCGAGCACTTCGCGCTTGAATTCCAGAGCTTTGGACTGCAGAGGCGTGGCGATCGCTGCCATGCGTTTCTCATAGATTTCAGCCAGTTGGCCGTCGCTGTAGTGATCAGCATCGAGCTCCAGTGACCATCGTTTAAGACCCCGCTCCGCCTCAGCCTCCCTCATTACATCAGCACGTGACGTGACCACGTACTGGTTGCCAGCGCGTGCACCAGGTAGCAACTTGGGCAATTGCTCCGTCCAACTCTCAGAACCCGATCTGAGGCTATACTGCCCCCAGGGGTCCTCCAGGTAAAATAATGTGGGACCTGAATTGACCAGGCGTCTTGTAACTGACGGACCTTCGGCAGGATTCACCGTGACGACATCAAGGCCTGGCGCCGCTAACCGGGCCCGCTCACACAGCGCAAGTGCAGCAAGTGTCTTGCCCGTCCCGGAAGGACCGGTAATGACAATGGCGCCTTGCTTACGAAAGTGGGACAGCATCGCCTCAAAATTAGAGGGTTCGACAAACGCGTCCAGCTCCGCCGCACTCGCCAGAAAGCCCCCATGCTCACGTACGATGGCCAGTAGTTCATCGCGAGTCCAGACCCCAGGGCCTGTGCCACGCATGCGACGGAGTGACTCTGACCTCAGCTTCTCACGACACGCCTTCAGGCGAGAGTGAGGAATGCGCAGCAAGTCAGACAGGATCTCCCTGATCTTGAACTCTATGAGCTCGTTAGTAAGTCCTCCCCAGATGGCTACACGACCCTCTGGGGTCTTCGTCAGTGTCTGTCTGAGTGAGGGTGGAAACGAAGCCGGATCGGGTTTTTCCTCAAAATCCGAGACGAGCAGATCGCGAGTAACACCTGTCGCGTCTGCGTTGGTCACCAGCAGGAAATGGGTGTCGGGATCATCAAGGTGATGCTTGGCAGGCCGTCGTTTTTTACCGTGGTTGAGCAGGCTGGTGAAGTCCGCAACCGACCAAGGATCACCCGAACAAAACTTCACCTGCATGACCAACTTGTACCCGCTGGCCAAGGATGCCTTAGGGACCACCGGACTCGGTTCAAAGGGTTCTAAATCAGCCTCCAGATCCTCTTCATTGGCAGGTTCCAAAGTCAGGCTCGTGGCAGATTTAGTAATCAGCAGCAGCCGAAGAGCCGCCAGCTCCGATACATTGAGCTGATAGTCATAGCCTGCTAGTGCAGCGACGGCTCCCGCCGAGGAGCTTGCGTTGCTGCTCGTGGCGGTATTGTTCGATGGCATGGCCTTGGCAGGATGGCTATCCAAGCTCATATAGTGTCCTTTAGTCGTTTATGGCTACGTCGTCCCTCTTCCGAGCTAAGCAGACAGCAATGAACTGCCGGCATCATCAAAGTGTTTGGCGACAACCGGTGAGGCGAAATATGGCCATTCAGTATCACAGGAATAACAATCTAACGGAACAAACCTGCTCACCATAAAGCTCTATACCAAGCCTGACCAAGGTCCCGCTGCCTGTACGGCAGTGAATTCTCAACAGATCCTTGCTGACATCAACAGTAATTTCTGAGCTGCCTATACGGCAGTGGCTCCCCACTCTCGTGGAAGCCTCTTTTGGGCCTTTCCCTGGTCGAGCGATACCGTCAGGCCAATCAGGTTGCGGAGGCGGAAGCTGCGTTACTCTCAGTCAAGGAGGACTTTTTCCAGATCGCCACTATGCGCAGGCTACACCTTGACCCTGCTACTCCTGTTCGGTGGCGGGAAATCAACTAACCAAGGTTGGTGGAGCAGCACCAGCGGTGCTCCGACGGTCGATTTCGATCCCGAAATGCCTCCACCAGGGCGCAGACGCTCCTAAATGAGCACGCAGTGAGCAACCGGATACTCTGGAGCCCGTATGTTGACCACCCCAGCCAGCCCGCCTCCTCCACAGCGAAGTCCGGGGCTCATCTTCGGCATGCTCGGGCTGTGTCTGCGGCTACTCGGCCTGCTGCTCGCTTCGCTGATGTTTTCCATCGTGCTGGAGTTCGTGGGAATGCTGTGGTTCTGGCCCGAGCAGGGCTGGTATCACAGCCATGCCATGTGGCTGAGTGAGCTGGGTTGACTCAGTGGCCATTTCAAGAATTCACTGCTTGTGCAAGAACCCGCGCAAGCGACCGCCAAGGTACTCGAACACCTGAACGATTGGGTCGTGGTGCGCTCTGGATGGGCGAAATCGGACACCCAGCTGAAACTGCTCAGTCGAGAAGCGTCACTGCAGGGGCAGTTCGCGCAAGCCTACGTTGTGATGCAGGACTACCTGCTGCCAGCCCTATTCACGATCTTCACTTTTGTGGTGCGCTTGGCGGTGCTGACTCTGGCTATGCCTCTGTTCCTAATTGCGGTGATCACCGGTGCCGTCGACGGTTTGATGCGACGTGACCTGCGTAAATTTGGAGCTGGTCGAGAAAGCAGCTTTGTCTAACATCGAGCAAAACGCGCACTGTTGCCATTGATGGTGAGTCCATGGGTGATTTACCTTTCCCTACCTTGCTCGTTGAATCCCACATGGGTGCTGCTGCCGTGTGCTGCATTACCTGGATGCATGGTGGCGATCACGACTGCAACGTTCAAGAAGTACCTCTGACTGGTAGCGATGTCGTGCGTCTAGCTTGGACGTCAAATGTTTCTTTTTTCACGGTGTTTAACATATGGAAATGAGTTCTGATACTGAGCGTAGTTTATCCCAGATGAACGATGCCGCGGCCTTTGAGCGTTTAGCCGCAGCCGTACTTCGAGCTGCGTCCCCAATGGTTTACGGAAATCTGTCCCATCCCGGCGTGAAACCTGGCGGCAAGACCGTGAAAGCCCCCTTTGATAATGTAGGCTGGCTACTAATGGAGTCCCCGCCCCGGTTTGTTTGCGCTGCACACACCACGGAGCAAAACGATTTGAAGGGCAAATGGCTCCATGACCCTGCCAGAGTCATACCTAAAAAGCCTGGGAGTAAGCCAACCAAGCCTGCCGGAGACTTGATTAAAGGGATTTCTGAGATTCGAAAACTCCGTGAAGAGCACCCAGAGCTCGCTGTCACATATGCCTTGACTACCAACTGTGAACCATCGGTGGATTTACGATCATCGGTAGAAAGCTTAGCGAAATCAACTGGAATCCATCTTGATATCTGGAGTGTTTCTAGAATCGCCCATTTCTTAGACACGGACCCTACGGGTCAAATAATAAGACGCAACCATCTCGGCGCTCCCGTTAAATTGCTGTCCCGTCAGCTTCTGCTTCAGATAGGAAGGCGTAGTTTGCAGGACCACCTTCCGTTTGACACATTAGAAGTAACTATTCGACGTGAGAACTTTAACCTAGAACGTACCGACACATTGGTGGTCGGAGCATCTGGAATGGGAAAAACAACCTCCTGCGCCACTGCCTTAGATTCCTATATCACTGATGGACTGCCCGCCATTGTACTCAAATCGGAATTTTTACTTGGCGCTGCCAGTATTGAAATTGCTTTGGAAGCTGAGCTTCGTCGCCAGGAACCTGACCTAGAAGCTGGAGCAGGCAGAAAAGTACTACTGCTTTGCATGAAAGAAGAGCCACTAACAATCCTGATAGAAGATGTGAACCGCGTAGAGACTCCGGCGTTACTGCTAAACAAAATTTTAGGCTGGACTCGTGCAGCCGCTCGATCTTGGCGAGTCATTCTTCCTATTTGGCCTCAGCATCTTGACGTGATCGAAGATAAAAAACGCACTTTAGAAAACGTAGACCTTATATACGTCGAAAAATACACTTCCAGCGAAGCGATCAAAGCGATCTCCAAACGGGCCGACAGGTCTCACGTATCAATCGACGAGCTCCACATCCAAACTTTAGCAGATCAACTCGGGCATGATCCATTTTTGATCGGCATCTACGACATGAAATCTACCGAACCTCCTGCCGATGTAATTAATCAATATATTGAAGACCATATAAAAATTATCGCCAACCGTTCGCACTGCATGCCGATTGAACTAACCCACACCATCAATAATTTACTTCACGCCATGCTACAGCACGGAGTCCTTTCACCTAACTGGAGCCAGATCACCTCATGGATCCCGAACAGGGACACAATTAACCTCTTAACAAAAATATCTCTAGAAGGAAACCTATTACGCATAAACAACACAAACACAGACGGCACTTTAGAGTTCAGGCATGATCGTTTGCTGCACAAACTCCTCAGCGGAGCTATCACTGAGGCAATTGGCTCGGAGGAATTCCCTCACTACGTTACCGACCCATTTTTTTCAGAGGCGACCGCAGATGCGATAGTTAAAATAAAACTTCCATTATCCAGACTTTTGATTCTAATGGACTCTACACCTGTAACGGCAGCTCATGCATTGCGTATTGCATCCGAAATTGATAGCGACTACGCTGACACCGCAGCCGAAGCGTTATACCATTGGCTACACTATCGTTCTAACGACGCAGATTTTTCCAACCAAAGATACGCAATCGCCCGAACACTTAGCGAAGTAAGTTCCACGCACGTCTTATCGCTTGTAAGTTCTTTCGGTAGAGACGATTATTTTTGGCATCCCCTGCTTGCGGCAGCTTTTAAGAATGGTAATTTCAGCGCAGGCTTTACTCTCTTGCAGCTTTGTGAGCTAGGCACTGCGGGCAGCACAATACAAAACCTTACAAACTCCGTCCTTAATAGTTATCGAGACGAACTTCTGCCAGCAATAAAAAGAGAACTAGGCCATTGCCACGAAAAAGTTTTTAACAGCAAAGTCGGAGCCTTGCGACTCGCAGGCTATATTGGCTGTAGCTCTCTTGCCGAATCGATTCAAGAATGCTGGGACCAAGATCGCAGTAAGATCGACTGTCTATCTTCATATATATTTGCCGCAGCCAGGTGTAGCGGAGACAACTCAGAAATAACTCTGGGGCCGATTTGCGATGCCTGGGAGTCTCTCCCAGACGAGACCAACTCAACTATGGGACAGCCAGCCGAGCGAATTGCTGCTGAAAATGTGGCATGGGCATTTATAACGTACACACCTAGCAAAGCAATACAATACTTTATTTACAGATCGAAGCGTTCTGAAAAGCTTCGATGGCCGATAACTTACATGTTGAGGGCCGTGGATCATCCAGACGCAGTAGAACACTTAGCACGCTACTCAGCAGAAAACTCCAACTTTATCGACCCTAGAATCTTAAAGTCTGACTGGGAACGTGGAGGGCGAAACAAAGGCAGAAAAATGTCGATAGAATCTAAAGATCGACTCATGTCTATAGCATGTAACGTTGAAGAGATCGAGAGTATCAGACAGGAGGCATTCGCTTTTTGGGCATTAACCCTTGAAGACCGTGACCTCAAAACTGCACGTACGATTCGTCCGGAAAGTCCACTTTATGAGCGAGCATTGTGGGTACGGGCACGAATGAAAGACCAATCTGTCATTTCAGAGCTTGTTAACAAAGTCCCAGAGGACCCAGTCTATTGGCTTCAAATCGAGCGTTATCTATGGTCGGAAGAGTTGACGGATACCCTTCCGCCACTCCTAGACAGGTTAGCAGAAAGCCCAGAAAGCTTCTCAGATCTAGAGTTTTCTCTCGCAAGGGCACTTTACAACGTAGACCCACACAAAGTCACTTCCATGTTGGAGCCACGCTGGGCCAGCCTTAAATCCAAGCCAATGATTGTACAAATACTGCTGTTAATGAGCGACGCAGCAACCGCAAAACTGGCACAAGCTTCTTTCGACTCCTCTCCACACCCATGCGAGCTTTTAAGACACTTCAGCCTAAGCTCATTCAAATATTTGCACAGAAAAAACCCGAACCACAATCAGAAAACAGCGCTGAATAATATTAAGCCCTACCTCAACCATTTCACCAACAACGAGTTAGTACTTTTAGCTCATGAATGCACCAAGGGCGGATTGACAGATTTTCGCACCAAGTACATTGACCCCATCATTAACTCAAACCCATACGCCCCAAAGCCACCTTCCGAAAAAGCGGTTCACACCCAAACGTTGGACCTTGCCCTATTAAACGAACCTGGCACAATCGTGAATCGTTATCAGTGGCTAGGCAGACAGCTGGAAAATGGCATTCCACGCACTAAAATCATAGACGAACTACTCGCCTGGCTAAAGCTCCACCCTGAAGATCGAGCACTATTTATTGTCGGAGACATCCTGAGCAACGAGGCTACACGCTCAGAATTTTATATTTTCGAAACAGTATTTAGAGAGCGCAACACATCCGCAGAATACGTCAACTCAATCCGATTCGATGTTTTTAGCCGAACTTTAATATGACCATACCACGATCTGGATTAATCCAATCAACACCTTAGCCATTTCTACCGGACTGGCTCGCATCTGCAGTCCTGCTTATAGGACTGCATTTCGATAATCGCAGCTGCTGATTAGGGATTACCTTATCTGCATACAGTAAGATGCTAGGGCTTGCGAGCCTCGCTGTGCCCTGCGTGTGGCCAGAGTATCCATAACGTGAGCCTACCAGCGGGAGATTTTCACTGTGATGGCGAGGATTAGAGGATTTGTAGCCGCAGAGGCGACTCAAGGAGGTTGGATGCCCATGTTACGCCTGAACATCTCCTATGCAACTTAGTTCACGCGGCCATGTCAGTTGTCATGCAATCACTACCCTGGCTCGTTCTGGCGAGGTCAACTCAACGAGGCAGATGTACAGTTTTTGGTGAGAACCATGGACCAGGGGCAATACACCATAGTTGGAGGGCTGGGCCTGGATAGCATTGACGTCGCCCACTCAATCATCAACAACTCGCCTAAGCCCGCGTACTTAAGGGATTGGCAGTGATCGATACGTGCCTTTACCGTCTGTTTCACCGTCATTCGCGCGCAGCTTTGCTGGCGGGCGCTATGGAGCAATTTGCAAGGCGAGGACGCTAGCGACAACATGGTCGATCAACGAAAAGGATACAGAGAGCGAGGAGCCTTCGCCTAGTTGGCTCACTTGAGGCATCCCAGATGTATCGCCATTACTCGTCCTCCAGCTCCATCGCGCGCTTTTCGTCTGCCTGCCGATCTATGTTGTCCTTGGCGTGCTGAAGCAGTTCCCCGTACAGCCTATACGCTGGGTCCATCCTGCTCATACCTTTGAGGGTCTTTTCTGCATGCTCCCTAAGTGCCAAATCCTCACTAAAGGGCTCTCCAGCCAGTCCAGATCTTCCGCCAGATACGGCGGATGACCATAAAGCTGAGGAGATATCTCTTACGGCCTTCTCGCTAATAAGCTCCGCCTGACTCAATAGCTCTCGAACAAAGGACGTCTCCTGAATCACGAACGATTGGTACGCACTTCGTAATGCGCTTGCCACAACATTTACGTGCGCCTGGCCACCGCCTTTAATTAGCAACAGCAGCAAATCGAGCACCTGCTGCTCATACTTACCGCAAAGACCCGAAACACACGCACCTATATCTATAGTCAGCTTCTCACCCACCTGACCATCCACGGCCCAGGTAAGAAGTTCTTGCAATAGGCGATGCCCATCACGATGCGCTAGAAGACCAAGCCCTGCACCACTACGATCCCTGCGCATTGATCTATACCCCAAGCAACGACCAACAGCTTGCAATCTACCCTTCATCATCTGAACCACGTCTGCGGGAACCACCTCAACAGCTTGCTTGAGAAACTCGACCACCCAATGATCATCAAGCTCAGTCATCCGCTCTAGCGCTCTCAAAAGAATTCGCCATTGGTCAAAACTGATACTTCCCGCGGGGAGGATGCTACGGCTCGCCAAGAGCATGAAAAAATCATGGGTAGCCTGAGGAGAGACAACCATATCGGCGGTACAGATCATCTCTACCGCTAGCGCTGGTTTACCCTTGGCAATCTGGCGCGCGATAGATGCAGAGTTGCGTAAAACAGAAGGGTCATTCGACTGAAAAATGCGTCGCAAAACCGGCAAATCAGCATCAGTGAAGAATCCATCGGCCTGACGTGCATATGCATCCGAAACCATTTCCCAAGCACACGCCGAATCAGCCCCTAACAAATCAGCGATAAGACCGTGACGGTTCTGATCTGCTATGAGGACGCCCAGAGCAGCCCCTGAAAAGTAATTCAAGGGCGACTGGGAGCTCGACTGTCTGGCCATGATCGCTTGAGCAAGATCTGCACGCCCCTGAAGCAAGCGATTCACAAAAACATACGAACTCCCCCACCCGTTACCTGCGACGTGACCAATCTCACTGAGCCAATGATCCAAGAACTCGTACAGATCCAGAGCATCGGGAAACTCGGCCGTAAGATCCGCTATCAAAGCGAGAGTCTCAGCTTCGTGGGCCTTGTACTCGAAAGACTCGCCACTATCCCACGTCTGATGCCCCCACGCGTCACCAATGAGCCTTACCAGTCGACTCGGCAGGTCACGACCCAACAGCCCAATTACAGCTCGCGCACTAGAACGGCATGCTTGATTCTCGTTATAGAAAGCATGCCAACTGACGGATATCGCTGTTTGAACCAGAACAGCCGGATGAACCGGAGCATTTTCGAGCACAAGACGCACGCGCTGAAGTAATTCAGCGTGAGCAAAGTCCCACGTTTCAAGATCTTCGCCGCCATGCATAGGGCCGCGAAGCGCCTCAGAAAGCAAACTGGAAGCAAGAAATGCCTTCCGGTGTGGGCCTTGCTCTAGGGAGCTGACCATGACATCGATCACTCTCGCCCGTACGCTCTTGGCAAGCTCAAAATCCAGCTTGTATCGAGTAATTGTAAAACTCCGATTACTCGAAGTGACCTCCTCCATCTCAGTACCTAACGCCCCTTCTAATATAGTGAAAGGTGTGTAAGTCCCGGACAAGTCCACAGGGCGCTCCAGCAGTTCAGTAGCAAAAGCTACCACTTGCTCCACATAAGCCACTGGCTTGTTAGGTGAGAACTCAGCAAGCTCTCTCAGAATTCGTATTCCGTGGTTCGGATGCGAGTTCAACGCACGGGTGTCTCCTCGCCCCGCCCGCCATAGCAACACACACCCTTCTTCCAAAACTTCCGGGTTGAAGACAGCGTTGCGAATCATCCCGCATACGCCGCCGTCATCCCCATGACCTTCCTCTATAAGCCGCTCAGCGAAGTTGAGTGCCAGCCGCGGCTGATAGTAAGCCACGGCCTCGACGGCATGAACGTGCGGATTATGGTACTCCCCGTGCCATTGGAGCTTTCGTCCAATACTGGATAGCAATGTGCTGCCCTCTGGATCACCATTCCGCAAACGCCAGTCAAGACGCCCTAGGTTGACTAATAGATATTTCAGGTACTCAGAGTCAGCGAGCTCGAAAACACGCTCAACTTTGGGGGTTACGGATCCATCAATACCAATAAAGTTGCGCTGGATGACGGAGTCAGCCAGCAGGTCCGGAGCCAGCCGGTGACGAAGACCGCGCTTAAAGAGAACTCCCCCCTCACCGAGGAGACGAAGCAGGCGCTGAGCATCCTCATGCCCCAGCCCCTCAACCTCCTGCAAGATCCGGAGGAAAGCCGGATCATCGAACACCACAGGCTGCAGCAATGCGACCATCTGAAGAACGGCTTGAAGCTTGGGTACGTCCTGCCCAGTCACAATTTTGCCAGCAATAATATCTTCCAGCCTGGCAAGCACATGCTCCTGAAAGTTCTCGCTGTTGCCAATCAACGCCGGCGCTACATTCTCCTTGGCGACTATCTGAGCAGCTAGCACGGTCACAAGTGGCGTGGGGTATGTCAGTTCCGTAATGATATCTGCCGCCTCGATCGGTCCGCCCGAGGCTTGCAATACCTGCAAAGCAAGGATCTTTGCATCCTGCTTAGTACGCGGCCTCAACTCCACACTCGCTACCTGAGGGCTATCCATAGCTACAAGTGAGGCTTGATTACGAACCATAGCTCGACCGTATGGCCGCAATGAAATCAACAACCTTGCCCTGTTCTCTGCCACTGACGCATACCGCATCAACTGGGCAAGATCATCACGATCATGGGCATCGTCGATAATTAATAGCTTCGCATCGCCCCCCAACTCGTCTAAATGTTGTGCCTTGACATCTTCCGTCGGAGAAACAAAAAGAATACATATATCCGGCCGCGCCCCTCGCACCCTCTCAACAACCTCTCGTAGAAGTCGAGTCTTCCCGTTCCCCGGAGCCCCCAGAAGCATCGTAACCAGGAGATTGTCATCGAGAACATCTGCAGCCAGCCTTTCTAACTCTTCCTCCCTGCCTACTAAAGTCCAGGCATGATTAAAGAAGCGACTATTATCCGTGAAACCCTTAAAGAACTCTTCGACCCTCTGAAATGGCCCCGACTCCGGCTCACCAAGAAGTGCCTGGCGTTGCCCTCGAAAATAAATGTCGACCAAATCCCTTCGATCAACCATTGATAGCTCACGGAATTTTGCTGAGATATCTATCCGATCCCACAGCTCCCACCCATCATACTGAGCAATTGCCTGGCGGGCTTTAGGACTTGCGATATTGGAAAGCAACAGCACCTTGAGATCTGACACATAGGTGTGTTCGGCCACAGCATCGTGGACTTTTTGCGCCCCAAATTCTTCTACACGCTTGCATTGAAATGTATGCACGAAAGTGCTCCCACGCACCTCAATATCGATACCGTATTGTTTGCTGCCATTACCACCAAAGCGATTTACTACACCGGCACGACTACGGTAGTACCGGTGAAGAAAATCAGCACTAAAGTTTTCGAAGCTGTCAGGTCGCAAAGAATGCACTGGAAGCGGAACGTCATAGGTCGGCGCACCTTCAGGCTGACTGCTGACTGGAGCAGGCTGTACATATCCAGCAGCGGCAGCCATAACGCTCAACTCCGCCTCTAGAAGAGCAGCGAGGCGAGGCAGCTCTTCCGCCCTCGGACGGGACGCACCCTTCTCCCAGCGACTAACCGTCTGCTGAGTGAGGCCTGCACTGGTAGAAAACTCCTTTTGCTTCCACCCCTTAGCGCTTCTGAGGGTAACAATGAGCGCTGCGAACTCGGGATACTTGACCATGCCACCCTCCAAAATTCAAAAACACATTAATTGTGTTTCAGAATAAGCGAGAATATGAAAACGTAAAGATCACCTAGGATACGGGCCTGCTTACAGCCAAGGCTGAATATCTACTCAGGTGCTCCTGGTGAGCCCTACGACCCATACGGTACGCTAGCTACAGATACCGCTAATCAAAGGGAGGGGGCATGGCATCGGCAAGACAGGATTTTGAACGCTTCGTGCACTGGATTTACCAGCCAGATAGGCAAGTTCCCGGCTGCGTGCGCCGCCTGGCTACTTTGGCCCTTGCTAACTTTGACGAATTGGCGGGAACCTCACGACAACGAAGCCAGCGCTCCACCTTTCTAGTAGACCTAATGCGGCGGAGCTTGATGGTACGGTTGAGGCGCCTCCAGCCGACGTCGCTGAAGCAAACGCAGGCGTCTGGCCATGGGTTAGGTTGCGTCACCTGACGCTCGGTCCATTTAGGGGATTCCGAGCACCTGAGCCTTTCGAGCTAACAAAGCAGATCATCCTTTTCTACGGCCCCAATGGCAGCGGGAAAACCAGCCTTTGCGAAGGATTGGAATATGCCCTTCTTGGGGATGTCGAAGAGGCCGGTAACAAACGTATTGCGGCAAGGACGTATCTGGCAAATGTCCACGACAGACGATTCGATCCGCCAGTTCTGAAGGCTACGGATCAACAAGGACGCGAGGTCGACGTTGCTGCAAATCTCGACGCCTACCGCTTCTGTTTTATAGAAAAAAACCGAATCGACGCATTCTCAAGAATCGCTGCCCGGCCTAATGCTCAGCGAGCCGAACTGATTGCCACACTCTTTGGTATGGACCAGTTCAATGAATTCGTAGGCCACTTCAACGAGACCATTGACGGACAGCTTGTTCTGGTCGCAGAACTACAAACCACCTTGACGATGCGCCGGAACGCGCTGAAGGCAGACCAAGCAACCGTTAATGGAGAAGCTGCCTCCCAGCAACTGCTGGACGAAGAGGAATCCTCTCTAGCCAAGGAGTACGCAGTTGAACTCACTTATCAAACCCTGAAGGGCTTGATTGGTACAGGGGAATCTCCGGGACGTCTCCAAGAGCTTGATGACATCCTGGAAGCGGTTCCACCGAGTGTTCTTGGTGTCACACGACAAGGTCTCCAGAATGCTTTCGCAGAGGCACACCAGTGCTCCCAGGAGCTTGATGCGGTTATCGACTCTCTTCGGGCCAAGAGCGACCAAGTGTCCTTCAAGGCACTGTACAACTCTGTTCTCGCCTTGCAGCAGACTGTTGGAGACCGCTGCCCCGCTTGCGACACACCATTGAACGGTGACGCTCATGTTGCCGCAGATCCGTTTAAGAAGGCAGTCGACGGCTTGCAGCAGCTTGAAGAGCTGGGTGCCCTTCAAGAGCAACAGCAGACCATTGAGGTAAAACTTGGCCAAGCATCTCGCGCGTTGCGGCAGATGTTCTCCCCCCTCAGCGCGTTCATAACTGCTCACCAAGAAGAGGAATCAGTAGTCGGTCGATGGGCTCTGCAGCTCCCCGCGGAGCCTGTCGGTCGTTGGTGGACAGATATCTATCCCCAGCCCCCCACAGGCCAGCGCGGATTGCCTTCGGTGGATGAGATCCTCGGCGTAGTAGACCGCATGACCGCGCAAGACGAGGCGTCAAGGACGGCTCAGCGAGATCGACAACCGCACATCGATGAACGTCGGCGACTCAACGAATTCCAGCTAAAGGTGCAAGCGCAAGATCTCAGGCGGCAACAACTGCAAGCGGATATCGAAGCAGCACGTAACCGCATCAAAGCATTCGACGAAACAAATGCTGGGTTGATCGCACAAGCGGAGCAGGAGAGACTAGATATCGCCCGCGACAGGCCGTACAAGACCGCCTACGACAGATTTCTCGAAGTACTTAGATCTTATAGAGGTCAACTCCCTGGTCAGCTAATGGCTGGGCTGAATGACGCTGCCAGAGACCTCTATAACGCATTCAATCGCAATGATCGCGACGAGGACAAGCTATCAGCGCTGCATCTGCCTTTGACTGGCGAAGAAAAGATCGAAATCAGCTTCCGGGGAAATCCTGGGGCCCGCGTCGATGCGCTCCACGTTCTGAGCGAGGGGCATATACGCTGTCTCGGCCTTGCCATTTTGATGACCAAAGCGAAGAGCATCGGCTGCCCAGTTATCGTTTTCGACGATGCCATCAATGCCATCGACCATGACCATCGAGGCGGAATCCGAGAGGCGATCTTTGAGGGCGACCACTTCGCTCAAATCCAACTAATCGTCACCTGTCACAGCAACGAGTTCATTAAAGACATCCAACAACACCTTCCTGCCCATCGCAGAAATGCGTGCCAGGTCTACCTGTTCCGACATCACGATGGCAACTATCAACCGAGAGTTACCGGCAACGTACCGAGCGCGAATTACATTGCCAAGGCCAGGGCAGCAAGGGAAGCGCTCAACGACCGAGATGCGCTCGCTGCTTCTCGCCAAGCCTTGGAGATGCTGAGCGAGAAAGTTTGGCGGTGGCTTGGAAGTCATGGCCAAGGCGTGTTGAATCTCATGTTGGCTGGCGTCGGTGCCGAGCCTGCGTTGAGAAATCTATGCGAAGCGTTGGTCAAGAAATTGGGAGATGCCCAGACCTTCCACCATGCGAACAGAGAGCCACTTCTTGCTGCGTATGGCCGCATTTTGGGTATTCCAGTCAATAATCTTGTCTGGACCTACCTGAACAAAGGCACTCATGAGGAGGCAGACCGCGATGACTTTGACGGGGAACTTGTCGAGGTCGTTGTCCAAACTCTTGAGGAGCTAGACCGCCTAGATCTACGAGGCGGACGCTAGCATTCGTTGCGGCGCACGCCTGGTCTCGGCTGGGAGTAGCATTAACTTCAACTATAGGGGCGAGTACACAGGCAGCTCCTTTATCAATAGACTTCTCCCAACACAGATATTACGGCTAGCAGCGTAAGCAGCTAGCCGTAATATCTGTCGTTGAGCTATGACACATCGGACACCGAATGTGATTTGGTGTCCTACCAGGCGCTTGGTGCCCTGCCCTAGGCGACCAATCATCCAGGCATCCCCCGTGCAAGCCGAGTCTGATGTACATTGAAAGCCATCGACGACCACCCTGCTCCGCCTCAGAGATCGCCAATCTCGATCGCCCGCATATCCCGCACTACTGGGGGCAAAACTGGGGGCACATTTGAATTTTTTCCGCCTGAAAACACCGCCCTAGAGCCAAGTCAAAATGTTCTTCGGAGATCCGGATAGCCTCTAACCGTCGTCGGCAGGCTGTTCATCTTGATCATGCCTGCCTTTCACAGGCCGTGGGGATCGTCGATTCCAGACCACTTGATCGCCACACTTTATCGACCTGCAGCGTCGCGCTGCGCTACAAACTTAAGCTAGAGATTCGAACTTACCCTCATCGACCGCAGATCGTCGCAGTTCGAGGATCGTGCGCTCGTGCACAGCTCCCCACTCTCGCATGGCACTCACCAGAGGCGCGAGAGAGTTACCCAGTGGTGTGAGCGAATACTCTACTTTGGGCGGGACCTCGCGATAGATTTCGCGATGAATAACTCCATCAGTCTCCAGTTCCCTCAGCTGGAGGGTCAGCATCCTCTGCGTGATGTCTGGTATCAGGCGACGCAGCTCGTTGAAGCGCTTCGTCCCTGACATCAGATGAAACAGTATGAGCGATTTCCATTTCCCCCCAATGACATCGACGGTAAACGCGACGGGGCAAGCGAAGGCCTCCATCTCATCCTGAGGATTGCATTTTTTCACTTTAATCACCTTGGTATAAAAAGTGTGCCTACAGCACAAAATTGTGCGTACTTACACGAAAGTGCTGTGCACGCTAGCATGAATTCCATACCTGCCACTATGGAATCCGCTAGATGAGCTTGCTGCTGTCCCCCCATGAAATCAAAGGCCTTAAACTGAAAAACCGCGTCGTCATGTCGCCTATGTGTATGCACATGGCAGCGGATGATGGCTTCGTCACTGACTGGCACCGCGTTCATTACGGTGCTCGCGCTCTGGGTCAGGCGGCGCTGATTTTCCCCGAAACGCTGGCTATCCAGGCTGACGGTCGTATCGGTGCCGGTGACCTCGGTATCTGGAGCGATGAACACGTTGTCGGCTTGAAAGCGCTGACTGAACTGCTTCACGGTTTTGGTGCAAAAGCCGGCGCCCAGATCGGCCACGCGGGGCGCAATGCTGATCTGCCCGGTCTGATCCACATCGCGCCATCGGCGATTCCGTTCACGGAAACCAGCCCGGTGCCTCGCGAGCTCGCGGCGGATGAAATTCCGGGTTTGGTCAAGCTTTACGGCGATGCCGCACGGCGCGCCAGCGATGCCGGATTCGACGTACTTGAGATCCATGCCGCGCACGGTTACTTGCTGAGTGAGTTTCTTTCGCCGCTGGCGAATATCCGCGACGACGAATATGGCGGAGATGCCAAACGTCTCTATCGTTTCCTGCGGGAAGTGCTGGAGGAGGTCAAAACCCATTGGGGCGATCGCCCTCTGTTCGTTCGCATATCCAGTTCCGATTACGCCGAAGGCGGAAACACACCTGAGTCGTTCCTTGAATATGGTCGCTGGATGAAAGAGCAAGGTGTTGACCTGATCGACTGCAGCTCCGGCGGAATCAAGATGGTCAAGGTGCAGACCTACCCGGGTTACCAGGTCCCGGCCGCTGAATTACTGCGTAAGGAATTGCATATTGCTACAGGTGCTGTGGGTGTGATTCAGAGTGGGCGTCAGGCCGAAGAAATCTTGCAAAACGGCCGAGCTGATCTGGTGTTCGTGGGTCGGCAAATGCTGCGAGATCCATTCTGGGTTCGCACCGCTGCAGATGACCTGAAAGAAGTCATTGAGATACCTGCTGCCTACACACGCTATGGATCCGTCTGGCTTGATACCAAAGCGTGAAGTGCGTTTCGCATTAATCAATCAATGATCACTGGAGCAACAACATGACCAAGCCTACTTACGTCCAGGAATACCAAGCTATTACTGAAGTGCTGAACAAATACATTGAGGGCTGCAAGCAGGCCAAGAGCAGCATCATGCAGCCCGCTTTCAGTGAACAAGCGACCATGTATAGCGTCAATGGCGACGGCAAGCTGGAGGGTGGCGCGATTCCAATTCTGTTCGAGGGGATCGACAAGGGCTTTCGCCCGTCTCCGGACGCACCGGCAGCTATTGTCCGTATCGAGATCGTCGGTACTGCGGCGAGCGCTCGCATCGACGCTAACGACATGTCCGGCATCTCCTTCACCGACTTTTTCCATCTTCTGAAAGTGCATGGCAAGTGGACGGTGGTCAGCAAGATCTTCCACACCCACGTCGCACCTTGAATCTCAAATTATGAGTGAACGCATGAAAATTGCCTCTATCAAGAGCTTGTTTTTTGTCGGCCTGATTTCTGGTTTGGGCGCGATTGCTCAAGCAGATAACCTGCCAAGTGAGCAACAAGTCACCAGTGCAGTAGTGAGAAAACCTACGTATGTAGAAGAATATCAAGCGATCACTGAGGTGCTTGACAAGTACATCGAGGGTTGCAAGCAGGCCAAGAGCAGCATCATGAAGCCCGCTTTCAACGAACATGCGACGATGTACAGCGTCGGCGCCGATGGCAAGCTGACAGGCGGCGCGATTCAAACCCTGTTCGAGGGAATCGATAAGGATTTCCGGCCCTCCCCTGACGCCCAGGCCGCTATCGTCCGCATCGAAATCGTAGGCACTGCGGCTAGCGCTCGCATCGACGCTAACGGCATGTCAGGCATGTCTTTCACTGATTTCTTCCATCTACTGAAAGTCGAAGGCAAGTGGACTGTGGTTAGCAAGATTTTCCAGGCACATTGAAAGTTCGCATCAGGGCTGATCGCGTTCACCCTGGAAGGAGCCCCTCCACCTGATCACATTTTTGACGTACTCTGAACGCCTCTCACACACTTACCGCTTTAGAGCCAGGTCAAAGTGTTTTCGGGGTCCGAATAGCCTTTGAATCGACTCGTCGAATGCCACAGCAAAGCCCCGATTCAGGGGCTTTGTCTTTTTGCTGGTGCCCTACCTGAAGTTACAAGGACGTACTGATGTTCCCTTTGCTACAAATGCCATATGCAAAATCCGTGATCCGCTCCTTTCAGACCCTGCTGCTGGCAAGTTTTATCTTGCTTGGCAGCGGCTGCGCGATCATGTCGAACAAATTCACATTGAAAACCGAGTTGCCCGCAAACTACACGGTCTCCGTTACCGCGCAGTACAGCGAATTGTTCGCAGGCGTGTGTTTTTTACCTGACGACTACAAGGGCGATCCGGAGCCTGACAAGAAAAGATTCAGCAGCGCGTTCCATGCGACGCCTTTCACTTCAGAGTTCGAAGTGCCGGTCGGTTATACGCTCGAAGACTGCTTTATGGCACTCAGTGGCATTGAGTTCATGATCGAAGGGACGGACAAAGCCAACGATAACTACTTCGACATTTCCACGGTTGAGCTAGACGTAGAGACTTACCTCAAGGAGGACGAAGAGCTGTCCACCCGGATTGACGAGCAGCTACTTCAAGTGCGTTGTCATTGGGAGGCTCTAAAGCCCGGCAGTCCCGCCAAGCGCGAACTTCAATGTCATGGACTGGACGCCAACGGCAAGGAGCGCGAGGGCCGGCGATTGGGCATGCTGAAAAACCGCCAGCTTCAAGGATTGACGTTGCGCCTGAAGGTTGAAGAGGACGAGACCTCCCGCAAACCTTAGCCCCGACAGCGCCAGCAGCGTTAATTTCAGCGCCAGACACCGCTAATGGCCAAGTGCCTGATGACAAATCTTGTAATAAAGATTAAGTTACCGCCGCCTCGGCCTATGGAAGGTCGGGCAATTCGCATTCAAGTTAAGGAAAACGATGGCAATGGTCTATTGTCGTGCATGTGCCAAGGAGCTTCACGAAACGGCGCCCACCTGCCCCCAGTGCGGGGCTGGCCAGCAGGCCAACGTGCCGCACCAACAAGCCGGGTCGCCATGGCTGGCCATCGTTTCGTTGGTTTTAGGCATTCTCTGCGTACTCAGCCTGTTTGATGATTCCGAATGGGACAGTGACACGCTCGCTGGTTTGAGCGTTTTCGCTGTCGCAGGTCTCGTCTGCGGCATTCTCAGCATCAATAAAAGACTCCCTGGACACAATCTTGCAATCGCCGGCGTTGTCTTGTCGGGCATTGCTGCGCTTGTGTTCATCGGGCTGTCGATCGATTAATTTTTAGGGAAAAAAATATGAGCATGGTTTTTTGTCGTGGTTGCGCCAAAGAGATTCACAGCACAGCGGCAGCTTGCCCACAGTGCGGTGCGACTCAGGTAATCCAACAGTCCTATGCACAGGGCCCCGCGATTACAACGGGTAACCCATACATGGAAGCGTTGAAAAATTACGCTGTGTTCCAGGGCCGTGCCACTCGCCGCGAATACTGGATGTTCATTCTGATCAACCTCGGGATCGCAATAGTCATCGGCGTCATCGATGCACTGCTGAGCACCAAAGGTATCATCTCCAACCTTTACAGTCTGGCCATGTTCCTGCCGAGCATTGCAGTCGGCGCACGCCGCATGCATGACACCGATCGCAGCGGCTGGTGGTTGTTGCTGCCAATCGTCAACCTGGTGTTCCTGGCGCAAGACAGCCAGCCGGGGCCGAACCGTTTTGGTCCAAACCGTAAAGGCATCAACTGATACACGTCGGCATTTAGCTGATCGAGACGGCCTCTATGGCCGTCTCTTTGTTTGCGGCACCTTGGTTTCATTTCAATCTGAACATTACCTGTCGGGAATACAGAATTGTCATCAATCAGATTGATAGCCCCCTAACGAAAGGCGCATGCTAGAGGGCTTTCCCGGCGCTTATATCATTCCGAATGATAGTTACCTTCGTGTCATTCGATTCGTTTGCTTCCAGCCCGCCGATCATCATCCGCCCATCTTCAATACTTGGCGGATGCATTCCATGGAACAGTCACTCAAACATTTGCGCTTCCCGTTGGCCTTGTTGGCCGTCGTGGTGATGAGCGCCTGCGGCAAGAATCCGGAATCCGCCGCCGCCCCGCCCGCTGCCAAGGTCAGCGTAGCGAAGGTGCTGGAACAACCGGTCAACGAGTGGGACGAATTCACCGGTCGCCTCGAAGCTCCGGAAACCGTCGAAATCCGTCCTCGCGTCTCCGGCCAGATCGATGATGTCGCCTTCACCGAAGGTGCGTTGGTCAAGAAAGGCGACTTGCTGTTCCAGATTGATCCGCGTCCGTTCCAGGCCGAAGTTCGCCGCCTCGAAGCCCTGGTTGCTCAAGCCCGCGCCAATGCCAATCGCAGCGAAAACGAAGCCGTTCGCGGCGAACGTCTGCGCACCAGCAACGCCATCTCCGCCGAACTCGCCGACTCGCGCACCAGCGCCGCACAAGAATCCCGTGCAGCGGTAGGCGCGCTGCAAGCGCAACTCGATCTGGCGAAACTGAATCTGAGTTTCACCCGCGTCACGTCGCCGATCAGCGGCCGCGTCAGCCGTGCCGAAATCACCGCCGGCAACCTGGTCACCGCCGATACCACCGCGCTGACCAGCGTGGTTTCCACCGACAAGGTCTACGCCTACTTCGACGCCGATGAACGTGTGTTCCTCAAATACACCCAGCTCGCTCGTCAGGGCCAGCGCGGCGCTACGACCCCGGTGTACATGGGCCTGTCGAATGAAGACGGCAACCCGCATCAGGGCCAGATGAACTTCGTCGACAACCAGGTCAACCCGAAAACCGGCACCATCCGTGGTCGCGCCGTGTTCGACAACAGCGACGGCACTTACACCCCGGGTCTGTATGCACGTCTGAAACTGGTCGGCAGCGGCACCTACAACGCCATGCTGATCAACGACGAAGCCGTCGGAACGGACCTCGGCAAGAAGTTCGTGCTGGTGATGGATGGCGACAACAACACCGCCTACCGTCCGGTCGAACTCGGGCCGAAGATCGAAGGTTTGCGCATTGTGCGTAGCGGCCTGAACAAAGGCGACACGATCATCGTCAAGGGTCTGCAACGGGTACGTCCTGGCTCGCCGGTCACCCCTGAAGTGATCCCGATGGCCAGCGAACAGACCCTCGCGGCACTCGCTCAACAACGACAAGCGCTGGAAGCCAGCAACCTGCCTAAAGTCGCGCCAGCCAAAGGCGCGCCGGGTTCGGTTGTGAAACTGGCTGCTGCGACTCCACGCGGTTAAGGGACAACAACTCCGATGAATTTTTCCCAATTCTTCATTTCGCGGCCGATCTTCGCAGCGGTGCTGTCGCTGCTGATCCTGATCGCCGGTGCGATTTCGCTGTTCCAGCTACCGATCAGCGAATACCCGGAAGTCGTGCCGCCAACCGTGGTGGTACGTGCCAACTTCCCGGGCGCCAACCCTAAAGTCATCGGTGAAACCGTGGCCGCTCCGCTGGAGCAAGCCATCACCGGCGTCGAGAACATGCTGTACATGTCCTCGCAGTCCACCGCTGACGGCAAGATCACCCTGACCATCACCTTCGCGCTGGGCACTGACCTGGACAACGCGCAGGTACAGGTGCAAAACCGCGTGACGCGGACCGAGCCGAAACTTCCCGAGGAAGTGACGCGCATCGGTATTACCGTCGACAAGGCTTCGCCCGACCTGACCATGGTTGTGCACTTGACCTCGCCGGACAAGCGCTACGACATGCTCTACCTGTCCAACTACGCGATCCTCAACATCAAGGATGAGCTGGCTCGTCTGGGTGGTGTGGGTGATGTGCAACTGTTCGGCATGGGCGATTACTCGCTGCGCGTCTGGCTCGATCCGAACAAGACCGCTTCGCGTAATCTGACCGCCACCGATGTGGTCACGGCGATTCGCGAGCAAAACCGTCAGGTGGCTGCAGGCCAACTCGGCGCGCCCCCTGCCCCGAGTGCCCAAAGCTTCCAGTTGTCGGTCAACACCCAGGGCCGTCTGGTCAGCGAGGAAGAGTTCGAGAACATCGTCATTCGCGCAGGCGACAACGGTGAAATCACTCGCCTCAAAGACATTGCTCGCATCGAACTGGGCTCCAGCCAATATGCCCTGCGTTCGTTGCTCGACAACCAACCGGCGGTGGCCATTCCGATCTTCCAGCGCCCAGGTTCCAACGCCATCGACATCTCCAACGATGTTCGCGCGAAAATGGACGAGCTGAAGAAGAACTTCCCGCAAGGCATGGATTACAGCATCGTCTATGACCCGACGATCTTCGTGCGTGGCTCGATCGAAGCGGTGGTTCATACCCTGTTCGAAGCGCTGATCCTTGTAGTTCTGGTAGTGATTCTGTTCCTGCAAACCTGGCGCGCCTCGATCATTCCGTTGGTGGCGGTGCCGGTATCGTTGATCGGTACGTTTGCGGTGATGCACCTGTTCGGCTTCTCGCTCAACGCTTTGTCACTGTTCGGTCTGGTACTGGCCATCGGTATCGTGGTGGATGACGCCATCGTGGTGGTGGAGAACGTCGAGCGCAACATCGAGCTCGGACTGACACCGGTCGAGGCCACCAAGCGCGCCATGCGTGAAGTGACCGGTCCGATCGTTGCCACGGCACTGGTGCTGTGTGCGGTGTTTATCCCGGCGGCCTTCATCTCCGGCCTGACTGGACAGTTCTATAAGCAGTTCGCGTTGACCATTGCGATCTCCACAGTGATCTCGGCATTCAACTCGTTGACCTTGTCGCCTGCATTGGCAGCAGTTCTGCTGCGCAGTCACGATGCACCGAAGGATCGTTTCTCCAAGGTGCTGGACAAGATCTTCGGTGGCTGGTTGTTCCGTCCGTTCAACCGTTTCTTCGAACGTGCCAGTCATGGTTACGTCGGCACCGTGGCGCGGGTTATCCGCAGCAGCGGCATCGCCTTGCTGTTGTACGCAGGCCTGATGGTGCTGACCTTCTTCGGATTCGCGCACACCCCGACCGGTTTCGTACCCGGCCAGGACAAGCAATACCTGGTGGCCTTCGCGCAACTGCCGGACGCCTCGAGCCTGGATCGCACCGAAGACGTGATCAAGCGCATGTCCGACCTGGCACTGAAACAGCCAGGCGTGGAAAGCGCTGTAGCGTTCCCCGGTCTGTCGATCAACGGCTTCACCAACAGCCCGAACGCCGGCATCGTGTTCGTGACCCTGAAACCGTTCGACGAACGTAAAGATCCAAGCATGTCCGCCGGTGCAATCGCCGGTGCCCTGAACGGCCAGTTCGCCGGGATTCAAGAAGCCTACATGGCGATCTTCCCGCCGCCGCCGGTACAAGGCCTGGGCACCATTGGCGGTTTCCGTCTGCAAATCGAAGACCGGGGCAACCTGGGTTACGACGAGCTGTACAAAGAAACCATGAACATCATCAACAAAAGCCACAACGTGCCTGAATTGGCCGGACTGTTCACCAGCTACACCGTGAACGTGCCGCAGGTCGATGCCGCCATCGACCGGGAAAAAGCCAAGACTCACGGCGTGGCTGTCAGCGACATCTTCGACACCCTGCAGATCTACCTGGGTTCGCTGTATGCCAACGACTTCAACCGCTTCGGTCGTACTTATCAGGTCAACGTTCAGGCCGAGCAACAGTTCCGCCTCGAATCGGATCAGATCGGTCAGCTCAAAGTGCGTAACAACAAAGGCGAAATGATCCCGTTGGCGACCTTCATCAAGGTCAGCGACACCTCGGGCCCGGATCGCGTGATGCACTACAACGGCTTCATCACCGCTGAAATCAACGGTGCCGCAGCCCCCGGCTACAGCTCTGGCCAGGCCGAAAAAGCCATCGAGAAACTGCTCAAGGAAGAACTTCCGAACGGCATGACCTACGAATGGACCGACCTGACCTACCAGCAGATTCTGTCCGGCAACACTGCACTGTTCGTGTTCCCGCTCTGCGTACTGCTGGCGTTCCTGGTACTCGCTGCTCAATACGAAAGCTGGAGCCTGCCACTGGCGGTGATCCTGATCGTACCGATGACCCTGCTGTCGGCCATCACCGGCGTGATCATCTCGGGAGGCGACAACAACATCTTCACCCAGATCGGATTGATCGTACTGGTAGGACTTGCGTGTAAGAACGCGATTCTGATCGTCGAGTTTGCCAAGGACAAACAGGAAGAAGGCATGGACCCGCTGGCTGCGGTGCTTGAAGCTTGCCGTCTGCGTCTGCGGCCGATCCTGATGACTTCCTTCGCGTTCATCATGGGTGTGGTGCCACTGGTGTTCTCCAGCGGTGCCGGTGCCGAGATGCGTCACGCCATGGGTGTGGCGGTGTTCTCCGGGATGCTCGGGGTGACCTTCTTCGGTCTGCTGCTGACGCCAGTGTTTTACGTACTGATTCGTAACTTTGTCGAACGCGGTGAAGCCCGCAAAGCGGCCAAGTCCTTGAAACTGGAGGCGCAACAATGAGTCTGAAAGTCTTCCTGCCGAGTCTGCTGGTGTTGGCCCTCAGTGCCTGCGCCGTCGGCCCCGACTACAAGACCCCAGCCACGGAGGCGGCGCACATCACGTCCGCCACCGACGGCGCCGCAGGTCAGAAGAACTACGACCGTTCGAAGTTCGAAGGCATCTGGTGGCAGCAGTTCGATGATCCGACCCTTAACCAGTTGGTGACGCAATCGCTGCAAGGCAACCGTGAACTGCGCGTGGCATTCGCGCGCTGGAAAGCCGCCCGGGCAATCCGCGACGATGCCAGCAACGATGTAATGCCGACCATCACCAGTCGCGCCAGCAGTGATCTGGCCAAAGGTCAGATTCCCGGCCAGACCACCAACAGGGTGAATAGCGAACGCTATGACCTGGGGCTGGACATGGCCTGGGAACTGGACTTGTTCGGCCGCATCCAGCGCAATCTGGAAGCCAGCGATGCCGATCAGCAGGCTGCCGAAGCCGATCTGTACCAACTGCAAGTCAGCATGATTGCCGAACTGGTCGACGCTTACGGTCAACTGCGCGGTGCGCAACTGCGCGAGAAGATCGCACTGGCCAACCTGAAAAATCAGCAAGAGTCGCGCAAGATCACCATCAGCCTGCGTGACGCCGGCGTCGGCGATCAACTCGACGTGGAACGTGCCGATGCGCGTCTGGCCTCGGTCGAAGCCAGCGTGCCGCAACTGCAAGCGGAGCAGGTTCGACAGAAAAACCGCATCGCCACGCTATTGGGCGAGCGCCCGGACAAACTGACTGTCGATCTGAGCCCGACAGACTTGCCGGCAATTGCCAAGGCACTGCCAATCGGTGATCCGGGCGAACTGCTGCAACGTCGTCCGGATATCCTCAGCGCCGAGCGGCAATTGGCTTCCGCCACTGCGCGTATCGGCGTGGCCAAAGCGGATCTGTTTCCTCGGGTCAGCCTCAGTGGGTTCCTCGGCTGGACTGCCGGGCGTGGTTCGCAGATTGGCTCGTCGGCCGCCAGCGCCTGGGCACTTGGCCCGAGCATCACCTGGGCGGCATTTGACCTGGGTAGCGTTCGCGCCCGTTTGCGCGGCGCCGATGCGGATGCCGAAGGCGCGTTGGCCAATTACGAGCAACAAGTGCTGCTGGCACTGGAAGAGTCGGAGAACGCCTTCAGCGATTACGGCAAGCGTCAGCAACGCCTGATCTCGTTGATCCGTCAAAGCGAATCGAGCCGCAAGGCTGCCGACCTCGCCGAGATCCGTTACCGCGAAGGCACCGCCGACTTCCTCGTGCTGCTCGACGCCCAACGTGAACGACTGGCCGCCGAAGACAGCCAGGCGCAAGCCGAAGTCGACCAGTATCGCGGCATAGTAGCTATCTACAAGGCACTGGGTGGCGGCTGGCAACCGGAGACCGTCGCGACCAAGTAACCGATTTTCAAGAGCTCCTTTGGTTGGCCGCAACCAACCAATTTTTTGCCCCGCGTATCATTCGGTAGCGGGGTTTTTTTGTGCCTGTTTTTCGTGATCTCCCTGCCCCACTTGGCGAATGCCTGGCCTGCGTTACATTTCAACCTGCGTACCCAGTTCAATCACCCTGTTAAGCGGTAATTTGAAGTACTTCAGGTTGCTGTTGGCATTCTTCAGGAGGAACGCGAACAGGCTTTCTCGCCAGCGCGCCATCCCGATGCGCTTGGTGGGAATAACGGTCTCGCGACTGAGGAAATAGGTCGTGCGCATCGGGCTGAAGTCCAGCTCATGCAAGTGGCACAGACTCAACGCCATCGGCACGTCGGGTTCCTCCATGAAGCCAAAGTGCAGACTGACGCGGAAGAATCCTTCGCCATAGGCTTCAACCTCAAACCGCCGATCAGCAGTCACCCGCGGGCGATCTTCGGACACGACGGTGAGCAGTACCACTTGCTCGTGCAATACCTGGTTATGCAACAAGTTGTGCAAGAGCGCATGCGGCACAGCGTCAGCCCTGGCCGTCAGGAACACCGCTGTACCCTGTACACGATGCGGCGGCTGTGAGCGGATGCTGCTGATGAACAGCGGCAGAGGCAGTGCGGTCTCGTCCAGCCGCTCGACCATGATTTTTCGCCCGCGTTTCCAGGTGGTCATCAAGATAAATAAGCCAATACCCGCGATCACCGGGAATGCACCGCCCTGGAAAATCTTCGGTGCATTGGCGGCGAAGTACAGCGTGTCTACCAGCAAAAAGCCGAGCAGCAACGGAACCGCGAGCCAGCGCGGCGTCTTCCACAGAAGCAGGACAACCGCCGAAGACAACAGCGTGGTAATCAACATGGTGCCGGTCACCGCAACACCATAAGCGGCCGCCAGTGCACTGGACGACTCGAAACCGATCACCAGCAGAACGACACCCACCATCAGCGCCCAGTTGACCGTGCCGATGTAGATCTGCCCCTGCTCCTGGCTTGAGGTGTGCTGGATAAACATGCGCGGCACGTAGCCCAGTTGAATGGCCTGGCGTGTCAGGGAAAAGGCACCGGAGATGACTGCTTGCGACGCGATGATGGTCGCCATGGTAGACAGTGCAACCATCGGCAGCAGTGCCCAGCTCGGTGCGAGCAGGTAAAACGGATTGCGCACCGCCTCCGGGTTTTCCAGAATCAAGGCGCCCTGGCCGAAATAGTTCAGCGCCAGACCAGGCAACACCAGGATGAACCAGGCACGGGAAATCGGTTTGCGGCCGAAGTGGCCCATGTCGGCGTATAACGCTTCGGCGCCGGTCAATGCCAACACGACAGCGCCCAGGATCGCCACGCCCATTCCTGGGTGCGCGATGAAAAACTGCACTGCCCAAGCAGGATTAAGCGCCTGCAATACTTCCGGGCGCTGCAAAATGCCATGGATACCGAGTGCGCCCAGCACCACAAACCACACCACCATGATCGGGCCGAAGAGGATTCCGATTCGCGCCGTACCGTGTTTCTGGATCAGGAACAGCGCCACCAGCACGATCACTGAAATAGGCACGACCCAGTGCTCTATCCCGTCAAACGCCAGCTGTAGTCCCTCCACCGCCGAAAGCACGGAAATGGCTGGGGTAATCATGCTGTCCCCGTAGAACAGCGCAGCCCCGAACAGCCCCAGCAGAACCAGTATTTTGCTCATGTGCGGATAAGGGGCTGCTGCGCGGCGTGCCAATGCGGTCAACGCCATGATGCCGCCTTCACCCTGATTGTCGGCACGCAGGATGAACAGTACGTACTTGATCGAGACGACCCAGATCAGTGACCAGAATATCAATGACAGAATGCCCAGCACGCCGTCGTGATTCACCTGAACGCCGTAGTGGCCGGAAAACACTTCTTTGAGGGTGTAAAGGGGGCTGGTGCCGATATCCCCGTAAACCACACCGACAGCAGCGACGAGCAAGCCTGCTGCTGACGTTCTGGATGGGGAGTCCTCATTTACCGCGGTCGTTGTCACATTCAAGGGACGCTTCTCTCAACTTTTCTGAGGGTTGGGGCACGCCATCCTTGCGCATTCACGAATTCCGGCGCCTTCGCAACAGCGAGGCGCGCGGCCAAAAAGCGCGGCTAGTATCGTTACCGATCGAGACGTCTACCGTAAAGAAAGCGTAAAAATCGGCGGGCGCGAGCTGCAAACTTGAGACCATCAGGTCTGCGCGGTAGCCAAGGCGCGCGAGCGCGGCATATTACGTACCGTCAGACTTTTCGACGCAGATTGCAGGACGCTTCAACCAAAATGACAGATTCAGGTGTTTGACTCACAGCCCCAGCTGACCGAAGCTTGCCCTCTCTGGTTCAGTATCAATGTTTCGGATAACTGCATGCCCCAGTCTCGCCGCTACCTGTTCATCAGCCTTGGCCTTGTGCTTGTCATCATTGTTGCCTGGTTGTCCTTGCGCAGCACCGCACCGGTGATGCCCCAGTCGATCAAACACGGCTATAGCGAAGCGCTGGCCGCTGCACGCACCGGTCAACCGGGCGCGGCGCGCGTGCTGTATCAGCAATTGGCGCGCCCGGATATTTCGGTAAAACGCCGCGTCTGGTTGCACGCTGAACTGCCGAATTACCCGAGTCCGCAAGCCTTGAAGCTGGCAGATGCCGACCTGCAGAATGAAGCCGTCGAAGTGCGGCTCGCAGCCATAAAGAGCGTGGTCGGGCTGGTGCCGGGCGGGCCGCGCAGTCTACTGCTGGGGCCGATGCTGGATGACCAGGAGCAAAGCGTGCGTTTCGCTGCAATCAACGCCCTGCTCGGTTTATCGCCGGACGACCTCGGGTTGTATTTCGGCCCGCTGCAACAGGCCATCGACAGCTGGGAACAAGTGCTTAAAGCCCAACCGGAAAGTGCCGCCAATTACGCGCAACTGGCGCGTCTGCATCTGCACAACGCCGAACTCAAAGCGGCGCAGGAAGCGCTTGAGCAAACCCTGCGTCTGCAACCTGGAAATTTGCCGGCACTGGTGATGCAGATCGATGTGCTCGACCGCCAGGGCCAAAGCGACGCTGCCCGGCAACTGCTCGCCAAACAGCTGAAAAACCAACCGGACTCGGCCTATCTGCAACACGCGCTGGGCTTGTGGCTGCTGCACCACGGTCAGCGCGAGTACGCCCTGCTCGGCCTGTCCAAGGCCGTCGAGCTGGAACCCGACAACAAGGATTACCGCTACGACCTCGCGACTACCCTGCATGACGCCGACGAACTTGAAGCGGCGCAGAAGCAGTTGCAGGAGATCGTTCAGCGTCACCCGGCTGACCGCAAGGCGCGGGTATTGCTGATCAACTATTGGAAAGAAAGCGGCCAGTTGCAGAACGTGCAGATTCTGCTGGCTCAACTTGAGCAAATGAACCCGGACGACCCGTCATTGCAACAGGGACTCTAAACAATTTCGACAGAGTTTCTTCATCTGCATAAAGAAACTTCGGAACCGTCATCTAGGCCAGGGGTCAAGTGTTCAGGCAGGCAGGATTGGCAAAATGCGCCATCCGCTTCGCTCTCCTTAGTCACTAGAGGACATTTTTTGTCTAAATCTAACGAGTTGATCAGTGCAAAAGCCGCTACCGGCATCGAAGGTCTGGACGACATTCTTGCCGGTGGCCTTTCACGCGGTCATGTGTTTTTGCTGGAAGGTGAGCCCGGTACCGGCAAAACCACGGTCGCCTTGCAGTATCTGTTGGCGGGCTCGCGTGCCGGCGAACGCTCGTTGTACATCACGCTTTCGGAAACCGAGCGGGAGCTGCGTCAAGGCGCGCTCTCTCACGGCTGGGAACTGGACGAAAACATTGAGATTTTCGAACTGACGCCGCCGGAAAGCTTGCTCAACGCCGAACACCAGCAAAGCTTGCTCTACTCCTCTGACCTGGAGTTGGGCGAAGCGACCAAGCAGATTTTTGAAGTGGTCGAACGCTTCAAACCGACGCGTGTGGTACTCGACAGTCTGTCGGAGATCCGTCTGCTGGCGCAGAGCTCGCTGCGCTATCGCCGGCAGATTCTGGCGATCAAGCACTATTTCGTGCGCTATGACGCTACCGTCCTGTTGCTCGACGATTTGACTACCGAATCCCTCGACAAGACCGTGCACAGCGTCGCGCATGGCGTGATTCGGCTGGAAGAACTGACACCCGCCTACGGTGCCGAGCGCCGACGCGTTCGCATCGTGAAGTATCGCGGCCAGAAGTATCGCGGCGGCTTCCATGACTTCAGCATCCTGGAAGATGGCATTCATGTGTTTCCACGGCTGGTGGCAGCCGAGCATCGTAGCGACTCTGTCCGCTCACAATTGAGCAGTGGCATTCCTGAAATGGACAAATTGCTGGGCGGTGGCATCGAAACCAGTTCCAGCACGTTGATTCTCGGCCCGGCCGGTACCGGCAAATCGTTGATCACGATGATCTTTGCCGCTGCGGCAGTGGCACGCGGCGAGAAGGCAGCACTGTTCATATTCGACGAAGAGCTGGGATTGCTCTTCGAACGCATGAAAAATATCGGCATTGATCTCAAGGCCCTGCGCGATACGGGCAACCTGATGATCGAACAAGTTGACGCCGCCGAACTGTCGCCCGGCGAATTTGCCCATCGGGTCCGTCGCTGCGTCGACAAGGACAACATCAAGACCGTTGTCATCGACAGCATCAACGGCTACCAGGCGGCAATGCCGGAAGAAAATTCGCTCGTGCTGCACATGCACGAACTGCTGCTGTACCTCAACCGTCGCGGTGCTGCGACCTTCATGACGGTCGCGCAGCATGGGCTGGTCGGCGACATGCAGGCGCCGGTCGATATTACATACCTGGCAGATACCGTGATTCTCTTGCGCTACTTTGAGGCCATCGGCCAGGTTCGTCGGGCTATATCGGTGATCAAAAAGCGCACCGGCAGCCACGAATCGACGATTCGCGAGTACAAGATTTCGACCCAGGGCATGACCATCGGTGAACCGCTGGATGCATTTCAGGGTGTATTGCGCGGCGTCCCGACCTACATGGGCGCCAGTAAACCGCTGCTCAAGGAAGACAAGTTGTGACGGTCAACGTAACACCGTCCGAACGCGCGCTGATTCTCGCGCCCCAGGGACGCGACAGCCAGGTTGCGCTGATGATCCTCAACGAGGCAGGTTACGGCGGTGTGATCACGCCTGATCTGGGGTAACTGTGCGCCGAGCTTGAGTCCGGTGCGGGGCTGCTGCTGATTGCTGCGGAAGCGCTCACCGGTCTGGAGATCGAAACGTTACTGGCGTATCTGGAGCACCAGCCTACATGGTCTGACCTGCCGATCATTCTGCTGACCCATCATGGCGGCCAGGAGCAAGGGTTCTCCTCAAGACTGCGGGGGTTACTCGGCAACGTGACATTTCTGGAGCGCCCGTTTCACCCGGTGACCCTGGTCAGTCTGGTTTCAGCCGCCCTGCGCGGTCGCCGCCGACAATACGATGCGCGCGACCGCCTGATCGACCTCAGCGAAAGCGAGCAGCGACTGCAATCTACCCTGGAATCGCTGGAACAACAGGTCGAAGAACGCACTGCGCAATTGCGGCACAACGAAGAAGCCTTGCGCCAGTCGCAGAAAATGGAAGCGGTCGGTCAGCTTACCGGTGGTATCGCGCACGATTTCAACAACATGCTGACCGGTATCATTGGCAGTCTGGAGCTATTGCGTCGGCGCCTGGCGCGCGGTCGACTGGATGATCTCGACAGCCTGATCGATCTGGGCGTGACCTCCGCCAACCGTGCGGCCGGCCTGACTCATCGGCTGTTGGCTTTCTCCCGTCGGCAGTCGCTTGATCCCAAACCGGTCGATATGAACAGCCTCGTGCAATCGATGAGCGAGTTGCTGCAACGCAGCGTGAACGAAAGCATTCGGATGGAGCTGCATCTGGATGAGCAATTGTGGGTAGCCGAAGCCGACCCCAATCAACTGGAAAGCGCCCTGCTCAATCTGGTGATCAATGCCCGCGACGCGATGCCGGACGGCGGCAAACTGATGGTGCAGACCAGTAACCAGATCCTCGATGAGAGCTTCACTGCAGCCTATAGCAATTTGAAAGCCGGCGAATACGTGGTCTTGAGCGTATCTGACACCGGTTGCGGCATGCCTCCGAGCGTCAGCAGTCGCGCTTTCGATCCGTTTTTCACCACCAAGCCCATCGGCCAAGGCACAGGATTGGGCTTGTCGATGATTTACGGCTTCAGCAAACAGTCCGGCGGTCACGTGTCGATCGACAGTGAGATTGATCAGGGCACGACCGTTAGGCTCTACCTGCCGCGTTTCCGTGGCGAGCCTGTCCCGCAATCCTCTCCCAACCCAGAGCAAGCCCCCGATGCCGTCGAAGGCGAAACCGTGATGATCGTCGAGGACGATCCGGCCGTTCGCGTACTGGTCAGCGCGGTGCTCAGTGAATTGGGTTATGCGTATGTTGAAGCGAGTGACGCGGACAGCGCGGTGCCGATTCTGGATTCCACGCAGCGTATTGATCTACTGATCAGCGACGTTGGCCTGCCGGGCATGAATGGTCGGCAACTGGCCGAAATTGCGCGCCAGTTCAGGCCGGATCTGAAGGTGCTGTTCATCACCGGGTATGCCGAACACGCGGCGGTACGCGGCGGTTTCCTCGACTCGGGGATGCAGATGATCACCAAGCCTTTCACCTTTGATCTGCTGACCGCCAAAGTGCGCGAGATGATCAAAAGCTGAACGACAGACAAAAAAATGGCCTGCATCAGCAGGCCTTTTTTATGCCAACAATTCCTGAATCTTTTCCTGCAACACATCCAGATCGAACGGCTTTTCCAGGATCGGTGCCTTGAGCGTGATCGGGCTGCCGGTTTCGCGGATTTCCTGCGGATAACCGCTGATGAAAATCACTTTGAGATCCGGGCGCAACTTGACGGCCGGCTCGGCGATCTGCACGCCGGAGATGCCACCGGGCAGACGGAAATCAGTAATCAACATGTCCAGATGTGGCTTGCTCGCCAGAATCTCGAACGCCTGCTCGCCGTTTTCGGCCTGCAACACGCGATATCCCTGGCCCGACAGATAATCGGTCAGCACCATCAAGATAACCGGTTCGTCCTCGACGACGAGTACTACATCTTGTGCATCTACGCTCATGGGAAGCCTATGTTCGGTCAATAGCTGCTGATACGACCGTGTGGTCACTCAGAGGTTGCGTTTGTTTAGCCGATTTCCTGGAGCGGCAGACAAACGCGAAACAGGGCGCCCTCGTTGATCTTGCTCTCGACGACGATTGAGCCGCCATGGGCGGCGATGATCTGCTCGGAAATGAACAGGCCCAGTCCGAGCCCGGCCACCACCGTCTTGGCGGACACCCGTTCGAACTGTTGGAAAATGCGCTTCTGGTTCTCTTCGCTGATACCGATACCGCGATCCTGAACCTCGACCCGCGCCTCGCCATCTACAGCATAGACACGCACCTGAACCGGACTCCGGCCGCCGTAGCGCAAGGCGTTGGTCAGCAGGTTGGTCACCACTTGTTCGATGCGGAACTCGTCCCAATGCCCTTCCACCGGTTCCGGCGCAGAGAAGCTGACTTCGGTCTCGGCGGCTTCAATCTGCGCCGCAAAGTTTTCCAGCAGATTGCCTACCAGTTGCGCCAGATCGAAACGACTCGGGCGGATCGACAGCTTGCCGGTGCGGATACGCGACACGTCGAGCATGTCCTCGATCAGGCGGATCAGGCTTTTGATCTGGCGCTCATCGCGATCGACCATGGCGTGCATCTTGTCGAGGGTGAACGCCGCAGCGTTGTCCCGCGCCAGGTGCATCTTGCGCAGCTGGGTTTCGAGGATAAGGCCGTTCAGCGGCGTGCGCACTTCATGGGCGACGATCGACATGAAGTCATCGCGCATGCGCACCGCCTGCTCCAGCTCGCCTTGGGTGCTCTGCAATTTCTGCAACAGCACTTCCTGCTCGCGGCGGCTCTGTTCCAGCGCTTCGACCTGTTCTTTCATTGCCTTGCTTTGGCGATACAGGTCAACGAACACATTGACCTTACTCTTCACCGCGTGGATATCCAGCGGCTTGTGCAGGAAATCCACAGCGCCGCTTTCATAGCCCTTGAACGCGTAATTCAGCTCACGGCCGGCGGCGCTGACGAAGATGATCGGGATGTTCTTGGTTTTCTCGGTGCCGCGCATCAGCTCGGCCAGTTCGAAGCCGTTCATGCCGGGCATCTGCACGTCGAGAATGGCCATGGCAAATTCGTGCTGCAGCAGCAGCGACAGCGCTTCGTCGGCCGACAGGGCTTTATAGACGGTGCGGTCTTCGCGTTTGATCAGCGCTTCGAGGGCCAGCAGGTTCTCGGGCAGATCGTCGACGATCAGCAGTTTTGCTTGAATATTACTCAGCATGCGATTCGTTCCAGCTCGACAAGCAGACGGCCGATGCCGTGGATGGGAAGAATATGGTCCGGTTGATGAATCTTCAGTGCAGCTTTAGGCATGGTGTCGACCTGCGCGTCGTCCGGATCCTGCACGATGGTCAGCCCACCATAGCGTTTGACCTTGGCCAGGCCGCGCGCGCCGTCATGGTTGGCGCCGGTCAGCAGCACAGCGGCCAGTGTCGGCCCGTAGACATCGGCGGCGGATTCGAACAGAAAATCAATCGACGGTCGCGAATGGTGCAGACGCTCTTCGAGACTCAGCGACAAGCTGCGATCTTCTTCCACCGACAGGTGATACCCCGGCGTAGCGAAGTACAAAGTGCCAGCCTTGATCTCCTGTTTATCGCTCGCTTCCATGACCGGTAACGCCACGCGCCGGGAGAACACTTCGGCCAAATGGCTACGGCGATCATCCGGCAAATGCAGGACGACGATAATCGGCAATACAAATCCTGCACGCAGCGAACCGAACAACGTCAGTAACGCTTCAACGCCACCGGCCGAAGCGCCGATCACAATGGCCTCGATCCGAGGCAAATCCGCTGCGATATTCATGATTTGCGATAAATCCGTTCTTGTTTGACCAAGGGTTCGAACTGTTTGGCGTAATTGGAAAAATCCAGAGTCTCTTTGCTGCCCAGCACCAGAAAGCCGCGATGACACAGCGACTCATGGAACAATCCGAAGGCTCGATCCTGAAGCTTTTTATTGAAGTAAATCAACACGTTACGACAGGAAATTAATTGAGTTTCAGAGAACACGCTATCGGTCGCCAGACTGTGATCGGCGAACGTCACGTTCTCGCACAAGGTCTTGTCGAAAATCGCGTATCCATACGCGGCAGTGTAGTAGTCGGCGAACGAACGCTGACCGCCAGCCTGCTGATAATTGGCGGTGTAGGCGCGCACGTTCTCCATCGAAAAAATCCCCTGCTTGGCCTTGTCCAGCGAGCGCGGGTTGATGTCGGTGGCGTAAATGATCGTGCGGTCGAGCAGACCTTCTTCGCGCAGCAGAATCGCCATCGAATAGACCTCCTCGCCCGTGCTGCAGCCGGCGATCCAGATTTTGATCGATGGATAAGTCTTGAGCAGCGGCACCACTTCGCGGCGAATCGCCAGAAAGTGCGACGGATCACGAAACATCTCACTGACCGGAATCGTCAGTAATTGCAGCAACTGCATGAACGCGGTCGGGTCATGCAGAACTTTTTCCTGCAACGCCGAAATGGTCGCGCACTCGAACTGGCTCAAGGCGTGGTTGACCCGGCGCTTGATCGAAGCGCCGGAGTAATCGCGAAAATCGTAGCTGTATTTGAGGTAGATCGCCTCGATCAGCAGGCGCAACTCGATTTCGCTATTTCGCTCTGCCGGATTACTGCTTTCCACTAAATACGTTCCATTTTTGGCAACCACACGCGAATCAACGAGAACAGGCGATCGAGGTCGATAGGCTTGGCCAGGTAATCATTGGCGCCCGCTTGCAGGCAGCGCTCCTGATCGTCCTTCATGGCCTTGGCCGTTACCGCGATGATCGGCAGCTTGCGCCAGCGCGGATCCTTGCGGATTTCGATGGTGGCTTCAAAACCGTCCATCTCCGGCATCATCACGTCCATCAACACCAGATCGATGTCCTCGACCTCATTGAGTCTTTCGATCGCTTCCCGGCCATTTCGACCGATGACTACGACCGCACCTTTGGTTTCGAGTGCGCTGGTCAGGGCGAAAATGTTGCGCACATCGTCGTCCACCAGCAGCACTTTGCGCCCCTCGAACACCTTGTCGCGGCTGCGCGCGGTCTTGAGCATCTTCTGCCGTTCATGGGACAACTGCGATTCGACTTTGTGCAGAAAGAGTGTGACCTCATCCAGCAGCCGCTCTGGCGAGCGTGCGCCCTTGATGATGATCGAGCGCGAGTACTTGCGCAGATCGGCCTCTTCATCACGAGTCAGGTTGCGCCCGGTGTAAACGATCACTGGCGGGAACGAGCAGATATCCTCGGTGGCCATGCGCTTGAGCAGTTCGTTGCCGAGCATGTCCGGCAGCTTCAGGTCGATGACCATGCAATCGAAAATCGTCGTGCGCAGCAGCTCCAGCGCTTCCTGGGCGAGGCCGACAGCGGTGATTTCGATGTCTTCATCGCCGATCAGGCGAGCAATGCTTTCGCGCTGCAAGTCATCGTCTTCGACCAGCAACACACGTTTGACCTTCTGCGTCAGCTTGGCTTCGAGACGGGCGAACACGTCTTTGAGCTCTTCGCGGGTAGTCGGTTTGACTGCGTAACCGATGGCGCCCATGTGCATGGCTGCTTCGACGCGGTCCTCGACCGAAATCACGTGCACCGGGATGTGCCGGGTTTCGGCGCGTTCTTTCAGGCGTTGCAGCACTGTCAGACCGGAGTGATCCGGCAGGCGCATGTCGAGCAGGATCGCGTCCGGCACGAATTCCCGCGCCAGGTCGTAACCTTCGTCGGCACCATGGGCGACCAGGCACTGGTAGCCGAGTTCATGCGCCAGGTCGTACAGAATGTGCGCAAAATTCGGTTCGTCTTCGACCACCAGAATGCAGCGCGTGGCGAACGGCGCGTTGCCGCGATCGTCGTTGAAGCGTGGGATGTGCACCGGCGCCAATGGCGAAATTGGCGCGACCGGGGCGGCAAGCGGCGTGGTGGTTATCGAAGGGGTGAACGTCAGCGGCGCAAACGGGGTTTCGCCCGGTTCGCGGTATTGCAGCGGCAAGACCAGGGTGAAGACACTGCCCTGCCCCGGCGTGCTGCTGATGCTGATCGAGCCGCCGAGCAAGTTCGCCAGATCCCGCGAGATCGACAGCCCCAGACCGGTGCCGCCGTACTTGCGATTGGTGGTGCCATCGGCCTGACGGAACGCTTCGAAAATACTTTCCTGCTGATCCTTCGCGATGCCGATCCCGGAATCCTGCACGATAAACGCAATGCGCTCGTTCGGTTGAGCGGCAATGGTCAGGCTGACCGCACCTTTCTCGGTGAATTTCACCGCGTTCGACAGCAGGTTCTTGATCACCTGCTCCAGGCGCTGGCGGTCGGTGAACATCATGCCCGGTGCGCCCGGTTGCAACTCGACGCTGAACGCGAGTTTCTTGTCGGCCGCCAAAGGTTCGAACATGCCGCGCAAGCCTTCAGCCAAGCGCGCCACACTGGTGTTTTCCGGCAGCACTTCAAGCTTGCCGGCCTCGACTTTGGAAATATCCAGAATATCGTTGATCAGATTCAGCAGATCGTTGCCGGCGGAGTAGATCGACTCGGCAAACTTGACCTGTTCGGCACTGAGGTTGTCGTGCGGGTTTTCCGCGAGCAATTTGGCGAGGATCAGCGAACTGTTCAGCGGCGTGCGCAGTTCGTGAGACATGTTGGCGAGGAATTCGGATTTGTACTTGCTCGAGCGCTGCAACTCTTCGGCGCGCTCCTCGAGTTGCACTTGGGCCTGATTCAGCTCGGTGTTTTTCAGATCCATGGCGTCGCGCTGGTCGGCGAGGATCTGTGCCTGTTCGGCCAGTTGTGCGTTGGTCTGTTCCAGCTCGACTTGCTGGGTTTCCAGATGCGCCTGGGATTCCTTGAGGATTCGCGATTGCTCTTCGAGTTCTTCGTTGGCGGTTTTCAGCTCTTCCTGCTGCACCTGCAACTCTTCGTTGAGTTGCTGGGTTTCGGCCAGCACTTCTTGCAGACGCTGGCGATAACGCGCCGCTTCAATAGACGTGCCGATGTTGCCGGCAATCAACTCCAGCAGTTCGATGTCGCGGTCAGTGAGCGGACGCAGGAAACCCAGTTCGATCACGCCGTTGACGCGCTCGTCATCGCTGGTCGGCACCACCAGCACGCTGTGCGGCAAGCCTTGGCCAAGACCGGAACTGACTTTGAAGTAATCGGACGGCACCGAGTCCAGACGGATCAGGCGCGCTTGTTGCGCGACCTGGCCGACAATGCCTTCGCCGCTATAGATCGCCTGCTCCTGCTCTTCCTGCTCGCGGGAGAAACCATAGCTGGCGACGCGCTTCAATCCGCCATGTTCTTCGCGCACATACATGGCCGCCACGGCTGTACCGAGGTATTGCGCGCAGAATTGCAGAATGTTGCGCCCCAGCAGATTGAGCGTCAGTTGCCCCAGGACCTGCTCAGCCAGTTCGGTCTGGCCATTGCGCAGCCAGGCTTGTTGCTCCAGACGCCGGGCGCTGGCGTTTTGCGCAGCCAGGGTCGCACCGTAGCTTTCAGACAAATTGACCAGGTCGCGACGGCCGATGTAGGCCAGCAAAGCGCTGATACCAGCAACGAACAGCAAATAGAGGGTAATGCTCAAGATCGTGGTGCGGCGCACTTCTTCGTTGCGCGTGGTGCGCAACTGCTGCTCCATGTCGATCACGTCTTCGAACTGCTTGCGGATCTCGTCGGTCAAACGCTTGCCGCGACCAGCCTTGACCGCCGCACGGTAGTCACCGCTGGCGCGTTGCAGGTCGATCATCGATTGCGCGTAGGTCGCCCATTCGGTCTGCAACGCCTGCAAACGGCGCAGGCGGTCAGTCTGCACCGGGTTGTCGGCCGTCAGTTCGAGCAAGGTATTGAGCGCGACATTGATCCGCGGCTTGGCCGTTTCGTACGGATCGAGAAAATGCTCGTCGCCGCTGAGCAGGAAACCGCGCATGCCGGTTTCCAGATCGACGGTGAGCTTCACCGCTTCATTGGCGTTATTGATCACCCGGTCGGTGTGTTCAACCCACTGGATAACCGACAGCAAATAGGTAATCAGCGACACGAAGAACACGGCGCTGAGTACGCCAACGCCCAGCGGCAGGCTGATGTTGCGACTCAGGAGTTTACGAAACCGTTGCTCATCAACCGAAGACGGAGAGGACATGGATTAGCCTTGTCGAACTGTTGAAAAACACGGAGTTTGCCCGAAAACTACGGGCTGGATCCATATTTCTCACAGCTTATGCGGCTAAATCCTACATTTGCCTGCGCCGAATCATGGCCAACAGTTATCCTTGCCGGCCGTTTGCGCCTATGCTTTTTTGTATCCACGCGGGAACTTGTGGCTACGCGCCACTTACTCATGCAAGAGCCCGGTATTTTCGATCGACCGGCGCCCCTGAAATCCACCCTCGAGAGCAGCCAATATGTCCACCCCAGCATCCACCATCCTTGTAGTAGAAGACGACGACATCGTGCGTATGTTGATTGTCGATGTGCTGGAGGAACTGGAGTTCAAGGTGCTTGAGGCAGATGGTGGCGAGCAGGCGCTGGAGCAGCTCGCCAATGATGATGTGCATATCGACTTGATGATGACTGATGTCGGCCTGCCAGGGATGGATGGACGGGAATTAGCGCAAGAAGCACGCAAGCTGCGCCCTGCTCTGCCAATCCTGTTTGCCAGTGGTTATGCCGAAACTATCGATGCACCGAAAGATATGCATGTAATTGGCAAGCCGTTTTCGATTGATCAGTTGCGTGACAAGGTCAAGGGCATACTCCTGCAAGCTTGAATACGTACTGTCCTGTTGGTCAATCGCCGACTGACCGTCCCAGTGATCCCGCGCTACAGCTGTGGTTTAATCGCGACCCTTTCGTGTTAGCCCAATTCGTTGTCGTGTCGAGGTCCTGTTGTCCATGAACACCCCCCGCAATATCAGAGTGCTGGTGATTGGTTATGTCTGGCCAGAACCGCGCTCTTCTGCCGCAAGTGGGCATGTGATGCAAATCCTCGATACCTTCTTGCGACAGGGCTGGGACATTACGTTTGCCAGCCCTGCCGGTGCCGGCGAACATCCGGCTGACCTCACTGAATTGGGCATTCGCCAAGTCCCGATCGAATTGAACAACAGCAGTTTTGATGTATTCATCAGTGAGCTGGCGCCGGATATTGTCCTGTTCGACCAGTTCATGATCGAAGAACAGTTCGGCTGGCGCGTGGAGAAACACTGTCCCGACGCCCTGCGCGTTTTGGAAACCTCCGATTTGCAAAGTCTGCGGCACGCTCGGCACCAGCGCTTGAAAGATCGGCTCAAGGCCAGCGATGACGCCAACGACTTCAATGAGTTGTTCGCCCCAGCGCTGGCTGAAGAGTTTCAGTTGATGGCGGACACCGATCTGGCCAAACGCGAGATCGCCGCACTTTATCGCTGTGATCTGAACTTGATGATCTCGCAAGTGGAAATCGAGTTGCTGGTAGAGCAGTTCAAACTGCCGCGCGAACTGTTGCACTGGTGTCCGCTGATGGTCGACCCGCCCGTTGTGCCGGCGAAACCTTCCGAACAGCGCGCGCACTTTCTGAGTATCGGTAACTTTCGCCACGCGCCCAACTGGGATGCGGTGTTGTGGATGAAAACCACGATCTGGCCGCTGATCCGCGAACAACTGCCAAAGGCGCAACTGCATATATATGGTGCTTACACGCCGCCCAAGGCGACCGCGCTGCACAACGCGGCTCAGGGTTTTCATGTGATGAACTGGGCTGAGGATGCGCTGCAGGTCATGTCGGATGCGCGGATCTGTCTGGCGCCCCTGCGCTTTGGTGCCGGAATCAAAGGTAAATTGGTCGATGCGATGCTTTGCGGCACGCCGAGCATCACCACACCGATCGGAGCGGAAGCCATGCACGGTCACCACGCATGGCCGGGGGCTGTGGCCTTGACCGCGCAAGATTTCGCCAATGCGGCAGTGCAACTCTACGTTGATCAAACACGCTGGCAAACAGCCCAGGCGCGGGGACATGCACTGCTGGAGGAGCGTTACCAGCGTGTAGAACACGGCCTGGCGCTAGTCAACAAACTGCTCGATTGCCGTAACAATCTTGCCCAACTAAGAAACAATAACTTTACCGGAAGCATGCTGCGCCACCACGCACACAAAAGTACGCAATACATGGCGCAATGGATTGAGGCAAAAAACCGCAACTCATAGGATTACCGAAACTTGCGAACACACTAGCCAATAATCTGCATTAATTAATGCGTCGCCATCAAGTAACTTACGCCTTATAACCATCTTGCAACCGCCACCCTCACTACTTGATGGGTGGCGCATTATTCATTCACGCAAGATGAAATCATGAACGAACCAGATAACAACTATTCCAAGACTAACTGGATGGCTGCCACGCCCGCCATCGACTCACTGTCAATCTGTGAGTTGACGCTGCCGGGCACCCACAACGCGGGCAGTGACTGGCGGGCGTCGTATTCGATTTGGGCTCCTCCTCGCCATTGGCTGGCGTGCCAGCATGACTCGTTTTACGCCCAACTGCAGCACGGCGCACGGGTTCTGGACCTCCGGTTGGTGTATGAACCGAAGGCTGAAGGATTGGGTCGGTTTCGAGCCTGTCACGATAAATATCCAAACTCCAGAACATTGGGCCACATCATTGACGACGTAAATAATTTCCTGCGGAAAAACCCCGATGAATTTATCCTTCTGGACTTTCACAGCCTTGACGGCGCGGACTTTGATTACGATTACTTCAACAAAATGATTACTCACTTGCTCGGGCGCCGGCTTATCCCAAGCAGAAACATGCATCTCAGTCTGCATCAGCTCAAACAAGTCAGCGCTGAGCAGCGAGTGTTTGTTGCCGCAAGATCGCATTGGGAACTTGATAGCAATGTATTTCTCGATTACATCAACCATAAATGGATCGGCAAAGCATTGGTCAGCGCCGATGAATTGAAATTCTTTATCGACAAAGTTCTGCAGGCACCACCTGGCAGCTGGGCACCTTGGTCGCTTTCCGCCACCTGTTACTCCGCGCTGGGCGGCCCGGTGGATATTCACGACGAGCTGAATCAGTGGTTTGATCCTACTCACAGTGACTGGGCGGCGAGGTGCAACATTATCAACGTGGATTTCATTGAGGAGTCCAGAGTGGTTGAGTTTTGCCGAGAGGTGAACCTGGCCAAAGCTCGCCAGCGCACCCCTTGATCAAACGCTCTACACGCTAGCGCGACGGATGCGCAAAGAGGCATGATCCTTTGGCGATAACAAAAAAAGCGCCCAGCCATGACCCGAACTGCCCGCGTGACCGACCCCTCCTACGAGTTGATGGATGACCATAACGGCTTGTCCATCATCTACCGACAGCATGGCTTCCCCTGCCCGCTGGTGCGCTGGCATTTCCACAAGGAATACGAACTGCACCTGATTGTCGCCAGTTCGGGCAAGGTGTTCATCGGTGACTACATCGGCAATTTCTATCCGCAGACCTTGTTTTTGACCGGGCCAAATCTGCCGCACAACTGGATCAGCCAGGTTGCTGAAGAGGAGGTGGTAGAGAAGCGCGACATGCTGGTCAACTTCACTGATGAGCTGTTTGAGAGTGGCCATCAGGTATTTGCCGAATTGAAAACTCTGGCGCCGCTGCTGGAGCGTGCGCAATACGGCATCGAGTTCCGTTCGCCGCAGACCATCCGCCAGGCCATGACGCTGATGCAACGCATCGCCGATTCGCGCGGCATCACCCGCCTCGGCCATTTTCTGATCCTGATGGAGCTGCTCGCTGCCAGCGACGATTACCAGCTGCTGTCCGGCGCCACTACCCCGCAACTGGCCGACGAGCACAACATCGACCGCACCAACCGCGCGGTCGATTACATCTTCGCGCACTACGCGCGGGAACTGCCGCTGGAGGAAGTCGCCGAGCATTTGGGCATGAAACCGACTTACTTCAGTCGCGTGTTCAAACAGGCGACGGGGCGCAATTTCATCGAGTTCGTCAATCGCCTGCGCATCAGCAAGTCCTGCGAACTGCTGGCCGACGGCGACAAACCGGTGACCGAGGTGTGTTTCGAGTCGGGCTTCAACAACATCTCGAATTTCAATCGGCGCTTCCAGCAGCTCAAGGGCATGACGCCTTCGCATTATCGGCGCCTCGTCGTGCAACGCTTGACCGAGCAGAATCGCGGTTAAAAATCCAGTGCAAAAAAGTATCGGTTCCAGTGCTAGGGATGATTTGTAACGCCGGCGATTGAAGGCTGTAATCAGTGCACATTCTTCCTGCCCCGGAAGACACAAAAACAATAACTGTCCTTCTGATTCCTGCTGGACTCAGAAAAGGAGTGCACGATGCAACCCACTGCAAAAGCTCTGCTGGCCCTCACCTGCATGACCCTCAGCAGCGTCAGCCTTGGCGCCCAGACCCTGACCATCGCCACCGTCAACAATAGCGACATGATCCGCATGCAAAAGCTCTCGAAAACTTTCGAGACCGAGCACCCGGAGATCAAGCTCAATTGGGTGGTGCTGGAAGAAAACGTCCTGCGCCAACGCCTGACCACCGACATTGCCACCCAAGGCGGGCAGTTCGATGTGTTGACCATCGGCATGTACGAAGCGGCACTCTGGGGCGCCAAGGGTTGGCTGGAGCCGATGAAGGATCTGCCGGCCAGTTACGCCCTCGACGATGTGTTCCCCTCGGTGCGCGAAGGCCTGTCGGTCAAGGGTTCGCTGTACGCCCTGCCGTTCTATGCCGAAAGCTCGATTACCTATTACCGCACCGACCTGTTCAAGGATGCCGGCCTGAGCATGCCCGAGCGTCCGACATGGGAGCAGATTGCCGGTTTCGCGGAAAAACTCACCCACAAAGACAAAGAGCAGTACGGCATCTGCCTGCGCGGCAAGGCCGGTTGGGGCGAGAACATGGCGCTGGTCACCACTGTCGCCAATGCCTACGGCGCGCGCTGGTTCGATGAGCAGTGGAAACCTGAATTCACCGGCCCGGAGTGGAAAAACGCGCTGAACTTCTACGTCGAAACCATGAAGAAATCCGGCCCGCCGGGTGCTTCCAGCAACGGCTTCAACGAAAACCTCGCACTGTTCAACAGTGGCAAGTGCGCGATCTGGGTGGATGCCAGCGTCGCCGGCTCATTCGTCACCGATAAAACCCAGAGCAAAGTTGCCGACCACGTCGGATTCACCTTTGCCCCGCATCAGGTCACCGACAAAGGTTCGGCGTGGTTGTACTCGTGGGCGTTGGCGATTCCGACCAGTTCCAAATCCAAAGACGCTGCAAAAGAGTTCAGTGCCTGGGCTACCTCCAAAGAGTACGGCGCACTTGTTGCCGAGAAGGACGGCATCGCCAACGTGCCGCCGGGCACTCGCGCTTCGACTTACAGCGAGGCGTACATGAGCGCGGCGCCTTTTGCCAAGGTCACGCTGGAATCGCTGAAAGTTGCAGATCCGGGCAAGCCGACTCTGAAACCTGTGCCGTATATCGGCATTCAATTGGTGACCATTCCTGAATTTCAGGCGGTAGGTACGCAGGTTGGCAAGCTCTTCTCGGCGGCTCTGATCGGTCAGACCACGGTTGATCAGGCGCTGGCCGCGGCGCAGCAAACCACAGAACGCGAGATGACGCGCGCCGGTTACCCCAAGTAACCACCACTAAACCTGTGGGAGCGGGCTTGCCCGCGATAGCGTCAGCACAGTCAACATTGCTGTCGGCTGACAGACCGCTATCGCTGGCAAGCCAGCTCCCACAGTGAACTTCGTCTGCCTGTTCATCATTGGTTGTGATCGCCATGAATACTTCAACTGCCAAAGCCCACATCGACCTCGCCCAACCGCAGCGCAAAAGCCGCGTGGCCAATCCCGGCTGGTTTCTGGTCAGCCCGTCGGTGGCCCTGTTGCTGCTGTGGATGATCGTGCCGCTGGGCATGACCATCTACTTTTCGATGATCCGCTACAACCTGCTCTATCCGGGTGAAAACGAATTCGTCGGGCTGGATAACTTCAGCTACTTCCTGACCGATTCCGGATTTCTGCCGGGCGCGTCCAACACACTCCTGCTGGTGGGCAGTGTGCTGCTGATCAGCGTGGTGCTCGGTGTTTTGATCAGTGCGCTGCTGGAGGCCAGTGAATTCCTCGGTCGCGGCATCGTGCGGGTCATGCTGATTTCGCCGTTTTTCATCATGCCTACGGTCGGTGCGCTGATCTGGAAAAACCTGATTTTCCACCCGGTGTCCGGGATCCTCGCCTACCTCTGGAAGCTGTTCGGCGCGCAACCGGTGGACTGGCTGGCGCACTACCCGCTGCTGTCGATCATCATCATTGTCTCGTGGCAATGGCTGCCGTTCGCAATCCTGATTCTGATGACGGCGATGCAGTCGCTGGACCAGGAACAGAAAGAAGCGGCGCGTCTGGATGGCGCCGGTCCGATTGCGATCTTCTGGCACCTGACCCTGCCGCATCTGGCGCGGCCGATTGCCGTGGTGGTGATGATCGAAACGATCTTCCTGCTCTCGGTGTTTGCCGAAATTTTCACCACCACCAATGGCGGCCCCGGCTACGCCTCGACCAACCTCGCCTACCTGATCTACAACCAGGCGCTGGTGCAGTTCGACGTCGGCATGGCGTCTGCTGGCGGCTTGATCGCCGTGGCCATCGCCAACATCGCCGCGATCATTCTGGTGCGGATGATCGGCAAAAACCTGACCGACAAAGCCTGAGGCCTGCCATGACTCTTCAACAATCCCGTCGGCTACAAAGCCTGCTGCTCGGCACGTTGGCCTGGGCCATCGCCATCATCATTTTCTTCCCGATCTTCTGGATGGTGCTGACCAGTTTCAAGACCGAAATCGACGCCTTCGCCACGCCGCCGCAGTTCATCTTCACACCGACGCTGGAGAACTACCTGCACATCAACGAGCGCAGCGATTACTTCAGCTTCGCCTGGAACTCGGTGGTGATTTCCTTCAGTGCCACGGCGTTGTGCCTGCTGATCGCGGTGCCGGCAGCCTACTCGATGGCGTTCTACGAAACCCAGCGCACCAAAGGCACGCTGCTATGGATGCTCTCGACCAAGATGCTGCCACCGGTGGGCGTGCTGATGCCGATCTACCTGCTGGCCAAGAGTTTCGGCCTGCTCGATACGCGCATTGCGCTGATCGTGATCTATACGCTGATCAACCTGCCGATTGTGGTCTGGATGATTTACACCTACTTCAAGGACATTCCCAAAGACATCCTCGAAGCCGCCCGCCTCGACGGCGCCACGCTGTGGCAGGAAATGGTTCGCGTGCTGCTGCCGATTGCCAAGGGCGGACTCGCCTCGACGGTGTTGCTGTCGCTGATTTTGTGTTGGAACGAGGCGTTCTGGTCGCTGAACCTGACTTCCTCCAAAGCCGCGCCATTGACTGCTTTGATCGCGTCCTACTCAAGTCCCGAAGGGTTGTTCTGGGCCAAGTTGTCGGCGGTCTCGACCCTGGCCTGTGCGCCGATCCTGATCTTTGGCTGGTTCAGTCAGAAACAACTGGTGCGCGGCCTGTCGTTCGGCGCCGTGAAATGAATCAAAAGCAAAAGATCGCAGCCTTCGGCAGCTCCTACACAGAGCACGCCGTCCCCCTGTAGGAGCTGCGGCACGCTGCGATCTTTTGATCTAAAAAAACAACAACGCGGAGGCCCACCATCATGGCCAACCTGAAAATCAAGAATCTGCAAAAAGGCTTCGAAGGCTTTTCCATCATCAAGGGCATTGACCTTGAGGTGAACGACAAGGAATTCGTGGTATTCGTCGGCCCGTCCGGCTGCGGCAAATCCACCCTGCTGCGCTTGATCGCCGGGCTGGAAGAAGTCAGCGGCGGCACCATCGAACTCGACGGTCGCGACATCACCGAAGTCAGCCCGGCCAAACGCGATCTGGCGATGGTGTTCCAGACCTACGCCTTGTACCCGCACATGACCGTTAAAAAGAACATGTCGTTCGCCCTCGATCTGGCCGGTGTGCCGAAAGCTGAAGTCGAGGAAAAAGTCGGCGAAGCGGCACGCATTCTCGAACTCGGGCCGATGCTCGAACGCAAGCCAAAACAACTGTCCGGTGGCCAGCGCCAGCGTGTAGCGATCGGCCGGGCGATTGTGCGCAACCCGAAAATCTTCCTGTTCGACGAACCGCTGTCCAACCTCGACGCCGCGCTGCGTGTGCAAATGCGTCTGGAACTGCTGCGTCTGCACAAAGACCTGCAAGCGACGATGATCTACGTGACCCATGATCAGGTCGAAGCGATGACCATGGCCGACAAGGTCGTGGTACTGAATGGCGGCAAGATCGAGCAGGTCGGCTCGCCGCTGGATCTGTATCACAACCCGGCCAACCTGTTTGTCGCCGGTTTCCTCGGCACGCCGAAAATGGGTTTCCTCAAGGGCAAAATCGCGCGGGTCGATAGCCAGAGTTGCGAAGTCGCGCTGGACGCCGGCACGCGCATCAGCCTGCCCTTCAGCTCGGCGAACCTGAGCGTCGGCGGTGCCGTGACCCTAGGCATTCGCCCGGAACATCTGGAACTGGCGCAAACCGGCGACTGCACCTTGCAAGTCACCGCCGACGTCAGCGAACGTCTGGGCAGCGACACCTTCTGCCACGTCAAAACCAATGCCGGCGAAGCCCTGACCATGCGTGTGCGCGGAGACTTGGCGAGCCGTTATGGCGAGCAATTGAGCCTGCATCTCGACGCCAGCCACTGCCATTTATTTGATGCCGACGGCGTGGCGCTGACCCGCCCGCTGCGCGCAGCCGCCTGATTTCGGGACTGACTGATGAAACTCAACATCTCCAACCTCAATCGCCTCGCCGCCGAAGTGCAACTGCCGGCGTACAGCCTTAACGACACACGGCAAGGCATCGCACACATTGGTGTCGGCGGCTTTCACCGCGCACATCAGGCGTACTACACCGACGCCCTGATGAACACCGGCGAAGCACTGGACTGGGCGATCTGCGGCGTCGGCCTGCGCGCGGAAGACCGCCGCGCCCGTGACGATTTGAAAGAGCAGGATTACCTGTTCACCCTGTTCGAACTCGGTGACAACGACGACACCGAAGTGCGCGTCATCGGCGCGATCCGCGACATGCTCTTGGCCGAGGATGGCGCCCAGACACTGATCGACAAACTCGCCGATCCGCAGATCCGCATTGTCTCGCTGACCATCACCGAGGGCGGTTACTGCATCGACGACAGCAACGACGAATTCATGGCGCATCTGCCGCAGATTCAGCACGATCTTGCGCATCCTGATGAGCCGAAAACCGTGTTCGGCTTCCTCTGCGCAGCCCTGGGCAAACGCCGCGCCGCCGGCACTCCGGCGTTCACCCTGATGTCCTGCGATAACCTGCCGCACAACGGCGCCGTTACCCGTAAAGCGCTGCTGGCATTTGCTGCGTTGCGCGATAGCGAACTGCGTGACTGGATCGAGACCAACGTGAGTTTCCCTAACGCGATGGTCGATCGCATCACACCAATGACCAGCACTGCGCATCGCCTGCAACTGGCAGACAAACACGCGGTGGATGATGCCTGGCCGGTGGTTTGCGAACCGTTCGTGCAATGGGTGCTGGAAGACAAATTCGTCAACGGTCGGCCGGCGTGGGAAAAGGTCGGCGTGCAGTTCACCGACGATGTTTCGCCGTATGAAGAGATGAAGATCAAACTGCTCAACGGCAGTCATCTGGCCCTGACTTATCTGGGCTTTTTGAAGGGCTACCGCTTCGTCCACGAGACCATGAATGACCCGTTGTTTGTGCGCTACATGCGCGCCTACATGGATCTGGATGTCACCCCGCAACTGGCGCCGGTGCCGGGGATCGATTTGTCCGATTACAAGGACACGCTGGTGGCGCGCTTTTCCAATCAGGCGATTGCTGATCAGCTGGAGCGGGTTTGTTCGGACGGGTCGTCGAAATTTCCCAAGTTCACTGTTCCTACGATCAATCGATTGATTGTTGATGGGCGTGAGACCAAGCGGGCGGCGTTGGTGGTGGCGGCTTGGGCGCTGTATTTGAAGGGTGTGGATGAGAATGGTGATGTTTATTCGATTCCTGATCCTAGAGCTGCGTTTTGTCAGGCGTTGGTGGCGGAGGATGCGTTGATCAGCCAGCGGTTGCTAGGGGTTGAGGAGATTTTTGGTGCGGAGATAGCGCAGTCGGCGGAGTTTTTGGCGGCGTTTGAGTGGTGTCTGCAGAGTTTGCGCGCGGTTGGAGTTTCGCGGACTCTGGAGCGCGTGCTGGCTTGAGTAGCCCCTCACCCTAGCCCTCCCGAAACGTCGGACCGCCCGGAGGGAGAGGGGACTGACCGAGGTGTTTTTTCGAGCTACGCCGAACTGACAATTTAGAGTCGAACTCAGGTTCTGAAAAGCACCTAGATCTGCCCCCTTTCCCCCTCGCCCCCTTGGGGGAGAGGGTTGGGGTGAGGGGGTAACGTTATTGATCTTCACCGCAAATTCCACAGGCTCACACCATGACCACCCAACAACTCTTCCTCGGCATCGACTGCGGCACCCAAGGCACCAAAGCCGTCATCCTCGACGCCTCCAGCGGCGAAGTCCTCGGCCAGGGCGCCGCGCCGCACACGATGATCAGCGCCGCCAACGGCCGGCGCGAACAGGACACCGCTCAATGGCTGCAAGCGTTCACCCTCGCCACTCGCCAGGCGCTGCTCGACGCACACATGGACGGCCAGGCAATCCTCGGCATCGGCGTGTCCGGCCAGCAACACGGTCTGGTATTGCTCGACGACCAAGGCCAGGTTCTACGCCCGGCCAAGCTCTGGTGTGACACCGAAACCAGCGCAGAAAATGATCGTCTGCTCACCCATCTGGGCGGCGAAACCGGTTCGCTCGAACGCCTAGGCGTAGTCATCGCCCCCGGCTACACCGTGTCCAAACTGCTCTGGACCAAAGAGCAACACCCGGCAGTTTTCTCGCGCATCGCTCGCATTCTGCTGCCCCACGACTACCTGAATTTCTGGCTCACCGGGCGCTGTTGCAGCGAGTACGGCGATGCTTCCGGCACCGGTTATTTCAACGTGCGCACTCGTCAGTGGGACTTGCAACTGCTGCGCGACATCGACTCGACGGGGCGCCTGCAATCCGCGTTGCCGGAGCTGATCGACGCCCATCAACCCGTCGGTACCATCCTGCCAGCGATTGCCGAACACTTGGGCATCAACCCCCACGCGCTGGTCTCAAGCGGCGGCGGCGACAACATGATGGGCGCCATCGGCACCGGCAATATCCAGCCGGGCGCGATCACCATGAGCCTCGGTTCGTCCGGCACCGTGTACGCCTACTCTGACGTGCCGAAGGTCAGTCCGGACGCGTCGGTCGCGACCTTCTGCTCCTCCAGCGGCGGCTGGCTGCCGCTGATCTGCACCATGAACCTGACCAATGCCACCGGCGCTATCCGCGAGCTGTTCGACCTCGATCTCGGTCAGTTCAACGCGCTGGTCGAACAAGCGCCGATTGGCGCCGAAGGCGTGAGCATGTTGCCGTTCCTCAACGGCGAACGCGTGCCCGCCCTGCCCCACGCCACGGGCAGCCTGCATGGCCTGACCAGCAGCAACCTGACCCAGGCCAATCTGTGCCGTGCCGTGGTCGAAGGCACAACCTTCGGCTTGCGTTATGGACTGGATCTGTTGCGCCAGAATGGTTTACAAAGCCGCAGCATTTGTTTAATCGGCGGCGGCTCGAAGAGCGCAGTGTGGCGGCAGATCGTCGCCGACATCATGAACACCCCGGTCATCTGCACCCAACAAAGCGAAGCCGCGGCCCTCGGTGCGGCGATTCAGGCCGCGTGGTGCACGTCATGGTCGAACGGTCACGAACATACGTTGGCAGACCTGTGCCAGCGCTGCGTGAAACTCGATTTGAGCAGTGAAACCCTGCCGATTGCTGCGCATGTCGCGGCGTTTCAGCAGGTCTATGAACGCTATCAACAGCATGTCGCAACCCTATAAAGAGCAAACAACTATGTACCTGGTGTGTGGCGAAGCCCTGTTTGATTTTTTCAGCGAAGACGATGCCAGCGGCCTGGCCTCGAAAGTCAATTTCAAGGCGATTGCCGGCGGCTCGCCGTTCAACGTCGCGGTGGGATTGCGCCGCTTGGGCGTGGATTCGGCGCTGTTCGCCGGGCTGTCCACCGATTACCTCGGCCGGCGTTTGCGGCAAGTGTTGCAAGAAGAAGGCGTACGTCCGGACTATCTAGTGGATTTTGCCGCGCCGACCACGCTGGCTATGGTTGCAGTCGGGGCCAATGGTTCGCCGCACTACAGCTTCCGTGGTGAAGGCTGCGCTGATCGCCAATTGAGTGAGGCGCATCTGCCGGCGCTCGGCCCTGAAGTGCGCGGTCTGCACATTGGATCGTTTTCGCTGGTGGTGCAGCCGATTGCCGACACCCTGCTCGCACTGGTCAAACGTGAAAGCGGCAACCGCCTGATCAGCCTCGACCCCAACGTGCGCCTCAATCCCGAGCCGAACATCGACCTGTGGCGCGAACGCATTGCCACGCTGGTGCAGCTGGCGGATCTGATCAAAGTCAGCGACGAGGACTTGAGCCTGCTCTACCCGGAGCAGGATCCGCAGCGCGTGATCGAAGGCTGGCTCGAACACCGTTGCCAAGTGGTATTCCTCACCCGTGGTGGCGAGGGTGCGACTGTGTTCAGTCGAGCCCATGGTTCATGGTCGGTGCCAGCCTGTTCGGTACAGATTGCCGATACGGTCGGCGCGGGTGATACCTTCCAGGCCGCGTTGATTACGTGGCTGACCGAGCAAAGACTGGATTCAGTCGAGGGCGTGCAAGGGCTGGGTCGCGAACAGATCGACGCGATGCTTCAATTTGCAGTGCAAGCCGCCGCGCTGACCTGCAGCAAAACCGGTCCGGATTTGCCTTATCGCCACCAACTGACCTGACCGAGTAAACTGCCGCCCTTTTTACGCGCATGACGGGATGACAGCTTTTGAATTCAGGGCGGATGGTTGGACTTTTAACATTGGCGGCAGTGCTGAGCGGATGCGGCACCTCGCCGCCGCGTTCGCCTGAAGACATTTGCGAAATCTTCCGCGAAAAAGGCGATTGGTACGACGCCGCGCAAGTCACGCAAAAGCGCTGGGGCGTACCGATACAGGTGCCGTTCGCGATCATGTATCAAGAGTCAGGCTACCGCTACGACGCCAAGACGCCGCGCAAATACCTGTTGTGGGTGATCCCGTGGGGCCGCGTCTCGACTGCCTCGGGCTATGCTCAGGCCAAGGATGAAGTGTGGGCCGACTACCAGAAAAGCACCGGACGCAGCGGCGCTGATCGCGAAGACTTCGACGACGCCATCGACTTTGTCGGCTGGTACATGGACAAGACCACGTCGATCAACGGCGTGTACAAGTACGACGCCTATAACCAATACCTGAACTACCACGAGGGCTGGGGCGGCTATCGTCAAAAGACCTACGCCGCCAAGGCCTGGTTGATGCCGACTGCGCGCAAAGTCCAAAACCGCTCGGACGTTTATGCCCGCCAATATGCCGGGTGCAAGAACGACCTGAATCGCGGGTTCTGGAGCCGGTTCTGGCATTGGCTGTAGCAGGCGGCGCCTGAACGACCGCCATCGCGGGCAAGCCCGCTCCCACAGGTTCAGTGGTGTTCACGAATGGTGTGCACGACGCGGTCACTGTGGGAGCGGGCTTGCCCGCGATGGCGGTCCCCCAGACACTACAAATTACAGGACTGAGAAGTTGTAACTCACAATCAGCCGGGTCTCATCCACATCCCGGGCAAACTTCTCGTAGTTGGTCCGGTACGTCGCATTACGCAAACGCAGACTCACATCCTTGAACGTGCCGCTCTGCACCACGTACTTCAATTCGCTGTCGCGTTCCCACTCTTTACCTTCCTGATCACTGCCCGGCACCTTGATGTGATCACCATTCACATAACGCGTCAGGAAGCTCAAACCGTTAATGCCGATTGCCTTGAAGTCATAGTCATAACGCAACTGCCACGAGCGTTCCTGGGCGGCGGCGAAGTCATTCACCTGCACATAGTTGACCAGGTACGGATTGCTGCCATCAAGATATGGCATCGAGTTGTCACCGTTCATGCGCTGCCAACCGGCGCTGAAGGTATGACCGCTGACTGCGTAAGACAACAGGCTGCTCAACGCGCGGTTATCAATCGAACCCGCCCGAGCCGCGCCGCTGTCGGCACTCTTGAGCAAGCGCACATCGGCTTTCAACACGCCGTTGCCCAGCGGCTGGTTGGCCAGCAGACCAACGAAGTGCTGACGGTAGATGTCTTCCAGTTCGGCGTAGTGATACTGGCCGGTCAGGCGGTCGTTGATCTTGTAGTCGAATCCGTACATGTCGAAATGATCGGCGGTGGTGTTACAGGCATAGCGCTTGTTCTTGCAGTGCACGCGCAGGTCTTGCGAATCGGTGGAATCGCGCGCGGTGTACTTGTCCAGGCGCGCAGCCATGAAGGTCAAATCCTTCACGTCCTTCGACGTCAGCATTGCGCCATTGAACATGGTTGGCAGCAAACGACCGTCGTTGTATTTGAGCAGCGGCAGATCCGGCAACAGTGCGCCGTACTTCAGCACTGTATCCGAGACTTTCACTTTAGCCGTCAAGCCGAGCTTGGCGTATTGATCCTTCGAGCCGCGCGGGCTGTCGCCGCTGGACGGCAGCAGCCCGCTGTTGCTGCTGTCGGCGCTGGAGTCGAGTTTGAAACCGAGCATGCCCAGCGCATCGATGCCGAAACCGACCGTGCCTTCGGTGTAACCCGATTGCAGGTTGAAGATGAAGCCCTGAGCCGACTCTTCACGCTTGGACGCGCCCTGATCATTCGACGTGTGCCCGTCACGGAAATCGCGGTTGAAATACACCGTGCGCGATTCGATTTTCGCCGTGGTGTCTTCAATAAATCCGCTGGCCTGTGCCTGCGCGGTAAAACCGGCGCACAGCAGCAAGGCTCCGAAGCCCAATGACGGACGCGGGGTGATGAGGGCAAATGGGGGACGCATGAAAAACTCCAACAGAACAGCGATTGCGCCACGCGCAGATCGCCAAAAAAAAGCTTCCGATCCGGATCGACATACGCCGGGAGGAAGTGAAACGCGGGGGTGAAAAGCGATGATGGCAGATGGCTTTGACGTGCTACAGGCGACTTTAGTCTGAAACTGACTGATTGTTCTTCGCTATTCGAAGGGCCTGAGACAGTGCATCAGCGTTGCTGGTTTGTAGGCGAACACCCGAATTCATTGTGCGAAACATCTGTCCTAAGGGATTTCCCTATAGCCCCGGCGGGTATTGCCTACGGTATTTTCGGGTTGTACGAGATCGGCTATTCCTGCAACATCGACACCCTGCTTATTCAATGGACGGAATTCAAGGCATGCTGGACGCCAACGCAACCCACATCACCCTCACGCTCGAAGGCGCCTCTGCCGACCTGCAAGTGCTCAGCTTCACCGGTCGCGAAGCCCTCAACCAGCCCTTCCGTTTCGACATTGAACTGGTCAGCGCACGCCCCGACCTCAAGCTCGAAGAACTCCTGCACAAACCTGGCTGCCTGACGTTCGGCGCTACTGGTGAGGGCAAGATTCATGGTCTGGTGTACCGCATCGAGCAAGGTGATTCCGGCAAGACCCTGACCCGCTACAGCATCAGTCTGGTGCCGCAACTCGCCTACCTGCGTCACAACCATGACCAGCAGATTTTCCAGCAGTTAACCGTGCCGAAGATCATCGCCAAGGTTCTGGAAGATCGCGGGATTCTGGCCGACGCCTACAGCTTTCAGCTCAGCGCCGAATACCCGCAACGTGAGTACTGCGTGCAGTACGACGAATCCGACCTGCATTTCATCCAGCGTCTGTGTGAAGAAGAAGGCATTCACTTCCACTTCCAGCACAGCAGCAGCGGACACAAACTGGTGTTCGGCGATGACCAGACGGTGTTCCGCAAACTGAAAGCGGTCAACTACCAGCAAGACTCGGGCATGACCGCCGACAAACCGGTGATCAAGCGCTTCAACCTGCGCCTGGAAACCCGCACCACCCGCGTCAGCCGCCGCGATTACGATTTCGAGAAACCAAAGATCCTGCCCGAAGGCGCAGCCAAATCCGAGTTCGCCCCGGATCTTGAGGACTACGACTACCCCGGTCGCTTCACCACCCGCGAGCGCGGCAAATTCCTCTCGACCCGGGCCCTGGAACGTCATCGCAGCGACTACAAACTGGCCGAAGGCAAAGGCGACGAGCCGACCCTCACCAGCGGCCATTTCCTGACCCTCGCCGAACACCCGCGCGCCGAGTGGAATGATATGTGGCTGTTGCTGGAAATCGTTCACGAAGGCAAACAGCCGCAAGTGCTCGGCGAAAACGTCACCAGCGACGTCACCGACAACAAAAGCGATTTCCATCAGGGCTACCGCAACAGCTTCCTCGCCACGCCGTGGGACGCGCACTTCCGCCCTGCCCTCGAACACCCGAAACCCAAAGTCCTCGGCAGCCAGACCGCCGTCGTCACCGGCCCGCCCGGCGAAGAAATCCACTGCGACCAGTACGGCCGCATCAAGGTCCAGTTCTTCTGGGATCGCGACGGCCAGTCCAACGACCAGACCACCTGCTGGATGCGCGTCGCCAGCGGCTGGGCCGGCAGCGCCTACGGCGGCATCGCCATCCCGCGCGTCGGCATGGAAGTCCTCGTCACCTTCCTCGAAGGCGACCCCGACCAGCCATTGGTCACCGGCTGCCTGTACCACAAGGAAAACGTCGTCCCCTACGACCTGCCGGCGAACAAAACCCGCAGCACCTTCAAAACCCTCAGCTCCCCGGGCGGCAAGGGCTACAACGAATTTCGCATCGAAGACAAAAAAGGCGTCGAGCAAATCTACATCCACGCCCAACGCGACTGGGACGAAAACATCGAGCACGACCAGAAAATCCGCGTCGGCAACGAGCGGCACGACACGGTCGAGGCCAATGTTCTCAGCGAATTCAAAGTCGAAGAACACCGCATCACCTATCTCGATCGCAAGAGCGAAATGCGCGCGGATGATCACCTGACGGTTGGCGTGACTCAGCATGTGAAGGTGGGCACCGGGCAGTTCGTCGAGGCCGGGACGGAAATCCACTACCACGCTGGCGAGAAAGTCGTCGTCGAAGGCGGGATGGAACTGACGGCCAAGGCTGGCGGGAGTTTCGTGAAGGTTGATGCGGGTGGCGTGACCATCAGCGGGGCTGAGGTGAAAGTGAACACCGGTGGTGCGCCGGGCGCTGGCACCGGGATCGGCATCCTCGCCCCGGTCATCCCGTGGGCGGCCGCCAAAGACAAGGCCGGCGCTCTGCTCGTCCCGGCTGCCGTGCAGATGGCTTTGGCCAAAGCAGCCCGTAAAGCAGGCGACATTCGCTGCCCGATCTGTGAAGCGTGCCGCGAAGGTAAATGTGATCTGGGAGCCACAGCATGAGCGACGCCCTCAACAACTGGCTGGGCGAACAGGCACGCCTGAACCGTGTGCTGATCCTCGCCCTCGACAGCCTCGCCGAGCCTAACCCGGTCACTTCGCTGTACAGCGCTGGCGTGATGAAGCGCTCGGTACAGCTCTATCGCCGCACCGAATTCGCGCAGTTCGCGTCCATCAGCCCCTGGCTGACCGAACTGCACAACCCGGGTGACGAAGCTTTCCGCAAATTACTGGACGACCCGCAACGCAACTGGGGCTGGATCGGCAGCATGGACAAGGCTGACCTCGACAGCCTGACCCAACACTGGATCGCGCGTATGGTGATCGACGAAGACGGCGACCGCTCGCTGTTTCGCTTCCAGGACAACCGCGTTCTCGCGCGCTGCCTGGGCATTCTGAAAGAGACCGATTGGCCTCTATTGCTCGGGCCGCTCAGCAGCGTGATGTATTGGGACGAGGATCAGTGGAAAAGCGTAAACAACACCAAGCCGGGGATGTATACGGTGCCGAATCCTGCGCCTTGGCTACAAGTCCCGACACCGCCGGAGCGTTCGCGGGAAATCCTGCAGGCAAACTTGAAACGCTGGTTGCTGGTAAATCACGCAGAAACTGCCGCAGAACTTTCGCAAACCCGCAACATCCTCGAATGGCTGGAAGAGCAGATCGATCTGCTCGAATCCTGGCAATGGAACACACCGGAGCAACGCGAGTTCATGCTGACCCTGCGCCTCGATCCCAAGTGCGCAGAGGATGTGGCGTGGCAACCGCTGCCCGGAGAAACACCGGAGCAACATTTCGGGCGCTGTGAGCGAGTTTTTGCGGTGATATCCGACAACCTCGGGCGCAGTTAAAGCAGGGCTTCTTGAGCGTCGTTCGCTCGAAGCAACAACCCGCAAAACAAAGGACAACCAAATGCGTTACCGCAAAGCTTTCAATGGACTTGCTCGCAGCTTGATGATCGGGTTGGGCACGATTGGAGTTACCGCATGTTCTGTTGCTCAACAGGACAGTTTTACTTTGGTTACTGAGCTTCCGCCAGGGTTTCAGATAATGGTTGAGGCGCAGTATGTTCCACGGCTCGGCGAGACGTGCAGTGTCCCGGTAAAGAAAGGGCGCGAACATCCCGGGTTCAAATTCTTCAAGCAGGAACGTAGTGAAAAGGCCCAGACCGCAACATTTGAAGTTCCGCTGACTAATGTGGAAGAAGGTTGTCCACTGGTATTGGATAATTTTGATTATGAGGTTTATGCAAAATTTGCTGCGGGATTTGATGATGTAGGTCGGGATTACACTGGAGTCGCGTTCCAGGAAGGCACGGCTGATCACGCAGGGCTTCCTACACCATTAACTTTGCGAAGAGAGTGCGCATGGTCCTTCCGTACAATGGGACCTGACCGAGTTATCGTAAAAATATTGAAATGCACTCCACTGGAAACTCCGGAGCAAGCTAATGGCTCTGTTGCAAAGGGGCCTTTGCAGCGCTCGCAATTGGGAGGAAAGACTTTGACAGTCTCCTTCTCACTTTCTAGTGAGGAAAAGCCAGCTGTCGGGGACAACTGGGTTAAATTTCCCAATGGGTGGAAGAGATGCATGGGCAAGAATCTGGAGGACGCGTATGCATTCTGTCGCGGCAATACTACCGATTTCAAACCATTCAAAATGCCCGACGGACGCGATTGCACCATCTACCCGACCTGTACCGAATAAGGAAATTCATTTATGACGGCAAAAAAGGCAGAGCAACCGTTGCTCAAGGGTGGCAAAGAACCGTGTCCGCTCAGAGGCACAAAAGTAAGTTTCCGGCTAGTTGATGAGACTGGAAATGGCAAGCCCTACGCAGGGCTGAAGTATGTCGTTACTGACAGTGTCGAGCAGCGCTATGAAGGCACACTGGACGCGACAGGCTTTGGTGAGGTACTGAACCATTACGAAGGACCAGTAGTCCTGACGGTCGATCAACCTTACACCGGGGAAGAGGCGGAATATAACTGGTTGATGACAAGACAGAGTTATCCGCTGAGAATTAGCGAGTTGCAAGTACGGGCCGAAAAAACACGTTTTGTCCGTAAGGATGGTTTACGAGTTGAAAACAATCCTGCAAAAGCCACAGCAGATCAGTTCTTTCACGTTGAAGTAAGCCACCTAGTCGAAAAAAGCGCGCATCTGCCTAGGGAGTCAAAAGCCAAATACCCTCCCAACCAAAGCCTGTTAAAAGTAATGGGCGATCTTGGGTTCGGTCCAGAGCATTCAAGTCTCTGGGGTGTCGCTCTACTCCCGAACAAACTCACCGTTCTTGAAGTTCGCCCTCTGCGAGCATTTCGCCCAATGCTGTCGAGAGACAACAAATTCAGCGCTCTGAATTTGTATCAACTATCGCTTTTCGCCGCGTTGAGCTACTGCGATTTTGGTCAGTCACCAGCTGAAAAGCCAATTGACACCGTGAGTTTCCCTCTCGATCCTAGCGTGGGAAACATGTTTGGCGAGGGCATGGCTTGTTACAAAGAATCTTGGAAGATTAACGCCCAGCAACCGTCCGCCTACTATCCGCTCTACGAAGACGTGCCTTATTCAAAACGCTTCGAAATCCTTCCTTTCGATCCAACGCTGTACGATCAGAACAAGCAGGAACTGGGTGCCAAGCAAGAGCATCCCGCAAAATGGCACTTTTTCGATGACAGCAAAATTGACAATGGCACCAATACTCAAGCTTTCATCACGCACCATGACGAAATCATCCTTATTTCTATACGAGGGACACTGGAACTCGTCGATTTCGTGCGCGACACCGATGCAGAGCAGATTCCTGTGAGATGGGGTGTGGGTAAAGCTCACCAAGGTTTTTACCAAGCTTATGAGGCGATGAGCGAATTTATTGATACTTATCTCTTTAACTTCCACACCGACCAAAAAGTCATCATCTGCGGCCATAGCCTTGGCGGAGCCATTGCAACTTTGCTCGCCGAAGCGCTGCGACAAGGCTCGAAAAAATACGACATCCTGCTTTACACCTACGGCTCGCCAAGAGCCGGTAATGCTGACTTTGTCAAAGGCGCATCCGAACTGGCCCACCACCGCATGGTCAACGACAACGACCCAATCCCAAGTGTTCCGGCCCTCTGGATGAACACCCGGAAAAGTATATGGGTGCCTGGTGTTATCATTAGTTTCATTTCCGGCCCCTTCGGTGCAATGATTTTTGGTGTCGGTATATCGCAGATCGGAGGTTCATCCTACGAGCATCAAGGCGAACTGCACCATTTCATGCCAGTGCATTTTAAAGGCCGTGAGCAATCTTCTATTCTGTGGAATCCCGGGTGCGAATCCATCGAAGGTGCAGCATGTACTAAACAGTTGCAAAAGCTAGGTGACATGCCAGTCCGCGCGCCCTTCATCCAACAATTGTTCCAAATGCCTCACCATTACATGGCATCGGCCTACATCCCGAACGCATGGGCAACACTTCGCCGCTGGCAGCAAACTCAAAAGAAAGGGGGCACTGTGGTGACGAAAACCGAATACGATCAGGTCTCCTACGAACTGGCGGAAATGCGGGCACGCTTGGAAGCCAAAACGGCAGAATTGAATTCTCTCCTCTCTGATCGGAGAGAGCTGACGCAACAAACGAGAATACTGACGGCAGAAATCGGCCTAGTAGACATGTCCTGCCAGCGCCTCAATAGGCTGCGCCGTATCACAATTGCCCCAGAGGACATCTACGGCTCTGCAACTCAAGCACCGGAACATGACCTGAACGTAGAACGGTGGTTGGCGAAGAAGGAGAACAATATCGAGGTACAGCTTGCTATGATTCCCCAAGCGAGCAGTGCTCAACTTCGGACCGCATAGCATTTGAACAGTCAGGGGAGATTGTGCTTGCAGCTTCATCCTGCAGCATCCTCCTCTGCTTATTCAATGGACGGAATTCAAGGCATGCTGGACGCCAACGCAACCCACATCACCCTCACGCTCGAAGGCGCTTTCCGCCGACTTGCAAGTGCTCAGCTTCACCGGTCGCGAAGCCCTCAACCAGCCCTTCCGTTTCGACATTGAACTGGTCAGCGCACGCCCCGACCTCAAGCTAGATTCACTTAAACTTGAGGCATAAAGACATGATCAAAAGACAAAAATTCTTCAGCGATGCTCATTATAAAAACTTCTTAAGAGAGAGCATGACGAAGCAGGCGAGCTTTTAAAAACCACCAAATTCAAATCCGACTCCCCGAAAGGCGAAGCGACTCTTCGTTCAAGCTTTATTCAGCGCCTCGCACTTCGAAAACTAACTGCGACATATACAGCGGGAGAAGATATATCGTCTCTTACCCACTTACTGGAGGATCTAATTCAAAAATATGAAGTCAGTCAAGCAGCGCTAGCAGAATCTGAACAAGCTCCAGACATCTCGCCACTAGCGATTGACGACTGGCCACACGAATATGAAGAATGCGTACAAGTTATAGGCCTTTGCATCCTTTTGCATCGCATAGATCTCCTTAAACGCTTTGTAAGGCTAACGGACAATGCAGGTTATGCAGGTGATGACACGTTGTACGAGGACTTGCTCTGCAAAGTCTTACCAGGCAGAAGTGATATAGGCCAATGGTACCACGATGTTTACGCCCCTCTTGTTGAAGCGATATATGCAGAAACAAAAGAAGATGCCTCGAATTTGCTTAAGAAATCAATGGTACTCAGCTTTTAGACAAGCCTCTTGGCACGACACTCACCTTCAAGGAGAGGAAGGTAACTGCGTAGGATATTGGGCATTCGAAGCAGGGGCCATTGCATTTTTATACGGCATAGACGACAGCAAAATAGACCATATGGTCTATCCAAAAGACTTGGTCGAATATGCCCGAAATCATCCAATATCTAATGCATCTCAGGTCGCTCGCATAGATGCGGGGCAACCGTGCAGCAAGACTGGCTATTGGTTCACCCCGGCACAAGCCAATTCCAGACGGCGCTTCTCACATCGTGAAATCATGCCTGAGTTCGGTGAGTCAAACTCGAACCACACAATTTGGTACTGGACAGGCGAAGATTAAATCGCCCCACCATTCGGTCAGACCATTTTTAGGGGCCGACCAGACATGTAAACTTTACCCTCATCAAAATGGACGCTGGATTCAACATCATGGAATTGCAATTCACCATCACCCCCGAACACACACAAATGCGCATCGGCAAACTCCTTGAGCAAGAAATGCTCAAGGACGATCAACTGCATGCCCGGGTAACAGGCTATGTAAATCACCAGCAGGACCGCTTGCTCGCCCCGCTTATGTTTTTCCTCGGTTTGAGTGCCGGCGCACTGGCGATCTATTTCCCCGCGCGCGAGCTCAGCCCCGAGAAATTCATCTCCTTGGCGCTGTTCGCAGTGATATTCGGACTGTGCTGGTGGCGCTTTTCCGGGCGGCTGCTGGGTCGTTTACGCAACCGTATCGCTTCCAACCGTACCAAGAAGCCGCGTATGCCTTTTCGCAGCGCGAGCCAGCGCCTGATCGAATTGAAGCTCCGTACCCAGCTCAAGGCTACAGAAGGTGCTTATCGTCTGGAGTTTGACGACCATGGTTTCACCCTAATCCATACGACAGGCAAAAGCACCCAATGCACTCTGGCTTGGGCGCAGATAGTGCGGCTAAAGATCACGCCCGACTTCTGTTCCGTAGCCTGCGCCAAACTGGATAGCAAGGGCGAGGCATACCACATCCCACGACACAGCGATGTGATGGACGCAGACATGTATCAGCAATGCTTGGAAGTGTTTTTGAGCCGGGTTCCTGTTTTGGCCAGTTGATGCCAGGAATCTGCCGAGCGCTCGCCCAGAAACAATCCCCCCACACGACAGCCGGCATTCACCCCGGTTAACCATCCCTTAACGCCGCGGTCAAAAACTCTACTGAACCGCACGCCCTCAGCCCTTCGCTGACGCCCAGTGCGGCAGGTTCGGCGCTGTTGCCGAGTCCAAAGCATTCGGGAGTCCACCATGAACATTCGCTCACTTCTGCTCACCACCGCCCTCGCCTGCTCTGCGTTTGCCGGGTTGGCTCAGGCCAACGACACATCCGCCACGTCCACAGCTGTGCCCTATCGATACGGCATGCCGCTGCACGTTGCCAAAGTCGTGTCACTGACCGAGCCGCAAACTCTGGAGTGCAAGGTCATCACCGCTGACATGAAGTACATCGACAACACCGGCAAGCCTGAGGAAATCAGCTATCGGAAATTGTCTGACGCGTGCAGTTATCAAAACTGACGGAAACGTCTGATTCGCGGGTCTGCGGTAGGCAGGCATCGGTCAGGGCGGTTATGCTCGGGCCTCTCCCTACTGCCGCAAGGATTCGCCATGCAGTTGTCGTTTCGCACGTTGTCGACCTTCACCTGTTCGTTGTGTTTTCTGCTGGCGCTGGTTTGGGGGCTGGTCCCGGAGGTGTTGCTGGCGATCTGGAGCATCGAATATTCACCGGCAGCCGGGTTTGTCGCGCGGCGCAGTGCGGTGCTGTTTGCGGGGTTGGGGGTGATGTTTTATCTGGTGCGTAATGCGCCAGTGTCGATAGCGCGCAATGCCATGAGCAACGGATTTATCGTCGGCTGTTTCGGTTTGGCGGTGCTGGGTTTCGCAGAATGGTTGAACGGCCATGCCGGCCCCGCGATCTTGCTCGCGGTGCTGGTCGAGTTCGCGCTGGGCCTTGGATTTGTGCAGGCCCGGCGCGTGACGGTCGAACTGGGTGAAACGGTCGGCTAAATAGCTTTCGATCGCGGCAGATAGTGATGAGGGGTGGCGTTTTGCGCCAGATCCATGCGCAAACCGGCGATCAGACCGTTGATCTCGCGGCAGCTGTTGAGGTGACTGGCATCGATGCCGCTCACCAGCAGATCAACCTGATCGGTCTGGTGATCGCCATACACTTTGACGGTCATCGACAGATCCGGGGACAGCGTGCATTGGCAGCGTTTCGGCAGGAAACTGCTCTCAATGATATTGCGGAGTTCCAAGGCAGACAGAAACATGGCTAACGCTCTCCTTACTGTGAGATTGCCAATCAAGTATTCACGTTGACCGTTACCACTTCTCTGCACGGGTGTGTCCCCGCTGATTCCTTGAGTGTGACAAGCGGTTGTACTGCGAAATGCCCATTGGATTGTAGGCGCCCAAACCCGGCGCGCCGCACCTATTGAACGCATAAAACGTGCCTTCCATCGGGTGGTTCTCGCCGTCATAGAAATCAACAACTTGCGCGGGTGGCCAGCATTGGGCCTGTTGCAATCTGCAAGATTGATCAGATCGGGCAGCGCAATTTGCAACCCGTGGCGGGTTTGCATTCGGCGCCGGTGACAGTGAGAATGCCAGTCATCACCCTACACCCGCACGGAGGCCTTTATGGGTACTTTCACCGTTTACGCGACCACCGGCCTGATGCTTGCCGGCCTCTCCACTATCGCCCACGCGGCGAAGCTCGAAGACACTGCGCCGTATCCCAAGGCTGAAGCCGGCTTCACCCGTCAGGTGATCCATCTGCCGCAGCAGCCGCAGGAAGAGAACTTCCAGGTCGAAGTGCTGGCCGGCAAAACCCTTGAAGTGGACTGCAATCGCCAGCGCCTGGGCGGCGTGCTCGACGAGAAGAATCTCGAAGGCTGGGGTTATCCGTTTTACCGCTTGGAGAAGGTCATCGGGCCGATGAGCACAAAGATGGCCTGCCCTCCCGGCAGTAAGACAAAGCGCGCATTCGTGCCGGTCGTGGGTGACGGATTCAGGATTCAATACAACAGCAAATTGCCGATCGTGATCTACGCGCCGAAAGACGTCGAAGTGCGCTACCGCATCTGGACTGCTTCGGACAAAGTTGGCACAGCCATTCCGGAATAATCTGCCAAGGAGCGCGCTGCTTGATTACCTGCCACGTCAAATATGTCATCGATCCTTATCAACTCACTGCATTCGAAGCTTATGCCAAGGCCTGGCTGGGCATTGTCGAGCGCTTGGGCGGCACCCATCACGGGTACTTTTTGCCGTCCGAGGGCGCGAGCAACATCGCTTACTGTCTGTTCAGTTTTCCTTCGCTGGCGGATTACGAAAGTTACCGGCACATCGCGATGACCGACCCTGAAAGCACGGCGCTGGTGGAATCGTTGGTGGCGAACAAGTTCATCCTCAGCTACGAGCGCACCTTCCTGCGCCCCTTGCTGGCCTGATTACACTCTTGCCGGAATGCCGAACGCTGCCGCGCGTTCTGCGACATGGCGCAAGCTGTCGAAATTGATGTTGGCGCCGGAGTCGATGGCAATCAGCGTTTGATTTCGTGCGCCGGTTTGCACCACTCTCACCAAGGAAGGAATGCATGATGTCTGTCGCCCTGCCCCTCGCGGCTTTGATCGCGTTCAGTGGCTACACCGTTTCTGTGATGCTGCAAGCCGAACAGTCGTTGCTCGATTTCGGCATCAGTCTGATGTCGCGACCCGATACCGCGCAGGTGGTGATCGATCTGTATCTGCTGGCGACGTTGGCCGGCGTGTGGATGTTTAAGGATGCGCGCAAGCGTGGCCAGTCTGGCTGGTCGGTGCTGCCGTATCTGTTGCTGACGGCCATATTTGTGTCGGTCGGGCCGCTGTTGTATCTGGTGGTTCGCGGCCTCAAAGATCGCAAATTGAAAACCCCGATCACTTCGTCAAGCGCCTGAGCCCGAACAACATCGCGCCTGCCGCCAACATCATGGCCAGCAGAAACAGCGGGTACGCCACCCACCACGGCGTGCCCGCGGTCATCATGCTGAACTCGGACATGCCGCCAATGCTTGCGATCAGGTTGAGCGGCAAAAACACCACGTTGATCAGCGTCAGTTTGCGCAGCAGGCCGTTGGTGCTGTTATTCATCAGATTGCCGCGCGCATCGATCAGCCCGGAGAACACCGTCGAGTAGATCTCCGCTTGTTTGTAGCACTGGTTGTTTTCGATGATCAGATCGTCGATCAGGCCAAGCGCTTCGCTGCCGAAATGCTGCTTTTCAGCATGATTGCGTAGCCGCGTCAGTACTGCGCCGTTGCTGTGCAGGGCGTTGATGTAATAGATCAGGCTTTCGCTGAGGTTAAACATTTGCAGCAGATGTTGATCCTGCATCGAGGCGTTGAATTTCTGCTGCAACTCCCGGGCAACCAGTTTGATCACCTTCAGATGCCCGAGGTAGTGATGGATGTTGTTGAACAACAGATCGAGCAACACATCCAGTGGCGTATTCAGCGATTGCCGTGTGCCGACGCCATGCAGCGGCGTGTCGTCGGTGGCGATCACCAACAGTTGGCCCGGCGAAAACAGCAAGCCGCAGGAAGAGACCTCAAACGCCAGGCTACCACCGCCGGAATAGTTTTCCGGACGTTTCCAGATCAGGAACAAATGGTCTGGATGGAACTCAATCCGTGACACTTCATCCGGGTCCAGTGCCGAGGCCAGCGCATGTTCATCCAGCTTGAAGTGACTGTGCAGCAAGTCGCGCTCGGCGGCGTCGGGGTTGCTGAACAGCATCACTTCGGCATCCAGCCGTTCTACCCGCTGCAAGGCTCCGTGGCTCAGTGCAAAGCTGTTGATCATCGGCGCATCACCATGCCTGCCCACGGCGTTTAAGCTCCAGACGCCGCACGAACTCTTCCAGCACCAGCGAATACAGATCGTCCTGCAAGTAGGCGTCCTCGGTGCCGGCATCGAGGTTGGGATTATCGTTGACTTCGATGACCACCACTTTGTCGCCAGCCTGTTTGAGGTCGACGCCGTAGAGGCCGTCGCCGATCAGATTCGCGGTCTTCACCGCCAACTCCACCACGGCGCGCGGCGCCTCGTGGATCGCCATGGTGCGGCACTCGCCATTGACGTCCTGCCCTTTGGCCTTGTGGTTGTAGATTTGCCAATGGCCCTTGGACATGAAGTACTGGCAGGCAAAGATCGGTTTGCGGTTGAGCACGCCAATGCGCCAGTCGTACTCGGTGTAGAAAAACTCCTGAGCCAGCAACAGCACCGAGTGTTCAAACAGTTCAGCAGTGGCTTCGAGCAATGCCTGCTGGCTTTCAACCTTGATCACGCCACGGGAAAAACAACCGTCGGGGATCTTCAGCACCAACGGGAATCCCAAGCGCTCGCCGACCCGCTCGAAATCTTCCGGTCGCTCCTTGTAGAGAATTTCGGTGGCGGGCATGCCCAGTTGATGGCTGTTGAGCAGGTCAGTCAGATAGACCTTGTTGGTGCAGCGCAGGATTGAGGCTGGATCATCCATCACCACCAACCCTTCGCTTTCGGCTTTTTTGGCGAAGCGATAGGTGTGGTTGTCGACGCTGGTGGTTTCGCGGATCAGCAAGCCGTCGTACTCGGCCAGGCGTGCGTAGTCCTTGCGCTCGATCAGCTCGACGTCGATGCCCATACCCTTGCCGACGCGGATGAAATTCTCCAGCGCCCGAGGGTTGGACGGTGGCAAGGCTTCTTGCGGATCATGCAGGATCGCCAGGTCGTAGCGGGCCACTTGGGGTGATCGTGGACTGCGCCAGATCTTGCGACTGAAACTGTCCAGCGCATTGGCAAACTGATCTTCCTGATCGTCGCGCAACTTGTGCAGCGCACCGGACTTTACACCTTCAATATGCCAGCCGTTATTTCTACGGAATTCAACTAACAGAATCGGACACGGGAACACTTCAAACAATTGTCGCGCCAAGTCCTGCAACGGCTCGATATTGGTTTTACCGAAGTACAGTGTCAGGGTAAAACCTTCGGTATCGCTGTAGAGCTGATGGTTCAGCGCTTTTTCCAGCGTTTTATCGAGATCGTCCAGCGCCAGGCCGTAGAGTGATTTGCGCGTCAGTTCGCTGATGGTCCGCACCGACGGAATCACCTTGTGCCCTCGCGCCTCGGCGAGCAACGAACAGTAATAGCCGTGCCCCAGGTACTTGTAGCTGCGGCACAGGTTGATCACCTGCACCCGCTTGCCCGACTCGTCATCACGGGTTTTCTCGAGGTATTCCTGAGCCGTGAGGATGTCTTCACTGGGAAAGTAAGAGGCCCAGTCTTCCTTGCGTTCGACAATGATCAACACTTGACTGGAAACTCTCGCGACTGGATTTAAATAAGTTGCCGTCGGCAAACTTTGCTCGGATACTTCGCGCCAATGACCCTGTACCGCTGACATAGAGATTGATCCGTTGGAGAACAAGACCTTTTCTATTAAGCACGAACTTTTTCGAAAGTCTCGTTTCGTTACGCAACTTTTACGGCGGTCATATGCACACTGTTTTTCGTTCGGCAGTAGTTGAAGACTTGCCGGCGCTACTGGCGCTGGAAACCCACTGTTTCACCACAGACCGCCTGACCCGGCGCAGCTTTCAATGGATGATCACCCGTGCCCACGCGCAGCTGCTGGTGGCCGAGCGCGATGGACAGCTGGCGGGTTACGCCTTGGTGTTGTTTCATCGCGGCACATCGCTTGCGCGGCTGTATTCGATCGCGATTGCTCCCGAGGCGCGAGGTCTCGGGATGGGCACGCAACTGTTGCAGCGCATTGAAGCCTGTGCGCTTGAGCATGATTGCGCGTACCTGCGGCTGGAGGTTCGCACTGACAACCCGGCCGCGATAGCTCTTTATGAAAAGCACGGCTACCGGCGCTTTGCGCTGATTCACGATTACTACGAAGACCATGCCGATGCGTTGCGCCTGGAAAAACGTATTCTTCAGCACCGCGACTCGCGCAACATCAACGTTGCGCATTACCAGCAAACCACCGACTTCACTTGCGGCCCGGCTTGTCTGTTAATGGCCATGGGCGCCTTGCAGGCCGATCGGCTGCTGGAGCGGCGCGAAGAGCTGCAAATCTGGCGTGAGGCGACCACTGTTTTCATGACCTCCGGGCATGGCGGATGCAGTCCGCAGGGTTTGGCGCTGGCGGCTTGGCGGCGCGGCTTTCGGGTGCAACTGCAACTGAGCGTAAACGGGCCGCTGTTCCTCGACGGCGTGCGCGATGAGCATAAAAAAGACGTCATGCGCCTGGTGCATGAAGAGTTCACCGCGCAGTTACGTGACTCCGATGTTGAGCAAAGCATCGGCACCACGCTGGATTTGCCGCGCTTGCTTGATGCAGGAGGACAGCCGCTGGTGTTGATCAGCAGTTATCGACTGACCCGATCCAAGTCGCCGCACTGGGTGATGGTCACCGATTGCGATGACGAATTCGTTTATCTGCACGACCCGGATGTCGATCACAGCCAGCACCGACAGTCCATCGACTGCCAGCATGTACCGGTCAGCCATGGCGAGTTCGACAAGATGTGCCGGTTTGGCCGGGGCAAGTTGCGGGCGGCGGTGGTGCTGTATGCCCGCAACGAATAACCGAGACACCGAGAAACTGTGGCGAGGGGGCTTGCCCCCGTTCGCCTGCGCAGCAGGCGCATTTCGAAACTGGGCCAAATTCAGGGCCGCTTCGCGCCCCAACGGGGGCAAGCCCCCTCGCCACAAAAGTTGTAGGTGGTAGGGATTGCGTTATTTCAGCCCGATTTTGTACAGCGCGCCATCCGACTCATCCGTCAGTACATACAGGTAACCATCCGGCCCTTGGCGCACGTCGCGGATGCGCTGCTTGAGTTCACCGAGCAGGCGTTCTTCGTGCACAATTTTGTCGCCGTCAAACTGCAAGCGAATCAGCTCCTGATCCACCAGTGCGCCGATAAACACGTTGTGCTGCCACGGTTTGAAACGGTCGGCGTCATAGAACGCCATACCTGTTACGCCCGGAGACTTCTCCCAGACATGATGCGGCCCGAGTGTGCCTTCGGCGGTTTCGCCCTTGGCTTCAGGGATTGGCAGAAGGGAATAATTGATGCCATGGGTCGCCAATGGCCAGCCATAGTTCTTCCCGCGCTCGACGATGTTCACCTCGTCACCGCCGCGCGGGCCGTGCTCGTTTTCCCACAGGGTCCCGGTCCACGGGTTGAGCGCCGCGCCTTGTGGATTGCGATGGCCGTAGGACCAGATCTCTGGACGCACGCGAGACTGGCCAACGAAAGGATTGTCGTCCGGCACTTTGCCGTCGGGATAGATCCGCGCGACCTTGCCTTGCAGCTTGTCCAGATCCTGCGCAGTCGGGCGGTCGTTGTTTTCGCCCAACGTGATGAACAGATAGCCGTCACGGTCGAATACCAGCCGCGAGCCGAAATGGTTGCCAACTGACAGTTTCGGTTCCTGGCGGAAGATCACTTTGAAATCCTTCAGCGTTTTCAGATCATCGGACAGACGCCCGCGTCCGACCGCAGTGCCAGCCTTGTCACCGGCGCCGCCGCCCTCGGCGTATGACAGATACACCATACGATCGGCCTTGAAGTCCGGCGACAGCACTACATCAAGCAGACCACCCTGCCCCTTGGCCCAGACCTTGGGCACGCCGCTGATCGGCGCCGACAACTTGCCGTCCGCGCCGACCACCCGCAGGTTTCCAGGCCGCTCGGTCACCAGCATGCCCTGGCGATCCGGCAGAAACGCCAGCGCCCATGGATGCTCCAGACCTTGAGTGATGGTCGTCACTTCAAGCGTGCCCTGCTCGCTTTGCAGTTCCTTGGGGCCCTCGGCGAAAACCGGGGCGGTAAAGCTGATCAATGCGCTGGCGCACAAACTGGCCAGAAGGGTTTTACGCAACATGCACGATTCCTTTTGTTTGTTGGCGGGTCGGCAGCTCAACGGGTGCTGCCGGTGCTACGGGGCGCTGGATTGGGAATGAATTTGGGTGGCGTGCTCGGCACCGAGCGCATCGGCTGGCCATTGCCGATACCGCCGTTTTCGAGGGTCGGCGGGCGAGGCACCGGCACAGTGTTCGGGCCACGGACAGGCGGCGTACTCGGTTGGGTGCCCTGCATGCTGTTGGGATTGGCCCGGCGAATCGGGCTGTTGTAGGGATTGTTGCTGTTGCCGGTCGGACTTTGCGCCAGCAACAGCGCTGAGGACGCAGCAGTTACGTCTGCATGAGCCAGTCCGCCACTCAGGGCCAGGGCTGCGATGCCAAATAGAAAACGGTTCATGAGCGGCCTCTCTCGATGCGCTTGGACTAGAGCCTTCGAGTCCACGCTACGCCGTGGGTTCGGATTTGTTAACCCGTCACCGCTAAACAAGATGTAACACGACTTGACCGGCCGACCGCCGAGATCTAAACACTCGAAACTTTTGCGCCGCGCCGCAGGTCACCTGAACATCACTCGGAGGACGCACCATGGCTCGGGCAATCTGGAAAGGCGCAATCAGCTTCGGACTGGTGCACATCCCTGTGGCGCTGGTTTCGGCGACCTCATCGCAAGGCGTGGATTTCGACTGGCTGGACAGCCGCAGCATGGATCCCGTGGGCTATAAACGCGTAAACAAGGTCACCGGCAAAGAAGTGACCAAGGAAAACATCGTCAAAGGCGTGCAGTTCGAAAAGGGCCGCTATGTGGTGCTCAGCGAAGAGGAAATTCGCTCGGCGCACCCGGTGTCGACCCAGACCATCGATATTTTTGCCTTCGTCGATAGCGAACAGATCCCACTGCAAAACATCGACACGCCGTATTACCTGGCTCCGGACAAACGCGGTGGCAAGGTCTACGCATTGCTGCGCGAGACCCTGACCAAGACCAATAAAGTCGCCCTCGCCCGGGTTGTGCTGCACACCCGCCAGTATCTGGCAGCGTTGATGCCACTGGAGTCAGCGCTGGTGCTGGTAAAACTGCGTTGGCCGCAGGAAGTGCGCAGTCTTGATCAACTGGAACTGGGCAGCGAAGTGACCGAGCCAAAACTGGCCAAGGGTGAGCTGGACATGGCCAAACGGCTGGTGGAGGACATGAGTGCGGACTGGACGCCTGAGGATTACAACGACGAGTTCGAAGACAAGATCATGGCGCTGGTCGACAAGAAGGCCCACGAAGGCAAGATCGAGGATGTCGAGACGGCGACTGGCGAGGAACAGCGCAAGTCGGCGGATGTGATCGACTTGACCGAGTTGCTTAAACGCAGTCTGGGTGGGAAAGCGCCGGCCAAACCGAAGGCCAAGGCTGCGCCGGCCAAGAAGGCTAAAAAGGCTTGAAACCAGGCAGAAGGCAAATCTTCAGTGGTTTTGATGGCCTCATCGCTGGCAAGCCAGCGATGGCGTGCGCCCAAACAACAGCAATTTCAGATCAAAATGAAAACAGCGAGCAGCCCACCAAAGATCGCCCACTTTTCCATGTAATACCGCGTGCGATTACGCTTTTTCAGCTCTTTGCCGCGCAACCGCACTTTGTAGATCTTGGTAAACAGTCGGTTGATCCCCCCGGTGCGGTCACCCGCATCATTCGGCGCACCCGCCGCCGACATTACAGTGCGACTGAACCAACTGTTGAACGCCGCCGCCCAGCGATACTTCATCGGCCGCTCAACGTCACAGAACAGGATGATGCGGTTCTGCTCCGTGGTGTTCTCGGCATAGTGAATGAAGGTCTCATCGAACATCACCGCTTCACCGTCGCGCCAGTGGTAGTTCTCACCATCAACGTTGATGTAGCAACCGGCATTGTTCGGCGTGTCCAGACCTAAGTGATACCGGTAAGAACCGGCATACGGATCGCGATGGCGCACCAGTTTCGACCCCGGTGGCAGCTCGGCAAACATCGCAGCCTTGATCGAGCCGATGCTCTGCACCAATTCAGTGGTGCGTGGGCACAGCTTCATCGCCGACGGGTGGCTTTCGCCATACCACTTCAAATAGAAGCGCTTCCAGCCAGACTTGAAAAAAGAATTGAAGCCGACATCGTCGTACTGATTCGAACGCTTGATCTCACCGGCGCGCAGCAGATGCTGGCCTTCGGCGCGGATTTCTTCCCAGTGCGTCTGCAACGGGCTCAAGTCCGGAAAGTCCTTCGGATCGAGGTACGGCTTGTTGGGGATCTTCGAGAACAGATAAAGGAAGCAGTTGATCGGCGCCAGAAACGTCGAATGGTCGCTCAATTGGCGACCGAGCTTGTGCCGCACACGGCCACGTAGATGCACGTATGCAATGGAAATGACATAAACAGCGGCAATGATGAGTTTCACGGAAATCGTCACACGTCAGAAGTGAACAAACTGCGCGCCTTTTAGAGGCGTTAGGCGAATGGATGGCATTTTAGCCACAGTTTGTAACCAACCGTGAACACTCATCTGTGAAAAACTGTCCCGCGATCACCCCAAACGCTGATCGGGTGCTCACTGCCCTATCGTTTAAAGAGCCAGACCAGTACAATCGCCGCCAAACTTTAGCGCCCCCCTTGGTTGATGACGGGAATTCCCGCCTCAGCGCACTTCGACTCGGGCCAAGCGCTCCGGCCGCACCCTCGCTATCCAAGCATGCTCCACAGGAAAAACCTTTGATTTCTACAGCTAACATCACGATGCAGTTCGGCGCCAAGCCGCTATTCGAAAACGTTTCGGTCAAGTTCGGCGCGGGCAACCGCTACGGTCTGATCGGCGCCAACGGTTGCGGCAAGTCGACGTTCATGAAAATCCTCGGCGGCGACCTCGATCCGTCCGGCGGTCAGGTCATGCTCGAGCCGAACGTGCGTCTGGGTAAATTGCGCCAGGACCAGTTCGCCTACGAAGAATTTACCGTCATCGACACCGTGATCATGGGTCACGAAGAGCTGTGGAAGGTCAAAGCCGAGCGCGACCGCATCTACTCGCTGCCGGAAATGAGCGAAGAAGACGGCATGGCCGTCGCCGAGCTGGAAACCGAATTCGCTGAAATGGACGGCTACACCGCCGAATCCCGTGCCGGCGAGCTGTTGCTGGGCCTGGGTATCGGCATCGAGCAACACTTCGGCCCGATGAGCGAAGTGTCGCCGGGCTGGAAACTGCGCGTATTGCTGGCGCAGGCGTTGTTCTCCGATCCTGAAGTGCTGTTGCTCGACGAACCGACCAACCACCTCGACATCAACACCATCCGCTGGCTGGAAAACATTCTGACCCAGCGCTCCAGCCTGATGATCATCATCTCTCACGACCGTCACTTCCTGAACAGCGTGTGCACCCACATGGCTGACCTGGACTACGGCGAGCTGCGCCTGTTCCCGGGCAACTACGACGAGTACATGACCGTGGCGACCCAGTCCCGCGAGCAATTGCTGTCGGACAACGCCAAGAAGAAAGCGCAAATCTCCGAGCTGCAATCGTTCGTCAGCCGCTTCTCGGCCAACGCCTCGAAAGCCAAGCAGGCCACCTCCCGCGCCAAAGCGATCGACAAGATCCAGCTGGCCGAGGTCAAGCCATCGAGCCGCGTGAGCCCGTTCATCCGCTTCGATCAGAACAAGAAGCTGCACCGCCAGGCCGTCATGGTCGAAAAAATGGCCAAAGGCTTCGACGGCAAGCCGTTGTTCAAAGATTTCAGCTTCCAGGTTGAAGCTGGCGAGCGCGTGGCGATCATCGGCCCGAACGGTATCGGCAAGACCACTCTGCTGCGCACCCTGGTCAACGAACTGACCCCGGACGCCGGCAGCATCAAGTGGACCGACGCCGCCGAACTGGGCTACTACGCCCAGGATCACGCCCACGACTTTGAAGACGACATGACGCTGTTCGACTGGATGGGTCAGTGGACTCAGGGCGAACAGATGATTCGCGGTACTTTGGGCCGGATGCTCTTTTCCAACGACGAGATTCTCAAGTCGGTCAAGGTGATCTCCGGTGGTGAGCAAGGTCGCATGCTGTTCGGCAAGCTGATCCTGCAACGGCCGAACGTGCTGATCATGGACGAACCGACCAACCACTTGGACATGGAATCCATCGAAGCGCTGAACCTGGCGCTGGAAAACTACCCGGGCACGCTGATCTTCGTCAGCCACGACCGTGAGTTCGTATCGTCCCTGGCCACTCGAATCATCGAGCTGAGCCCGACCGGCGTGACCGACTTCAGCGGCACTTACGATGACTACCTGCGTAGCCAGGGCGTAGTGTTCTAAGGGCGGTACAAGCCTTTAGCTGCAAGTTGAAAGCCCGGTCCATGTGACCGGGCTTTTTGCATTCAAGGGATTGATCTGCGGCTTTTATTGATCCGCAGTCTGCATGCCGGCGCGGGTTGGCGCGCCCAGCGCATGCGAGAAGAAGCGCCCGGCTTCGGAAATCAGATTGCGATGGATGTCCTCGCGGTCGACTCCGTCGGCGTCGGTACACAGCGCCGGCATGGCGAGGATTTGCGCTTCATTGCACGGCGCCATGAACACAAAGTGACCTGCCCCGGCCAACAGCTTGAAGTCCGGCGCGGTCGGCAATTTGCGCGCAAGAGCCGCAGCGTTTTTGTCGAAGGCCACAAGCTTGTCGCCGTCGCCGCTATAGAGCAGCACCGGCACATGCACATCGGCCAGGGTATGCCGGCCGAATTTCAGGCTCAGTGGCGCCATCAGCAGCAACGCATGCACGCGTGGATCGGCCACCGGTTGCAGGTCATCGCGGTCGACAATCAACTCGCCCTTGGTGTTGCAGGCATCGCGGTCGTCCGGACGTTCTTCGCAGTAGCGGCGCAGGCGATCCAGATCCGGCTGCGCGCCCGAGAGAATCAACGCGGTTTCGCCGCCGGCCGAGTAGCCAATTACACCGACCTGATCGGCGTTCACAAACGGCGCGAGCATGCGGTCACCCAACGTGGCGGTAATCGCTTCGGAAATCTGAATTGGCCGCCCGTACAGATTGCTCAGAGTGCCAAGTCGGCTGTGATCTTTGGAGTTGTCGCCGGGATGAATCACTGCCACTACGACAAAGCCTTTACGCGCCAGCGAGGTGGCGAGGTCATGCAGCGCCAGCGGTGTGCCGGTGTTGCCGTGCGAGAGCATGAGCATTGGAAAGCGCCCGATGGCGATCCTGGTGTCTTCACCAGCCTCGACCGAATAGCCCTCAAGCAGGCTCTGGTGTTCGCGGTCGCTGGAAGGATAAAACGCGATGGCGCGCATCGGTTGCAGATCCAGCGGATCGAGGAAAGTCATCTCGTGATAACCGACGCTCCAGCGCGGGTGTACGCCCGGCGCAGCGTGCACTGAATTCAGGCTGCCAAGCAGGCAAATCAGTAACGTTGCACAAAGACGCATCATGGGATGGCCCACCCTGTTGATTGCGAAGATCGTCAGAACATTAATTGCATAACCCGCGCCAGATTATGTAACAGCCAGAAACAAAAAACTCCGTATTCGGCCCTTGCGGAACCAGAATACAGAGTTTTTTTGGAATTGCCTGAACGGAGGCTGTTCTTTACGCAGGCCTTACGCCGCGGCGAACAGTTGTTCGCTGATCTGCGTGTGGGCAGCGCTCAGTGCGTTGTTACGCACTTCATCACCATACGCCAGGCCTTCGGCACGCACGATTTCGATGTCGGTGATGCCGAGGAAGCCGAACAGCAGTTTCAGATATTCCTCGTGAGCAACGCCCGAAGCCTGACCGGCGTGGATACCGCCGGCGGTCGACACGATCACCACTTTCTTGCCACCGCACAGGCCTTCCGGGCCAGCTTCGGTGTAACGGAACGTCTGGCCGGCAACGGCGATGCGGTCAATCCAGGCTTTGAGCTGGGTAGGCACGGTGAAGTTGTACATTGGCGCGGCGACGACGATGGCGTCGGCAGCGATGAATTCGGCCAGCGTCGAAGTGCTCAGCTCGGCTTCGTGCTGTTGTGCGGCGTTGCGCAGTTCGGCGGTGGTGCCGGCAGCTACCAGTGTGGTCGACGAGAAGTGGCTGATGGCGTCGGCGGCCAGGTCACGGTAAGTGACGACAGCGCTTGGCTCGGCCGCTTGCCAGGCTGTGACCACTTCACTGCTCAACTGACGGGAAGCCGAGTTGTCGCCCAGAATGCTCGAATCGATATGCAACAGTTTCATGAGGAATCTCCTATAAGGAATCGTCGGGGTCGACGCGATGGAGACAATCCTACAGACGAAACCAATACTCGATTAGCCGCCGACAATGCGATAGTTTGTCCCACTGATAGAACAGTTGGATTTCCCCATGCAAGACCTCAATGATCTCTACTATTTCGCCAAAGTGGTCGAGGCCGGTGGATTCGCTGCCGCCGGCCGCTTGCTCGGTATCCCCAAGTCGCGGCTGTCGCGGCGAATTGCCGAACTCGAAGAACGCCTCGGCGCCCGTTTGCTGCAACGCACGACCCGGCAATTGAAACTGACGGCGGTCGGCGAACGTTATCTGCGCCATTGCCAGGCGATGTTGCTGGAAGCGGAAATGGCCGATGAAGCGGTGGCGAGTATGTCCAGCGAACCGCGTGGACGCTTGCGCGTGTCGTGCCCGACCGGGCTGGCGCATGAGATGTTGCCGTTGGTGATCAGCAGTTTCCTCGACAAATTCCCGCAGGTGCAGCTTGAGGTCATCCTGCTCAATCGCCGGGTGGACCTGATCAACGAAGGTATCGACGTCGCGCTGCGCGTGCGCGAACACGGCGATGAAGACCCGATGCTGGTCACCCGGCGGTTGCGTCAGGCACAAATGGTGGTGGTCGCCAGTCCCTCGTTTATTCAGGATGCAAAAATCCATCATCCGCAGGATCTGAAAAGTCTGCCGGTGCTCGGCGCGCTGGAACCTGATCGCCTGGTGCATGTGCGCCTGATCGATCAGAACGACGAAAGCTGCGATCTGGCGCTGGAAGCCCGGTTGGGCATTGACGATTTTGTGGTGCGCAAGGCTTGCGTGCTGGCGGGTCAGGGTTTCACGTTATTGCCGATGATGTATTGAGAAGCCGAACTGGAAAGCGGCACGCTGGTGCGCTTGTTGCCCGAGTGGTCATTGCCCGGTGGCTGGCTGCAAGCGGTGTATCCGCATCGGCGCGGGGTGATGCCAGCGGTGCGCGCGTGGATCGACCACTTGGTCGAATCGTTCAATGCCTGCGGGGAGCGGCTGATATGAAAAAAGCAAAGATGAGCGAAACGGATGTTGCCGACTTCTGCCTGGCATTGCCCGGCGCACGCGAGGATTACAAATGGGGCGGCGTGCGGGTGTTTTCAATTGCCGGCAACAAGATGTTCGCCTTGCAGGGGCTGCGCGGCGATTCACTGGCATTCAAGGTCGACAAGGATTTGTTTCTCGGCCATTGCGACCGTCCGGGCATTCACCCGGCGCCGTATCTGGCGCGGGCGCAGTGGATCATCATGCACCCGCCCTACCCGCTGGGCGCCGAGGAACTGCAAGGGCTGTTGCAGCGCTCGCATCAATTGGTGGTGGGCAAACTGCCGAAGAAAACTCAGGTCGGACTGCTGCTTTAGAACTTCGCCGCAAACTTCAAACCAATGAACAACTGATCAATCCAGAACACTTGGTGCAGCAGCACGATCAGCCAGAACAGCACTTGAAACGACACCTTGCGCGTCTTGTGCCGGAACACTTGCTGGGCGATCAATGCGCCGGGCCAGCCGCCGGCCAGTTCCACTGCGTGCAGGGCATTTTCCGGTATGCGCCAAGCGCCAGTACGGGCCTTGTGTTTGTCCGCCCAATACAGGAAAAACGCCAGCACGCTGACCACCGCATAGGCCGTCAGCGCTACCCGCGAGATCCCGTCCAGCCACATCGACGCGGCGCCAAACAGTGGCAACGCGCAGACGATCAGCAACACCAGCAGTTTCAACTTCAGGTACTGAATGTTGCTCCCCGATGAACGCTGATCCGGGCGGCGTGAGCGGGCATCATTCATGGCTTGGCTGCCGCCCAATCCACCCAGCCGAATTGCCAGGTCGCCAGAATCACCAGACCAAACACGATTCGGTACCAGGCGAACGCCGCATAACTGTGGCTGGCGATGAACTTGAGCAAGCCACGCACCGCGATCATGGCGAAGATGAACGCCGTGACGAAACCGATAGCAAATACCGGGAAATCCGCCGGCACGAACAGGTCGCGATACTTGTATCCCGAATACACCGCCGCACCTACCATGGTCGGCATCGCCAGGAAGAACGAGAACTCGGTGGCGGTCTTGCGCGACAGACCAAACAACAGGCCGCCGATGATCGTCGAGCCGGAACGCGAGGTCCCGGGAATCATCGCCAGGCATTGCGCGAAGCCGATTTTCAATGCATCGGTCCAGCGAATCTCATCGACGGTTTCGGCATGAACTTCATGCTGGCGCTGTTCGGCCCACAACATGATGATCCCGCCCACTACCAAAGCAGCAGCCACAGTGATCGGGTTGAACAGATACTCGTGGATCAGGTCGGCAAAAATCACTCCCAATACCACCGCCGGCAGAAACGCGATCAGCAGGTTCGCGGTGAACTTGCGTGCACTCGGCTGAGTCGGCAAACCGATAACCACATCAAGAATCTTGCGGCGAAACTCCCAGACCACCGCGAGGATCGCGCCGAGCTGAATAATGATGTTGAACGCCATGGCCCGCTCGCCACCGAAGTTGAGCAAGTCGGCAACGATGATCTGGTGTCCGGTACTGGAAATGGGCAAAAACTCCGTCAGCCCCTCTACAACTCCAAGAATCAGTGCCTGCAAGGCCGTCCAAAGATCCATTAATCCCCCAAGAAGCGATACCCGCTGGCATGCCCCGATAATATTTTTCTAACTGTTCACTGCGTCCAGCGTAGCTGGCTGTTTCTGTAGCGTTTTCCCGGCGCAGAGGATCGCTGCAAAACAGTCAAAATTGCGTGAAAAATCAATCTCGACTCAGGTTTTTCCGCGCGGGGCCGAAATCCTAACAGACACGCCGTATCAGCGCTGGTGCGCTGTACGACTTGAGTCGCGTATGCCCGGTCACACAAAACGTGGTTGGATGCTGGCGGTGAGTTATTACAAGAAAAAGAAATCGGAGTGACAGCGTTATGAACAGCTTGCGCAGTGTGTCGATCAGCCGACGCTTGTGGCTCATCTTGATTGTGGCCGTGGTGATGTTGTTGACCTTGGGCGTGTTGATGCTCAAGCAGATTCACGACGACCTCTATCACGCCAAAGCCCAGAAAACCCAGCACGTGGTGCAGACAGTCAGCGGTTTGCTGAACTATTACCAAGGCCTGGAAACCGCCGGCAGCCTGACCCGCGATGCCGCGCAAAAACAGGCGCTGACCGCCATTCGCGGCTTGCGCTATGACCAGAACGACTATTTCTGGATCAACGACCTCACGCCCGTGATGGTCATGCACCCGACCAATCCGAAACTTGAAGGCCAGAACCTCTCGGCGATCCGCGATCCGGACGGCTTTGCGGTGTTCAACGAGATGGTCGCGATCGCCAAGGCCAAGGGCGCTGGCATGGTCGACTACCGTTGGCCGAAACCCGGCGCCAGTGAGCCTGTAGCCAAGACTTCTTACGTGAAACTGTTCGAGCCGTGGGGTTGGGTGCTCGGTTCCGGAGTGTATGTCGATGACGTGCAGGCCGAGTTCCAGGGCCAGGTGATCAAGGCGTCAGTCGCGGGCCTGGTGATTGCGCTGATCATGGTGCTGCTGGTGGTCTTGATTGCGCGCAGTATCGTGCGCCCGTTGCAGGAAACCGTAAACGCCATGGCCAACATCGCCAGTGGTGAAAGCGACCTGACGCGCAGTCTCGACACCCACGGCCAGGACGAAGTCACGCAACTGGCGCATCACTTCAATGCCTTCACCGCCAAGTTGCGCGGGGTCATCGGCGACTTGCAGAAATCCGCCAGCGCCCTCGGCCAGTCGTCCAGCGAACTGGGCAACGATGCCACACAAGCCCAGCAACGCAGCCAGCAACAGTCGCAGCAGATGGAACTGGTGGCCACCGCCATCAATGAAGTCACCTATGGCGTGCAGGACGTGGCGAAAAACGCCGAACACGCCGCCAGCGAAATGCGCGACGCCGAGGCGCAGGCGCAGCAGGGCCAGATCAATATCGATGGCAGCCTGCAACAGATCGACAAGCTTTCGGGGACTATCGACCAAGCGGTTGAAGTGATTCGCACCCTGGCGGCTGAAAGCACGCAGATCGGCAGCGTGCTGGAAGTGATCCGCTCGATTGCCGAACAGACCAACCTGCTGGCTCTCAACGCGGCGATCGAAGCCGCGCGGGCCGGTGAACAGGGTCGTGGTTTTGCGGTGGTGGCTGACGAGGTGCGTTTGCTGGCGCAGCGTACGCAGAAATCGACCGCTGAAATCCAGACGATGATCGAACGTTTGCAGAATCACTCGGAAGCGGCTGTGAAAGTGATCGGCGACAGCAGCAAGGCCTCGCAATTGACCATCGAACAGGCGGGGCTGGCCGGTGCGAGCCTGAATGCGATTGGTCAGGCGCTGCGTAACCTCAACGGCCTGAATGCTTCGATTGCCAGTGCCACGCTGCAACAAGCGCATGTGGTTGAAGACATCAACCAGAACGTTACTCAGGCTGCCGGACTGTCACACAGCACGGCGCTGGCGGCGGAGCAGTCGAGCGTGGCCAGTGTGCGGTTGGGCCAGTTGAGCGAACAGCTGAACAGCCTCCTGCGCCAGTTCCGCGTGTAACAGCTAAAAGATCGCAGCCTTCGGCAGCTCCTACAGATTTTGGTGCATCTGTAGGAGCTGCCGAAGGCTGCGATCTTTTGATCTTGCCTGTCGACCCGGTACAATCCGCGCCCTCCTCTATTTCCTCCAAGGATCTCGCATGTCCGGGCTTGAACTGTTTGCTGCCGCCCTCGGGGTGATCGCGGTCTGGCTGACGGTCAAACAGAATCCTTGGTGCTGGCCGATCGGGCTGGTCATGGTGCTGCTTTACAGCTGGGTGTTCTTTGAGGTCAAGCTGTATTCGGACATGTTGTTGCAGGTCATCTACGCCGCCCTGCAGGTCTACGGCTGGTGGCAATGGACCCGCGCCGTCTCGATGCATGACGGGCGCCAGGTGAGCCGACTCGCCCCCCAGTCGATTGTCAAAGGCCTGGCTATCGGTGCCGTCGGCAGTCTGGCGCTGGGCGCAAGCATGGCCCACTGGACCGACGCTGCGCAGCCCTGGCTCGACGCCGCGCTGACCGGTTTCAGCCTGGTTGCGCAATTCTGGATGGCACACAAACGCCTGCAATGCTGGGCGCTGTGGTTCGTACTCGATGTGATTTTCGTCGGGCTGTTCCTCTATAAAGGGCTGTACCTGACTGCCGCACTGTATGCACTGTTCACCCTGATCGCGGTGCAAGGCTGGCGCGAATGGCGTGCCGATCCGGCGTTGCGCGCATGAAAGTCGTTGTCCTCACCGGCCCGGAATCCACCGGCAAGAGCTGGCTGGCGGCCGCGCTGCAAGAACAATTCGGCGGTCTGCGAGTGGACGAGTACGTGCGCTGGTTCATCGAGCAGAACCCGCGTGATACCTGCCTGGCGGATATCCCCGAGATCGCCCGTGGCCAGTTGCACTGGGAGGATCAGGCGCGCGCGCAACTGCCCCCGCTGCTGATTCTCGATACGCATCTACTGAGCAATATTGTGTGGAGTCAGACGTTATTCGGCGACTGCCCGGCATGGCTGGAGCCAGAGTTGCTCAGTCGTCATTACGATCTGCATCTGTTGCTCTCGCCGGAGCAGATCGACTGGACCGATGATGGCCAGCGCTGCCAGCCGCAACTGAGTGAGCGCAGGGCATTCTTTGACGCCACCTGCTCCTGGCTGCAATTGCATCAGCAACCCCTGCTGATAATTCAGGGAGACTGGCTCGAGCGTCGCCGCCAGGCTTGCGCTGCCGTGGCCGAGCTGCTGGCAGGCTGACCCATTCTGCGGGGGGTCTATGCCCCTGTTTTCCCCTGCTTTGGGGCACAAGTGTCCATTCCTGAAACACATCTGCGGGTGCAAAGTGCCCGTCTCAACGCCCTTCATCAGTTTGTCACGGGACTTGTTACGCAGATGAAACACCTGCGCGCAAACCCTTGTGCCAGAGCTTTGCAATGCCAATCGGCAGTTGCCGCGCCGGGTGCGTGTTTCACGGCTGAAACAGTTTCTGTATCAGCAGCGCGGCAACGCAACTCAAGCCCTTGAATCCACAGCAATTTCAAAAAGCGGCACAGCTTTCGCTCTCTCCTTCACAACGCTGAACAGGCCCAGCCCACTGAAGAAGGAATTGCCGCCGTGGGGAATATTCAAAAAGCCTTTACTTGCCTCGTGCTGATCGGATCAGCCGCCAGCCCTTTTATCAGTTTCAACGTTCAGGCCGAAGGCAATGGCGTGATCGTACTCAATCGTGACGTGCAACCGATCCCGATTGGCCGCAATGGCGGCAAAGACCCCTATCCGACCACCGTCAATGCCAACCCTTCGGCGCGCATCAACTCGACGTTGAACAGTACCGAGCTCAATGACGGTGATTTTGCCGGCGTCGCCAGCGGGTCCTCCATCCGCGGCAACATCAATACGCCAAGTTCCAATCTGCCCGGCATGAACACCTTGACCAACGGCAACAACGGGATGCCCGGCATGAGTGCGGGTCACGGCGGCGGTGCTGGCGGCTCGATTTCCAACACCGTCAACCGCGCGATGAGTTCCGGTCTTGCTCCACTGACCCGCATGGCTGGAGGCCAATAAGATGACTCGCTCTCTGCTCCTGCTTGCCTTGCTCGGCTGCACCAGCGCAATGGCCGATCCATCCTCGATCAACCAGGCAGACATCCAGAATTCCGGCGTCCAGTACAAAGGCAATTTCAACGTCAACCAGGCCGCTGGCGACCAGATGCAGCAGGCCAACGTCAAGGCGATCGCCATTGGCACTGAGTCAAACGCCAGCACCCGCGTGATTCAGAAGATCGACACACCCGCCGACCGCTCGATGAACGCCAGTTCAACCATCGGTGGCACCTCTTTCAGTAATGGCAACGGGATCCTGGGCGTGAACCAGGGCGCCGGTGCCAACAACCAGATGGCCAATGTAACGCGCGTCAGCATCAGTGCCGGCCCGCAGAGCATTGACGATAGCGCCCTGTCGCAACAGAACGTGGCGCTGTTACCGAGCTCAGGAGCAACTGGCACCCCAACCGGCAGTCGCCAGGTCACGACAAGTGATCAGGCCTTCACCGGCAGCCGAGGGGTGATTCAGGTGAACCAGAGTGCCGGGGTGGGGAACCGTATGGCTAACACCCTGAGCATCCGGGTCGCAGACTGACCCATATAAAAAGCAGTGCAATTAGAAAGTACCAACACTTAACCAACTAATAAGCACGGAGAAACACCATGAAACCTACAATGGCTCTCAAACCACTGGTTTTCGCACTTGCAGCAGTGATGGCAATCGCAGCACAGGCAGGCGGTCGTGATGATGATCACGGTCATGGTAATGGGCATGGCCCGAAAGGCCCTACCCTTGAACAACTTCTGCAAATTACCGCGGGTGCTGGCGCCGCTGTGCTCGACGAGCAAAACAGCGACGGCAACGAGGTGAACAACCAAGGCACCAAAAACACCGCCAATGCCAGTGACTCGCTCAACGGTTCCAACGGCAACATGGGCGCCAACGTGGCAGCCGGCGACGGCAACCAGCAAGACAACGCTGCAGCCTTGGCTACCGCCGACGAAAGCTTCATCTTCGGCACTGCTGTTGCTGTCTCGAGTGCGACTCAAGTCAACAACAACAACTATGTGAAAAACTCGTCGACTACCAATACTGCAACACTCAACAACGCTGGCAATAACGGTTCCGGCAACATCGGGATCAACGTGACTGCCGGCAACTTCAACCAACAGAAAAACAACCTGGCAATCGCCGTATCGGGTGGTCGCGTCGCGTCTGCCGCTGCTGCTGCCAACCAGTCCTCCACTGGCCTGGTTGTCGACAACAAAGGCGTACGTACCTACAAAACCGATACCCTCACCGGCACTTATGCAGCGGCTGGCGTGTTCAAAGCCAAAGGCACTGCAACCATCGAAGACGATAACGATCACGGCGGTTGGGGCAATCGTGGCGGCGGCCACGGCGGCAACGATGACCAGAAAGCCAAGTTCGAAGCCGTGGGTACCTTTGGCCTCGCTGGCGTGACCACTCAGCAAGTGCTGACCAAAGATGGCTGGAAAGCACCTGTCGTCAACAACGCCAACATGACCAACTCGATGAACAACTTCTCCGGCAACGGCGGAGCCAACGTCTCGGCGGGTGTGGGCAACCAACAAAGCAACTCGCTGTCCATCGCCGCAGGTTGCAAAGCCTGCATGTAATCGCGATCGAAACGAAAGCCCCGGAAACGGGGCTTTTCCTCAGTCCGCAAAGGCGTATCGATCATGCGTAAAACTGCCCTTATCGCCCTGCTTTGTCTGTCTGGCCTGAGTCAGGCTGCACAGATGCCGGTCGCTGCCCTGCCGGGTGGTGTGCTGGTCTACAAGGATGTGCAAAGCCTGCGTGAGCGCAAGTTTGCCGACATAGTCCAACAAAAAACCGATTTCAGTTGCGGCGCCGCTGCACTGGCTACGGTATTACGCCAGGCTTATTGGCTCGACGTCGATGAGGAGCACATCATCAAAGGCATGCTGGTCAACGCTGACCAGGACCTTGTTCGTACTCAGGGTTTTTCCATGCTCGACATGAAGCGCTATATAGAAAGCATCGGCATGCGCGCCAGGGGCTACAGGATTCCGCCGGAGAAGCTTGATTCAGTAACGATTCCGGTGGTGGTACTGATGGACATTCGCGGCTACAAGCATTTCGTGGTTTTGCAGCGAGCGGACAAGGATTGGGTTTACATCGGAGACCCGGTCTTAGGCCACAAGCGCTACAAACACGATGACTTTGTCAAAGGTTGGAACGGTATTGTGTTCGCCATCGTCGGCCCCGGATATGACAAGGCCAATGCCTTGCGCAGCCCTCCGCTGCCGTTGACCGCGAAAAACAAGCTGGATGGCTTCAACCCTGTCAAAGATGCTGAATTGATGGATTTCGGGTTCATACAGAGCGACTTCTTTTAATCGCCGATTATAAAGAGTGGGACTGGATGTCCCGGGAGCAGCAAATGAAAACCTCATACTGGCTGGCCGCCGCCTGCCTGGCAGCGAGTGCGTCAGGCTATGCCAATGCAGGATTCAAGCCCATCGAAATCAAGGACCAGGAGCTGGCCGAGCTGCGTGGTCGATATGTCATGCCGGGGCGAATCATCAGCTTCGGCATTGTCATGAGCAGTACCTGGCGCAACGCCAGTGGCGATCTGATCGGGGCAGCGACCTCGATGCAACTTCAGGCTGCATCAGTCAAACCTGAATTCTACGTCCAGACCATCAAAGAACACGGCAACGGCAGCACCCCGCAACTGGGGACTGGCGAAGTCATTGGTGGTGCCGGGCTCAACAGTTCCCAGGGGATAACGCAAAGCGTACGCGCCGCGGGTGATGGCAACACGGCCACCAACAACGTCGCGATCAACGTCAAGGAAGCCGCGCAGGCGCCCGCTTTGATGCCAACCCAGGGCCAGGCCTTGATGGCCGGGCAGACCATCACCGGCAGCAACGCCGCCGGCAATGTGGCGGTGTCGGCCACCAACGGTGGTGTACAAATGGCCATTCAAGCCTCGGGCAATCAGGGTACAGCGCTGCAACAGGTCGCTCAGGGCGGTTTGCTGCAAAATACCCGTCTGCTCGGTAGTGCCAACGTGGTCAACAACCTGACTCAACTCAACGTCGTGTTGAATAACAACGGCATGAGTGCCGGTGCACTGGACTGCAACCTGACCCAACTCAGAGCACTACGCAGTATTGGATATTGAACTACGCTGAGTCTCGATCATTGGGCTTAAAGGGACGGCTTATTCATGTATCGATCAGTATCACTGCGCGCCGCTGTATGTTTGAGCACTCTACTGCCGGCCGCCATGCTGCAAGCGGCACCTAATGCCGATGTAGAGGCTCTGAAACAGGAGCTTCTGGAGCTTAAGCAACGATACGAATCACAACAGAAAGCCCTGGCGGTACTCGAACAACGGGTCCGTCAGGTCGAAGATCAGCCCGCTTCCCCGCCACCAAAACGTCTGGCCAAGTCGCCATCCGACATGAAAGGCAATCGCGTAGCCACCGGGACGGGGGCTGCCGCAGCGTCGGGGGGCGCGGCGGGAGGCAGTGGCGCATCTTACGGTCAGTCCCTGGCCGATGATTCGCAGCCGGCGCAGAGCGTGTCCAACCTGTACGACGAGGCCAGCGGCTTCTTCGGTGGCGGCAAGTTCAGTGTCGAAACCGGCGTGACTTACTCGCGCTACGACACTCGCCAACTGATCCTCAACGGCTTCCTCGCGCTGGACTCGATCTTTCTCGGCAACATCAACCTCGACCGGATCAAGGCCGACACCTGGACCCTCGATCTCACGGGCCGCTACAACTTCGATAACCGCTGGCAGTTCGATCTGAACGTGCCGGTCGTGTATCGCGAATCGACGTATCAGTCGGGCGGTGGCAACCAGGGCGCGGCAGGTGTGACCACGGAAGAAACCGTCACCAAGGATCCAACCATTGGCGACGTCAACTTCGGGGTGGCTTACAAGTTCCTCGACGAGTCGGTCAACACTCCGGATGCGGTAGTCACATTGCGGGTCAAAGCCCCTACCGGCAAGGACCCGTTCGGGATCAAGCTGCGCCAGACCGATGCCAACTCCAACCTGTTCGTGCCTGACACGCTGCCAACCGGCAACGGTGTCTGGTCGATCACACCGGGCATCTCGCTGGTCAAAACGTTCGACCCGGCTGTGCTGTTTGGCAGTTTGTCCTACACCCACAACCTCGAGGAATCGTTCGACGACATCAGCTCGACCGTCAACCAGAAAAACCCTGGCAAGGTGCGCATTGGAGACAGCTTCCAGATCGGCGCTGGCGTAGCCTTCGCACTGAACGAGAAAATGAGTATGTCGTTTTCGGTGTCTGATCTGGTGCAACGCAAAAGCAAGCTGAAACAGGATGGCGGGGATTGGGAGTCCGTGGTCTCCAGTGATGCCAACGCCGGTTATTTCAACATCGGCATGACCGTTGCTGCCACCGACAACCTGACCATCGTGCCGAACTTGTCGATTGGCATGACCGACGATGCGCCGGACTTTTCCTTCAGTTTGAAATTCCCGTATTACTTCTGACGTAAAGCAAAAGATCGCAGCCTTCGGCAGCTCCTACAGGGTGTTCCCTATGTAGGAGCTGCCGAAGGCTGCGATCTTTTGATGTGTTTCTAACGTATTTGATGCTTGTGCAGTAGGCGATAAAACGTCGGCCGTGAAACCCCGAGCACTTTCGCCGCCACGCTCAGATTGTCACTGTGCCGATTCAACACATCGCACAACGCCTGACGTTCCGCTCGCGTCTTGTAATCCTCTAGCGTGCCCATCGGCGCAGCGATCGACTGCTGACTGATCAACCCAAGATCGCGCGCCTCAATCTGCCGACCTTCGGCCAGCACCAGGCCACGCCGCACGCGGTTAGCCAGCTCTCGAACGTTGCCCGGCCAATCGTGTTTACCCATGGCGATCAACGCATCTTCACTGAAGCTGCGCGGCCGGCGACCGGTTTCGTGGCTGTAGAAGTGGGAGAAATGGTTGGCCAGCATCGACAAATCGCCATGCCGTTCGCGCAATGGCGCGGTGACTACTTGCAGGACGTTGAGGCGGTAGTACAAGTCTTCGCGAAAGCGTTTCTTCTCGATTGCCGCTTCGAGGTCGACGTGAGTCGCGGCCAACACCCGTACATCCACCGGAATCGGCTGACTGCCGCCAACGCGCTCAATATGTTTTTCCTGGAGGAAGCGCAGCAGATTGGCTTGCAGTTCCAACGGTAGATCACCAATTTCATCGAGAAACAGCGTGCCACCGTTGGCCGCTTCAATACGCCCGACCTTGCGCTGATGCGCACCGGTGAAGGCGCCTTTTTCATGACCGAACAGTTCGGACTGGATCAGATGTTCCGGAATAGCGCCGCAGTTGATCGCCACGAACGGTTTGCTGTGGCGCTGCGACTGCCGATGCAGCGTGCGCGCCACCAGCTCTTTACCCGTGCCACTTTCGCCGCGGATCAACACCGGCGACTCGGTCGGCGCCAGTTTGCTCAGCAGTTTGCGCAGCTCGCGGATCGGTTTGCTGTCACCGAGCAACTCGTGTTCCGGCTGATCAATATGAATCGTGCCCTGCCCGCGCAGGCGCGCCATGCCGAATGCGCGGCCGAGGGTGACCTGCACCCGCGACACGTCGAACGGCAAGGTATGAAAATCGAAAAACCACTCGCAGACAAAATCTCCGACATTTTGCAGCCGCAGCACTTCCTGATTGAGCACGGCTATCCACTCGGTGCCACTGCGACTGATCAGCTCTTTGACGGCTTCGGGCCGTTCAAGGTGAAAAGGCTGCAAACGCAGCAGGCCGACATCGCAACTTCGGTCGCCGGCATGTTCCAGCGTACAACTGTCGACATCCCAGCCTGCCGCGCGTAATCCGGGCAATAGTCGATGACAGTCGTCACACGGATCGACCACCAATAAACGTCGTAACGCAGGCGCTTCGCTCATGACTGTTCCTTGGCGCCAAATTAAAAGAAATGATTGTAAAAACAGTCATTTGGCAGACCTGGCTGTAACATTAGCAAGAATTTGACGGCGCCTTGTATCGATTGCTTATAGGCGTACAACTCAAGCAGTTATAAGCAGCGGGGTTATTAGTTAGCTATCGACTTGAATCTTTCACCAGCCTTTCATTTGCTGTCTTAAAGCTGAGGGCGTGAAAGAAAAAATAAATTTCTTCGAATCTTGTGTGACCCGTCACCGGGTTGCGTGCATCAGTACAAGTAACCAGCCGAACGGTAAGCCCAACCGACGGCACATCACTTGATTGGGCACTATTAGAGAGAAGATCCCATGACCGCCCCGCTCCGTATCAACGAAGCTCTTTTGATTGCCAACCACGCGTTCAAACCCTACCAATGCGTGGCTTGGGCGCCACAAGACGGCAACGGCGAACTAAGCCTGACCGTTATCGACCGGACTAACTCGCACATCGGCCGTACGCAAATCCCGAGCAGCGCTTACTCCGATCCGGCTCAGCTTGAACTGCTGTTGCAACAGGCTCGCGCCGAATTGAGTGAAGACGGTTACTTGCTGCAATCGTGGTCGATGCCACACTGATTCAAACCAAAGCGGATGACTTTCGAGTCATCCGCTTTTTTATTGCCCGTTAGCAAAAACCTATACCCCGCCGCACGTTGTACAACTTGCGCCAGTGCTTTTATCGACGAAGTACTTGGCAGGCTTGCAACTGGTTCCAAAAGACACTGTTCTGGCACAGTGCGACCCTCCACCTGTTATTTCTGTCAGTTGTACTGGCGCTGATTCAGAGGTTGAATGTTTCGCTCATGCAGTTACCCGCCCGGCCCCGGGCGCAGGTCAACTTGCAAGGAGAAGCATGCATGCCATCCCGGAACGCCTTTGCGCTACCGACACTCGCCACCGACAGCGGACAACTTGACCCGGACTTTGCCAACCATGGCCTGGCTCAGGTGTATTTTGCCGACAGCACATCGAGCATGACGCAAGGCCTGGCCCTGGATACACAAGGGCGAGTGCTGGTAGCCGCCAAAGTCGCAATGGCTGACGGCAGCCATTTTGGTCTTGCGCGCCTGTTAGAGGATGGTTCGGCGGACTTGAGCTTCGGCGTGCAAGGCAGTGTGATCGACCAGTTTGCCCCAGGCTTCGAAGCCACCGGTGGCAAAGTCCAGGTACTGCCCGACGGACGCATTCTGTTAGTGGGCCTGCACTACCAAAACGACCGGCGCACCCTGCCCGCCCTCGCTATGTTCGACGCTAGCGGCCGGCCGGATACAAGTTTTGGCGACAATGGCGTGCAAATCGTCCGCCTGCCCGGCGACCTGTCCATGGGGTCTCGCGATCCGTGGTTGCCACCGGGCGTTCCCGGTGCCGAAGCGTGCGATTGCGCGGTTCAGAATGACGGTCGGATTTTGTTGATCGCCAACCATCATTACGATTTTTCCGACCAGGTCGGCATGCTGATTCGCCTGACAGCGGATGGCCAACTTGATCCAGCCTTCAACGGCCGCGGCTTCGTGATGATCCGCCACCTGTTGCTCAATACCTGGCTCGGCAGTCTGACGCTGCAAAACGACGGGCGGATTGTGGTGGCAGGTTCTATCGACTTCCCGCAACAAGGTCTGTTAGCGCGCTATCTGCCTGATGGGCAACTTGATCAACGCTTTGCCGTGGACGGCTTCATGGCGTTTAAAGCCAACGGTCAAAGCGCTCAAGTCAGTCAGGTAGTGGAATCTGCCGGGCATCTGCAGTGCTTTGGCAGCAGCCGGGATCCGATTCGCTGTATGGCGCTGGCCGTTCACACTAACGGCCGCCCCGATTTGCACCATAACAATGGTCAGCCGCACCTGCTGGACATCGGCCCCAGCGGCTGCCAATGGACCGCCGCGCAACGCATGGGTGATGGTCGCATCGTCGCTGTGGGCGCAACTATCGGCGGTGTCGAGGCTGATTTTGTTGTCGCTCGATATTTGCCCAATGGCCGGCTGGATCCGCAGTTCGCCGAGGCCCGTGGCTGGTTACGCACGCGCCTGGGCCGCAGTCTGGATACCGCCACTTCGCTGGCTGTGCAGGCATCAGGCGGGATTCTGGTTGGCGGTTACTCGCTTGATGGAAAGTACCGGGCCGTCGTAGCGCGATATCTGAATCAATAATCAGAAACTTCCCACACTTGATCTTCCGCGGCGCTTACGGCAACTTGCGCGCTTCTTAAAACAAGGAGCAGCCGATGTCCGGTTCAATGGCCCAGGCCTTCGCGCACAACTTTCTCGGGCACTCGCCGCGCTGGTACAAGGCGTGCATCGTCGGGTTCCTGATCCTCAATGCGCTGGTGATGTGGACCGTCGGCCCGGTCGCCGCCGGCTGGCTGCTGGTGATCGAGTTCATTTTCACCCTGGCGATGGCGCTCAAGTGCTACCCGCTGATGCCCGGTGGCCTGCTGCTGATCGAAGCGCTGCTGCTGAAGATGACCACGCCGCAAGCCCTGTACGAAGAGTTGCAGCACAACTTCCCGGTGATCCTGCTGCTGATGTTCATGGTCGCCGGCATTTACTTCATGAAGGACCTGCTGCTGTTTCTGTTCTCGCGCTTGTTGCTCGGCGTGCGCTCGAAAGCGCTGCTGGCGCTGATGTTCTGCTTTCTATCGGCGTTTCTCTCGGCATTTCTCGATGCACTGACCGTCACCGCCGTGATCATCAGCGCAGCGGTCGGCTTCTACTCGGTGTACCACCGCGTGGCGTCCGGCAACGACCCGCGTCAGGACAGCGAATTCAGCGACGATCAGCACCTGCCGAAGTTGCATCATGCAGACCTTGAGCAATTCCGCGCCTTCCTGCGCAGCCTGTTGATGCACGGCGCGGTCGGCACAGCGCTCGGCGGTGTGTGCACCTTGGTCGGTGAGCCGCAGAACCTGCTGATCGGCCATGAGATGGGCTGGCACTTTGCCGAATTCTTCCTCAAGGTCGCGCCGGTTTCGTTGCCGGTGCTGGTCGCCGGTCTGATTACCTGCGTGCTGCTGGAGAAACTGCGCTGGTTCGGTTACGGCACCTTGCTGCCGGACAACGTGCGCAGCGTACTGGCCAACTACGCTGCCGAGGACAACGCCGAACGCACCCCACGCCAACGTGCTGCTCTGGTGGTGCAGGGTCTGGCGGCGCTGATCCTGATTGTCGGGCTTGCGCTTCACGTCGCTGAAGTCGGATTGATCGGGCTGATGGTGATTGTGTTGATCACGGCGTTTACCGGCATCACTGACGAGCATCGCCTCGGCAATGCGTTCAAGGACGCCATGCCGTTCACTTCACTGCTGGTGGTGTTCTTCGCCGTGGTGGCGGTGATTCATGACCAACAGCTGTTTGTGCCGCTGATCCAGTGGGTACTCGCGCTGCCGGCGGATCAGCAACCGGGGATGCTGTTCATTGCCAACGGGTTGCTATCGGCGATCAGCGACAACGTCTTCGTTGCGACAATTTACATCACGGAAGTTAAACAGGCATTCGTGTCCGGGCACATGAGCCGCGAGCATTTCGAGACGCTGGCGATTGCGATCAACACCGGCACCAACCTGCCGAGCGTGGCGACACCGAATGGTCAGGCGGCGTTTCTGTTTTTGCTGACTTCGGCGATTGCGCCGCTGGTGCGCTTGTCTTACGGGCGCATGGTGTGGATGGCGTTGCCGTACACCGTGGTGATGGGGTTGCTGGGCTGGTATGGCGTGAGTTACTGGCTGTAACACCCAATCCTGTAGGAGCTGCCGCAGGCTGCGATCTTTTGATTTTTTTACAAAAGACAAGATCAAAAGATCGCAGCCTCGTTGCACTCGACAGCTCCTACAGTAATGCGGTCATGTGGTCATGTGGTTGCAGTCATGCAGTCATGCAGTCATGCAGAGATTTTAAGTCAGCGCGGGAGGATGTATTTCTCGATCGCTTGCGCCACGCCGTCTTCGGTATTGGAGCCGGTGACCACATCGGCCTGACGCTTGACCGTGTCCTCTGCCTGGCCCATGGCAATCGACAGCCCGGCGCAATGGAACATTGCCGGGTCGTTGCCGCCATCGCCAATCGCGGCAGTCTGCGCCAGCGGGATGCCGAGATGTTTGGCGATGGTCGCCAGTGCGCTGCCCTTGTTCGCTTCCAGCGCCGTCACATCCAGATAAACCGGTTGCGAACGCGACACCTGCGCCTGACCTTCGACCTTGGGCAGCAGCTGTGCTTCCAGCTCGATCAGCAGATCGGTGTTGTTGCTGGTCGCCACGATTTTGTCGATACGCTCAAGGTACGGCTCGAAGCTCTCGACCACCACCGGCGGATAACCGAGGCCATGCTGTTCGCGTGGCACCATCGGCCCGTGCGGATCTTTCAACAGCCAGTCGCCGCCGCTGAACACCCAAATCTCTACCTCCGGTTTATCGGCGAACAACGCCAGTGCGGTCAGCGCTGCGGTGACCGGCAAGTAATGCGCGGCTAACAGCGTGCCATCCGGATTGACGATGGTGCCGCCATTGAACGCCGCCGTCGGCAGATCAACGCCCAAGGCTTCGATCTGCTGCAGCATGGCTTTCGGTGGACGCCCGGTGGCGAGGCTGAACAACACGCCCGCCTCACGCAACGAACGCACCGCATCAATCGTGCGCTGGCTCAGGCTGTGATCGGGCAGCAACAGCGTGCCGTCCATGTCGCTCAGCAGAAAACGGATCGGTTCGCTCATCCGAGACCATGCCAGACGCGACCATCGCGAGTCAGCAGTTCATCGGCGGCTTGCGGGCCATTGTCACCGGCGGCGTAGGTCTGCACGCTCGCATCCTGCTGCCAGGCATCGAGGAACGGCTGCACCGCGCGCCAACCGTTTTCGATGTTGTCGGCGCGCTGGAACAGCGTCTGATCACCGGTCAGGCAATCGTAGATCAGCGTTTCGTAGCCGGTCGACGGCTGCATTTCGAAGAAATCCTTGTAGGCGAACCCCAGCTCGATGTTGGCCATGTTCAGCGCCGGCCCCGGCCGTTTGGCCAACAAGTCGAACCACATGCCTTCGTTGGGCTGAATCTGAATGCGCAGATAGGTCGGCTGCAATTCGTCGACCTCGGTATCGCGGAACTGCGCGTACGGCGCAGGTTTGAAGCAGATGACGATCTCGGTGTCGCGCACGCTCATGCGCTTGCCGGTGCGCAGGTAGAACGGCACGCCAACCCAGCGCCAGTTGTCGATCATGACTTTGAGCGCGACGTAGGTTTCCGTGGTGCTGTCGGGAGACACGTTGGTTTCTTCGCGATAACCGGGCAGAGACTTGCCGCCGACTTCACCGGCGCTGTACTGGCCGCGTACCGAGTTGGCGCGCGCTTCTTCGGTGGTCCATGGGCGGATCGCGCCGACCACTTTGGCCTTCTCGCCGCGCACCGCGTCAGCGCCGAAGGCTGCCGGCGGCTCCATCGCAACCATGGCCAGCAACTGGAACAAGTGATTGGGCACCATGTCGCGCAGCGCACCGGTGTGTTCGTAAAAACTGCCACGAGTTTCGACGCCGACGGTTTCGGCGGCGGTGATTTGTACGTGGTCGATGTAGTGGTTGTTCCAGAACGCTTCGAACAGGCTGTTGGAGAACCGGCTGACCAGAATGTTCTGCACGGTTTCCTTGCCCAGATAGTGATCGATCCGGTAGATCTGCTTCTCCGACATGACTTTGAGCAGGCAGGCGTTCAACGCCTCCGCCGTCTGCAAGTCGGAGCCGAACGGTTTTTCGATCACTACCCTGCGGAAAGCGTCCGGGGTTTCTTCGAGCAGACCGGCGCTGCCGAGACGGCGCACCACTTCGCTGAAGAACCGTGGCGCGGTGGCCAGGTAGAACACCGCATTGCCGGTGCCGCTGGCGGCGATTTTCGCCGCCAGCGCTGAATAAGTGCTGTCGTCCAGAAAGTCGCCCTGGACGTAGCTGATGCCTTTGGCGAGCTTGGCCCACAAGGCCGGATCAAGAATCTGATCGCCCTTGCCGACCTTCGCCGCCGCTTCGGTACGGATGAAATCTTCGAGCTTTTGCGCAAAGGCCTCGTCCGTGATGGCGTTGTGGTCAACGCCGATGATCCGCAGGCCATCGTCGAGCAGGCCGTCGCGACTCAGGTTGTACAGCGCCGGCATGAGCAAGCGCTTGACCAGATCACCGTGGGCGCCGAATAGAAACAGCGTGGTCGGTGGCGCGGGGTCTGCCTTGGATTTCCTGCGGATCGAGTGGGTCATTTTTTTGGTGTCTCCACATGGCCGCCGAAGCCGAAGCGCTGGGCCGAGAGGATCTTGTCGCCAAAGGTGCCTTGGCCACGCGAGCGGTAGCGCGAGAACAGCGAGTTCGACAGCACCGGAACCGGCACCGCTTGCTCCATCGCCGCTTCGATAGTCCATTGACCTTCGCCACTGTCGGCTACCGAACCGGAGAAACCGTCGAGTTTCGGATCGCTGGCCAGCGCGTCAGCGGTCAGGTCGAGCAACCACGACGAAACCACGCTGCCACGACGCCAGACTTCGGCGATGTCGGCCACGTTCAGGTCGAAGCGCTGATCTTCCGGCAAGCGCTCGCTGGACTTGGTCTTGAGGATGTCGAAGCCTTCGGCGAAGGCGGCCATCATGCCGTACTCGATGCCGTTGTGGATCATCTTGACGAAGTGCCCGGCACCGGCCGGACCGGCGTGGATGTAGCCGTGTTCGGCGCGGTGGTCGTCGGACTTGCGGTCCTTGGTGCGCGGAATGTCGCCCATGCCCGGAGCCAGTGCGGCGAACAGCGGATCCAGACGCTGCACAGTCTCGGCGTCGCCGCCGATCATCATGCAGTAACCGCGTTCCAGGCCCCAGACGCCGCCGGAGGTGCCGACATCGATGTAATGCAGACCTTTCTCGGCCAGGGTTTTCGCGCGACGGATGTCGTCCTTATAGTTGGTGTTACCGCCGTCGATGATGGTGTCGCCGGCTTCAAGCAGATTGCTCAGGGTTTCGATGGTGTCTTCGGTCGGCGCGCCGGCCGGCAGCATGACCCACACCGCACGCGGTTTGGCCAGGCCGGCGATCAGGCCGGGTAGATCAGCGACGCCGGTGGCGCCCTCGGCGGCCAGGGTCTCGACAAAGGCGGTATTGCGGTCGAACACAACGGTGGAATGACCGTTGAGCATCAGACGCCGTGCAATATTGCCGCCCATGCGGCCCAGTCCAATAATCCCGAGTTGCATGTGCTGATGCTCCTTACTACAAATAAAAGTGTGTCAAAGGTTATAGCCCAACGCGACTAATGGAGGTTAGTCCAGAGCACTGGGGTGAAGTTTCCGGGCATTGTGCCCGATCCAGACAGATAACGTCGGGAATCGTGCCGAAGACACACCGACCATGAGAAATAAAAAAGTTCCATTCATGGGCAAAAGAAATCAAAATCGCGGCCGATAGTAGATCAGCACCCGAAATCGGGGCTGATCTACAGTTGAGACAATCCATTTGCGAGGTGAGCAATGGGCACAGTACACACAGCAATCCAGCCACAAACTCTGTACGTCACCATCCGTCGCGATGAATTGCGTCAGTTGAAAGATGAACGCGATCAACTCAAGCACGAACTTGCGCAACTGCGCCAGCTGACCCAAGGCGCGCAACCGCAGCCCTTGCCGCGCGTACAGCGCGCGCCACACGCCTGATCTCCCCGCCCGCTTCGGGAACCGCCGACGCTGTTCCCGACATGCTGCACGCTTGGCAATTTTCGACAACTAACAAAGTTTTCACACTCGCTTTTCGATACTCTGGCGCATTCTGGCCGGGCGTATGCGCTCGGCCTTCGTTCGTCGGCTTCATGCTCTGGTTTTCCGGACGCGTCCGGCGGTAGGTGTGACGATTGAGCTGGAGTGCTGAATGGCATTGTTCAAACGCAGCAAAACGACTGCGACGGGTTTCGACTGGGCCGGGTTTCTCTGGCTGTTCGTGTTCTTCTGGTACTTCTCCGGCATCACCCAGCTACTGATCCAGTTGACCGGCACGTCAGGGTTCACCGGTTTCCGTCAGGCGTTCGTGATGAGCGCCGTCTGGCTCGCGCCGATGCTGCTATTCCCGAAACGCACACGCCTGATGGCGGCAGTGATCGGTGTGGTGTTGTGGGCCTGCTCCATGGCCAGCCTCGGCTACTTCTTTATCTATCAGCAGGAATTCTCGCAAAGCGTCATCTTCATCATGTTCGAGTCGAACATCTCCGAAGCTGGCGAATACATGACCCAGTACTTTGCCTGGTGGATGATTCCGGCGTTCCTCGCGCACACTGCATTCGCGTATTTCCTGTGGACCCGCCTGCGCCCGGTGTACCTGCCGCGTGGTCAAGCGTTTGTCGCCGCGATGGCAATTCTGCTGGCTGTGGTCGGTTATCCGCTGATCAAGCAAACCATGCGCACCGGCAGCCTCGCCGGCGGTTTCGAGAAGTTCGAAACCCGCATCGAGCCAGCCGTGCCGTGGCAGATGGCCGTGGCCTACCACCGCTACCTCGACACGCTGGCCGACATGCAGGGCATGTTGCACAGCGCGAGCAAGATCCCGCCGCTGCACAACCTCAAGGACGCCGGCGCCAATCAGCCTGCGACGCTGGTGCTGGTGATCGGCGAATCGACCAACCGTCAGCGCATGAGCCTTTATGGCTATCCGCGTAACACCACCCCTGAGCTGGACAAGCTCAAGGATCAGCTGTCGGTGTTCGATAACGTCATCACCCCGCGCCCGTATACGATCGAAGCGCTGCAACAGGTGCTGACCTTCGCTGACGAAGAAAATCCCGATCTGTACCTGTCGACGCCGTCGCTGGTGAGCATGATGAAACAGGCGGGTTACAAGACCTTCTGGATCACCAACCAGCAGACCATGACCAAGCGCAACACCATGCTCACGACCTTCTCCGAACAGGCCGACGAGCAGGTGTATCTGAACAACAACCGCAATCAGAATGCCGCGCAGTACGACGGCGATGTGATCGAGCCGTTCAACAAGGCCCTGACCGATCCGGCCGAGCGCAAACTGATCGTCGTGCATTTGCTCGGTACGCACATGAGCTACCAGTACCGCTATCCGCCGAGCTTCGACAAGTTCAAGGATCGCCAGGGTGTGCCGGCCGGTGTGCGTGACGATCAAGTGCCGACTTACAACAGCTACGACAATGCCGTGTTGTACAACGACTTCGTGGTGTCGAGCCTGATCAAGGATTACGCCAAGTCCGATCCGAACGGTTTCCTGTTGTACCTCTCCGATCACGGTGAAGACGTGTTCGATTCGGTCGGCCATAACACGCTGGGCCGTAACGAAAACAAACCGACCGCGCCGATGTACACCATTCCGTTCATGGCCTGGGCCTCGCCGAAATGGCGCGAAAACCATGACTGGAGCTTCGCTGGCGACCTTAGCCGGCCGTACAGCAGCTCGCATCTGATTCACACCTGGGCGGACATGGCCGGTTTGAGTTTCGATGAACTGGACCACAGCAAAAGCCTGGTCAGCGACAGCTTCAAGCCACGTCCGTTGATGATCGGCAACCCCTATGAGCGTCAGCAGCGGCCGTTGATCGACTTCAGCTTGATGAAGCCTAAACCGCCTGCTGAAGCGACCACTTCGGTGGTTCAGCAGTAACTCAAAAAGAGGCCGGAAACGGCCTTTTTTTACGCTTGCGCGCCACACAGAAATAACAATATTTCTCGTTTGATACTAAATCGCATCCATACGCTTCGTCTTTGAACAAACGGAATTTTTCCCTCGAAGACAAGGAGTCGGCTGCGATGTTCGCGCCCATCACCCGTTCCATGACCCTGACCCTCGGCCTGTGCAGCGCTGCGCTGAGCCCTGAATTGCTGGCTGAAACCGACGCCGAAAAACGCCAGGAGCCCGCGGCCCCGGCGCTGGAACTGGGGTCCACCAGCGTCACTGCCCAAGGGCTTGGCACCACCACCGAAAACACCGACGCCTACACCACCGGCGCCATGAACAGCGCCACGCGGCTGAACCTGTCGATCAAGGAAACTCCGCAGTCGGTATCTGTGGTCACGCGCCAGCAGATGGACGATTTCAAACTCGGGACATTGTCCGAGGCCATGAGCCAGACCACCGGCATCGTCGTCCAGCATCTGGATTCGGATCGCGTGAGCTATTCGTCACGCGGTTACGAGATCGACAACTTCCAGATCGACGGGATGCTCAACACATTCAGCCGCATGAAGTCCGATTCCGACACGATCATCTACGACCGCATCGAAGTGGTCCGCGGCGCGACCGGCCTGACCACTGGCGCGGGTGATCCGTCGGCCACCATCAACATGGTGCGCAAGCGCCCCACCGCCCAGTTGCAGGCGCTGGCCGGCGCCAGCGGCGGCAGTTACGACGATTACTACAGCTACGTGGACGTCGGCGGGCCGCTGGCGTTCGACGGTCGGTTGCGCGGGCGCAGTGTGCTGGCCTATCGCGACAGCAAGTCGATTCGCGACCACTATGCGCAGCAGCGCGAGGTCGGTTACGGGATTCTCGAAGCCGATTTGACCGACAGCACAGTGTTGGCGGTGGGTTACGACTATCAGGACAAACAGGTGCAAGGCACCGCGTGGGGCACGATTCCGTACTGGAATGCCGAGGGTGGCAAGGCTGGCCTGGGCCGCTCGACCAACATGGCCACGTCCTGGAGTTCCTGGCCGCTGCGCGACAAAACCGCATTCGCCACGCTGGATCAGCAACTGGCCGCTGGCTGGCATCTGAAAGCCGCGTACACCCATCGCAAAAGCGACAGCGACGGCAAGACCTACTACGGCGGTGGCGGTTTCCCCGAAGCTGACCGCAGCGGCATGAGCGCCTACATGGGCCACATGATCGGCGATCAAAGTATGAAGGCTTACGACTTCAATCTGGCCGGTCCCTACTCGCTGTTCGGTCGTGAGCACGAGTTGATGTTCGGCTACGGTGAAGCCGAGCGCCGCGAGAATTCTCCGTACACCGTCGATGGGCCGGTGCCGGCGGGTTACGGTCAGATTCGCGACTGGAAATACATGGGCGACATCGCCAAATTTCCGGATACGGTCACGGGCCTGACCGGCTCCAAAGCCAGCACGCGGCAGAAGGCCGGCTATCTGGCGACGCGCCTGAGTTTCACCGATGACTTGCACGCGGTGCTCGGCAGCCGTTACGGCAGCTGGGAAGGCTCGAAAACCGACAACAGCTACAGCGCCAACCTGCAACTGAGCGGCGTCGATACCACCCGTCAGCAACACAACGACATGTGGACGCCTTACGCCGGTCTGCTTTATGACCTGACGCCCGAGTACACCGCGTATGTCAGCTACACCGACATTTTCAATCCTCAGGAACAGCGGGACGCCAGTCGCAAATACCTCGATCCGATTGTCGGCAGCAACTATGAAGTGGGTCTCAAGGGCAGCCTGCTCGAGGAGCGTCTGAATCTGTCAACAGCGGTGTTCTGGAGCAAGCAGGACAACGTCGCCGAAGTCGACGACTCGGTGGCGCCGGACCCGGTGACCGGCGAGGAGTTCTACAAATCCGGCGGCAAGGGCAACAAGGTCAACGGCTTCGAAGCCGAAGTCTCCGGCGAAGTGCTCGACGGCTGGAACATGACTGCCGGGTACACCTACACCCACTCGGCCAACGGCGAGAAACAGCGCAGCAACACCAATCAGCCGCTGAACATGCTGCGCCTGTCCACGGCTTATCGCCTGCCGGGCAACTGGCACGCACTGACGGTAGGCGGCGCGGTGAATTGGCAAAGTGACGTCTACGGCAATTCCAGCCGCCCGGTCGGGCGTGGCGCCAACAGGCAGATCATCACCGAACGCGCGCGCATCAGTCAGGACGCCTACACCGTGGTCAAGCTGATGTCGCGCTATGAGTTCGACAAACACCTGTCGGCTTCGCTGAACGTCGACAACCTGTTCGACAAGAAGTACTACGACAACGTTGGCTTCTACAACGGCGTGTTCTGGGGCGATCCGCGCACCGTCACGCTGAGTCTCGACTGGAAGCTCTAAGCCTTGCCTCGCCTCGCCCTGCGCGCGCGGCGTTCGTCCGGTTTCCGTAGGAAACAATCAGTAAAACCTACACTGAACGGGCATTAACCCCGAGTTAATGCCCTCGGCGGACACTGCGCCCCGAGACCTTGATTCATGGACGAAAGGCTCCGACATTTTTTCGTAGGAGGCACCATGAAAACCACGACTGCAATCCTTGCCGGTCTACTCACTCTCGCATCGGCCAGCGCTTTCGCTGAAGGCGGCGCCGAGCGCATGCGACATCACTGGGAAAATTTCCCGGTCCATTCCGCGCAAACCCAGACTGACAGCAGAGCCAGTGAGCTACGGGTTCCGGACGACCAGACCGCCCAGGTGACCGAGTCCTACCGACCTGATTGAAACGCTTTACCGATGAACCTTCGACGGCTCCGCTCTGGCCTCGGAGAAGACAGGTTGGCGCCCTTTTGGGGCGCCTTTTTTATGCCTGCAGATTCTTGATCCAGAACAGCATGCGCCCGTGATCCGGGTCGAACATGCCCGCCGCAAAGCCGAACTTGGCATAAGAGCCCTGAGCCACGGCGTTACCTTCGAGCACTTCCAGAGTGATCTTGCAGCAGCCGCGTTGGCGGGCGATCTCTTCGACTTTTGCCAGCATCTTCTGACTCAGTCCCAAGCCGCGAAACTTGCTCGCTACGGCCAGGTCATGCACGTTGACCAGCGGCTTGCAGGCAAACGTCGAAAACCCTTCGAAACAGTTCACCAGCCCCGCCGGCTCACCGCCGACGAATGCCAGAACACTGAACGCATGCGGCCGCTTGGCCAGCTCTTCCGGCAGCCGTTGCAGCAGCTCAGGCGCCAGCGAATGACCGCCGCCAAACGGGTCTTCAGCGTAATGATTGAGCACCACGCCGATGGCTTCGGCATGCTCTGGATTGGTGTAACTGGCTTGCAACACGAGTATCTCAGCGGAATCCATTTCCAACCTCTAACGCACGGGCCCCGGCGCGCTCGATACGCGCTCGATACGCGCTGATAGGCCGACAGACCTTACCGCGCCTGACGACCGTTTGTCAGTGGCCCCAGACCAATTCTTCAGTCCAGCCCAATTCAGCGAAATCCTCGGCACGCAGTGCAGCCTCGCCGACACAGAAAAACTCATCCAGTTGCGGCGGTTTGACCGAGGTGCCGCTAAGCATCGCGTGCACCTGGCCGCGATGATGCAGTTGATGTTCGAACAGATGCGAGAGCATGCGCAAACGGCTGTCGTGTTGCGGCGTGTCGCGCGCGATGGTGACCAGGCGTGGCAGCTCGCTGTCGCGCATCTGTTCGCAGTAGGCGATCAATCGGCGGTCGACGTGGGCCTGTTCTCTTTGTAGCGCCGCGGCTTCGGTAAACGGCTCGTCAATGTTGAAAAACACATAGCAATCGGGATGTGGCTCGTCGCCGCGCAATTCGCGTTCCAGCGCGTCGACGTAGAACCAGTCGCAGGTAAGGATGTGATTGAGCGTCAGGCGGATGCTCGGGAAGAAGCTGACTCTGGGCGCTGCCAGTTCCACGTCACTGAGCTGATTCCACGCCTTGGCCAGTCGATGATTGGCCCAGGCATTCTGGTAGGCCATGGTCAGCAGATGATGCGACAGTGGCTGCGGCATGTGGCGCCCTCCTTGCTTTCAGTCTTCGGCGAAACGTTGCAGCTGCATCTCCTGCAAACGGCTGAGGGTGCGGCGGAACGGGAATTCCAGATAGCCCTCGGTGTACAACGCGTCCATCGGCACTTGGGCTTCGATGTACAGCGGCACCTTGCGGTCGTAACACTCGTCGACCAGCGCGATAAACCTGCGTACGCCGTCATCGTGAACCGACAATTGCGGCAGTTCGCGGTCGCCAGCCACTACCCGTTCAGCGCCATCCTCGGTGCCCCGAGCGATGCGCCCTTCGCGTTTCTGCGCGCTCAGGTTGGGCAGCTCGCTCAACAGAATAGTCCGGTAACGGTCGCACAGCGCGATGAAGTCCATGGCGGCGAACGGTTGTTCGCACAGGTCAGCGTAACGGCACCACAGCACCGCGTCGCTGGCGCGCACCACGTTCAGGGAACGGTAGCCGACCGGCACCGGTTCGGCACTTGAGGTTTGCCCCGCCGTGAGCGTCTGGAATATCGGCTCCAGCGCACTGCCCTCGCCCGGTGTTGCCACCCAGTAACGCTGTTCGATCACACCCGGATGCAGCCGATGATCCTCGGCGCCGTTCACCGCGACCACTTGCATGTGCTTTTCAATGGCGGCAATCGCCGGGACGAAGCGGTCGCGATTGAAGCCGTCGGCATACAGCTGATCCGGCGGCAGATTGGAGGTGCAGACCACCACCACGCCTTCGTCGAACATCACCTGAAACAGTCGGCCGAGGATGATCGCGTCGCCGATGTCATTGACGAACAACTCATCGAAACACAGGACGCGCACTTCTGCCGCCAGCTCGCGGGCGAGCGCGCGCAGCGGATCGGCAATCCCGGTCAACTGGAACGAGCGCTGATGCACCCAGCCCATGAAGTGATGAAAGTGCTGACGCCGTGCCGGCACGCGCAGGCTCTGATAGAACTGATCCATCAGCCAGGTCTTGCCGCGCCCGACCGGGCCCCACAAGTAAACGCCGGTGACCGAACGGGCACCGGCGTGCAAGGCTTCATGGCATTTTTGCAGCGCCCAGACTGCATGTTCCTGAGCTTCGTCCTGGACGAAGCCTTTCTGGTCGATGGCGTGTTGCCAGGCGCCTAAGGGGGAGTCAAAAGTCATGCGCCAGAGTATGCCTCAGACGTCGACTTTGTGCCTCGCGGCGTACAGGCAGAGCATTTCCATGGCCAAGGTCGCTGCCGCCAATGAGGTGATATCCGCATGGTCGTAAGCCGGTGCGACTTCCACCACGTCCATGCCCACCAGATTGATCACGCGCAAGCCGCCGAGGATTTCCAGCGCCTGCACCGTGCTCAAGCCGCCGCATACCGGCGTTCCGGTGCCAGGCGCAAAAGCTGGATCAAGACAATCGATATCGAACGTCAGGTACACCGGGTTATCGCCGACCCGCGCACGAATCGCTTCGACAATCGCCGCGCAACCCTGGCGATGCACTTGCCGCGCATCCAGCACCTGAAAGCCCTGATGATCGTCATTGGTGGTGCGCAAACCGATCTGCACCGAGCGCGCCGGATCCACCAGACCTTCTCGCGCCGCGTGCCAGAACATGGTGCCGTGATCGACCCGCTTGCCCGCCTCGTCCGGCCAGGTGTCGCTGTGCGCGTCGAAGTGGATCAGCGACAACTTGCCGTACTTGCGCGCATGCGCCTTGAGCAGCGGATAACTGATGAAGTGATCGCCGCCGAACGTGAGCATGGCGCTGCCAGAACTCAGAATATGCTCGGCGTGCGCCTCGATGCTTTCGGGGATGCTGTGCGGCGAGCCGTAATCAAAATCGCAATCGCCGAAATCGATCACCGCCAGATGATCGAACGGATCAAATGCCCACGGCCAGTGACGTTCCCAGGCGATCCCGGTGGACGCCGCGCGAATCCCGCGCGGCCCGAAACGTGCGCCGGGACGGTTGCTGGTGGCGGTGTCGAACGGTACGCCGCTGACCGCCACATCCACACCGCGCAAATCGCGGCTATAACGCCGGCGCATGAAACTGGTAATGCCGGCGTAGGTGCTTTCGGCGGCGGTGCCGTAGAGACTGTCGCGGGTCATGGCCTGATCGTTTTGCATTGGCACGTCCATCGGTGTGCTCCTGTGTTATTGGCGGCTACGGAAAGTGGTCCACAAGCGGGTGCGCTGACGCAGATCCTTGAGGCTCATGTTGCGGTCGGCGTACAGCCGCTCGCGTACGTCGGGCTGCGGAAAGATGTCCGGATCGTTGCGCACCGCCGGGTCAACCAACGATGCAGCCGCCTGATTGGCCGTGGCGAAGAACAGCGTGTTGCTCAGCGCTTCCACGGACTCTGGACGTAACATGAACTCGATAAAGGCCCGCGCAGCCTCGGGGTGTGGCGCGTCTTTGGGGATGGCGAGGTTGTCCTGCCAGACCAGCGTGCCTTCCCTGGGAATCCGGTAAGCGACTTCGAACGGCTTGTTGGCCTTGCGTGCCTGATCGGCGGCCATGCTCGCGTCGCCGTTGTAGGTCAGCGCCAGACACACGCTGCCGTTGGCCAGATCGCTGATCTGCCGGCCAGTTGCGACATACAGCACCGACGGCTGCAGCTGTTGCAGCAGGGCTTCGGCGGCGGCCAGATCCTGTTTGTCAGTACTGTAGGGATCCTTGCCGAGGTAATGCAGCGCGAGGCCGATGACTTCCTGGGGCGAATCGAGCACGGCGATTCCGCAATCCTTGAGCTTGCTCGCGTATTCCGGCTTGAACAGCAAGTCCAGACTGTTGAGCGGGACATCAGGCAAGCGCTGTTTGACCGCTTCGACGTTCATCCCCAACCCGAGCGTGCCCCAGGTGTATGGCACGCCGTAGCGGTTGCCGGGATCGACCGCCGCGAGTTTTTCCAGCAGATCCGGATCGAGATTGGCGTAGCCCTTGAGTTCGGCATGCGGGATTTCTTTCAACGCGCCGGCGGCCAGTCCACGGGCGAGCACGCTGGAGGACGGCACCACCACGTCATAACCGCTGCCGCCGGTGAGCAGTTTGGTTTCCAGCACCTCGGACGAATCGAAGGTGTCGTAACGCACGTGAATTCCGGTTTCCTGCTCGAAGCGCTGTAAGGTTTCCGGCGCCACGTAATCGGCCCAGCTGTAGAGATTGAGGGTCTGGTCCTCGGCCTGGGCGGTGACCGCCAGAGTGAGCAACAGCGCGGGGAAACACAGTTTGAACACGGGAGCCATGACCAGCACCTGACCGGAGGAAGTGGATGCACAGTGCGCCGTCGGATACATTCTCGAAATATCAAGTTTGTTAACCTGACTTTATCGATAGGTAATGTGATGCTCGGGCAACTTCACGATGTCGATTTGCAATTGCTGCGCCTGTTTATCGGCGTGGTCGAATCCAAGGGGTTCAGCGCTGCGCAAGGAGAGCTGGGCCTGAGCCAGTCGAGCATCAGCCAGCAGATGGCCAAACTGGAAACCCGCCTCGGTTATCGGGTGTGTAACCGGGGCAAGGGCGGGTTTAGCCTGACCGCCAAAGGCGAGCAACTGCTGATCGCGGCGCGGGCGTTGTTCGAATCGATCGAGACTTTCCGCCATCAATCCAACGGCGTCGCCGGTCGATTGATTGGTGAGGTACGGGTGGGGCTGTCGGAAGCGCTTGATCAATCGGTACTGCAACGCGTCGCCGAGGCGATCCGGCACTTTCGTGAGCGCGATGAGTCGGTGCGCATCGAGTTGATCAGTGCAATGCCCGGTGAGATGGAGCGGTTGCTGCTGCAACAAAAGCTGGATCTGGCGATTGGTTACTTCTCCCAGGTGCAAAACGCGTTCGACTATCGCCAGTTATTCAGCGAAAACCAGCATTTGTACTGCGCACCCGGCCACCCGCTGTTCACCAACGAAGCGCCGGACGACGCGGCGTTGCAGGCCTGTGACCCGGTCGATCATCCTTATCGGTTTTTACGCAGCGACGAGCCGTTCAAAGGCAAGGCCAGTTCGGCGCGTTCGGAACAGGTTGAAGGCACACTGGCGTTCATTTTATCGGGCAAGCATGTGGGTTATCTGCCGAGCCACTTTGCGCGCAGTTGGCAGGACAAGGGTTTGTTGCGCTCGGTGCGCGAGGGGGAATTGAGTTTTGAAGTGGCGTTTCACCTGGCCCGGCACCGGGCACAAGTGCCGGGGGATGCGCAGAAGGCATTCGAAGAAGATCTGCTCGCAGCGTTTGTTTAAAGATCCAAAGATCGCAGCCTTCGGCAGCTCCTACAATTTTGTGGTCGACCGTGATTTGCCGAATTCTGTAGGAGCTGCCGAAGGCTGCGATCTTTTGATGTTCCCCGCAATAAAAGCTGACCTTTCAGGCAGTTTTAATGCGTTGCCCTCTCCGTCCTGTTCCGGCATCCTGCGCCTCCATTTTCCGACCCGGCCCCGCTTCGCGGCACGCAAACCACCATGACCGTCTCTGAAAAAGCCCTGCGCAACAACGATTTGATCTACGGCCTCGACGACCGTCCGCACCTCACCGCGACCGTGTTTGCCGCGCTGCAGCACGTGTTGGCGAGCTTCGTCGGCATCATCACCCCGACTCTGATCATGGGCGGCGCCCTCGGCCTGCAAAGCGAAATCCCCTACCTGATCAGCATGGCGCTGTTCGTCTCCGGCCTCGGCACCTTCGTCCAGGCGCGGCGTTTCGGGCCGGTAGGCTCAGGTTTGCTGTGTCTGCAAGGCACCAGTTTCTCGTTTATCAGCGTGATTCTCAGCGCCGGCTTCATGGTCAAGGCGCGTGGTGGCGGCACCGATGAAATCCTTTCGACGATCTTCGGCGTGTGCTTTTTCGCCGCGTTCATCGAAGTAGTGCTCAGCCAGTTCATCGGCAAACTGCGCATGCTCATCACCCCGGTGGTCACCGGCACCATCATCACGTTGATGGGCCTGTCGCTGATCAAAGTGGCGATGACCGACATTGCCGGCGGTTTAGGCGTGGCGGATCTGGGTGCCTCCAGCCATCTGTTTCTGGCGGCACTGGTGCTTGGCACCATCGTGGTGTTGAACCGGGTTGATGTGCCATTCCTGCGTCTCGGTGCAATCGTTATCGGCCTGACTTTTGGTTATGTGGTGGCGTGGCTGATGGGCGTGGTCGACTTCGCCAACATGCCCGAGGTGCCGCTGTTCAGCGTACCGGTGCCGTTCAAGTACGGATTCAATTTCGACTGGGTGGCGTTCATCCCGATCGCGGTGATTTTCCTCGTGTCGCCGCTGGAAGCCGCAGGCGACCTGACCGCCAACTCGATGATCTCGCGTCAGCCGGTCAAAGGTCCGCTGTACATCCGCCGGATCAAATCCGGGCTGCTCGCCGATGGCCTGAATTCGGCAATGGCCGCAGTGTTCAACAGCATGCCGATGGTGACCTTCGCGCAGAACAACGGCGTGATTCAACTGACCGGTGTGGCCAGTCGTTACGTGGCGTTTTTCATTGCCGGTCTGCTGGTGCTGCTCGGGCTGTTCCCGATGATCGGCGCGGTGCTGCAACTGATGCCAAAACCGGTGCTCGGCGGCGCGGAGTTAGTGATGTTCGGCACCGTCGCCGTAGCCGGGATCAAGATCCTCGCCGAGGCTGGCCTGCATCGACGCAACATGCTGATCGTAGCGATTTCGCTGGGCATGGGCCTGGGCATCGCCGCGGTACCGGAGGTGCTGCGCGACCTGCCGCAAGCACTGCGCAACATCTTCGAATCGCCGATCACCGTCGGTGCGTTGTGCGCCATCCTGCTGAATATTTTCCTGCCGGAGGAGTTTATCGAGCTGGAAGAAGACGACTTCGACCCGGAAGCTTCTATCCTGCAAGTGATGGAAAACCCCGCCCAGGCTGAACCCGCGAACGCTGAAGCGGTCGCACAGTTGAGCCGCTGACTCTCCGCCCCTGACACAAAGGGCTGAGCCGGCAACGGCTCAGCCCTTTTTTGTCGAGAGACTGTTTATGCGCCGCTTGCACGCCGTCATCCTTTCCCTGCTCATGCTGTCCCTCAGCGCTTGTGCGCTGTTCCCCAACCGCGACCCGGTCAACATCAACGTGGTCGGTCTCGAACCGCTGCCGAGTCAGGAGCTGGAAGTGCGCTTCGCGATCAAGCTGCGGGTGCAGAACCCCAACGACACCGCCATCGACTACAACGGCATCGCGCTGGACCTGGACGTCAACGGTCACTCGCTGGCATCGGGTGTGAGCGATCAGAGCGGCACGATCCCACGCTTTTCGGAAACCGTGGTCAGCGTGCCGGTGAGCATCTCGGCATTCTCGGTACTGCGCCAGACCCTCGGCCTGAGCCAGACACAAACCCTCGACAACCTGCCCTACGTGCTGCGCGGTAAACTCGCCGGCGGGTTGTTCGGCACCATGCGTTTTGTCGATACCGGCAAGCTGAGTTTGCCCAAAGCCACTGCGGCCACTTGGTAATACAGCTCCCACAGTTTTCGTACATCGAACGGTTATGTGTTGAAACGCACGCCCGGCCTCGCGCGTTCATCGACGCTGAGTTCGAATACATCCGGCCGCGCATAGTGGCCGACCACGTCGTAGTCGTAGCGGGCGCGGATCAGTTCCTCGGTGTCAATTTCAGCAGTCAGCAAACCGGCCTCACCGCGTAACGGGCCAGCGAGAATGTCGCCCATCGGCCCGACGATCACGCTGCCGCCGGCAATCAGTGGCCGATCCGCCGGCCAATTGGCAATCTCGACACCCAAGTCGCTCGGCGAATCCTGCACCTGACAGGCGCTGACCACAAAGCAGCGTCCTTCATGGGCTATGTGGCGCATGCTCACCTGCCACATCTCGCGCTCATCCACGGTCGGCGCGCACCAGACTTCGATGCCTTTGGCATACATCGCGGTGCGCAGCAGCGGCATCATGTTTTCCCAGCAGATCACGGCGCCGAGCTTACCGACCTGGGAGTCGAACACCGGCAGCGTCGAGCCGTCCCCCTTACCCCAGATCAGCCGTTCGGTACCGGTCGGCATCAGTTTGCGGTGTTTGCCGACCAGACCGGCCTGAGGGTCGAAATACAGCGCCGTGCAGTGCAAAGTGCTGCCAGCGCGCTCAATCACGCCGATCACCAGATTGGCGCCAGTCCTAGCGGACAGTCCGGCCAGCGCTTCGGTTTCAGCGCCGGGAACATCTATCGCATTGGCGAAATACCGGGCGTAAGCCTCGCGCCCCTCCGGCAAGCGGTAACCGAGTTGCGTACCGAAGGCTTCACCTTTCGGATATCCACCGAGCAAGGCTTCGGGCATCACCACCAGAGCCGCGCCGGATTCGCTGATCGCCGCTTCCCAACTGAGGATCTGTTCCAGGGTTTCACCTTTGCCACCGGGCAAGGCGCCAATTTGCAGGGCTGCAACGATTGATTTGGTCATCGCGATACTCCATCAGAATCAAGTGTTGCTGATTCTCCGGCCGGACGTGATCATGAATAAAGCCCGATCCGCTGCTGAATGATATGAGCCAAATGAATATCGCCAATATTGATCTCAACCTGCTGAAAGTCTTCGAAGCGCTGCACGAAGAATCCAGCGCCAGCCGCGCCGCGCTCAGGCTCGGTGTCACGCAATCGGCGGTCAGTGCGGCACTACGCCGATTGCGCGAGGTGTACGGTGATCAATTATTTGTGCGCACCGGGCGTGGTCTGGCGCCGACGCTCAAGGCCAATCAATTGAAACCGGTGGTCAGCGAAGCACTGAATAAATGCCGGCAAAGCCTGGCAATGGTTGATCCAGCAGCCAATCACTTCGAGGGGCGTTCGGTCACGCTGGGTTTGTCGGATGATTTCGAGATTGCCTACGGACGACGCCTGATCGAAGAAATCGCCCTTCGCGCACCGAAACTGCGACTGATATTCCGCCAAACCCACAGTCAGATCGTCGGCGCTGCGTTAATGGAGCGCAGCATCGATCTGGCGATCACGGCGGGCGGATTCGCCGAGCGTCTGCTCAGTCGTCAGGTGCTGGGTGAAGGGGGTTATGCGTGCCTGGTGGATCCGGCGAGCCTTGCGCCTGGCCAGCAGCAGATCGATCTGGAGGAGTTCGTGGCCCGGGAGCACATTCTGGTGTCGTCCGGCGGATTTATCGGGATTACCGATGAAGGTCTGGCGGCGTTGGGCCTGAGCCGCCGGGTATGCGCCTCGACCACGCATTTTGCCGCGTTGCCGCATTTGCTCCGAGGCAGCGCGGCCATAGCGACAATCCCGACACATGCGGCACAGGCAATTGCGTCGATCACTGGATTGGCCCTGCTGCCCTGCCCGCTGGCCTTGCCTCGCTACCCGATTGAACTGGGCTGGCGCACCAGCACGCAGATCGACCCAGTGCTGCTGAAGGTGCGCGAAGCGATTACCGCCAGTTTCGCCGGAGTCTGAAGACGCGTTACTTGCTGGCAGCCACCAGGCGGTTGATTTCGCTGCGCACCATGTTGGCGAATTCCGGCGGCGACATGCCGTCCAGTTCGGCCCGCACCCACTCCGACCACTTACCCTTGCGCTTGGCGCGCTCACCGAACAAGCGAGCAGCTTCGCCTTTGGCTTTGCCCAGATTGTTCTGCCAGAGTTCGAACAGACGGGATTTCTCGTCTTCCAGCGCGGCGCGCTCGGCGAGGGATTTGTCGGCCAGATTGAAACTCATGGGGAAATACCTGCTGCGTAAAATGGCGACATCTTACACGCTGAACAGAAATCTCCCGCGCTGGTTTTTCTTTCAGGCGCAAAATCGCTGCAACTTTTTGCACCGCCAAACACTCCATTGTTCACTGTCCATTCAACTGCAAGGAGTCACCCAATGGCCCGGAAAACCGCCACGCAAGCCGCTCAAGACCAAATCAAGGATCAGGCCTTCAGCGAACTTCAGGCTCTGATCGAAGAGTCGGAAAAACTGCTCAAGAGCAGCGCCTCACTGGTTGGCGAAGAAGCGGAGTCGCTGCGTGGGCAAGTTGCCCTGAAACTGCAGCAGGCGCTGGATTCGGTGTCCAGCGTGCGCGAACGCACCAAACCGGTGGTGGAAGCCACCGAAAGCTATATCGGCGGGCATCCATGGCAAACCGTGGCGATCTCGGCCGGTTTTGGTCTGGTGGTCGGTTTGTTGCTTGGCCGTCGCTGAGCCCCGAAAAACTCGCTGGCGCCCTGTAGGAGCTGCCGCAGGCTGCGATCTTTTGATCTTGTTCTAAGGGCAAAGTCAAAAGATCGCAGCCTTCGGCAGCTCCTACAGTTATGTTCCAGCCAATTCCTGTAATTGCGCCAGGGTTTGCGCATCCAGCACGATCCCTTCGGCCAACGATTTCGCCCGCTGCAAATGCCGACGATCACCCGGCAAGCGCTTGAGCCCTACCCCATGCATCTGCCTGACCAGTTCCTGACTGCGTTCGGCAAAACTTTGTCCGGCGGTTTTGTCCGGATCGATGACGATCAGCAATTGTCCGGTCCACGGCGTCTTGGCGCCTGGATGCTGCGACCAGTCGAATTCGAAGGAAAAATTGCCCCCGGTCAGCGCCGCCGCCAACAACTCGACCATCATCGATAACGCCGAGCCTTTGTGCCCGCCAAACGGCAGCAGCGCGCCGCCCTCGAGAATCGCTTTCGGATCGCAGGTCGGCAGGCCGAGACTGTCGACGCCCATGCCGGCCGGCAGCTTCTCACCTTTGCGCGCAGCGATCTGCACGTCACCGTGGGCGATGGCGCTGGTGGCCAGATCGAAGACAATCGGTGCGCCACCGGCACGCGGCGCAGCAAAGGCAATCGGGTTGGTGCCGAACAGCGGCCGGTCGGCGCCATGCGGCACCACGCAGGTCATGCTGTTGACCACGCTCAGCGCCACCAGCCCTTCATCGGCGAACGGCTCGACGTCCGGCCACAGCGCGGCAAAGTGGTGGGAATTGCGGATCGCCAGCACCGCGATGCCGGCACTGCGCGCCTTCTCCACCAGCAACCCACGCGCCGCCGCCAATGCCGGCTGGGCAAAACCGTTATCGGCGTCGACGCTGACAAATCCCGAGGCAACGTCCTCGACCTTGGGCACTGCCTGGCCATTGACCCAGCCGCTGTCGAGGGTCGAGACATAACCGGGAATCCGAAACACCCCGTGGCTGTGGGCACCGTCGCGTTCAGCATTGGCGCAGTTCGCGGCCAAAGTACGCGCGACTTCGGCGGAGGTGCCGTGCCGGGTGAAAATCCTTTCAAGCAGTTGGGTCAGTTCGTCGAGGGAAAGCGTCGACGAATTCGCATGATCGTGTGGCGCAGACATCTGAAGCTCCAGAATAATTATTGGAGGGAACAACAGCGAACGAGCAAGCCGCGAGGGGATTAATCACGTGCGGCCAGTGGCCTGTCAACCCCGCAATATCTATCTACCACCTGCGCGGTCATCGCCGGTTCTAGCCTTGAGCCTCGACCCACGGTACGTACGAACGTGCCCCCCTGCGAGACTCGACCATGTCAGCACCGAGCAAACCGTTGTTATTCCCCGAAGCCTTCAACTCCCCCGGCCTGTGGCGCGAACTGGGGCTAACCCACGACCTGTCGGAACAGGATTTCAAGTGGCTGGCTCACGCCAAACTCAGCTCCGCCACCCTGCGCAGCGAACAGACTCCGGCGATGCACGCCGAGCGCATCATGCTCAACTTCGGCGACCAGATCCCCCTGCCCCTGCCTGGCGCGTTTGTCCTCGGCGAAACACCAGGCGACAAAGGCCTGATCCTCTACACACCGTACGACGGCATCAAGAAATACGCGGACCGTGCGAGCCTCAAACTGCAGCTCGAACAACGCCTGAACGACGCCGACGATCAGGACAATCTGCTCGCGTTTCTGGCCATGGCCCAGCGCAAACGCCTGCTGGACGCAGACAGCCTTTCACTGACGTTCAGTACCATCGAGGGTGATGTATTCGAAGATCAGACCTCGGCCATCCGCCAAGGCCAACTGCTGAATGCACAAGCGATGCGCGAGGAACTCAAGCAACTGCCTGCCCTCACTGCACTGCTGGACAGCGCATTGGACGAACTGCTTAAAGCGCACTTCGGGGCCTTGCAGCAGAGCCGAACGCGCGTCAGTTTTTACACGGTCGGCGACGACGCCGCAGCAACCGACAAACATTGGCTCGAATCAATGAGCCTGAGCGACGCGGTGTTGCTGCACTATCGCCACCAACGCTGGCCGGGCGCCGCGCTGCGCGAGTTCGCCAATCCCGCCCGGCAGGCGGCAGATAAAGATCAGCAACAATGGGAGGACGCCGTCAAAAGTGCGTCAAGCAAATTGCCGGCACTGTTGTTTCGGCAGTTGGAGCGTTACTGGGACGCCCCGTCTGCCGACGGTTCGCCGCGACGGGATTTCTTCGCCCAGGTGCTGCAAGATCAAGCCTGCGCCGAATGGATGGGCAAACGCGAGACCGGCATTCTTGAGCCGGCGCAGTTCGATGCGCTGCATCAGTTGATCAGACCGACGGCCAGCGGCCCGCATCGGCCGGTGACGGAAACCGTGCGGCTGTGGGAGCACCCGGCCAACTACGTCGAACTCGCCGGTTCATTGTTGATCAGCGGCTCCAATGCCTATCTGTACACGCCGGCGCAGGGCCTGCAACTGCTCAACGATTACCAGGATCTGAAACAGACGCTGCAGAGCAAGTTCATGGCCAAGGGGCACGAAGAGGAGTTATATGGCCTGCTCGGTCTGGAGGAGCGTAAGCGTTTTATCGGTTTCCACGAGCCGCAGGTATCCGGCGAGCGCATGGCCGGCACAACCTTCAAAATGCTTTTTGAATTGATCATCACCAAGCAACGCCAGAACATCGACTACGCCTTGCAGGTATTTCGCCACAGCGATGGCCACGTCAACCTGCAAGCGCTGTTCGACAAGAGTCTGGACATCCGCTCGATGATTCATCAGCGCTTGCTCGAACTCGACAGCGCAGGACGCTGGAGCACCCATCCGGTGTTGTCCGGCAATCAGCAGCCGTCGTTGGTGCTGGCGGACAAGGCCCTCGCCGCGATCAAGACCTTCGCCAGCCTTGAAGGTCCGTTGGAGGAAATGCTCAAGACGCAACCCATGGCGACCATGGATGTCCAGCGGCCATTTCTCGAACAGATGCGCGCGGATCTGGCGCATGCCTGGTCTGTCGGGGTAAACGCTGAAGCCCGGCTTCGCGCGCTGAGCGGCACTCTTGCGGCCTCAGTGCAGGCGATCGTCAACACGGTCATCAATGCCGATCAGCCGACCCGCGCATTGCGCCCGGCGCTGGATGGCTTTCGCCCGGATGCCTATGCGCTCACGCTCAAATCCGCCGGCCAACAGAGCTTGTTGCCACTCGCTCACTGCCTGCTGATGACCGAGCGCGGCGGCCTCGACGTGCAACACTCCGGGCGCGCGGTGCTATGGACGCCCGCACTGGGTCTGGAAGTGTTTGCCACCGTAGCGGTCGCCCAGCGCATGCTCGACCGGCGCTTGCTGCACAGCGTGCAACGTTTGTCACTGCTGGAAAACCTTCTGCCCACGCAGCATCTGCCCCATCAGCGCTACACCTTGGGCGAATTTCAATTCATCGAACACAACGTACTGCACAACCGCATGCAATCGACCATCGAGCACTTTCTCGGTCGCTGCGAACAGCTGCGCAAGCGCGTCACCGATCCAGTCAAGCGCAACGCAGCCCTGGCCTTGCTGCGCGACGTGCCATTGCACACCAACCTCAAACGCTCCACCGAACATGCCCGGGCCATCGCCACGCAGCAGACTTATCCCGCATGGCTGGGCATGGCGCCAGTCGCCGAGCAGAAGCTGCACGTCGAGCTTCTTGAGCAGTGGCAACAAAGTGTCGTCGACGCCAAGGATTACCTGAGCGGCGTTCCGTCGCTGGTCGGATATGTCGAACAAGCGTTGCAAACGCTGCTCGACAACCGCTTCCCCGGCAGTCAACTGAACCCGCACCACATCGAAATCACCCCCAACCTGGCATTGGCCGGGCCGGCCCGCACGCTGGTGGAGTTCGCGCTCAATCACATCAACATCGCCCAGGGGACGGGTTTCAAAGTAGCCTCCAAAACCACCGACGCGTTGCCGGCCGGGCTGGATCAGAGTGCGGTTACGCAGCTGCTGTTGTCGCTGACGATACCCGCAACCTTTGGCAAAAAAGTCACCGATGCGTTGTCGGTCGGCACTGTCGACGGCCTTGCGCGCAAACAGCGCTTCTTCCGTCAGTTGCCGTGGCAACTGCTGCAACATGCGCATGCCCTGAAACTGCAGCAACATTTGTCTGATACCGCGTTCAGTTTCATCCGTCAGGTACTCGACATGCCCGACGCCATCGCCCGTGCTGCCGTGGCGGGTGCCCACGCGATTGCCTGTCCGCTGGCGCTGGTGAAAACCGTCGGTGCGCAGGCGGTCACCGCACTGGGTTTGTATGTGTTTGCTCCCGGTGTCGGGCACAAGGGCCCATTGATACTTTATGCGCCCTATACCGAGCAGGCTTTCCATGAATTCGCCGATGAACAGACATTGATCAGCGCGCTCAACACCAGCGGATCTCTGCAAAACCTGCTGCTGCGGCGCTTGCCCGAAGCGCAGCAAGCAGTGTTTCGCAACTTGCTCACCGCCACACTCGGTCAGACCAGCGAGATCAAGCTGGCCAATGTTGCGATCGGTGGCAATCTGCTCGAGCAGCTGTATCAGGACAATCTCGGGTTGTTGACGCAGATGCTCGGGGCGCAGAAGCACAGCGACGGGCAATTTGACTGGGAGACCGCCAAAGTCCTGTTCAGCGATGAAATCAGACAATCCTCGGAGATGCTCCAGGGCAAACTCGCGTATTTCCGTTTTCTCTGGCAGGCCTACGACGAATTCAAAGACTCCGCCGAGGCGCTGCAGAACCATCACTGGAAACGCGCACTGAAGTCGTTCATCGAAGGCGCGGCGCAAATGGTGCTGGTGGGCCTGCTGCCGGAATTGTCTGCCGATTCCGGACTGGCTGAAGCAACCGTTGAAGAGACCCAGACACCCCTTGCCCCGAACCTGGCGCAGATTGAATCAACCGCGCCGCAACGCACTGCGCTGCAATCTTTCGAAGTCACCGACGTCGCACTCAAGGATCTGAAGCACAGTGCCACCGATGCGGTTTACCGCCAGACCTCGAACAACCGCAATTACGCGGAGGTTGATGGCAAGGTCTATGGAGTGGTCAGCAGTAGCGAGGGCTGGCAACTGGCGCGCGATGACAAACGCGGCCCGACGCTGGTCAAGAGCGGCTCGCGCATGGTGCAGGTCACAGCGGGGCAAACCGTGCATTACGGCAAAGCCATCTCGAAAATGGTCAACCGCAGCACCTACTCAACCGTGCGCCGGACCATGTTGAATATCGAAGCCGAGGGAATGGAAGAAATCAACCAACGCTTTCCGGAAAAGGCCAGAGTGCTGGGGCATGCGGTCGATCTCGCGCGGTACTATGCGTTCAACTGCCTGCACAACCTGGCCATCCTCGACATCGCTGTCTCTGAAGGGCGAGTCAACCGTTTTCTCATGGATCTGTTTGACGTGCCGCAAATCACCGCACCGATTCTGGTCAAGATCAAAAACACCATCGAGCCGCTTTGCAACGCGTTGGTGGACCCCAATGATGAACTGCTCAACACCAAGCGCTTTATCGTCGGCTCGACCCGATATATGCATGACGTGATTGCCTTCGTGCTGGATGGCGACCAACAGAAAAAAGTGCATTTCACCCAACACTTTTTTGACCAGCAATTGCATGACTACGCAAATGTCACTGCGCGCTGGTTCGATATAGACGGCCATGCACAAGCTGCAACCTTGATCCACGAGTTTGCCCATCAGTTCAGCAAAGCCTGGGACATTGCCACGGTCAGGGCACGCGAGCCCTTTGCTGACCTCATTTCGAGCGCAACCCGGAACGGCTCGAATATGAAAATCGATCTGCAGGACGCGCAGAAAATGGCCTTGTCACTGGCGACGCCGCGTGCACAGTTGTTTGCGCAGTGGAACACCAAGGTCAAGGACTGGATCAGCTTCGAAAGCATTCCGGATGTGAAACACATGAGCAGCGACATCCTGAAACTGACCAACAGCAAGACCATGAACGAGGCGCGCAATGCCTTCCTCGATCGACAGTCACCGGACGTGCGCATCGACGTCATCTTGCGCAATGCCGATTCCATCGCGCGGTTGATCTGCGAAGTCGGCCGGCAACTGGATACAGTGCCGACACCTTGATACAGGCAAAAAAAAATGCGCAGGTGCAATACCTGCGCATTTTGCTGGTGATGCGCTGAATCAGTCTTTCTGATCGCGCAGTACATTGCCGGAGGCGCCGTCGATGCGGAACTCGTAGACCACGCCGTCAGCTTTGCGCCCCTCGCCTTTCCAATAGCCGTTGTTGTCGGCTTCAATCTCGTAGACCTCAACATAACCGGCCTTGGTCTTGACGGTTTCGATGGCTTTTTCGATGGTGATCCAGCCAGCGCCCGGGCGGTCGGCCAGCGCGGCACCGGCACTCAACAGACTGGCAGTAGCAACCACGGCAGCCAAAGTTCTTTTGATCATTTTTTCACTCCATTTGTGGATAGTGGTAACAGGACGTCCTGGTTTTTGGGCGCCTGAGTGAAAAATAAGTTCCACTTTGATGGGTAATTGCCATGAGTGATGTTCTCGGCAGACTCCGCTGAAGGGTAGAATGCGCGAAATCAGGATGAGTCAATGACCCAAGACACCCTCTCGGAAGCCGAATACGATGCCATTACCGATGCCGCCGCGCATTGGTGCATGCGCATGCATGCCGTCGATTGCAGTGCTCAAGAGCGCCACGCCTTCGAACAGTGGTTTGCTGCGCATCCGCTGCACGCATTCGAGTACGAAGCCATGCTGGAAATCTGGCAAGTCGCCGAGCACTTGCCGCGCCCGGAGTCTGCGCTGGTCGCGCCAATCGGCAAACCGCTGAAATCCTGGCGCCATTACGCGTTGGCAGCTTCGGTCTGCGCGCTGGCATTGCCGCTCGGCGCATTCGCGGGATGGAATCTCGGCTGGCTGCCCAACAGCTTCGAGCATTTCGCATCCACTGATAACGTCCGCCACGTAACGCTCGGCGACGGCAGCCAGGTCGAGCTCAACCTCAATACCGAGTTGACCTTCAGCAACTACAAGGATGAGCGCCGGGTCACCCTGAAAAAGGGTGAAGCGTTCTTCGAAGTCAGCCACGACATGAGCCATCCGTTCATCGTCAAGGCCGGCGAAGGCCGGATTCGCGTCACCGGCACACGTTTCAACGTCTGGCTGTACGAAGATCAGGTCAAGGTCAACCTGGTCGAAGGTTCGGTGCTGGTGACCAGCAATTCGCAGTTGTCCGGCGATGGTCTGCGCCTCGGGCCATCGATGCAGGCTCGCTACAAGCCTGGCGACTACATGCCGCAAATCAGCCAGACCTACGCCAACGACAGCTCATTGGCCTGGCGTAACGGCAAGCTGGTACTGGATAACCTGGCGCTGAGCGAGGCGCTGCCGCTGATCAACCGCTATCTGGACAAGCCGCTGATGCTTGGCGAAAGCAGCGTGGGCAATATCCGCGTGGGTGGCATCTACAACGTCAAGGAACTCAACAGTCTGGTGAGCTCTTTGCCACGCGTGTTGCCGGTCTATCTGACGCGCAACAAGGAAGGCAACCCGGTGATCAATTCGATGCCGCAACAACCGCCAAAAAGCTGAAGGCCGCGTCCCGAGAGGGAGGCGGCCTTCTTGCGCAGCTGGTCTAACCGTTACTGACTGACCACCTTCCCCGCTACGTCCGACGCTTCGCGCACGGACTGCACCTGATACTGCGGATCAGCCTTGATCTGCTGTTCGGTGAATGGCAGTACGCTCCACTGCTTGTTCGAGAACGCTTCGGTCTGATCGCGCGAGTACTTCGAGGCCGGATCGCTCGACAGCGAAAACGCCAACAGGCCCTGAGCGTGCGGCCCATCCCTGTCGAACGTCACCACTTGCAGATAACTGGTGCCACTGACCACTTCGAGTTTGCCATCTTCGCGCGGCACGCTCTGGATCGCGTTGTAGATCCCCAGCGTACCCGGACCGCCATGAATCGGCGTTTGCTGGCCGCCGCTGCTGACCACTTGCACATCGCCCCAACGGGTCGTAGGTTTCAAGCCCATTTTTTCGCTCGAAGCGACTGACGCCAGCATCGCTTCGCGCACGGCTTTGGCCACTTCAGGTTTTTCTACCGCCAGCCCGCGCGGGGTGTGTTGCGCATCCTTCGGATCAAACGCCACGCGCCAGACATCAGGGGATTGCTGCAACGTCTGCATGATGCTGTGGAAGTGCATCAGCCCGATTCCCGAATCCAGGTTGGCCCGACCGTCCCAATCCTTGAGGCTCACACACACCGGTTTTACCGCAGGCGCATCCGCGCCCAGATCACCGGCACAGAACTTGAGCAGATCCGGCACCACCTGAGTCGCGAGGTACACCTGATCGTCCATGACCATGTGTTGCAGGTCTTTAACCGACACAGCGCCGTGTTTGCTCAAGACACCCAGTCGATCCAGTGCAAAACGTGAACGCAAGCCCAGCGGCTGGCCTTCCTGGCTGATCAGCGGTGAAAATCCGGTCAACGGCTGCGCCGGGTTGGCCAGCCAGGCCGAGTCGTTGGAGTGCTGCACGAAATCTTTGCGCAGCAGCTGCGGCAACTGGCTGGAGGCGTAGATGCCTTTCTGCGCCGCTTGCGGATCGATGTCCCAGGCACAGGCGCTATTGGAGCCGTCGAGCACGATCATCTCCAGGCCAATACGCGGATCGCTACACTTGGCCAGTTTGTCGGCGCTGACGTTCGGCACCACCGACAGGTTCATGTACAGCGTCTGGCCCTGGTCATCCACTGCCAGGGTGTTGACCCACGGAATGCCCTGAATCTTGTGCACCGAATCCTGCAAATCCTTGAGATTGTTGGCGCGGTTCATCGAGTACCACTGTTTGAGCACGCGGTCGTTATCGAGGTTGGCGTCGCGCAGGCTGTAGGCGTATTGCTTGTCCCAGTCGAGTTTGCCCGGCCACTGCACGATCGGGCCGAACTGTGAACTGTAGATATCACGCGCCATCGGCACGAGCTGGCCGTCGGGCTGTTTGACCTGCACCGTCACGGTTTGCTTGGTCAACGGCAGGGATTTGCCGTCGAGCAGATAATGCGTTGGATCCTTCGGATCAAATTGCAAACGGTACAAGGTGAAATGCTTGGACGAGTCAACCGTATGCGTCCAGGCAACATGCTGGTTGAACCCGATGTTGATCATCGGCAACCCCGGCAACGCCGCACCCATCACATCGAGCTTGCCAGGAATGGTCAGGTGCATCTGATAGAAGCGCATGCCACCGACCCAAGGAAAGTGCGGGTTGGCCAGCAACATGCCGCGGCCGTTGAACGAGCGCTCGCTGCCCACAGCCACCGCGTTGCTGCCCCGGTCCAGTGCAAAGCGTTGCATACGCGCATCAGCCAGCTCATAGGAACGGGTGTGGTTTTGAACCTGAGCGGTCGCCTGCGGTGGCGTTGCCCCCGCCAGTGCTTCGGCGAACTGACCGACACCGCCCTCGACCAGCAGCCGCCGGGTCAGCTTGACCAGATCTTCGGCGGCGATGTCACGTACCCACTCGCCCTGACATTGCTGCGGCAGGCCCTGCTGACGGCGTTCGGCCAGATAGCGGTTGTAACCGGCGGCATAACCTTCCACCAGATCACGCACCTCGACAGGCTGCGCCTGCCAGAAGGCCTGCACCGCTTGCGGGGTGTTGAGCCAGGTGAAAAAAACGTCGCTGACACGGTTTTCGCGTTCTTCAACGGTCAACTGCTCTGGCCCGAAGTAACGTGAACGTTCGCCGTTGACGGTGACGATCTCGTTGGCCAGCAGGCAAAGGTTGTCCTGCGCGTAGGCATAGCCGATGCCAAAGCCAAGGCCGCGTTCGTTTTCAGCGCGGATATGCGGGACGCCGAACGCTGTCCGGCGGATATCCGCGCCGGTCTCGGTGTACGGGTTGAACGCCTGTGCGGACAGACTCAGTCCTAGGAATATGCCGGCTACGGCCACGCCGGTTAACTGTCTGGTATTGATCACGCTCGCTCCTGATGAAGAATGCCGAAGGGCGTGTTGTGCTCAAGTACGAGGGCACGCCGGATCCGTTCTGAAAACACCCACGCGTCCACGCGCCATGAGCCTTCCCAAGAAACGAAGCCGGAAAAAAAAATTTAGCCCCCAGAACCAGGGTTTTACGCCGTGATTACGGAGAAACGACGAATCGGCGACAAATTTTCTACATGTTGCCGTTCATGATTTTGCGAGCTGATTCGTCTTATACCCAGAGAGCAACCAAAAACTTTTCCTGAGCAGGCTCTGAAAGGAGTAATCGCATGTACACCCCACACCTACCAACGGACGGTAGCCAGGCACCGCAAGGGGCTTCAATGGGTTCCAGCGCCAGCGTTTTCAAACATCGGGTCGAACGTCATGGTAATGAGCGCATTCGTGTGCTGCTCAAGAGTTTCGGCCTGCGCACCAGCCTGATCCGGCTGAAAGTCCTCGATGCCTTGCTGGTTGCCGCCGAGGACGAGCGTCGCCTGGGCGTGCGCGGGGTGCATACCCAGTTGCTCGAGCTCGACATTCCGCTGTCGTTTCTCAGCGTGCGTGAAGTACTCAAGCGTCTGTGCGCCGAAGGCGTGATCACCTTCAATGCCGACAAGAGCTACAGCCTGCACCCGCAAGCTGCCGCGGTACTCAACAGCGATTGACGCCTGCGACAGGCGCCGTCAAGGCTTGACCTTGCGGCGCATCACGCCATTGATCACTACCACGATTACCGCCACGCCGATGGCGACGTACTGAAACATCTGCTCAGTGATTTTGCCGGCGTTTTGCAGCCAGGACAGGCCGAGCATGATCGCCAGTACCGTCAGGGCAATCAGAATCGAATATTTCAAGCGTTGCGAGTTGGTCATTACAGGTTCCTGAAACTTGGAAATGTATCCGGTTTGTATCGGCATGCATGCCATGCGCTTACCGTGTTACGGGGATGCGCCGCCGCAAACGGGGTCTCATGTTACAGCCGACGAAGAGCTTTGGCTTCATGCGGCGTTAAATCCGGCAGCAACTGCAAAAAAATGTTTAGCACCTCAAGCTCTGCCTGCATGAATGTGGGCAGGGTTTGTGGCTTCATCATCCCCGGCCTGTAGTCCCATTCGCCCACCTGCGTGCGACTTATGTGCATTGCAACACCAGGCAAACTGAAGACATTTTTCGTCGTACCTGCAGCGTAGGAAAATCCGCGCCTGCGCCCCTACCCTTTGTGCTCCCAATCAAACGACATGGAAGCGTATGCAAAGGACACTGATCACTATCCCGCAGTTACAAACGCTCGGCTTTTGCCTGGCCATCACCTTGTTCGAGTTGCTGACTTATATGGCCAGCGACGTGATCATGCCTGCCATGCTCACGGTCACTGCAGAGTTTGCGGCCGACCCCGCGCATATCCCCAACGCCTTTAACCTTTATCTGATCGGCGGCGTGTGCCTGCAATGGCTGATCGGTCCACTGTCCGATCATTTCGGCCGGCGTCCGCTGCTGTTGATCGGCTGCGCACTCTTCGCGGTGTCCTGTGCAGCCGCGATCGCTGCACCCGGCATCGCAGTGTTCAACGCACTACGACTGGTGCAGGGCATGGGCATCGGATTCGTCGTGGCGGTCAGCTATCCGGCGCTTCAGGAAGTGTTCAGCGAGGCAGATGCCGTGCGCCTGATGGCCCTGCTCGGCAACGTCGCCCTGCTGTCGCCACTGCTCGGCCCTCTGCTCGGCACTCTGTTACTCCAATGGCTGAGCTGGCGTGGACTGTTTCTCGGCTTGGGCCTTGCCGCAGCGACAGTCTGGCTGTGCCTCTACGCCTGCATGCCGGAAACCATCGGCGTCATGCGCCGCGATGGCGGGCAGCAGGCACCGATGCGGTTTTCCGGGCAGGCGTTGCGTCGACGGTACCTGGCGCTGTTGCGCAACCGCCAGTTCCTAGGCGCGTGCCTTGCCCTCGGGCTGATGAGTTTGCCGCTGATAGCCTGGATCGGACTTGCGCCGCTGTTGCTGGTGCAACTGCTGGGCTTGTCCACGCTGGAATATGGCCTGTGGCAAATCCCGATTTTCTCGGCAGTTATCTGCGGCAATCTGATCCTTGACCGTTTACTGGCTTCACGCGAACTGGCGCATTTGATTCGCCTCGCCTTGTGGCCGTTCTGCCTTGGCTTGTTGCTGTTGCTCGGCAGCGCACTGTTCGGCACATCCCTCGGACTGCTGATCAGCGGTCTTGCGGTGTATGCCGTGGGGCTGGGAATGAGCAACGCCGCGCTGTACCGCCTGGCGTTGTTTTCCAGTGATGACAGCAAGGGTTTGGTCTCCGCCGCCGTCGGCATGATTTCGATTGCCGTGATGGGGCTTGGCGGTTCGCTGATTGCAGTCATTGGCGGCGCAACCGGCCTCGAATCCTTTGCGCTGTGCGCCGCACTCAGCGGCCTGTCGAGCCTGCCGCTGCTTTACCGTTTTCTACAGAAAACTTCCCCGCCCATCGCATCTACCAAATAACAACAAGGATTTCCATGACTCAACTCCCCCATAGCGACGCGCTGTGTGCGTTGCCGCATCCCTATTGCCCGGATTCCGTGCCGGAAGGCTTGTTTAACCAGGCTATGGCCGAAATCTGCCGGTTTCACAGCCAGCACACACCAGGTTATGCGCACTGGCTGAAGGCCAATGGACTCGCCGTGCAGGATCTCGACGGCCTCGATGACTGGTCGCGATTACCGCCGATCTATGCCAACTTTTTCAAGCAACAACAAGTGCTCAGCACCGCCGGCCGCGACGCGCTGGAGCTTACCTCGTCCGGCACCAGCGGCCAGCAGAGCCGAATGCGCTACGACGAGCGCAGTCTGCGGGCGGCGCAGTACATGGTGCAGCGGATCTTCGATCATTACGGCTGGGATACCCCGCAGACACCGTGCAACTACTTGCTGCTGAGCTATGAACCGGAAGGCGACATCACTTTGGGCACCTCTTACACGGACCAGTTTCTATGTCGATTCGCGCCGGTCAATCAGGTGGTTTATGCACTGCGGCGCACCGCCAGCGGGCATGAATTCGACGGTTTCGGGGTAATCGCAGCGTTGCAGGCCTTCGCTGCTCAAGGCTTGCCGGTGCGGATCATCGGCTTCCCGGCGTTCCTCTGGCAGGTGCTGCAACGCATGCGCGCCACCGGGGTGGCGGACCTGAAACTGGCGCCTGATTCACTGGCGTTGTTTGGCGGCGGCTGGAAAGACCGTGCCGCGCAAGAAATTCCCCGTCAGCAGTTGTACCAGCGGATGCACCAACAACTGGGCATGGATCTGGCTCGCTGCCGTGACGGTTACGGCGCGGTCGAGCACCCGGTGCCTTATGTCGAATGTGCCAACCATCATTTTCATGTGCCGGTGTATTCGAAGGTTTTCGTGCGTAATCCATCCGACGCAAGCGTTCTGCCGTACGGACAACCGGGGCTTCTCGGTTTTGTCTCGCCGTACATTTCATCCAGTCCCGCACATGCAGTAGTCATGAGCGATCTCGCCACTCTGTACCCGGGCGAAAGTTGCGGTTGCGGCCTGACTGGCGACTGGTTCGAACTGCATGGCCGCGCCGCGACCACGGCGGGCAGAAGTTGCGCGATGGCGGCATCCGAACTGCTGGGGAGACACTGATATGTACCTTATCAACGGCCAACTGCACGACGATTGCAACCTCGAGTCTGTACTCGAGCAGCTGCACCTTGAACTGCCGCAGCATTTGAGTAGCGAGCTAAACAGTACGACCGTGATCACGGCAGTCACCGCCTTCGCTGCGCGACTACAGACAGCAGAAACCGCACTGCCCCTGGATCCGGAACAACGTCTGGCACTGATCGAGTTCTGCCAGCCGCAAGCACTGCTGCGCAAGCTTCGACGCGAGCTGGGAGAGCATCCCGAGTCATTGCGGCGGATCGACTATCGGCAGTCGCGCTTCGAACGCTGGAGTCCGTTGGGACTGGTGGTGCATATCACACCGGGCAATGCCCCGCTGCTGGCATTCTGCGCGGTGGTCGAGGGTCTGCTGGCGGGCAATATCAACTGGCTGCGGCCCAGCAGCAGTGATCGGGGTCTGACCGCGCAACTGCTCCACGCACTGCTGCAGTGCGACCCCAGCGGCCAATTGGCCGGCCACATCGCCGTGCTGCCGACCACCACGAACCAAATCGCCGAACTGTGCAAAATGGCCAACGGCGTATCGGCATGGGGTGGCGAGTCGGCGCTGCAAGCGATACGCCAGCAAATTCCGGCGGGCTGTCGCTGGATTGACTGGGGGCACCGCATCAGTTGCGCGTATCTGACGCCGGACGCAGTCGCGCCCCAGGTGTTGGATAGCGTGGTGGATGAAGTTTGCCGCCTCGATCAGCAAGCCTGTTCCAGCCCGCAGTGGCTGTTGGTGGGCAGCGACGACGAAGCTGTATTGCGCGCAATCGGTGCGGGCCTGGCCGCTGCTTTCGAGCGCCGCGCCGCGCGATGGCCGGCCCTGCTGCCTACGCTTCAGGAAGCCTCGGAAATCACCACCCGCACCGCCCTGGCCAACCTTGCCCGGAGTTTCGCCGGAGTCACCGGTCAAGTCTGGCACGCAGCGGGATGGCGGGTGATCTGGGCGCACGACCGACAACTCGAGCCCTCGCCGCTGTTTCGCACCTTGCTGCTCAAACCGCTGCCGCGGGCACTCATCTGCGGCACTCTGCTGCCCTGGCGCAATGTCCTGCAAAGCTGTGCACTGATCTGCGCCGAGCCAGAATCTGCCGAATTGTCGCGCACGCTGATTGCGGCAGGTATCACCCGCATCACGCCGATCGAGGCGATCCATGACGGCTACGATGGCGAACCCCACGATGGCGTCTACGCCCTGCAACGCTTGAGCCGACGGGTGTCGGTCAGCCTGTCGCCAGCGATATTGCCCCGCCATGCCACACTTGACGCGTTGCCATCAGCGCCCTGCGTCATCGGCCAGCCGATCCTGAGCAAAGAGGCGTTTGCCGCGCACCCGATCAATCCGTCGGCGCAGCTGTACTTCCGCTCCGGTGGCAGCAGCGGCGTGCCAGCGTTGGCGGGCTACAGCTATCGCGACTTCCACCAGCAAATGCGCGCCGCGGCCGACGGTTTGTTTGCCGCCGGTCTCGACCCAGCCCGGGACAGGGTGATGAATCTGTTCTTCTGCGGTGGCTTGTACGGGGGGTTCTTCAGTTTCGCCAAGGTCCTCGAGCAACTGGACGTGACGCATCTGCCGATGGGCGCGCCGGCCGACGACGATTACAGCGAAATTGCCCAACTGATCGTCGATCAACGTGTAACAACGCTGGTCGGTATGCCCAGCACCCTGCACCGCCTGTTTCTCAATGAGGGGCAGCGACTGCGCGACTATGCCGGGGTGGAAAAAATCTTCCTCGGCGGCGAGCACATGGGTGAGCAAAGCCGCCAGTTGATGCACAGCTGCGGCGCCACATTGATTCGCTCGGCGATTTACGGCAGCGTCGATGCCGGCCCGTTGGGCCATGCCTGCACGGCTACAGGTGATGGTGTGTTTCACCTGATGAGCGACGCCCAGCATCTGGAAATCGTCGAGTTCGAGACAGATCAGCCAGTCAGCGGCGATGAAATCGGTCGACTGCTGTTTACATCAATCGCTCGCGAAGGCCAGCACGTTCACCGTTACGACATCGGCGACAGCGGCCGCTGGGTCACGGGCCGATGCGCATGCGGCCTCACATCGCCACGCTTCGAATTGCTGCAACGCCATGGCAAGCTGCTGCGCATCGGCACGGACTTCATCTCTCTGACGGAACTGGCGCAGAACCTGCAAACACCGTTTCAGTTGGTGCTGGATCACGCGGATGACGGACTCGAACGCATGCTGTTGCGCAGCGCAACAGCGCCAGACGAGGTGCATGCGCGACTGCTGAACTACCCGACACTGGCCACGGTGATTCAGACCGGGTTGCTGCGCGTGGACGCTGAAGTCTGCGACGAAGGGCAATTCGCGCGAAATACCCACAGCGGCAAGACACCGCTGGTGATCGATAACCGGCGTCCACCGCGATCCGCACCCGCCAGCCGCACGGTCGCTCTGGAGCAAACGCCATGAACGACTTCATTGAACTGAACGAGCTGCTCGCTTTCGCGCGTGAGCATTCAAGTTTTTACCGCGAGCATTTCACCGGTGTACCCGAACACATACGTTTGCTCAGCGAACTGCCGATCGTCGACCCGGTTGCCTATTGGAAGGACAGTCATGATCTGGACCAGTGGCCAGTGCTGAGTTGCGCGATAAGCAACGCACTGATCTACAAAACCGGAGGCACCACCGGCGAAGGCCGGTTTTCGGTATTCGACCGGGAAGAATGGCGAATGCTGGTGCAAGACTTCGGCAACAGTCTTGCGCAGCAACTGAATGCAGGCGACCGCGTGGCGAACCTGTTCTTTGTAGGCGACCTGTATGCCAGTTTCATATTTGTGCATGATGCCTTGGCACACGCAGGGCCGGGGGTCGTCGAATTTCCGTTTACCGGCATGGTCGAGCCCGCAGTTCTGGCCGAAGCGATTGCGCAGCAACGGATCAATGTGTTGGCCGGCGTACCTGCACAGCTACTGACATTCGCTGCGTGGCTGGATCAACACGACCAGACGCTGTACGGCGTTGAAACCCTGCTCTACGGCGGCGAAAGCCTGTTCCCCGCGCAACTGCAATTGCTCGGCCGGGTCTTCCCCAACGTGCGCGTTGCCTCGATGGGCTACGCCAGCGTCGACGCCGGGTTCCTCGGCGCCAGTCATCTTGATTGCATCCTGGGTGAACACCGAACGCCGGATGGCCACAGCGTTCTGGAGATCATCGACGAGCACACCGGCGAAGTGATTACTGAATGTGATCGCATCGGCATGCTGGTGACGACCAACCTCACGCGGCGCCTGATGCCAATGATCCGCTACCCGGTGGGTGATCGGGCCTGCTGGCGCGAGCCTTGCGCGACGCCCATGCGCAAATTCGCGTTGATGGGCCGCAGCGCTGACAGCCAGCGTGTGCGCGTGGGCATATTGACGCTGCTGATCCGCACGCTTGGCGAGCTCGTGCAGCGCTACACCGGCAGTGTCGACTGGCAATTGGTGATCGAGCAGACCGGGCGCAAAGATGTGCTGAGCGTGAAATGGGCGCCGGTCGGCACCACGCTTACACCTGCCGAGGCCAATCGCGCACTGCGCCAGGCGTTGATCGAACACTACCCACTGATTGACCAACTGCGCGCCGATCAGCTCCTCGATTTGCACACGCAGTGCTGCCCGGTCGAAGCGCTGTCACGCCATCCGCGCTCGGGCAAGCACCGCCAGGTAATCGATCTGCGCGAGTACGACAGTTCGCCTCAGGAGCCTTCATCATGCAAAGCGTGATTCTGAGAAGCTTCCGCAAGAGCGACGCTTCGGCCGTTACCGATTTGTTTCGCAAGGTTTATGGCGACTGTTACGTGCAGCCTCAGGTCTACCTGCCATGCATGATCAACCAGAACCACGCGGCGGGTCGCTGGCACTCACTGGTGGCGGTGGCCGATGATCAGATGCTGGGGCATGCCACGCTCGTTCGCGCCAAGGGGTCGAGTATCGCTGAACTGGCGTTGACCGTGGTTGACCCGGATACCCGCGGCCTGAGCATTGCTACCCGGCTGTCACAGCAACTATTGATTCACGCCCAGGCGCTGGGCTGTCAAGGCGTAACCATCAAGCAGGTCACCCACCATGACTACACGCAACGCATGGCTGCCCGCCTCGGCTTTCACAACATCGGCGTTTTGCCTGACTACGCCCGATCTCCGCATGGCGAGTCGGAGCCGGTGACGCTGGTCATCGGTTATCAACCCATCGACGGTTATCAACGCGCAATTCCGGCGTTGGCCTGGCCCGTGGCGTGTCGCGATTTCATGCTGCGCCAATGCGCAGTATTCGGAACGCAGCCGATCGCGTCGCCATGGATCGGTGCCCCGGTGCATCTCGAACAGAATGCCGACCGTTACGACGGGACTTTCAAGGAGCTGGACGCAAGCCTGCTGTCGCAGCTGCAGCGCTTGCCCTATCACTGGATGATCTCGATCCGGCTCAGACTGGCGCAAGGTTTCGACAGCGCTGAATACGCGTTATCGACGATGGGTTTTGTGTTCACCGGGCTGGCGCCAGATGAGCGGGGTAGAGGATGGCAGGCTTTGTTTCATCGAGGTTTTCAACGACGGGCGCTGGAAATGCACTGCCCGCATATGCAGTATCTGCATGACCGGATGGGCTTCCCGCCATCGTCCGCAGACACGATGCGCCTTGAAGGAAGCTGATCGGAGGACAAGGCCCGTTCCGTCATCGGACGGGCCACAAACCAGCATCAGGCCTTGGCGCTGACGCCCTTGTCGGTAGGCGGAAGGCGCTCGCCACCCTGGCCGTACGTCTTCAGGTTCTGCAGCACATAAATGGCTTTTTTATACTCGGGGATCAACGCGTTGGCGTACTTGTTGCCCTGGATATTGTTGCTCTGGATGTTGTCCAGTTGCGTGGCGAAATACTCCAGCGCGTTGAACTTGGCGTCGATGTCCTTCGGTACGCCGAAGCGATCGAACTTGTCACCGGCATTGAACAGGTTGATCGACGTGATCTCGGAGATCAGGCCGCGGCTGCGCAGCATCTCACTCAATTTGCCCATCTGTTTGGTCGAAACGTTTTCCGGATCAAAACCCCTGATTGCCTTGTGCAACCCCTGCTTGTCCATCTCTGCGGTGTTGATCGCTGTTGGATCGTTACCGACCAAGGCCAGCATTTGCTTGACCTTGAGGTTTTGCGACACCGGTTTGCCGGAAACCGAAGTATCGCGCACCAGCAAACCTGCCTTGGGTTGCCAGGTTCCAGTAAGGCCGATCGTCATGAGCGGGTTCCTTGCGAGAAAGACATGGATATTTCCTTATTGATCGACTGCAAATTGCCGCGAGTATCGGTCGATGAACAGATGGATCCAACTCTTTTCTCATATTTTTTACAAATCTTGTACATTCCGGATACAAACCAGCCTCCCCTAGCAATCATTGACTTTTGTCGGCTCTGACCGGATCACCAGATTGCAGCTTTAAGACCAATGAACCGTCTGGTTAGTCTTCATGTATCGATCTCGATACCCACCACTGGTCTTCAAAGCACTTTTTAGTACTTGAGTACCTCAAGCTTCTTTGCGCCACGACGATAAGTAGTAGAACCCCGCGCTGTTTTCTCTCCGCCGATAATAAGAATCCCTGCTCAAGGACCGGTTTCCATGCCCGCATTCCGCACTATTCAGGCTCGCTACACGCTGTTTCTGGTTCTGTTCATTCTGCTGCTGTCGGTGCTGACGGTGGTTGGCATCAGCCAACTGGTTGCACCCAAGCTGCGCCACACCGAAGAGCAGGTAGTGCTCAACCGCATCGCCGAAGTCGCCGAGCAGATCCAGGGCGAACTGAACAAGGTGCAGTCCCAGCAGCGCAGCATCACCCAGACTGTTCCGCTGCTCGACAGCGCAGCCATCGACACGGTGCTGCCGGGGCTGGTGGATCAGTACGGCGAGCTGAAAGTGTTCGGCGGCGGGATCTGGCCGTTGCCGGGACAGCGCGAGGCCGGGCGCAACAAATTCAGCACGTTCTGGCACCGCGATGCCTCGGGCAAACTGGCAGTCAACACCTTCTGGAACAGCGACGCGGCACCCAACTATTACGATCAGAGCTGGTACAAGGGCGGCATGCAGACCCCGCGCGGTCAGTGCGCCTGGGCCGCCGCTTATAAGGACGACGCCAGCGCCGAACCGCGCACCAACTGCGCCATGGCCATCCAGAAAAACGGCAGCGCGTGGGGCGTGTCGACCATCGACGTCACGCTGGGCTTCTTCAACGACCTGGTGGCGCGCAAGGAAAAAGACCTCAACGCCGAAATGCTCATCGTCGAAGCCGACGGCAAGGTCATCAGTAATAGCTCGCGCATCAGCGGCCCGATCGTCCTGAAAAACATCAGCGAACTCGCCGCCAGTTCGACCTTCGCCAGCCAGGTCAAGGCCGGGCTGCAAAACCGCGATCAGGCGCAGCGTGTCGAATTCGACAATAACGGCGAAGCCAGCACCTTCTTCATGCGTCCGATCGAAGGTACGCCGTGGTTCCTCGCCACCGCCCTGCCGACCCGCCTGATCACCGCTCAGCGCGATGACGTACTGAGCACGCTGAGTCTGTTGCAGATTCCGATGGTGATCCTGCTGGTGCTGTTGCAGCTCTATGCGATCCGCCAACTGGTGCAGCGCATGAAAGCCCTCAAAGCCAACATCGATCTGCTGTCCAGCGGCGACGCCGACCTGACCCGACGCATCACCATTCGCGCCGAAGACGAACTGGGCGCCATTGGCCACTCGGTCAACACCTTCATCGTTTACCTGCAAAACATGATCGGCGAAGTCACCCAGGCCACCGGCGCGATGGCGTCCGGCCTTGACGATCTGCAACGCACCTCGGCGCACACCAGCCAGATCCTGCTGCGCCACGCCTCGGAAACCGACCAGACCGTCACCGCCATCACCGAAATGAGTTCGACCGCCGAAAGCGTCGCGCAGAACGCCGCCGAAACCGCAGCCTTCACCCAGCGCGCCAACGAAAACGCCGACCGCTCGCGGATCGTCGTCGGCGAGGCCTCCAACAGCGTCGTGGCCTTGATCGACGAAGTCGCCGGCGCCACGCGCAAAGTCGAGAGCATGCAGCAGGACGCACAGCGCATCACCGAAATCCTTGGCGTGATCGGCGCCATCGCCGGTCAGACCAACCTGCTGGCGCTGAACGCCGCCATCGAAGCGGCCCGCGCTGGCGAGCAGGGTCGCGGCTTCGCAGTGGTAGCTGACGAAGTACGCGCCCTCGCCGCCCGCACCCAGGCCAGCACCTCGGAAATCAACGAGATGTTGACCCGTTTGACGCAAGGCGTGAGTTCGTCGGTCAGCGCCATGGAAAACACTCAGGTCAGTTGCCAGTCGGCCGCCGACGCAACCGCCCGGGTCAATTCCGGCCTCGACGAAATGGCCGGTTCGGTCAGCCACATCAACAGCCTGAGCACACAGATTGCCACCGCTGCCGAACAGCAAAGCGCGGTGACCGAAGAGATCAACCGCAGCATGGTGCAGATCCGCCACATGGTCGAAGAGCTGGTGCAGAGCGGCCACACCAGCGAACTCAACACCCGTCAGTTGCTCGAAGCCAACAGCCGCGTCAGCGCAATCATGGGGCGTTTCAAGGTTCGCTGACAGATTTGTCATCTGCCACTCAGCGGCCTGTCAGGTTTGATCTACGATCATCCTGGCAGGCCTGCCTTGAATTAACTGGAAACACTCCGTTGAAGCCCGGCAGGAAAATCAGGTCAAAATGCGTTCTTTTCTGACCACATTCAAGCCGAGAGCCCTGTATGCGAAACCCTCTGCGTCTGGTCGCCCTGAGCGCCCTGTTCATTTCCTCCCTGGCGCAAGCCGCCGACCTGATCCCGATTGAAGTCCATCGTGACGCCAATTGCGGCTGCTGCAAAAAGTGGATCAGCCACCTCGAAGCCAACGGCTTCAAGGTCGAGGATCACGTCGAAAGCAACATGAGCGAGTTCAAGCTCAAGCACGGCGTGCCGCCACGTCTGAACTCGTGCCACACCGGAATCATCAACGGCAAATTCGTCGAGGGCCACGTGCCCGCGGAACAAGTCCTCGCCCTGAGCAAGCGTGACGACCTGCTTGGCGTGGCCGCACCGGGCATGCCGATGGGTTCGCCCGGCATGGAAATGGACGGCATGAGCGATGCGTATCAAGTCATCGGTCTGAAAAAGGACGGTACTGACGTGATCGTGGCGGACTACCCGGCGCATTGATGGCGGCGGCTTACACCGGGCTGTTCTTCGCCGCATTTGGGGCCGCGACGTTGCTGCCGCTGCAATCCGAGGCATTGCTGGTCGGTTTGATTGTCAGCGAGCGCTATTGGCTGTGGGGCTTGCTCGCGGTGGCGACATTGGGCAACGTGCTCGGTTCGCTGGTGAACTGGTGGCTGGGGCGCGGGCTGGAGCGGTTCCAGGATCGGCGCTGGTTTCCCGTGAGTGCCGACCACATGCAGCGAGCACGCAAGCACTATCAGCGCTACGGACATTGGACGCTGCTGCTCAGTTGGCTGCCGGTGATCGGTGATCCACTGACGCTGGTTGCGGGCGTGATGCGCGAGCCGCTATGGCGTTTTCTGTTGATCGTCACGCTGGCCAAAGGTGCACGCTATACCGTGGTAGCGATGCTCACGCTCGGCTGGCTCGGTTGAACGTTCGGGCGCGGGTATTGCCTGTGGTTAACGTCGCCATAATCCGGCCGATCAAGCATCGGTCGATTTCCTACGGAGTTGCCCCTATGTCTGTGTCGCTTTCCCGCTGGCTGCCCGGCCTGCTCCTGACCGCAACTCTGCCGCTGGTTGCGCATGCCGAAGACGCGCAATACGGCCCGGAACTGCAAGGTTTCGACTATCCCTACACCCTCAAACATTTTGAATTTCAATCCCAGGGCAAATCCCTGCAAATGGGCTACATGGACGTCGCCGCCGATGGCAAGGCCAATGGTCGTTCGGTAGTTCTGATGCACGGCAAGAACTTCTGCGGCGCGACCTGGGACAGTTCGATCAAAGCCCTGAGCGAGGCCGGTTACCGGGTGATCGCACCGGATCAGATCGGTTTCTGTAGCTCCAGCAAGCCCGAGCACTATCAGTACAGCTTCCAGCAACTGGCGACCAACACCCAGCAATTGCTCAAAGCGCTGGGTATCCAGAAAGCCACCTTGCTCGGCCATTCCACAGGCGGCATGCTCGCCACCCGCTATGCGCTGCAATACCCGGATCAGGTCGACCAGTTGGCGCTGGTCAACCCGATCGGTCTGGAAGACTGGAAAGCCCTCGGCGTGCCGTATCGCACCGTAGACCAGTGGTATCAGCGTGAACTGAAAGTCACCGCCGAAGGCATCCGCGACTACGAACGCACAACTTATTACGACGGCCGCTGGAAACCTGAATTCGACCGCTGGGTAGACATGCTCGCGGGTCTGAGCAACGGCCCGGGCAAGACGCAAGTCGCATGGAACTCGGCGCTGATCTACGACATGATTTTCACCCAGCCGGTGTACTACGAGTTCAAAGACCTGAAAATGCCGACCCTGCTGTTGATCGGCACCTCCGATACCACGGCCATCGGCAAGGACATCGCGCCGCCTGAGGTAAAGGCGAAGATCGGGCATTACGAAGTGCTCGGCAAGCAGGTAGCGAAGCTGATTCCACATTCGACGCTGGTGGAATTCCCCGGAATGGGCCACGCCCCGCAGATGGAAGAACCGGCCAAATTCCACCAGGCATTGCTCGGCTGGCTGGCGCAAAACAAACTCGCTCCTTGATGAGGTAAGGCTGATGGCGTTGCAAATCGCAGTGATCGATGACTGGCAGGACGTGGCTCGCGATGTGGTCGACTGGTCGGTGCTGGACAGCCTGGGCGAAGTGAGTTTTGTGCATGAGTATCCGGCGGACAACGCCACACTGGCCGAACGTCTGGCACGCTTCGAAGTGATCTGCGTGATGCGCGAGCGCACCCGGTTCGATGAGGATTTGCTCAAGCGACTACCGAACCTGAAGTTGCTGGTCACCGGCGGCATGCGCAACGCCGCGCTGGACATGCCAGCCGCTGCGAAGCTGGGCATCCGCATCTGCGGCACCGACAGCTACAAGCACGCCGCTCCCGAACTGACCTGGGCGCTGATCATGGCCGCCACCCGCAACCTGGTGACCGAGGCCAATGCCCTGCGCGACGGCCAGTGGCAGCAAGGTCTGGGTGGCGACCTGCACGGCAAGACCCTGGGGATCCTCGGGCTGGGCAGCATTGGCCAGCGGGTTGCGCAGTTCGGGCAGGTGTTCGGCATGCGCGTGATTGCCTGGAGCGAAAACCTTACCGCCGAACGCGCGTCCGAGGTCGGCGTTACTTATGTCAGCAAGCAGCAACTGTTCGAACAAGCCGATGTGTTATCGGTGCATCTAGTGCTCAGCGAGCGCAGCCGTGGGCTGGTTGATGCTCAGGCCTTGGGCTGGATGAAACCCACTGCGCTGCTGGTCAACACCGCACGCGGGCCGATTGTCGATGAAGCGGCGTTGATCAAGGCGTTACAGAAACAACAGATCGGCGGCGCGGCACTCGATGTGTTTGATCAGGAGCCGCTGCCGTCGCTGCATCCCTTCCGCACGCTGGAGAATGTCTTGGCGACGCCGCATGTGGGCTATGTCAGCCGGCAAAACTATGAGTTGTTCTTTTCGCAGATGATCGAAGATGTTCAGGCTTGGTCAGCTGGAAAGCCGATTCGACTACTGAACTGACTCTCCGCACCGCAACAGTGCACCCGGGCGCCTGCCGCGCCCGAAATGGTGACTGACCAGTCACCGTTTTGAATCGCCCGCCTCTGAAAACCTGCACTTCGTCGGTGCGTACCCCCGCTACAACCCGCGATTTACCTGACGCTGAAACAGATTGTCGAACAATTCGTCCGATTGCCCTCGCCCGCTCTAGGATCTGGCCTAGACTGCTTTTCGCGGGGCGAAATCTCGCCGTCACATAGCAGAAAATTAATCGAAACTTTTGCTGAAGGCGGCGGGTCATCTGAAAGGCAAGGCCAACGCGAGTGGTTCAACTTTTGCAATGGCCTCCTCACCCATTCTGCTTGCACGTGTTGGGTAGCGTTTGCTCACCGATGCGTGGCGCGTTTGCGCCCGGCCACAGGACTTGGCCATGGTCATCGGGTGTTCCAGACAAGAATCAGATCAACGACGGGAGATTCATATGATCAGCGTGGCATTGGATATTCAGGGAGAGCGTGTGCAGCAGTCGATCGGTGAATCGACCACAGTGAGCGTTCCCGGCACCCGGACAATCAACGTCCCGGGTACCAAGCCACTGACGCCGGTAATCCGCCAGAATCCCAACAAGAAGAAAGTTTTGTTCGTTACCTCGGAAATCGCCGACCTGGTGAAAACCGGCGGTCTGGGTGACGTTTCTGCCGCCCTGCCCCGGGCCATGGCGCACCTGCATGATGTAAGAGTGCTGATCCCCGGCTACCCGCAGGTGATGAACAGCGAAAACCCGATTCATATTATCGGCGAGCTGGGCGGGCATGCCGCCTTGCCACCCTGCAAGATCGGGCGCATGGACATGCCTGATGGTCTGGTCATATATGTGCTGATCTGCCCCGAACTCTACGAGCGCGAGGGTTCACCTTACGGCGCCAACAACGGTCGCGACTGGCCGGACAACCACATTCGTTTCGCCCGTCTCGGTCTGGCCGCTGCCGATATCGCCGCCAACCTCGCACAAATTCACTGGTGCCCGGATCTGGTGCACGCCCATGACTGGCCGGCCGGCCTGGCGCCTGCTTACATGCACTGGCGCGGGCAACGCACTCCGACTTTGTTCACCATTCACAACCTCGCCTATCAAGGCGTGACCAGCCTCGGTTCGTGCCCGGAACTCGGCATTCCCAACCATGCCCTGCAACAGGAAGGCATGGAGTTCTACGGCAAGATGTCGTTCCTCAAGGCTGGCATGGCCTATTCGAGCCACATCACCACGGTCAGTGCCACCTATGCGCAGGAAATCACCACCCCGGATTTCGGCTGCGGCCTCGACGGTTTTCTCGCCGCCAAGACCCAGCAAGGTTTGCTCAGCGGTATTCCGAATGGCATCGATGAGAGCTGGGATGCAGCTACTGATCCGCACTTGTTTGCGCCATTCGCCATTGGTGACTGGGAAGGCAAAGCGGTCAACGCCGCGCATGTGCGGCAGTTGTTCGGCCTGAAAGATTCCACCGGCCCGCTGTTCGCCGTGGTCTCGCGTCTGGTTTACCAGAAAGGTCTGGATCTGACCGAAGCAGTGTCTGAGTACATCGTGCAGAACGGTGGCCAGATCGCAATCATCGGTCGCGGAGAGCCAGAGGAAGAACAAGCCATGCGCGAACTGGCGCTGCGCTTCCCCGGCCAGATCGGCGTGCGCATCGGCTTCAATGAAACCGACGCCCGACGCATGTTCGCCGGCAGCGATTTCCTGTTGATGCCATCACGTTACGAACCTTGCGGCCTGAGCCAGATGTACGCCCAGCGTTTCGGCTCGTTGCCGGTGGCACGCAATACCGGCGGCCTGGCTGACACCATCGAAAATGGCGTCACCGGTTTCCTCTTCGACGAATCCACTGCCGACAGTTACCGCGAGGCCCTGAGCCGCGCATTCAAAGTCTTCGCTTATCCCGAACTGCTCAACGCCATGCGTTGCCGGGCGATGGCTGCACCGTTCAATTGGTCCAAAGCGGTCGAACCCTACGCTGAACTTTACGAACAACTGGTCGCCAAGGCGCTAGGTAAAGCCAGCCACAGATAAACAGAGAGATTTTCCACAATGCCGTCACGGTCTATAGCAACCTGGCCCCACGGCGCGATCATGCTGGACGCCGAACACACACAGTTTGCGTTATGGGCGCCGGATGCGTTTTACGTCAGTGTCGAACTGGCCGATGGGCAATCCTTACCAATGCTGCCGCAGGATGACGGCTGGTTTGTAGTCAAGACTCGCTGCCCCGCTGGCAGTCAGTACCGCTTCAATATCGATGGCGAACTGCAAGTGCCGGACCCGGCCTCCAGGGCGCAAAATGGTGGCCTCCAAGGCCACTGCGTGGTGGTCGACCCCCTCGCCTATCAATGGCGAAACACATCCTGGCAGGGTCGGCCGTGGAGTGAAGCGGTGATCTACGAGCTGCACGTCGGTGCGCTTGGCGGCTTCGCCGAAGTCGAACAGCACCTGGCGCGCCTCGCCGAATTGGGCATCACGGCCATCGAACTGATGCCCATCGCGCAATTCCCCGGCGAACGCAATTGGGGTTATGACGGCGTCCTGCATTACGCGCCGCAAGATTCCTACGGCACGCCCGAACAACTGAAACACTTGATCGACAGCGCTCACGGCCATGGCCTGGCGGTGATCCTCGACGTGGTTTACAACCATTTCGGCCCGGACGGAAATTACCTGCATCGCTACGCCGAGAGCTTCTTCCGCGAAGACAAACACACGCCGTGGGGCGCCGCGATTGATTTTCGCCTGCCTGAAGTGCGGGATTTTTTCATCGGCAACGCGCTGATGTGGCTGTTCGAATATCGCTTTGACGGCCTGCGTCTGGACGCGGTTCACGCGATAGAAAGCGAGGATTTCCTGCCGGAACTGGCGCAGCGCATTCGCCAGCAGACCGACCCGGGCCGCCACATATGGCTGACCCTGGAGAACGAACTCAACCAGTCGAGCCTGCTCGAAGAGCACTATGACGCGCAGTGGAACGATGACGGCCATAACGCTCTGCACGTGCTGCTGACCGGTGAAACCGACGCTTATTACGCGGATTACGCGCTGCAACCGACACGCCAGTTGACCCGCTGCCTGAGTCAGGGCTTCGTGTTTCAGGGCCACATCACGCGCCACGGTGAACCGCGCGGCGAGCCTAGCGACCATTTGCCAGCGACCGCTTTCGTGCTGTTCTTGCAGAACCATGATCAGATCGGCAACCGCGCGTTCGGTGAACGCTTGCATCAACTGGCCGCCCCCCGGGCGCTGGAAGCGGCCACGGTGCTGTTACTGCTGTCGCCGATGATTCCGCTGATGTTCATGGGCGATGAATTCGCCGCCGAGCAGCCATTCGTATTTTTCACCCACCATCACGATGAACTGGCCGAGTTGGTGCGCGATGGCCGTCGCAATGAATTCGCCGGTTTCAGTGCCTTTGCTGACCCGGAAAAACGTCAGCGAATTCCCGATCCGAATGCCGAAAAAACCTTCCTTGCCTCGCAACCGCGGCTGATCGGTAACGGCTCACCCAAGCAACAAGCGACGTTGGCGCTGTACCGGCAACTGCTGAAACTGCGCCATCAATACATCATTCCGAACCTGCCTGGCACCCAGGCACTCGGCGCGCAACTGCTTGATCGCGCCGCCGTCAGCGCGCGCTGGCGACTGGGTGATGGCAGTGAGCTGCGAATCGACCTGAACCTCAGCGACAAGCCAGTGGTCAACCTTCCACGGACCGACGCGGTGTGGCGCTTTCAGCAGCCACCCGCCGACGAGACGGCGGATGAGGGCCTGCTCCCTCCGTACTGCGCACTTGTCAGCCTCACGGCCGCAACCCCTTTGCAACCTTTGGATGGAGAGCGCCTATGAGCGATGCGCAACTGGAAATTCTGGCAAGCCGCGCGGGCCTGGCCGTCGACTGGATCGATGCCAACGGCCGTCCGCAGAAAGTCGCTCCGGCAGTGCTGCGCAATGTCCTCACCGGACTTGGCCACCCGGCCAGTACCGCACAGGAAATCGACGCCAGTCTGCTGCAACTGCAACAAGTGCAGCAGGATCGGCACCTGCCGCCGCTGCTGACCGCCGACGTCGGTGTCGGCGTAGATCTGGCACGTTACTTCAAGCCTGAAACGCCTTGCGAAATTCACCTCGAAGACGGTTCGCGCATGGACCTCAAGCTCGACGGGGAAGCACGCTTGCCCGGCCTGATCCCGGTCGGTTACCAGCAAGTGCACATCGACGATCAGCATTTCACGCTGGCCGTGGCCCCTGAGCGTTGCTACAGCGTTGGCGATGCGGTGGACAGTCCGATCCCGCGCGCCTGGGGTTTGAGTGTTCAGCTTTATGGGCTGCGTCGCCCCGGCGATGGTGGCTTCGGCGACACTCAGGCGCTGGAAGAACTGGCCCGAGTGGCGGGTGAACGCGGTGCCGAAGCGCTGGCGATCAGCCCTTTGCACGCGATGTTCAGTGCTGACACCGGGCGTTACAGCCCGTACTCGCCTTCCAGCCGCTTGTTCCTCAATCCGCTTTACGCGGCGCCAGGTGCGATTCTCGGCGAGCGCGCCCTGCGTGATGCAATCGAGTCCGCCGGGCTGACCGAGCAGTTCAAACAGCTCGAAGAGCTGAAACTGATCGACTGGCCAACCGCCGCCGAGGCCAAGCAAAAACTCCTGCACGCCTTGTACGAAGGCTTCACCAGCGGCGCGCATCCGCTGCACGAGGACTTCGCCAGTTTCCGTCACGTCGGCGGCGCGGCGCTGGAAAACCACTGCCGTTTCGAAGCCATTCAAGAGATGCGCGCCGCCCGCGGCGAAAGTCTCGACTGGCGCACCTGGCCAGAACAATGGCAGGACCCGCGCGGCACCGCCCTTGGCGAGTTTGCCGAAGAGAATGCCGCGCGCATCGGCTACTTCGCCTTCTGCCAATGGCTGATCCACCGCTGCCTCGAGCGTGCACAAACTGCCGCGCGCAGCGCCGGGATGGGCATTGGTCTGATCGCCGACCTCGCCGTTGGAGCCGATGGTGGCGGCAGTCAGGCCTGGAGTTTTCAGGACGAGCTGCTCGCCTCACTGACGGTTGGCGCGCCGCCGGACATTCTTAATCGCTCCGGTCAGGGCTGGGGGATTTCCGCGTTTTCCCCGGAAGGTCTGGTGCGCAACGGTTTCCGCGCGTTCATCGAAATGCTGCGTGCCAACTTTGCCCACGCAGGCGGTCTGCGCATCGACCACGTCATGGGCCTGCAACGTTTGTGGGTTATTCCCAACGGCGCAGCTCCGGCGGACGGCGCGTATCTTTATTACCCGGTAGACGACTTGCTGCGCTTGCTGACCCTCGAGTCTCACCGCCATCAAGCGATCGTACTGGGCGAAGACCTCGGCACCGTACCCGACGGTCTCCAGGAAAAACTCATCGCCCGCGCCATGCTCGGCATGCGCGTTCTGTTGTTTGAACACGACAACACCCGTTTCAAACCGATCCTTGACTGGCCGGACAATGCCTTGGCGACCACCAGCACCCACGACTTGCCGACGCTCAATGGCTGGTGGCATGGCCGCGACATCGACTGGAATTCGCGGCTGGGTTTTGTCGATGCCAATGGCGAGATCGAATGGCGCCATCATCGTGCTCGCGAACGCGAAGGCCTGCGCAGCGCGCTCAGCGAAGACCCGCAAAACTTTCGCGAAGAATCCCACGAGGCCGACCAAGTGGTTGATGCTGCCGTACGCTTCCTCGGCCATACCCGCGCGCCACTGGTTTTGCTGCCACTGGAAGACGCCCTTGGCCTCGACGAACAGGCCAACCTCCCCGGCACTATCGACACTCATCCGAACTGGTCACGACGGCTGCCGGGCACCAGTGAAGCATTGCTCGATGGCGCTGACGCCGCGCGCCGTCTGGAACTGCTGGCCTGCGCCCGCCTGCAAGCTGCCGAGCGTGACCAATGAGCGCGCCGATAACCCAACCCATACGCTCCACGGTGCGCCTGCAGTTCCATAAAGGCTTCACCCTGGAACAAGCCGTGCCTTTGGTGCCGTATTTCGCCAAGCTGGGTATCAGCCATATTTATGCTTCGCCGCTGCTGGCAGCCCGTGCCGGTTCGATGCATGGCTACGACGTGGTCGATCCGACTCAAGTCAATCCGGAACTGGGCGGCGAAGTGGCACTGCGGCGCTTCGTGAAGACGCTGCGCGAACACGATATGGGGCTGATCCTCGATATCGTCTCCAACCACATGGCGGTCGGCGGCAGTGACAACCCGTGGTGGCTGGACTTGCTGGAATGGGGACGCCTCAGCCCGTACGGCGAGTTCTTCGACATTCAATGGCACTCGCCCGACCCGCTGATGGAAGGCCAGTTGCTGCTGCCCTTTCTCGGCAGCGATTACGGTATCGCCTTGCAGGATGCGACGCTGCCGCTGTGCTTCAACGCCGATACCGGCAGCTTCCATGTCGAGCACTACGAGCACCACTTCCCGATCTGCCCCAAGGACTACGGCGAACTGCTCAAGCCCGATGCGGCTGTCGACAGCGAACGCGCCCAGGCACTGAACAACCTCGCCGATCGTTTCAACAGCCTCAGCCATCAGACTGACGCGCATGCACTGGCGATTCCGTTGAAAAAGGAACTCAGCGAACTCGTCAGTGATGCGCAGGCACTTGCAGCCATCACACGTAACCTCGCGCTGTACGATTCGAAAACCGCACAAGGCTTCCAGCGCCTGCATCAACTGCTGGAGCGCCAGAGCTATCGCCTCGCCAGTTGGCGCACCGCTGCCGATGACATCAATTGGCGGCGCTTCTTCGATGTCAATGAACTCGGTGGTTTGCGCGTCGAGCGCCCGGCGGTGTTCGAAGCGACTCACGGCAAAATTTTCGAGCTGATCAGCCAAGGTTTGGTTGATGGCTTGCGCATCGACCATATCGACGGTCTGGCCGATCCACGCGGGTACTGCCGCAAACTGCGCCGCCGTCTCGACCTGCTCGCCCCGGATCGGCATCTGCCGCTGTACGTCGAGAAAATCCTCGGCGAAGGCGAAACGTTGCACGAAGATTGGGCGGTAGACGGCAGCACCGGTTACGAATTCATGAACCAGTTGTCGCTGCTGCAACATGAGCCGAGCGGCGAGCAAGTGTTGGGCGAATTGTGGCAACGCCATGCCGAACGCCCTCCTGCTTTCATTGAAGAAGCGCAGCTCGCTCGTCGGGAAATCCTCAACGGCTCGCTGGCCAGTGATTTCGAAAGCGTTGCTCAAGCCCTGCTGCAAGTGGCGCGCGACGACTTGATGACCCGAGATTTGACACTCGGCGCGATCCGCCGCGCACTGCAAGCCTTGATCGTGCACTTCCCGGTTTACCGCACTTACATCGGCGCCATGGGCCGTTCGGCGCAGGACGACGCATTCTTTCAGCAAGCCATGGACGGTGCGCGCCAGACCCTCGGCGAAGGCGACTGGCCGGTACTCGATTGCGTGGCCGCGTGGCTTGGCGGCGAACCATGGCGCAACAAACCGCGTGGCCGCTCACGCAAGATTCTCAAGCATGCCTGTGTGCGTTTCCAGCAACTGACTTCGCCCGCCGCCGCCAAAGCCGTGGAGGACACCGCGCTGTATCGCTCGGCGGTGCTGCTGTCGCGCAATGACGTCGGCTACAACACCGAACAATTCAGCGCGCCACTGAGTGATTTCCACGACATCTGTCAGCAGCGCTTGAAGAGCTTCCCGGACAATCTGCTGACCACCGCTACCCACGACCACAAGCGCGGCGAAGACACCCGCGCGCGACTGGCAGTGCTCAGCGAACGCAGCGCCTGGTATGCCGACCAGATTGAACTGTGGCGCGTGCTGGCCCGGCCGCTGCGCGGTGACGAGCAACAACCGTCAGCCGGTGACGAACTGATCCTCTATCAAGCCCTGCTCGGCAGTTGGCCCTTGGATTTGCGCGCGGATGATCAGAACGACCTGAGCGATTACGCCCGGCGCATCTGGCAGTGGCAACAGAAAGCTTTGCGCGAAGCCAAGTTGCAAAGCAGTTGGAGCGCGCCGAACGAGGCTTACGAAAACAGCGCCAAAGACTTCACCGAACGCCTGCTGTTGTCGCCCGAGGGCCGGCTGCTGCGCGGCAAACTCGCCGACACGGTCAACCACATCGCCGCGGCGGGTGCGCTGAACAGTCTGGCGCAAACCTTGCTGCGCATGACCGTGCCGGGGATTCCCGATCTGTATCAGGGCAACGAGTTCTGGGATTTCAGCCTGGTCGATCCGGACAATCGGCGGCCGGTGGATTACCCGGCGCGCGAACAGGCATTACAGCCAGTCGCGCCGGTGCCGGAACTGCTGGCGAACTGGCGTGACGGGCGCATCAAGCAGGCGCTGATTGCACAGGTATTGAACCTGCGCGCCGAACAGCTGGAGTTGTTTCGCCGTGGTTCGTACCAGGCGCTTGAGGTACTGGGCAGCCAGGCACACAACGTGCTCGCGTTCAGTCGCGAACATGCAGGGCACCGGGCGATCGTGGTTGTTCCAGTCCGTTGCGCGACACTGCTGGAAGACAGTGCCGTACCTCAGATAGATGCGCTGCGCTGGGGCGATACGCGGGTGGTTTTACCGTTCCTCGCCTCTGACGCAAATCTGAAGGGACTTTTTTCCAGCGTCGCAGTCACAAAAAACAGGGAGCTGAACGTCAGCGCCGCGCTGGGGGATTTCCCGGTCAATCTGTTTATCCAACACTTATAGAAGCACTAGTTCAGTTCAGGAGCATTGCGATGAGTACCGACGATAAACGCATTCGCGAATTCGCCTATCAGATCTGGGAATCCGAAGGTCAACCCGAAGGCGAAGACGCTCGCCATTGGGAGATGGCACGCAAACTGGCCGAGGCCGAAGCACTGGCACCGAAGAAGTCGCCGAAGGCTGCTGGCAGCAAAACTGCTGGCAAAACCGCGACCGTCAAGACTGCTGACGCCAAGCCCAAGGCTGCGGACAAGGCCAAGCCTGCCAGCGCAGCCAAAGTGATTCCCCCAGGCGAAAAAGCCGCCGAGAAGAAACCGCGCACCTCGCGCAAACAGGCGAACTGACGCTACTTAGAACTCTGATTTGAACCACCGCGTGGCGAGCTCGCTCGCCACCGAGGACAAACTCGTCCCGGATTTCCCCGATTTGCAGGAGCAATTGCATGACCAGTCCAAAAAAAGCCGATCCCGCCGCACATACCGAGCCTTCGAGAATCCGTGAAGGCCTGCCCTTCCCGCTCGGTGCGACCTGGGACGGTCTGGGGGTCAACTTTGCACTGTTTTCCGCCAACGCCACCAAGGTCGAACTGTGCATTTTCGACGATGCTGGCGAAGTCGAACTCGAGCGCATCGAACTGCCGGAATACACCGACGAGATCTACCACGGCTACTTGCCTGACGCGCATCCGGGGCTGATCTATGGCTACCGCGTGTACGGTGCTTATGACCCGGCCAACGGCCACCGTTTCAACCACAACAAACTGCTGATCGACCCGTACGCCAAGCAACTGGTCGGCGAGTTGAAATGGTCGGAAGCGCTGTTCGGCTACACCATCGGCCACCCGGACGCCGACCTGAGTTTCGATGAACGCGACAGCGCGCCCTTCGTGCCCAAGTGCAAAGTCATCGACCCGGCGCACACCTGGGGCAACGACCAGCGCGTCAGCGTGCCGTGGGACAAAACCATCATTTACGAAACCCACGTACGCGGCATCAGCATGCGTCACCCCTCGGTGCCGGAAAACGTACGCGGTACGTTTGCCGGTCTGATGAATGACGATGTGCTCAAGCACATTCGCAGCGTCGGGGTTTCTTCGGTGGAGCTGCTGCCAATCCACGCCTTCGTCAACGATCAGCACTTGCTGCACAAAGGCATGACCAACTACTGGGGCTATAACAGCATCGCGTTCTTCGCCCCCGACCCGCGTTATCTGGCCAGCGGCAAGATCGCTGAATTCAAGGAGATGGTCGCGCACCTGCACGAAGCCAACCTCGAAGTGATCCTCGACGTGGTCTACAACCACACCGCCGAAGGCAACGAGCAAGGCCCGACCCTGTCGATGCGCGGCATCGACAACGCGTCGTACTACCGACTGATGCCGGACGACAAGCGCTACTACATCAACGATTCCGGTACCGGCAACACGCTGGATCTGAGCCACCCGTGCGTGCTGCAAATGGTCACCGACTCGCTGCGCTACTGGGCCAGCGAAATGCACGTCGACGGTTTCCGCTTTGACCTGGCGACCATTCTCGGGCGTTATCACGATGGTTTCGACGAGCGCCACAGCTTCCTCGTGGCCTGCCGTCAGGACCCGGTGCTGCGTCAGGTGAAAATGATCGCCGAGCCGTGGGACTGCGGCCCCGGTGGTTATCAGGTGGGTAACTTCCCGCCGGGCTGGGTCGAGTGGAACGACAAATTCCGCGACACCGTGCGCGCGTTCTGGAAAGGCGACGACGGCCAGGTTGCCGATTTCGCCAGTCGCATGACCGCCTCTGGCGAAATGTTCAATGAACGTGGGCGCCGGCCATATTCCTCGGTGAACTTCATCACCGCCCACGACGGCTTCACCCTGAATGATCTGGTGTCGTACAACGACAAGCACAACGAGGCCAACGACGAGAACAATCAGGACGGCAGTAATAACAACCTGTCGTGGAACCACGGCGTCGAAGGCCCGACTGACGATCCGGAAATCAATGCGCTGCGCCAACGGCAGATGCGCAATTTCTTCGCCACCCTGCTGCTGGCCCAAGGTACGCCGATGATCGTCGCCGGCGACGAATTCGCCCGCACTCAGGACGGCAATAACAACGCTTACTGTCAGGACAGCGAGATTGGCTGGGTGAACTGGGACCTGAGCGAAGACGGCAAGGCCCTGCTGAAATTCGTCAAACGTCTGATCAAGCTGCGTCTGGCCTATCCGATCCTGCGTCGTGGGCGTTTCCTGGTCGGCGAGTACAACGAAGACATCGGCGTCAAAGACGTAACCTGGCTGGCGCCGGACGCCACCGAGATGACCACCGAGCACTGGCACGACGCGCACAACCGTTGCCTGGGCATGCTGCTCGACGGCCGCGCGCAGGAAACCGGTATCCGCCGCAAAGGCGCCGACGCGACCTTGCTGCTGGTGGTCAACGCCCATCACGACATCGTCAACTTCACGCTGCCGGAAGTCCCGGAAGGCAGTTTCTGGACCTGCATGATCGACACCAATCAGCCGTCGATTCGCGGCCAGGAGCGCTTCGAGTTCGGCCATGAATACTCTGTCACCGGTCGCTCGCTGTTGATGTTCGAACTGCAACGCGAAGAAGAAGATTGATCATGGACCTGCACGGCTATTTATCCGCGCGCACTGCGGATTACGCCGATCCGCAAGCCCTCGGCCAGTGTCTGCGTGAACTGGTCGAGGCCGGACTGGATCGCCTGCCACTGCCGGGCAGTGGCTACACCCTTGAGCGTTTTCAAGGGCTGGCGCTGGTGGGCGGGCATGATCTGGGCGTGTGCAAACTGTATGAGGGCCACACCGACGCGCTGTCGATCATCGAACAACTGGGTGGCGCGCCGACTCCTGGCAGCACCTGGGGCATGTGGGCCGCCGAGCCACCACAGGCGCGGGTCAAGGTCAGTCCATCCGGGCACATGGTGGTGCTGGACGGGCGCAAGGCGTGGTGTTCCGGCGCTGCCGTGCTCAGTCATGCGCTGCTGACGGCGTGGGATGAAGCAGATCGCCAGCAATTGGTGGCGGTCGCGCTCGATCAACCGGGGGTGACCATCACCGATCAAGGCTGGCAAGCGGTCGGCATGGGCGCCACCGGCTCGGTTGAGGTGTTGTTTGACAGGGTCGAGGGCCAAGCGATTGGCAGTCCCGGTGACTACCTGCAACGGCCGGGTTTCTGGCAAGGCGGAATCGGCATCGCCGCCTGTTGGTACGGCGCCGCGAGGGGGATAGCCGAACGTTTGCGCCAACACTGCACACAACGCGAGGAGCCGCATGCATTGGCGCATCTGGGTGCGGTCGATGTGGCGTTGCAGGCTGCTGCCGATGTGTTGCGTTTCAGCGCGCTGCACATTGATGCTCATCCGCAGGCCAATGCCGAACTGCTGGCCCGCCGTGCGCGGGCGGTGGTCGAACAGTCTGCCGCACAAGTCATTGATCATGTTGGTCGCGCATTGGGCGCCGGGCCGTTCTGCAAGGATCGCCAGTTCGCCCGTTTGAGCGCTGATCTGCCGGTGTTCCTGCGTCAAAGCCATGCCGAACGTGACCTCGCCGCCCTCGGGCAATTGATCGCAGCGCAACCCACGGAGACATGGACGTTATGAAAACCAATCCGATTGTCGGCCAGGGCACGACCTTGCACCAATGGCAGAGCTCGCAGCATTTGGCCGAACTGGACAGCATCGACATTCTCAGCCTGGTGCCGCCCGGTTCGCGCGCGGTGGTCATCGCGCCGCATCCGGACGACGAAGTGCTCGGGTGCGGCGGCTTGCTGCAATTGCTCGCCGCTGCCGGACGTCCGCTGCAATTGATCTCGGTCACCGATGGCAGCGCCAGCCACCCCGGCTCGCAACGGTGGCCGGTGGAGCGTTTGAGCGTGGTCCGTCCGCAGGAATCCGCCGAAGCCCTGCGTCGCCTCGGCCTGCCGATGCATCGCTTGAAATGGCTACGCGGCGGTTTTGCCGATACTCAGGTGGCGGCGCGCGAAGCCGAGTTGTGCGAATTCATCCAGCGCCATTTGCGCCCCAACGACGTGGTGTTCACTACATGGAGCGAAGACGGTCACTGCGACCATGAAGCGGTTGGCCGGGCGAGTAGCGAAGCGGCTCGTCGCACGGGCGCAACCTGTCATGAATTACCGGTCTGGACGTGGCACTGGGCGACGCCCGAAGATGCCTTCGTGCCCTGGCAGCGCGCGCGCAAAATCAATCTGACGTGTGCGCAAGTCGCGCGCAAACGCCACGCGGTGCATGCGTTCGCCAGTCAGTTGGAAGGCGACCCAGTGGCTGGACTCGGCCCGGTGCTGGCACCGTACGTGCTGGATCGACTGCTGCAACCGTTTGAGGTGATCTTCCTTTGAGCGTCGACGACCGCTATTTCGACGGGCTGTTTGCCGGCAACGACGACCCTTGGGCGTTTCGCCAGCGCTGGTACGAGCAGCGCAAACGGGCGATCACGCTTGCGGCACTGCCGCGCCCGCACTATCGCGCAATCTTCGAACCGGGCTGCGCCAATGGTGAACTGAGTGCCGAGCTGGCGCAGCGCTGTGACCGCTTATTGTGCTGCGACACGGCCGCCGCTGCGGTGGGACTGGCGCAAACGCGCTTGAGCTTGTTCGATCACGCCGAGGTCCGCCAAAACCGCCTGCCAGATGACTGGCCGGAAGAAAAATTCGACCTGATCGTATTTAGCGAAATCGGCTACTACCTCGATGGCAATGATCTGACAGCCGTGATCCATCACATCAGCAATTCCCTGAGCGCAGACGGGCAACTGCTGGCGTGCCACTGGCGCCCGCCGATTGATCAATGCCCGTTGAATGCGCGTCAGGTACACGATCAGATCCACGACCAATTGGCTCTGCCGAGGCTGGTTTTGCATCAGGAAGCAGACTTCATTCTCGAGGTCTGGAGCCGCGAACCGCGCTCCGTCGCGGCTTTGGAAGGTTTGCGTTGAATCACTGATGTCGCTCAACGTTTCTGCGCCGGTCTGCGACCTCCAACACAGCTATAACAAAAAAACACAGATCAGATTGCTCGCCGACGCGACGAACCGCGCGCCATGAGCAATACTCTCCTGCGCGGCAATCCAGGGTTCGGAGCGCCGCATGGTTTTCCACCAGCCTTCACGGGTCGAAGCGCTTGAGCGATGCTCGCCGCGCGCGATTGAGGGCGAGACACAACAAGGACGTAGCACTCATGAAACCGTTATATCTAAGTGAAGGCAGCCTGCCGGCGCAAATCTGGAACAGCGCCGCGCAACTCGACAACATTCCCGTCATCAACACCCGCAGTCTGGTGCCGGCCGGCGCACGTGCCGTGGTCATCGCCCCGCATCCCGGCGACGAGGTAGTGACTTGTGGCGGCCTGCTGCAATTACTCTCAAGCCTCGGTCACCCGTTGCAACTGCTCTCTATCACCGACGGCAGCGCCAGCCATCCCGGCTCGCGCCAATGGTCAGAGAAACGCTTGAGCGTATTCCGCCCGCAAGAGAGCGTCGAGGCGCTACGGCGTCTGGGGTTGCCGATGCACAGCCTGAAATGGGTGCGTGGCGGCTTTACCCACAACGCCCTGTTCGACAAGGAACTCCAGCTCAGCGAGTTCATCATGCGTTACCTGCGCCCTGGCGATGTGGTGTTCAGCACCTGGTGCAAAGACGGCAGCGACGACCATCAAGTGGTTGGCCGCGCCAGTGCGCGCGCCGCCTTGCAGGCCGGCGCTACCTACCATGATGTGCCGGTCTGGGCCTGGCACTGGCCGGAACGTGATCACGCACAGATTCCCTGGCACCGCGCACGCAAATTGCGTCTGGACACCTGGACTGTCGCGCGCAAAAGCCACGCGACCCACGCCTACGCCAGCCAGCTCACAGGCGAGCCGGCCATCGGCATTGCCCCGATGCTGCCGCGGGCGATTCTTGAACGCATGCGCCTGCCCTATGAAATCGTGCTCGTCGACTGAAACACTGAACTGCGCGTTCGCACGTCAGTCGCATGCACAGGCAGTCATGATTCATAGGAGTAAACGTGTCCAGTGAACCCCAGCGTCACGCTATCGACGCTCAGCCCCTGGAGCCGTCGGCCATCCACCGCTTGCGCGTGCTGACGGTCAATACACACAAGGGTTTTACCGCACTCAACCGGCGTTTCATCCTCCCCGAGCTGCGTGAAGCAGTACGCAGCACGTCAGCCGATCTGGTGTTTCTGCAGGAAGTGGTTGGCGAACACGAACGCCATTCCAATCGTTACAACGAATGGCCGCAAACCTCGCAATACGAGTTTCTCGCCGACAGCATGTGGGCCGATTTCGCCTACGGGCGCAACGCCGTTTATCCCCATGGCCACCACGGCAACGCCCTGCTGTCGAAGTACCCGATCCGCGAGTACCGCAACCTTGATGTTTCGATCACCGGCCCCGAACGACGCGGACTGTTGCATTGCGTGCTCGACGTACCGGGACACGCGGAAGTCCACGCGATCTGCGTGCACTTGAGCCTGCTGGAAAGTCATCGGCAATTGCAGTTGCAGTTGCTCTGCCAACTGCTCGAGTCGCTGCCCGAAAATGCCCCGGTGATCATCGCCGGCGACTTCAACGACTGGCAATTGCAGGGCAACGCCGCCCTCTCCCGCCGCGACTACCTGCACGAAGCTTTCGAACGCCATCATGGCCGACCGGCAAAAACCTATCCGGCGCGTTTTCCATTGCTGCGACTGGACAGGATCTACCTGCGCAATGCCAGCAGCCACGATCCACAGATTCTTGGCAACAAGCCGTGGACACATCTGTCGGATCATTTGCCGTTGGCGGTGGAGGTGCATCTGTAGTCGCAGTTTTGACAGCGGCGCGCACCGGTGGTCAGTTGCCCAAGCGCTCTGAATCACGGACTCGAGGCCGTTCTTCCATACAAACAAGAACTTAGATATGTTCGGATAAACAAACACTTGCATTGCCTGTTTTACCCCTACCGCTCATCGTTCACTTTCTTGACGCATGGGCGCGGGTCTTCTTGAATCTAGGTTACTACCCCCGGAAATACTACTCGGGGCTAACCCACGGACACCCGCGAAAACGGGCGCCCGGCGGTTCGCCCCGTCTCATTCGGTCGCCCCTCATTCGGGGTAGGAGAGACGACAAGGCGAGAGTGCGCATGCGATAGCAAGGTAGACCTCCATGAAAACTTCACTCACTGCTCAAGAGATCAAAACCACCTTCTGCACTGTTTCGAGTTCTATCTTGCTGTGCTCATCCATGGAGGCGCAGGCCGGTTCTGCGGCGGATGAGACAACGTCCTGGTACCGAGAGAACGTGCCGGTCATGACCTTGCCCGCCACCGTCATCACACCCGGGCCGCAACGCCTGAGTCCGCGCCCCGATCTGCGCGGCAATCACCTGATTACCGAAGACATTTCGCCGACAGCGTGGGATCAGCTTTACGGACCGAGTTCACGCCAGGCACAAACCGACGTCCTTAGCCCCGGTTTCGCGATGCCCGGCAGTGGCGACTTCAAAGGCCCTGCCGTGTTGACCTTGCAAAGTGGCAGCGGCCACACACAAAAAATCGGCCTGATCGGCGGGGTCAATCAGATCCAGGCCAACGGCAACGGCCTGATCAGCAACCGCGCCCTCGCCGACCCGAATTCCGACACTCTCAACCTGCAAGGCCAGAGCCTCGGCGCTTACTACAGCCTGACCGGCCCGCAAGGCTGGCACGTCGATCTGTCGGCCAGTGGCGGCCGCGTCAGCGGTTTCAGCCGCAACCAACAAGGCGCACGCCAAGCCACCGAAGGCAGCGCGATGACGCTGTCGGTGGAAGGCGGATTCCCCATCGGCATCAGCGAAAACTGGGTGGTCGAGCCGCAAGCGCAATTGATCAACCAACGCATCACCCTCGACACGCCGTATGCCGGCTCGGGCAACGCGTCATCGAGCGATATCTCATCGTGGAGCGGCCGGGTCGGCGCGCGCTTGAAAGGCAGTTACGATCTGAATGGTCTGCCAGTCGAGCCGTACGTGCGCACCAACCTGTGGCACACGGTCTACACCGGCAACACGGTGACGTTGGATCAGGTGGACAAAATCAGCAGCAGCCGCAAATCCTCGACCGTGGAAGTCGGATTGGGACTGGTGGCGCGGGTGACGCCGACGGTGAGTCTGTACGTCAGTGCGGATTACAGCAGTGACGTGGATGACAACGACTTGAACGGGTTGATTGGCAGCATGGGGGTGCGCATGCGCTGGTAAGTGGATTCGCCGAGACCCTGTGAGAGCTGCGGTGCGACGATTCGATTTGCCAGCGATAGCGTCGGCACATTCAGCGATGATGTTGAATGTGACGGCCTCATCGCTGGCAAGCCAGCTCCCACAGGTATCAAATCCATCCGAAAACCGCACTTCGCTTTTCACCACTCAACACGATGAGCGTTAGCTCGAGTACCGCTCTTGATCTCAAGCGCCCGTCGGCAGGCTGAGTGGAGGGATTGATCCGGGGTTGGGAGCGCAGCGACCGTTTGGCGCAGCCAAACACATCGAGGGGAGGTGCAGCGCAGCAAACCGGAGGCGATGCCCCCGGATCAATCACGGAGCGAAGGAACCCGAGCCTAAGCGAGGGCCGAACGTCAGGGAAAAGCCTTTTGGGTTACCTTTTTGGCGTTTGAAAAAGGTGACCCGCCGTAAGGGCGGAACCCTCAGAAGCCGTTACCGCAGCAACGGATATGTACTCAGCCAGAAAAATCCATCGCCTGACCCGACGCCATCGCTGGCAAGCCAGCTCCCACAGTTTTCGAGTACATCCGCACTAGCTTCAGCGCCTGAAAGATAGCCATCGACGCGGTCCGGGATCAACCCTCAGGCTTGAGAATCAACACCGCCAGCGGCGGCAAATTCAGCTCCAGCGACAACGACTGGCCATGGCTCGCCACCTCTTCAGTAAACGCCCCACCACCATTGCCATAATTGGAACCGGCATATTGCTCGGCATCACTGTTAAGCAACTCCTTCCAGCGCCCGGCAAACGGTACGCCGACCCGATACGCCTGCCGCGGCACCGGCGTGAAGTTAGCCACCACCAGCACCGGCGTACCGTCCTTGCTCCAGCGCAACCAGGCGAAAACGCTGTTGATCGCGTCATCACCGATCAGCCACTGGAAGCCCTGCGGCGCGTCATCCTGATCGTGCAGCGCCGGCTCCTCGCGGTACAGCCGATTGAGGTCACCAACCAGTTTCTGTACGCCTTTGTGCTCCGAATACTGCAGCAGATACCAATCAAGCTGCTGATCATGATTCCACTCGCGCCACTGGCCAAACTCGCAGCCCATGAACAGCAACTTCTTGCCCGGATGCGTCCACATGAAGCTCAGATACGCCCGCAGGTTGGCAAACTTCTGCCAACGATCGCCGGGCATCTTGTCGATCAGCGAATGCTTGCCGTGCACCACTTCATCGTGGGAAATCGGCAGGATAAAGCGCTCGGACCACGCGTAAACCAGACCAAAACTCAGCTCGTTATGGTGATGGGCGCGGTACACCGGATCCTGCTGAATGTAGTGCAGCGAATCGTGCATCCATCCCATGTTCCACTTGTAGGCAAAGCCGAGGCCACCCTGCTGAGTGCTCTGACTCACGCCCGGCCACGCGGTGGATTCCTCGGCAATCACCAGCGCGCCCGGCGCTTCCAGCTCGACCACGTCGTTCAAATGACGCAGGAAGTCGATGGCTTCAAGATTCTCGCGACCGCCATGCCGATTCGGCACCCACTCGCCAGCCTTGCGCGAGTAGTCGCGATAAAGCATCGAAGCCACCGCATCCACGCGCAGACCGTCGATATGGAAATGCTTCAACCAGTGCAACGCCGAAGCCAGCATGTAGCCGTGCACTTCGGTGCGGCCGAGGTTGTAGATCAGCGTGTCCCAGTCCTGATGGAAACCTTCCAGCGGGTTGCCGTATTCGTACAGCGCCGTGCCATCGAACTGCGCCAGACCGTGGGTATCGGTCGGGAAATGCGCCGGGACCCAGTCAAGGATCACGCCGATTTCCGCCCGGTGGCAGGCGTCGATGAACGCAGCAAACTGCTCCGGCGTGCCATAACGCGCACTCGGCGCGAACTGCGAGAGCAATTGATAACCCCACGAGCCACCGAACGGGTGCTCCATGATCGGCATCAGTTCGATGTGAGTGAAACCCAGTTCCTTGACGTACGGGATCAGCCGATCCGCCAGTTCCGGCCAGGTGTACTGACGCGCCACTTCACCAAGATCATCCAGCTCGCACTGCCACGAACCGGCGTGCAGCTCATAAATCGACAGCGGCGCGGCATGCGCGTGGCGCTCGCGGCGGCTGTTCATCCAGTCCTGATCCTGCCAATCGACTTGCAGTGGCGCAGCGACTTTCGAAGCGGTGTCCGGCGGCAGGCTGGTGGCCAGCGCCATCGGATCGGCTTTCAACGGCAGAATGCCGTGTTCGCCAAGAATCTCGTATTTGTACAACTCTCCCGCTTGCAGGCGCGGGATGAACAATTCCCAGACCCCGGATGGATGGCGTAAACGCATCGGATGCCGACGGCCGTCCCAGACGTTGAAATCGCCCACAACGGAAACGCGTTTGGCATTCGGCGCCCACACGGCGAAGCGCACACCGTCAACGCCATCGACGCTGCTCAGCTGTGCGCCGAGGCAACTGCTCAGGTCGCGGTGATTGCCCTCGGCGAACAGGTACAAGTCCATCTCGCCGAGCAACTGGCCGAAGCTGTACGGATCTTCCACAACCTGCTCGCCGCCAGCCCAACGCGTGCGCAATAAATATGGACGTGCCTGCGGGAAGTGGCCGACAAACAGCCCCGCAGTTTCAGTCGCCTCCAATGCGCCGATTTCTTCGCCGCTGTCCTTGTCCAGTACCGCAACGCTCAACGCGCCGGGCAGATAGGCACGGATGAACTGCCCGCCAGCACCATCGCCATGCGGGCCAAGAATCGAGAACGGATCGTGATGCACCGCGCGCACCAAGGCATCGATGTCCCTGGCCGCGGGCAGCAACCTTTCTTTAGCGTGACCCTGTTCCTTGTTTGAGAAACTCATGACTACTCTCCACCAAGATCGGAAAAGGGTTTAAGCCCCGACAACAACCCGTACAGACCGTGCAACGGCACGGGCAGCCAGGTAGGGCGATTTTCGGCTTCATAGGCCACTTCGTAAGCCGCTTTCTCCAGGCCGAACAACGCCAGTGCGGCGTCAGCACCTTCAGGGTCCTGCCAGGCATGATCAAGACTAGCTGCCGCTTGGCGATATGCCTGAACAAATGCCTCACGGGCCTCACGCAAGTAGCGATCAGCGACTCGTTTGCGCGCCGCCTCGGACTCGGCGCTCATGTCGACCGTATGCACATTAATGGTCATCGCCGCCGCGTAATCGAAGGAGCGCAACACACCGCTGACATCTTTATACGGGCTGTGCTTGCCACGACGCTCGGACAACGGCCGCGCCGGTTCGCCCTCGAAGTCGATGAGGAACGCATCGCCTTTGATCACCAGCACCTGACCCAAATGCAGGTCGCCGTGCACGCGGATGCGCAGGCCGCCAGCAGATTTTTTCGCCAGATCCTGCACGTGGCTGAGGATGGCTTTCTTGTTGTCTTGCAGCCGCGTGACTAGTTTCTGATCCGCGGCGGTCAATTCGCCCTGATGCTGCTTGAGCAGTTTCAGCGTGTGCTCGACCTGCGCCGCAACGTCTTTGGCGGTGGTCTGAGCGTCCTTGGCCGAGCTGACTTGCGGCGCGAAGTCCGGATCGTCGGTCTTGGCTGCCAACACCTGATGCATTTCACCCAGCCGTTGGCCAAGCATGCCGGCGAAATCTCTCAGTTCGCCGAGCGCGTTGTAATGTTGCTCCTGCTCCGACATGGCGTCCGCCAGCTCATCACGCAGCGCCCGTTCAAGGTTGTTCTGCGTCCATTCCCAAGCGTCGCCCTGATTGCTCAAGTAGCCTTGGGCGATCATCAGCAAGTTGTCTTCACCCTGCGCGTCACGGCGAATCACCGAGCCGAGCAGCGGCGAGATATTGGCGAAACCGGCGGCAGTCAGATACGCGCTCATCTCCAGTTCCGGGTGTACGCCAGAGGCGACCTTGCGGATCAATTTCAGCACCAGGCTGTTGCCGATCACCACCGAACTGTTCGACTGTTCGGCCGACAGGTAACGCACCTCGGACTCGGCGCCAAGGCCAAGCGCGTCCAGTTGCGGCGTGGACTCAAAGCGAATCTCGCCGGCGTCCGACGCCAGTACCGTGTTGGCCTGCATGCCTTGCAGCACGGCGCGGACAAACGTTTCGAGGCTGAACGCATCAGTGATCAAACCGACCTGACGCACACGCCGTACGCGGGCCAAAGCCAATTGCTGCGGCAGCGCCGGGCCGACGTGATCTTCGCCGATGAAGCCGAACGGCAGCTGATAGCGGCTGGTCTGCCCGCCACTGGTGACTTCGATTTCGCTGAGCAGCACCGGGTGCTGCGCATCGCCGAAGCGCACGCCATACGTCAGATTGACCTTGTCGATGGCTGCATCCTTGCCAGCGAACCAGCGACGGTTCTGCAACCAGTTCGGCAGAATTTGCTGCTCCAGCGTAGTGCGCGATGGCGCTTCGAGCAGTTCTTCCATGCGTTTTTTCAGCACCAGCGTGGTGAAGTCCGGCAGGCTTTGCGCCGGTTCGACGTGCCAGCTCGGCATCTGATTTTCGGCGGCGAGCACGAACCAGTAGAAGCCGTACGGCGCCAGGGTCAGGAGGAAATTCAACTGACCGATTGGCGGGAACGCGTTGCCGCCAAGCATCTCCACCGGGACCATGCCGGTGTAGGCCGACAGATCGAGTTCCGCCGCTTGCGCGCTGCGCGACACGTTGGCTACGCACAGGATGATTTCGTGCTTGCCATCGGCGTCGGTGAATTCGCGGGTGTAGGCCAGAATCCGTCGATTGCTCGGCGAAAGCATTTTCAACGTGCCACGGCCGAACGCCTTGGATTGCTTGCGCACGGCAAGCATGCGCCGGGTCCAGTTGAGCAGCGAATGCGGGTCACCGGCCTGGGTTTCGACGTTGACTGACTGATAGCCGTATTGCGGGTCCATGATCGGCGGCAGCACCAGACTGGCCGGGTCGGCGCGCGAGAAGCCGCCGTTGCGGTCGATCGACCACTGCATTGGCGTACGCACACCGTCACGGTCGCCGAGGTAGATGTTGTCGCCCATGCCGATTTCATCGCCGTAGTACAAAGTCGGCGTGCCGGGCATCGACAGCAACAGGCTGTTGAGCAACTCCACGCGACGACGGTCGCGCTCCATCAAGGGCGCCAGACGTCGACGAATACCGAGGTTGATCCGCGCGCGACGGTCAGCGGCGTAGTAATTCCACAGGTAATCGCGTTCCTTGTCGGTGACCATCTCCAGCGTCAGTTCATCGTGGTTGCGCAGGAAAATCGCCCATTGGCAATTGGCTGGAATCTCCGGGGTCTGGCGCAGGATGTCGGTGATCGGGAAGCGATCTTCCTGGGCCAGCGCCATGTACATGCGCGGCATCAGCGGGAAGTGGAACGCCATGTGGCATTCGTCGCCATTCAGGCCGTGTGCGTCTGCGTCACCGAAATACAGCTGAGTGTCTTCCGGCCATTGGTTGGCTTCGGCGAGCAGCATGCGGTCCGGATAGTTGGCGTCGATTTCGGCGCGAATCTGCTTGAGGACGTCGTGGGTCTCCGGCAGGTTTTCGTTGTTGGTGCCGTCGCGTTCGATCAGATACGGGATCGCGTCCAGCCGCAGGCCGTCGATGCCCATGTCGAGCCAGTAACGCATCACCGAAATCACCGCTTTCATCACTTGCGGATTGTCGAAGTTCAGGTCCGGCTGGTGCGAATAGAAGCGGTGCCAGAAGTATTGGCCAGCGACCGGATCCCAGGTCCAGTTGGACTTTTCAGTGTCGAGGAAAATGATCCGCGTGCCGTCGTATTTCTGGTCGTCATCCGACCATACATAGAAGTCGCGCGCCGCCGAACCGGGTTTGGCCTTGCGCGCACGCTGGAACCACGCGTGTTGGTCAGAGGTGTGGTTGATCACCAGTTCGGTAATCACCCGCAGACCGCGTTTATGCGCTTCGGCGATGAAGCGCTTGGCGTCGGCCATGGTCCCGTAATCGCTGTGCACGCCACGGTATTCGGCGATGTCGTAACCGTCATCGCGGCGTGGCGACGGATAGAACGGCAGCAGCCAGATAGTGTTGACGCCGAGTTCGGCGATGTAATCGAGTTTGGCGATCAGCCCGGGAAAGTCACCGATGCCGTCGTTGTTGGAGTCGAAAAACGATTTGACGTGAACCTGATAAATCACCGCATCCTTGTACCAGAGCGGGTCTTTGATGAAGGTGGCCGACTTGGGTTTCTTCGCCATGTGTAACTCCTGAAAAATTCGATAATTCACAAATATTTCAAATGTGATGACACCCTGTAGGAGCTGCCGAAGGCTGCGATCTTTTGATCTTGCTTCTAAAGATCGCAGCCTTCGGCAGCTCCTACAGGGGAATATGCAATGCTTTATGCGGGGGTTATGCGCCAGATACTGAACGGCTGTTGCGCCGGGTCGAGCCGCATGAACTGGTATTTGCCGTGCCAGTCCCAACGATGCCCGCTCATCAAATCCTCGCCGTGGGTGGTGGCATCGTCCGGCAGACCCATTTCCCACAGCGGCAACTCGAAATTCGCCTCCTGCGCGTTATGCGGATCCAGGTTCACCGCCACCAGAATGAAGTTGCTGCCGTCGGCGCTGCGCTTACCGAAGTACAGAATGTTGTCGTTCCAGGCGTTGTAAATGGTCAGGCCCAGATGCGTGTGCAGCGCCGGGTTCTGCCGGCGAATGCGGTTGAGCTGAGCGATTTCGGCAATGATGTTGCCCGGCGCATTGAAGTCGCGGACGCGGATTTCATACTTCTCCGAATCGAGGTATTCCTCCTTGCCCGGCACCGGCGCCGCTTCGCACAGTTCATAGCCGGAATACATGCCCCACAGGCCCGAGCCCATGGTCGCCAGTGCCGCGCGGATCAGAAAACCAGCGCGCCCGGATTCATGCAGAAATGCGGGGTTGATGTCCGGCGTGTTGACGAAGAAGTTCGGCCGGTAGCATTCGCGCCACGGCGACTCATTGAGTTCGGTCAGGTAAGTGGCCAGCTCGGCTTTGGTATTGCGCCAGGTGAAATAGGTGTAGCTCTGGGTGTAACCGACCTTGCCCAGCCGCGCCATCATCGCCGGCGTCGTGAAAGCTTCGGCGAGGAAGATCACTTCCGGGTGTAGCGCGCGCACATCGGCGATCAGCCATTGCCAAAACGGCAGCGGTTTGGTGTGCGGATTGTCAACGCGAAAGATCTTCACACCCTCTTCCACCCAACCTATGACGATGTCGCGCAACTCGATCCACAGACTCGGAATCGCATCCGGCGCATAGAAGTCGACGTTAACGATGTCCTGATATTTCTTCGGCGGGTTTTCCGCGTATTTGATCGTGCCGTCCGGCCGCCAGTTGAACCAGCCCGGGTGCTGCTTGAGCCACGGATGATCCTGCGAACACTGAATGGCGAAATCGAGCGCGATTTCCAGACCGTGATCGGCAGCTGCGGCAACCAGTCGGCGGAAATCCTCGCGGGTGCCGAGCTGCGAATGGATTGCCTCGTGCCCGCCCTCCTCGCTGCCAATCGCGTATGGACTGCCCGGATCGTCCGGGCCGGCGGTCAGGGAATTGTTGCGGCCCTTGCGATGGCTACGGCCAATTGGGTGGATCGGCGTGAAGTACAACACGTCGAAACCCATGTCCTGAATCATCGGCAGCCGCGAGTGCACGTCATTGAAGGTGCCGTGACGGGCCGGATCGTCGGTGATCGAGCGTGGAAACAACTCGTACCAACTGGCGAATTCGGCAAGTTGACGCTCGACGTCCAGCGGGAATTCCGGGCTGACACTGAGATAGGTGCGATGATCGGCCTCGGCCATCAATTGCGCACTTTGCGGGTGCAGAAACAGCGCGACCTGCTCGGTTTCGAGCAGCCCGGACAGCTCATGATGCAAAGCCGCCAGTTGTTCACTGAGCTGGCCTTCGCTGCGTTCGGCGGCCTGTTGCACCATCGTGCGGCCTTCCTGCAACTCCAAGCTGACCGGCACGGCTGCAGCGTGTTTTTTTTCGAGTTCGTACTGAAAACTGGCGAACTGGTCGATCCACGCTTCGATCAGGAACAGATAACGGCCCATGCGTTCCGGGCTGAACTGACCCTGCCAGCCGTTATTGCCCTGATCGGCCATGACCTCGGTTTGCCAGGTCTGCTCGCCCTCTTCACGCCAGCGGATACGCACCGCGAGTTTGTCGTGACCGTCGGCGAAGACCTTGCTGGTTACCACGACTTCACGGCCGGCAATCGCCTTGACAGCAAACTGTCCACCATCAAGAGTCGGCGTAACGTCTTCAATAGCTATGCGTGGCAGCAACAGCGCTTGCGACAACGGAATATGCGGGTTGTAGCTCGAATCGGTACCTGTTTCAGCAGTCATTGAGCATCTCTCCTTAACGCCCCAAGGACGCTCGTTTGCCTGATCGATGTCCACAGCGATGCATCTGTCCGCCGCGAACTCACCTAGATACCGAGCGACCGGCGCGGGGAAAAGTTCACAGGGATTTGCCGCACAACAAAACTGGATCGAATTCGCTGCGAGGTGGTCAATCCACTTAAGCACTTCTCACGCCATGTGCCACACGGAGGTAGATCTGATGAACAACCCGTTCCCGGCTGAAACGCCAGATCCGAACATCGACAACCCGGTGATTCCGGAAACCGAACCGCAACCGATCCCTGAGCAGGAGCCGCCAGGCACCACGCCGCCGCCCAAGGAAGAACCACCGACGACGATGCCTCCGGTGATTCTCTAGCGCTTGAATTACAGCTTGTCGTTACGTCGTTCGTCGTGATCCTTGTCGAAGATTTTCACGATCCTCGGCATGACACTGAAAATGCCTAATGTCAGCAACGTACTGAGCAACGCCGTCGCTTCGCGGCCCAGACCGGCCGCGACGCCGATGGCGGCGGTCATCCACAATCCGGCGGCCGTGGTCAGGCCTTTGACCCGACCTTCCTCGCCGTCCTGATTTTTCAGGATGGTACCGGCGCACAGGAAACCGATACCGGCAATTACGCCCTGCACCACTCGACTCATTGCGTCGGATTCGGACCCGGAGGTTTGCGGTACCAGCACAAACAGCGCCGCGCCGAGCGCCACCAGCATGTGCGTGCGTACCCCGGCAGCCTTGCCTTTGGATTCACGTTCAAAACCGAGAATCCCGCCCAGAATCGCCGCTACCAGCAAGCGCACGGTAATGCGCGTCAATTGCGACGCATCGCCGATTTCGGCGAACTCCGCCTGCAGGGTCACCCAGACTTCATGCCACCACGCATTCATTGCGTCATCCTTGTTTCAGATTGATGAACGGTGGACAGCGCCGACCATTAATCAGTTGCGTAGAACCATCGCCACGCCACGCGTCCTAACCTCTCAACACCCCTCGGAAAAAAGGACAGCCTCATGACCATGCGCATCGAAAACCAGACCTGCTTTTTCGCCAGTGAAAACGGCGAGGAAATCCGTTTGTGCAGTGATCTGACCGTGATCACCGACAGCGACAAAGCCATGTCAGCCGTGGAAATAGAGGGCCGTCGCGTGTATATCACCGAAGCAGAAGCCGACGCATTGACCGTTGCAGGCGCCACCGACGGGCGTAAGCATCTAAAGGCCGACAGCAGTGATTCGGTGATTTGACTGACCCTGATCAACACCCCGCGCAGACGTCTGGGATAGACATCTGCGCCTGTGCCTGCGGGCTGCTTCAAGTTGTCGCAGGCACGCCGCCAAGTCCCATCTGATCCGCTTTTTATTCATTTAGCTGAGTCTGTTATGCAAACAGATCGGCGCTCATAGTGCATCGGCCTGATGGAGGCTGATGAGCGACTGACCATGAGCGAACAAATCCCCGTCCGAACCCTGGAAACAGATTCCAAGCCGAAGATTCAGAATGTGCCATTGCGTCCAATGAAGACCAAGGCCGGCTCCAGCGACAACCAGATCCACACCCGCAGCTTCACCGGGCTGTTTCGAACCCTGCGCATGAGTGGCGCGGGGTTTCTGTTTTTGCTGTTCTTCGGCACCGTGTGGCTGACCTGGGGCGGGCGACAAGCCGTGCTCTGGGACCTTTCCGAAAGCAAATTCCACATCTTTGGCGCGACGTTCTGGCCGCAGGATTTCATCCTGCTGTCGGCGCTGTTGATCATCGCTGCGTTCGGCCTGTTCGCGATCACGGTGTTTGCCGGCCGGGTCTGGTGCGGTTACACCTGCCCGCAGAGTTCGTGGACGTGGATTTTCATGTGGTGCGAAAAGGTCACCGAGGGCGAACGCAACCAGCGCATCAAGCTGCAAGCCGCGCCGTGGAGCCTGAACAAACTCGCGCGCCGCGCCGCCAAGCACACGATGTGGCTAGCGATCAGCGTGCTCACCGGCCTGACCTTTGTCGGCTACTTCACGCCGATCCGCCCGCTCGCCGAAGAACTGCTGACCCTGCAAATCGGCGGCGTCAGCCTGTTCTGGGTGCTGTTCTTCGCCGCCGCCACCTATATAAACGCCGGTTGGCTGCGCGAAGCAGTGTGCATGCACATGTGCCCGTATGCGCGCTTCCAGAGTGTGATGTTCGACAAAGACACACTGGCGATCTCCTACGACGTGGCGCGTGGCGAAAACCGTGGCCCGCGCAAACGCGACGTCAAACCGCTTGAGGCCGGCCTCGGTGATTGCATCGACTGCCAACTCTGCGTGCAGGTGTGCCCGACCGGGATCGACATCCGCGACGGTCTGCAAATGGAGTGCATCGGTTGCGCGGCGTGTATCGACGCCTGCGACTCGATCATGGACAAAATGAATTACGCCCGCGGCCTGATCCGCTACACCTCCGAGCGCGAGTTGCAGGGTGGCAAGACGCATCTGCTACGCCCGCGTTTGATTGGTTACGTCGCGGTGCTGCTGGTGATGATTGGCGCGCTGGTGCTGGCATTGGTCGAACGGCCGATGGTCTCGCTGGATGTGACCAAGGATCGCGGCTTGTTCCGCGAGAACGCCTTGGGCCAGATCGAGAACATCTACAGCATGAAAGTCATCAACAAGACTCAGCAGCGCCAGGACTACAAGCTGAGTCTGGTGGATGGCGACGGTTTCCAGTTGCAGGGCAAGACCGAGCTGAGCCTTGCGCCGGGCGAGATTGTCGATGTGCCGGTGTCGGTGGCGATGACCACGGATCGGCCGTCGAGCAGCTCGCAGACGGTGAGTTTCAAGATTGAAGACAGTGATGAGCCGGCGGTGAATAGCGTGGCGAAGAGCCGGTTTGTTGCGCCGATGAATCGTTGAGCCGTTAGAATCCCCCCCTCACCCCAGCCCTCTCCCCCCGAGGGGGCGAGGGTGAAAGGGAGCAGATCTCAGTTGTTTTCAAACCCGAGTTCGACTCGATATCCCAGGTCGATGTATTTCGTGAGCATCCCCCGATCAGTCCCCTCTCCCCCCGGGAGAGGGCTAGGGTGAGGGGCTTTTCCCTGACACCCTACACATCCAGCAAGCACCAAGGCCCCCGATGAAACGCTACGAAAAATTCGCCGAAGACATCGCTGAACTGATCCGCTCCGGCGTTCTCGGCCCCGGCCAACGGGTGCCGTCGGTGCGCTACGCCAGCCAGACCTACGGCGTCAGCCCGTCCACGGTGTTCCAGGCCTACTACCTGCTCGAGCGCCGTGGCCTGATCCGTGCGCGGCCGCGTTCCGGCTACTTCGTCAACACCCACGCACCGAGCCCGTTCTCGGAGCCAGTGATCAGCAGCCACGTCAGCGATTCGACCGAAGTTGACGTCAGCGAGCTGGTGTTCTCGGTACTCGAATCGATCAAAGACCCAAGCACCGTGCCGTTCGGCTCGGCGTTCCCTAGCCCGACGCTGTTCCCACTACAACGCCTGTCGCGCTCGCTGGCCAGCGCGGCACGGGAGATGGATCCGCGCATGGTCGTCACCGACATGTCGCCGGGCAACCCGCAACTGCGTCGACAGATCGCCCTGCGCTACATGGTCGGCGGCTTGATGCTGCCCATGGAAGAATTGCTGATCACCAACGGCGCGCTCGAAGCGCTGAACCTGTGTCTGCAAGCCGTGACCGAACCCGGCGATCTGGTGGCCATCGAAGCCCCGGCGTTCTACGCCAGCCTGCAAGTGCTCGAGCGACTGAAACTCAAAGCCGTGGAAATCCCGGTGCACCCGCGCGACGGCATCGACCTCGGCGTGCTCGCGCAGACTCTGGAGCGGTATCCGATCAAGGCATGTTGGTGCATGACCAGTTTCCAGAACCCGATGGGCGCGACCATGCCCGAGGCCAAGAAGCAGGAACTGGTTGAGCTGCTGCGCCGCCATCAAGTGCCGTTGATCGAAGACGACGTCTACGCCGAGCTGTATTACGGCCAGCAAGCGCCGAAACCGGCCAAGGCCTTTGATACCGAAGGTCTGGTGATGCATTGCGGTTCATTCGCCAAGAGTCTGGCCCCCGGCTACCGCATCGGCTGGGTTGCTGCGGGACGCTACGCGCAGAAGATCGAACGCCTGAAGCTGATGACCTCGCTGTGCGCTTCAATGCCGGCGCAAGCGGCCATTGCCGATTACCTGCAACACGGCGGTTATGACCGACACCTGCGCAAATTGCGCTACGCACTGGAAGAACAGCAGAGTGCGATGCTCGCAGCGATTGCGCGCTACTTTCCAGCGCAGACGCGGGTCAGCCAACCGGCCGGTGGCTACTTTCTGTGGCTGGAGCTGCCAGCGCAGATGGACTCGTTGAAGTTGTTTCAGATGGCATTGGCGCAAGGCATCAGCATCGCACCGGGGCCGATTTTTTCACCGACCCAGCGCTTCAGGAATTGTATTCGCTTGAACTATGGCAGCCCGTGGACTGAAGACACCGAAAAGGCGATGGAGACGTTGGGGCGGATTGTTAGATCCTTTTAACAGCAAAAGATCGCAGCCTGCGGCAGCTCCTACAGAGAAACGCTTATTCCCGGGTAGGAGCTGCCGCAGGCTGCGATCTTTTGATCTTGCTCTTAACGCCCACCACCCAAGTCAACAAAAGTCCCGGTCGCATACGAAGCCTTGTCCGACAGCAACCAGACAATCGCCTCCGCCACTTCATCCGGACGCCCCCCGCGGGCCATCGGAATCCCCGACTCAAGCTTGCTGACCCGATCGGGATCACCGCTCAATGCGTGAAAATCCGTGAAGATGTAGCCCGGCCGCACCGCATTCACCCGAATCCCCTCGCCCGCGACTTCCTTGGACAAACCGATGGTGAAGGTGTCGAGCGCGCCTTTCGACGCTGCGTAATCAACGTACTCATTCGGCGAGCCCAAGCGTGCAGCAACCGAGGACACATTGACGATGCTGCCGCCCTGCCCGCCATGCTTGGGCGACATGCGCAGGATCGCGTGCTTGGCGCAGAGGATCGGCGCCAGAACATTGGTCTTGAGGATTTTGAGGATGCGAAATTCGGACATCTCGTCGACCCGCGACTTGTGCCCGACGGTGCCGGCGTTGTTCACCAGTGCGGTGACCCGGCCCAATTCGCTGTCGACCCGTTGAAACAGCGCGATCACTTCGTCTTCGATACTGACATCGGCGCGCACCGCAATCGCTGTGGCGCCGCGTTCACGCAACTGATCGAGCACGTGATGGGCAGCCTGTTCGTCCGACTGGTAATTGATGCAGATCCGATAGCCTTGCTCGGCAGCCAACATTGCCGTGGCGGCACCAATCCCGCGCCCGCCTCCGGTAATCACAATGACTTTATCCATGCTGGCCGTTCCCCTGAATGCACACGTAACAGTCGGGGGCAAGAATAACCGTCATTGGCGGTTTTTGCATGGCGAGCGTAGTGACCCAGGTCAGACCTTGGCCAGTTGCTCGCCACGTACGATGTCGCGCATGAAGCGATCCGCCGGCAACGGATGCCCAAGCAGATAGCCCTGCAGCGAATCACACCCCAGTTTCGTCAGAAAATCCTGCTGTACGCCGGTCTCGACACCTTCGGCAACAATTCGCAGACCGAGCGCCTGACCCAGCGCCACGATGGCGGAGACGATCGCTGCGTCGTCACTGTCATGCTCCAGATCACGTACAAAACCCCGGTCGATCTTCAGCTCGTTGGCCGGCAGGCGCTTGAGGTACATCAGACTCGAATAGCCGGTGCCGAAGTCATCAATCGACAGGTCGACGCCCATGTCCGACAATTCCTGCAACACCATCATGCTCGCGTCGGCGTCGCTCATGGCGGTGGTTTCGGTGATTTCCAGAGTCAGGCTGTTGGCCGGCAAATGGTGGGTGGCCAAGGCTTTGGCGACGCTCTTTACCAACCCGGCGTGACAAAATTGCAGCGCCGACAGGTTTACCGCGATGCGCCAGTCGGTGTAACCGAGCACGTACCACTCGCGCATCTGCCGACACGCTTCGTTGAGCACCCACTCGCCAATCGGGATGATCAGCCCGGACTTCTCCGCCAGATCGATGAATTTGTCCGGCATCAGCATGCCGTGCAGCGGATGTTCCCAGCGCAGCAGCGCCTCGGCACCCACCGCGCGACCGCCGACGGCATCGAATTTTGGTTGGTAATGCAGACTGAATTCGCCGTGTTCCAGTGCCGCGCGCAAGTCCTGCAACAACTGCAATTGCTTGCGCGCGTTGCTGTTCATCGAGGCGTCGAAGAAGCTGTAGCCGTTCTTGCCGCCGCCCTTGGCGTGGTACATCGCGGCGTCGGCGTTCATCAGCAACTCCTGCGCGGTTTCGCCGTTACCGGGGTACAGCGCAATGCCGACGCTGGCGGAAATCTGCAAGTCATGATCGGCGACACGGAACGATTGCCCGATCAAGCTGACCTGCCGCGCGGCCAGACCCAGCGCATCGTTCGGTTCACTCAGGCGTACCAGCAGCACAAATTCATCGCCGCCGATCCGCGCCAACGTATCCAGACTGCGCAGATCTTCGCGCAGACGCACACCGACTTCGCGCAACAACTGATCGCCCATGTGATGGCCGAAGGCATCGTTGACCGGTTTGAAACCGTCCAGATCGATGAACATCAACGCAAAGCAGCCGCCCTGCTCCTTGACCTTTTTCATGGCCTGATTGATCCGGTCGTCCAGCAGCAGACGATTGGGCAGACCGGTCAATGTGTCGTGCAAGGCAAGCTGCGTGAGTTCGCGGTTGGCCACGACCAGCGAGTGGGCCAGATCGGCAGTACGTGCTTCGAGGCGCGCATCCAGAACCGAGGTAAGCAGCGCGATGCTGAGCACCGCCAACGTAGTGATCAACACCAGGCTGTCGAGACCATTGCCGTTCAAGCCACTGAACGCGGCGCCGCAAAAACTGCCTTCGGGAAACCGCGCCGCCGCCATGCCGGTGTAGTGCATGCCGACAATCGCCACGCCCATGATGATTGCCGCACCGGCGCGGAACAGCCGAACGTAGGGCGAATTCTGCCGCAGCCGGAAGGCGATCCACAGTGCCGCGGCAGACGCGCCGACCGCAATCACCAACGAAGCACCGAACAAGGTCGGATCGTAATCAATCCCGGGTGTCATGCGCATCGCGGCCATGCCGGTGTAATGCATGGCGCTGATACCGGCGCCCATGATCAACGCGCCGAACGCCAGTTGCCATGCCGGCAACTTCGGCTGACTGACCAGCCACAGCGCAAAACCACAGGACAGCACGGCAATCACCAGCGACAGCGCAGTGATACCGACGTCGTAACCCAGGCTGATCGGCAGTTTGAAAGCCAACATGCCAATGAAATGCATCGACCAGACGCCGATGCCCATGGCGAACGCACCACCCGCCATCCAGAAATGCACGGCGCGACCTCTGGCCGTGGCGATGCGCCCGGTCAGATCAAGCGCGGTATAGGACGCGAGAATCGCCACACACAGCGAAATGAAGACCAGCGTGAAGGAATAACTACCGATGAGCATGCGAATTCTCGTGACCACCCCGCCGTACTCCGTCCGTTCTCAGCGGGGCCAAAGGCCGCGATTGTACTGATTGCACGGAAGAACGCACTGACAAACTGAGCAATTGGCCATCAAGCCGATGAAACGCTTGTTTTATTGTTCTACAACGCTCTAGCACGGTGGCTCGGTTCATGTAGGAGCTGCCGCAGGCTGCGATCTTTTGACTTTGTTTGGCGTAATCAAGATCAAAAGATCGCAGCCTGCGGCAGCTCCTACAGGATCGGATCCAGCCTATGGGGTTTCGGTGGGTTCGAGCTCGCCGTCCCAGCCGCCACCCAGTGCGGCAATCAGTTGCACGCTGGCGATCAAGCGACTCTGCAGGATATTCAACACGGTGCGCTCGTTGTTCAAGGCAGTCGCCTGCACCACCACTACATCGAGGTAAGCAATCACCCCGGCCTTGTACTGGTTTTCGGTCAGGCGCAAGGAATCTCGCGCAGCATCCAACGCTTCCTGACGCACTGCCGCTTCGTCTTCGTACACCTTGAGTTGCACCAGATAGTTTTCCACCTCGCGGAAGCCGTCGAGCACGGTCTGGCGGTATTTGGCCACGGTCTGGTCGTAGACCGCTTCGGTGCGGTCGACTTCTGCCGAACGTATGCCGCCGTCGAACAGTGGCAGGGTCATTTTCGGGCCGACCGACCAGAAGCGGTTGGGCAGGCTGATCAGGTTCTGCGAAGTACTGCTGCTGTAACCGCCACTGAGGCTGAGTGACAAGTCCGGGTAATAGGCGGCTTTGGCCACGCCAATGTTGGCGTTGGCGGCGATCACCGAGCGTTCGGCCGAGGCGATGTCCGGGCGGCGTTCGAGCAATTGCGATGGCAGACTCAGCGGAATCTGCGGGAGCTTGGGAATGTTCTGGGTTTCAGCAATGTTGAACTGCGCTGGCGGCTGGCCAGTGAGCACCGCGATGGCGTTTTCGAACTGCGCGCGCTGCCAGATCAGGTCGACCAGATCGCCCTGAGTGCTTTTCAGTTGAGTCTGCGCCTGAGCCACTGCATCACGCCCGGAAACGCCCGCGTTGTACTGGTTCTGAGTCATTTTCAGCGAGCGCTGATAAGCCGCGACGGTCGATTCGAGCAAGCGTTTCTGCTGGTCGATCACGCGCAATTGCAGATAGTTCTGCACCAGTTCCGACTGCTGGCTCAGGCGCATCGCCGCCAGATCGGCAAAACTTGCCTGAGCGCTGGCCTGGTCAGCCTCCAGACCCCGGCGCAATTTGCCCCAGATATCGGCCTCCCAACTGACCCCCAGCTCGGCGTTGTAGGTATCACGAATGCCGCTGGAAGAACTGCTCAGGCTCGAACTGCTGCTGCCGGTGCCTTGGCTGGAGCGGGTCTTGCCGACGCTCAGATCAACGCTTGGGTAAAACGCGCCGCGCGCGCTACGCACCAACGCCTGCGCCTGACGGTACTGAGCTTCGGACTGGGCGACGGTCTGGTTCGAGCTGTTGAGTTTCTCGATCAGTTCGTTGAGCTGGCGGTCGCCATACAGCTCCCACCACGCGCCACGCGCCAGCGAGTCGCTCGGGTTGGCCTGACGCCAGCCCTCGGCCTCTTTGTACTGGGCGATTTCAGCGGTTTGCGGGCGCTGGTAGTCCGGGCCGACGGCGCAGGCACTGAGCATCGCCACGCACAGTGACAGGCTCAACAAACGCGAACCGCGAACAGTGGCCAGAGTGAAAAGCGAACGGTCGGTCATAGCGGAGTTTCCAGAGCAGCATCAGTACGCACGCCGCGCCATTTGTTGAAGCGATGGCGCAGCTTGTCGAGATAGAGGTAAACCACCGGGGTGGTGTAAAGGGTCAGGACCTGGCTGAAAATCAGCCCGCCAATAATGGTCAGGCCCAGAGGCTGGCGCATTTCCGCGCCTTCGGCACGGCCGAGCAGCAATGGCAAGGCACCGAGGATTGCCGCCAGCGTGGTCATCAGGATCGGCCGCAGTCGTTGTAGACAGGCGCTGCGGATCGACTCCAGCGGCGACAGCCCTTGATGGCGCTCCAGTTGCAGCGCGAGGTCGATCATCAGGATCGCGTTCTTCTTCACCACGCCGATCAGCAGGAACAATCCGAGCAACGAGATCAGGCTGAATTCACCGCCCAGCGCATAGATCGACAGCAGCGCACCAACCCCGGCCGATGGCAACGTGGACAGAATGGTCAGTGGGTGAATGTAGCTTTCGTACAGCACGCCAAGCACCAGATACACCGCCAGCAACGCACCGAGAATCATGAACGGCTGGCTTTTCTGCGTGGCGGCGAAGGCGTCGGCGGTGCCGGCCATTTTCGCGATCACGTCTTCCGGCAATCCGACCTTGGCAATCGCCCGCTCGATGGCAGCGCCACCCTGCTCCACCGTCACGCCTTCGGCCATGTCGAAAGCGATGCTTTCAGAGGCAAACTGGCCTTCATGGCTGACACGGTCGTTTTCCAGACTGTTTTCGTAGTGAGCGAAGGTCGACAGCGGAATTCGCGCGCCATCGGCGGTAATCACTTGGACCTGCTTGAGCGTCACCGGATCCTGGGCATATTTCGGATTGACCTCCATCACCACTTGATACTGGTTGAGGCTGTCGTAGATCGTCGAAATCTGCCGCTGGCTGTAAGCGTTGTTGAGCACAGCGGTGACCATCTCCATATCTACGCCGAGACGTTTGGCCTGATCGCGGTCGACAATCAGCGTCACCTGCTGAGCCCCTCCGCCCTCGCGGGCATCGATCGCGGTCAGTTCCGGCAAGGCTCTGAGCGCGGTCACCACTTTCGGGTACCACTCGCGCAAGGCCCCCAGGTCACCGCTTTGCAAAATGTAGCTGTACTGCGACGTGGTCTGTTCGCGGCCACCACCAAATTGCAGGTCCTGATCGGCCATCAGCATCAACTGTGCGCCGGGCACCTTGGGCATTTCCTTGCGCATGCGCTCGATGACTTTTTGCGCCGACAGATTGCGCTCCTTGATCGGTTTCAGACGCACCAGCATGAACGCGTTGTTGGTGCCGTTGCTGCCACCAATGAAACCGGCAACGCTTTCTACTGCAGGGTCCTTGAGCACTTCGCGGCGGAAGATTTCCATCTTCGGCTGCATCACGCTGAACGACAGCCCGTCATCGCCCCGCACGAAGCCGATCAACTGGCCGGTGTCCTGCTGCGGCATGAAAGTCTTCGGCACCACTACATACAGCGCGACGTTGACCCCGACCGTGACGAACAGGCTGAGCAGGGTCAGGCGTCGATGGCGCAGCACCCAGTCGAGGCTGGTGGCGTATTTGCCGACCATCCAGTCGTTAGTACGCCGACTCCAGCGTTGCAGGCGATTTTCCTGGCCCGGCGTATGCGGTTTGAGCCAGCGCGCGCAAAGCATCGGCGTCAGGGTCAGCGAAACCACCAGCGACACCACGATGGCTGCAGCCAGCGTGATCGAGAATTCGCGGAACAGGCTTTCGACAATCCCGCCCATGAACAGGATCGACAGGAACACCGCCACCAGCGACACGTTCATCGACAGCAAGGTGAAGCCGACCTCCTTGGCCCCGAGGTACGCGGCCTGCATCGGTTTGACACCTTCGTCGATATGCCGGGAGATGTTCTCCAGCACCACGATGGCATCGTCCACCACCAGTCCGGTGGCGAGAATCAGCGCCATCAGTGACAAGTTGTTCAGCGAAAACCCGTAGAGGTACATCACGGCGAAGGTGCCGACCAGCGACACCGGTACCGCCAGCGTCGGAATCAACGAAGCGCGGAAGTTACCGAGGAATAGATAAACCACCAGAATCACCAGCGCCACGGCGATCAGCAGGGTCATTTCCGCTTCGTGCAGCGTGGCTTTGATCACCGGCGAGCGGTCCATCGCCAGATTCAGTTTGACGCTGGCCGGTAACACCGCTTGCAGCGCCGGCAACTGGGCCTTGATCTCGTTGACCGTTTCGATGATGTTAGCGCCCGCCTGGCGGTTGATCACCAGCAGCACCGCCGCATCATCGTTGAAGAAGCCGCTGTTGTAGCGGTCTTCGACGCCATCGCTGACCTTGGCCACGTCCTTCAGACGCAACGCGGCACCGTCGGCGTAGTGGATGATCAGCGATTCGTAATCCTTGGCTTTCTCCAACTGATCGTTGGCCTGGATCTGCCACAGCCGCTGGCCGTCCTCGACCGAACCTTTCGGCCGGCGCACGTTGGCTTCGGCGATGGTCTTGCGCACATCGTCGAGCGCCACGCCGTACTGGTTCAGCGCTTGCGGTTCGAGTTCGATGCGCACCGCCGGTAGCGAACTGCCGCCGATCTGCACTTCACCGACGCCCTGCACCTGCGACAGGCTTTGCGAAAGGATGGTCGAGGCCAAATCGTACAACTGACCTTTTTCCAGCACGTCCGAAGTCAGCGACAACACCATGATCGGCGCTTGCGACGGGTTGACCTTCTTGTAGGTCGGCATGCTGCGCATCCCGCTCGGCAGCAAATTGCGCGAGGCGTTGATCGCCGCTTGCACTTCACGCGCTGCGCCGTTGATGTCGCGGTCGAGGTCGAATTGCAGAATGACTCGGGTCGAGCCTTGGCTGGAACGGCTGCTCATGGTGTTGACGCCGGCAATCGCGCCGAACGAGCGCTCCAGCGGCGTGGCCACGGTCGAGGCCATGACTTCCGGGCTGGCACCGGGCAGGCTGGCCTGCACCACGATCACCGGGAAATCCATTTGCGGCAGCGGCGCCACCGGCAGCAGGCCGAAACTCACGCCACCGAGCAGCATGATCGCCAAGCTCAAAAGCATGGTCGCCACCGGACGCTTGATGAAAGGACCGGACAGGTTCATGGCTGTTCTACCGGCTCCACGGCCGAAGGCGCGCGGCCCCAGCGCCGACCGAGACGGTCGAAATAGAGGTAGATCACAGGTGTAGTGAACAGCGTCAGCACTTGGCTCAGCAGCAAACCGCCGACCATAACCAGACCCAGCGGTTGACGCAATTCAGCGCCGGAACCGGTCGCCAGCATCAGCGGCACCGCGCCGAACAGCGCAGCCAGCGTGGTCATCAAGATTGGCCGGAAGCGCAGCAGCGCAGCTTGATAGATCGCGGTTTCCGGGTCCATGCCCTGATTGCGCTCAGCATCGAGGGCGAAGTCGATCATCATGATCGCGTTCTTCTTGACGATGCCGATCAGCAAAATGATGCCGATGATCGCGATCATCCCCAGATCGTTGCCACTGAGCAGCAACGCCAGCAAGGCGCCGACCGCCGCCGATGGCAGGGTCGAGAGAATGGTGATCGGGTGGATGTAGCTCTCGTAAAGCACGCCGAGCACGATGTACATGGTCACCACCGCCGCCAGAATCAGCAGCAAGGTGCTCGACAGCGAAGCCTGGAATGCTTCGGCCGCCCCCTGGAACTGGGTCTGCACGCCGATCGGCATGGCGATGTCTTTCTGCACCTGCTCGATCACGTCCACCGCATGCCCCAGCGCCACACCGGGCGCGAGGTTGAAGGACATCATCACTGCCGGAAACTGGCCGATGTGAGTGATCGCCAGTTGCGCCTGGCGTTCTTCGATATGCGCCAGACTCGACAGGCGTACCTGACCGCCGTCGGTGGTTTTGACGTGAATCTGATCCAGCGCCTGCGGGCCGATCTTCTCGCCGGACTGCGCTTGCAGCACCACGCGGTACTGGCTGGCCTGGGTGTAAATCGTGGAAATCTGCCGTTGGCCAAAGGCGTCGTACAGGGCATCGGTGATGTTCGACACCGACACGCCGAGGCGCGAAGCCGCGTCGCGATCGATCACCAGAAACACCTGCAAACCCTTGTCCTGCAAATCGCTGGCGACGTCGGTCAGTTCCGGGCGCTGCGCCAATGCTTCGACCAGTCGCCCGCTCCACTGACTGAGCAGTTCGGAGTCCGGCGAGGACATGCTGAATTGGTATTGCGTGCGGCTGACCCGGTCTTCAATGGTCAGATCCTGCACCGGCTGCATGAACAGGCGAATGCCCACCAGTTTGTCGAGTTGTGGTTGCAGACGCGCAATCACTTCTGTGGCGCTCAGGTCGCGGGCACCGTGCGGCTTGAGGTTGATCAGCAAGCGGCCACTGTTGAGCGTGGCGTTGTCGCCGTCGATACCGATATAGGACGACAGGCTTTCCACGGCGGGATCTTCAAGAATCACCTTGGCCAGCGCTTGTTGGCGCTCGCCCATCGCTGCAAAGGAAATCGACTGCGGCGCTTCGGAAATGCCCTGAATCACACCGGTATCCTGCACCGGGAAGAAGCCTTTCGGCACCACCATATACAGCACGACCGTCAGCGCCAATGTGCCGATGGCCACCAGCAGGGTCAGCGGCTGATGCTTGAGCACCCACTGCAACTTGCGTCCGTATGCGGCGATCATCCAGTCGATGACCGCGCCGCTGGAACGGTAGAACCGGCCCTGTTCGTGCGGCTCAGGCTCTCGTTTGAGCAAACGCGCGCACATCATCGGCGTCAGGGTCAGCGAGACCACCAGCGAAATCAGGATCGCCACCGCCAAAGTGATGGCGAACTCGCGGAACAATCGCCCGACCACATCGGCCATGAACAGCAGCGGAATCAATACCGCGATCAGCGACAGGGTCAGGGAGATCAAAGTGAAGCCGATCTGCTTCGCGCCTTTGAGCGCGGCCTGCATCGGACTGTCACCCTCTTCAATGAAGCGCGCGATGTTCTCCAGCATCACGATTGCATCGTCGACTACAAAACCGGTGGCGATGGTCAGCGCCATCAGTGTCAGGTTGTTCACCGAGAACCCGGCCAGGTACATCACGCCGAAGGTGCCGATCAGCGACAGTGGCACGGCAATCGAGGGAATGATCGTCGCGCTGGCGCGGCGCAGAAACAGGAACGTGACCATCACCACCAGCGCGATGGCAATCAACAGTTCGTGCTGCACGTCGGTGACCGAGGCGCGGATGGTCTGGGTGCGGTCGGTGAGCACGGTGACTTCGAGGCCGGCCGGCAAGTTGTCGGTGATGCTTGGCAGCAGCGCCTTGATCCGGTCAACCACTTCGATCACGTTGGCACCCGGTTGGCGCTGAATATTCAGCAACACCGCTTGATTCTGATTGGCCCACGCTGCCAGGCGCTCGTTCTCGGCGCCGTCGACAATTTCTGCGACGTCTTTGAGCCGCAGCGGCGCACCATTGGCGTAGGCCAGAATCAGGTTGGCGTAATCCTTCGGGGAAGTCAGTTGGTCGTTGGCATCGAGCATCGACACCCGGGTCGGGCCGTCGAAGTTGCCCTTGGGCTGGTTGACGTTGGACGCGCCAATCAAAGTGCGTACGTCCGACAGGTTCAAGCCGTTGGCCGCCAGTGCTTCCGGGTTGACCTTGATCCGCACCGCCTGACGTTGACCGCCGGCAATGCTGACCATGCCGACACCGCTGATCTGCGCGATTTTCTGCGCCATGCGCGTATCGACCAGATCGTTGAGCTTGGGCAGCAGCATGGTTTTCGAGGTGATGGCCAGGGTCAGCACCGGGGTGTCCGCCGGGTTGACCTTGTTGTACACCGGCGGCGCGGGCAGATCGGTTGGCAGCAGATTGGTCGCGGCGTTGATCGCGGCTTGCACCTGCTGCTCGGCGACGTCCATATTGATGTCGAGGCTGAAACGCAGGGTCAGCACCGAAGCGCCGCCGGAACTGGTGGAGGCCATTTGCGTCAGGCCCGGCATCTGCCCGAACTGACGCTCCAGCGGCGCGGTCACGGCGCTGGTCATCACGTCCGGACTGGCGCCGGGATACAGAGTCATGACGCGGATGGTCGGGTAATCGACCTGTGGCAACGCCGAAACCGGCAACAAGCGATAAGCGATCAAACCGGCCAGCACGATGGCCAGCATGCTCAGCGTAGTGGCTACCGGACGGAGGATGAACAGCCGCGAAATGTTCATGCGCCCTTCTTGGCCTTGTCCGTTACAGCAGCGTCAGCCGGGGTCGCGGCCGATTTGCCTTGCAGATGTTCGGTCGGGGTGGTGGGCACTTCCTGGCTGTCGTTGACCACTTCCACTTCGCTGCCTTCTTTCAAGCGGTCGGTGCCTTCCAGCACCACGCGGTCACCGGCGGCAAGGCCTTCGGTGATCACGGTGTTGTCGCCGTCGCTGGCGCCGATTTTCAACTGGCGGATGGTGACTTTTTTGTCGCCGTCCAGCGCATAAACGAAGGTGCCGTTGGTACCGAACTGAATCGCCGCCGACGGTGCCAGCACGACGCCTTTCAGCGTATCGGCCAGCAGGTGAATGTTGACGAACTGATTGGGGAACAGCGACTGATCGCGGTTTTCGTAGCGTGCCTTGAATTTCAGGGTGCCGGTGGTCACGTCGATCTGGTTGTCGAGGCTTTGCAGCACGCCGGTCGCTTGCAGTTTTGTGTCACCGCGATCCCAGGCTTCGGCCGGCAGCTTGGCGCCGCTGCGGTAGCGCGCGAGCACGGTATCGAGGGTGTTTTCCGGCAGCGTGAAGGCGACGCTGATTGGCTGGGTCTGGGTGATGACCGCAATGAACGTGGTGTCATTGGCGGTGACCAGGTTGCCAACGTCGATCTGCCGCAAACCAACGCGGCCGGCAATCGGTGCGCGAATCTTGGTGAATTCGAGATTGAGCTTGGCGTCGTTGACCGCCGCCTGATTGGTCTTCACGGTGCCAAGATACTGGCCGACCAGCGCTTCAGCGGTGTCCAGCGTCTGCTTGGCGATGCTGTCTTCCTTGAACAAGCCGCGATAGCGCTCGACGTCGACCTGCGCGTTTTTCAGTTGTGCCTGATTCTGCAGCAAGGTGCCTTCAGCCTGCAGCAAGGCGTTCTGGTACGAGCGCGGGTCGATCTCTGCCAGCAGGTCGCCGGCCTTGACCATCTGCCCTTCTTCGAAATGGATCTTCACCAGCTCGCCGCCCACCCGGCTGCGCACGTTGATGGTGTTCAGCGCTGTTACCGTGCCCAAGGCTTTGTAGTACAGCGGGAAGTCACCCTTGACCGCCGGCGCCACACGCACCGGGATCGGCCCGGCCGCACCACCGAAGCCCGGACGCATCATCCCCGAACGACCGGTATGGCCGCCAGCCTTGTCCGCGCCCTCCTTATTGGCTGAGCCGGCGGGCCAGAATTTCCAGCACAGAACGGCGATGACCAACAATACGAGCAGGCTGAGCAGCCAGCGACGGGAGTTACGGGAGGACGATTGCATGGAGTGATTAACCATTGGGCGCGTGGGCTTCTTCTACGGGAGGCTGAACGATAAGCACTGATGGGGGTAAAGCAAAGCAGCTTTACCGGCAATTTACCTTCAACTTACGTTTCAAGGTGTGAAGCAAAACACTGATACACAAATGAAAACGGCCTGGACAGGGCCAGGCCGTTAACAATTGTAAAACCGCTTATTTCAGAACAGTTATTTCAGAACGGCGAGCGCTGCGTCGTAGTTCGGCTCTTCAGCGATTTCCTTGACCAACTCGCTGTGCAGCACGTTGTCGTTTTCGTCGAGCACGACCACGGCACGCGCAGTCAGGCCTTTGAGCGGGCCGTCAGCAATGGCCACGCCATAGTTTTCGATGAACTCGGCGCCGCGCAGGGTCGACAGGTTCTGTACGTTTTCCAGGCCTTCGGCGCCACAGAAGCGTGCCTGAGCGAACGGCAGGTCAGCCGAAATGCACAGCACCACGGTGTTGGCCACGTCATTGGCCTGAGCGTTGAACTTGCGCACGGAGGTGGCGCAGGTCGGGGTGTCGACGCTTGGGAAGATGTTCAGCACTTTGCGCTTGCCGGCGAAGCTCGCCAGGGTCACGTCGGACAGGTTGCCGGCAACCAGGGAAAAGGCTGGCGCCTTGGAACCGGCTTGTGGCAACTGGCCGTTGACTTGAACCGGGTTGCCTTTAAGAGTGACTTGAGCCATGAACGTAGTCCTTCTGAACGTTGTTGTTAAGAATTTCTGAGAGGCCGAAGTTAACCACGAAATTGTCCGACGACCTATGGTTGAACTGAAATTGTCATGGTTGTGCACGCGAAACTGGATACAACCGATCTGCATCATTCCCACTGTAGGAGCTGCCGCAGGCTGCGATCTTTTGATCTGGCTCTGGCTGTTAACGATCAAAGTCAAAAGATCGCAGCCTTCGGCAGCTCCTACAGGGGGTCGGCGATTTATGGTTTGTTTGTCGATTCAGGTTTCGCTTATTCGACTACACCGTGAATAACCTCAAATCATTGGAGAAAAAACCATGCGCTTCATGATCATCGTCAAAGCCAGCCCGGATTCCGAAGCCGGGGTCATGCCCAGCGAAGAACTGCTCACCGCCATGGGCAATTACAACGAGGAACTGGCCAAGGCCGGCATTCTGGTCTCGGCCGATGGCCTGCACCCCAGCAGCAAAGGTGCTCGCGTACGTTTCAGCGGCGAAACCCGCAGCGTGATCGACGGCCCGTTCGTCGAAACCAAAGAGCTGATCGCCGGCTACTGGATCTGGGACGTGAAATCCAAAGACGAAGCCATCGAATGGGTCAAACGCTGCCCGAATCCGATGCCCGGCACCGATGCCGAAATCGAGATTCGCCAGGTGTTCAGCGCCGAAGACTTTGGCGCTGAATTCACCCCCGAGTTGCGCGAACAGGAAGAACGCATTCGCGACCAGTCCAGAAAAGCCTGACACCTGGAACGTTGGTTATTTGGATTTGAGCTTGAGGTAGGACTGATGCAGATCCGAAGCCCAGCCATCTATCACGTTTTTAACGTCACTGGCCTGCATCACCTGCGAATCGTTTTGCAGCGGTTTGCCGGTGCCTTTGCGCACGACTTGAGCGAGCACATGGTTGTTGCCGCCATCGAGAAACACCGCTTCAGTGGCCAGCGTGGTTTCCTGATCGCGAATACCACTGGCCGTGCTGACCGCCGCCGCCACCAGTGCAATCGGAATCACTTCATACGGTTTCAGACCTTCAGTCTTGCTGCTGACTGCGGTGATCGCCGCACGCACCACAATCACGCCCGGGCCAGGAGCAGCGGCCAATGGCAGCGACTTGCCGAGCTCACGTTTGAGCGCCTGATCGTAATAACCGGTGATGCCATTGAGGGTCTGCTGCGGAATTTTCACCGTAGCTTGCGGCTTGGGATAGAGCTGAGTCGGCTCGATGTAAACACTGGTGAACTTGCGGGTGTCGAGCTTGGGATCCATCCAGCGCATCACCTCGGCGCCCGACGGCGATTTGGCTTCCCTGAGCTGGCTGTAATCTTTCAGGAAGCCGGAGTACTCATCGGGAGCGACGGTTTTGCTGGAGCAGCCCACCACTCCGAGCGTGGCAATGCACAGCGTGCTCATCATTACTGCTAGCTTCATGCTGTAACTCCTGTCAGATGTCCGGATTTATTGCGTGGGGAAATACAGTTATAGCTAAACCCCGGTTTTTTGCGTTCGCCGAACGCAAAATTCGCGCAACCGATCACAAGCACAGTTGATTACCAGGAAGAAGTCTCACCACTCCTCATCTTCATCTCGCGCCGACTGTTCGCGCGCATCGCTTTGATCAACGACACCGTGCCCACCAGCAAGATCGCCGCGCCAAACAGGAAGTCGATGTTGTACAGCTGAAAGTCCTCCACCGGCCCCACCAGCAACACCCGCACTACGGCAATCCCCACCAGCGTCGCGAGGAAATCGATCCCCGGCTCTTCGCGGAAGAACACCAGCAGCAACGGCAGGCACAGCACCAGCAACAGCATGAACACCAGAACCTTGAACGAACCTTTACGCTCGACGCTGAACGCGCATTCATGCGGGCCGTAGGCCTTGTAGTCTTCGTCGCGGATCATCGAGTTGTTCTCGCTGATGTAGTCGACGCGGTTGTACTTCTGGATGGGTGTGAAGGTGTTGGACATCTCCATCAGCGTGGTGATGTTCTTGAAACGCAGGTCGACGCGCTCGGTGCCCTTGAGGTAGTAGAGCACCGGTTTGTAGCCGTAACGGTAGGTGTCGAAGGGGAATTCGGTGACGCGGCCCTGAACGCCGATCGGCCGCGATTCGAGTTCGGCGAACGCGCTTTTATTGGTCGCCGCCAGGTTACGGCTCAGGGGCAGGACTTTCACCTGTTCAAGGAAAATCGGCGTGACGCCGTACGACCATTGCAACGGCTCCAGCCGCAGGCGCAGTTCGTTGCGGCCGAGGTCGTAGCGGTTGAAGGTGCGCTCGGAAACCACCACCGCGCCGCTGAGCATGAACTCGCCGCGCAGGTTGTTGGTGATGCGCAAGGTCAGTTGATCCTTGCCCAGCAGCGCCGCTTCATTGGACGGCGGCGTGCCGCACCACGCGGTGCTCTGGTTGGCGCCGCCCAACTGGCCGTCGCGGTTTTCCTTGAACACGTAAAAATAGCTGGCCCACAGCATCAGCATCAAAAGCAACGCCGTGAGGCCCAAGATCTTCTTGCCCACAGTCACAAACAGACTCCCTTCTTCGTTCCGTCGTCCAGCCGAAAACCCGCTGGCGGCGAGGACTCTACCAAAAGGCCAGCATCGACCCAAGGAGAAATCCCGAAATGGGCAGCTATCTAAGGGTTTCCCCTGCATCGCTGGCGCACAAAGAACCTGTGGCGAGGGGATTCATCCCCGTTCGGCTGCGCAGCAGTCGTCAATCCTGAGTACTCGGTTCCCATGCCAAATCGCAGGGGGCCGCTGCGCAGCCCAACGGGGATAAATCACCTCGCCACAAAAGCACTCTACTGGCAGAGAGATAGAATCAGCGCCGACGAAATAACGGGCGTGGCTCGATCACTGAACGGCCGTACAGCACGCTCATTCCGGCCAACCCCTTGAGCGCATCCTCGGCAGATTTGTCCTCACGCACCGCGAAGCTGTCAAACCCGCACTGGCGCATGTGGCTGAGTTGATCGCGCAGCACATCGCCAATCGCGCGCAACTCGCCGGCCCAGCCGAAACGGCTGCGCAGCAGATACGCCTGGCTATAGGCGCGGCCATCGCGAAAACTCGGGAAGTCGAGGGCAATCAGCGGCAGTGAGGCCAGCCACGGCAGCAGGCTTTCGACGCCGTCATCCGGCCCTAACCACACCGCGTGGGTCGAGGGCGATTCGAGCCAGTGCGCCAGCGGCAGAATCGCCATGGCAGCGGGAAGATCGGTTTCAGGCGAGCGCACCAGCGTCCACGGATCATCCGCGACAATCCGCGCGCCGCCCTCCTCCATGCGCAGCAGATTATTCATGCCGAAACCTCCAGCGCTTTCGGATACACGCGTTCCTTGAACGGCTCCAACCCGATGCGCGCCACCGTATCGATGAACAACTCCTCACTTTCGCGATAGCGCACGAACGTGCCGATGATCCGCTCGATCACCTGCGGAATCTCCGCAGCGCTGAATGACGGGCCGATCACCTTGCCCAACGAACTGTTGCGACCCTGCGCGCCGCCAAGGGTGATCTGGTACCACTCGCTGCCGTTTTTATCGACACCCAGAATGCCGATATTGCCGATGTGGTGATGGCCGCAGGCATTGATGCAACCGGAGATATTCAGGCTGATGTCACCGAGGTCATGCAGATAATCGAGGTTGTCGAAACGCGCCTGAATCGCCTGAGTAATCGGGATCGACTTGGCATTCGCCAATGCGCAGAAATCGCCACCGGGGCAGGCGATGATGTCGGTCAGCAAGCCGACGTTGGCACTGCCCAGCCCATGTGCGCAGGCCTGTTGCCACAGCGCAAACAGTTGCGCCTTCGGCACGTCCGGCAAGACGATGTTCTGTTCATGGGCGATGCGAATCTCGCCAAACCCGAAACGCTCGGACCAGTCGGCCACCGCCAGCATCTGCTGGCCAGTGACATCCCCTGGCGGCGAAGCCTGACCCGGTTTGGTCGACAGCACCACGCTGGTGTAACCCGGCACTTTGTGCGGCTGCACGTTGCGCGCGACCCAGCGGGCGAACGCCGGCGTCTCGGCCATATGCGTGCCGAACTCCAGATCGGTATTGGCCAGCGCCTGATAGGTCGGCGGCACGAACGCGCTGGCAACCCGCTGGAATTCCGCTTCGGTCAACTGCGCCGGGCCGTCCTTGAGGTGCTGCCATTCTTCTTCGACTTCCTTGGCGAACGCCTCGATGCCCAGCGCTTTGACCAGAATCTTGATCCGCGCCTTGTACTTGTTATCGCGTCGGCCGTGGCGGTTGTAGACCCGCAGCACCGCTTCGACATACGAGAGCAAATGCTGCCACGGCAAGCCGTCACGAATCTGCAAACCGAGGATCGGCGTACGCCCCAGCCCGCCGCCGACGATCACGCGCAACAGCATCTGCCCGTCGCGACCGGGATAAAGATACAGGCCGATGTCATGCATCATGATCGCCGCGCGATCCTGTTTGGCCGAGCAAATGGCGATTTTGAATTTGCGTGGCAGAAACAGGAATTCCGGGTTGATCGTCGACCACTGCCGCAGGATCTCCGCCAGTGGACGCGGGTCGATCAATTCGTCCGCCGCGACCCCGGCAAAGGCTTCGGTGGTGATGTTGCGCACGCAGTTGCCGGAGGTCTGGATCGCGTGCATGTTGACCTGCGCCAGGCGCTCGAGGATGTCCGGCACATCGCTCAGCTCGATCCAGTTGAACTGCATATTCTGGCGCGTGGTGAAGTGGCCGTAGCCGCGATCATAGTCGGCGGCAATGCTCGCCAGCGTTCGTAGCTGATCGGCGCCGAGGGTGCCGTAGGGAATTGCCACGCGCAGCATGTACGCGTGCTTTTGCATGTACAGGCCGTTTTGCAAACGCAGCGGCAGGAACTCCTCTTCGCTCAATTCCCCGCCCATGAAGCGCTCGACCTGATCGCGAAACTGCGCAACGCGCTCGAACACCAGCGCCCGGTCGTAATCGTCGTACTGATACATCGGCCTTCCTCATCA
>NZ_JBMFBT010000007.1:0-315379 GCF_048822895.1 Pseudomonas sp. P4795 | reverse complement strand
TTTGCCCTCTCCATAAGCGCTAAACCGCTATTGCCCGGTGTCGCACTCATCACTGAGTCTGATAACGTGCGTCTATCGATTGCACTCGGTATGCTTGGCCCGCACCTTCATGGACGCTTGCTATGACCCTCACAGAATTGCGCTACATCGTTACCCTCGCCCAAGAGCAGCATTTCGGCCATGCCGCCGAGAAATGCCACGTCAGCCAGCCGACCCTGTCGGTGGGCGTGAAGAAACTTGAAGACGAACTCGGTGTGCTGATTTTCGAGCGCAGCAAGAGTGCCGTGCGCGTGACGCCGGTCGGCGAAGGCATCGTCGCTCAGGCGCAAAAAGTGCTCGAGCAGGCGCAAGGCATCCGTGAGCTGGCTCAGGCTGGCAAGAACCAGCTGACCGCCCCGCTGAAAGTCGGCGCGATCTACACCGTCGGCCCGTACCTGTTCCCGCATCTGATTCCACAACTGCACCGGGTCGCCCCGCAGATGCCGTTGTACATCGAAGAAAACTTCACCCACGTGCTGCGCGACAAACTGCGCAACGGCGAGCTCGACGCGATCATCATCGCCCTGCCGTTCAACGAAGCCGACGTGCTGACCCTGCAACTCTACGACGAGCCGTTCTACGTCCTGATGCCGGCCCAGCACCCGTGGACCCAGAAAGAATCCATCGACGCCGGGCTGCTCAACGACAAGAGCCTGCTGCTGCTCGGCGAGGGTCACTGCTTCCGCGACCAAGTGCTGGAAGCCTGCCCGACCCTGACCAAAGGCAACGACGGCGCCAAACACACCACGGTGGAATCCAGCTCGCTGGAAACCATCCGCCACATGGTCGCGTCCGGTCTGGGCATTTCGATCCTGCCGCTGTCGGCAGTCGATAGCCATCACTACGCTCCGGGCGTGATCGAAGTGCGGCCACTGTCGGCGCCGGTTCCGTTCCGCACCGTGGCCATTGCGTGGCGCGCAAGCTTCCCACGGCCGAAAGCCATCGAGATCCTCGCCGACTCCATTCGCCTGTGCTCGGTGGCCAAGCCAGCGGCACCGGTCACAGCCGGTTAAGCCAGGGTCATGACGGAGCTGTCGCAAGTATCGGTGACGGCACTCAAGGGTGTCGGTGAAGCCATGGCCGAGAAACTGGCCAAGGTCGGTCTGGAAAATCTCCAGGACGTGCTGTTTCACCTGCCCCTGCGTTATCAGGATCGCACCCGCGTGGTGCCGATCGGCCACTTGCGACCGGGACAGGACGCCGTGGTCGAAGGCACCGTCAGCGGCGCTGACGTGGTCATGGGCCGCCGCCGCAGTCTGGTGGTGCGCATGCAGGACGGCACCGGCGGGCTCAGTCTGCGCTTCTATCATTTCAGCAATGCGCAGAAAGAAGGCCTGAAACGCGGCACGCGGATTCGCTGCTACGGCGAAGCCCGGCCCGGCGCTTCCGGGCTGGAAATCTACCACCCGGAATACCGCGCGATCACCGGCGACGAACCGCCGCCAGTGGATGAAACCCTGACCCCGGTTTACCCGCTGACCGAAGGCCTGACCCAGGCGCGCCTGCGCCAACTGTGCATGCAGACCCTTACCCTGCTCGGCCCGTCCAGCCTGCCCGACTGGCTGCCGACCGAACTGGCGCGCGACTATCAACTCGCCCCGCTGGCCGATGCGATCCGCTACCTGCACAACCCGCCCGCCGATGCCGACGTCGATGAACTCGCCCTCGGTCATCACTGGGCGCAGCATCGCCTGGCCTTTGAAGAACTGCTGACGCATCAACTGTCGCAGCAACGTCTGCGCGAAAGCATGCGCTCGCTACGTGCGCCGGCGATGCCGAAAGCTACCAAGCTGCCGCCGAAATACCTGGCCAATCTCGGCTTCGCCCCGACCGGCGCCCAGCAGCGCGTGGGCAATGAAATCGCCTACGACCTCAGTCAGCACGAACCGATGCTGCGGCTGATTCAGGGCGACGTTGGCGCGGGTAAAACCGTGGTCGCCGCCCTCGCTGCGTTGCAGGCGTTGGAGGCCGGTTACCAAGTCGCGCTGATGGCGCCGACCGAGATTCTCGCCGAGCAGCACTTCATCACGTTCAAGCGCTGGCTCGAACCGCTGGGCATCGAAGTCGCGTGGCTGGCGGGCAAGCTCAAGGGTAAAAACCGCGTGGCCGCACTGGAACAGATCGCCAGCGGCACACCGATGGTGGTCGGCACGCACGCGCTGTTTCAGGACGAAGTGAAGTTCAAGAATCTGGCGCTGGTGATCATCGACGAACAGCACCGCTTTGGCGTGCAGCAACGTCTGGCACTGCGGCAGAAAGGTGTTGGCGGGCGCATGTGTCCGCACCAATTGATCATGACCGCCACGCCGATTCCGCGCACGCTGGCGATGAGCGCCTATGCCGACCTCGACACCTCGATCCTCGACGAATTGCCGCCGGGTCGCACCCCGGTCAACACCGTGCTGGTCACCGACACGCGCCGCGTCGAAGTCATCGAACGCGTGCGCGGTGCCTGCGCCGAAGGTCGTCAGGCCTATTGGGTCTGCACCCTGATTGAAGAATCCGAAGAGCTGACCTGCCAGGCCGCCGAAACCACTTTCGAAGACCTCACCCTCGCCCTCGGCGAGTTGAAAGTCGGGCTGATCCACGGCCGTATGAAACCGGTGGAGAAAGCCGCCGTCATGGCCGAATTCAAGGCCGGCAACCTGCAACTGCTGGTCGCGACCACGGTAATTGAAGTCGGCGTCGACGTGCCTAACGCCAGTCTGATGATCATCGAAAACCCTGAGCGCCTCGGCTTGGCGCAACTGCACCAGTTGCGCGGCCGGGTCGGACGCGGCAGCGCTGCCAGCCATTGCGTGCTGCTCTACCATCCGCCGCTGTCACAGATCGGTCGTCAGCGCCTCGGCATCATGCGCGAGACCAACGACGGTTTCGTTATCGCCGAGAAAGACCTTGAGCTGCGCGGCCCCGGCGAAATGCTCGGCACCCGCCAGACCGGTCTGCTGCAATTCAAAGTCGCCGACCTGATGCGCGACGCCGATCTGCTGCCCGCCGTACGTGACGCCGCGCAAGCGTTGCTCGAACGCTGGCCGACGCACGTCAGCCCGCTGCTTGATCGCTGGCTGCGCCATGGGCAGCAATATGGCCAAGTGTGAGCAGCGTCGCAGTTTCTGAACCCTCGTCCCAACCAAGCTGGTTATACTCCAGCAATTGTTTCAAAAACGGATACAGACCATGACCGAAGCTGCTCTCGCCCCCGAACCCCCGCAAGCTCCGTCGGTAATTCGGCTGCTGCTGGGCAAGCTGGGCATCGCCTACGAAGAAGTGCTCGACCACCACGGCCTGAATGCCTCGCGCAAAGTACAGGCCGTGTTGCTGGATGACGCCGTGGGCGCGCTGATGGTGCTGTTCCCGCAAAGCCAGTTGCTCGACCTCAATCGCCTCGCCGAACTGACCGGCCGCCGCCTGACTGCGGTGTCCACCGAGCGCCTGGAAAAGATGCTCGGCAAACACAGCCTGAGCCTGTTGCCGGGCCTGCCGGCGCTGACCAGTTCGCCGTGCCTCTACGAAGAAAGCCTGCTGCGTGAACCGAAGTTGCTGATCAACTCCGGCGAGCCGGGCCTGCTGCTGGAGATCACCAGCGAAGCCTTCAAGACCATGCTGACCAAGGCCAGCGCCGCCAACTTCGGCGAAAACCTGACCAGCATCCGCCCGAACCTCGACCGCCCCGATGATGACCGCGAGGAAATCACCCAGGCCGTGCAAGCGTTCACCGCGCGGCGCATCCAGCAGCGTCTGGAAGCGACCATCGAGATTCCGCCGCTGGCCGAAACCGCGCAAAAAATCATCAAGCTGCGGGTTGACCCGAACGCGACCATCGACGACATCACTGGCGTGGTCGAAACCGACCCGGCGCTGGCCGCACAAGTGGTGAGCTGGGCGGCGTCGCCGTACTACGCCTCGCCGGGCAAGATTCGTTCGGTGGAAGACGCCATCGTCCGCGTGCTGGGTTTCGATCTGGTGATCAACCTCGCACTGGGCCTGGCCCTCGGCAAGACTCTGAGCCTGCCGAAAGACCATCCGCAACACACCACGCCGTACTGGCAGCAGTCGATCTACACCGCCGCCGTCATCGAAGGCCTGACCCGCGCCATGCCCCGCGCCCAGCGCCCGGAAGCCGGCCTGACCTACCTCGCCGGTCTGCTGCACAACTTCGGTTACCTGCTGCTGGCCCACGTGTTCCCGCCGCACTTCTCGCTGATCTGCCGCCACCTTGAGGTCAACCCGCACCTGTGCCACAGCTACGTCGAGCAACACCTGCTGGGCATCAGCCGCGAGCAGATCGGCTCGTGGCTGATGCGCTACTGGGACATGCCGGACGAACTGGCCACCGCCCTGCGCTTCCAGCACGACCCAAGCTACGACGGCGCCTACGCCGAATACCCGAACCTCGTGTGCCTGGCGGTACGCCTGCTGCGCGCTCGCGGAGTAGGCTCAGGCCCTGACGAAGACATCCCCGACGCCCTGCTCGAACGCGTCGGCCTGACCCGCGACAAAGCCAACGACGTCGTCAGCAAAGTCCTCGAAGCCGAAGTCCTGCTGCGCGAACTCGCTTCGCAATTCAGCCAGGCCTAAACGCATCACGGGCAAGCCACCCCCACAAGATCCACGCGATCCCTGTGGTAGCGGGCTTGCCCGCGATAAATCCAACTCGATCCAACTGACTCAACACAACCCCTGTGGCGAGGGGATTCATCCCCGCTGGGCTGCGAAGCGGCCCTAAAATCTAAAAGCCAGCTGTATCAGGCATACCTTATTCGCGGGTTTGCGACTGCTGCGCAGCCGAACGGGGATAAATCCCCTCGCCACAAAAAGCAGCTCACCAACAACCCGCCTAAATCCTCAAGCCTTCGGCTTAGCCTTCCTCGGCTTCAAATACTTCATCAACCCCTGGAACCACATCACCAGCGCCGGGTTGCCTTTGATCTGAATCGTCTTGTCCTGAATCCCCTGCATGAACGCCAACTGCTTGTTCTTCGCTTGCATCGTGGCAAAACCGAACGCCGCGTCCTTGAAGGCGATCGCGAATGCCGGCTCCGCCACCATCCCAGACTTGCTGGTAATGCGCTGATTCTTCACCACGAAATGCCGCGCCACCTTGCCGTCCAGAGTCTGCATCTGGAACACCAAATCTTTGTCACCCAACTGCTGCTGAAACGCAGGATTTGTCCGACTGGCCTTACCCATCAACAGACCCAGCATCCACAGAAGAAAACGAAATTTCATGCGCACAGCCTCAAAAGGAAAATGAACGGCCGGCGCAGTGTAACGGCTTCGCGCCAATTCGCCACTATCTGCCACTGATAGAAGACGATGCCACGCTTTTCTCGCCTGATGACTACCAAGTCACTCTTTCACGCCCAACTTCCTACACCTGAAGAAACACATTCCTGTAGGAGCTGCCGAAGGCTCGGGCCGCGATCGGACGATCTTTTGATCTTCTAACCCGCAACCCTGTCGGAAATGTCCTTCAAACTCTGGCGCTGTCCATGAACTATGCGGGCTGGAGGTTCGGCGATAACCTTTGTTCGTCACCGCAAAATCGGTGGCCGGATGTGCAAGTCCGACCTCGGAGCAAATCTTTCCAACTTAAAAGGATTTACACCGATGACCAATCCAACGCCCGCCGACGAAACAGTTTCGCCGTACGAATCCCCAGACTCAAAGAAATTCCACGAAGCCGCCGAGCGCGCCCTCGACCACCATTTCGGCCCGGCCCCCGCCCCTGCATCCGCCCCACCGTCCGATCCTCCGCCGAAACGCCGAGGCGGTCTTTTCACCCTCTCCAGCGACATCGACGCCGAAGCCCTGATGGCCAACGCCTCGGAAGACCTGCTATCCATCAGCGCCATCGCCGCCGACCTGGCCGACGACCTCGACGGCACACGCCGCTCGGTGGCATTGGCCTTGAGCAGGATGGCGGATGGCGTGCAGCTAATGGTGGAAGGCGTGCTCGATAACATCGAGTTGAAGGAGTACGGGATTAAGCCGTAACAAAATCGCGGTAGGAAAAAAGGGGACTTCACGTCCCCTTTTTCGATTTTCATTACCAACGAACTAGCGAAAGTCTTCTGCGCTCTTGGGACGTGACTGCAACCCTTGGAGCGCTGACCGGTTGATAAAAGAATAACCTCCGGCAGCGCAACGCTGCCTGAAGATAAGTTTGTCATCCTTGAGCACGGTCAGATAGCTGACGAAGGCTTGATTAACGAGGTAGGTGTACGGACCCGTTTTAAACTTGATGATGTTCAGGTTCACACTGCCTTCCGACGCATTCACTACAAAGAATTTTCCTTTGGGCGGTACAGCGCTCTTCGGGAACACCATCTCTATTTTTCCCGGTACACCATAACGGTACTGAACAAAGCCAGCCGAAGGCTTGCTGTTCCCACTCGCACAAACAGAAACCGTCTTGCCGCCAGTTAACGGACAGCTGAAATAAATGTCTTCGTCATCCGAGCACAGCGTTCCGTCCTGCCCGCCTTTCAATGGCGCGGTGTCTTGCGAGACGCGCTCTGGCGTTTGCGCGACATCGGCACAATTGGACAGGCAAACCAGCTTCGAAAGATCCGGAACATCGCTTTCAGTAAACAGGTACGTCGCTGAACCATCACGGGTGCGGGCGTGATAAACGGGGACGCTCACAGCCAGCCCCTTGGCAGATACAGGCACTACAGAATCCTTCCCCGAAACGACCCAGCCTTCGGCCTCACCGCACAATTCCTCCAAAGCGACGTCACTGAATGAGTCTTTCGTGGGAACAGCGAACGGCTTGGCATCACCTCGACAATCGTAACCATGCCAATACGGGCCGGTGTTCATATCAATGTTTATCGAGAAAATATAGGCACCGTCGAGGAGCACTTTTCCGTTGTTGTAGGAAAAAACCAGCCAACGGCGCGTCTTCGACTGTGAGGAATTTTCTTCCTCCAGGATGTAGCGCTCGCCATCTCGATACAGCCAGAAAACACTCATCGCTCCGGCCGATACCGCACTTTCGGAGAGACGCTGCCCGGACTGTGCGTCCACCAGGAAATCGTCCTTCAGCGCGAGCGCACAGTCGCTGTTGGCGTCCATACACGACTTGAGTGCCGGGAACATCGGCCCCGCCACTGCAGAGAAAGAACACAGCAATACCGCGATCAAGCCTAATCTTTTCAACTTGTCACCGTTTTCAAAGCGAGTAATCCATCACTTCTTCCAGCCGCCAGCACTGCCCACGGACAAACCGATACTCGAAGACATAGTCGGTATCCGGCTTCTGCAGAATCGCCGTGGCCTTGTTGCCCCGCTCTTCCTTGACCGTCAACGTCAGGCCTTGGACTTCGCGCTTCGCCAGATCAGGGATGATTGGAAACTTGAGCTGATCACCGCTGAGACTGTTTTTTTGCATCTCGGGCTCGGGATCGCCCGCAACGGTCGTGACCATTTTCAGCGGCTGTTGAACAAAGGCTTTCTGAACTTCGGTGCTCTCGGAGAAGGCTGTAAGGAACGCTAAGAATTCGGTTGAGGGACAAGCGACATTTGCCGCTTCCAGCTTTGAGCGCGCAATCATCTGTGCATCCCATTCTGCCAATCGCTTTTTAACGCTCGCCGCATCCTTGTAAGCGCACTCGACTTCTACGTGATCTTCCTTATTCAGGCCGTCGCGGCAGTTCTGAAATTCGGGTTCTGGCGGGTCACCGCGAAAGAACTGCAACGACAAGTGATCGCCATCCTTGAAGAGCGGCAGTTCCAGCACCGAGTAGGAGCTACCTTCGAAATGACTGTCCGAGACTTTGCGTTTTGTTAGAACAAACATCGACTTCCCCGCTCGCGCCGGGGATTTGCGCTCGAAGAAGAACACCGAGGCGATCTCACCGCCTTCGACCTTCCACACATAATTCAGCGAAGGCTTTGTCGCATCCATGGGGGCGTAGAAAATTTCAGCATCGGGCACATGCACTTCTCTCGCCTGACCTTTGAGGTTGTTCTTCAAAAAGAACACCGTGATCTTTTGATCACCCAGCGAGGCAACTACCGGCGGATGCAACTGGCCGATGGTTTGGGGATCACTTGCCAACGCCGGCTGAGTCGACGATAACAACCCAAGTCCCAAGGCGACAAAGCTCGCAAAGATGTTCAATTTTTCAGTCCCTGGATGACAGTTCGCTCAACTACTCGTTGCGGAATTTTCTGTGTCTTGCCGGCGGCAACCATTGCTTCGCCGTACTTGCGGTAATAGCGCTGCGCTTCGTCTTTCCTGTTTAGTCGCCATAGTGAGTCGGCGATGTTCAGCATCAATACCGTGCGTTTGCCCACCGCCTCAACGCCGCGATAAAACTTCAGCGCAAGCTCATCTCTACCGCCCTCGGCCAGGTAGAAACCCAAGTCGTTGTAGGCCTGAACATTTTGCGCCGGGGGGTGGCATGCCATGTAGGATTCGGGACTCAAGAAGTCCAGGCTGCCTTCGATGGACTGCGCGCGGGACTGCGCCGGTTCGATATTTGAGACCTGTTTCAACAAGTCCTTGGGGGACACCGTCTCCAAGGTGGGAGAGAGCACATCACCGTCTGCGGAAACCCACTGATTACTCACCCACTTACCGACACAAAAATAAGCAGAACGCTCAGCCAGCACACAACCCGTCTCCATCGAAATCACATCGCAATGCTGTTGTGATTGCAGCGTCTCTTTACCGTCCTCCTCCGACAACATGCCGAAGATCACCGGGTCGAGCAGCAAGGTTTTCTTGTCAGGACTGAGCATATTGGAGTGCCCATCGGCGCCAACGTCGGGGCCGAAAAGCGGGAAGGTTTTGCCGTTTGCGGTGAACCATGCGGTCGCCGACTCCACACCGGGCATCGTCCATTTTGTCGCCCGAAACGTCACCGTATGTCCGTCAATACCAACTATTGGCGGGTCTTCGGCGAACGCACTTGTGGCAAATAAACTGCCGAACATCAGCACCCATTTAAGGCTGGCCATAAACGATCCTTTTTACTGCCGGGCTTTCCGATTGCAGTTGTTTCTCCGTGACGCCATAAGCCTCGATAAGCCCTTCCCAAGAACCTTTCGAACCAAACGACTTATAGCTATTGCTGTAGCTGTAATGCTCCAACCGTCCGACCGTGGAGTAATAACCGCGCCACTCCGGGCAGGCACCACAACCGCCATATCCGCCAATGGAAACGAGGCTGCCTTTGGTGCCTTGCACACAATCCATCGCCACTACCACGTTAGTCAGCATCTTCGTCTTCTTACCGTCGGACGTGAGCTGTGAAACCTTGTCGATGTTGCGCCGCAGCACTTTGCCGCCGATGTTGATGGTCTGATCGGAACAAACCGCGATGAGGTGGGTTTCTGCGTCATCCACCGTCACGGATCGGCAAGAAGAAACCAACACCACTTCAACACCAGCGCACTGCATCACGTCGCGCTGGGTGTAAGCATCCGCCGGCGCAGCGAACGCCGGCGACGAGAGCAGCCATGCCAGGCTGCCAGCGAAAAAATACTGATTCATCGTGAAATCCCTGTCGCCTTTAACCGGCCTGTTTTTCCATCAAACACTTTGCGTAGCCATCGGCGAACCTGGCGTCGAAGGACAACTTAACTGGCTCATCCAGATCCGCCGAAGTGTTGAGCAATACGCGCGTCGCCGGGGTGTACTTGATCCAGCCAATGATGCCGGTGCCGTCGGTGTCGAAGAACAGCTGGGCGCGCACCATTTCTCCGTCATCCTCATCAATCAGCAGATTCACCTTGTCCTTGCCGACATACAGAAACGGAAAGTCGCTGCTCCTGACCAACTCGGTGAGGTAGCCGTAGCAACTCCCTTCATTGGCACTCGCCGGCAGGGCGAAAGGCAAAAGCAGCAACGCGTTCAGAACGAGCCGAAGGAAAAAACCGTTCATCCAATCATCCTTATTCAAGCGGCGGCGATTCCGCGTCGGTCATCGTCAGCAGTCGGAATTCGTTGTTCACAAATTCGTAGTAGCGATACCGGTTGACGCTTTCCAGCGAATTACCCTGAGCGTCTTCTTCGCCGTCGAGGGTGATACCGGTGATGAAAATCAAGCGACTGTCGGGCTGGTAGAGCATGGCGAACGTGCTGCCGTCGTAGGCATTCGGCAGCCCGCCGACCACTTCTCCGGTGCGCGCATCAAGCACTTCGGCGCAGATGGCGCCACCGCCGCAACCGAGCTGGTGCACGATGTAATGGCCGGCGAAGTTAACCTTGCCTTTCAGGGCCTTCGCTCGCGCACTGTCCATCACTGGGCTGCTGTTTTCCTGCGGCACCAGTGCAGGGTGAGTGCCGGTGAAGATCGGGGTGACGGCGTAATCCTTGAAAGCAGGGTCGGTGGCGAAGGCCATGGATGAGACCGCCAGCAGCAAGCTGCCGAGTAGAACCAAAAATCCTTTCACGCTGTAACTCCATCTGTGCGACGTATCGTCGGGATGTTCATTCGAATGCGATGCTGCGCACTGCTTTCTTGATCTGTTCGAACCCTGCCGTGTTGATCGACAATGGCTTGGCCGAGCCTAATTCCGCTGCTCCGATCAGCACGTCTTTGCCGCGCAGCAGGCAAAAAGCGACGCGGGTGATGTGCTGTTTTGACCTGTCGTGGAAGCCGAAGATGAACCCCGACGACTTGTCTCCGCCCCACTGCTCGAAGGTGTAGGTATTCGCACGACCCGCCAGCTCATTAGGTTTCCAGCCTTGATCGGTAAGCGTCGCCGGACACCTGCGATCGTTGTCATCCCGCAGGACCTGCACCGCAAACGCATCGTCTTCGGGGGGTTTCCAGTCGGTGAGAAGGGAAAAGTACTCAGTGTTTTCACACATCAAACCAAACCACGGCTGAGTCAGGTCGCCGCGTTTCTCGAAATGCCAGTCGGTGCCACTCGACGTTTGCGCTTGCCACAAACGAGGGGCGCTGGACGGATGGGGTAACTGCTTGGCCGCGATAAACACTGGATAGAAATCGTCGAACTTCCACCATTGATCCTGCAACAGCGGCATGGAGAACCGGCACGAATCCATATCGACAACTGTCTCGGTCGGCCCGTGAGCAATGGTCGACTGGCCGGGGGCATTGCCGACCAGCACGGTACTCTCGGCAACGACATAGTCCGTTTGTGCAAGCGCGAACAAAGCGAAGAGCAACCCGGGAAATCCTCGAATGTTCACTTCACATCCTTTGCACTGATCAGCTCCAACTCACCATCCCGATACACCACCTCACACCCCACCCAAGCCGGATCAACCTGCGGCATCACCGCCGAAGGCTTGCGCAGTTCGCGCAACAACGTCGAGCCATGGGACAGGCGCCCACCCATCCGCGCAATCACCGCTCGAGCGGCTTGATAGTGCGCATGCCGCCCCGGGTCGAGGGTGTCTTCAAGCAAGATGTCATCCCCAAGAATGCCCCGCACCTGCCCCGGATAAATCATGAATCCCGCAGCTTGTTCGGTGCCTTCGCGGCCGTCCTGCCAGAAGCTGCCGTCGCGACTGCGAATGTCCGGGTGCGGGGCGAACCAGTTTTCGCGATCGGCCGGTGGCATGGCGTGATGCAGGCGGAAGAAGATGCGCATCAGGTTGTCGCGGTACCACTCGCGTACTTGCAGGTAGTAACCGCGCAGGCCCGGCAGGCCGGAAGCGTTGGCGAGGCGGATCGCCCGCGACCACTGCGGGAATGCCTGGAGTGGCAGCTCGGTTGCGGCTGGGCGCAGGGTTGCCGGATCGGTCTCCCACGGCAGGCGATGCGGACTGTTTTCCAGGTTGTCGTAAGCGGTGGGAGGTCGGCCCAGCCAAGCGCCGCCGCTGCTGGCCAGCGCGGTGGCGATACACAGATTGCCCTGCACCACGAACACGTAAAACCGGGTGAACCAGTCGGCCAGTTGCTGACCGTCGGCACCTTCGGCGACAAGGTCGGACAGTTCCTGATCGAAGCGCTGCAAGCCGCGTTCAAGGGTCAGCAGATGGCCACGGGCGATGCGCTGCATGCGCAGGAACAGCGGCAGCGAGCGCAGAATCCGCAGCGGTTGCCACGCTAGATGCGGCGTGGCGCCGCCGACTTCACCGGCATAGTTGCTGGCGCTGATGCCCCAGTCGGCCAGCCGTGCGAGAAACAGGTCGTTGTTGATGTAGGACGCGCCGCCGAACACTGCGGTGAACGGCTCGTTGTCCTGCAACACCCGCGCGTCCCAACGCGCCATGATCGCCGGAATGCTCGCGGCAGCGCGGCGCTGGGCGTACTCCACTAGCACGCTGGGTTGCGGCGGGAGGATCTCGGCGATGTTGGCGGCGGTGAGGTGACGGCGCCAGCCGTAATCACTGATCGGCCGGTATTGCAGCAGCCACAATTGCGTGCCGTCCCAGGCCCATTCGACATCGCCGGGCACGTAGTGAAATACGCGCAACACGTCCTGTAAAAAACGCCACAACAGGTCTTCGGTCAAACCGTGTTTTGCGACAAACGAGCCGCTGCGCCAAGCATTACCGAGCCGCGACAGGGTCGCCCGCTCGGGACTGACCTGACCGTCGGCCAACGACTCCAGATGCCCTTCAACCCATTCCAGTTCAACCGCCAGATGCCGCACAAACGCGATGCCGGAAACCTGCGGCGTGACGAAGCGCTGCACCACCACTTCCTCGACGCCTTCGGCTGTAAGCTCGGCGATGCGCGCCGGCACGTTGGCGGTCGGCTCGCGCAGATAGGTCGTGCTCAAACCGGCATTCGCCGAGTCGGCCTGATCTTCGCCGTAACTCGAAGAACGCACGGCCCAAGTCGCGTCGGGCTGACCGGCGAGAAACGCGGGCAAGCGTGGATCGTCGCAATCGTTGAGCGACAACGCCGCCGGGACCGGCTGCCCGGCCAGCTCGGCCAGACGCAAGCGCCCGCCCTTGGTGTGCGCGACAAACCCGCGCTCGCCGGACTCCAGCCACGCGGCAAATTCGGCCGGCGCGTCGATCCACGGGTAATGTCCCCAGCCGGGTTTGAGGCTGATGGTCAGATCAGCGCGAGCCAGAATCGCCGACCATGCCGCCGCTTGCTCGATGCCGAGAACGGCGTCCTGATCGCCCCACACCAGCTCGACCGGATCGGTAATCCACTCCAGCAGCGGCAGCGCGGTGTCGGCACGCACCAAGTCCCAGTGCGGCACAAACGCGCGGCAGCGGGCATAGCCGGCGCCCATGCGTTGGTACTGCGCGGGCGTCCAGGTCTGGTTGGAAAACTTGCGCGCGAACAGCGTCGGTTTGTTCGAGAGCAGCCAGTGAATGGTTTTGCGAATCGGCAATGGCGACATCAGCGCCGGCAACCGTCGTTGCCACAAAAACGCCCCGACTGGCGCCAGTAGTACGCTGCGGGAAAAGTGTCCCGGCTGCCGTTGCAATGCATGCAATACCAGCAAGGCGTTGACCCCGACCGCCATGATCGCGCTGCCCTTTTGCGTCATCGCCAGCAAGGTCTGCGCGTAATCCGCAAGATCCTCACAGGGTGGCTGCGGATTGGCGCCGAAGCCCGGCAGCTCCAGCGGCACCACGTCGTAACGCTGAAAACGCGGCAGCGCGTCATCCCACCAATCGGCAGCGCTGCCGTTGCCCGCCAGCAGGTACATCAGCGGCTTGCTCATGGGCGATCCTCAGGCCAGATCGCGCAGGGCGGCGTCGAGGGTCGGATAGCGGAACGAGTAGCCCGCTTCGCTCAAACGCTGCGGCAGCACACGCTGACCGTCGAAAAACAGCTGAGCCATTTCCCCGGCTAACGCACGCACTGGCGCGGCGGGAATGTGGAACCACACGGGGCGCTTAAGGACCTTGCCGGCCTGCTCGGCGAACGCCGCCTGACTGACCGTATCCGGCGCGACCAAGTTGTAAGTGCCGCTCAGACTTTCATCGTCGAACGCGCGGGCGATCACCTGAATCACATCGTCGCGATGCACCCAGCTTATGATCTGCTGACCATCACCCATGCGCCCGCCGAAGCCCAGACGGAACGGAATCAGCAACGGCAGCAACGCACCGCCCGGCCCGAACACCACGCCGAGGCGCATCACCACTTGGCGGACACCGAACTGCGTGGCCGGTTGCGCGGCGGCTTCCCATTGCGCACAAAGTTCGGCCATGAAGCCGTCGCCCTTGCTCGATGTTTCATCGAGATGTTCGCTGGCATCGCGCACGCCGTAGTAACCAATGGCCGATGCCTGAATCCACAGCGCCGGTTTGTGCGTAGCGTTTTTCAGCCAGCTCAGCAGCGCTTCGGTGGTGTTGACGCGACTGGCGAGCAGTTGCGCCTGGCGCTTGGCGCTCCAGCGCGGCCCGGCCACTGGCGCACCCGCGAGGTTGATCACCACATCGAAGGTTTCGTGGTAACCGAGTTTGCTCAGCGAGCGCACGCAACGCGCGCGACCGTCGAACAGGTACGCGGCTTTCAACGGATCACGCGCCAGCACGCTGACGGTGTGGCCAGCGTCGAGCAATTGATTGACCAGCGCTTCGCCGATAAACCCGGTGCCGCCAGTTACGAGCACGCGCTTGTAGGCGCCGCCGGCAAACGGATTCGCCGGCTTGCCCGCGCGCTGCATGCGCAACGCCGCCAGCCCATCGCGAATCCCCGACGCGGTCACGCCAATCGCGAACAGCGTCAACAACCACCCGCGCCAGCCGAAATCCACTGCGCCCAAACCGGTCGGCAAACTCGCCCACTGCGCCAGTTGCACGCCGTACAACGCAAAAAACGCCCCGCCATTCACCGCCAGCACCGTATGCATGATGCGCTCGATGGCCGGCAGCTTGCGGCTGCGATCCTCGACCACGAAATCCCACAACGTCAGGCCGATCTCCAGCGCAAACAACAGCGCAATCACAATCGCCCACGTGCCGTGAAAAGCCAGATGCGCCATGCCCAAAAACAGCACGCCGTAGAAACACGAGCGCAATGCATGGATCGACAACTCCAGCCGCGCGCTGTGGCGATACGGCAACGCCACCGTCAATTCATGGTGATACAGCGTGTCGAGCGCACCCAGGCACGCTTGGGCAATCAGCAACGCGACCGCCCAATCCAATAGCGAAAAATCAGGCATGGTTCGGCTCACTCAATGCGGTAACGGAAAGGGAATTTTTGCGGTCATGACGCAACAACCAAAACAGCGGCGGCAGCAAAACCAACAACGCAAAACAGTCGAACCATAGATGCGACCACACCTGCTTTTGCGCGGAGAACAACATATCCTGCGGCGCCCACAGCACGATGCCGGCGATCAACCAACCCCAGGCCATCGAAGCCTTCAAGCGATTGCCGATGTGCACCAGCGCGAGCATGTACAGCGAATAACTTTGCAACGTCGCGCCGAACAAACCGAGCCACCAGACCTGCTGCTCACGCGCAGCCACGGGCACCGCATCAGCGGCCCAGAAAGCCTGCTCGATCGTGTGCAAGTAGCCGTCGAACAACCCGGAATGACCGGCCCAAGTCAGCGCGACGCTGACGAGCAAATGCGAAAGCGCAACGGCATATAGCCAGAGCACCAACGCGCGGCGAAGGGATAGAGAAGGGACTGGCATTCCGTGTCCTGAGAGCATTCCTTTGGGGGTGGGGAGTTTAAAGGAAAATGGCTTCGGATCGTGGGTTGTCAGAAGCAATAACTGGCTTTCAGTTCGGTGGCGGAACCCTGTTTCAGATGCTCCAGCATCCTGATCGCACCTTCATCGCCCTGCGCAGCTGCCATTTGGTAACAGGCTAGGGCACGAGCCATGTCCTTAGTCTTCATTTCACCGCGCTCGAAGGCTGAACCCAAAAAGGATAAAGCTACGGGACTGCCCATTTTTGCGGCACGAATCAGCGTCTCCTCGGCAAGCGCGGGATGTTTGCAGGGACCAGTGGATGTCAGTTCGTTGCCGTCGCAGTAAAACTGCGAAAGCCCCATCGCACCAAGCGGCAAAGTGGTCGCGGCAGCTTTGAACAATGACTCAAGCGTATCCGTCGGCACCTGTGGCGCCATGCCCGAGAGGCTCAGAATGGCCGCTTTATAACTGGCTAGTGGATCGCCGGAACGGGCGGCACACAACAGGTTTTCCAGCGTCGCTTCATACAGCTCAACGGTGAGCGGTTGATCTTCCGGAGCACCCAATGCTTCGAACGCCTCAGCGCGTTGGTAACAGAAGTTCTCCTCCTTGCTCAGCTTGGGCTTGCTCGCGACGACCAGATCTTTAGCGCTGATCGACCAATCTTCAACACCTTCAAGCACCCAGCAAGCCTGCCGGGAAAAGTTGAAGACTTTCATGTTGCTCCAACCCGCACGCTTGTCCACAACGATGGAGTGACTATCGTCGACCTCTTGAATCTTGACTCCGACAATCTTGCGAGACGGGATAGGCGCCATCAACGGATAGCTCAACTCGGCACCCTTCACACCTGTGACGATCGGTTCAAAACGCCCTGCTTCGGCTGCCGGCTTCAACACCAGCGACTTGACCGTCATCGCCGTAAGTCGACGCTGGGATTGGCTATCGGCAGAAAACGCTGCCAGGAACGTCATGAAGTCTTCGGATGGACACGCGGCGCTTTTATCGGATGACTGCTGAAGTTGTTCGGGAGAGATCTTGTCCAGATACGTCGAGCGCTCGCGGCTCATTCTGGCGATGCACGAATTAACAGCGAATACGTGCGCCGGCATCCCGCTCTCGATCTCGAACGCTTCCAAGGGGCAATTCGCATCGCGCAACTTGAGCCATGCACGCTGCGACTCTTTAACCTTTGCCGCGTACTCCGCACCCAACGCCGGATCTGCTCGATAGTCAGACTCAAGCCGCGACATCAACTGCTTGTAGCTGAGGTTCAACTGCGTATCGGCAGCCTTCTTCGCCGCCTCAGAGCAGGGCACCATTTCCAGGCTTGAGGTGACATGGCTGCAGTCATCCTGCGCGTACACCGGTGAGAGTGGCAGCAGCACGGCCAGCAGGCTAAAAACAAAATGTTTCACTGTGTTCTTCCTTGAGTCATTCAAGCTTTGCGTTTGGCGAACCGGGTGACACATTGCTTCGGTATGTTCATTTCCCAGTACGTGCTGAGCAAGACTTTGCGTTTTTTGTCGACGCGGAGGACGCGGAGATTGACGAAGCCATCGCCGCAATCCGGCTGCAACTCCTTGAAGACGCCGGTTTTGGGTTGGTAAACGAAAACCCTGTAGTAGTCGTAAGTGCCCATGCCGTCATCAAGTTGCCAGATCGCAAAATCCTTGGCACCGTCAAAATTGAAATCATCGACCTGCACATGGAGTGCGTTTTCAGCTTCGAAATCGATTGTCCGCGACTCGCTGTGCGTTTCGCTTTTAACCGCGACGTTCAACGTAGAGCCTTCGAGGACCAGCATTGCTTCGATGCCATTGGTTGGACTAAACGTCGTGGTTTCGGCCCATACCGGCACAATCCACAACAGGCCGAGCAGTGATAGCGCCAGAGTTTCGGATGACATGTGCTCGCCCTACTCCCACTTGCATCCGGACTCCAAAGAGGAATCGATGCTGGTGTTATTTCCAAAGTAGTAAACCTTGCCGTTGGACTTCTTCGTGTACGTCATCGAGACGATCTGCGTCCCTTGAGTCACGAACTTGTAGGCTCCCGCGACCTTGCCGTTGATGACTTCAGACCACGTTGTGGCGCTCTGCCAAGGGGCATCGGCGCCGAGCATTTCGCTCTGGGTATCCGTCAACACAATGGAAATTGGCTCGCTGGACTTGGCGTACTTGACGAAGCCGCCAGACCATTTGCTGGAGGCATCGTAAAAGGTACGGAACTCAAACTTTACCGGGCTGGATTCAGAGAGTTCGAAGCAAATGGATTCGCTGGTGACTGCGCTGTGGGCGGCGAAAGGAAATAACGCCAAAAAACCAAAACATGATTTTTTCATATTTATCGAAACTCGTTAACTACAGACGACTTCTCAATTAGCAATTGCAGTGTTGTTATAAACGAGCGGACAGATTTATTTAAAATCTCCGTCAGACGTCAATAACGTCGAGCCAAATAATTAAATCCGCCCCCTTTCGCGGTCCCCTTTCGCGAGAATATAGTTCACTCTCCCTCACTTCGCTCAAGCACCTTCTTAGGTATAAGCTTTGCTTTCCCAGAGCGCTGCATCAAGTCGACATACTCTTTATAATAAGCCACAGACCGTTTCCTATCAGTCTCCCAAAGTACATCCGCGATGTTGAGCTTAAGTACCACTCTATCAGGAAAGCTCTTCTCAACTTCCGTCAAGAGTTGATATGATTTTTCGTACTCCCCTGACTGCGCAAGCGCATAACCAAAATCATTATATGCTACTACAGTAGAATTGCTGAGAGGATAATCCATTTTCAACCGCCCTACACGATCAGCACTAAGATAGGATTTAATCGCATCGTAGTCCATATCTTTCAAACGAGCTAAAATGACGTCATGTGCCAACATTATAGAATCTGTTGTTTTACCTGACTCTATTTCAGTTATCTTCTCAGCAGCGAGTTTACGCTGCGTGTACCAAGCGTAGCTGTAGCCTCCGCCCTCCAAACTACCTTCATATGCAGAAAGGCTTTGGGATAGTGATTTTATGTTTTTTATCGTAGCCAGATCACTTCCGGAGTAAGCAAAGGTTTCATACTGCTTACCATTCAATCCGATGCCTGAATGTTGAACAGGCCACACGCATGTGAACAGAAAATAAACTTTCCCAGCTTTTACAGTAAAGGCATCATTTAGCTCAGCATCCCCTCCCTCAGGTTCACAAGTATCGGGAATCGTATAACGCTTTCCGCCTTCGGTGATCAAGCTACCTTTTAATACTTGACCTCGACCGCCTTCAGAGGATAGAAACTCTGCTTTAACAGCACCATTGAATAGCGGGTCCAAAATACTAATTCGCCCTTCCGCCCATGACCAAGCACAATAGCCAAACAACAGAACCAGAACAATACTTCTCATCAATGCAACTCCGCTTCAACCATTCCGCGCAAATTATTAAACAACGTCACTCTTTCGGCCAGACCATTAGTCCCGCCATTCACTTTTTTAGAAATATCGGCAACATGAAGCGGAATATTCGCCTCAGTTCGAGAGGCATAAGAGGTCGCAATCACATCATTAATACTGTTCATATCCCACCAAACAAACGCTGACTCAATCCCATATTTTAATTCATTTATGATCAGATCAGGATTTTCCACAAAGTCTTTGGGGTCCGCGGGATCTCTTAGATTATGGACTCGCGTATATTCGCGATAATTTGATTTGCCGGTTAGTTGTATAATACCTCTCCCGCGATACTTATACCCTTCCTGGCTCGCCTCGCTTCCATTTCCAGCTCTGTCACAATACACGTAGCTACCCAAATTTACCGGATTATGTGCATACGTGCCTGGCTCACTCCACAACTTTGGACGCAGCCTTGGCAACACAATACATTCATCTTGCGCCGAATTATAACCGTCTTGATTATTCCGACAGCCAAACATCTCCCTCATGCGGCGCGCGGTATAATCAAGATTCTCTTGCCCAATCTTAAACCCGCTTTCATGTCCTACTTGCGCCAATAAATGAGCAATTCTTAATGGCGTATCAATTTTGTAGAGCCTTGCATATTTATTCAGGAACGGCAGTATCGACTCACAATACTCATCAGTAATGCTGGGCCTTGCCGTTTTCAACATTGCCCGAGTTATTAACTCTCTTTCTGCCTTCCCTAAAAAGCTACCAATAAAACCTACAGGATGAATGTGCCAGACCTTCGCACCATCGATACCGTGCTTACCCGTCAGTTTATCCCACCACCCCAGGCGCTTAATTCGATTTTTTTCCTCTTGCCAAGCTTTATTAGGCTCAGAATCTGTATGCCCCATTACTTCATCTAATGCATCCCACTTTTCGCTCTCATAAAGCCATTCGCTCTCATACTGAGTAACCATCTGAGAAATAGGCTGAGAAAACCAAGGTTTCTTCAATGCCTCTTTTATCTCATCGGGCGTAATTTTTTTATCTCCATTTCTGTCGAGAACTTTGTATAAGCGCTGTCTCGCCGATCCTTCTTCAGCATTATCGATATTTGGCGAATAAGTGGCTTGCTCCTCTTCGCTGAGGCTTTCTTGGGCATGAAGAAAAGCTGACAGATGGTCCACGTTACTTCCTGTCTCCTCTATGAAGCTGAAACCCTCCCATTCAAAGGGAGAATGGCGTGACAGAGCAGTATCTGGCTCTGCAAACCAACCGCTAATTTCATTCCCTTCAGCATCGCCTAGCAATCCGTCCAAACGCCACCAAAGCGTATAGGTGGTAGATCCCGCCATAACAACAGGCGCCTTTATCTTTTTCTCCGCCGGTAGTGCCTCCAACACCCCGACAGGAACAAAGAAATCATGACCAACAGTTTTGTGGGGATCTGTCACTCTTGGAGGGTTTGTTGCGCTCATTCCTTGCGTGTGCGTGACCAACACGCTGCCTTTGGGAATTTTTACAAGCGTCTTTTCGACTGCTGGCAATCCTGTGGCTTTGTCCTTGTTAACGACAGTGAATGCCTCAACGTCTTCGCAGCTAAATACCTCAACGTGAAGCAGATTTTTTGGGGCCGAGTCCGAATGGTTTTGATACTTCCCTACGTGACCGATCAGACTTCCCGCCGAAATCGGGATTGGAGTTGTCAGAACATGTACTGCGTCCTTTTCAGCTGGCTCACTTTTCGCTTCAAGTTGCCCCTCCCAGACATACCCAAGCACCTCGGCCGCTGCCAAGGGCGGGACAGCATTCCCACTAACGATCTCCAGCAACTTTTGATATTTGCCGCGTGTCCCGTCGTTCCCGATTTTAACTTGAGTACCGTGGGGCAAAATTGCTTTTGCAGCGCCTGATCGGCTTGCAGAGGCGCGAACAACAAGACCTTTCTGAGGAGGATCCATCGGGTCTTTTGCAGCGGTACCAATGACGTAAGTATTAGGTGTCGAACCCGCCGTCATTTCTGTTTTATAGACCCAGCCGGTACCTGACGGTAGATCGGTACTAGGCGGTGTAACGCTCACGACCTTCAGCCAACCATTCTCTTCCTCACCTGTCTGAACAACCGTACCGCGAGCCAAAACTGTTAACACAGTACCGTAGCCTGGTTTTCCGCGCCGCTCCAGACGCACGCGCAAACCAAGAATTTCGTCGTCGGCGGTTGCTTTGACCTGCAACGTGCCGCCACTCCAAAACGCTGGGCGCGACAGTGCTGGGGCTTCTTCGTAGTTTTTCCACTGCAATAGGTGCATGTAAAGGCTGAAAAAAGTCAGACTGGGGCCAGGAGCTGCTGCTACTGGTTGGGCTCCGGCAGTGGCTGGAGGCGCAGGAGGTACCGGCACTTCCAGACGATGCTTGATCAGAACAAAACCAGTCGAGAACTCGGACTCTGCCGTACCGTAGGCCGATTTCGGGTAAGTACTATCAATACGGTAAGCGACGACTTCACCATCCGCGATGCACTTGACTTCCGCCAAATCCGGCACCAAACCCGAAGCTTCGTCGAAATGAACACCACCGTGCCAAAGACCATTGGCACCCAACGGGTAGAAACCATCTTTGGCCTTGGCTAGAGCTTTGTAGAACTGCTGCGGATCTGTCGCCCCGGCCGCCCCTGCTTTTAATGGATACGACCATTTTTCTACTTTCTTGCTGGTTGTCTCTGTCATTACCAATTACCTGAATTCTGATCCCTGGTGGCTTGGAGTGCCGTCGATGTCTTACCCGGAAAAATTGAGCATGCGCTTTGGCTTGCGTTTGACCTGTTCCTCAGGCGCATTCCCCAACGCCTGATCCATCAAACTCCCCGCCTTATCCTTATCCGCCGCCCCCGGCAGCACTGGCGGTTTAATCCCAATGCCAGTCCCCGACCCAGCCGACCCACCCGCATTAATCTTCACCACCGGCCCAACAACAGTCACACCGCCGCCATCGAGCTTGATAAAGCTCCCCCCCCCAAGAATGGTCAGCTCAGTCCCAGCCTCAATAACGATCTTGTCCCCAGCCTTGAGGTGGATCTCTTTCCCCACGCTAGTCAGATGCGCAGTCCCCAGCTTCACATGCTGGTTCTGCCCAACCGTTAGATGATCATCCGAGCGTGCTTCGATCTTGCGGTCGGCAATCGTGGTGCGGTGTTCTTCAGCCTTGAGCTCGGTGTAGGTGTTCTTGATCACCGTGTCGTGGCGTTCGTTGCCGACGCGGATTTTCTGGTCGTGTTCGATGTTTTCGTCCCAGTCGCGCTGGGCATGGATGTAGATCTGCTCCGCGCCTTTTTTGTCTTCGATGCGCAGTTCGTTGTAGCCGCCGCCACCCGGTGAGCTGAGGGTTTTGAAGACGCTGCGGGTTTTGTTCGCTGGCAGGGCGTAGGGCACCGGGTTTTCTTTGTGGTACAGGCAGCCGGTGACCAGGGGTTGGTCGGGGTCGCCTTCGAGGAAGGTGACGAGGACTTCCATGCCGACGCGCGGGATGCTGATGGCGCCGTACCGGTCGCCGGCCCAGGAGCTGGAGACGCGCAGCCAGCAGCTGGTTTTGTCGTCGGCCAGGCCTTCGCGGTCCCAGTGGAACTGGACTTTGATGCGGCCGTATTGGTCGCAGTGGATTTCTTCGCCTTTGGGGCCGGTGACGTGGGCAGTCTGGCTGCCGAGCACGCGCGGTTTGGTGTGTTCCAGCGCCGGGCGGTAGAACACGTCCCATGGGGTGGCGAGGAAGGTGTTGCGGTAGCCCTGGTGGAAGTCGTCTTTGTTGTCGGTGGTGTCGCTGGTCACCGATTCTTCGAGGACTTGCGGTTGTTTGCCTTCGTGGAAGATTTCGGTGAGCAGCCACAGGTCGTTCCACTCGCTGCGCGGGTGGTCGGACAGTTCCATGAAGTGGCCGCTGACCAGTCTGGTCTGGTCGCCGCGACCTTCGGCCTGGCGGTAGTCAGCGCGATGGCGTTCGAGGGCGCGCTGGCTGAGGAACTTGCCACGCGCGCGGTCGATGAAGCGACCGGGGTAGTCGTAGTCTTCCAGATCCGGTTCGGTGCTTTCGCTGTCGGGCGCGGTTTCTGGTTTGTAGGCCGCTTCCATTTGCAGGCGCGGTTTTTCGAAGTCGTAGTCGCGGCGGGTGATACGGCCGGTGCGCGTTTCCAGGCGCAGTTTGAAGCTCTTGATCACCGGTTCGTCGGCAACCATGCCGCTGCCTTGCACATACGCAGTCGGCTGGCCGAGTTTCTGGAACACGGTCTGGTCGTCGCCGAACACCAGCAGATGACCTTTGTCGCTGTGCTGGAAGTGGTAGTGAATGCCTTCTTCTTCGCACAGGCGCTGGACGAAATGCAGGTCGGTTTCGTCGTACTGCACGCAGTAGTCGCGATCCGGGCACGGCTGACTCAACTGGAAGCTGTAGGCATTGCCCTTGATCCCGTGTTCGTCGAGGATCAGCGCGATGATTTTCGGCGCCGACATCTGCTGATAGATGCGCTGGTTGGTGCGGTGATGCAGGTATTGCAGTTGCGGCACCAGCGAGACTTTGTAGCGGGTCAGGCGCTTGCCGGCATCACCTTGAGCGACGCGATAGATCTGGCCATGGATGCCCGATCCTTGTGGATCGAGGGCAAGGAACGCCTGCTTGTGCAGGAGTTTTTCCAGGTCCAGATCGGGGTTTTCGCTGACCAGTTCCAGATCGAAACGATACGGCTGGCTGATGCCTTCGGTGCCGGTGAACGACAGGACTTGCAGGTCGCCCACGTAGTCTTCGACCGTCAGGCTGAAGTGCGTTTCGTTAGCGGGGTTGAACATAAAGTGCTCCCTGTTCGAATGTCATCCGTTATGCCCGCAGTCGCAGACGTTGCAGCCAGGACGAAGTGGCGCCCATGGCGTCACGCAATTGGTCGGCAGTGATGGTGCGTTCTGCCGGATCAAAAGCCAGCGCGGTACGCAGTGCTGGCCAACAATGTTTCGGTAGATTCTGCGGTGCTTGCAGCTCGCGCTCCAGATGCTCGTCGCGGGCCTGGGTCGAGGGCAAGCGGCGGAACGGGTGTTTGCCGCCCGCCAGCTCAAAGATCACGCAGGCCACGCCGTACACGTCTGCGCTGGCCGACAACGGTTGGCCCTCAAGCAGTTCGGGGGCGGCGTAGCCCGGTGTCCAGGCGTTGAAGCGCTCGCGACTCAGGTGCGGCAGGCCGGGCAGGATGCCCTCCTCGGCTTGCCCGAGACCGAAGTCGAACAAGCGCACGCCGTCTTCGCTGAGCATGACGTTGCTCGGTTTCATGTCGCCGTGCAGCACGCCGCGACGGTGGGCGTAGGCCAGCGCGTCGAGCAGCGGCAGCACGATGTCGCGCAGTTCTTTCCACGGCAGGCCGAGGGGCCGCTCGCAGAGCAATTTGTCCAAGGTCAGGCCACGCATGAGTTCCATGGTGATGAATGCCCGCTGGCAATCGGTGTCCACTTCGAACGTGTGCGGTCGCAGCACGTTGTCGTGGCGCAGGCGTCGGGTCAGGGCGAACTCGCTGTAGAGCAAGGCACTGGCGTCCGGCGACTCGGCAAATTCTTCGCTGAGAATTTTCAGCGCAATGTAAGGATCGGGATCGCCGAACTGTTCGTGCAGCAGATCCCGCGCCCGGTAAACGGCACCCATGCCACCGGCCCCGAGCAGACGCTCGAGGTGGTAGCGGCCTGCCAGAACATCCGGCAGTTCGCCGACGCTGGCCCGAGTGGGCGCCAGCGCGGGTTCGGCGTTGTGCTGCTTTTTGTTGATAGGCGCGAAGGCGAAGTAGGTCAGGTTGTTGGCCTGCTCTTCGCTCATCAGCAAGTCATCGACTGAGGATTCGATTTCAGTCATTGGCGAATCACCACGGCAGTCAGGTTGTCGCGCGCGGCGCCACGCAGGGCGCCGTCGAACAGACGTTCCAGCGCCACATGCGGCGCAGTCAGGCTGAGGGCGTTGCCGAGGGCGTCGCTGCTCAGGCCTTGGTACAAACCATCGCTGCACAGCAAGAACACATCGCCCGGATACACCTCGAGTTCCAGCACATCCAGGGTCAGCTGTTCCGCCGCGCCGACCGCCCGGGTCAATGCCTGGGCCGCCGGGTGCGCCGCGGCCTGTTCGACGCTCATCTGTTGCTCGTCGATCAGTTGCTGTTGCAGCGAATGATCCTTCGACAGTTGATACAAACGCTGACCGCGCCACATATAGCAACGGCTGTCGCCGGCCCAGATGCAGGCCGCGCGATTGCCGTCCACCAGCAGCGCCACGACGGTGCTGCCCATGATGCTGTCGTGACGCCCGGCAGTGACCGTCAACTCCTGCCCCAACCGCCGGTTCAGCCAGTGCAGGCACTGGCGGATGGCTTTGAGGCGTTCGTCGAAATCCTCGTGTTGCGGCAATTCGGCCAGGCTGGCGACGATCAACTGGCTGGCGATGTCGCCACCCTGATGACCGCCCATGCCGTCCGCGACCACCCACAGCCCATGCTGCGGGGTGTCGAGGAAGGCATCTTCGTTGCGCGCCCGCACCTTGCCCGGGTCGGTGCGCGCCGCGCTGCGCCAAGGGCTGGCCACCAGCATCAGAGCTGCACCGGCATACGGAAGGTGCGCAGCACGCCGAGGTCGAACGGGTTCGGCGAGCGTTGGCTGGTCAGCAGGTAGTTGGCGCGCAGGCCACCTACATCGGCTTTCAGCACCAGCACGTCGCGCCCGGTCAGGTACTCGGTCTGCATCAGGTCGAACAGACGGAACAGCGACCACGGGCCGGAGTTCTTCTCGATGCCGATCGGGCGCCCGGCCATTTTGTCCATGACCAGGCTGGTGCGACCGTCTTCAGCATCGGTCGGCCATTTGAAGGTCATCGGCAGAATCGGACCGTGGCGGTATTCCATGGTCTTGTCGCCGAACTTGAACTCGGAACGGCTGACCGCCGGATCGAGGGTGTACGGCTCCAGTTTGAACTGCACGGTCGGCTCGGCCGGGTTGATCGAGAAGAAGCTCTGACGAATGGTCTGCGCCGCGGCCATTTGATCGAGGTACAGCTTGGACACCGGCAGGCTGTGACCGTCGACGCTGCGCATCCGGTAGTTGCCCGGATCACCGCTGACGAACGGACGCATGTAGCTGTCGAAGAAGCGGTCGACGATGCCTTGAGCCTTGAAGAACTCGCGGAAATCGCTGATCGCCACATCGCTGGTGCTCGACGCGCTGAACGGATAACGCTTGCTGATGGTTTTGCCATACACGCTGTACAGCTCGTTCTGATAACGGCCATTCAGGTATTGGTAAGCATCGTTGAGCACCAGACGCCAGGAGTCTTCGGCCAGCACGTTGAACCACACGCTCAGCGGACGCGGCAGACGACCGGACGCATTACGCAGGTTGGTCAGCGCATCACGCTGGCCGCTCATGCGGGTCTTGGCCAGTTCGAACGCAGCTTGCTCCGGCGAGCTGGACCGCGCGAGGCTGGCCAGTTGCAGTTGCAGGTCGTTGAGCGCACTCAGCGCCGGCGTCAGGTCAGCCGCCGGGCCGTTGTTCTCATCGAGCAGACGATGCAGCGGTTCGAAGCGACGTTGCAGGGATTTCTTGGCGGTGTCCGGCAGGTTTTTCGCCACGTTCAGGGCCGAAGCCTTGTCCGCGACGGCCGACGCCAGTTTGCCCACTTTACCCAGTTTGCCCTTCTGCCCCGCCAGTGCATCAGCGGCATCACCGGCTTCATCAACCGGATCTGCAGTCGCCTCGAAGCGGGTGTTTTCACGCACTTCAGTCAGCAGCGCGAGTACCGGCGAGTTGGCCGAAGTCAGGCCCGCCAGTTGCTCGGCGCCCTCACCCGCATCGTTGATCGGCGGCAACGCCACCTGGCCAACGGCCTCGCTCCAGAAGTTGGCGTAATCGCGGAAGTACAGCTGCTCCAGTTCGACCATCAGGCGACGCAAGTCCATGTCGCTGATGCCCGCGCCTTCACCGAGCACCCAGTTGTCTCGCAGGATGTCGGTAACCAACGCCGAGCCCTGTACCGAGAAATACTGCTGATAACCCTGCTGGGTGTAGAAGCCCGGAATCACGTAATCAGTGCCGACAAACAGCGAGCCCTGCGGGCCGAGGTGTTGGCTGAAACGGTATTCCGGCAGGTTGCGCGCCTGCTCGCGGAGCATGCGGTAAACCACGGTCGCCAGCGATTCGGCACGCAGAACCTGACGTGCCTGAGCCACTAGTTGATCGTTGAGCGGGTAGATAAACGGCTGCTGCAGCAAACGCTCGAGATGCGTGTTCAAACCGTTCTGCACCGCGGTGTTGCCGGTGTAGCGCTGCGACCAGTCTGTGGCGATCCAGTCCTTGAGCCAGGCGGCGTCGCGACGATCCTTCATGTTCAGCATCAGGTACGCGCGCAGGCTGTTGATCAGCCGGTCACGATCCTTCATGTTGGCGCGGATCTGCCCTTCGAGCTGAGTGGCAACCCGTGGCAGCAGTTGCTGTTCGAGCTCGTGCTCGTAAGCCACTTTGACCACTGGATTGACGTCTTCACCCTGATACAGACCGCCACGTTCGTGGTACGAAACGTCGCCCTTTTTCGGGAATACCTGAGTCGCGGCGTAGCTGGTATCGAGGGTTTTCAGCACGCCCATCGCGTCATCGCGCGGGGTGAGTGCCGAACGCTGCTGATTCCAGTTCTGTGCGAGGTTGCGCAGGTTTTCCAGACGCTCGTAGTTGGCCGAGAAACCACCAGCCCAGAGCATGCCGAACAGTGCCAGCGCCGCCAGTGCGCCGACGTACAGCGCACGCTGGCCCCAATGAATGCGGCTGCGCTCGCGCTTGTCCAGACCGGCCAGATCGGCTTCCGGGAAAATCACCCGGCTGAGCAAATGATGGATGAAGCGCGAACGACCGCTGCGCAACGTCGGCAGCACGCCGGCGTTCATGCCCAGATTGGCGCCGATGCCGGCGGTGGTCGCGTCCATTTCCTGCGTCAGGTGCGGTGCGCTGGTCAGGTAGAAACCGCGCAGTTGCGTGGCCCGCTGGTAGCGGTTGCCGGTGAACGCCATGTCGACGAACAGGCACAGGCGCTCGCCGATTTGCCCCAACTGATGCGGGAAATCGAGGATGCGGCCCCGGCGCTGAGTATCGCGCTCGGAGTGCATGCGCATGATCACTTGGCTGTTGAGGCGACGCAGCAGCTCTTCGAACTCGCCGCGCAGCACAGCCACGTCGGTGCCGACCTGATCCTTGCGGAAACTGGAACCCAGCACCTGATCGCTTTCTTCGCGGGTCAGTTGATCGAAGAACTCGTCGAAGCCCAGCAGCTTGTCAGCCTTGCTCAGCACCAGATACACCGGCACATCGACGTGCAGTTTCTGATGCACGTCTTGCAGACGTGCACGCACCTGGCGCGCCAGGGTGTCGATGTCTTGCTCACTGCCACCCAGCAGGGCTTCCACCGGAATGGTCACCAGCACGCCGTTCAACGGACGGCCGCGACGACGCTTGCGCAGCAGTTCGAGCAAGGTGCTCCAGGCACTGCCGTCAACTTCGGCATCCGGTTGGGTCAGGTAACGCCCGGCGGTGTCGATCAGCACACCGTGATCGGCGAAGTACCAGTCGCAATGACGGGTGCCGAGGGTGTCGCGGGTCAGCTTGCGGTCGATCTTGTTGATCGGGAATTCCAGACCGGAGAAGTCCAGCAGACTGGTTTTGCCGCTGGTTTGCGGACCGATCAGCAAGTACCACGGCAAGTCACTGCGCCAGCGCTCGCTGCGCCCGCGATACAGGCTCGAGGTCTTGAGGGTTTTCAGGGCGTCCTTGAAACGCGCCTTCAACTCTTTCTGCTCTTCGTCGATCATTTCTTCGCGACGAATGCGGTCCTGGCCATCTTCGGTTGCTTCGACGGCTTTCTTGCGCACACCGGCGCGCCAGCTGACGAAAACCATGGTCAGGCCCCAGATCAGGAACAGCACGCTGATGGTCAACAGACGCGAGGTCGCACCTTCCCAGAACTTGTAGTCATTCACCGCCAACAGCGGGCCGACGAACCACACCAGCAGCGCCACGAACAGCACCAGCAGCAAGGTCCAGACCCAGGTCTGGCGCAGGAAGGCGCCGACTTTCTTGAAAAACTTTTTCATCACACGTCCCTGTTTACGGCTGCGACTGCGGCTGAACCGCGGCTGGATCAAGCGGCTGATATGGTTGCAGAACGGTTTCGCGCTGCTCGCCCAAAACCCAGGCGAAGCCCGAATACATCACCACCAGGCAGACGAAGGTGAACAGCACCACCATCCACGCCGGCACGATGCGCACCAGACTGCGGCGCTGATCGTTCAGGCCTTCCCAGTGTGGCGACAACTCGCGCGGCACGTCGCCACGCAACTGACGGATCTGCCGGTAGAGAGCATCACGGATGCCTTCGAGTTCGAGCATGCCGCGTGCCTGCACCCGGTACTTGCCCTCGAAACCGAGGGACAGGCACAGGTACATCAGCTCAAGCATCGGCAGGTGCTTGACCGGGTTTTTCGACAGGCGATCCAGCAGCTGGAAGAACTTCTCGCCACCGAAGGTTTCGTTGTGGAAGCTGCTGAGCAGGCTCATCTGCGACCACTCGCTTTCGTTGCCCCACGGCGTGGTCACGACAGCTTCGTCGACCACGGTGCACAGCACATAACGCGCGGCCATCACCTGGCTGCTTTCGGCGCCGTTGTGCAGCGCGCGCACTTCAAACAGCTTGAGGCCGGCGGTCAGACGCTCGTTGAGCGCGTATAAGTCTTCGCGGGTTTCGCTGTGCTTGAGCCGTACCACTTCCGAGAGCAGTTCGGAAGACGCGGCCACCAGCGAATTGAGGCTGATGTTGAACGCTTCGGCCGGGCGCAGGCGCGCGGCGTAGATCATGCGTTCTTCCAGTTGCTCGAAACGCGGCGGCGCGGCGAAGTCGGTCAGCGGACTCGACGCCGGGCCGTGGCCCTGACGGTCGAGCAGGACGGTTTTGTCGTCCTGGTTGTGTTCCATGTCCTTGATCATGTCGGTCAGTTCCTGATGGCCCAGAATTTCAGTTCAAGCTCGGCAAATTCGCCCGACACGTGGAACGCGAAGCCGCCGGAGCGCTCGAGTTGTGCCAGGTCTTCGGAACTGAGTTCGAGGATGAAATAGGTTTTGTTCGAGTGGAACGCGATCTGCCGCGGGGCCACCGGCAACGGTTTGACCTTGATCCCCGGCAAGTGCAGGTTGACCAGTTGGCGGATGCGCTCCACCGGGCCGACCTTGAGGTGCGCCGGCAAGCGGTGGCGCAGTTCTTCGGAGTCGCAGTTGGCACTGGCTGCCAGCACGAACGAAGCCGAGCCAAGCAGTTTGTGGTCGTGCAACGGCGAGACGATGATGCCGTACTGACGCGCTTGCAGGACCAGTTCGATGGCGTGCTGTTCGAGCACCATCGACAGCACCTGACGGATCGACTCCATCAGTTTGCGGAAGCTTGCGCCCTGATCGGCGTGGGAATAGCGGCTGTCCAGACGCGGGCGTTTGCTGTCGCTGGAGAAGGTCGCCAGATCGCCGAGCATGGTCAGCAGCGTGCGGTACAACTCTTCCGGATGCACTTGCTCCAGACCGAGGTAGTGGCGCAGCAGCAGTTCGGTGCGGTTGATCAGTTGCAGCATCATGAAATCGCCGACTTCCGCGCCGCCGACCTTGCCGTTCGAACGAATGCGCTCGGCAATCGTGTCGCCACGGTGACCGAGCATGCTGATCACTTCTTTCAGGCACGACAGCAGATAGCTGGAGGCGTGGGCCTGAATATAGGTCGGCACGAAATCCGGGTCGAGGCTGATCACGCCGTCGGGCGTGGTGTCGAGCACGTCGCAGATCTTCAGCTTCACGTAGGCCTGATCACTCTGCTGCTCGCCGAGCAACAGTTTGAAGTCCGGACGGCCGCAACTGACCTGGCTGGCGGAATCGTCGCCAGCGTTGGAGTCAGCCACTTCGGCGTCGTACGCGGTGTAACGCGCGAGCACGTCGGACTGCTCCGGACGACGCGACTCGATGTGGTTGCCGGTGACCAATGGCAGCGCTAGGTAGATCGGCGTGTTGCCGGTGTTCGGCGGCACGTCGAGCGCCAGCGGTTCGGTGTTGCCACCGAGCTCGAACAGGCTGCCGTCCGGCAGAATCCCCGAGGCGCCACTGATCACCAGTTTGCCCATGTTGAGGAACTGCAGGTCGATCTCCAGATTGAGGAAACCCCAGGTGTAGCCACCGAGCAACTTGGTGCGGGTTTTCATCTGATGATCGTAATAGCGATCGTTGTGCTGGAAGTGCTGCGGACGCAGCAGCATGCCTTCCTGCCAAATGACTTTATGGGTATTCATGATCAGTCATCCGCCTTGGCGAGCACTTCATGGGTGTTGCGAATGCCGGCCTGATCCAGAGTCACATCAGCATCGGTGGCTTCCAGCGGCGTGATCTGGATCGTGTAGCGCCATTTGGTTTCCGGCAGGTCGCGGTAGGCGGCGAGGATGCCCACGTAGCGGCTGCCCTCTTCCACGCTGAGCTTCATTTCTACGGTCTCACCCGGGCGCAGTTCGATTTCTTCGCTGGCCACCAGATCCGGGTTCAAGGATTCCTTGGCGCGCTCGTAGAGGCTGAAGAAATCAGCATTCTCGAAAGTCACCGGGTGCTTGAGTTCGAACAGGCGCACGACGATTGGCGAAGGGCGGCCGTTGAGATCCGGGTTGAGCTGATCGCTACCGGTCAGCTTCAGATTGAGCTTGGTCACTTTCGAGTACGGCGACAGCGACGAGCAGCCGGCGAGCAGCACCAGCACGGTGAGCGCAGTCAGCGTCTTGATAAAAGCGGTCGAGCGGCGAGACATGCGCATCATCCTTGGTGGTCGGTGTGGAGGGTGGAGATCAGGCGGATCTGTTCTTCGTAGGCCTGAGCGAAGTCGCGCGCCAACAGGCGCTCGCTCCAGTCATCGTCCTGACGCAGCGCCTGGTGATAGCGGCCGTACGCTCTCCAGCGGCTGCCGGACGTCGCGAGCAAAGGCTTGTTGTCGCGCTCGAAACGCAGGGTCAGTTGTTGTGGCGAGAAATGCTCCAGCGTGCCGCGAACTGCCGCGCGGCTGGCGGTCAGCAGGGCTACCTGATGCGCCTGCAAGTCGCGGAACGCACGGGATATCGCTTGCTCGGCCGGCAAGTGACCCGGCTTGCTTGGCTGCAACAGAATGTCCAGCGCTTCGCTCGGATCGACGGCGAATTTCAGCGGATTCTTGTTGGTGCCTTGCACGGTGGTCTGCGCCAGACGCAGCTCGTTTTTCAGCTCGGAACGGGTACGAAGGCTCTGCTGCAAACCGCCGATGCTTTGGCGCAGCAGACGTGCAGCGTTCAGCGCCATGGCTTCGCGTTCGTCGTGGCTGAGGTTCTTCAGATTCACACCCAGCGCTGCGCCGAAGTGCTCCCAGAAACCTTCGCTCTGGCGTTCGACGGCTTTGGGTGCCGGCGCGGGCGCAGGTTCGGCGGGCGCGTCGATCAGCTCCGGCACCATCAGGCTTTCCATGTCGATGCGCGCGTAGTCGGCGCGCTGACGGGAATCTTCGGGCTTGGCCGTCGGCGCCAGCAGTTCGTCGATTTCCGAGTACACGCGCTCCTGCTGATCCATGGCATTCAACGGATCGAGATCCAGAAACGCGTCGTCCGGAATGATGCTGCCGGCGGCACGTGGGCGCCCGGCTTCACCGTCGAAGGTCGCCGGGTCGCGCACCAGCCGCGCACGAATCTCGAAGTCGCCAAGCACGTAAGTGCTGCCGTGCTCGATCCGCACCGGTTCGCCCTTGTGCAGGCGCGCGCCACTGCCGCCGTCCTGAATGCCGTTGCTGCTGGCATCGGTCAGGAAGAACGTCCCTTCGCGATAGCTGACAATCGCGTGGTGGTTGGACAGATGCCGTTTGCGATCCGGGATGATCCAGTCGCAGTCCTCGCCCCGCCCGATTACGCCGCCGGCCTGTTTGAAGGTCTTCTGGCACAACTCGGTGGGCACGAACTGCTTGGTGTTCAGCATTTCGAAAACCAATTCCATGTTTGATGCTCCTTGCGGTCACTTGCCGCGATTGACCGCCTGCGGATCACCCAACGGGCGATAATCGTTGTCGTTGAATTTGTAATTGCCGCTACAGCCGCCGAGGCCGCATAGAACGACAAGGGTCAGCAGGACGGCGTGCCAGTGACGAACAGACATCAGAGGGTCTCCAGGGCTAGACAAAGCACAAAGCGCCGACCCTTGCGGGCGGCGCTGAAATAAGCGAATGAGGTAGGTTTTGAGGCTCTAGTCAGAGACTTTGAGCCGAACACCTGTGGCGAGGGGACTTGTCCCCGCTGGGTTGCGAAGCGACCCCAAAACCGGCTACCCCGTTTTTTCAGGCAGACCGCGTTTACTGGACGACGACTGCTGCGCAGCCGAACGGGGATAAATCCCCTCGCCACAGGGGATGCGTTCCGACCGTGCAATTTCAGATCAACCATCGAAGTCACCCAGGTTGATGTTCAAGCGGCCGAGGCGGTACAGCAGGGTGCGCCGGGGCAGGCCCAGTTCGCGGGCGGCGAGGGTCTGGTTGCCGTCGTTCTTGCGCAGGCAATCGAGCAGCAGACTGCGTTCGACCTGCTCCATGCGTTCGCGCAGATTGAGGCTGCTGTTGTCCTCGAACATCGGTTCCATGTGCAGCGAGAAATGCTCGGCGAGCAACTCGCCGCCTTCGCACAACAACACCGCGCGTTCGACCAGACCTTTGAGTTCGCGCACGTTGCCGGGGAAGGTGTAACTGGACAGATGCTCCAACGCCTCTTCGGACCAACGCACCGGGTCACGCTGCAAAAACGCGCAAGCCTTGTCGGCGAAGTGCCGCGCCAGATCGAGAATGTCGCCTTCGCGCTGACGCAGGGCCGGCAGTACGATCGGGAATTGCGCGAGACGGTAGTACAAGTCCTCGCGGAATTTGCCTTCGCTGACCAGCACCGACAGATCACGGTGAGTGGCGGCGATGATGCGCACGTCGATCTTGTGCGTGTCGTTGGAACCCAGCGGACGGATCTCGCCTTCCTGCAACACGCGGAGCAATTTGGCTTGCAGCGACAGCGGCATATCACCGATTTCATCCAGCAACAAAGTGCCGCCGTTAGCTGCATCAAACAGCCCGGCACGATCACGGTCGGCACCGGTGAAGGCACCTTTGCGATAGCCGAACAGCTCGCTTTCCAGCAGGTTTTCCGGGAACGCCGCGCAGTTCTGCACGATGAATGCCTGCGAGCGACGCGGGCCGCAATCGTGAATCGCCCGCGCCACGACTTCCTTGCCGGTGCCGGTTTCGCCACGCAACAGCACGGTGTACGGGCTGTGCAGGACTTTGCTGATCAGCGAATAGGTCTGGCGCATCGCCGGACTTTTGCCGATCAATCCATAACCGCTGGCGCTCGGCACGCTGTGCGAGGCTGGCCGCGAATCGCCCGTTGGCTGACGCAGGCGTTGCAGCAAATGCAGTTGGCCGAGCACGAAAGAACCCAGTTGCCCAAGGGAATCGGCAAAACCTTGCAGGTCGATGTCACGATGACTCGCGCACAGCAGCAAGCCTTCGACCGACTTCTGCTGATTGACCAGCGGCACACACAGCAGCGACTGCCACGGCAAAACCGCCGCCGGCAGGAAACTGGTTTCGTGCACGCTGCCGCTCAACTCGCTGAGGCAGACCACGCGGTTCTGGCACAGAGCAAACTGCAGCAATTGCTCACCGTTGTAGTCTGCCGGCAGGCTCGCCGACACGCGTGGTTGCAACTGACCGTCGAGGCACTCGGCGTTCATTCCCAGGCAGGTGTGCGTGGCGTCGAGAAGATACAGCTGCGTCAATTCGCAACCGCTGAGCTCGGCCAGACCGCGCACGAATTCACCCAGCAACGCAGCACCGTCCGCCGCCCGCGACAGGCTGGCGAACTGCGCCAGCAAGGCTTCGGCGTAGGCCAGTGGCTGCGGCACTCGAGTGAACATCACACCCACCTCAGGCGAACTCGCACATCACGCTGGCGTCGCCGTCGAGCGTGGCGTGCACGCGCTTGAGGCTTTCACCGGTGGCCATGGCATCGAGCAAGCGGTCGGCTACCAACGGCAGCACATGCTGATCGAGCAAATGGTCGATCAGACGCGCGCCACTGTCGCTCTGCGTGCAGCGCTCGGACAGGTGATCGACGAGGTTCTGGCACCAGGTGAATTCCAGCTGACGACGGTTCAGTCGCTCGCCGAGACGGCCGAGTTTGATCTCGATCAGCTCGCGCAATACCGGGCCGCCGACCGGGTAGTACGGCACCACTTTCATCCGCGCCAGCAGCGCTGGTTTGAAGTGTTTGCTGAGTACCGGGCGAATGGTTTCTTCGAGCACTTCGGCGGTTGGTCGCGCGCCGTTTTCGCAGAGATCGCTGATGCGGTCGCTGCCGAGGTTCGAGGTCATCAGGATCAACGTGTTGCGGAAGTCGATCTCGCGCCCTTCGCCATCGTTGGCCACGCCTTTGTCGAAGATTTGGTAGAACAGGTTGAGCACGTCCGGATCAGCCTTCTCGACTTCATCGAGCAACACCACCGAGTACGGTTTCTGGCGCACGGCTTCTGTGAGCATGCCGCCCTCGCCGTAACCAACGTAGCCCGGCGGTGCACCGATCAGGCGCGAAACGGTGTGTTTCTCCTGGAATTCAGACATGTTGATGGTGGTGATGAAACGGTCGCCGCCGTACAGCAAGTCAGCCAGCGCCAGTGCGGTTTCGGTCTTGCCGACGCCGCTCGGGCCGACCAGCAGGAACACGCCGACCGGCGCGTCAGGCTTGTTCAGACCGGCAGCCGTGGCGCGCATCGAGCGATCCAGTGCGTGTACCGCTTGTTCCTGACCACGAATGCGTGTGCGCAGATCAGTGGCGAAGCTCGCGACCTTGGCGTTGTGCTCACGGGCCAGTTGCGCCAATGGCACGCCGGTCCAGGCACTGATCACTTCGGCCACCAGACGCGGGCAGACTTCAAAGCTGACCAGACGTTCTTTGACTTGAGCGGCAGTCAGGGCGCTGTGGGTTTCGTTGAGTTGGGCTTCCAGCGCTGCCACGCTTTGGGCTTCGTCGACTTCGGCAGCGTGGGTTTCAATCACGGTGCCTTCGGCGTCTTCTTCAACGGTGACCGTCGGCTCGACAGCGGCGGCTTCACGCGCCTTGGCCAGTTGCTGACGCAGATCCAGCAAGCGCTCGGCGAAGGCCTTTTGCTCGGTCCACAGGGCTTCCAGTGCGACCATTTCGTCTTCGGCTTCTTCCAGCCGCGCCTCCAGTGCATCCAGCGCTTCGTGGTCGATCAGCAGACCGGCTTCAGCATCGCGACGCAGCGCCTGACGCTGACGGCCGCCTTCCGCCAGTTCGCCGCGCAAACGCTCAAGGCTTTCCGGCGCAGCGGCGAGGCTGATGCGCACTCGGGCGCACGCGGTGTCGAGCACGTCGACGGCTTTGTCCGGCAGTTGCCGACCGGCCAGATAACGCGCGGACAGTTCAGCAGCCGCAACCACCGCGTCATCACGCAGGTAGATGCCGTGGCTCTTCTCGTAGACCTGAGCCAGGCCACGCAGAATGGTCACTGCTTCGCTGACGGTCGGTTCGTGCAATTGCACCGGTTGGAAACGACGGGCCAGCGCCGGGTCTTTCTCGAAGTATTTCTTGTACTCGGCCCACGTGGTGGCGGCGATGGTGCGCAGCTCGCCACGCGCCAGTGCCGGTTTCAGCAGGTTGGCCGCGTCGGAACCGCCGGCATTGCCGCCCGCGCCGATCAGCGTATGCGCTTCGTCGATGAACAGGATGATCGGCTTCGGCGAGGATTTGACCTCGTCGATCACGCCTTTCAGGCGACGTTCGAATTCACCTTTGACGCTGGCGCCGGCCTGCAACAGGCCCATATCCAGCGACAACAGCTCAACGCCCTTGAGCACTTGTGGCACTTCACCGGCAGCGATGCGCGAAGCCAGGCCTTCGACGATGGCGGTCTTACCGACACCGGCTTCACCGACCACGATCGGGTTGTTTTTGCGGCGACGCGCAAGGATGTCGACCATCTGGCGGATCGCGCCATCGCGGCACAGCACCGGGTCGAGTTTGCCGTCGCGCGCCTGTTGAGTCAGGTTGTGGGTGAAGCGTTCGAGCAGTGATTCGCCCTGCGCTGCCGGCTTGCCGTTGCCAGCCGATTGCGGCTGTTGCGACAGGGCAAATTCCTTCAGGCGATCAATGTTCAGTTTGGCCAGCAGCGGCTGGTAACGGCTCCCCGCGTAACGCATCGGGTTGCGCAGCAGCGCGAGGATCAGCGCGGCGTCTTCGACCTGGGTCTGGCCCAGTTCGAGGTTGGCCACCAGCAGCGCGTCTTGCAGCCACTGCACCAGCTCCGGGGCGAACACCGGATTGCGCGAAGCGCTGTGTTCAACCCGCGATTGCAGGGCGGCGCTGAGTTCACCGGCGTCGACGTCGGCATCTTGCAGCGCGCGCGCGAGCAGTCCGTTCGGACGCTCGAGCAAGCCCAGCAGCATGTCTTCAACCAGAATCTTGCTGCCGCCACGGGCGACGCAGCGCTCGGCCGAACGCTCCAGATCGCGGCGGGTTTCGGCGTCCAGCGCCTGGATGAGTTGTTGCAGGTCTACGTTGATCATGGCTCACGTCCTTAATGAATTTTGCTGCCCAGGGTCACCACGCCGTCCGCTTTTTCGCGGCCCAGCCAACTGGTCCAGCCGAGGCGACAGGCGTTCTGCTCACCGATGCGCAGTTCGCGGATTTCTTCCTGGCGCAGCACCAGGCGAATGTCGTAATCGAGCGGGTCACGCAAGGTGAACCGCACCAGCGCGCAGAGCGGCTGGTAACCAAACCCGATCGGCAGGAATTCGTGAAAGCGCTGCCAGTCGAGTTGGGTGATATGAATGCGGAATTTGCCGCTGCGGTCGCGCACTTGCTCGCCGAGCACCAGGTCTTCGCCAAGCACGCTGTTGTCGCGGCCCAAACGATTGCGCTGCTCTTCGAGAATGTCGACGCGACGCTCGATGCACTGCTCGATGACCAGGTCTTCGTGCTTGAAGTAGTAACGCAGAACGGCTTCGATCAACGCCGCCGAGTGCGCCCGCAAGCTGAGCAAACCGAGGTACGGCAGCAGGCGTTTCCAGTTGAGTTCCTTGGCCTTGCGAATCTCTTCGCCGCCCAGACCGATCAACGCAAACAGCTGCGACGAGAACGGGTCGATTGCACCGCTCTGGAAGCTCGCGCGATAGCGATACTTGCGCCAGATCGGCAGCATCAAACGTTGCAGGCGATGGTGGAACAGGTCGAGGAAGTTGCGCGTCGGGTTGCCGTCTTCGCTGTCGCCCAACGCCTGTTCGCCGTAGAACGCCGGCAGCGGCGAACCGGAACCGACCAGACCGATCAGGTTGAAACGCACGCGCGCGCGCAACTGCCCGTGTTCTTCGAAAAACTCCACGCGATCAACGTCGCTGCGCGGAAATCCGAGGCTCGGGTTGGCCTGGAACTCGACCTGATCGTAGAGATCGTCTTCGCTCAGGTGCGGGTGTGCATCGCGCAGCCGATCGATCACCAGCAGCACGGCCTGAAACAGCGAGTACTCGCGTATTACCCGGGTCAGCCCGCTTAAAGCAGGGGCTGCAGGCCCATACGTGGTGTCCATTGGTACACCTCTCCCTGTGTGCTTTTTACCCGCAGCTCGTGAAACGAATTGAGACTGGCGTAAAGCGCGAAAAACTCGTTAAGAACCGAAGCGAAAACGAACAGGTCGCCTTCGCCGATATACCCTTCCGGGTCGATGGTCAGTTCGGTGCGCAAACCGCGCACCGGCAAGCCACGGTGCAGCCGATCGACGTGATGATGTTTGATGTGTTTGAGCCCGCCGAGCAGGCGTTTGCTGACCTTCTCCGCGTGCTGGTCGTAATAGCGCGGCAGGTCGTAGGTTTCGAGAATTACCTTCAACGCATTAACGTCGGCCAGCGACAGATAGTTAAGCGACATGTTGCTGATCAGCTTCCACAGGAAGTCGCGATTCAGCGGCGGCGCAAAACTTGAAGTGGCTGGCGTGATGTTGCGGAAACTCAAGAACTCCGGGGTGTCTTCGCAGGCCATGCAGATGTCGCCGAGCTTGAGCTTGCGCGGCAGGTTCTGGTTGGTGCAGGTCAGCTCGATCGACAGGGTTTCGTGGGCTTCGGTGTGGCGGATGCCGAAGCTCAAGTAGGTGTCGAGGCCGTCGTGCAGCAGGGACGAACGCTGGCGGATGCTGTAATGCGGACGGCTGTTGGGCACGTCGAAACTCGGGTCGTGCTCGAAGGATTCGAACGGCACGTAATCCTGATAACCGAGACCACCGGGCTTCCAGCCGGTCACGGTTTCCACCGAAAACACGCCGCAGTTTTCCAGATCGTATTCGGCTGGCAGCAGCAGGTATTCATCCTGTTTGCCATCGAGGCGAATCGGCAGCGCGTCGTGTTCGAACAGATTGACAATCGGCGTGCAGAACAGCTTCACGTTATCCAGCGTCGGACGCATGCGCATGATGCCGCTCTTGCGAATGTCGAAGCGTATTTCCAGGCCGCGCATCTGCTTGAGGGTGTCTTCCGGCAGCGCTTTGAGGATGTCGAGACCGTGGACATCGACGAACAGGAACTTGTCCTGGAAGGCGAAATATTCCTGCAGGTAGCGATAGCCTCGGAAGGTGTTCAGCGGATACGGGATCAACGCTTCTTCTTCGGCAAAGCCCACCGGTTTGACCTTGTCACCGGAGATCTTGAACGCCATCGGCTTGCCACCGACACCGTCGATTGGCTTGCCGGCGCCGTCGAGCGGGATCAGCTCGATGCCTTCGAGGTTGCGCAGCAGGCTCAGGTAAAGCATCTGGCTGATGTAGCGCTCGCCAGCGAAGTGCAGGCGCAGTTTGCTCAGTTCCAGCTCGCCTAGGTGGCCGTCGGCGGTCATATCCAGACGCAGGCTCAGCAGCGAACCGTCGCCCTTCACCGAGTACACAAGCCCGGCCAGTTCCAGCGGCAGAACTTCGGTCGGGTAGCAGGTGCGGAAGCGGCAACGCACGTCTTCAATCGGTACGCTTTCAATCGGCGTATCCCGCTCGACCCGCAGCGCCGGCCCGGAACGCTTGAGCGGATCGAACTGCAGAATGCTGAACGCCGGCAGCGGACGCATGTAGTTCGGCCAGAGCAATTGCATCAGCGAATGGCTGAGCTCCGGCAGCTCGTCATCGAGTTTCTGACGCAGACGCCCGGTCAGAAACGCAAAGCCCTCGAGCAACCGCTCCACATCCGGATCCCGCCCGGCCTGGCCCAGAAACGGCGCCAACGCCGGACTACGCTCGGCGAAACGGCGACCGAGTTGGCGCAGAGCGGTGAGTTCGCTTTGGTAGTAGTGGTTAAAGGACACGGGTTACCTGCCTGGTAGTGGAACTCATCAAAAAAATATCCTGTAGACCGCGACCGTTGCTGCGGCACACACGTAACCGCCGATGAGTAGGTAAGGCACAATCATGATCAGGCCGAACGCCATATAGGCGTCTTGAGACTGCCCAGCGATCAAACAGCACACGCCATAAATCACCCATGGCACGATGTAAAAGGGGATGAACTTCACGGGCGCCCACCAGACCATCCGCAGCGCTTGTTGCTCGGTTCTGCTTTTCGCGGATCGAGACATCCAGAGCGCAAACCCCAAAAGCCCGGGAATACCCCACCACAAGAGAAATTCCCAATAGGTATGGGATGAATCGTACGTCGTGTACAAGCCACTCCACAGGCCGTAAGTAGAAATCGCCAGCACCACCAGCAATGGCCACCACAAGGCAGCCATGAAGAAATTCAGCTGCGCGCGACTGAGCTTGGGCATATCGTCCGCTGCATTGATCATTGGCGAGCCACCATCTTCAGCTCGGCAAACCGACAGCACCATCGTCTGGCAAGAGCGAAATTTCACTGGATCTGCCCTCCCTTGCTTGCGGTGATCGGCACGTACGAATCGATGAAAAGGTATTCACCGTCGGTCGCGCTGACGCGGTTCATCGTCAACGGTTTGCCATCGTGGGTAGCGAAGCGCACCCAGCCTTGTTTGACGAGACTGCCGTCCTCTGAGCGCACCTCAATGAAGTAGTCCGGCGGCATCGAACGGGTAATTTCGATGAAGTCGCCACCGTCCTCGGCACCGCGCCACACCGCATCGGGGTAACTGGGCAATACTGGATTTTTCGAATGACTCCAGCTCAACCTGATCGCGACCATCACGACCGCGATGATGGCTAATGCTCCGATCAGACTCAGTAGATGATTGAGCCATTTCCACACCCGCTGCCACGTCATGGTGTGCACCAGGTACGCACATCACGCTTGTCGAAGCCCACGCATTGATTGTTTTTGCCGATCACCCGGTAAGCGTTTTCGGGGGTGTAAGCAAAATGGTAGTAGTTGACCCGATCCTCACCATAGAGCCAGTAGGACGAGGAGCCTTGATTGATTTCGTAAGGCTCGAACACCCAGACCGACGACTCTGTCGGGATGAAGTTGGTGCGATCCATGAGCAACATCAAGGCGTTGGAAAAAACCGGTGTGGCAAGCACTACGCCCGCCAACAACAACCCCATCAGCCCTGCGAAGCTGGCGATCAGGCTCGGAGTCAACACGAGAGACGAAAGGGTTCGACGTTTGTGCATCACGATTGAACCGCTCCCTGTTCCCTGCGCAGGCGGACAACGGCTGCATTCAAGAGGTGACTCAGCACAATCGCGGCCATCGTCAAACCGCCAGCCAGCGCGCAATACGCCATGCCACGAACGGGATACTGCGGGAGCATGTAAAACAGGATCGCCAGCATCATGAAGATCGCCACGCCAAACTTGATGGCGAGACGATTGATGAAGACCAGCACAAAATTCAGGAAAACGAAAAAGTAAAAAATGAGGTACATGCCCATACCGATGGCTACGCCACGGGAGGTCAGTCCGCCCACGAGCTGTTTGTAGACCGGCACGGCGAAGTGGTTGAGCACGATGTAGAGCACGCAGGCAAGCGCATGCACGGCCACACCAATAACTTGACGACTATTCATGCGCAAGTCCGGCCGGCCATTATCGACATTCTGGAATTATCCAACTTTCCCAACCCTCAGAACCCGGATACAAGATCATCTCGCCATGAAACTCCGGCGCAACGCCTGAATCCCCCTCTCGCATCCATAAATACCACTCCGATGTTTTTATAAGTTCTCCTTCCATAGAGTAAACCCGATAGAAGGATTGACTACTGAATAGCTCCAACAAACTTCCCGCAACCCCCAAAAACTCATAATCAGCTGCATATCTGGCGATGTAGCATTTACCAGATTCACTCACATACGTTTTTAATGGCTTTGCAACCAGAGAACTGTACGCTTTCAGCGCGAGAAGCATCGCCAGAAGCAATGACATAGCCAGCAGCAGAAAAACTCCTCGTTTTCTGTTAGCACTGATCATGACGTTACCATCGGCTTCGCTCTCGCCACGAACTCACCGAAATCAGCATTCATGAAACGAAAGGAAATGGATGTCGGCAACTTCTTCACGGTCGAGTAAACAAATAAATCGCCACCTTTACCATGTAGAGCACGGTACTGATTGAAGCTTTCGTTCGTTACCTTGTGATACAGCTGACCATCAGCCTCAAATGTATCTCGACCCAACGCAGTCAACCCTTTCACGCCGCTTTCAAAGCTCCAGTATCCAAGCGGCTGATCCTTACTGCTGTCATTCAAAAACTCATACGTATCACGTATGTAGCAACCAATCTCTTCGATGTGCAAAGTCGCCGGTGTTTTTTTGGTTTTCGAGACTGTTGAAAACTTGGTAACAGCAAACTTGACAGAAAACCCACCCAACGTTCCATAAACGTCATCCAATGGATTACTAACTCTTTCCCACTTAGCAATCCCGATAGACCTGCGATTATACTGCGAGGTCACCTCCAGCTCTTTGGCACTCATTGAGCTGAAATCGTACTCGCCGGTTTTCAGATCCAAGCTTGCCTGATCAAGAATCCCGAGATCTCTCAAACGCGTCATAAACTGCAAAAGACCAGGCGCCAGTTGATTCAATCCTTTGACACGCCCAATCAGCTCGTTGTATTGACTGGAATACGACGCTTTTTCGAGCAACTCTTTTACATCGTCACCTGTATGCGGTGACGCACTGCTCAACCAGTCAAAGTCCAGATCATCAAACAGTTTTTCTGGAGTAAGTTGCTTAACGTCAAGACGCCCTTCCTTTTCGTCAATAGTCATTTCGTAAGGCTGGCCATCGAACCAGCGTTGCATCAGTCGAGCAGCCTGCACCCAGCACATTTTTCTCATGGCACCGGGAATATCCGTGATCTGGAATTCGTCCACGGGCACTTCCACTGGCGTCTTGTCAGAAGAAGGGGTGAGCTGGGTCGTGAGTGGTGCTGGTGCGGTCATGTCATGAACCCTATGCAATCACGAGCGAAGACTGGGGTTCGAAGGTAAGCGTGACGCTTTCAGCCAAATGGGATGCAATTGGCGCCGTTTTACCCTGTGAGTCAGTAACGCCTTTGATTTCTTTGCCGGAAGCCGTTCGCAGTGTGTACGCACGGTTTGCAACCGGAGCGCCCGTTCTCGGATTACGCGCTACGAAGTGCTGGGTAAAAGGCCAATTGAGCTCCACCGGCAACGGCGGCACAAACGGCGCCGGCGAATGAGAATTGCCGATAATCACCGTCCCGGAACCAGCAGTGACTTTGTTGCCATGGGTGCCTACCGAATCAACCGTCGCAGCAGGTTTGCCGTTGATCAACACAGTGGTCGCCAAGCCGCCGGACATCGCACCACCACACGGGGAGGCATCGCCTTCACGGGCGGCCGCGAGGCCGTCGAAGAACACGTCGCAAGAACCGGCGGCGATCGGGTTAGTGCCGTGGCCGGGGAGCGGGCAAGCAGTGGGGTCGGATACGCGTGCTGCGGGTTTGCCAGACATCGGGGTTCTCCTTAGTTGACCTTCACTTGACCGCTGCCATCCAGGCGCGCGGAAAAACTGACCTGACGCTTGAAACCGGCTACTTCGAGCAGGCCTTCGATGCTGAAGGCGAGGCGCAGTTGGTCGTTGTCACGCGGCAGGGAAATGACACGCACGTTGCTCAGGCGCGGTTCGTAGGCTTCGATGAAGCTTTCGATGGCCAGGCGGGCCTGACTCAGGGAGTCGTGCAGGCTCAGGCGCATGTCATTGAGATCGGGCAACCCGTAGTCGGACAGCGTTTGCACGCTGCCGGCCCGGGTGCTGAGCATTTTGGCCAGATGGGCAGCCACAGACGCCATGGCAGAAGCTTCGAGGCTCCTGCCTTTGCGTTTTTCTGCATCGCCATTGAGGCGTTCGAAAAGGCTGCCGTATCCGTCCATGAGTCGCTCTTACTCTTTGTCCAGCTTGCCAACCAGCGACAGGGTGAAATCGGCACCCATGTACTTGAAGTGCGGACGCACGTTCAAGCTCACGCGGTACCAACCAGGCTCGCCTTCAACGTCGCTGACGATGATTTGCGCAGCGCGCAGCGGACGACGGCCACGTACTTCGGCGCTTGGGTTTTCCTGGTCGGCAACGTACTGACGGATCCACTTGTTGAGTTCCAGCTCGAGGTCGGTACGTTCTTTCCACGAACCGAGTTGCTCGCGCTGCAGCACTTTCAAGTAGTGAGCAAGGCGGTTGACGATCATCATGTACGGCAGTTGGGTGCCGAGCTTGTAGTTCAGCTCTGCGGCCTTGCCTTCTGCGCTGATGCCGAAGAACTTCGGCTTCTGCACCGAGCTCGCGGAGAAGAACGCCGCGTTGTCGGAGCCTTTACGCATGGTCAGGGAGATGAAGCCTTCCTCGGCCAGTTCGTATTCACGACGGTCGCTAACCAACACTTCCGTAGGAATCTTGGTTTCGATTTCGCCCATGCTTTCGAAATGGTGCAACGGCAGGTCTTCAACAGCACCACCGCTCTGCGGGCCGATGATGTTCGGGCACCAGCGGAATTTGGCGAAGCTGTCGGTCAGCTTGGTGCCGAACGCGTAGGCCGTGTTGCCCCACAGGTAGTGCTCGTGGCTGTTGGCAACGGTTTCCTTGTACACGAACGACTTGACCGGGTTTTCTTCCGGATCGTACGGGTTACGCAGCAGGAAACGTGGCACGGTCAGGCCAACGTAGCGGGAGTCTTCCGAAGTACGGAAGCTCTGCCATTTGGCGAATTGCGGGCCTTCGAAGTGGTCTTTCAGATCTTTCAGATCCGGCAGGCCGGTGAAGCTTTCCAGGCCGAAGAATTTCGGACCGGCAGCGGCGATGAACGGCGCGTGGGACATGCAGGCTACGCTGGACACGTACTGCATCAGTTTCACGTCCGGCGAGCTTGGGGACATGTAGTAGTTGGCGATGATCGCGCCAACCGGCTGACCACCGAACTGGCCGTATTCAGCGGTGTAGATGTGCTTGTACAGGCCCGACTGCATGACTTCCGGCGAATCTTCGAAATCGTCCAGCAGATCCTCTTTGGAAACGTTGAGGATTTCGATCTTGATGTTTTCGCGGAAGTTGGTGCGATCGACCAGCAACTGCAGACCACGCCATGCCGATTCCAGCGCCTGGAAGTCCGGGTGGTGCAGGATTTCGTCCATCTGACGGCTGAGCTTGGCATCGATCTCGGCGATCATGCGGTCAACCATGGCTTTCTTGACCGGCTCACCGTTGTTCTGCGGCTTGAGCAGCTCTTCGATGAAAGCCGACACGCCGCGTTTGGCGATGTCGTAGGCTTCGTCGTCCGGCGTCAGGCGGGTTTCGGCGATGATGCTGTCGAGAATGCTGTACTCGCCGCTGGCGGCGCCTTTCTCTTGTGCTGCGCTAGTGCTCATTTTTTGGCTTCCTTGGCTGCTGGGTTCAGGCGTCCGTGGCTGCGGCGTTCAGGCCCAGCTCACCGAGTACGCGACCGCGGGATTCGTCGTCGGCGAGTACGCCTTCGATGGCTTTACGGAAAGCAGGGGCGTTACCCAGCGGGCCTTTGAGGGCCACCAGCGCGTCGCGCAGTTCCATCAGCTTTTTCAGCTCAGGCACTTGCTCGACCAGGCTGGCCGGGTTGAAGTCCTTCATCGAATTGACGCGCAGTTGCACGCCCAACTCTTCAGTGCTGCCTTCTTCTTGCAGACGGTTCGGCACGTTCATCGTCAGGCTGAGCTCTTGCTTGGCCAGCACTTCGTCGAAGGTCATCTTGTCGATGCTGATCGGCTTGCGATCTTCGATCTTGCGCTCGTCCTTGCGGTGGGTGTAGTCACCGATTGCCAGCAGTTTCAGCGGCAGTTCGATCTCTTCCTGAGCACCGCCGGTGGCGGGTTTGAAAGTGACGTTGATGCGTTCCTTGGGGGCTACCGAGCCTTCTTTGGCCATGGCTTTTCTCCTTGCGGTTGTGGCCCTGGGGCCTATTCGAGTACCACTTCGAGATCGAGGTGGCACAGCCTGCGATAAATCTCTTCCTTGCGTTCACGTACGGCATGGTTCTGCGGCAACAACTCGCAGCAACTGTGCAGCAGGTGCAGCACTTCCAATGCAAGATCGGGCTCCCAGGCGTGCAGGCCTGAGTCCTGTAATGTCTGATCGAGGGTTTCCAGCTGGTTCTTGGCCAGTTCGTATTTCTTGGCCATGAAGCACAGCCGTGCGAGGGCGAACTGCCAGAAGAAGCGCACTCGCCCGCCCTGGGCAGCTTGCAGGCCCTGCTTGAGGATCTGCACGGCAGGCTTGAGGCCTTCCTTGCGCAGGATCGGCAGGACTTCTTCGAGGGCTTTTTCCCAGGCTGGCTGGGTTTCGACGTCGGTCTCGACCTTGCGCGGCGCACTGGCGCTTTGCAGGTGCGGCATGACGTTGGCGGCGATCCACGCCCGGGTGGACGGATCGGCAAACGGCGCGCCGTCATGGAAACGCAACTCGGCGATGCCGGGCAGGCGCTGAATCAAAAGCGCGAAGTGGATTTCCACTTCGCGCATGGCCAGCTCGGCGTTGAGGTTCTGCAGGCATTCCCAGACCATTCGCTGGCCATCGAACCAGAACGGCGCCTTCGCCAGACTCGCCTCCAGTTCCACCAGCAGGTCGGCGTATTTGCCCTGATCGAAGCGATCCTGATACTGCTTGAGTTTGTCCACCGGCAACCCGCGCAGCACGGTGATCTGCTCGGCGTTACGCTCCGGAACCTGGTCGATGGTCATCCACAGCAAGGTGCGATTGAGGCGCAGGGCGCGCAGGTCGGTGGCTTTCTGCTTGAGCCACCAGGCACACAACGGACGCGCGCTGTCTTGCTGGGCGCGCAGGGCTTTGTAGGCATCTTTTTCGTTGTCGATCGGCGCGCCGGGGGTGAGCAACTGGGCGGCGGCCTGTTTCACCTGGGCCACGGCCGCGCCGACCATGCCCGGTTCCGGCTGGTTGTCGGCGGCACGCTGGATCATCGATTTCAGGCGACGGGCGATCGGCAGCAACAACGGCGCGTCATCGCCCAAATGTTCGGTACACGCCGCTTCGAGGCCAGACAGATGCTCGGACAACTGCCGGAACATCGGCAGCTGTTCTTTAATCGCAATGTTTTCGGTGAGCACTTGCTCCAGACGCGGCACCAGCCAGCCAATGGCGGCGGCACGGGTGCGGGCCTTGAGCGGATGTATGTCGGGCCAGTGGTTTTCCGACAAGTGGTGCAGCAGACCGAGGCCGGCGAGCAGCCCGGGGAAGGATTCGCGCTGATACAGCGCCCACGTCAGCCAGGCGCCGACGCGCAAATCCTTGGATTGAGTGCGCAGCAGGGATTCACTGTTTTCGCGGATTTTCAGCCAGTCGATCTGCCCGCTTTCGTGCATTGACGAGGCTTTGGCCAGCTCACTTTCCAGCGCCTCGAATTCGCTCGAAAAACGAACGTCTTCGCCCGCGAAATTCTCTTTGGAAACAGAGACTTTGGCGAGTTCGAGGTAATGGGCGGAAAGTTTGCTTGAGTAGGACATCCATGGCCTTTGATTTGGATAACGGTCGTGCGCCTATTGGAATTGCCGCGGCGCGGGACTGTATCGAAGAGCAGTTTGGAGACTCATCCAATTGAGTTTGTGCTCTTTCAAGTGCGCGCATCGTAATCACAATGATGGCCACTAGCAAGCATCCGATTAAACAACAAGACGAAGTGTTCATTGGAGTGTGTAGGAGATCGCCCTATATCGCGCAGGGTTTTCCCCGATACCCGTTTGAATTTGACCAAATTCGCCTAATCCTCCGCAAGCCTTGAGCTAGAGCGTCTCGCAACCCCATGAATTCGAACGTTCGTTCCACAACGGCGGGCAACATCATGACAACACTGGTAAGAAATAGAAGTAGGAATATTCCTAAAACCGACGAGCTTCTATCAACAAATCGTGCAAGACAGCAGCAATCGGGAAAAGTGCCATCAATTTGATGCCATTTTATATTGCATACAATCTCTAGTGCTTCGTCAGGCCGCCTCGCACATGTCGCGGACACTTACAGACTTACCGAAAGAGAACACTTTTCTCGAAAATGATCTGACAGTTACCGACGAATGTACTTACATCGAATTGTTTCTTGACTTAATAGCGTTGCCGAACAAGAAAGCCCTTATATTGTCGCCCGCCGTCACTTGATGGCGATTGCTCATCATTGATATGGACATTGGCAAATGGATGAAAACAGAAGGCCCATCAACACGCGCTCGGCGGGTTGGGCCAAGCGCTTCACCGAAGTACTGGTGAACAGAGACATCTCCCCGAATCAGATTTCCGTGGTGAGCATGGTCTTTGCGCTGCTCGGCGCGCTGGCGCTGAACATCGACAACGGCGTGGTCGGCTCGATCTGCTGCGCTGTCGCCATTCAGTTGCGGCTGTTGTGCAATCTGTTCGATGGCATGGTGGCGATTGAAGGTGGCAAGCAGTCGGCGATCGGCAGTCTGTACAACGAGTTTCCCGATCGGGTCGCAGACAGTCTGCTGATCGTTGGGCTGGGTTACGCCATTGGCCAATCCGATCTGGGTTGGTTTGCTGCGCTGGCTGCGGCGCTTACTGCTTATGTGCGGGTGTTCGGCGGTTCGCTCGGGCTCAAGCAGAGTTTCATCGGGCCAATGGCCAAACAACACCGTATGGCGCTGATGACCGTCGGGTTGCTGTTGAACGCGGTCGAAACGAGTTTTTATGCGACGCACTATGTATTGCTGATCGCGCTGACGATCATTGCCATCGGTTCGGTAGCCACTTGCGCAACGCGCACGCTGACCATCTCCAGACAGTTGAAGGAGAACGCTCATGTGGATCAGTAATGCGCTGATTTCAGTGCTGCGCTTGTTGATCGGCGTTACGGCGCGCTGGGAGAGTCCGCCGGACCTCAGCCGTCAGCGCATCTACTACGCCAACCACACCAGCCACATGGACACCCTGGCGATCATCGCCGCCCTGCCGCCCGAGGCGCGTCGCAATGTGAAGCCGGTGGCCGCCGCCGATTACTGGGGCAAGAACCGCTTTCTGTCGTACATCTCGCAGAAGGGTTTGAACGCGGTGCTGATCGAGCGCAATCCAGCGCCGGGTGTGAACGTACTGGAGCCGATTTTCGACGTGGTCCGCGCCGGGCATTCGATCATCATTTTCCCCGAAGGTACGCGCTCGACTCAGGCGCTGCCGGCGGAATTCAAATCGGGGATTTTCCGTTTGGCCGAGAGCTTCCCGGACGTCGATCTGGTGCCGATCTACCTGGAAAACCTGCATCGCTCGATGCCCAAAGGCAAGCATGTGCCGCTGCCGATCATCTGCACCATCCGCATCGGCGATCCACTGCCAAGGATTGCCGATGAGGACAAGCAAGCATTCCTGGAGCGCGCGCGTGACGCCATCGTGAGGTTGTCGAAATGAGTCTGGAAACCAAATTCCTCTGGTTCTTCGCGGCCATTGCCGGCCTGCTGGCCGTGGCGTCGCTGGTTGGTTATGTACTGGCGCGGCGGGCGACGTCCGAGAGCTCGATCTCGACCATCGAAAACCTCAACCAGCGCGTAAATGCCTGGTGGGGCATGGTCATCATCTTCTTCGTGTCGTGGTTGCTTGGGCCGAATGCCACGGTGGTGCTGTTCGCGTTCATCTCGCTGTTTGCCCTGCGCGAGTTCATCACCCTGACACCGACCGCGCGCGGTGACCATAACGCGCTGTTCTCGGCGTTTTTCATCCTGATCCCGCTGCAATACCTGCTGATCGGCAGCCACTGGTACTCGATGTTCACCTTGCTGGTGCCGGTGTATGCGTTCCTGTTGCTGCCGGCAATTGCCGTGCTCAGCCAGGACACCGAGGCCTTTCTCGAGCGCACGGCGAAGATTCAGTGGGGGGTGATGATCTGCATCTATTGCATCAGCCACGCGCCGGCGCTGTTGCTGCTGGATCTGCAAGGTTTCCACGGGCAGAACGCGTTGCTGCTGTTCTATCTGGTGTTCGTGGTGCAGATGAGCGACGTGTTGCAGTACGTATTCGGCAAGCTCTTTGGCAAACACAAGGTTGCGCCGCTGGTGAGCCCGTCGAAAACCGTCGAAGGCCTGGTTGGCGGCGGTTTGTCCGCGACGTTGATCGGCGGCTGCATGTTCTGGATGACGCCGTTCAGCTTCTGGGAATCGCTGCTGATGTCGCTGGTGATCGTGGTGATGGGCTTCCTCGGCGGGCTGGTCATGTCGGCGATCAAGCGCAGCCTGAGTGCCAAGGACTGGGGCACGATGATCAAGGGCCACGGCGGCATGCTCGACCGCATGGACTCGATCTGTTTCGCGGCACCAATCTTCTTTCACCTGACGCGGTACTTCTTCTCCGCTTGAGCCGCAGTTTCCTTGAAGCATAAAAAATGGGCATCCGACTGAATCGGAATGCCCATTTTTTATTGCGGTTCTCCCCGTTATTCAGGGAGTTCGGCGCAATTATGGATTGACGCTGTCTTTCAACGACTTGCCTGGCTTGAAGGCGACGGTGTTGCTGGCCTTGATCTTCACCGGCTCACCGGTTTGCGGGTTTTTGCCGGTGCGGGCACCGCGATGGCGTTGCAGGAAAGTGCCGAAGCCTACCAGCGTCACGCTGTCCTTGCGGTGCAGGGCGCCGGTGATTTCTTCGAGAACGGCGTTAAGTACGCGGTTGGCCTGTTCTTTGGTCAGATCTGCTTTTTCAGCGATTGCAGCGGCGAGTTCTGGTTTACGCATTAGTGAAGCCCCTTTGACGGTTTATTGTTGTTATGTCCGTGCTGTTCTCGTTGGAACAGCGCCCAAGGCGCCGCAGGCTCTACTCTGCGGCAGACGGGAGTGAGGATGGCACGCGCTTAAGGGCGGCGCCAGTCTCCCCGCGACGTTTGTGGGGGCAAAAGCGGGGTGATTCCGACAGAACGACCGGTATTTACGCCAGCAGTGCCGGAAGCTGTTTGTTCAGGGCGAGTTTTTCCAGCACCGCCGCACCCGTCAGCGCATAACCGAGCAATTGGCCCTGTGCATCGTGGCACAGCACTTTGATGTCGCCACCCTGCCCTTCAACCGTCCACACGCCCTCGGTACCGCGTGGCGGCGGCGAAACCACCAGCGGGCAGACCGGAGTTTTCACAGTGATCGGCATCGGACCGTAGCTGACCGCCGCAGGATTTCCCGCGAGGGTCTGCGCCAGCGCACGCGCACAGCTCATCAGGGGCATCACGTACAACAAATTCAGCCCATCGACCTCGGCGCAGTCGCCCAAGGCGTAGATATTGGCGTGGGAAGTCTGCAGATGGCGGTCAACGACCACGCCGCGATTGACCTGAATCCCGGCAGCCGCCGCCAGGTCGATGCGCGGGCGCAGGCCAATGGCGGAAACCACCACATCGCACGCAACGACCTGACCGTCGGACAGCTGCGCTTCGAGTCCATCGGCGACCTTGTGCAGACGCGTCAACACCGGGCCAAGGTGGAAACGTGCGCCAAGGCTTTCCAGCCCGGCCTGTAAAGCAGCGGCAGCGGCGGGATGCAGCAAGGTCGGCATGACTTGTTCGCACGGCGCGACCAGTTGCACCTCGTAACCGCCAAGGATCAGGTCGTTGGCGAATTCGCAGCCAATCAGCCCGGCGCCGAGCAGCAGCACCCGGCGTTTGCCGGCCGCAGCAGCACGAAAACGCGCGTAGTCTTCGAGATCGTTAATCGGGAACACCAGATCCGCGCCGTCACCGTCGATTGGCACGCGCACGGTCTCGGCGCCCCAGGCGAGAATCAGGTCGCGATAGCTGACCGCTTCCTCACCGATCCACAGACGCTTGTGGCCCGGATCGATGCCGCTGATACGCGTGTGGGTGCGCACTTCGGCCTTCAACTGCTCGGCCATGGCGCCGGGTTCGGCCATGCTCAGGCCGTCGGCGTCCTTGTTCTTGCCGAAACCGGTGGAGAGCATTGGTTTGGAGTAGGAACGACCGTCATCTGCGGTAATCAGCAGCAGCGGGGTTTCGCTATCGAGTTTGCGAAACTCACGGGCCAGGTTGTAACCCGCAAGGCCGGTGCCGATGATGACTACAGGTGCGCTCATTGCTAGATCCTTTGGGTAACTTAGTTGATTTCGATCATTTCGAAGTCCAGTTTGCCGACGCCGCAGTCCGGGCACAGCCAGTCTTCCGGTACGTCCTGCCACAAGGTGCCCGGCGCGATGCCGTCATCCGGCCAGCCGTCGGCTTCGTTATAAATCAGGCCGCAGACCACACATTGCCACTTCTTCATTCAGGTACTTCCTCAGGATTCAGGCTTTTTACGGCACAGACGGTCGATGGGTGCAGCGCTGCCATCCGGCTCAGGGCGTTTTGTACTGATCGGGCGGCGCAGATGCAAGCCTGATCGGCGCGACTGCGCTCCGGATCAATCAACATCGCGGATCGCCATGTTAAGCTCGGCGCCTCATTTGCGGCCAATAATGACTCATTGTGCAACAGACAAACTCCTCCTGCCCGGCGCCGCTGTGGCTTGTGCAAAACCGCCTGACGCCCCTCCCCGACCCGTTGACGCTGGACTGGCTGTTCGACCAGGGCTCGCTGACCCGGCGTCTGACCCGGCTGTCGAATGACGGCTTCAGCGTCACCCCGTTGTTCGAAGGCTGGCAGACCCTGCGCGCCGACGAATGTGCGGCGCTGGACTTGACCGAAGGCAGCGAAGGCTGGGTTCGCGAAGTGTATTTGCGTGGCCACGGCGAGGCCTGGGTGTTCGCCCGCAGCGTGGCTTCGCGAAGTGCCCTACAGGGCGATGGTTTGCACATGGATGAGCTGGGCAGCCGCTCGCTGGGTGAGCTGCTGTTTTGCGATCACGCCTTCGTGCGCCGCGCTATTGAAGTTTGTCACTACCCCGAACAATGGTTGCCGCAAGCGTCGCGCGCTACAGGTCTGTGGGGCCGGCGTTCGCGCTTCGACCGTGGCGCGCTGAGCGTGCTGGTGGCGGAGATTTTTCTGCCTACCCTGTGGGAAGCCGCCCGCGCCTGCCCGGAGAACTGCTGATGTACCAAAACCTGCTCAAGTCGCTGAATCGCTTGAACCCGCGCGCCTGGGATTTTGTGCAACTGACCCGGATGGACAAGCCGATCGGCATCTATCTGCTGTTATGGCCGACCTTGTGGGCGCTGTGGATCGCGGGCAAAGGCTCGCCGTCGCTCGCCAATATCGTGATCTTCGTGCTCGGCGTGGTGCTGACCCGCGCCGGTGGCTGCGTGATCAACGACTGGGCCGATCGCAAGGTCGATGGCCACGTCAAACGCACCGCGCAACGACCGCTGGCGGCCGGCAGAATCAGCTCGAAAGAGGCGCTGGTGTTCTTTGCGCTGCTGATGGGTGTGAGTTTCCTGCTGGTGCTGTGTACCAACGCTGCGACGATCTGGCTGTCATTCGGCGGCTTGGCGCTGGCCTTCACTTATCCATTCATGAAGCGCTACACCTACTACCCGCAAGTGGTGCTGGGCGCGGCGTTCTCCTGGGGCATGCCGATGGCGTTCACCGCCGAGACCGGCGAGTTGCCCGCCGCCGCCTGGCTGCTGTGGATCGCCAATCTGCTGTGGACGGTGGGTTACGACACTTATTACGCGATGACCGATCGCGACGATGATTTGAAGATAGGGGTGAAATCCACGGCGATTCTGTTCGGCGAGGCGGATCGGGTAATCATCCTGACCTTGCAGGCGCTGGCCTTGGGTTGCCTGCTGCTGGCTGGGTCGAAGTTCGATCTGGGGGGCTGGTTCCACCTCGGCCTGCTGGTAGCTGCCGGCTGTTTTGCCTGGGAGTTCTGGTATACCCGCGGCAAAGATCGCATGCGCTGCTTCAAGGCTTTTCTGCACAACCACTGGGCCGGGCTGGCGATTTTCGTCGGGATTGTGCTGGATTACGCGTTGCGCTGAATGAAATCTGCCCCGCAAAACCGGGGCAGATTTGCGCTACACGAGTGGTTATTTCTGCGATTCGCGAACCACGTGCCACATGTTTTTCATTTTATCGCCGGTCATCTCACCCGGTTTGGTGTCCTTCATGAACGTGTACAGCGGCTTGCCGTCGTAGGCGTATTGCATCATGCCGTCGTCGCGTTTGATGACCGTCCATTTACCTTCAGCCTTGGCGTCAGCCGGGGCCATCAGCGGTGGCCAGTTCTTCGCGCAATCATCGTTGCACATCGACTTGCCGCCACTGTCCTTGTCGAACGTGTACAGGGTCATGCCCTTGTGATCGACCATCATGCCGTCTTTCATCATGGCCGGTTCGGCCGCCATCGCAAATACAGGCAGAGTCAGCGCAGCGGCCATCAGCAATGCTTTGAAGGAAGCAGTCATTTGAGTCATGGAAACCTTCTTTTGTGGTTGTCAGGATTCGGACTTAGAGCTTAGTCGAGGATTTGCACAATCGCCGCTGGAGGAAAATACTGTCACACGACTGCAATAATTCCGTTATCTAATGCGGCGCAAGACAGTTAAATGACAAGAGGATTAAGGCATGGTTGGCAGGAGCATTCTGATCGTCGACGACGAAGCGCCCATTCGCGAAATGATCGCCGTTGCGTTGGAAATGGCCGGCTATGACTGCCTCGAGGCGGAAAACTCGCAGCAGGCGCACGCCATCATCGTCGACCGCAAGCCGGACCTGATCCTGCTCGACTGGATGCTGCCAGGCACCTCCGGCATCGAGCTGGCCCGACGCCTCAAGCGTGACGAGCTGACCGGGGATATCCCGATCATCATGCTCACCGCCAAGGGCGAAGAGGACAACAAGATTCAGGGTCTGGAAGTCGGCGCCGACGACTACATCACCAAACCGTTTTCCCCGCGTGAACTGGTTGCCCGCCTCAAAGCTGTGCTGCGCCGCGCCGGCCCGACCGATGGCGAAGCGCCGATTGAAGTCGGCGGTCTGCTGCTCGACCCGATCAGCCACCGCGTGACCATCGACGGCAAACCTGCCGAAATGGGCCCGACCGAATACCGTCTGCTGCAATTCTTCATGACCCACCAGGAACGCGCCTACACCCGTGGGCAGTTGCTGGATCAAGTCTGGGGTGGCAACGTCTATGTCGAGGAACGGACCGTCGACGTGCATATCCGCCGCCTGCGCAAAGCCCTCGGCGATGCCTACGAAAGTCTGGTACAAACCGTGCGCGGCACTGGCTACCGGTTTTCCACCAAGGCCTGAGCCAAGCCCCAGACCCGCAGACAAGGACCGTATTTTCCGTGAACCAAAACTGGCATGGCACCCTGATTCGCCACATGCTGCTGCTGGTCACCGCCTGCCTGGTGATCGGCCTGATCACCGGTTTCTACGGCTGGAGTCTGGCGGTCGGCCTGGGCCTGTATCTGGCCTGGACGCTCAAACAACTGCTGCGTCTGCACGAATGGCTGCGCTTGCACCAACCTGATGAAGCGCCGCCCGACGGCTACGGTCTGTGGGGTGAGGTGTTCGACAGCATCTATCACCTGCAACGCCGCGACCAACGGGTGCGCGGGCGCCTGCAAGCGGTGATCGACCGGGTTCAGGAATCCACTGCCGCGCTGAAAGATGCGGTGATCATGCTCGACAGCGAAGGCAACCTCGAGTGGTGGAACCGCGCCGCCGAAACCCTGCTCGGTCTCAAGACCCCCCAGGACAGCGGCCAACCGGTGACCAACCTGGTGCGCCATCCGCGCTTCAAGGAATATTTCGAGCAGGACAGCTACGCCGAGCCGCTGGAAATTCCTTCACCGACCAATGACCGGCTGCGCATTCAGCTGTACATCACGCGCTACGGCAACAACGAACACTTGATGTTGGTGCGTGACGTCACGCGCATCCATCAGTTGGAACAGATGCGCAAAGACTTCATCGCCAACGTTTCCCATGAATTACGCACACCGCTGACGGTGATCTGCGGCTATCTGGAAACCCTGCTCGACAATGTCGAAGAGGTGAATCCCCGCTGGACGCGCGCCCTGCAGCAAATGCAGCAACAGGGCGGACGCATGCAGACCCTGCTCAACGACTTGCTTCTGCTGGCCAAACTGGAAGCCACCGATTATCCGTCGGACAACCAGCCGGTGCCGATCGACAGCTTGCTGCAATCAATCAAGAGCGACGCCCAGCAATTGTCCGGGCAGAAAAACCAGCACATCACGCTGGAAGCCGATCCACGGATTCTGCTCAAGGGCAGCGAGGCGGAACTGCGCAGTGCGTTTTCCAATCTTGTGTTCAACGCAGTCAAGTACACCCCGGCCGAAGGCAACATCCGCATTCGCTGGTGGGGTGATGGTCAGGGTGCTCACCTGAGCGTGCAGGATTCCGGGATCGGCATCGACAGCAAACACTTGCCGCGCCTGACCGAACGCTTCTACCGCGTCGACTCCAGCCGCAACTCCAATACCGGCGGTACCGGTCTCGGTCTGGCCATCGTCAAACACGTGCTGCTGCGCCATCGCGCGCGCATGGAGATCAGCAGCGTGCCCGGCCATGGCAGCACGTTCACCTGCCATTTCGCCCCGGCACAGGTGGCGCAATCGCAGGTCATCAGTGCCGCTGAGTAGAGCGGCACTAGGCAATCGCCGAGTCAGCCGCTACATTGGCTGACTTGCGCCTGCCTTTCAGGTGCTGATCTACCTCTCTTTTGAATTACACGGAACCCGCAAAACTCCATCATGGACCCTTCCCCTGGCTTGTCCCTCGCTACGATATTCGCCGATTTCGGCATGATTCTTTTCGCTCTGATCCTGGTTTTGCTCAACGGCTTCTTCGTTGCGGCGGAATTCGCCATGGTCAAACTGCGCTCGACCCGAGTCGAGGCCATCGCTGAACAGAACGGCTGGCGCGGGCATATCCTGCGCACCGTGCACAGTCAGCTCGATGCGTACCTCTCGGCGTGCCAGCTTGGTATCACCCTCGCCTCTCTGGGCCTGGGCTGGGTCGGTGAGCCGGCGTTCGCGCACATTCTCGAGCCCTTGCTGGAAACCGCTGGCGTGCAGTCGCCCGAAGTGATCAAAGGCGTCTCGTTCTTCGCCGCGTTCTTCGTCATTTCGTACCTGCACATCGTGGTCGGCGAGCTGGCACCCAAGTCGTGGGCAATCCGCAAACCCGAGCTGCTGTCGCTGTGGACGGCCGTGCCGCTGTACCTGTTCTACTGGGCGATGTACCCGGCAATCTACCTGCTCAACGCCAGCGCCAACGCGATCCTGCGTATCGCCGGCCAGGGTGAACCCGGCCCGCACCATGAGCACCATTACAGCCGCGAAGAACTCAAACTGATCCTGCATTCCAGCCGTGGCCAGGATCCGAGCGATCAAGGTATGCGCGTATTGGCTTCTGCCGTGGAAATGGGCGAGCTGGAAGTGGTCGATTGGGCCAACTCCCGCGAAGACTTGATCACACTTGAGTTCAACGCGCCGCTGAAGGAAATCCTGGCGATGTTCCGTCGCCACAAGTTCAGCCGTTATCCGGTGTACGACAGCGATCGCCAGGAGTTCGTAGGCCTGCTGCACATCAAGGATCTGCTGCTGGAGCTGGCGGCGCTGGATCACATTCCCGAGTCGTTCAACCTCGCCGAACTCACCCGTCCACTGGAGCGCGTGTCACGGCACATGCCGCTGTCGCAGTTGCTGGAGCAGTTCCGCAAGGGCGGCTCGCACTTCGCCGTCGTCGAGGAAGCGGATGGCAACATCATCGGCTACCTGACCATGGAGGACGTGCTGGAAGTGCTGGTCGGCGACATTCAGGACGAACACCGCAAGGCCGAACGCGGAATCCTCGCCTATCAGCCGGGCAAGCTCCTGGTACGCGGTGATACGCCGCTGTTCAAGGTCGAACGCCTGCTCGGCGTGGACCTCGATCACATTGAAGCGGAAACCCTCGCCGGGCTGGTCTACGAAACCCTGAAGCGGGTGCCGGAAGAAGAGGAAGTACTGGAAGTCGAAGGGTTGCGGATCATCATCAAGAAGATGAAAGGCCCGAAAATCGTACTGGCCAAGGTGTTGATGCTGGATTGACGGGAGTTTTTGGAAGGGGTCTGTGGCGAGGGGATTTATCCCCGTTGGACGGCGCAGCCGTCCCAAAAACTGTGACTGCAAATGGGCCGGCAGCGCGCGATTACAGAATTAAGGGCCGCTGCGCGACCCAACGGGGATAAATCCCCTCGCCACAAAAGCACCTCGCCACACTGGTTCACGACGCGCCTATTTCTTGCCCAACGCAAAGTTGGGCAATGCCCCCAGTGGCTGGTTGAACTGATACGGAATCGACACCAGCCCCAGCCCGGTATTGCGCTGCACCACAAAATGCAGATGCGGGCCGCTGCTGTTGCCGGTGTTGCCTGACAGCGCCAGCGCGCTGCCCACCGTTACTCGCTGGCCCTCGCGAACACTCACCGAACCTTGCTTGAGATGCAGATACACGCCCATCGTGCCGTCGTCGTGCAGCACCCGCACGAAATTGCCGGAAGGGTCTGTGCCGCGCCCGCTCTGAGAGTTCTCGGTTTTCACCACCACACCCGCACGCGCTGCAATGATCGGCGTGCCCACCGGCATGGCAATGTCCATCGCATAGCGGTTCTTCGGCCCGAAGTGGCTGTACTGGCCCTCAGCGCCCTGACTCAGACGGAATGGCCCGCCACGCCACGGTAACGGATAGCGATAGCTCTGCGCGGCGCCTGCGGGGTCGCCCAGCGAATACTGGAATTGCGGGCTATACACCAACGGCTTGCCGCCAGTGATCGCCGTCAGCAGCGCCAGCCGTGTGTTGCTGCGCGCCGGCAGCACCCGGCGAATGGTTTGCTTCGGGACACCACGCACGTTGCTCAGGCCGGTGAACGCCAGCGCTATTTCAACCGGCGCATACAGATCGTTGCGCACGAACACCACGTCCACGCCCTTCTGCTTCTTGATGTCGAGGTACACCTGACGCTCAAGACGCTCGACCATGCGGTCCTGAAACACGAACACCTTCGCGCCTTTGCTCGGACGGTCGCTGTAGGAGACCACTCCGTTGGCATCGGTGGATTTGTAGATGGTCATGGCCACAGCCGAAGCAGAAGCCATCAACAGACCACAGAAAAACAGCAGGCGCGCGAGCATGGGCAAAGGTTCTGTCTGAGTAAGGCCTGAAAAAGAGCCTAGCAGGTGAGACAGACCAAGGTAGTGGAGAGATGTTTCAAATGTGGCAGAGCGCAAAGCAAAAGATCGTCCGATCGCGGCCCGAGCCTACGGCAGCTCCTACATTGGAATGCGATCCCTGTAGGAGCTGCCGGAGGCTGCGATCTTTTCGGGCGCCCCGATTACGCGCCTGGAACGAAGTGCTTCTGCGCTGTGCCGCGGGCGATCAGGCGGGAGATGTAGTCGAGTTTCTGTGCGTCCTGATCGACGAAGCGGAAGGTCAGTTGCAGCCAGTCGCTGTCGGGTTTCTGCTCGAAGGCGACGATGGCGTGCAGGTAGCCGTTGAGGCGGGCGATTTCGGCGTTGTCGCCCTGCTCCAGGTCGAGCACGGCGCTGTCGAGGATCTGTGGCAGGGTGTCGGTGCGTTTCACCACCAGCAACGCTTCCTTGATGCTCAAGGCCTTGATCACGCATTGCTGGGTACCGCTCGGCAGGCGCAACTGGCCTTGGCCGCGACCGCTGGCTGGCGACGAAGCGGCAACAGGCGCCTTGACCGGCGGGCTGTTGAGCAAGCCGCGTTGCGGGGCGGCGGCAGGTGCCGGGGCCGCAGCGACAGGCTTGGCGAACGGGTTGACCACCGCAGGCGCCGGGGCGCCGCCGACTACAGCAGCTTTGCCGCCAGTCAGTGCACTCAGGGAATCATTGCCGAACGCCGAGTTCATCTTGGTTGGCGCGCTGTTCATCAAGGTGTCGAGTTTGCCGACCTTGTTCAACGCCTGCTTGACCTTGGTCAGCAGTTGCTCGTTGGTGAACGGTTTGCTGACGTAGCCGGAAACGCCGGCCTGAATCGCCTGCACCACGTTTTCCTTGTCGCCACGGCTGGTGACCATGACGAACGGCATGGTCTTGAGGTTGTCTTGCTCACGGCACCAGGTCAGCAGTTCCAGACCGGACATTTCCGGCATTTCCCAGTCGCACAGGACCAGGTCGAACGCTTCCTTGGCCAGCATGGCCTGAGCCTTTTTACCGTTGACGGCGTCCTCGGTGCGGATCCCCGGGAAGTAATTACGCAGGCACTTTTTCACCAGGTCACGAATGAACGAAGCATCGTCCACGACCAACACACTGATCTTGCTCATCCAACACCCCTATTAAAATCCCGGCAAGCATAACGCTGGCTGATGGCACATTGCCAAAACTCTTCAGTCACGCCGGGACTTTTCGTTCGCGGGTGCTGCTTTTTAATTCGATTGATTGAAAAGCACCGGAAACAAAAACGCCCGGCCAAAGGGCCGGGCGCTTTTCTCAGGCAATCTTACTTATCGTCAACTTCGCCCGGAACATTAGCGGTTTCGCCACTTGTGCCCTCAACTTCTTCCTTCATGCGCTTGAGGCCCATGTGGCGTACGTCGGTGCCGCGTACCAGATAGATCACCAGTTCCGAGATGTTGCGCGCGTGATCGCCGATGCGCTCCAGCGAACGCAACACCCAGATAATGCTCAAGACCCGCGAGATAGAGCGCGGGTCTTCCATCATGTAGGTCGCCAGCTCACGCAAAGCGGTCTTGTATTCGCGGTCGATGATCTTGTCGTACTGCGCCACCGACAGCGCCAGATCGGCGTCGAAGCGAGCGAACGCGTCCAGCGCATCGCGGACCATGTTGCGCACCTGGTCGCCGATGTGGCGAACCTCGACGTAACCGCGCGGGGCTTCGCCCTCTTCGCACAGCTGAATCGCACGGCGGGCGATCTTGGTCGCTTCGTCGCCGATGCGCTCCAGATCGATTACCGACTTGGAAATGCTGATGATCAGACGCAGGTCGGACGCCGCCGGCTGCCGACGAGCGAGAATGCGCAGGCATTCTTCGTCGATGTTGCGTTCCATCTGGTTGATCTGATCGTCGATCTCACGCACTTGCTGAGCCAGGCCCGAATCGGCCTCAATCAATGCGGTGACTGCGTCGTTGACCTGCTTTTCCACCAGACCGCCCATGGCCAGGAGGTGGCTGCGCACCTCTTCCAGCTCGGCGTTGAATTGCGCGGAAATGTGGTGGGTAAGGCCTTCTTTACTAATCATCTTGGCGTCCTTGGAGCGTCCGGTAAGGTGCGGCGGGCCGCAGCGTCAATTCAGTGAGCGACAACCAGCATCTGCTAGCCGTAACGACCGGTGATGTAGTCTTCGGTCTGCTTCTTGGCCGGATTGGTGAACAGCGTGTCGGTGTCGCCGAATTCCACCAGTTTGCCCATGTACATGAACGCCGTGTAGTCCGAAACCCGCGCAGCCTGCTGCATGTTGTGGGTCACGATGACGATGGTGAACTTGGATTTCAGCTCGTAGATCAGTTCTTCGACTTTCAGGGTCGAGATCGGGTCAAGGGCCGAGCACGGTTCGTCGAGCAGCAGCACTTCCGGCTCGACGGCGATGGTGCGCGCGATCACCAGACGTTGTTGCTGACCACCGGACAGACCGAGTGCCGACTCGTGCAGACGGTCTTTGACCTCATCCCACAGCGCCGCGCCTTTGAGTGCCCACTCGACCGCTTCGTCGAGAATACGCTTCTTGTTGATGCCTTGAATGCGCAGGCCGTAAACCACGTTTTCGTAGATGGTTTTCGGGAACGGGTTGGGCTTCTGGAACACCATGCCCACACGACGACGCAATTCGGCAACGTCTTCGCCCTTGCGATAGATGTTGTTGCCGTACAGGTTGATCGCGCCTTCGACCCGGCAGCCATCAACCAGATCGTTCATGCGGTTGAAGGTGCGCAGCAGCGTGGACTTGCCGCAGCCGGACGGGCCGATGAAGGCGGTCACGCGCTGTTTCGGAATGTTCATGCTGACGTCGAACAGCGCTTGTTTCTCGCCGTAGTACAGGCTCAGGCCCGGCACTTCGATGGCCACGGTTTCCTGCGCCAGGTTCAGGCTCTGCTTGTCGCGACCCAGGGCGGACATGTTGATGCCGTGAGAGTGTGTTTCGTGCTGCATGGGAAATCCCCTGTGCTAACAAATTCGGTTCAGTGGGCTGCTGGCCTGAGGGCCAGCAGCTCTTGCAATTCTTCTGGCGGCTATCAGCTATCCAGCGCTTTGTATTTCTCGCGCAGATGGTTGCGGATATACACGGCCGACAGGTTCAACGTCGCGATCACCAGCACCAGCAGCAGCGCCGTGGCGTACACCAGCGGGCGGGCCGCTTCGACGTTCGGGCTCTGGAAGCCGACGTCATAGATGTGGAAGCCCAAGTGCATGATCTTCTGGTCGAGGTGCAAGTACGGGTAGTTGCCGTCCACCGGCAGCGACGGCGCCAGTTTCACCACACCCACCAGCATCAGCGGCGCCACTTCACCCGCAGCACGGGCCACGGCGAGGATCATGCCGGTCATCATCGCCGGGCTGGCCATCGGAATGACGATCTTCCACAGCGTTTCGGCCTTGGTCGCGCCAAGCGCCAGCGAGCCTTCACGTACGGTACGCGGAATACGCGCCAGACCTTCCTCGGTCGCGACGATCACCACCGGCACCGCCAGCAGCGCCAGGGTCAGCGATGCCCAGAGCAGACCCGGCGTACCGAACGTCGGTGCCGGCAGCGCTTCCGGGAAGAACAAGCGGTCAACCGAACCGCCCAACACGTAAACGAAGAAGCCCAGACCGAACACGCCGTAAACAATCGCCGGAACACCCGCGAGGTTGTTCACCGCAATGCGGATGATCCGCGTCAGGGTGTTCTGCTTGGCATATTCACGCAGGTACACCGCCGCCAGCACGCCGAACGGGGTAACGACCATCGCCATGATCAGAGTCATCATCACGGTGCCGAAAATCGCCGGGAAGATCCCGCCTTCGGTGTTCGCTTCGCGCGGGTCATCCGACAGGAATTCCCAGATCTTGCTGAAGTAGAAGCCGATCTTGGTAAAGGTGCTCATGCCGTTCGGCTGATAGGCGTGAACCACTTTGCCCAGGCCGATTTCGATTTCCTTGCCGTTGGCATCACGGGCGGTCAGTGCATCGCGGTTGAACTGCGCATGCAGATCAGCCAGACGCGCTTCGATGTCCTGATAACGGGCATTCAGCTCGGCACGCTCGGATTCCATGTCCGCTTGGGCGGTGGCGTCGAGCTTGCCTTCCAGTTCCAGTTTGCGGCCGTGCAGACGGATGCGTTCGAGACCGGCGTTGATCGCGCCGATGTCGGTTTTTTCCAGCGACTTGAGCTGTGCGGCGAGATCGTTCACACGGTTGATCCGCGCTTGCAGTTCCGGCCACGCCGCTTCGCCTTCGGCGATGACCTTGCCGTCCTGTTTGACGTTGACCAGGTAGCCGTAGAAGTTGCCCCACTCGCGACGCTCGATGGCCATCAACTCGACCGGGGTGGTCTGGTTGGTCAACCAGTCACCGACGATCCAGGTGAAGTCGTTGCCATTCAGATCACGGTTACCGACCTTGATCAGCTCGCGAGTCATGAATTCCGGGCCGGCGTCCGGTACCGGCAGGCCGGCACTTTTCAGACGGGCGCGCGGCACTTCTTCTTTCTGCACCACTTCGCCGACCACAAGGTGCTGGGCCTGGCCCGGCACGTCGTAGCTGGCGTGGATCAGATCCGCCGGCCAGAAGTGACCCAGACCGCGCACGGCAATCACCGCCAGCAGGCCAATGGTCATGATGACCGCGATGGACACCGCGCCACCGCTGATCCAGACGCCCGGGGCGCCGCTCTTGAACCATCCTTTCAGGGAGTTCTGTTTCACAGACTTCTACCTTTGCTTAAAGCGACGAGTATTTCTTGCGCAGACGCTGACGAATCAGCTCCGCGAGGGTGTTCATGACGAAGGTGAACAACAGCAGCACCAGCGCCGAGAGGAACAGCACGCGGTAGTGGCTGCCGCCGACTTCCGACTCGGGCATTTCCACCGCGACGTTGGCTGCCAGCGTGCGCAGACCTTCGAACAGGTTCATTTCCATGACCGGGGTGTTACCGGTGGCCATCAGCACGATCATGGTTTCGCCGACCGCACGACCCATGCCGATCATCAGCGCCGAAAAGATGCCCGGGCTGGCGGTCAGAATCACTACGCGAGTCATGGTCTGCCATGGCGTGGCACCCAGCGCCAGCGAACCCAGAGTCAAGCCGCGCGGCACGCTGAACACGGCGTCTTCGGCAATCGAGTAGATGTTCGGGATCACCGCGAAACCCATGGCCAGACCGACTACCAGAGCGTTGCGCTGGTCGTAGGTGATGCCCAGATCGTGGGAAATCCACATGCGCATGTCGCCGCCGAAGAACCAGTTCTCCATGAACGGACTCATGTACAGCGACAGCCAGCCCACGAACAGGATCACCGGGATCAGCAACGCACTTTCCCAACCATCCGGGACGCGCAGACGGATCGATTCAGGCAGGCGGCTGAAGGTGAAACCGGCGACCAGAATGCCGATCGGCAGCAGCATCAGCAGGCTGAAGATGCCCGGCAAATGCCCTTCGACATACGGTGCGAGAAACAGACCGGCGAAGAAACCGAGGATCACCGTCGGCATTGCTTCCATCAGCTCGATCACCGGCTTGACCTTGCGGCGCAGGCTCGGGGCCATGAAGTACGCGGTGTAGATCGCGGCGGCAACGGCCAGTGGCGCAGCCAGCAGCATGGCGTAGAACGCAGCCTTCAGCGTGCCGAAGGTCAGCGGCGCCAAGCTCATTTTAGGTTCGAAATCGGTGTTGGCCGCAGTCGATTGCCAGACGTATTTAGGCTCGTCGTAGTTTTCGTACCAGACCTTGCTCCACAGCGCACTCCACGACACTTCAGGGTGCGGGTTTTCGAGCATCAGCGGTTGCAGCTTGCCGCCGGCCTCGACGATCACGCGGTTGGCGCGCGGCGACAGACCGAACAGGCCTTGCCCTTCGACCACTTGATCAACCAGCAAGGTGCGATGCGCGGTGCTGTGGAACACGCCGAGCTTGCCGCTGGCATCCAGGGCGAGGAAGCCTTTTCGACGTTCTTCGGCAGAGATTTCAACGATCGGCGACTTGCCCATCTGGAACGTACGGATCTGCTTCAGACGCAGCTCGCCATCCGGATCGCGCGCCATGAACCACTGGGCCAGACCGCCGGTGGAGTCGCCGACGATCAGCGAGATACCGCCCACCAGTTGCGTGGAGGCAGTGACTTCGGCGTCGCCATTTTCCAGCAGCTTGTAGCGACCGTTGAGGCTCTTGTCGCGCAGGCTGAACACGTCGGCCTGAGCACGCCCGTTGACCACGTACAGCCACTGCTGACGTGGATCGACGAAGATGTTTTTAACCGGCTCGGTCATCTGCGGCAGATCAATACGCTTCTGCTCGTTGGTGACTTCGCCAGTCATCAGGTTTTCTTCGCTGGTCAGCGACAGCACGTTGAGCTGCGAACCGCTGGATCCGACGAGCATCAGCGTTGTGTCGGTGGCGTTGAGGCTGACGTGCTCCAGCGCACCGCCGCTTTCATTCAACGCAATCGGCGCTTCGCCATACGGATACTCGATAGCAGGGCTGATGGTTTTCTTGCCATCGGGGTAGCTGACTTTGTAGGTGTGGCGGAACACCAGCGCCTGACCATTGGACAGACCTACGGCGACCAGCGGATGACCTGGCTGGTCTTCCCCGATGGAGGTCACGCTGGCGCCCGCCGGCAACGGCAGATCAACGCGTTTCAATTCAGCGCCACTGTCGATGTCGAAGAACAGCGCCTGCCCCTTGTCGGAAACGCGCATCGCCACCTGATTCTGCTCTTCGAGCGAGATCATCAGCGGCTTGCCGGCGTCCTGCATCCAGGCCGGGGTGATCGCGTCTTGCGCGCTCAGGTCGGCACCTTTGAACAGCGGCGCAACCACGTAGGCGAGGAAGAAGAAGATCAGGGTAATCGCTGCCAGCACCGCCAGCCCGCCGACGAGGACGTACCAGCGAGTGAAGCGATCCTTGAGCGCACGGATACGGCGCTTGCGTTGCAGCTCAGGCGTATTGAAATCAATGCGCTTGGGAGGATTATTAGTCATTTGGGAATTGGCCAGATCATTCATGCGCTCACCCTAGCGATCCTGTATGACAGAAAGATGACAATGCAGTGACGCAGCAAATCCACCGCCAGCAGGACTGGAGGAGGATCAGAAGAATTCGAAGGTTTTCAGGACCTGTGCAGGAGCTGTCGAGTGAATCTCGACAGCCCCTGCAGGGTTCCTGCAGGTTCGGGGTTTAGCCCGAACCTAAGGTGTTACTTCTTTGCGACAGCGCCGCCTTCCTGCAGACCCAGGTCAGCCAGTGCTTTTGCAGCAACCTTGGCCGGCAGTGGGATGTAGCCGTCTTTCACCACAACTTCCTGACCCTGCTTGGACAGAATCAGCTTCACGAACTCGGCTTCCAGCGGGGCCAGAGGCTTGTTCGGGGCTTTGTTGACGTACACGTAGAGGAAACGCGACAGCGGATACTTGCCGTTCAGGGCGTTCTCTTCGGTGTCTTCGATGAAGTCGGTGCTGCCTTTCTTGGCCAGAGCAACGGTCTTCACGCTAGCGGTCTTGTAGCCGATGCCCGAGTAACCAACGCCGTTCAGCGAGGAGCTGATCGACTGTACAACCGAAGCCGAACCTGGTTGCTCGTTAACGTTTGGCTTGAAGTCGCCTTTGCACAGGGCTTCTTCTTTGAAGTAGCCGTAGGTGCCCGATACCGAGTTACGACCGAACAGCTGAACCGGTTTGTTCGCCAGATCGCCGGTCACACCCAGGTCGCCCCAGGTTTTCACGTCGGTTTTAGCGCCGCACAGACGAGTGGACGAGAAGATCGCGTCGACTTGCTCCATGGTCAGCCCCTTGATCGGGTTGTCCTTGTGTACGAACACAGCCAAGGCATCCACGGCAACCGGAATAGCGGTTGGCTTGTAGCCATACTTGGTTTCGAACGCCTGCAGCTCGTTGTCCTTCATCTTGCGGCTCATCGGGCCCAGGTTAGCGGTGCCTTCAGTCAACGCAGGTGGCGCGGTCGACGAACCGGCAGCCTGAATCTGGATGTTTACGTTCGGGTATTCTTTTTTGTAGTTCTCAGCCCACAGGGTCATGAGGTTGGCCAGGGTATCGGAGCCGACGCTGGACAGGTTGCCCGACACACCAGTGGTCTTGGTGTAGCTCGGGATCGCAGGGTCAACAGCGGCAACCGCGTTGGCAGTCGCAACGCCAGCAGCGACAAAAGTCATTGCCGCCATCAAACGCTTCAGTTTCATGCCTTACTCCTAGCAGATAGGGTGTGTTAAGTCGGGGCCAAGTATCAGCAGGCCGTGTGAACACTCTATGGCTGAAATATGACAATTGGATGAAAGGCCAGCATTCGGAGTTTTTACAGGATGATTCATTCGACCCTAATCGCTAGCAGGCTAGCTCCCACATGGGAATGCATCTCCATGTGGGAGCTAGCCTGCTAGCGATTGGGCCGGTACAGCTACCCATAATTTCCGGATCAGCGCCCCTTATTCCACAACCACGCCCCCACCAGAATCCCCATGCCGCAGAGCACCGCCACATAGTAAGCAGGCCCCATCGGGCTTTCTTTGAGCAGCAGGCTGACGACCATCGGGGTCAGGCCGCCGAAGATCGCGTAGGCGACGTTGTAGGAAAACGACAGGCCGCTGAAACGCACCACTGGCGGGAATGCTTTGACCATTACGTATGGCACCGCGCCGATGGTGCCAACCAGGAATCCGGTCAGCGCATACAACGGGAACAGCCAGTCCGGGTGATCGGCGAGGCTGTGATAGAAGGTCCACGAGCTGATCAACAGACCAAGGCAACCGAAGACGAACACGCGACCCGCGCCGAAGCGATCGGCCAGTGCGCCGGAGATGATGCAGCCAATGCTCAGGAACACGATGGCCAGGCTGTTGGATTGCAGAGCCGTGGTCGGCGAGAAGTGGTAGACCGTCTGCAGCACGGTCGGAGTCATCAGGATCACCACGACGATCCCGGCCGACAGCAGCCAGGTCAGCAGCATCGAGATTGCAATCGCCCCGCGATGATCACGCAGCACCGCGCGCAGCGGCACTTCTTCGGCCAGGGCTTTACGCTGTTGCAGTTCAGCGAACACCGGGGTTTCGTGCAGCCAGCGGCGCAGGTAGACCGAGAACAGGCCGAACACGCCGCCGAGCAGGAATGGAATCCGCCAGGCGTAGTCCGAGACTTCCACTGGCGTATAAATGCTGTTGATCGCGGTGGCGACCAGCGAGCCGAGCAGGATGCCGGCAGTCAAACCGCTGGTGAGGGTGCCGCAGGCGTAGCCCATATGTCTTTGCGGAACGTGTTCGGAAACGAAGACCCACGCGCCCGGTACTTCACCGCCAATCGCCGCGCCCTGGATCACGCGCATCACCAGCAGCAGGATCGGCGCCCACATGCCGATCTGTGCGTAAGTCGGCAGCAGCCCCATGATCAGGGTCGGCACGGCCATCATGAAAATGCTCAGGGTGAACATCTTCTTGCGCCCCAGCAGGTCGCCGAAGTGCGCCATGACAATGCCGCCCAGCGGCCGCGCGAGGTAACCGGCGGCGAAGATGCCGAAGGTCTGCATCAGGCGCAGCCACTCCGGCATGTCGGCCGGGAAGAACAGCTTGCCGACTACAGTGGCGAAGAACACGAAGATGATGAAATCGTAAAACTCCAGCGCGCCCCCCAAGGCCGATAGCGACAGAGTCTTGTAGTCATTGCGGGTCAACGGTCGTGCGGGTTGGTCGGGCTGCGCGAGGCTCGAAGGCGCTGAGGTCATGGCGAGGTCTTCTCTTATAGTCGGATCTGCCGCCACAACAACGCTGGCTGTGGCTCGGGCAGGTTCGGCACCATAGCAAATTGTTCGAAAAAGCACATAGAGGCGCGTAATTGACGGTCGAAATGAGAACCGGACGGTCGTCGCGGAGTCTACCGACCGATATACTCGCAACCTGCACCGGTTTGTAAGGGGTTGCTGTGCGAAAACGTCGCTGGAGACGTCAGTCGGTTTCGCAGAGTTTCCCTCTCAGGCGCCTTATGGAAAACGTGACGAACGTAGTATGTTCGGTGCTGAATCGTTTTTCCCGAAGACGGCTACCACCAGCAGCACCAAAGAAGAGTCACGGGTCAGAGGCACCCCCGGCATGATAGAGCTCGAACAAGAAGATCCGATCCCGCAAGGCGACCTGGCCCTGCAAATCACCGCACTCCCGCGCGAAACCAACGGCTTTGGCGATATTTTCGGCGGCTGGCTGGTAGCGCAGATGGATTTGGCCGGCACGGCCATGGCCAGCCGCGTGGCCGGTGGCCGCGTCGCGACCGTTGCGATTGACCGCATGGCGTTCCTGGTGCCGGTCGCCGTTGGCGCGCAATTGTCCTTTTATACACAGACCCTGGAAATCGGCCGCAGCTCGATCCAGATGATGGTCGAGGTGTGGAGCGACGATCCGCTGTCCAGCGAGTGGCGCAAGGTCACCGAAGCGGTGTTTGTGTTCGTCGCCATTGATGGCAGCGGTCGCACCCGCTCGGTTCCGCCGCGCGCGCGTTAAACATCGCGGCCGTTTTGCGGTCGATAGTCGTCCAAGTGTCTGATCGAGAGCCGTCCCATGAGCACGCCCAACGTTGAAGCCGTGAAACTCGATGAACTGAACTGCTGGCGCATTCGTCACGGTCAGGCCGAAGTGCTGGTGGCCCAGCAAGGCGCGCACATTCTCAGTTATCAGGTCGACGGCCAGCCGCCGCTGATCTGGCTCAACGACAAGGCCGAGTTCAAGACCGGCAAGAGCATCCGCGCCGGCGTGCCGGTGTGCTGGCCGTGGTTCGGCATCTTCGCGCGCAACCCCGAAAGCGTGCAGGCGATGCGCACCAGCGCAGAACCTGCTGGCGCTCACGGTTTTGTCCGGGCGATGGACTGGGAGTTGGGTGGCATCGAGGCTGAAGGCGATGGCCTGAAGGTCGAATTCAAGCTGCCGTACCCTGAAGGCGGTTTTCCCGGCTGGCCGCATCAAGTGGATCTCACGCTGACGTTGCGTCTCGATGATCAGTTGCACATTAGCCTGACCAGCCACAACCGTGGCAGCGAAACCGTCAGCCTCAGTCAGGCGCTGCACACCTACTTCGCCGTCAGCGATGTGCGCAATGTGCGCGTCGAAGGTGTGGATGGTCTGGATTACATCGAAACGCTGGACGACTGGAACACGCATACCCAGCAAGGCGACCTGCGCTTTGCCGGGGAGACCGACCGCATCTATCTGAATGCGCCGCCGCAGTTGAGCATCGTTGATCCGGCGTGGGAGCGGCAGATTGTGCTGACCACCACCGGTTCGCGTACGGCGGTGATCTGGAATCCGTGGATCGACCGCGCCGCTGCACTCAGTGATATGGCCGATGACGGCTGGCAGCGGATGTTGTGTATCGAGACGGCGAATGTGATGGGTGATGTAGTGAATCTTCCGTCCGGCGCCAGTCACACCATGGGCGTCAGCATCGGTTCGAAACCGCTCTAAGATCAAAAGATCGCAGCCTTCGGCAGCTCCTACAGGGTTTTGTGTAGGAGCTGCCGAAGGCTGCGATCTTTTGATTTGTGGTGGTTACAGATCAGATTCCTGCACCACCCGCACTTTATCGGCATCCAGGGCATACGCCGCATCAGCCAGGTCATTGCTGACTTTCTCGACCTTAAGCGTGCCGGTCACCCATAACGGCGTGTAGATGTCGTCCAGCTTCAAACCTTTCGGATAACGCACCAGCACCAGTTGATTCGGCGGCGGTGGCGGCACGTGGATGCACGCGCCCGGATACGGTACGAGGAAGAACAGCGTGCTGCGGCCCTTGGCATCGGATTCCAGCGGCACCGGATAACCACCGATGCGGATGTGTTTGTCGTTCATCGACGCCACGGTTTTGGTCGAATACATCACCGCCGGCAAACCTTTGGCCTGCTTCATCCCGCCCTTCTCGGTGAAGGTGCCGGTAGCTTCCGGGGAGTCGTGGTCGATTTCAGGCATGGCCTCGAGGGCTTTCTGATCCGACTTGGGCATCAGGTCGAGCCAGTCGGTTTCCGGCAATTCGCCGGCGTGGGCGAGACCGCTGCCCAGCAAAAGGAGAGTCAATAAAAGACGGCGCATGAAGGTGCTCGGTATATAGAAGGGTATGCACAACGCCGAGCATTCTAGCCCTCCCGACCCGATTGGCCGAGAGGGCTTTGTCGCTTTGGATCAGTTCTTTTTGATCAGGCCGTAGATCACCAGCAATACGACTGCACCGACCAGTGCGCCAAGGAAACCTGCGCCCTCGCCCGCGTGATAAATGCCCAGAGCCTGGCCGCCGTAAGTGGCCGCCAGCGAACCGCCGATACCGAGCAGGATGGTCATGATCCAGCCCATGCTGTCATCGCCCGGTTTCAGGAACCGAGCCAGCAGGCCGACGATCAAGCCGATAAAGATGGTTCCGATAATTCCCATGGCATTTCCCTCTGATTTGGTAGATATGCCAAAGCCTAGTCAGACTTTGGCATCCTGCCATGAGAGAACGGCGGCCCGTAATGGTTCCGCCGCTGCCACATGAAACTGTTTTACTCGGCGATCAGCGCTTCGACCTTGCTGATTTGCTGCTTGAGCGTTGCCATGTCGGCGCAGCGCAGGTTGGCGTGACCGACCTTGCGCCCGGCCTTGAAGGCCTTGCCGTAGTGATGGAGGTGGCAATCGTCGATGGCGATGACTTTCTCAACCGGTGGAACCACGCCGATGAAGTTGAGCATCGCGCTTTCGCCAACCTTGGCTGTCGAACCCAGCGGCAGACCGGCAACGGCCCGCAGATGGTTTTCGAACTGGCTGCACTCGGCACCTTCGGTGGTCCAGTGCCCGGAGTTGTGCACGCGCGGGGCGATTTCGTTGGCCTTGAGGCCACCGTCGACTTCAAAGAACTCGAACGCCATCACGCCGACGTAATCCAGCTGCTTGAGCACGCGGCTGGAATAGTCTTCGGCCAGGGCCTGCAACGGGTGATCGGTGCTGGCGACCGACAGCTTGAGGATGCCGCTGTCGTGGGTGTTGTGCACCAACGGGTAGAACTTCGTTTCGCCATCGCGAGCACGCACAGCAATCAGCGACACTTCACCAGTGAAAGGCACGAAGCCTTCCAGCAAGCAGGCGACGCTGCCCAGTTCGGCGAAGGTGCCGACCACATCTTCCGGTGTGCGCAGGACCTTCTGGCCCTTGCCGTCGTAACCCAATGTGCGGGTTTTCAACACGGCCGGCAGACCGATTGAAGCGACTGCGGCATCCAGATCGGCTTGCGACTGAATGTCGGCGAAGGCCGGGGTCGGAATCCCCAGATCCTTGAACATGCTCTTCTCGAACCAGCGATCACGCGCGATGCGCAGGGCTTCGGCGCTCGGGTAGACCGGCACGAATTGCGAGAGGAATGCCACGGTTTCAGCCGGAACGCTTTCGAATTCGAAGGTCACCAGATCGACTTCATCGGCGAGCTGGCGCAGATGATCCTGATCGCCGTAATCGGCGCGCAGGTGTTCGCCCAATGCGGCCGCGCAAGCGTCCGGCGCCGGGTCGAGGAAAGCGAAGTTCATGCCCAGCGGAGTGCCCGCCAGGGCCAACATGCGACCCAACTGGCCGCCACCGATTACACCGATCTTCATCTCAACAACCTCAGGCAATACGTGGGTCTGGATTGTCCAGGACGCTGTCTGTCTGCTCGGCACGGAAGGTTTTCAGCACCGCGTGGAATTGTGGATGCTTGGCGCCGAGGATGCTCGCCGACAGCAAGGCGGCGTTGATCGCGCCGGCCTTGCCGATGGCCAGAGTAGCGACCGGAATGCCTGCTGGCATCTGCACAATGGACAGCAGCGAATCAACGCCCGAGAGCATCGACGACTGCACCGGCACGCCCAGCACCGGCAGGTGGGTCTTGGCCGCACACATGCCTGGCAAGTGGGCCGCGCCACCGGCACCGGCGATGATCACCTCGATGCCACGGCTTTCGGCCTCTTCGGCGTACTGGAACAGCAGATCCGGGGTGCGGTGGGCAGAGACCACTTTCACCTCGTAAGGGATGCCGAGCTTTTCCAGCATATCGGCGGTGTGGCTAAGGGTGGACCAATCGGACTTGGAGCCCATGATCACGCCAACCAGTGCACTCATCGTCGTGCCTCTTCTCTCTGGGCGCCCGCAGGCGCGTCAAAAACGACAAGCCACGCAGAAATGCGTGGCTTGTTGTAGGAAAAATGGCCGGGCGAACCGGCCGAAGGCCGCGCAGTATACCGCAATGAAAGCAATAAACAGCCCCCGTCACGACCATCTGTCTTGTGCCTTGAATCGCTGATTTTACTGACTCGAGAATCAAGAATATACCTACAACTCTTCCGACTTAAAGAACGCGCAAAAGATTGCATGGATCCCGCACTTGGACACCAAGGCAGGCTGCATGTAATAAAATTCAAAACAATCTCGAAAGCGATAACCGATCATTGGTGATATATAACTAAGCAGCACCTGATATTGAAACTTTTCACCAAACAAGTCTTGCATCAAATAGCCTGCGAATAACAGTGTTTAATCACAATCAAAGTGAACGACTGCCTATATAACTGCAAAATGGTTTGGGCCAGATGCGTCGTTCTTACAACCACAAAAAGGATAACCCATGTTTAAAGAACCATTAGCACTACTGGTCTTCATCCACCAGGACCTGGCGGAGTACAGCAAGGAAGCGCTGTATCAAAAACACTTCTCCTGGCTAGCCGAGGAATTTGAAAAGATCTCAGGGCGCAAGATGCTGATTGTGCTGTTCCGCCCCTCGGAAACGGAGGAGTTGAGTAATCACCCTTATCAGGATAAGGATGAAGTTAAGTCGCTGGATGCCTGGAGAACCAAGGTAGACAAATACCGGAGCACCCCTCCGCAAAAAAACATTCCACACAATTTCACAAATTCCTGTTGTTGACGCGCTACCCCATAAACGCAGATGTATATGGCATTGCCGATTTTCCAGGCTACGTAGGTATCGCCTGCACAACAGCAGCCAGAACTCCCGCTCACGAAGTAGGACACATGTTCAATGCAGGCCATGAAGATGGCGAAGTTCTGTACAACGGATGGTGGAGCGAAACAGTCATGCGAGAAACGGATGATTTTTCTGAACTACGTCACGATGCAAATCGCTTCAGTGATAAAAATCGAGAGAACATACGTACATACCTGGACTCTGAGTATTTGGGAACTCCGGTGCGATCAAGCCCGCGCCCCGATGATGACGACGAGGACTGAACTGGATGTATGCCTGTGTCGTTCCCGGTCATTCGGCGTCACCAGCGCTCCATCAAGTGGAAGTGCTCACGGCACCGCCCTCAAGCTTGCGCCACAACAACCGCACATTGGCCTTGCGCACCAGCGCGCAACGGTACAGGCGAATCTCCAGCGGCACATGCCATTGCGGACCGCCGCAGACCACCAGCTCACCACGGCCGAGTTCGCCACGCACGCTCAGTTGTGGCACCCAGGCGATGCCGAGACCTTCAAGCGCCATGCTTTTCAGACTGTCGGCCATCGCGGTTTCATAGATGGTGGTAAAGCGCAGTCCACGCTGACGCAGCAGCCCGTTGACCGAACGACCGAGAAACGCGCCGGCGCTGTAGGCCAGCAGCGGCACACTGTGTTCGCCTTCGAGATCGAACAGCGGCTTGCCCTCGGCATCTGCCGCGCACACCGGAAGCATTTCGGTCTGGCCCAGATGCAGTGACGGAAAGATCTCCGGGTCCATCTGCATCGCTGCATCCGGGTCGTAGAACGCCAGCATCAGATCGCAGCCACCCTCGCGCAGCGCGTGGACCGCATCGCCTACGTTGGTTGCCACCAGCCGCGTGGCGATGTTCAGTCCGTCGTTGCGCAGTTGTGCGATCCAGCGCGGAAAGAAGCCCAATGCCAGCGAGTGCGCCGCTGCGACCTGAATCACTTCGCCCTGCCCGCCTTCCAGATGATGGAGATGCCGCAGCACTTCACCGAGCTGTTCGACCACGGTGCGCGCGGTCACCAGAAACAATTGCCCCGCCGCCGTCAGTTCGATCGGCGTGCGCGAGCGATTGACTAGCGTCAGCCCCAGCGCCGCTTCAAGGCTGCGGATCCGCCGACTGAACGCCGGTTGCGTCACGAAGCGGCGTTCGGCTGCTTGCGAGAAGCTGCGGGTGGCGGCCAGAGCACTGAAGTCCTCGAGCCATTTGCTTTCCAGATTCATCCTGTCCTCCCGGACACGCACCAAAACAGGTCACACGTCTGCCGCACACGCGGCGTCACACGGGCATTATGCCGAATATGCATAGGGCAGCGCTTAACAGCATTGGCCCAAAATTTCCCACAAGCCTAGCATTCGCAGCGTTCCGGCACAGACCGGGTCCATATCGAGATGATTTCCATCATGTCCTCCGCTGCATCATTCCGCACAGAAAACGACCTGCTTGGCGCCCTCGAAGTACCGGCTCAAGCGTATTACGGCATCCAGACCCTGCGAGCGGTGAACAACTTCCGCCTCTCCGGCGTTCCGATCTCGCATTACCCGAAACTGGTTGTTGGCCTGGCGATGGTCAAACAGGCCGCCGCTGACGCCAACCGTGAGTTGGGTCACCTGAGCGAAGCCAAACACGCTGCCATCAGCGAAGCCTGTGCACGTTTGATCCGCGGCGATTTCCACGAAGAGTTCGTGGTGGACATGATTCAGGGCGGCGCTGGCACTTCGACCAACATGAATGCCAACGAAGTGATCGCCAACATCGCACTGGAGGCCATGGGTCACCAGAAAGGCGAATACCAGTACCTGCACCCGAACGACGACGTGAACATGGCGCAGTCGACCAACGACGCCTACCCGACCGCGATCCGTCTGGGTCTGCTGCTGGGTCACGACGCGCTGCTGGCCAGCCTCGACAGCCTGATTCAGGCATTCGCAGCCAAGGGTCAAGAATTCAACCACGTTCTGAAGATGGGTCGTACCCAGCTGCAAGACGCCGTGCCGATGACCCTCGGTCAGGAATTCCGTGCTTTCGCCACCACCATGGGCGAAGACCTGGCCCGTCTGAAGACGCTGGCCCCGGAGCTGCTGACTGAAGTCAACCTGGGCGGTACCGCGATCGGCACCGGCATCAACGCCGACCCGCGCTATCAGGCACTGGCTGTCGAGCGTCTGGCACTGATCAGCGGTCAACCGCTGGTGCCAGCGGCCGACCTGATCGAAGCCACTTCCGACATGGGCGCCTTCGTGCTGTTCTCCGGCATGCTCAAACGCACCGCGGTCAAGCTGTCGAAGATCTGCAACGACCTGCGTCTGCTGTCCAGCGGCCCGCGCACCGGCATCAACGAAATCAACCTGCCGGCACGTCAGCCAGGCAGCTCGATCATGCCCGGCAAGGTCAACCCGGTTATCCCGGAAGCCGTGAACCAGGTGGCGTTCCAGGTCATCGGTAACGACCTGGCGCTGACCATGGCGGCCGAAGGCGGCCAACTGCAATTGAACGTGATGGAGCCGCTGATCGCGTTCAAGATCTTCGACTCGATCCGTCTGTTGCAACGCGCCATGGACATGCTGCGTGAGCACTGCATCGTCGGCATCACCGCCAACGAAGCGCGCTGCCGCGAACTGGTCGAGCACTCGATCGGTCTGGTTACCGCACTGAACCCGTACATCGGCTACAAAAACGCCACCCGTATCGCCGGCCTCGCTCTGGCCAGCGGCCGCGGCGTGCTGGAACTGGTGCGCGAAGAAGGGCTGCTCGACGAAGCCATGCTCGCCGACATCCTGCGCCCGGAAAACATGATTGCTCCGCGTCTGGTTCCGCTTAAAGCCTGAGCCGACGCGTTATTGGTAGCACCGCTCACCAGGTCGAGGGACTAGACACCTCTCACCTTTTGAGGGCTTGGGGACTCAGTCTCCAAGCCCTTTTTTTTAACTTGTTTGCGGGATATGCCTCTGAATGACTTGTGTTTCTGATGCCGCCAAGATCGCAGCCTTCGGCAGCTCCTACAGAGTTTGACGTACACCTGTAGAGGCTGCCGAAGGCTGCGATCTGTTGATTTTGCAGCACCTCGTTTCGTCGCTTGCACCACTACCGTGCAGACGGGCGCCGCACTGATCGGTATAGTGCCGCCCCTCTTCGCGTGAGCGGTCGTCGGTAACGAGGCCACAACCCATGCGAAACCCGAACTAATAACAAACCCGCGAAATGGATCCGGGACGAAACCCTCGCCTCACCTGTCGTGCCGCGCGCAGACCGGTGTAACGCGATGTTTCTGACAATCCAGCATTTGCTTAAACAAAAAACAGCGAGGAAAAATCCATGCTCGAAGTCATCAACGACTTCCTCTCAGGGAAAGTACTGATCGTGCTCATTGTCGGGCTCGGTAGCTACTTCACGATTCGCTCGCGTTTCGTTCAATTGCGCCACTTCTTCCACATGTTCGCGGTGTTCCGCGACAGCCTGAAAAGCAGCGCCGGGCAACTCAGCTCGTTCCAGGCCCTGATGCTCAGCCTCGCCGGCCGCGTCGGTGCAGGTAACATCGCCGGTGTCGGCATCGCCGTGACCCTCGGTGGTCCAGGTGCGGTGTTCTGGATGTGGGTGACCGCACTGGTCGGCATGTCCAGCAGCTTCTTCGAATGCTCCCTCGGCCAGCTCTACAAACGTACAGATGCCGACGGCACCTACCGCGGCGGGCCGTCCTACTACATCCAGCACGGTCTGCAGAAGCGCTGGTTGGGTATGGTCATGGCGTTCCTGTTGCTGGTGACCTTCGGTTTCGCCTTCAACGGCCTGCAAGCTCACGCCGTAACCCACTCGCTGAACAACGCCTTCGGCCTCGACACTACTTACACCGGCCTCGGTCTGGCGGTGTTGCTGGGTCTGGTGTTCATCGGCGGGATCAAGCGCATCGCCAAGGTTGCTGACCTGCTGGTGCCGGTGAAAACCCTGGTCTACATCGGCGTGACCGTTTACGTGATCGTGCTGCAATTCGACCACGTGCCGGCCATGTTGATGACGATCGTCAAAAGCGCTTTCGGTCTCGACCCGGCGTTCGGCGGTCTGATCGGCAGCGCCATCGTGATGGGCGTGAAGCGTGGCGTGTTCGCCAACGAAGCGGGTCTGGGCAGTGCGCCAAACGTGGCAGCCGTGGCTTCGGTTGAACACCCGGTCGCGCAAGGCGTGGTTCAGGCGTTCAGCGTGTTCCTCGACACCTTCGTGATCTGCACCTGCACCGCGTTGCTGATCCTGCTCTCGGGTTTCTACACCCCCGGCTTCGAAGGCGATGGCATTGCCCTGACGCAAAACTCGCTGGCCGCCGTGGTCGGTGACTGGGGCCGCATGTTCATCTCGGTCGCACTGGCGTTGTTCGTGTTCACCTCGATCCTCTACAACTACTACCTGGGCGAGAGCAACCTGCGCTTCCTGATCGGTGAAAACCGCAAGGCGCTGATCGGCTACCGCGCACTGGTATTGGTGTTGATCTTCTGGGGTGCCATCGAGAACCTCGGCACCGTGTTCGCCTTCGCCGACATCACGATGACCATGCTGGCGTTCGTCAACCTGATCGCGCTGTTCATGCTGTTCAAAGTCGGCATGCGCATCCTGCGTGACTACGATGATCAGCGCGCAGCGGGCATCAAGACCCCGGTGTTTGATTCGAGCAAGTTCCCGGATCTGGATCTGGACCTGAAAGCCTGGCCAGCCAATCCGCCGGCTGTCACCAAGACTGAAAAACAGCCGCAAGGCGTACCCGCAGCGCAACGCTGATCGGGTAAAAACCGGGTGCACTCCACGCGCCCGGCGTGACACAGCGTGTGGTCGGCGTCATGCTCGACCGCACGCTGTCATCGTTCAGGAGAACTCCCCATGAATTCCTCGACTTACCCTGCCGCCCAGCACGTCATGGTGCTCTACACCGGCGGCACCATCGGCATGCAGGCCAGCGCCAATGGTCTGGCCCCGGCCTCCGGTTTCGAAGCGCGGATGCGCGAATATCTGCACAGCCAGCCTGAGCTGGTGTTGCCGCAGTGGCGTTTCCGCGAGATGTCGCCGCTGATCGACAGCGCCAACATGACCCCGGCCTACTGGCAGCAACTGCGTGAAGCGGTGGTCGATGCCGTCGATGTCCAGGGCTGCGACAGCGTGCTGATCCTGCACGGCACCGACACCCTCGCCTACAGCGCGGCGGCCATGAGTTTCCAACTGCTCGGCCTGCATGCCCGCGTGTGCTTCACCGGCTCGATGCTGCCGGCCGGGGTCACCGACAGCGACGCTTGGGAAAACCTTGGCGGCGCACTGGTCGCCCTCGGCCAGGGCCTGGCGCCGGGCGTGCATTTGTACTTCCACGGTGAGCTGCTGGCACCGACGCGCTGCGCGAAAGTGCGCAGTTTTGGTCGGCACCCGTTCAAACGTCTGGAGCGTCAGGGTGGCGGCGTGAAAGCTGCGTCCGTGCCAGCCGCGCTGAACTACAACCAGCCCAAGCAACTGGCGAACGTCGCGGTTCTGCCGTTGTTCCCGGGTATCAGCGCCGGGGTTCTCGATGGTCTACTCGCCAGCGGCATTCAAGGGCTGGTCCTGGAGTGCTATGGCAGTGGCACCGGGCCGAGTGACAATCCCGAGTTCCTCGCCAGCCTCGGCCGCGCGCGGGATAACGGCGTGGTGGTGGTTGCAGTGACGCAGTGCCATGAAGGCGGGGTTGAACTGGATGTGTACGAGGCTGGCAGCCGTTTGCGCGGGGTTGGCGTGTTGTCCGGTGGCGGCATAACCCGTGAGGCGGCGTTTGGCAAATTGCATGGATTGCTGGGTGCGGGGCTGGATATTGTTGAGGTTCGGCGGCTGATGGAGCTGGATTTGTGTGGTGAGCTGGTCTGAGAACGGCTCCGGAATGCCCCTCACCCTAACCCTCTCCCTGAGGGAGAGGGGACTGACCGAGTTATTCTTTCGCTAGACATCGACCTGAAATACCGAGCCGAGCTCCGGATTTGAAAGCCATGGAGATCGGCTCCCTTCCCCCTCTCCCTTGGGGAGAGGGCTGGGGTGAGGGGCTGGCTCCAACTGACACAACTAATCCACGGCACACAACTTGCTCCCTTTTTCAGCATCCCAAGGCTGGAAGTTCCTCATGCTCCACTCCCACCTCACTACCCTCAACGCCGTCTCGCTGGTGCTCAACACTTTCAAGGCCAAAGGCTTGTCCAGCGAGGCGTTGCTGGCCGGCAGCGGCATCAGTGCAGCGGATCTGAACCGGGCGGACACGCGCATCACCACCAATCAGGAGATGCAGGTGTGTGCCAACGCGGTCGCGCTCAAGCGTGACATCGGCCTCGAACTGGGACGACGCATGCACGTCTCGTCCTACGGCATGCTCGGTTACGCGTTACTCACCAGTGCCACCTTCGGTGACGCTTTGCGCTTGGCGATCCGTTATCCGGCGCTGTTGGGAACACTTTTCGAACTGAGTCTTGAGGACGACGGCGAGCGCGTCTGGTTCGTCGCGGCCGATTATCGCGAGAGCCCGGCGATGGCGGTGTTCAATGCCGAATTCTGTCTGGTCTCGCTGAAGGTCATTTGCGACGACCTGTTTGGGCACGCGCTGCCGCTGCTCGCCGCGCGCTTCGAACACGCCGCGCCGGACTACCGCGACAGCTATGCCGAACACTTCGCCTGCCCGCTGCACTTCGCGGCCAAGGACAACGCGTTTGCCTTCGACCGGCGCTGGCTCGATCAGCCGTTGCCGCTGGCCGACGTCATCACCCATCAGGCGATGGCCGAACGTTGCCGCAAGCAGAACACCGAGTTCACCGGCCGCCAGGCGTGGCTGGGGCGGATTCGCCAGTTGCTTGACGCACAACTCAACGCCGCACCGGGGCTGGAAGGTCTGGCGCAACAGATGAAGTGCTCACCGCGCACGCTACGCCGGCACCTCAAGGATCTGGGGTGCAGCTATCAGGAACTGCTCGACGAATTGCGCTTCGAGCGCGCCAAGCAAATGCTCTGCGAAGAGCAGCTGCCGATCTACCGCATCGCCGAAACCCTGGGCTTCAGCGAGACCGCAAGTTTCCGCCATGCATTCGTGCGCTGGAGCGGTGTGGCGCCGAGTCAGTTCAGGCCTTGAGATAAATCAGGCGGCGCGCCGGCGACTGCACTACATTACGCGGCCAATCATGTCGCCGGCGTTTTAGCTTGATGGCCTTTTTTCGTTCCTCTGCGCACCTTGTGCTGCTCGCTGTTCTGCTCAACCTGCCGATGGCCGCCAACGCCATTGAACTGAACTGGTGGGGGCTGCCACCCAAAGCTGTGGTCGATGCACCCGAGTACGCCCGCACCATCATCCCGATTCCAGCCGCCACCGAAACGCCCGGTGTTGCAACGCCGCTGACGGGTTTGCTCAGCGGCTTTCGTGGTCTGTTCTACCTGAACGTCTATCGCGATCAGGACTACCGCGAGCGCCTGCATAAACTGGGGCCGATCCCGCTGCTCAGCGGCGACGAGTTTCGCAGTTGCATCACTGAGTTTCAGTATCTGAATCTGGGCACCTCGGCTGCTCGCACCGATATCGCGCCCGGCATCGTGGTCGACACTCTGAGTTTCGAGTGCGCCAAAACCAACGGCTGGGAAAGCAAGCGTTATCTGCTGATCGACTGGCGCGCACCCGGCACGCCGCTGCTCGCCCTGGGTCGGGTGCGCAACGATCACCTGTTGTCATTCCAGCCGTTGCAGGACACCCCTGCCCCCGTGCTCGACTCTTGGCTCAAGGGCATCGAAGGCGCCCGCGACGCCATGCGCTACCGCGTGCCCGACGCACCGCTGAGCATCGAAGTCGATCCGCGCCCCTACATTGCCGGCGACGGCGCCCTGCAACTTTGGGAGCTGCATCGGCAACTGAGCACGGCCAGCGACAAAGGGCCGGGACTGAAGAAAGTCGATGAGCTGTTCTTGAATCAGGACTTTCGCCGCATCGGTGCCGATCAGCCGGAATTCATCGGCCAGCTCAATGACATTGCCTACTGGAAGAGCCAACTGGCGCCGGACGAGGGTTCACGGCAATGGTTATTGGAGGTTGTACGGCGCGCACCGCAACGCATTCCGGTGTATCTGAACCTCGCGGATCAAGCGTGGAAGGCCTATGAAAAGTCACCGGCCTACACCACGCAATACGCACTGGCGCAGGAGTATTACCGGATCTACTGTGGGCTGCGTTTGCAACGCAATCTGAGTGTTCCTGAGCGTGTACTGAAAAATCTCGGCCTCACCCAGGCCGACCCGCAGGCCTGCCAGGCCCAGTGGCCGTTGATTGAGGCTGTCGACAATCAGGACGAACCGCGCGTGCGGCAACTGCTCGACCGCGGCCTTCAAGCCAAGACTTTGGGCGAAGATGGCCGCAGTGCCCTGCTGCGTGCACTGGACGCGCCGAATTTCCCGATTGCGCGTCTGTTGCTTGAACGCGGCGCTGTGACCAGCGGAATCAATGGCAGCGAACCGCTGGTGATGCAGGCATTCAACAAAGACATCAAGGCTGACGCCAACCCCGAGCGGGCGCAGCGCACGCAATTTCTACTGGCCGCTGGCGCAGCCATCGACGAGCCTGACGCAAGCGGCCAAACCCTGCTGATGCAGCGAGCTTCAGTCAAAGACTCTGCAGCGTTCAACTGGCTGCTCAACTATCCACAAGACCTTGATCGGCGCGAGGACAGAGAGCAGAAAACCGCGCTGTACGAAGCGATTTATCGCAACAATTACCCGGCGGCAAAACGTCTGGTCGACGCCGGTGCAAAGCTCAATCTGGTCTATCCAAGAGGACGCTGCACTGAAGGCGACCGAACCCAGTCAGCCTTGTTTCTGCTGGCCAGTCAGGCGCCTCGCGAAGAGCTGGGACTTGCGCTCAATCAGCAGCAGACGCTTGAACTGTTCACCTTGATGCTGGACAAGGGTGCTGACCCGACTTTGGGCCGAGAGTGCTCGGCAGACGCCTTTAGTGAACTGCGCAAAGTCATCGGCCAACGTCAACGACCGGACCTGCTGGAAGCTCTCGAGCGCCATGCACCCGAGGCAGACAAGGCCGTAACCGGCCGCTGAAGTCTCCTGCGGCGCCCTGCACAGGGGCGCCGGCTCTGCGCGAAGCGGGGCGAATTCCGGTCAGCGGTTTTGGCCAGATCAATCCCCTTTTGGCCGCTCCTGCCGTTCTCCGAATCAGCATCCGCCGTGACACTACAGGCCACCGAATCAGCCCTGCGGAGAACAACAAATGCTGACGATCTACTCGGACGATCACCACCTGCACCACGGCCGCTGCGAACTGATCGATGGCCAGCTCAAGCCGTGCTTCGAGATGCCCTCGCGTGCCGACCATGTGCTGCAACGGGTGAAGGAGCAAAACCTCGGCCCGGTCGCGGCGCCGCAGGATTTCGGTCTCGGGCCGATCGAACGTATTCACAGCCGTGACTATCTCGACTTCTTCAAAGGTGCCTGGGCACGCTGGACCGAATTCAACACTGACGGCGACTTGTTGCCCTACACATGGCCGACACGCACCTTGCGCGCGATCAAACCGGTCAGCCTGCACGGCCAGCTCGGCTATTACAGCTTCGATGGCGGCGCACCGATCACCGCCGGCACCTGGCAAGCAGCGTACAGCGCGGCGCAAGTGGCGTTGACCGCACAGGCCGAGATCCAGCGTGGCGCGCGCGCGGCTTTCGCCCTCTGTCGTCCACCGGGACACCACGCCGCCGCAGATTTGATGGGCGGTTATTGCTACCTGAACAACGCCGCGATTGCCGCGCAGGCGTTCCTCGATCAGGGCCACAGGAAAGTCGCGATCCTCGACGTCGACTATCACCACGGCAACGGCACCCAGTCGATTTTCTACGCGCGCAACGACGTGCTGTTCACGTCGATTCATGGCCACCCGGAAGCAGAATTTCCATTCTTCCTCGGTTATGAAGACGAGCCGGGCGAAGGTCCGGGTGAGGGCTTCAACTTCAACTATCCGCTGCCGGCCGGTTCTGGCTGGGAAACCTGGAGCGCCGCGCTGGAACAGGCCTGCAAAGAGATCGAAAGTTACGACGCCGACGTCATCGTCGTGTCGCTGGGTGTCGATACGTTCAAGGATGATCCGATCTCGCAGTTCAAGCTCGACAGCCCGGATTATCTCGCCATGGGCCAACGCATCGCCGCGCTCGGTAAACCTGCGCTGTTCGTCATGGAGGGCGGTTACGCGGTAGAAGAAATCGGCATCAATGCGGTGAACGTGCTGCAAGGTTTTGAAGGCCGGTCCGTCAGCTGAAGCCGCTCTCCCCATCAGACCAGGACCCGCATTCGCGGGTCTTTTTTTGCCTGCGATATCTATGTACCGCACTGGGCCGTGGCCGGGATTTTAGTCTGCTCCGACTCCGGCGTTGTTGGTGAGCGCCGCCACCGACAGAGAAGGAACGGCCATGCCCGCAATCTCCAAGCCTGACGTCATCGATCTGCAGACCCAACTGGTGTCCGGACCTACGCTCAGGGACACCGCCTCGAATACCTTGCGTCACGCGCTAAAAACCTTGTATCCGCATCTCGACATCGATCCGCAGCTGGCATTGGTTGCGACGCCCACATGGAACATTGAGGGAGATCACGTCGCAGCCGGCCCCGACCGGTTTGAATCACTCACCGACGTGCTGGTGCGACTTGGCATCTACGGCGGTAGCGTGACCTGGCTCGATGGTGAACATTTTCTGACCCGGCAACCGGGCGCTGGATCGGCCCTGCATCTGCCGGTGCAAATCGATGCGGTCGGGCGCCTGATCAACGAGCTCGCCGCGTTGCTGCTGGTGGCCTATCAGGAACAACAGGTCGACTACTGGAACACCGCCACCAGCCCCGGACAGCCGCGCTGGTATCAACTCTCGGATGCCTTGCGCAACCTGTGGAACATTACCGATGCCAAGGGCTGGGACGCCGAGCAACTGGCCATGGCCGCGGCGGTGTACCGGTTTCCCGACAAGCAACAGCGGCTGACCGACGACCCGTTGAAAACTCGTGCCTGCCTGATCGACATCGACTGCGATGATGCCAGCGAACGCACGCATTTGGAGGTGCTACCCATCGCGGTGCTGGTGGGCACCTCGGGCAAACGCACACTGATCGCCACGCACTCGATCACCCAGGGTTTTCGCCACTTTGATTCGCTCGATGCGCTCGGCAAGGCTCTGGTCAAACTGCTGGAAAACAACACTCAGGCCAACCATCTGCAATGGCGACTGTTCGAGCCGCAAGGCAATTTCTTCGATTATCAAGCTTGTACGCTGATAGCGCTGGATACGGATGTCATCGGGTCGCTCGGTGCCTCTCCACCCGTCGACGCCAGCGCTGTGGTCGACGAGGTAACCGATCTGCCAACGGCCGTGCAGCCAGAGGAGTATTTCGAACAACTGCGACCATTGCTCCCGCGCTGGCTGGACCGCGCATCTACCGCTGATCAAGCCTGCTACAGCCGCCACTTGCTTGACCTGGCGGTTGTGCAAAACCGCAACAAGGGCAAAACCTTTCAGCGCGAGGTCAGCAGTCTCCACGCCTTTACCGTGGAGGCGCTGACCACAAGGATTCGCCAGGATCATCCGGCGCCGGCAGCTATCCAGGTCGAAAACATCGAGATCACCATCACCAGCCTGGTGGTGTGGGGCACGTTCGTTTTGCCCGGGCAGATGGACACCCTGACCCTGTCGCTCAGCGAACTGGCGCTGCAAAACCTTGCCGGGCTGCCGACGGGAATCAAAACCGTGCGCCATGTCGACGGCACGCCGGTTCCCGGCTGGCTGACGGCCGATTATCTTGAAACTGTGGTGACGGCTGTCGACATCGGCCGCACCTATCCGGCAATGCTCAAACGCCGGCTGATCGACGACCCGACCGATGCGCCGGCCCTGCGTCAGCTGTATGCCCGGCAGTTGCCGATCGAACTGGCATTGCTCGCGCTGCAGTCCAAGATCCGCAGCGAAGCGCGGCTCGACGCACAGGGTTACCGCTACGTCGTCGCCGCGTTTGCCACTGACGCGAATGCCCGCGAGGTGGACGACCAGCCCATCGTGATCCGCCCGCTGGCATTCATGGCCCATCGCATCAACAACACGGTCGACACCGTGGCAAACATGTTCGTGATCGGGCCACGTCAGGCAGACAAGGGCCCGTGCCTGCTTTACAGACCGCTGCTCGACCCGCCATTGCTGCAGTATCCGAGCCGGACCAATCTGCTGTATGCGATCAAACATTCCCGCGCACTCAAACAATCGGTGCTCGCCTGGCTACCCGACAGCGTGCGCTTCAATTACTCACAATATGTGTTCCCGGCGACCCTGCCTTCGGTGTGGATCGTGCCGCAATTGCTGCTCGATCCAACCATCGCACTGGACATGACCGGCGCGGTCACTCTGGCCGAAGACAACGTCATCGAGACTGACGTGCTGACGGCGCTGTTCGATGCCAATGTGCAAGCCTTGATCACTCAGGCCGACCGCCAGACGGTGTCTAACGCTGAAGCACGCTGGGCCACGCTCAAAAGCGGGGGCTGGATGCTGTTCAACGCGGCGTTGCCGTTTCTGGGGCGCAGCGTCGGTACGGCCGCGTGGATCTGGCAGATCATGGATGACCTGCAAGCGTTGATCGACGCACGCAATGAACAGCCTGGCGCGGTCGACTGGTCGGCCCTGACCGATGTGTTGCTGACACTTGGTACGGTGCTCGCTCACCGCGCGGCATCGAGCCTCCAGGCACGGCGCCCGACAGCCATCAAGCCACCGCCAAAGGCCATTGCCCGGACGCTCACGGTGACGCAACTGGCAGACGTCAGTGGCGCGGAATTTCCCGCGGCGCATGAAACCTCGCTGCGCACCATCGGCGCACTGAGTCGCTCGCGTCCGGTGCTGGGGACGCTGCTCGACACACTGAAAGTGGACAAACCCGAAGCGCTCGCCAGCCCCGCCATCGACGGTGCGCACCGTCACCTCTATGCCCACCTGCAAACGTGGTACGCGCCAGTCGGCAAACGCTGGTTCGAGGTGGCGCTCAACGACGATGAACAGGTGCAGATTATCGATTCTCGGCAGCAACCGGTGCGCAACGGGCCGCTGCTGACCCATGACGCCAAAGGCCTGTGGTTTATCGATCTGCGCCTGCGCCTGCGTGGTGGTGGACTGGGCAGCAGGCGCAAGCAGATGCAGCAGGAGAACAAGCAGCGTCTGAGCCAGAAAAGAGCCGAAATAATGGCCTTTGATGCGGCTCTCGACGCCAGGCAAACCCAATTGGTCAATGCCCGGCAGGCGATGCTGTCCGCGCTCCCGGCAGCCGCTGACAGCGCACGCGAGTACTTCCTGCAAACCCTCGATTCCCAGCTCAAGGAGTACGCCGACCACACCGAGCAACTGAAGGCGCTGAACGCTCTGGAGAGTGTTCCCAGCTACCGCGCGGCCATGGTCGAGCGGCTGTCGCACCAGCTGTTTCTCAGCCAATCCTGGCTCGACCAGCGCTCGAAAGAGTTCCGCGACAGCTTGCGCGCAACTCTCACACTTTTGGACGAAGAAGAGTCAACTGCGCAGACCGGCCGCTCGGCTCACTTTGAAAAAATGTCCGATCTGACTCAAGGGATCATCGAAAAACTCGAGCTCGCGCAAGCATGCTTCGCAGAACTCAGTCTGCTCGGCAAGGAGGCATGCGAGATCAGCCGTGAGCGCAAGGCAAAACTGCCGCAGTTCAGCCTCAATGATCTGAAATTGCTGCAGATCACACTGGCCGAGCAAACGTGCCTGCAAGAGGGAACGACACAGTCCGTAGCACAGGCACGCAACGCACTCGACCAGTTGATCAACGACGCCAGCGTCAACATCCGCAGCGCGCTGGATCTGAGCGGTGATGAGAGTTTGCATAACCTGAGCGAACGCACTGAGGCGATGGACAATCTGGCGCAGCAGTTTTCCACCATCGATCAACGCTTCAGCGATCTGGCGATCGAATACCCGCAACAGATCATTGCCGATCGGCTCGAGCATGTACGCGTGCGCGTAGCCGAATTCAGTCAAGACGCGGTAGCTGAACTGACACGGATGTTGCAGGAGCGGCGTCTGATCGAGCCGACACCCGGCCCATCGAAACCTGCAGCGGCGCCCGTAAAAAGAATCATCAAGACCCGCTACAAAGGCACGGTTGTCGGTGAGTCGCGCCAAGGTGCTGACGGCCAGGACACTGATCTGGTGGACGTGAAAGCGCCACTGACCGGCAAGGTGATCGCCACTTTTCACCAGAAAACCCCGGGGGTCTGGCTGCGCAGAGTTACAGCGTCCGCAGGGCCGAAAAAAACTCCGGCCACACTGGCCGACAGCCTCACGAACGGGCAGGCGCTGCTTGATGGTCTCGCGGATTTCAAACGCCGCACGCAAGCGCACGTCAGCCGTGCACAACGGATTCCGGCCGATATCCAGGAGATCTATAACCAGCATGCCGCGCGCCTCGGCGACGTGGTCAAGGCCATTGACAAGGCACTGCTGGCGAGCAACCGCACAGAAGACCAAAGCGATACGGCCACGACGTTGCGCGACGCCCTCACCAGCGCCGCCAGCGAACTTTACGACACCGGCCGCAGTAACCGAATCCGCATGGTCAAGGAACAACCGCCGACTGCGGCGCGAGTTGAATGGCTCAAGAGCAAAGGAGAAGTCGACATCGCCAGATCCACCGCCAGACGTCGACTCAAAGGGCCGGGCAGAGATTATCTGGATGAGTACGAAGTGCTCGATCACAAGACCCGCAAGGTGTTGTGGTACGCGCACTTCCACTACGCCAATGCCACCGCCCCCGCCGGGTCCTTCACCGCCGCGCATTTGAAAACTGCGGCGCAAAGACTGCTCGGCGGCCAGGTCGATCGCGACAGCGCCACCCAGGAACTGATCGCCATTTATCGCAGCGAGATCAGCCGCGCACTGGCCGCTTCGCTGTTTTTCACACCTGAAACGGCCACGCCGTCCACCTCCTCCCACGGGACAAAATCATGACCCCGTCCGTCACTGCGCCGCTGCTCAAACAAAGTCGCCTGGTCGAACTCACCGGTCGCGGCTTTTCTTTGCATCAGGTCGCTACAGCGCTGCTCCAGGAAGCGTTGCTCAAACGCTACCCCGAACTGCTCATCGACCCGGAGCGTACGATGCTCGCGACACCTTTGCGCGACATGCGCGCAGCACAGATGAACACCCAGGCTTTCGACTTGCAGTCACTGACCCATGCCTTCATCCAGCACAGCGTGCTCAAGACCACCGCCGATTACATTGAAGGCGAGCACTTTCTGACGCTCACGCCCAAAGCGAATCCGCCGATTCATCTGGCGGTCAGCATGGATGAAGTCACCGCACTGATGAACGATCACGCACCGTTCCTGTTCCTTGAATATCAGCAGCGCCAACTCGATTACTGGAATCAGTCGGCGAGCAAACAACCGCGCTGGCAGGAACTGTCCGACTTGTTGTGCGCGGCCGCGGACGTGCAATCGGCCAGCGGCTGGGATGCCGACGACTGCGCACTGGCGCGATTTGTTGCGCAACACCCTGACAAGGCCGAACGCCCGAAAAGCAGCGATTTCGCCGGGCCGCGCGCCTGCCTGCTGGACATCGACCTGATGGATGGCAGCGACACCGTGCACCTGCTCATCGCCGGGGCGCTGGTGTTGACGGCGACGGTGAAGGAGCGCGAGCGGTTCCTGATGTTTACCGTCGCCGATGGCTATGAGTCATTCGACTCACTGACAGCGCTGGGCGAGTCCCTGCCCGGGAGGCTGGACCCCGAGCTGTCCGGCCGATCCTTCAAATGGCGCCTGATCGAACCCGCGGGGAATGTTTTCGACGCCGTCTCCCAGGCGCTGGTGGCCAATCAGTTGGGGGCCATTCAAGCACTGGATCCCGGCAGTCAGTCCATTGCTGCCCGTGCCGGTTCCGGCCAGCAGAACCGTGCCCGCTTCAACCCGATTGAACGAGCGCGCGTCGAGCAGCTGGAGCAGGCCATTCCCGGCTGGCTGCACGCTGGCTCCATCCATGACCTGCAAGCCTACAGCGCCTGCATCGCCGACTTGGGGACATTGCGCGAAGACGCGGACAACACTGATGATGACATCCCCCTGATCAAGCCGTACGCCGAAGAGAAAATGCGCGAGGCGATCATCGCCGATAAAACCGCCGAAGGTGCTGCCGATCTGCCGCTGGAACACTTGCGGATCACGGTAACCAACAGCTTGGAAACGGCCGGCTTCACCCTGCCCAATCCGTTTGACCGGGTGCGCGAAACCCTCGGTGAATTCGCCCTGCAGAATGCTGCGCCGTATCAAGCCACCGTTGCCTTCACCGATGCACGTGCGGTACCGGGCTGGCTGACAGTCGATTTTCTGACCGCCAAGGCGCAGGAAGTCGACATCGGAGGCCAATACCCGCAACTGATCAAACGTACCCTCATTGACGATGCGGTCCGCGCAGCCAGGCAAAAGACCCGCTACCTGCGCCAACTGCCGACGCTGCTGCCGTTACTGGCACTTGAATACAAACTCAAACGGCAGGGCGGCGTCGATGAGCGGGGTTACGGCTACGTCTGCCAATTGATGGATTCGATCACCAGCAAACAGCCGGATGCCGAACATCCGGTGACCATCCGGCCGCTGGCCTTCGCTCCGCGTCGGCGAATGAGCGGGCGCGTGGACACCGTCACCAACATGTTCGTCATCTGTCCGCGAGACCACCGTCAAGGTCCCTGCTTGCTGTACCGGCCGATGCTCGACATGCCGTTGATGCAGTTCGCCTCCCTGCAAAACCTGATGTACGCGTTGTACCAGCCGGGCGAATTACGTAATTCGGTACTTGCCTGGCTGGGCAGCGCAGCACTGAGCTTCGAGTACTCGCAGTACGTTTTCTCGACGGGCCTGCCCTCGCCCTGGATCGTCACGCAGTTGGCCGTCGAGCCGTTCATGCACCTGGATCTAACCGGCCCGATCGACCTCGCCAACGCGCCCCTCACCGGTGACATCCTTGCAGCGCTGTACAGCGCCAACAGTCAGGCCCTGGTCGAACTTGCCGACCGTCAGTCGCAGTCCAATAGCGAGCGGCGCTGGGCGTTGGCGGCAGACAGCGGCTGGGCGCTGTTCAACGTGGCCGCAAACTTCATGAGCGGCGCGGCGGGCACCGCTGTCTGGGTCTGGCAGACCATCACGCAGATCCAGCAGGCCATCGATGCCCACGAGCGCGACGATAACCTCGTGGTCTGGCAATCCACTGCCGACGTGCTGCTGACGTTGGGCATGATTCTCACGCAACACGCTGTCGCACGGCGCAACCGCTCGTTGCTGCCGCACCTGAAAGCCGTCCAGGAGATTGTCGAGCTATCGCCTGAAACCGAAGATCTGGCCGACCATCCGGCTCTGCCTTCACCAACGGTCACACCTGCCGTCACGCTCGACCCGGTAGCCATCGTCGGCGATCTGCCCGTCGGCCATCTCACACAGCTCGAACCCGGGACCTTGCTGCGGCCCGATTCCAGCGCGCGCTTTCTGGCCATGCTCGACAGCTTCAAGATACCTTTGCCGGATCTCAGTGGAAAAAGTGCATCTCCAGTCACCCATCTCTACACGCTCGACGGTAAAACCTGCACCCCGGTCGGCAGCCGCTGGTTCCAGGTGGCGGCAATTGAGGAAACGCTGGTGTACATCGTCGATCCGGGCAATCCGTTGCGCAGCGGCATGTCGATCAAATACGACAGCACTGCCGGGCGCTGGCACTGGGACCCGAAGTTGCGCTTGCGCGGCGGCATGCCCAAGGGCCGGATCGAGGCTCTGCGGCGCGCCAAGGAACAACGGATGAATAGCGCCTGGACCGCACTGGAGCAATTTGCCCAACGCGAGCCAGAAGAAAAACGCCAACTCCTGCACGCCCTCGTGTCCCTGCCGAGCGTTACCACTGAAGCTGGATTTACGCCACCCGCCACACGCTATCTGGATCTGGCAATGAAGCTCGGCAGCGACTACACCGCAGCGCTCGAGCAACTGGATATCTGGCACAACGCGGGAGGCGCTGCGTTGCTGCACCAGTCACAACTGATGCGCCTGACGGCTGAGCAGCATCGCTGCCTGGGGTCGTGGCTGCGGGTGAAAATGCGCATGTACGCCAATGCGACACAAAAGCTCATCGACAGCACGACCCGGCAGATTGCTATTCCTCGCAGCGAGCACATCGAGATTGCCAATGCGGCGATACCGCTGAGTGACGCGATGATTGGCACTCTGGAGACGCTCTATCGCTCCGCGCAGGTGCTGAGCAGCCACTCGGGTAAAGCCAAAATGGTCGCGGCAAAACTGATCGGTCTACTGCCGGACTTCGGTCCGCTCGATCTCAAAGCCAATGAAATCGGCATGTCCTATGAACGCTCGGTCAACGAGCAACCTGGCCCCGCGATGCTCGCCGCGCGTGAGGCGATCGGCATCATCACCGCCAATGCTGCAGACGCCGCCCATGAGCTGATCCTGCTGAGCAAAACCGCTGTGGGCTCCGCCGGGCAAGCCGGGCGCATCGAGCAGTTGTCACAGTGGAACGATCTGTTCGCCAGCCTCGACGAGCGCATCGTCCAACTGCCCGCCGCGCACCCCAAGATGTTCATTCAAGCGCGGCTCGACCGGGTCCGCACGCTGATCGACGAATTCCACGCCCTGGCGCGCGAACGCCTGATCGCCGAATTGCCCGAGCAGGAGCAACTGCCCGCACCCGTCAAGCCTGAACCGCAGCCTTCCACTTCACAGCCTCGGGTCAAAGTCAGCAAAAGCCGCCCGCGCCCGGACACCGGCGAAAATTCTTCAGGCTCTCAGAGCAGCGATTCGGACGAAAAGGCTGCGTTCGTCAAACTCCCCTCGCAACGGCCCAAACCAACCGCGCCTAGCGATGACATAGAGCTGATTTCAGCAGCGATGGAGCTCAATCTGCACATCGACGACTTCAACCGCAAGACCCGCGAAGATGCCCGGCGACCAGGGCGCATCCCTGCCGATATTCGCGACCTGTTCGAACAGCAAGTCGCGCGGCTGAAGCAGACCGCGAGTGACGTCGACATGGCAATCGCCAGACGAAGCGTGAGCAAAGCGGATCCACTGCCCATTGCGTCCCTCAGCGACGATTTGCGCGAAGGCGCGACTCGCACCCATGCCGATGGCATCACCACCTACGCGGCAATGCTCAAACAACGTAAACCTCGGGAAGCGTATTTCCATTGGTTGCAGAGCAATGCACAGGTCGAGGTGGTCAAGGACGAACGCGGACGTATTCGCACCCGTCATCGCGGGGATTACTTTCAGGAGTACCGGATTCTCGACCAGGCCAATGGCGGCAAGCCGTTGTGGGTGGCGCACTTCCACTACGACCACATGACCGACGCGGACGATGCGTACACGGCTGCTCATCTGAAATTCGCCGATGCGTATCTGCTGACACTCGATGCGAAGACACGCCAGACACTCAACAGCTTCGACGCCGTGGACAATGCGCTACGGCGGATCGTCGACCCGCAGGTGCGCGACCTGTTTCTAAAACCGCACGCGGCGAAACCCTGACTATCCGCGCCAGACCTCACGCAAGCGTGTCAGAGCCGACTCGATCGCCGGCTCCGGCACCGCGGCAAAGCCCAGCACCAGACCGGCGCGCTGATCAACTGGGGTTGTCGAATCTGGCAACCAGTAACTGCTCAAACCATTGATCTCCACATCGACGCTGGCGGCTTGCGCGATCAACTGTTGCTCGCGGGCGACGCTGTCGACTTGCACCGTCAGGTGCAACCCGGCAGACACCGCCGGCAAGTTGCCGACGCCGGCCAGATCTTGCGGCCAACCGCTGAGCAAGGCATTACGGCGGCTCAGCGCCGCCCGGCGCATGCGCCGAATGTGTCGCTGGAAGTGCCCGGCGGCCATGAATTCGGCCATCACTGCCTGAGTGCTCACTTCCGAATGCCGGACATCCACCGCACGCCGCTGGGAAAACGCTTGCACCAACCCCGGCGGCAGCACCAGATAGCCCAGACGCAGCGCCGGGAACGCGACTTTGCCAAACGTCCCGACGTACAGCACACGGCCTTGGCGATCCAGCGCGGCCAGCGGCGCCAAAGGTGCGCCGGTGTAGCGATATTCGCCGTCGTAGTCGTCCTCGACGATCCAGCCTTGCGTGCGCTCGGCCCACGCGAGTAATTCCAGACGCCGCGCCAGACTCATCACCACGCCAGTCGGGTACTGGTGAGACGGCGTGACATAGGCCACCCGGCAATCCTCGGCGGCGGCCAGCGCGGCGCAATCAATGCCCTCCTCGTCCACCGCAATTGCGCGCAATCGCCCACCCGCGACCGCGAATGCATGACCGGCCGCGCGATAGCCGGGGTTCTCGATTGCCACACCTGCGCCGGGCTCGACAAGCAGCTGTGCACAAAGGCTTATTCCCTGCTGTGCGCCACTGGTGATCACAATTTGCTCAGCCGAACACTGCATCCCGCGCGAACTGCGCAAATAGGCCGCGATCAGTCCGCGCAGCCGCGCATCACCGGCCGGATCGCCGTAACACAGCTGCTGCAAATCCGGTTTGCGCCAGAACCCCGCGTTGAGCTTGGCCCAGACGTCGAACGGGAACAGATCGAAGGCCGGAATGCCGACGCGAAATGCGCGCGGTGGCCCCGTCGGCGGCGTCGATAAATGGTTGTTTTCGAGACGCTGCAACGCACCACTGTGGATAACTTTACTGGATGGAATCCCAGTGGAATTAGCCGAAATTGTGGATAAGGCTGTGGGTAAGCCTGTTGAAAAGCCTGTGGACAGTTTTGTGGATAGTTTTTTTGCCGCGAGTCCCGATTGCGGCAACTGAGCGACATAAGTCCCGTCACCAACCCGTCCTTCGATGAAGCCCTCGGCATACAGTTGGTCGTAGGCACGGACGACGCTGTTGCGCGAAATACTCAGCGCTGCCGCCAGATCACGACTGGCAGGCAGTCGCGTGCCGCTAACGAGGCGACCGTCCAGCACACGCAGGCGCAACGCTTGATAGAGCTGCAGACTAAGGCCTTTGCGGCGGTCGAGTTCGATACCCGCCGGATTGAATGGCATCGACAGCGTGGACGAATCGGGCATGACAATGGACCTATGAAATTGGTCATCAATGGCTCTTACAACAGACCAATAGCCTGCCTAGGATGGGGCCATTCGCCAAGGGAAATTTCTGCATGTATACGCCGCGCGCTTTTGCTATCGATGAGTTGTCCCAACTGCACGAACTGATCCTCGCCAGCCGCCTCGCCATTCTCGTCACCCACGGTGAGCAAGGCCTGCAAGCCAGCCATGTGCCGGTACTGCTGCACTGTGAACAAGGCCAGAACGGCACGCTCTACGGGCATCTGGCCAAGGCCAATCCACAGTGGAAGGACCTGCGCGACGGCGCCGAAGCCATGCTGATTTTTACCGGCCCCGACGCCTACGTCAGCCCGGGCTTTTATCCGAGCAAGGCCGAGCACGGCAAAGTCGTGCCGACCTGGAACTACGTCGCCGTACATGCCTACGGCCACGCCGAAACCTTCAGCGATGGCGGGCGACTGCTCGACATCGTCAGCACCCTCACCGACCGCCATGAGGCCGGTCGCGCCCAACCATGGTCAGTGGCCGACGCGCCCGCCGATTACATCGACGGCATGCTCAAGGCCATTGTCGGCTTTGCGATCCCCATCGAGCGCCTCGAAGGCAAGCGCAAGCTCAGCCAGAACCGCAGTGCCGAAGACATCGCCGGCGTGCGCGAAGGGCTGGCCGCCAGCCCCGATCTCACCGACCAAACCCTCTCCCGTTTGATGCGTTAAGGAAACCAGCATGAGTCAGATCGATATCCGCCAGGTCACGGCCGACGACTACGCCGCCTGGCTACCGCTGTGGCAGGCTTACCTGCGTTTCTACAACACCGAGCTGCCTGAACCGGTTACACAGAGCACCTGGCAACGCTTTCTTGACCCAAGCGAACCGACCCACGCCGCGCTCGCCTGGGCCGACGGCAAAGCGCTAGGCATGGTGCATTACATCTACCATCGCTCGAACTGGAGCATCGAAAACTCCTGCTACCTGCAAGACCTGCTGGTCGAAGCGCAAACTCGCGGCACCGGCGTCGGGCGCCTGCTGATCGAACACGTTTACGCCACGGCCAAGGCCGACGGTTGCTGCAAGGTGCACTGGCTGACCCACGAAACCAACACCACCGCGATCCAGCTCTACGAGCGCATCGCCGAGCGCCCGGGTTTCATCCAGTTTCGCAAAGCCATTTAAGGAGTGCTGCACATGACAATTTCTCCCGCCGACTGGAAAGGCGCCCCGCCGCCCTCGGCCACCCTGCTCGAAGGCCGCTTCATCCGCCTGGAAAAACTCGACCCGACGCGCCACGGCGACGACTTGTTCAACGCTTTGCAAGGCCCCGGCGCCGACCCGAAACTCTGGGATTACTTGCCCTACGGCCCGTTCCCGGAACGCAGCGTCTTCAACGACTGGCTGAACAACCACGCGGCCAACAGCGACCCGTATTTCTTCAGCGTGATCGACCGCGCCAGCGGCCAGGTGCAAGGGCTCCTCAGCCTGATGTCGATCGTGCCGGCGCACGGCCGCATCGAAATCGGCCACGTGACTTTCGGCGCGCCGATGCAGCGCTCGCCGAAAAGCACCGAAGCGGTTTATCTGCTGGCCAAGGAATCCTTCGCCATGGGCTACCGTCGCCTTGAGTGGAAATGCAACAACGCCAACGCCCGCTCCAAATATGCCGCCGAACGTCTGGGTTTCAGCTTCGAAGGCGTGTTCCGCCAGCACATGGTGGTCAAAGGCCAGAACCGCGATACCGCGTGGTACTCGATTCTGGACTCGGAGTGGCCTGCGATTGCGGCAGGGTTTGAGCAGTGGCTGAGCGATGAGAATCAGACGGCGTCGGGGCAGGTGAAAGGGTTGGTTGAGTGCCGCGCCTGACTACGTAAAAGCAAAAGATCGCAGCCTTCGTCAGCTCCTACACGAGATGAATGTAGGAGCTGCCGCAGGCTGCGATCTTTTGATCTGCCCGTTTGTCCGGCAGCCAATAGCAAGTTTCCGGCAATTCGCCAATCGATATTTCAGCGGGGGCTGTAGGCAAAGGCAGCGCTTCATCGAAGTAAAAGCGGATTTTTGAAACTAACGAGCTGCTTTCCTCCCGATCCAGTCGCCGAACCCCTCAGGTTTGGCAGAACGGCCTGACATCGGCGCCCATGGCTCTCCTCTTAAAGTTCAACCTTCGAAAACACGGAGGTTGAACCGATGCTTGCTCGACATACATACCGACTTCACCAACTGGCTGTCGCGATCACACTGACGCTTGGCTATGCGGGAATCTCATTGGCGCAAGAGATAACGCTGGCCTCAGAGCTGCCTTTGCAACTGAGATCGGCGTTCGATACCGTTATCAATGACCCTGATAAGGTCCCTCATGAGATCAAGAGCGCGACAAAGGTCGTCGACGGTTTCTTACTGAAAACGGGTGAAGCGAAGGATCTGGTTAGCGTGAAATCTCGAGCCGGCTTTTCTGGAGTGATTGACGGTGGCGGTGGCGACAACCTTTTACAGCTCGATGGACCCAAGGGCGGAAAGCTTGGCGAGTCGCGTAACTTCCTGGGGCTGGAGGTCAAGCAAGGTGACTGGACGCGCAAAGGCCCCGCAGATTTCACCAGCGGTGTACTGGTCCACTCCAAAGCCCAACTGACAAACGAAGGAACCATCCTCGGCAACGCAGTGACTGAAGGCATTCTGATCAACAAAGGCATGATCGAGCGCGGCGTGATCGTGCTGCCCGGTGGCGATCTCACCCACTCGGGAAACATTGCCGGCACCGTCGACGTGCAGGAGAACGGCCATTTCGCAGGCAACGGCGAAGTCGGCGGTCTGAATATTCAGGGACGCTTTTCGGTGGATGAGGTGTACGGAGCGCCCAAGATCAAGGGCGATCTGAGGCTGTCGAACTCTGCTGTTCTGGCGTACTCCGTCGACGCCACCGGTGACAGTCCCACCATCGTCGTCGCCGGTACAGCCAGCCTTGGAGATGCGACCCTGAAACTGGTCACTGCCGGCGAGTACCCGCAGAGTAGCCAGCACACCATTCTCGAGGCTGGCAATGTCGAGGGACGGTTCGGTACGGTCGAGAATAATCTGGCCTACATGACACCGACCCTCGATTACGACGATCCGAAACGAGTAGATTTGACCTACGCCCGCAACGCGGTGCGTTTAGAGGAAGCCGCCGCCACGGAAAACGCCAGCGCGCTCGCTCAGAGCATCGAGGAACCGCAAGCACTGCCGCAACAGGCGTTGGCGCAGCCCCAGGAAATGCCTTCAACTGCGAAGGCCCTCGCGCCGTCCAACTCAGCCATCCAACCCTTCTCAGCCGCCAGCTCCGTTCCAGCCGCCCCGACCAACACGGCTGTCGCGGCATTACTCGCCACCAACAAATCCATCGCCCCCATCGCCCTGGAACAACTGGCCGGCAGCGGTAATGCCAACCTGTCCAAGGCAACCCTGAGCAGCGTAACCCCGGTAAGCGCCAGCATGTTGTCGGCCATGCACCAGCTAAACGATGTCCAGAACCCACAGGGAAATTCACCACGTCGTGCAGCCGGGAGTGCTGAAACTGGCAGAGTCTGGCTGCAGGCCCTCGGCCACGGCGGCAAACTCGATCGCGATTTTGAGCCGATGCAGCATTCCACCAAGGGCCTTCTGCTGGGTGCGGACTGGCGTGTCGATGAGGAGTGGCGTCTGGGATTGCTCGGCGGAAACTCAAATACGCGCATGGACAGCCGTGAACTGGACGGCGACCTGAACAGTTGGCACTTGGGCGCATACGCCTTGCGTCAAAGCGGTCCAGTCTCAATGAGGCTTGGCGCGAACTGGGGCAGCCATGAAGGCCGGACCAAACGCAAAGTCGAGTTCGACCGTTTCAGCAATCGCCTCAAAGCCAGTTATGAGGCGAGCACCCAGCAGGCCTTCGCCGAAATGGGCTACAACCTGGGCCGCGCAGACACCCTCATCGAACCGTTCGCGAGTGTTGGTTTTCAGCGCTATCAACGCGACGGCTACACCGAGAAAGGCGGGGATGCGGCGCTCAAAGTGCATGGTCAGGCCCAGAGCAACATGAACAGCACCCTCGGCCTGCGCATGGCAAGCGTCAGTACGCTGAACAACGGCATGCGCCTGACCCCGCGATTCAGCGCAGGGTGGAAACACGTTTATGGCGATACCTACACCAGCACTCGGCAACGTCTGGACAAGGGCGGCCGCGACTACACCGTTTACGGCGCAGAGCTGGATCGCGACAGTCTGATGCTCGACACCGGGCTTGACCTGGCGGTCTCCAACAGCCACACATTGGGCGTCGGCCTGTCTGGCGAGATCGGCACCGACAGCCGCAATCACGGCGTAACCGGCCAGTGGCGCATGGCGTTCTGATCGACATACCAGGGCGGGGCGCTTGCGCCCCACCCGCTGAATTGCGCGCAAAAAAAAGGGGAGCACATGCCCCCCGAGGTTTAAACGTTGTATCGAGGCGTGTATCTCAGCCTTCGATCTCGATCAGAATTTCGCCCGGATTCACTCGGTCACCCTTGGCCACATGAATCGCGGTGACCTTACCGGCGATGGCCGCCTGGACTTCGGTTTCCATCTTCATCGCTTCGGTGATCAGCACCGACTGGCCAGCCTTGACGGAGTCGCCTTCCTTGACCAGCACATCGACGATATTGCCGGGCATGGTGGTGCTGACGTGGCCGGGAGCCGAGGCTTGCTTGCGCTTGCTGCTGCCGCCACCGACGAATTCGTTGAGCGGTTCGAACACCACTTCTTCCGGCATGCCGTCGATGGACAGGTAGAAGTGACGCTTGCCTTCAGCTTTGACGCCGACACCAGTGATGTCGACGCGGTAGGTTTCACCGTGGACGTCAATGACGAACTCGGTCGGCACACCCTCGCCGCCCGCCGAGGCCACTGCCCCGGCCTCGGGAATCGGCAACAGCACTTCCGGCGTCAGGGTGCCGGCAGCGCGTTCTTCGAGGAATTTGCGGCCGATGTCCGGGAACATCGCGTAGGTCAGCACGTCTTCTTCGGACTTGGCCAGTGCGCCGATATCGGCACGCAGCTTGGTCATTTCCGGCTTGAGCAGATCAGCCGGACGCACGTCGATCACTTCTTCGCTGCCGATCGCCTGGCGACGCAGCTTCTCGTTGACCACGCCCGGAGCCTTGCCGTAGCCGCCCTGCAGATAAAGCTTCACTTCGTTGGTGATGGTCTTGTAGCGCTCGCCGGCCAGTACGTTGAAGAACGCCTGGGTGCCGACGATCTGCGACGTCGGAGTCACCAGCGGCGGGAAGCCGAGGTCTTCACGCACGCGCGGGATCTCTGCCAGCACTTCAGCCATGCGATTCAGAGCGCCCTGCTCTTTCAACTGGTTGGCGAGGTTGGAGATCATCCCGCCCGGCACCTGGTTGACTTGAACGCGGGTGTCGACGGCGGTGAATTCGCTTTCGAACTGGTGGTACTTCTTGCGTACGGCGTAGAAGTACAGGCCGATCTCTTGCAGCAGTTCCAGATTCAGGCCGGTGTCGTACTCGCTGCCTTTAAGGGCGGCGACCATCGATTCAGTGCCCGGGTGGCTGGTGCCGGAGGCGAAGCTGGAGATCGCGGTGTCGATGTGATCGGCGCCGTTTTCAATGGCCTTGAGTTGACACATGGTCGCGAGACCCGCGGTGTCATGCGAATGGATGAACACCGGCAGCGACTGCTCGCTTTTCAATGCTCGAACCAGTTCACCAGTGGCGTAAGGGGTCAGCAGGCCGGCCATGTCCTTGATCGCAACCGAGTCGCAACCCATGGCTTCCATCTGCTTGGCTTGCGCCACAAACGCGTCGATGGTGTGCACCGGACTGGTGGTGTAGGCAATGGTGCCCTGGGCATGTTTGCCCGCCGCTTTCACCGCTTCGATGGCCACGCGCAGGTTACGCACGTCGTTCATCGCGTCGAAAATGCGGAACACGTCGATGCCGTTGACCGCTGCCTTGGCCACGAACGCTTTGACCACGTCGTCGCTGTAGTGGCGGTAGCCCAGCAGGTTCTGTCCGCGCAGGAGCATTTGCAGTCGAGTGTTAGGCAGCGCCGCGCGCAACTGGCGCAGACGCTCCCACGGGTCTTCTTTGAGAAAACGTACGCAGGCGTCGAACGTCGCACCGCCCCAGCATTCCAGCGACCAGTAGCCGACTTTATCGAGCTTGTCGCAGATCGGCAGCATGTCTTCGGTGCGCATGCGGGTGGCGAGCAGCGATTGATGGGCGTCACGCAGGATGGTATCGGTGACAAAGATCTTCTTGGACATTGTTGTATTCCTCACAGGCCTGCGTGGGCGGCGATGGCGGCGGCGATGGCCAGGGCCAGCTCTTCGGGTTTGCGCTTGATCGAGTAGTTGGTCAGTTCAGGATGGCTTTCAACGAAGCTGGTATTGAACTGGCCGCTACGGAATTCCGGGTTGCGCAGGATTTCCTGATAGTACGCGGCGGTGGTCTTCACGCCTTGCAGACGCATGTCGTCGAGGGCGCGCAAGCCACGGTCCATCGCCTCTTCCCAGGTCAGCGCCCAGACCACCAGTTTCAGGCACATCGAGTCGTAGAACGGCGGGATGGTGTAGCCGGTGTAGATCGCCGTGTCGGTGCGCACGCCGGGGCCGCCGGGTGCGTAATAACGGGTGATCTTGCCGAAGCTCGGCAGGAAATTGTTCTTCGGATCTTCAGCGTTGATGCGGAATTGCAGGGCAAATCCGCGGTGCTGAATGTCTTCCTGCTTCACCGACAGTGGCAGGCCCGAGGCAATACGAATCTGTTCACGGACGATATCGATGCCGGTGATTTCTTCGGTGATCGTGTGTTCCACCTGCACCCGGGTGTTCATCTCCATGAAGTACACCTCGCCCTCGGCGAGCAGGAACTCCACGGTGCCGGCATTCTCGTAACCCACAGCCTTGGCCGCACGCACCGACAGGTCGCCGATGTAGGCGCGCTGTTCCGGAGTCAATTGCGGGCTCGGGGCGATTTCGATCAGCTTCTGGTTGCGGCGCTGGATCGAGCAATCACGCTCGAACAGGTGCACGACGTTGCCGAAGCTGTCGCCGAGGATCTGCGCTTCGATGTGTTTCGGATTGACGATGCACTTTTCCAGGAACACTTCCGCCGAACCAAAGGCCTTGGTCGCTTCGGAAATGACGCGGGGGAAATTCTGTTCGAGTTCTTCGCGGCTGTTGCAGCGACGGATACCGCGACCGCCACCACCGGAGGTGGCCTTGAGCATCACCGGGTAACCGATGCGGTCGCCTTCGGTCAGGGCTTCGGCGATGTCCGCCACGTTGCCCTCGGTGCCCGGCGTCACTGGCACACCGGCCTTGATCATGCTGCGGCGCGCTTCAGTCTTGTCGCCCATGCGGCGGATGACTTCTGCCGACGGGCCGATGAATTTGATTCCGCGTTCGGCGCAGATATCCGCCAGTTCCGGGTTTTCCGAAAGAAAACCGTAGCCGGGGTGCAGCGCATCGCAGCCGGTTTCCACCGCCAGGTTCACCAGCTTGCGCGGATTGAGGTAACCGGCCAATGGCTCGGCGCCAATGCTGTGGGCCTCGTCCGCACGCTTCACATGCAGCGCGTGACGGTCGGCGTCCGAGTAGATTGCGACCGAGCGGATACCCATTTCGGCGCAGGCTCGTACGATTCGTACGGCAATCTCACCACGGTTGGCGATCAGGATCTTTTTTATCACTTGGAGGTTCCCTTGAGCCGGTGGCATCACGACCTGCTAGTCCCAGGTCGACGCGTGACCAAATGTTTCAATCTGGTCGCGCCCCCACACTAGCGCTCATAAGGGATTAACAAAAATGAATAAAAATTGGGTCAGCCATAAGTAAAGACTTATAGTCAGCGCATCAGCCTGCGGCCAGAGTGTTTATACAATGCGTAAGTCATTGATGCGTATGACATTGCGTCAATTGCAGATCTTCAATGAAGTGTGTGATTTACGTTCCTACAGCCGTGCAGCTGAGGAAATGTCGCTCACACAACCGGCCGTCAGCCTACAGATTCGGCAGCTTGAAGAGCTGATAGGCCAGCCGTTATTCGATTATGTCGGCAAAAAACTCTACATGACCGAGGCGGCCGAGGCGCTTCAGCGCGCTAGTCGGGACATTTTCGGACGGCTGGAAAACCTCGATATGCAGCTGTCGGACATGCAGGGTTCGTTGCAGGGCCAGCTGAAACTGGCGGTGGAATCCAGCGCCAAGTACTTCGTGCCACACTTGTTTGCTGCCTTCAAGCGCCAGCATCCCGAAGTGAATCTGCAACTGACCGTTGTCAACCGCGGCCAGGTGATTCGCCGTCTCTCGGACAACCGCGATGATCTGGTAATCATGTCGATGGTGCCGCAGGACATGGGCCTTGAATTCCTGCCGTTCCTCAACAATCCGATTGTGGCGGTTGCGCCGCCGGATCATCCGCTGTCGCACATGGGGCCGCTGCGCTTGCAGGATCTGGAGCCTTACACGCTGCTGATTCGCGAAGCCGGTTCAGGCACACGCATGGCTTGCGAGGAATACTTCAAAGAGAAGCGCGTGCACTTCACGCAGACCCAGGAAGTGGCGTCGGCCGAGGCTCAGCGTGAATGCGTGCTGGCGGGTCTGGGCCTGGCGCTGTTGACGCGCCACGCCCTGAACCTTGAGCTGGCGACCGGCGCGCTGGTCGAGCTGCCGGTCGAAGAACTTCCATTGCTCCGTAGCTGGTGCCTGGTGCAGGCCAAAGCCAAACGCCTGTCACCGGTAGCACACGCCTTCCTGGCGTTTATCCGCGCCGAGCGCGTGCAGATCAGCGCGCTGGTTGAGCGTTTCGCCGGGAAACTGCCGGTGCTGCCTGCCAGTGATTGATCTCGGCAAAATCGTCGATTTCGGCGAGCAGCAGGCGCTGTTCGGCGCGATCTTCGATAGCGCGGCGAAACTCCATGCGACGCTGGTCTTCCTGCTGACGACGGGTTTTCGCGGCGCTGTTGCGTTCTTCGTAAGGCTGAGCCATTTCGAGTCTCCCAAGGCGTTTACGGGAGTTTCACGATAGGCGCGGGGGATGACGGTTTGGCTGCGGGCCGATGACAGTGGGATGAATTCTTCCCTGTGGCGAGGGGATTTATCCCCGTTGGGCTGCGCAGCGGCCCCCAATCTCGGAAGTACGACTCCGCTTACGAAGATCTTGCGACTGCTTCGCAGCCGAACGGGGATAAATCCCCTCGCCACAACAGCCCCGCACTCCAGGGTCAGTCGTCCAGCGCTTTCACCGATTTGGGCGACAGGCGCAAGCTGCGCAGGCTGCGTTTGACGCTCTTGAGGTGGTTGACCAGGCTCGGCCCACGCGCCATCGCCACGCCCATTGCCAACACGTCGATCACTACAAGGTGAGCAATCCGCGATGTCAGCGGCGTATAGATTTCAGTGTCTTCATGCACATCGATCGCCAGATTGACCGTCGAAAGCTCGGCCAACGGCGTCTGGCTCGGGCACAGCGTAATCAACGAAGCACCGCTCTCCCGCACCAGATTGGCGGTAATGAGCAGATCTTTGGATCGACCGGACTGCGAAATGCAGATCGCCACATCCGTCGGCTTCAACGTCACAGCCGACATCGCCTGCATGTGCGGATCGGAATACGCCGCCGCCGTCAGCAGCAAACGGAAGAACTTGTGCTGCGCATCCGCCGCCACCGCGCCCGACGCACCAAAGCCGTAGAACTCGACGCGCTGCGCCTGCGACATCAACGTCACCGCGCGCTGCAACTCCAGCGGATCGAGCTTCTCGCGAACCTCCATCAGCGTGTGCAAGGTGGTGTCGAAAATCTTCAGGCTGTAGTCGGCGACGGAATCGTCTTCATGAATGGCGAACTGACCAAAACTGGCGCCGGCCGCGAGGCTCTGCGCGAGCTTGAGTTTCAGATCCTGAAAACCCGAACAACCGATGGCGCGACAGAAGCGCACGATGGTTGGTTCGCTGATACCGACGCTGTGCGCCAGGTCGGCCATGGAACTGTGCATCACCGCCGCAGGGTCAAGCAGCACGTGGTCGGCGACCTTGAGCTCCGACTTGCGTAACAGGTGACGTGACTGGGCAATATGTTGCAGCAGATTCAAAGGACTGGACTCTTGTTATGGGGCAGATGCCGGGGATGTAGCAAGCTTGTAGTTATACTACATGAATCGGCATTTTGCCTGCTCAATGCGTATCTGGATGCCCCCGGATCAGGCGTCGTCCTCTGTATGTAGCCCTTTACGCCGGTTTTTCCTGCCCGCGTAGTAACTCGGCCAGAGTCGTCGCCTCGACCGGACGGCTGATCAAATAACCCTGCACCTCATCACAGCCCTCAGCCCGCAAAAACTCCAGCTGCTCCGGCCGTTCGACGCCTTCAGCCACGACTTTCAGCGACAAGCCATGCGCCATCGCAATGATCGCGCGAGTAATAGCCGCGTCCTCGCTGCCCTCCCCCAGTCCGCGAATAAACGCCTGATCGATCTTCACGTAGTCCACCGGAATCCGCTTCAGATAACTCAGCGACGAATAGCCGGTGCCGAAGTCGTCGATGGCCAACTTCACCCCAAGATCACGCAGTTGCTGGAACGTGGCGATGATGTGTTCAACGCTGTCGAGTAGCTGACTTTCGGTGAGTTCGAGTTCGAGGTAGTGCGGCGCGAGGCCGGTTTCTTCGAGCACTTGGCGCACCAGACTGACCAGTTTGCCTTGGCGCAACTGGTGCCCCGACAGATTCACCGAGACCCGAATCGGCGCCAGCCCTTGCCGCTGCCATTCACACGCCTGCAAACAGGCCTGGCGCAGCACGAACTCGCCAATCGGCCCGATCAACCCGGTTTCCTCAGCCAAGCCGATGAAATCCCCCGGCGGCACTCGGCCAATGGTCGGATGATCCCAGCGCACCAGTGCTTCGGCGGCGTTCAGCCGTCCCGTCTCCAGGCAAAGCTTGGGTTGATAGAAGACGTGCAGCTGCTGTTCCTCGATGGCTTTGCGCAGCTGGTTTTCCAGCTGCAGACGCTCAAGGGTGCTGGCTTGCAGGCTTTCGGTGTAGAACTGGAAGTTGTTGCCGCCCAAATGTTTGGCGTGTTGCATGGCCATGTTCGACTGACTGACCAGCGCGGAGATTTCCCGGGCGTTGTCCGGCAGCATGCTGATGCCCATCGAGGCGCTGACCACCAACTCATGTCCGTCGATGATCAGCGGCAAGCGCAGTTTGGTCGAAAGCCGTGTAGCGACCCGCGCCAGACTCGACAGGCTGCCATAAGCATCGAACAACACCGCAAACTCGTCGCCGGACAGGCGGGCGATGGTGTCGGCTTCCGGCAAGGCGATGACCAGGCGCCGCGACATTTTTTGCAGCAACTGATCGGCAATTTCATGGCCGAGGCTATCGTTGAGCAGCTTGAAGCGATCCAGGTTGATGTGCAGCAAAGCCAGACTGCGGCGTCCGCCCTGCCGCACGCGTTGATGCGCTTCGTGCAGGCGGTCGCGGAACAGCGAGCGGTTGGCCAGTCCCGTGAGTTCGTCGTAGTGCGTCAGGTAGCGCATACGCTCTTCAGATTCGCGACGCGCGGACAGATCGGCGAAGAAGCCGACGATATGACTGACACTTCCCCGGCGATCACGCACGACATTCAGTTGCAGCCACTGCGGGTACAACTCGCCGTTCTTGCGGGTTTCCACCAGCTCACCTTGCCAACTGCCGTGCTGCTCCAACGCCTGGCGAATGGCCGCGTAATGTCGACGCGCGTCGCGACTGCACGGCAACTCGACCACATTGCGCCCGAGCATGTCGTCGATGTCGTAACCGGTGACCCGGCTGAACGCCTGATTGATCGCAATCAGCGAGTAGTTCGGATCAAGAATCACGATGCCTTCGCTGGCCGCTTCAAACACGGTTGCCGCCAGTTGCTGCTGCACCTCCAGGCTTTTGCTCACGCTGATGTCGCGGCGGGTGCCGACCATGCGGATCACCCGTCCGCTGTCGCTGCGCTCAACCGCGCGGCCACGGTCTTCAATCCACACCCAATGGCCATCGCCATGACGCACGCGGTATTCGATCTGATAGTCCTCGGTGCGACCTTTCAGATGCTCGATCAAGGCGTACTTGAGCAACGGCAAGTCATCCGGGTGCAGCCGCGGCTTGAGATCCCTGAGCAGTGCCGTGACGTACTCAGGGGCGAGGCCGAACAGTTCCTGAAGCTGCGTGTGATGCACTTCATCGGTTTGCAGGTTCCAGTCCCACAAGCCCAACTCACTGGCTTTCAACGCCAGCGCCAGCCGCGCTTCGCTTTTGCTCAGGGCCTGATTGGCGGCGTCCAGTTCCAGGCTGCGCTGAGCGACGCGCGCTTCCAGTTCGACTTGCGCCTCGCGCAATTTGCCCTCGACGCAACGCCGGTGGTCGATTTCTCTGGCCAGTTCCTGATTGAGCTGTCCGCTGCGGGTTTGTGCCTGCTGCAAATGTTCGATCAGGTGCTGAGTCTGAAAGCGCCGCAGCAAGCCGCGATCGATCAGACGATGAACCTGCCACGCCACCACGCTCAGTGAACCCAACAGAATCAGCCCGAGCCAACCCCAGCCGCGCGCCTGATCGTCGCCGCCCCAGAACAGAAAGCCGATGGCCGGCAGCAGACACGGCAAGGTAAAGGACAGAAACGCCGGAAGACTCACCGCGTAAGCAACGCTGGCCGATAGCGTCGCCGCGCCAATCAGGCCGAACACCCAGGCTTGCTCGATGAAGTTGTCGGCGGGCACCAGAGCGATGCCGGCGCCGGCCAGAGTCAGGCCGGTCATGGTCGAACCGAGCAGAAACATCCGCCGCCAGATCGGCTGGGCCTGACGGTCAGGGATCGCCGAATCGAACGCCGCGACCTGAATTACCCGCAACGCCACCAATGACAGCAGCCACACCAGCCAGACGCTGACCACGAAGTAACGCTGCGGGCTCCAGAGCAAACCGGCGCAGACCAGACCATTGATCAACATGAACAGCGTCGGCAGCAGCGAACCCTGATAAAGCAGGCGCGTGCGCTCGACCGCCATCTCGGTGGCGTAGTGTTTGCGGATAACCCGGGGTTCCACGGAGGGGCCCGACAGGTCTGAGCTGAGGGTCATAGGCAACGTTCTTGTTCTTATAGATGTGGGCATGCGCCCGGAAACGTGGACGGAGCATACACAAGCCGATTCACTTGCCACACTGCTCGCGAGCAGAATTTCAGCCAGACTTTTCGGCCTTTTACCCTCCTCAAAAGTCCCGAGGCGAGGCGGGGCAACGCCTGTAGCCGGTGACTGACCGGTCGTCATCGGCAGCACTTTCATCGGCTAATGCAAAGCTCGGTTTGCCCGGGCTGGCGGCGCACCCTAGAATGCCCCGATGCGCGATGATCTCTCCCTTCTGCTGAACTCCCTCAACGATGCCCAACGCCAGGCCGTAGCTGCCTCCGTGGGTCGTCAGTTGGTCCTGGCCGGTGCTGGTTCCGGTAAAACCCGAGTGCTGGTGCACCGTATCGCCTGGTTGATCCAGGTCGAGAACGCCTCGCCCCACTCCGTCCTGTCGGTGACTTTCACCAACAAGGCCGCTGCCGAGATGCGCCACCGCATCGAGCAGTTGATGGGTATCAACCCGGCCGGCATGTGGGTCGGTACCTTCCACGGCCTGGCGCACCGCTTGCTGCGGGCGCACTGGCAGGAAGCCGGGCTGAGCCAGACTTTCCAGATTCTCGACAGCGACGACCAGCAACGGCTGGTCAAGCGGGTGATCCGCGAGCTGGGTCTGGACGAGCAACGCTGGCCGGCGCGTCAGGCGCAATGGTTCATCAACGGGCAGAAAGACGAAGGTCTGCGTCCGCAACACATTCAGGCCAGCGGCGATCTGTTTCTGGCGACCATGCGCAGCATTTATGAGGCCTACGAGGCCGCGTGCCTGCGCGCTGGCGTGATCGACTTCTCCGAACTGCTGCTGCGCGCCCTCGACCTGTGGCGCGACCACCCGGGCCTGCTGGCGCATTATCAGAAGCGCTTCCGCCACGTTCTGGTGGACGAGTTCCAGGACACCAACGCCGTGCAGTACGCCTGGTTGCGTCTGCTGGCGCAGGGTGGCGACAGCCTGATGGTGGTCGGCGACGACGACCAGTCGATCTACGGCTGGCGCGGCGCGAAAATCGAGAACATTCACCAGTATTCTGCCGACTTCCCGGATGCCGAAACCATTCGTCTGGAGCAGAACTACCGCTCCACCGCCGGCATCCTCAAGGCCGCCAACGCGCTGATCGCCAACAACACCGGGCGCCTCGGCAAAGAGCTCTGGACTGACGGTGGCGACGGCGAAGCAATCAATCTGTATGCCGCGTTCAACGAACACGATGAAGCACGCTACGTTGTCGAAACCATCGAAAGCGCGCTGAAAACCGGCCTCGCGCGCAGCGATATCGCGATTTTGTACCGATCCAACGCCCAATCGCGCGTTCTGGAAGAAGCCTTGCTGCGTGAGCGGATTCCGTACCGCATCTATGGCGGCCAGCGCTTCTTCGAACGTGCAGAAATCAAGAACGCCATGGCCTACCTGCGTTTGCTTGAGGGTCGCGGCAACGATGCGGCGCTGGAACGAGTGATTAACGTTCCGGCCCGTGGCATTGGCGAGAAAACCGTCGAGGCGATCCGCGAGCACGCGCGCCACGCCGATGTGTCGATGTGGGAAGCCATGCGCCAACTGGTCGCCAACAAAGGCCTGACCGGGCGTGCGGCCGGTGCGTTGGGCGGGTTTATCGAACTGATCGAGAACCTCGCCGCCAAGTGCGCCGAGATGCCGTTGCACTTGATGACCCAGACGGTCATCGAGCAATCCGGCCTGATCGCCTATCACGAAGCGGAAAAAGGCGAGAAAGGCCAGGCTCGGGTAGAAAACCTTGAGGAACTGGTCAGCGCTGCGCGCAACTTCGAGAACACCGAAGAAGACGAAGAGCTGACGCCACTCGCGGCATTCCTCGGCCACGCTTCACTGGAGGCCGGCGATACCCAGGCCGACGAGCACGAAGACAGCATTCAACTGATGACGCTGCACAGCGCCAAAGGTCTGGAATTCCCTTACGTGTTCCTGGTGGGCATGGAAGAAGGCCTGTTCCCGCACAAGATGAGCCTGGAAGAACCGGGGCGTCTCGAGGAAGAACGGCGCCTGGCGTATGTCGGCATCACCCGGGCGATGCAGAATCTGGTGATGACCTACGCCGAAACCCGACGTCTGTACGGCAGCGAGACTTACAACAAGGTCTCGCGTTTCGTACGCGAGGTGCCGAAAGGTCTGATTCAGGAAGTGCGCCTGTCGAACAGCGTCAGTCGACCGTTCGGCGGCAACCAGTCGATGAGCGGCAGCAATCTGTTTGCTGGCAGCGAGATTCCGGAGACGGGATTCAGCCTTGGTCAGGCCGTGCGCCATTCGATCTTTGGCGAAGGCGTGATTCTCAACTTCGAAGGCGCCGGCGCTCAGGCTCGAGTGCAGGTCAACTTCGGCGAAGGCAGCAAGTGGCTGATGCTCGGCTACGCGAAGCTCGAAGCCATTTAAGCCTGGGTTGTGGGAGCGAGCCGGCTCGCTCCCACACATCTATTCCTACAGAACTTATTCCTCCTTCCTACAGACCAAAGTTAACAGGTCCTATTGCGCTGTCCGAAGCTGAACCTCACCTGTCAGGCAAAAGCCCGAAACACTCTGTCGCTAGCCAGTAACACTTCAGCTGTGCAACATGACGCGCATGTCTCACTAAACGGGAATTCCGTATGAAACGTTTTCTTAGCATCGCCATGGCGTTGTGTATCGGCCTGACGATGAGCCTTGATGCCAATGCAAAGCGCTTTGGTGGTGGCAAAAGCGCCGGCGCTGCGCCGACGCACCAGACCAGCCAAATGGCTCCTTCTTCTGCCGCGGGCGGCGCAGCTGCGACCGCTGGTGCTGCCGGTGCCGCTGGCGCTGCGGCCAAGGCCGGCGGTGCTTCGCGCTGGCTCGGTCCTCTGGCCGGCATCGCCGCTGGTGGCCTGCTTGCGTCCATGTTCATGGGCGACGGTTTCCAGGGCATGCAGATTTTCGACATCCTGATCATGGCCTTGATCGCGTTTGTGATCTTCCGCTTCATTGCCGCCCGTCGCCGCAAGCAGCAGGAGCATCTGGCTCCGGCCGGCGCGCCGATGCAGCGTGAAACCTTCGAGCAGAAGCCTGCCGCAATGGGTTCGATCTTTGGTGGTTCGGCTGCACCGGCTGCCGCCCGTCCGGTAATTAATGCACCGGCGTGGTTCAACGAGCAGCGCTTTATCGAAGCCGCCCGTAACCACTTCCAGTCGCTGCAGCAGCACTGGGACGCCAACGAAATGGACAAGATTGCCGAGTTCGTAACCCCGCAACTGCTTGAGTTCCTCAAGCGCGAGCGTGCAGATCTGGGCGACGGCTTCCAGTCCACCTACATCGACAACCTCCAGGTACAACTGGACGGCGTGGATGACCGTGCGGACAAGACCATCGCCACCCTGACCTTCAGCGGCGTGTCGAAAACCTCGCGTTTCGACCAGGGCGAAGTGTTCAGCGAAAGCTGGAACATGGAACGTCCACAAGGCGAGAACCAGCCTTGGCTGGTCGCCGGTATCCGCCAGAACGGCTGATACCCTCTGCGTTAAGTATGTTGTAACGAAAACCCCAGCCTCGGCTGGGGTTTTCTATTTCGCGGTTGCATCTATAGCGAGCTACTGTATAAACCGCCCCATATAAACCGCGCCATACAAGCAAGAGGATCCCGGACGTGGAAGAAATCATCGAACAACTGCGTGAAGCCAACGAACCGGTACCGGTCCCCTTGGAGCTGCCAGACGAAGATCTGCTGGTAGAAATCGAAGAACAGCTATTCATCGACATCCCGTTTGTCTTCAGAGAATTTTTGCTGACCGTCAGCGACGTGGTCTACGGCAGCCTGGAGCCGGTGACCGTCACCGATCCGCAATCGCATACCTATCTGCCGGACGTGGCCGCCAATGCATGGGACGCCGGGGTTGATCGCAGTCTGATCCCGATCTGCCAGGACGGCGACGATTACTACTGCGTCGAAGAAGACGGCACCGTGGTGTTGTGGCAGGCCGAAGAAGAACTGATTGCCGAAGAAACCTGGGAATCGGTCTGGCATTGGGCGCGGGACGTCTGGCTGGAAAGCTGATCGGCCAAACGCCCTCGGATGGTCAGTGCCCCGACGGCTCTTTGTGGTTGTCGAGCGTCTCCAGCAAGGCCACCTGCATCCGCGTGTGCACGCGGATGAACCAGCGCCACAGCAGCGCCGCCACGGCGGCCGCGACCACGGCGATCAGCATCAGCAACTTGTTGGTCGGCAAGATACTGGCCGACAAGGCTGCCAACAGCAGGAAAATCACCAGCAGCGAGAGAATCGGGATCACTTCGGCGATCACCCGACGCACTCGCTGTGTGTGACGCCCGGCCATCTCCGGTTTCACGCCCATCTCCGCCAGCAGCATCGACAGCGCTTTAAGCTTGCGGTAGGCCGCGATCAAGAACGGCAACGACAGCAGCAGCGCCCCACCCCAGATCAACGCTTTCTGCCAGCTCGGATCACCAATCCAGTCTTGCAGGTAAGTCGAAATACGCTCGGCGAAGAACGCGCCCGAGAAGAAAATCGCGATCACCAGCGCCAGATTGACCCCGACCTGCAACAGAATCCGCCGGATGATCGATGCGAGCATCGCGCCCTCGCCCTGTGGCTGAATGCTGCGCAGCCATTCGCCATACATACTCAGCACCCGTCCCAAACGCTGCGGCATCGCCGCCGACAGCTTGATTGATAGCGGATCAGCCGCGCGGATCAGGTATGGCGTGAGCAGCGTGGTAATCACCGAAACAGCCACGGCCACGGGATAAAGAAAGTTGCTGGTGACCTGCAGGGTCATGCCCAGTGCAGCGATGATGAAAGAAAATTCGCCAATCTGCGAAAGACCCATGCCGACGCGCAGTGAGGTGCGTCCGTCGTTCCCCGCGATAAACGCACCGAGCCCGCAGGACACCATCTTGCCGAGCACTACGGCTACGGTGATCACGGCGATCGGCCATGCATATTGCAACAGGATCAGCGGATCGAGCATCAGGCCGATGGCGACGAAGAAGATTGCGCTGAACAAATCACGCACCGGCTCGATCAAGCGCTCGATCTTCAGCAGTTGCCGCGACTCGGCCATGATCGCGCCAATCAGAAACGCGCCGAGCACCATGCTGTATTCGAGTTTGACCACCAGCAGGCAGAAGCCGAAACACAGGCCGAGGACGGTGATCAGCAGCATCTCGTTGCTTTCGAATTTCGCCACATAGGCCAGCAATCGCGGCACCAGCAGGATGCCGATCACCAGCGCGACGATCATGAACAGCGACAGTTTGCCGACCGTAGAGAACACTTCGCCGGAACTCACCGTGCCACTGACGGCAATGCTCGACAGCAAGGCGATGATGCCGATGCCGAGGATGTCTTCGACGATCAGCACGCCGAAGATCAACTGCGCGAACCGCTCGTTTTTCATCTTCAGATCGTTAAGCGCTTTGACGATGATGGTGGTCGAGGAGATCGCGAGGATCGCGCCGAGGAACAGCGAATCCATGGTGTTCCAGTCGAACCAGCGACCGATTTCGTAGCCGATCCAGATCATCAGCACGATTTCGAGGAACGCCGCGATAAACGCCGTGGCCCCGACCTTGAACAGCTTGCGCAGGCTGAACTCCAGGCCGAGACAGAACATCAGGAAGATCACCCCCAGCTCGGCGAGGGTCTTGATGGTTTCTTCGTCGTGGATCAAGCCGAACGGCGGGGTGTGCGGGCCGATGATGAAGCCGGCGACGATATAGCCGAGCACCACGGGCTGTTTGAAACGGTGGAACAACACCGTCACCACGCCTGCGATCAACATGATCACTGCCAGATCCTGGATAAAGCTGATCGCATGCATGGCGTAGGCTCCTTGAGTGACGAGGCGCCCAGCAGACGTCAGAAGAGTCCGGGCGAGCCGAGTAAAAATCCGCTTTTGATGTAGGAATTGCCCTTGGGCTGGGCTTTCGCAGGGTAACACCGCGACTTCCAGCTGAAAGGCGGTGCAATATATGGAAACAGATCGATCCCGGCGTGACGGCAGCCAGTCGCTTGGCGTCCCGATAACGGTGGTTTTGAAAAAGCGACCAGGCACCCGCAGAGGTGTTCTTCCCGTAATCCTGCCTTGACCCGTGAGAACGTTATGGAACCCGGAAACGCCCAGCTGTCGATGACGGTGCTGATGACCCCCGACATGGCCAATTTTTCTGGCAATGTCCACGGCGGTACCCTGCTCAAATACCTCGACGAAGTGGCCTACGCCTGCGCGAGCCGTTATGCCGGTCGCTATGTGGTGACCCTGTCGGTGGATCAGGTGATTTTCCGCGAGCCGATCCATGTCGGCGAATTGGTGACCTTTCTCGCGTCGGTGAACTACACCGGCAACACCTCGATGGAAGTCGGGATCAAAGTGGTGACCGAGAACATCCGCGAGCGCTCGGTGCGCCACACCAACAGCTGCTTTTTCACCATGGTGGCGGTGGATGACCAGCGCAAACCTGCCGTGGTGCCACCGCTACAGCCGCAGAACAGTGAAGACAAGCGTCGTTATATGCAGGCGCAGCAGCGTCGGCAGATTCGCCAGGAACTGGAAAAGCGTTACCAGGAGATCAAGGGCGACGCCTGAGATTAAAAGCAAAAGATCGCAGCCTTCGGCAGCTCCTACATGGGAATGTGAAACCCTGTAGGAGCTGCGGCACGCTGCGAGCTTTAACGGCTTACAAACTGATCGCCGTCGCCTCGAACTTCACCCGTGGATGCGCAATCCGATCCTGCGCCCGAATCAGCTGCAACTCATAACTGGCGCACGCCTGAGTCTCCAGCAGCACTTCATGCACTGCCGCAGCGGTGAATTCGAACGCCGCCAACAGGCTGTCACCGAGCAGCACCCGCGCCAGAAACAGCCCGGACGTCAGATCGCCCACGCCCACCGGCTGACGCGGGAACGCCAGCAGCGGACGCCGCAGATGCCAACTGCCCTCGGCGGTCACCAGCAGCATTTCAAAACCATCCGCCGGTTTGCCCGGGTAGTCCAAATGCTTGACCAGCACCGCTTTCGGCCCGCGCGCCAGCAATGCGCGCGCCATGGCCAGGCAATCGAACAGCGACTGCGGTTTGCGCCCGGAGAAGCTGTCCAGCTCCAACTGGTTCGGGCACATGAAATCCGCCACCGCCGCCGCTTCCTCCAGCAGAAAATCACTGACCTCAGCCGGCACGCTGCAACCCTTCTCCGGATGGCCCATCACCGGGTCGCAAAGATACAAGGCCTTGGGATTGATCGCCTTGATGCGCGCCACACCGCCGAGAATCGCCCGCCCCTGCGCCGCGCTGCCGAGATAACCGGACAGCACCGCATCGCAATTACCCAGCTCACCAATCGCGGCAATGCCTTCGACCAGTTCGCCAATCTGTTGCGGCGGCAACACTTCGCCTGCCCACTGACCATATTGGGTGTGGTTGGAAAACTGCACAGTGTTCAGCGGCCAGACGTTGACCCCGACCCGCTGCATGGGAAAAACCGCCGCGCTGTTACCGGCGTGGCCGAAGACCACGTGGGACTGGATGGCGAGCAGATGAGGCGTACGTTTCATTCGGGTTTTTCCGTAAAACGATTGAAATTCAAGCCGCGCAGTATGCGACGAAACGCAGCCTGTACGACAGACCGGCGACGCAGTTAAGCTGACGTCATCTATTGGAGTTCCTTGTTGATGCTGACCCTGGAAAATATTTTCGTGTTCATGCTGTTCGCCATGGCTGGCGCATGGCTTTGGCACAACCACGGCTTGCGCGAGCGGGCGCTGGAGCGGGTCAAACAGCATTGCGTGAACGTTGGCGTCGAGTTGCTCGACGGTAACGTGGCGCTGAGGAAGATAGGCTTTATCAAGGATGCGCGCGGGCGGCGGCGACTGGCCCGTGTGTACAACTTCGAATTCACGGTGACCGGCGAAACCCGGCATAACGGCACCATCACCCAGTTTGGTGCGCACAGTGCACAAATCGAACTGGCGCCCTACCCGGCGCCGTTTGATGACACACCGCCGGTGGTGGAAGTGGCCAAGCCGCGGGCGCAGGTGATCGAGCTGAGTCAGTGGCGGCAGGAACACACCAAGTGGAAGCCTTGAGCTAGGAGGCCTGAATCCGGCAGGTTGAGAGTTGCGCCTGCAATTGCTTGACGTCCTGGGGACCGCTGAAAATCAGTTCAATTCGCGAGTCTCGTCGCCATTCACTGGGCTGCCAATCCAAGTCATCATTGTCTAAAACATTCGCTGAAACCCAACCCTGCGGGGTGTGGATAACCAGTTTCGCGCGGCGCCAGCTCAGGCTTTTCAGCCAATCGGCGACACGCGTTTCGTCGAACACCTGACTTGGGGGCCAGCGCCAACCGACACTCCAGCCATCCTGTTGTGAGTGACTCAGGCAAATCGGCAGGGTTTGCTCACTCCAGACCGCTGGTATCTGCGCCAATCCTGTGGGCATTACGAAGTTATCCACACGCTTGACGCCCTGCACTGCCAGTCCCGGCAACTCGCTCAATGCCAGTTCGGCCTGCTGCGTCCAGATCAACTTGCTGGGTGGTAACTGCCTGGCGATCTGCTCGCGGGCGTTCTGATCGAGATTTTCTGCCTTGTTCAGCAGCAGCAAACCGGCACTGGCCAGCGCCTGCTTCTGCGCTGCCGGCAACGGTTTTCCCGCCGCCAGCGCTTGGGCGTCCAGCACCAGCACACACGGCTGCACTGCCAATACGCCTAGCCATGGCGCCTCATTCAATTGCCTGAGCAATTGCGCCGGATGCCCCAGCCCGGACGGCTCAATGAACAGCCGATCCGGCCTGGCCTTGCGCAACAAGCGTCCAAGCCCGATCTGAAACGGCGCACCATTCACGCAACACAAACACCCCCCGGCCACTTCGCCCAGTGCGATACCATCGGCGTCGCTTGTCAGCAGTGCGGCGTCGAGGCCGATCTGGCCGAACTCGTTGATCAGCACCGCCCAGCGCTCGCCAGCCGGGCGCTGCGCCATGAGCTGGCGGATCAGGCTGGTCTTGCCGGCGCCCAATGGCCCGGCGATGACGTGGGTGGGAATGTTCTGCAACATGATTGAGGCTTTCTGGAGGTTGAAGATGCGGTGGATGGGATGGTCGTTGCTGTTGGCACTGATGTCGGGCGAGGCCTTGGCGCAAGCCTGCGTGGTGCACAGCCAGGCCGAGCGACTCGACGTGAAAGTCTGCCAGCACAATCGCAGCATCCCGGAAAAACTCTTCAGCGACGGCTTCTGCAAACCCACATTGGCCGGGCAGAAAGTCGACGTGCAGTACGTCGACCAATGCCCGACCGGGGCTTTCGGCGTGTGCAGCAACGCGCAAGTCGCCAATATGCCTTATCGCCAGGATATCCACTATTACGGCGTGGCCACCGACGCGGCGTATTTGCAGCCGTACTGCGAGGCGCAAAGCCAGGGCAAATGGCTCAAGCCTTGAGGCGTTAGCCGAGCCAATCGAGGGTGAGTATCAGCCGCCTTTCGCCCGGCGCTGGTTGTGGCGAGCGGTGGATCAGACCGAAACCTTCGTTGCCGCTCCATTTTTCGCCTTTGAGCAACGCCACTTCACCGCTGGCCAGTTGTTGAATCAGCGATTTTTCCTGCGGTTCGCTCAACGGTTTTCCCAGTTGCCGGCGATCCATCGCGCCTTCTTTCAGCCACTCGCTGCCGATGCCGGCATAGGTGGTGATCAGCCGCACCGGTACATGGTCGACGTGGAAGCGCGGACACATCGCCGCATCCAAGACCCGCAGGCGCAACCCGATGCGTCGCGCACCGAGCAGACAAGCGAAGGCGCTGACCAACCATTTCAGATCCGCGATAAAACCTTCGTAGCCTTCAAGCTCGCGCAATCCGGTGACCAGACTCGTCAGATCCGGCTCAGCGTCTTCATCAGCCAATTCCAGGTGCAGCGACTCGGCGTAGGGTTGGTTGAGCGACAGTAGCAGGTTGGCGAAATCGCTGATGTGCAACGGCAATTGACGCTGCCAGACCGCGAGATTCACTTCATCTTCAAGGATTTGCGCCAAGGCTTGGGGGCCTCGGCCGTGATGCTGATGGCGCGTTGTGGATTGCAGCGGTTTCAGGGCGAGCATCAGGCAGCCTCCTCATGCCAAGGGCCGAATGGGTCGGGCAGCGCTTGCCAGCCCTGGGTGCCGAGCGCCATTTCCTCATCGGTCAGCAGGCAGCTGTCCAATTCCGATGTGAGTTGCAGGAAATCTATGTTCTGGCCGATGAACACCAGCTCCTGGCGACAATCTCCGACACTGGCTGTCCAGTTTTGCATGATCGCCGCGGTGTTTTCCTCGTCTTGCGGCCATTGCTCTTTGGGCACGAAGCGCCACCAGCGTCCGGCAAAACCATGACGCATCAAGCCGCCGGCCTGCGACCAGCTGCCGGCATCCTGCGGTTTACTCGCGAGCCAGAAGAAGCCTTTCGAACGCAGCAGTTTGCCATTCAGCCACGGGCGGTCGATGAAACTGAAAAAACGCTGCGGGTGAAATGGTCGGCGTGCGCGGTAAGCAAATGACGCGATGCCGTATTCGTCAGTTTCCGCGACATGCTCACCGCGTAGCTCCTGCAACCAGCCCGGTGCCTGGGCTGCCTTTTCGAAGTCGAAGCGGCCGGTATTGAGGATTTTCTCCAGCGGCACTTCGCCCATGACCATCGAGATGATTTCGGCGTGGGCGTTAAGGCGTTTGAGGATAGCGGTGAGCTCTTCCCTCTCCCGGCTGCTGATCAGGTCGATCTTGCTGATGAGCAGGACGTCGGCGAACTCGATTTGCTCGATCAGCAGATCGGTAATGGAGCGCTCGTCTTCTTCACCGAGTGTTTCCCCGCGAGACGCGAGACTTTCCGCTGCCTGGTAGTCGAGCAGGAAGTTCATGCCGTCGACCACGGTGACCATGGTGTCGAGACGGGCGATGTCGGCCAGACTCTGGCCGTGCTCATCACGGAAAGTGAAGGTCTCGGCGACTAGCATGGGTTCGGCGATGCCGGTCGACTCAATCAGCAGATAGTCGAAACGTCCTTCGCCGGCGAGCTTGCTGACCTCCTCCAGCAAATCCTCGCGTAACGTACAGCAGATACAGCCGTTACTCATCTCGACCAGTTTCTCTTCTGCACGATTCAGGCTGACATCACGCTGAACTTCGCTGCCATCGATGTTGATCTCGCTCATATCGTTGACGATTACAGCTACGCGCAGATTGTCGCGATTACGTAGTACGTAATTCAGAAGTGTACTTTTTCCGGCGCCGAGAAAGCCGGATAAAACGGTCACTGGAAGTGGGGTAGACACGGGGGTAATCCTCATCAGGCAGTCGCCAAATCAACGCCCGCTCAACCAGCGCTTGCGTCGATGAAAGCTTGTTCATGAAAAATCGGTCGTTGATTGTATTGTTATAATGTAACATCAAATTCAATCATCACAACGGACCAAATCATGAATGCGCTGACGCTGCCGGATATCGCCGCGCAAGCTGCTCGCCAAGCGTTGCCCCTTGAATGGGTGGGAATGCATGGCATCGCCTTGCCTGTTTTAATCGAAGGCCAGCGTTTAGCTGCCAAGGTCGATGCAGGCGTCAGTCTCGATAACGGCGAAGCGCGCGGAATTCACATGTCGCGCTTGTATCTGGCGCTGGAGAAACTGGAACAGCGCAATCTCACGCCGGGACTGTTGCGCGGAGTTTTGCAGCGCTTTCTCGATACACATACGGATCTGTCGAGTAACGCCTACCTCAACATTCACACAAGTTTGCTGCTGAAACGTCCTGCTCTGATCAGTCCTCTGAGCGGATGGAAAGCCTATCCCGTCAGCATCGCAGCCAGTCTGAAAAACCAGATGTTCCACGTGGAACTCACACTTGGCGTGGAATATTCCTCGACTTGCCCCTGCTCAGCGGCGTTAGCCAGACAACTTATTCAACAGCAATTCGTCGACGATTTCGCCAACCAGTCGCTGGAGCACGCGGATGTTTTGGCTTGGCTCGGCTCGACTCAGGGCATCGTCGCCACCCCTCACAGCCAACGCAGCACTGCGCAAATCCATGTGCACCTAGAAGATTTCGTCGATGAACTGCCGCTGACTGCAATCATCAACGACGCCGAAGCCGCGCTAGGCACCGCCGTGCAGACCGCAGTTAAGCGCGCCGATGAACAAGCCTTCGCCCTCGCCAACGGCCAGAACCTGATGTTCTGCGAAGACGCCGCGCGAAGGCTGAACCTGGCGTTGCGACGCTCACCCGGAATCAGAGAATTCCAAGTACGAGTGATCCACGCCGAAAGCCTGCACGCCCATGACGCAGTTGCCGAAACGCATTGGCGGCGGGAGCAAGCATGATCCGCTGCCAAGGTCTGAGCTGGGGTGCGCCCGGCCAACCGCTAACCCCACCCCTGAATCTGCAATTGGAGAGTGGCAGCCTCACCGCCATCGTTGGCGTCAATGGCAGCGGCAAAAGCAGCCTGCTCAAAGTCATCGCCGGTTTGCAGAAACCATTGTCCGGAAAAGTCGCCTTAAGCGTGCCGAGACAAAGCGGTGTGTCATTCCTGCCGCAACAACAGCATCTGGATCGTCAATTCCCGATCAGTCTTGAAGAACTGGTAGCCGCCGGATTCTGGGGCCGCAGACTTTCGACACAACTTCGAGCACAACGTCTGGCGCAGGCACTCGATGCCTGGCACCTGAGCGGCCTCGAACGACGTCCGTTGATGGCGCTCTCCGGCGGTGAACTGCAACGCGCCCTGCTCGCCCGTCTGAGTCTGGCTGATACGCCTGTGCTGTTGCTCGACGAACCACACGCGGCACTTGATGAACTCGGTCAGGCTTTACTCTGGCACCACCTGCACACATGGCACGAACTAGGTCGGACCTTGGTCGTGGTCTGCCACGACCTCGCCGCCGTGCGCCAACACATACCGCAAACCCTACTGATTAAAAGCAGCGGCTGCGTGTTCGGCAACAGCGCCGAACTGATCCAGCAAACTCCTCACACGCAGGTTGCCTGATGCAGGCTATCGCGCATTTCTGGCAACCGTTCCAGGACTTTGTATTCATGCGCCGCGCCCTGATCGGCGGTCTGGTTCTGGCTTGCAGCACAGCCCCGCTCGGGGTGTTTTTGATACTGCGGCGCATGAGTCTGATCGGCGATGCCGTAGCCCATGGCATCCTGCCTGGCGCCGCGCTCGGCTTCTGGTTCGCCGGACTGAGCCTGCCTGCGCTGACCCTTGGAGGCCTCGGCGCCGGGCTAAGCATGGCCGGAATTGCCGCATGGATCACCCGCCGCACTGGCCTGCGCGAAGACGCCAGCCTAGCCGCGATCTATCCGATCTCCCTCGCCAGCGGCGTGTTGATTCTCGGCATCGCCGGCAAGCGCCTGGATCTTCTGCATCTGCTGTTCGGCTCGGCATTGGCCGTCGACGGCCCGACGCTCACCGGCATGTTATGGGTCTCGGCACTCAGCCTGATCGCCATGGCGCTGATCTACAAACCACTGCTGCTCGACACCCTCGACCCACTTTTCCTGCGCACTGTGAGCCGCCTCGGGCCGCTTGCCCACGGCGTGTTTCTGACCTTGGTGGTGCTCAATCTGGTGATCGGCTTTCAAGCCATCGGTGCATTGATGGTGGTCGGATTGATGATGTTGCCCGCCGCCGCATCACGCTTCTGGAGTCGCCATTTGCCGACGCTGATCGCCATCGCCGCATTGATCGGCAGCCTCTCGGTATGGCTCGGACTGCTGCTGTCGTTCTACTACTCACTGCCCAGCGGCCCGGCCATCGTGCTGGTGGCGGGCGTCGCATATCTGCTGTCCGTAGTGTTCGGCCCGGTGCACGGTTTGCTGCGCCGCCCGCCTTTGCTCACATCCCAATGAGGTGTCTCCCGATGCGCGCTCTACTCGTGCTATTCAGCCTGATGCTGTCGATGTCGTTATCGGCGGCGGAAAAATTACCGGTGGTCACCAGCTTCAGCATCCTTGGCGACATGGTGCAACAGGTCGGTGGTGAGCATGTTCAGATCACCAACATGGTCGGTGCAGATGCCGACGCCCACACCTACGAGCCGACGCCGGACGATGCCAAAGCCTTGCTCAAAGCCGGGCTGATCATTAAAAACGGACTCGGATTCGAGCCGTGGCTGGATCGACTGGTGACCAGTACCGAGACCAAAGCCACGGTGATCAATGCCAGCCGAGGCGTGATTCCACGCGCGCTGGATGAGGACGGCGAAACCGTTCCCGACCCGCACGCCTGGCACAACCTGGCGAATGCCGAGCTGTATGTCGCCAACATCACCAAAGCGCTGATCGCCGCTGACCCGGCGAACAAAGCCGACTACCAGCGCAACAGCCAAGCCTATCTGAAACAGATCTACGCCCTGCTCGCCGAGGCCAAAACCAAACTCGGTTCACTGCCGCCGGGCAATCGCAAGATCGTCACCAGCCACGATGCCTTCGGTTATCTCGGTCAGGCGTATGGAATCGACTTCATGGCGCCGCAAGGTCTCTCCACCGAACGCGAGCCATCCGCCAGCGAAGTTGCCGCGCTGATCAGGCAGATTCGTCAGGCCAAAGTCAAAGCGGTGTTCATGGAAAACATCAAGGACGCGCGCCTGCTCAAACAGATTGCCGAGGAAAGTGGCGCGCACATTGGCGGCACGCTGTATTCGGATGCACTCGCCGCCAGCGGCCCGGCCAGCACGTTTACCGGCCTGTTCGAATACAACCTCAACACACTTTACCAAGCACTGAGCCAGCCATGATCCGCAAAAATCCTTCCGGCGATTTGCCGCAGATTGCCGAGTCTGCCTACGTTGATAAAACCGCGATCATCTGCGGCAAAGTCGTCATCGGTGAAAACGTATTCGTCGGTCCGTATGCGGTAATCCGCGCTGACGAAGTGGATGCCACGGGCGACATGCAGCCGATCACCATCGGTGCCAATTCGAACATTCAGGACGGCGTGGTGATCCACTCCAAATCCGGCGCGGCAGTGACCATCGGCGAGTTCAGCTCCATCGCCCATCGCTCGATCGTGCATGGCCCGTGCGTGGTCGGCGACCGGGTGTTCATCGGTTTCAACAGCGTGTTGTTCAATTGCGTGGTCGGCAACGGTTGCGTGGTGCGGCACAACTCGGTGGTCGATGGCCGCGATTTGCCGGACGCGTTCTACGTGCCCTCCACCACCCGCATCGGCCCGGGCACCGACCTTTCGCAATTCCCGCCGGTGAGCGTCAGCGCTTCGGAGTTTTCCGAGGACGTGGCGCGCACCAACGTCGATCTGGTGCGCGGCTACAAAGCCTTGCAGAACGAGTTCTGAACCATGAGCAGTGTGTTGATTCGCAATGCGCGGCTGGTTAATGAAGGACGCGAATTCGATGGCGATCTGTTGCTCAGCAACGGCCGAATCGTCAAGATCGCGCGCAGCATCGAGGGTGAAAACGCAACGCTGGAAATCGATGCCGACGGCCAGTGGCTGCTGCCGGGAATAATCGATGACCAGGTGCATTTTCGTGAACCGGGCGCTCCGGCCAAAGGCAGCATCTACACCGAATCCCGCGCGGCGGTGGCCGGTGGCATCACCAGTTTCATGGACATGCCCAACACCAATCCCGCGACGCTCACACTTGATGCGCTGGCCGATAAAAAGCGGCGCGCGGCGATGAGCTCGGTGGCGAATTACGGCTTTCACTTTGGTGTCAGCCACGACAATCTCGATATCGTCGCCGCGCTCAATCCGTGCGAAGTGGCCGGGGTCAAAGTGTTCATGGGCGCCTCCACCGGCAACATGCTGGTGGACGATCCCAAGACCTTGGAGCGACTGTTCGCCGAGGTGCCGACGATTCTGCTGGCCCACTGTGAACACACGCCAAGCATCGATGCCAATGCCGCGAACCTGCGCGAGTTGTTCGGCGCCCATCTGCCTGCCGCCGCTCACGCGCTGATCCGCAATGCCGAAACCTGCTACCGCTCTTCATCGCTGGCGGTGGATCTGGCCAAGCGTCATGGCACGCGCCTGCATGTTTTGCACCTGACCACTGCGCGCGAACTACAGTTGTTCGAGGACCAACCGCTGGCGCAGAAACGCATCACCGCCGAAGTCTGCCTGCATCACCTGCTGTTCGATGACCGTGATTACCCGGCCCTCGGCAATCAGATCAAATGCAATCCGGCGATCAAGTCCCAGGCTGATCGCGATGCGTTGCGCCAGGCACTGCTCGGCAATCGGCTTGACGTAATCGGCAGCGATCACGCGCCGCATACCTGGGCGGAAAAGCAGCGGCCATATGATCAGGCACCGTCCGGTTTGCCACTCGTGCAGCAGGCGATGCCGGCGCTCTTGGAATTGGTGGCAGACGGTGCATTGCCGATCACTACGTTAGTGGCAAAGACCAGTCACCGCGTGGCGGATCTGTTTGCGATTCCGGATCGAGGGTATTTGCGCGAAGGTTATTGGGCGGATCTGGTGTTGGTGCGGCCGCAGATGCTGGAAGTGGATCGACAGCCGATTCTGTCGCAGTGCGGGTGGACGCCGTTTGCTGGACGCAGCTTTCGACATCGAGTGACGACGACGCTGGTGTCGGGGCAGATTGCCTGGGATGGCAACCGGGTCAACGATGGATGTCAGGGCTTACCATTGCGGTTTATGCGCTAACCATAGATGTGTTATCACCAGCAGGCTGCATCCCTGTGGGAGCCAGCCTGCTGGCGATGCTTTGTCAGGCTCGGGGTTTAACCGTGCCGCAATCCTGACCCAACCACACCGCACGCGTTTCCAGACTGCCCTTCTGCTGGATACCAATCGCATTGAACGTGCCGTTGGCCACGGTGGTGAATTCACGGTCGCTGAGGAAAGTCGCCACGCCGGTACCCTGAGCTTTCGGGCAACTGAAGCGGAATTTCCACTGGTTGCCGGTACGGTCGGTGATCTGCTGTTTGCAGCCCGATTGCGGGTCTGCCAGCGGAATATCATCAGTGGCGACCTGCTGTTGTGTCAGGCAGGCACGAATGCCTTTACCGCCGATATTGATGCCCTGCTTCTCCAGCGCCGCGCGCTGCTGCGGGGTCATCTGCCCTTGCAGCTGGCCGAGGATCGATTGCACATCCATCGGCTGATCATCGACTTTGACGTTGCTCGATGTCATTTCCCACAACCCCGGCTGCAACATCTGCGCCTGAGCAATCACCGGCAAAGCCAAACCCAGGCCCAGCGCCAAACCCAGCAGACGAACGTTCATCGAGTAACTCCTGATCAGTAGTGGCCGTTAGACGTCGGCCAATTGTTTCGGTTCATGCCGGGCTTTGCCAGCAGAAACTAAATAGCGACAATCGCCAAGGAACATGGTCTGTTAAGCATTGCATCTTCCGGAGCAAGGTTGCCCCATGGATTATTTTGGACCGCACATTTTCGGTTATCTGATCGCCCTTATACATACCCTGGGTTCAATCGCCGCGATTCATGCGGTGCTGACCGTACGCACCGCGCAAGGCTCGATTGCCTGGGCGCTGTCCCTGGTTTTCATTCCTTACTTCACGCTCATTCCTTATCTGGTGTTTGGCCGCAGCACCTTTGATGGCTACATCAAGGCACGACGCCAGGCCAACGAGCACATGCGTCAGGCGATCTCTGAACTCAACTGGCGACCGTGGGTGGAAGAAGCCCTCGCCGCCCGCGCATCCAGCGCCTACGCATCCTTGCGTGCGATGCCGAAACTCGGGCGCATGCCGTGTCTGGCCAACAATGAAGTGCAGTTGTTGATAAATGGCACCGCCACATTCGAGGCGATTTTCGCCGCCATCAATTCCGCGCGCGAAGCCGTGCTGATCCAGTTCTTCATCATTCATGACGACCGTCTCGGCCAGCGGCTGCGCGATCTGTTGCTGAAGAAAGCAGCAGAAGGCGTGGCGATCCATCTGCTCTACGACGGTATCGGCAGCCACGCCCTGCCCAAAAGCTATGTGCAAAGCCTGCGCGACGGCGGTGTCGAGGTCAAAGCCTTCGCCACTCGCAGCGGCTGGCTCAATCGCTTCCAGGTGAATTTCCGCAATCACCGCAAGATCGTCGTGGTCGACGGTCTGATCGGCTTCGTCGGCGGGCATAACGTTGGCGACGAATACCTCGGCGAAAAGCCGCCGCTGGCACCGTGGCGCGACACTCATGTACAAGTGCGCGGCCCGGTGGTGGCGTGCATGCAGGAGTCATTCGCCGAGGACTGGTTCTGGGCTGCACGCACGCTGCCGCCGCTGATCCTGCCGGACGCTTACCCGGAGGATGGCGTGCTCTGCCAATTGCTCGCCAGCGGCCCGGCGGATGCCTACGAAACCTGTTCACTGTTCTTCGTCGAAGCAATCCACGCGGCCAACGAGCGGGTGTGGATCACTAGCCCCTACTTCATTCCAGACGAAGCGGTATTCGCCGCGATGCGTCTGGCAGTCCTGCGCGGGGTTGATGTGCGCTTGCTGCTGCCGTCGCGGCCCGATCACCGCATTGTCTACGCGGCGTCCAGCCTGTATGCGTTCGAAGCCGTGCGCGCCGGCGTGCGGGTGTTTCGCTACGAGCCAGGTTTCCTGCATCAGAAGGTGGTGTTGATCGACAGCGAAATCAGCGCCATCGGCAGCGCCAATCTGGACAACCGCTCATTCCGGCTGAATTTCGAAGTGATGCTGTTGACGGTCGACAGCGAGTTCGCCGCCAGCGTGGAACAAATGCTCAACGCCGACTTTGACCAGGCCTGCGAAATTGCCAAAGACGAAAGCCGGGAACTGCACCGCCTGCAACAACTCGGAATGCGGATCGCCCGGTTGATTTCACCGATTCTCTGACGCTAAGGGTTATAGATATCGTCGCGGGTCCACGGCAGTTCGTGGCTACCGTCGGCGTGCGCTTTGACCGCGAGAATCTGGTGCAGATTGATCCAGCCGCGAGCAAATGCATACGCACAACCGGCCAGGTACAAACGCCAGATGCGCAGCGCCTGATCGGGAACCAACTTGCCGGCGGCTTCGAGATTGTCCTCCAGCCGCTCGCTCCAGTGATCCAGCGTGCGCGCGTAATGCAGGCGCAGGCTTTCGACGTCGACAATCTCCAGGCCTGCATCACTGATCTCAGCCGAGATCATCGACAGGTGCGGCAGCTCGCCATTGGGGAACACGTATTTCTCGATGAACTCCCCGGCGCCCCGTCCGACCGGGCGGCCATCAATGTGCTTGGCGGTGATGCCGTGGTTCATCACCAGGCCACCCTCCTTCACCGCGCCGAACAGGGTTTTGCAGTACTCGGCAAGATTGGCGTGGCCGACGTGTTCGAACATACCGACGCTGACCACTTTGTCGAAGCGTCCGTCCTGCGGCAGATCGCGATAATCGAGCAGTTGCAGCTCGACCAGATCGTCCAGACCTTCTTCCTTGACCCGCTCACGCGCCAGTTCCAGTTGCTCTTTGCTCAGGGTGATACCGAACACTTTGGCGCCGAATTCGCGCGCGGCATAGCGCGCCAGTCCGCCCCAGCCACAACCGACATCCAGCAGATACTCGCCTGGCTGCAAGCGCAGCTTGCGGCACAGGTGGCGAAATTTGGCCTGCTGCGCCTGTTCAAGGGATTCGCTGCCGGTTTCAAAATACGCGCAGGAATACGCCATGTCGCTGTCCAGCCACAGTTGATAAAACGCGTTGGACAGGTCGTAGTGATAGGAAATGGCTTTGGCGTCGGTTTCCTTGTCGTGCGCCGCGCGCACAGGCTGGCTGCCATCATCGGTGCCGAGCAGCACTTGGCTCAACTCGTCACAGACCCGAATGACTTCGCTGATCGAACCCTCAAGTTCGAGCTTACCCTCGACGAACGCTGCCCCCAGCGCGTCCAGACTTGGACGGGTGAGTTGGCTGACCATCTGTGGATCCTTGACCACGATGGTGACGCTGGGCGCCGGCCCCAGATTGAATTCGTGGCCGTCCCAGAGTCGCAGGCGAAGCGGTAGCTGCAGATTCTGCAAGGCCGGTGGAAGTTGCGCGAGCATGGAATATCCCCCCTTGTTTCAGACGTCTGATCTGAGGGTAGACCATCCTTGAAAAATAGCTGGCTATCGATTTGATCGCCGCGATCGATCAGCCGCGCAGGCTGCAACAGCCTCCGGATCCTTGCATCAGGGTGCACGAAACGATCAGTTCTGCTGTTTAAGCTTTAGCAGCGGTTCCTGAAAACGCAACAAACGCCCGGCATTGCCCAGCACCAGCAGCGTGCTCAGGTTGTGCAACAACGCCGCGATCATCGCCCCCGCAGCGCCGAGCCAGCCGAACGCAGCGAACACAACGATGGCCAGCGTCCAGCCAAGACCGATGATCACGTTGACCTGCAAAGTACGTCGGCACTGGCGACTGAGGCGCACACACGTACCGAGCCGGCGCAGGTCGCTGCCGATCAACACGATGTCGGCCGACGCCAGCGCGATATCCGCACCGCCCGCACCCATGGCCACGCCGACTACGCCGGCCTTGAGCGCCAGCGAATCGTTGATGCCGTCACCGACCACCATCGGCCGGAAGCCGTTATCGATTTCCTTGAGTACGCGGTTGAGTTTGTCTTCAGGCAACGCTTGGGCTTCGACTTCATGCAGGCCGACATCCCGGGCCAGTGTCTGCGCGACGCTCTGGCGGTCGCCGGTCAACAGCAGTTGCCGCCCAAGGCCCAGTTCGCGCAACTCGTTCAAGGCAAATCTGGCTTCCGGTTTTACCGTGTCGGCCAGCAATAGCCACGCAAGGAATTCGCCGTTCAGCGCCAGACCGGCAATCGGTCCGTCGTGTTCGGGAACTGCTGTGGTGACAATGCCGAGTTGCGCGAACAACTCGGGACGGCCCAAAGCCGCTTCACCCTGTGCAGTCATCGCCACTACACCGAGGCCCTGGCGTTCGTGAATATCAGTCAGCGGCAGAACCTCTTCGGCGCTGACTAATCCCGCCAGCGACCGGCTGACCGGATGACTGCTGGCGGCACCGAGACTGGCGGCCAGCGCCTTCACCGAATGTTCATCCGCACCCGCGGCGTCGATCGACTGCAAACGCAAAGTCCCGTAAGTCAGGGTCCCGGTCTTGTCGACCACCAGTGAAGTCAGGTCGGCCAGCTCTTCCAGAAACGCCGAGCTGCGGATCAGGATTCCATGCCGCGCCGCAACCGCAACGCCGGCAATCGCCGTGGCCGGCGCCGATAACACCAACGCGCATGGACATGCCGCCACCAACACCGCGAGCATCGCTTGCGCGTCATTGGTAATGAACCAGGTGACCGCCGCCAGCAGCAACACCAGCACCATGTAGCTGCCGGCATAACGCTCAAGCAGCCGAGTGATTGGTGGCTTCGAGCGCTCAGCGTTCTGCATCAGCGCGATGACTTTACCCAGCGTCGACTCATCGCCGGTGCGCGTCACTTCAATGCGCAACAAACCATCAAGATTGATCGCCCCGCCGAACACCGCCATGCCGACGCCCGCCTCGACCGGCACCGACTCGCCGGTAATCGAAGCCGTGTCGAGACTCGCCTGACCCGAGAGCACGCGACCGTCGGCGGGTACGCGATCACCGGCGCGGACTTCAACCTTGTCGCCAGCCTTGAGCGTGCCGTTGTCGACTTCGATGATCGAGCCGTCGGCCTGAACTTTACGCGCGTGGCTGCGGGTCAATTGGCCCAGTGCGTGAATCGCCTCCTGCGAGCCGATCACACTGCGCTCTTCCAGCACATGGCCGAAGATCATGATGATCGGCAGCAGCGCCGCCGTCAGCAGATCGCCGGTCGCCCAAGCCCCGAGCATGGCCAGCGCGATCAACTGATCGGTGATGCCATGCAAACTCGGATAACGCAGGCTGTACCACGCCGAGCGCATCACCGGTACCGCGACTAATAAGGAAGCACAGCCCAGCAGTAACTGACTGACGCCGGTTTGCTCGGGCACCAGCCAACGCCAGATCAATCCCAAACCGAGCAAGCCGAGAGCGAGCATGGCCAACGTCAACTGGCGCGCGGCGCGGCGTTGTTCGGCCGAGGACAACAGGCTCGGTGCAGCGGTGGTCGCGCTCATTTACTGGCTCCCTGAATGATCAGGCGGGAATCGTCTTTCGGATTGACCGTAGTTACCGATCCGGCCTGGCCGAGAATCTTCGGCATACGCTCGCGGTACAAACGCAGGAGCATTTGCGGATCGGTGCCTTGCTGTTGCGCCTTGGCCAGTCCCAGCACTGTGGCCGTGTCAGCCGAGGCTTGGGCTAAGCGTTCACCTGCCTGCGCGTGGGCGACTTGCAGCGTGCGGTCAGCTCGTTCGTTGGCAGATTGAGTGGCTTTTTCGGCATCCGTACGGGCATTGGCCACCGCTTTGTCGGCTTGTTGACTGGCGGTGAGCACCGCATTGAAAGCGCTGATCGCCGCTTCCGGCAGGCTCGATTGCACATCGACTCGCGCCACTTCGATGCCGATGCCTTGCCCGCTGGCCTTCAATTCGGCCAGACGTTTGTTGATGCCTTGCACCAGATCACCGCGCAGTCGCTCGCGTCGTTCGGCAGCCTGATTGTCAGTGCCGATCAGTTCTGGTCGCGCGACGAGAATGGTGTCCAGATCGCGCGCGGCGGTCAGGGCAACCGCACTGCGCGTGACCAGTCGATCCAGCGCCGGCAACACGTGATCGCTTTGCAGCACGAAGTCGTACGGGTCGGTGACCTTGTAAAACACCCGCACATCCAGCTCTACCACTCCAGCATCGCCGGTTAATAAATAACCAGATCCGGCCAATGCATCGCCCAGCGGAGTGGCGAAAGTTGCAACGCGATCAGCCTGCAAAGCGACGTCGCTGCGCAGCAGGTTTTCCACTCGGCGTTCGATGACGCGGTCTGCCGCTGGTAGCAGAACCACTTGTTCGAACGGCTGTGGCCATGCCAGTAACAGACCGGCGTTTTGAATGCGATCCAGTGCGCCGAAGTGCAAAACCACCGCGCGATTCTGCGGGTCGATTTGCCGAACATTGGAGAATGCCCAGGCCAATGCCGCCAGAATCGTCACCGCGTACAACGCCCAAAACGCCAGACGTCCGGCCTGAATCCACGGACTATTTAGCGAGTTTGTTCCACGTGGAACTTCACTCATGGCTGCGATCCGGGTTTGCTGTCGAGATTCGGCGGACCATCGACCAGCACGCGGAACGGTGCGGCGTCGGTGCGCAAGATCAATTTGGTATCCGGAGTAACGATGGTGCCGAGCGTATCCAGCGAGCGCAGCAAGTTATACAGCTGCGGCGAACCGGCGTAAGCGCGACCGTAAATTTGCGCAGCTTCGACTCGTGATTGCGCTTCGATTTCCGCCGCTTTCACTGTGGCATCCGCCTGCACAATTCGCGCATCGCGCTCGGCAGCAGAACGGATTTGCGCTGCTTCACGTTTGCCGATGGCGGTGCGTTCGGTGGCAATGGTTTCACGCTCGGCGCGCATCCGGTCGACCGTTGCAGTGAGCGTCACCGACGGCAAGGTCAATCGTTCTATGCCAACTTGCACCACGCGCACGCCGTAAGTGGCGAGCAATTGCTGATCGATTTGCTCACGCAGCTGCGCTTCGAAATCGGCAATGAGCACTTTACTGGCATCGGTGTTCACCAGATTCGCCAGATCAAAACTGCTGGCGGTGGTTTCCAGTGCCGAGCCAACAAAGGTGCGAATCTGCCGCGCTGCTTCATCCGGTTGATTCTGCACCGCACGCATGAAGCGCTGCACATTCTGCGGATCGCCCTGCACCTGCCACGCCACGTAAGCCTGAACGATGATGCGCAAACCGTCGCGGGTGCCGACATCCTGCAAACCGCTTGAGGTGGTGCGCAGGCGCAGATCAACCGGGATCGCCGCTTCGAACGGCGCTGGCCAGCGCCAGCTCAAACCTGGTTCGAGCAGTACGCGCGACGGATTACCGAAACGCGTGATGACGGTTGCTTCTCCGGATCGCACTTGCACCAGACTGGCCGCGGCGATAGCGAACGCGACCAGCAACGCGGCCCAACCCATGCGCCGCCAAGGAAACGGCCCGGCTTCTTCCGGCGCGCCGTGATGGTGATGATGATGGCCGTGATGTGCGCCGCCATGAGCATGATCGTGGCCGCTGTGGTCATGGTGATCGTGAGTGTGCGACTGGCTCAATGGGCGACTCCTGGTTGAGCGGTGGTGCGCGCCGGCGTCGGGTCAGCCGGCAGCGTGAACGTACGCAGGTCGATGGTCGGCGCATTGCTGCTGCCGCCGAGTCGATGGTCGAGTATCAGCAACTTGGCGTTGCTCAAGCCTTGGCTGAGCTGACTGAGATATTGCTCCAGCACAAACGCCTGACCGGCGCTCGCATAGGCCTTTTGCTCGGCGCTGAATTTCAGATCCGCCGCGCGCGCCGTGGCCTTGGTTTCACGAGCGTTGGCGCTGGCCTGATCCTGCGCGAGGCGGGCTTGCAGTAGTGCCTGATTACTGGCTTGCGCAGCCGCGCCGCGCTCACGCGAGATCAGCGCTTGTGCGCCAATCTGCGCCGCTTGCACGCTGTGATAGGCATTGGCCGCACCGGCCGGCGGATGAATCGCTTCGACCACGGTGGCAAGAATTTCCACGCCGCTGTCGAGTTTTTGCAGATCACTTTGCACTGCCCGGCCGATCTCTTCGCCCAACCCTACCCGGTCCTGACCGAGCAAACCGTCGAGGGTGCGCGAGGCAAAGTCGTGCACCAGGATTCGGCTCGCAGTACTGCGGATCAACGTCGGCACATCGGCAGTGTTGTAAGTCGCCGCCAGTGCGGCCTGATCGGTCAGGCCGATGCGGTAAACGAAGCGCACATCCATGTTCACGATCTGGAAACTCTGCTGATCGCCGCGGCTGCTGGCGATTACCTGGGATTTATCGTTGACGTGGCTGGCATCCCACAAGCGGTTGGCGCTCAGCGGCGCGGGACCTTCCGCAGGGTCGAGTTGCACCGGCGCAGGGTTCTCGCCAACGCTGGTCGCGAGTTCATGCACCACGCCGTTTTCCACGTTAAGTACGCGCCCTAACGGCCACGGCAGACCGGCGTGCAAACCCGGGCCGAACACTTGCACCGGTTTGCCGAAGCGCTCGTAAATACCCCGGCTTTGCAGCGAAATTTCGTGAATGCCGGTGAGCAGCCAACCGACCGCCGCCACCAACGCCAGCACCGGCAAAAACGCCCGGCGCATATAGCTGAAGGCCCAGATCTGCCGTAGATCGATGCCGAAGCGGTTGTGCAATTCGTGCTGTAAAGCGAGCAACGGCTGTGGCGGCCAACGCAGCAAATCGGCGACGAAACTACGCGCCAGCAAGGTTGGTTCAAGTTGATCACGGCGTGGACTGAACAGCGACAGCACAGCGCGCAGCAGAAACTCCAGCGCGACCAACCCCGGCAATATGCCGATCAATACCGCAAGGCGCACTGGCCAAACAGCGCTGTCACTGGCGAACAGCAGACACACCGCGCCGAGCACCAGACTGATGATTGCCACGCGCGTGAGTTGCGCCAGCGTTCCGGCTTCGGGCCACTGCGTCGGATTTTCCTGCGCCAGTTGCCGCTCCAGCACCAGCAAACCGAACGCCAGCAACAGCGCAATCGCAGCACCCACCGTCGCCGACAAACCCACGGCAGCAGCTGGCAGCGCAAGATTCCATACCTGCTCGATACTGAAGAGGATCAACAGTGCCCAGGCACCCAGCCACAACGTCGCCGCGCCAATCTGCCCGAGCAGATGCAGAGTGCGCTGACTCATGCGATCGAGCAGCCGTTCGTACCAACCCTGCGGCGCAGATGGCTCTTGCGCAACCAGCACCGCCGCCACCGGATTGAGCACCCGCGCGCGCCACTCGGTTACCCATCGAGCAGACTGCATTCCGGCAACCAGTATCAGCAACGCTGCACTCTGGTTGACCAGCAGCGCAGGCCACAGCGACTGCGGCGCAAACAGCCCGGCAAAAAACGCCAGCACCCACCCGGCCCCGGCCGATCCACCCAGCCCGAGAACCCATCGCCGCAACCAGCGGCCCTGCGCCGCTGCTTGTTGAAAGCGCGGCAGACCGGTCACTTGCGTGCCTTCCAGCTCCAGATCGACTTGCATATTCCCCCGACAACCCTTGGTACATCGCACATAGCGTTACGATATAACGAAAGTCGTGAAATATTTGTATTCATTTGCGCTATTCAGGGACGCGAAACCTGTCGCTTGCCTGAAGCGTTGCGCGAATATTCGGGGCGGGGGCAGAACAGCTTCAGGTCGGCAGATGCTCCAGCGGCAACGCACCCGGCGCTTTCACCGTGTGAATCGCGAAGTTGCTGCGGATGTCACTCACGCCCGGCAGCTTCAACAGACAACCGCTGAGAAAGCGGTCATACGCGCGCAGATCCGGCACCACCACTTGCAGCAGAAAATCCGATTCGCCAGACACCAGAAACGCCGAGATCACTTCCGGCAGCGCCGTCACCGCGCGGTAAAACGCCTCGGCCTGTTCATCGTTGTGCCGTTCGACTTTCACCCCGACAAACACCGTCAGCCCCAGCCCGACTTCATCGCGATCCAGATTAGCCTGATAGCCGCGAATCACTCCCGCCTCCTCCAGCATGCGTACCCGGCGCAGGCACGGCGAGGCAGACAAGCCGATCTCGTCCGCCAGTTGCACGTTGCTCAGGCGGCCGTCACGTTGCAGTGCGGCGAGAATCTTGCGGTCGAAGGCGTCGAGTTTCATGCTTGGCAGATCCTGATGGTGACAAAGGAGAAAATCAGCAGATTATGCCAACCTGAAGGCTTTTTGAAGCTGACTACGCACGCACCTGCCCCGCCCTTCGGCCATAGACTGAAACGACCGAATCGACAACGAAAGGCGCGCAACATGACAAATCTCTGGCTGTTTTTCCTGGCATTGGCGGTGGTTTATCTGTTGCCCGGCCCGGACATGATCCTGCTGTTGCAGACCGGCGCCCGCGAGGGTCGAGGCGCGGCATTGGCCACCGCGACAGGCTTGGCGGTGGCGCGGGCGTGTCATGTGGCGTTGGCGGCGTTGGGGCTGGCGGCGCTGTTCAAGGCTGCGCCGTGGACATTTGATGTGGTGCGTCTGGCGGGTGCGGCGTATCTGTTGTGGATCGGCATTCAGTGCCTGCGCAGCACGCTGGTGCCGGAAATCAACGCCAGCGCCGTACCTGAGCGTAACGCGCAATGGCGCGAGGCGATTCGCCGAGGTTTGCTGACCAACCTGCTGAATCCCAAACCGCTGCTGTTCTGCTCGGTGTTGCTGCCGCAATTCATCGTCGCCGACGGCGCGCCGGTGCTGACGCAGTTCGCTGTGCTCGGCGCCATGCTGGTCGGCATCGGGCTGTTGTTCGACAGCGCCTACGCCGTGACCGGCGCGGCGCTGGGTCGCTGGTTGCATCACAACCCGACCGCCCAGCGCCTGCAGCAATGGCTGTTCGGCAGTTTGTTGATCGGCTTCGCAGTTCGCCTGACTTTTGTGCAGCAGGCTTAGGCTTTGCGGAGCTTGCGCTGGCGACGGTTGAACAGCATGAAGGCAATGCCGGCCACAACGACGAAGGCTGCGATCTGCACTGGCCACTTGTACGGACGCAGTGTCGAGCGTACCGAGTCCGTCACTTGCGTCACGTAGCGTTTGTCGGCGTTGGCGAAGTCGGGACTTTCGCACTGCCGGCCGAAATCTTCAGCCCACCAGACGAAGGCACCTTCGTTGACGTAACGGCGATACAGCGCGCTCTGATCCTCAAGGCTGCTGTTCCAGCTGACAGCCGTGCACAGCACGGCGGCGAACGCCTGGCTGGAATGCGGCAAGTTATCGGCCGCACGATTGGCCAGCGCCGTGGCGACAAATCGATAGTGATAACGCTGATCCGGCTGCGCTTCACTGGCTTTCTGCCGTTGTACTTCGGCTTCGCTGACTAGCGGCCCGACTTCCAGCTCCGTGGTTTGCAGCTGATAGCTGCCGCCCAGAAGCGCGTAATCCGGGTCCATCTCGTAACTGAGAATATCGATGCCCGACTCCCGCGCAATGACCGCCGCGTTGAACAATGCGCTGGCACGTTTGGTCGGCCACCATGCGTTGTCCGCCGCGCGACGCAAGTCGCCGTACTGCCTGGCTGTGCTCTGCAGGCCTTCACTGTCGAAATAACCGACCGCCTCGGCATACTGCCCTTCGCGCAGCAAACGGCGGCCGAGCAGATTGCGCAGCCTGGTTGCCGATTGCACAGCCTCTGCTTCCTCAGTCCGTACCGCTGGCACCCGCGTATCGACGTACTGCTTGAGCTCATCAAGGGTCAGCACGCGCTCGGCGACTGTCGCCGCGTCGAGCCAGTACATGCTCTGGCTGCGATAAAGCTGATCGAAGGCTTGTATGTACTCGCCTCGTTGCAGCGCAAGAATGGCGCTCTCCGCCTCAACCCGGCATTTGGGCCGGACCGACTCCAACTCCCAGTTGGAAGTGCGTTGCTCACCCCAGGATTCACCCTGCGGGAACGCCTGCGCTGCCTTGGCGTAGGCCGCTGCGGCAGCGCTTTTGTCGCCGTCACGCACTGCCAGTTTGGCGCGCAGCCACCACGCCAGGCCGCTGTCCCCGGCGTGCTCGAGAAAGCCCTTGGCACTGGCGTAATCGCCTTGGCGATAATTCATCGCGGCCAGGCGATCGGCATTGTCGAGGCTGCCGCGCGTGCTGTTTTGCAGCAGCTTGACGAGTTTTTTCTCGCTCGGCGGTTCTTCGCCATATGACCAGCCCAGCCGACTGACCAAGTACGCCGTCAACAGTTTCTGCACGCCTTCATGCTGCATCAACTTCGCCAATTCTGGCTCGGGCATTTCTGCCAATTCGTTGGCCAACTGCTTCAACGAGGTATATCCGACCATCGAGCCATGCACGCTCTGCGCCGCATACAGTTCGATGGCGCGATCCCAGCCCCCGGCGAAGCGCTCTGCCCGCGCTTCTTCACCGAGGCTGGCAACGCCCAGCCCCAACGGATCGCTGAAACCGTCGATGCTCAGTTGCCGTGCCTGACGGAACGCAGCAATAGCCTCTTCCAGCGGTTCCAGCCGATCGTTCGCCTCGGCACTCATGGCATACAGCGCGCGCCCTGCGGAATACGCCGCCCATGTGCTGCGCAGTGGTCGCTGTTCGGCCGGCAGCGCCAGCAGTTGGCGGAAATACTCGACCGCCAGTTGCTGATCGCCTGCGTTGAACGCCACCGCACCGGCCACGTACAGACGGATTTCCGCTGGCAGATTGCTGCCCTGAGCAAAGGCTTCCCGCGCATCGCTCAAGCCGCGCAGGCTCTGGACCAACGCTTGCTGCGGCCCGCTCAGGCCGGACATTTCCGCTTTGTCGCGTTGCTCGGCGGGGTCGCTCGGTTCGGCGTAGAGCGTACCCGGACTGTCAGCGTCGGGAGTCAGATTCTTCAGCCCTGCGATGGACTTGCCGAGACGATTGATCTCGAAGTTGAAATTGCCCGCAGGCAGCTCCGACATGGTCTGCCCACGGTTATCGAGCAGGCGCGCCGGGAAATCCGGGCCGCAGGCCAGCGCCGAACCCAGCGGCAGGCTGAGGCTCAGACAAAGCAGATGGCGGGGCCAGTTACGGGTCAACATGCGAAGCTCCTTGATCAATATGTGCACAACGCGCCCAACCGATGGCGCGCTGCTTACCCGCCGGCAACCGACCGTCGTTCAGGCGCGTGAAGGTAAGCAGATCCGGGCTTTGTTGCAACGTATAACCGGCCAGTGCATCCGCCCCCTCACAGCCACTGACTGCCACGCTCAATCGCGCGGGCCAGGGCGCGTCGAGATTGCCCTGATTGCCCAGGCTGATGTCGTACAGATCGCCTTGCGCGGTGATCGTCACAGCGAAATGGCTGGTCAACGCATCGCCTCTGGACACCGCGCGCAACGTGGTCAGACTCCACGCCCGGCGATCATGCGCCAGCGGCAGGCGGAACCAGATCAGCCCCGCCAGATGCGACGGACGATCGTCACGCAACGCCTGGGCGAGTTGGCTCAGTTGCAACGGATCGGCAAGCAACTCCCGCCGCTCCCCGCCCTGCCCGACCGGCACTTCACTTTCCACCACGGGCGCCCCGCCGTCGTCCGGCAGCAGCGCCACGCCATACGCGGGCAAAGCGAGATAAAAGGGTTTTTGCGTGACTCGCGCCCAGGCTTTTGCCCAACGCTGCGCTTGCTGCGGATCGAACAGTCCGCGCCGTGGATCACTGACCGCGTGCACCTGCAGCACGCTGCTGTCGACCGTGGCCAACAAGGCTGGCAGTTGCGCACTGTCGAGCCACGCCGGCAGTGCGGTGATGCTCAACGGCAACGATGCGGGCAACGCAGAACGCAGATGTGCAAGGAATTCGCTGTAGGCCGGCAGCCGCGCATTCCCGGCATCGTGGTCAATCTCCACCCCGGCCAGGGTCAGGCCCTGCTGTTGCCAGTCATCAATAACCTGAAGGATCTGCGCAGTAACCTGATCCTGATCCAATGACTTGAGCTGACCGTCGAGACGGATCACTGCAATCAGCGGGCGGCCATCGTCCTTGAGCAGTTGCGCATTGATTCGCGCACGGCTCCATCCGGCACGCGGGAAGGCCTGCAACGCCAACACGCGCAACGTCGAAAAATCGCCGCGGCTGTCCTTGAGCGCAGGCTCGTGGGCCGGCGTCCACTGGCGTTGCCAGATGTAGAGTTGCTGGTCGAGCGGCGCTGCGTCCTGCCGCTCGCAACCAACCAGCAGAAACACAGCTGCCAGCAGGCCCGAAAAACCCACGAGAAAGCGCATACCTTTGCCAACCCCGTCATCACAAGGCTGCAAGGGTACACAAAAAAGTTGTTACGGCTTGCGCGCGATAATCACCTGACTTTTCGCCACCACCCCGTCCAGCGCTTCTTTGATCTGCGCCCCACGCGGCGAGTCGAGCACTGCCTGCCAGGTCTCGGCCCAATGGTTGAGCAGCGGGTGATCCGGGTTGTGCAGATCGACCTTGGCATCCCAGAACAGCAACATCCACATCGACCAGTAAAACCCGTACTGGCTGTGGCTGATGATCTCCAGACCGGACTCGCTGACCAGCGCCTTGAACTGTTCTTCAGTGATCACGCGGATGTGATTCGGCTTCTCGAAATACGCCGGCGCAGCGATGCCCTTTTGCAGATCCTCGGAACTTGGATGCGGCACGCTCAGCAAGTACAACGCGCCCGGTTGCCCGACGCGTACCAGCTCGGCAAGGAACTGCGCCGGATCATCGACGTGTTCGAGGACTTCGGTGGACACCACCCGCGTCGCCGTGGCATCGGCGATCGGCAGTGGGTTGCCGTCCGTCACATGGCACTCGACACTTTGCGCCGTGGTTTCGCCCAACCGCTGGCGGGCCGCATCGATTTTGCTGGCGTCGATATCGGCGACGATCAGCTTCGCGCCGCGCATGCCGCAGAACTGCATGTTGCCGCCGTCACCGCAGCCAACGTCCAGCACCGTGTCCTCGGCCGTCACCGGGAAGCCTTTGTATAGCTCGCCGGTGGCATGGTTGAACCAGCCGCTGAGCATCGCGTCGCGCAAACCGAGGTCGAACGCGTTGATTGCGGGCGCTACCGGCGCGGCTGCCGGTGCAGGCGTCGGCGCCGTGAGTTTCTTCAACAGTCTCAGCATGGGGTGGCTCCAGAAATAGGCTCGGCGGATGGCGAAGCAGCATGCGGTTTGCGAGCGATGATCACCTGACTCTTGGGCATCAGTTGGTCGAGCACCTGCTTGATTGCCGGGCCGTCGGGTTGCGACAGCAGGTCGTGCCAGGTGCGCGCCCAACTTTCCATCAATGGCGGATACGGCGCCTGAATCCGGTCGCGTACCGCACCGTCCAGATCACGTCCGGCCGCACGCTCGCTGGCCCAGAAAAAAATCATCCCCATCACCCAGAAGAAGCCGTTGACCTGACGATGCTCGATCACCAGACCCGCGTCCTCGACCAGCGCCGCGAAGCGCTCCGCCGTGAAAATCTGCACATGATTGGGTGACTGGTAATAACTGGCCGGGGCGATGCCCTTTTGCAAATGCTCGCCGACCGGTGCCGGCACGCTCAGCAGATACTGCGCACCGGGCTGGCCCATGCGCACCAGCTCGGCCATGAACGGTTCGGGATCATCGATGTGCTCGAGCACTTCCATGCACACCACTTTGCTCGCGCAGCCATCGGCCAGCGGCAACGGCAGGCTGTTGCTGACTAACCCGAGATTGGCCTTGGTCGATTGCGCATCAACCTGCCGGGCGAGTTCGCGCACTTTGTCGAGTTCGCTGTCGGTAAAAATCACCGAAGCGCCCTGACGTACGGCAAACAGTGTGGCCACGCCTTCGCCGCAACCGACATCAAGCAAAGTGTCGTCGGCGCCGATGGCAAAACCCTTGAGTAACTCACCTGTATCGCCGCGAAACCAGCCATCAAGGACGGCGTCGAGCAGGCCGATATCCCGCGGCGAAACGCGCTCGGTTAGCGGCTCAGGAGTCGGCGTCGGCGCAGGTGGCGCAGCGGGCAACAGGCGTCGGAGCAAAGCGCGGATCATGAGGCAGGCACTTGCGCGGCACTCAACGCACGGTGCTCGAACAGTTGCGCGAAAAAATCACCCAGACGCTGCTCAGCCACGGCCTGACTGCAAAATGCTTGCAGGCTCGACACCGCTTGCTCAGACATCTGCGCATAGCGTTGCGGCTGGTTTTTCGCGACCTCGTAGCTGGCGCGATAAGCGCTGCACACCGACGCCCAATTGGTCATGTAGCGCAGCGTGCGAAACGCCTTGCGCGGGTCGTGCGGCCAGGCCGTGAGTTCATCGGAGGAATCGACCACGAACGCATTGCCTGCGCTCAGATAATCGATCATCGCCGTAGTACGCGGCGCCACCGCCGGCTTGCCGCAGGACATGAATTCCATCAGCGGCAGACACTGACCTTCACCATAGGACGTGTTGACCACGTACCGCGTGGCCTGCACCAGCCGCTCGTAATCGGCGTCGGCGAGATAGCCGTAAATCAGCACGATGCGGCAGCGGTAAGACTGATTTTTGTACAGATGATGAAGAATGTCGCCAAGCGCTTCTTCAGCATCGTGATGAGTGAGCTTGAGTACCAGCGTGGCGTCCTCGACGTCACGAAAGGTCACGCAAAACGCGCTGAGCATGTCTTCCCAGTTCTTGCGGCCATCACCCGGATTGAACACCGAGGTGTACACCACGCCGTCCAATACCAACTCCTGCTCACTGACCGGTGCCTCGAAATCAATGCCTGTGCCACGTCGCAAATGCTCTGGGCCGAAGGCGTCGAGGTCGAGCTGGCGACTGTCAGCCACCAGTCCTTTGATCTTCAAACGCACCGACCCCGTCGAAGGCTGGCCTTGCAACTGCGCACCACGCGCCGCGAAGCGATCCCACACCGGCGCCGGCACCGCGACAATCGGATAATCCGCGCCCATCGCCGCGCGCACCGCGTTGACCGTGTAACTGGAATGGGTGATCGCCGCTCCGCAGGCCTGCAACACCGCGCGCCAATCATTGCGCGGCTCGCCGGCAAATGGCTCGTTGGGAATCGTGCTGAACTCCCAGGCGAACACCGGCAGTGTCGGGCAGGCCAGATGGATCGGCGTGCGGTGCGGCGGCGAGAACGACAGGAACACGCACGGCTCGCCGCGCGCCAGACACTCCAGATACAGCGTGTCGACCTCACGCGCCGGATCAGTCACTTCGATCACCCGGCCGAGACGTTCGAGCACCGGTCGATATTCCTTGAGCACGAAGTAATAGCTGTACTCCGAGCGCCCGAGATTCTGCGCGATGGTGTGCTGGTTGGTTTCCGAATGAATGATGATCAGCATGCGGTGGTATCCGTCACGGGGCCGACGTCGACGCCCTCAGGCACGAGGCCGAAAAAATCTGCCATGCGCCGCTGCACTGGGGCAAACGCGCAGTATTCGTGCATGCGTTCGACAGCCGCGATGGACATGCGCCGGTAATCCTGCGGCTGGTCTTTGGCCATGTGGTAGCTGTTTTCGTAGGCGTTTTTCAGCGAGTTCCAGTCCGGCCGGTGACGCAAGGTGCGGTAAATGATGCGCGTGTCCTGCGGCCAGATGGTCAGTTCTTCGCTGGACTCGACGACGAACGCCACCGAGTCGTCAATGTAGTCTTCCATCGCCGTGTGATTGGGGGCGATCACCGGTTTGCCGCTGGACATGAACTCCATCAATGGCAGGCACAGCCCTTCGCAGCGCGAGGCGTTCACGTAGAAACTGGCGGCGGCGTAGAGCCGGGCGTATTGCGCATCGTCCAGATAACCGTGCAACACCAGCACCCGGCAGGCGAACGGCGACAACTGCGCGAGCAGCGTCATCAGCTCGCTGTAATACGAGGACAAATCGCTTTGGGTGATTTTCAGCACCAGCGTCGCATCAGGCGTTTCGCGAAAGGCCCAGCAGAACGCGGTGACCAGATGGTGCCAGTTCTTGCGGCCATCCCTGGGGTTGAACACGCTGACGTAGACCACACCGTCGACCGTGGTTTCGACCACCGCAGAAGTGTCCGGCAAATCCAGCGGAGCCGGCTCGGCCACGGTCACGGCATGCGGCCCGGCGATGGCTGGCAGCCGTTGTTCGAGCCAGGCGTGGGCCTTGTCCGGGAACAGATCGCGCAGTCCTTCCCAGTACCAGTGATGCAGAAAAGTCACCCGCTCAACCGGCTCAGCCTGAGGAGGATTCAGCGCCCACAGGCGCAAATAATGACGGGCAATCACCCAGCGACGCTTGAGGGTAAGCGGCGGCGGTCGTTGCGCTTCGATTTCGGCCAGTTGCTCGGGCGTCAGCGGTTTGGGCAGCAGGTCATCGGCGCACAGCCCCAACGTGCGACTGTCGAAAATGCAGCCCTTGATCGCCAGGGCCGCGCCGGAATTGATCGGCATACTGAGGTGTTGCTCGCGAATGGCGGCGAAGTTTTCCCACAATGGAGTGGGCAACACCAGCACCGGAAAATCTTCACCCATGGCTCGGCGAATGGCGCGTGCGGTATGGCTCGACAGCGTGATGGCCCGGCCCTGGCGCGCGAGCATCTGCGTCCAGTCGTGACGCGGATCGTTGTCCCAGGACTCATCGGGGATCGAATCGAATTCCCAGGCAATCACGCAGATCGTCGGGCACTCGAGAGCGGAAGGGGTATTCTGCGGCGGGGTGAACGACAGGAATACGCTGTCTTCGCCAGCAGCGACCAGTTGCCGATAGAGCGGATCAACCTCGCCAGCAGACGACACAACGTGCACGCGCCCGAGGCTTTCCAGCACCGGCCGATAGGCCTTGAGCACGAAGTAGTAACTGTATTCCGGACGTCCGAGACTCTGGCTGATGGAACGGTCGTTGACGTCCGAATAAAGAATGAAGTTCATGGCATCCCACGCTGAAACCGCCATCCCGGCAGCCTCACGCTATGACGGCCGAGCGTCGGATCGAACCGCCATCAGCGGTGCTCGTCCTGCGTCTTCGGGGCACGTCTCTGTTCTTGTTTTAGTGGTCGGTTTTACCCTGTCGTGCGATTCCTCTGCAGAACCTTGAAGAATCGCGACGAGGGGCATTCTAAACACATCCGTTGCGGTTCCGTGAACCGCCCGACGAGAAAAATCCAGCTACTCTGACGAGAACTGACCAGTCACGATTTGTCCTGTTGAAATTGCTGCGCAATTGGCACAGATTGGCAGCCAAACAACTACAACAAAGACTTCACCTGCCGTTCTGCCCGGTTTTTCCTACGTTCTGTCAGACATTTCTGGTAAGCCTGTGGGAATAGGTGAAAGTCAAAGACCAAGGGGTCGCTGTTTGAAAAAAAGTCTGTTCATCACGGGCCTCAGTGGGTTCGTGGGACAACACATCCAGTCACGTCTCAACGCGCAAGACGCGTCGTGGCAACTGCTGCCTGCCGCATCAGCCTACGACCTGACAAAACCGGACAGCCTCATCGACCTATGGCCACAACTGCTTGATGCCGTCATTCACCTGGCCGGCCAGACATTCGTCCCCGAAGCCTTCCGTGATCCGGCGCGCACCTTCGACATCAACCTGCTCGGCACCCTCAATCTGTTGCAAGCGCTCAAGGCGCGTGGCTTCAAGGGAACGTTCCTGTACGTCAGCTCTGGCGATGTCTACGGTCAGGTCGCGGAATCCGCGTTGCCCATCACCGAACACCAACCACCCTGCCCGCGCAACCCGTACGCGGTGAGCAAACTGTCGGCCGAATTCCTCTGTCTGCAATGGGGTTTGAGCGAAGGGTTGCGGGCCTTGGTGGCGCGGCCGTTCAACCATATCGGCCCGGGGCAGAAAGACAGCTTCGTCATCGCCAGCGCCGCACGGCAGATCAACCGCATCAAGCACGGTCTGCAAGCGCCGCAGCTGGAAGTTGGCGACATTGACGTGACGCGCGACTTCCTCGATGTCAGCGACGTGATCTCAGCTTATTTCGCGCTGCTGGAAAACGGCATGCCAGGGCAGATCTACAACATCTGTTCCGGGCGCGAGCAGAGCATTCGCAGCCTGATCGAACAGATGGGCGACCTGGCAGAGGTCGAGATGAAACTGGTTCAGGATCCGGCGCGCATGCGGCGCGCGGATCAGCGTCGCGTTTGCGCAAGCCATCAAAAACTCAGCGAAACCACAGGATGGACGCCTGAAATCACAACACAACAATCCCTGCGGGCGATCCTGTCCGACTGGGAGAAGCGAGTATTACAAGAATGACAAAAAGTGCATTGATCACAGGGATCACCGGTCAGGACGGCGCGTATCTGGCCAAACTGCTGCTGGACAAGGGCTATAAGGTTCACGGTCTGGTCGCACGGCGCAGCAGCGATTCGCGCTGGCGCCTGCGCGAGATGGGCGTTGAAGCCGATATCGCCTACCTCGATGGCGACATGGCCGATGCCTGCTCGGTGCAGCGCGCGGTAATCAAATCGGCGCCGGACGAGGTGTACAACCTTGCCGCGCAGAGCTTTGTCGCGGCGTCCTGGGATCAACCGGTGACCACCGGTATTGTCGATGGCCTGGGCGTGACTCACCTGCTCGAAGCAATCCGCCAGTTCAGTCCGCACACGCGTTTCTATCAGGCCTCGACCAGCGAAATGTTCGGCCTGATCCAGGCTGAGCAGCAGGATGAGAACACGCCGTTCTATCCGCGCAGCCCGTACGGCGTGGCCAAACTCTACGGCCACTGGATCACCGTCAACTACCGCGAAAGCTTCGACCTGCACGCCAGCAGCGGCATCCTGTTCAACCACGAATCACCGCTGCGCGGCATCGAATTTGTTACGCGCAAGGTTACTGACGCGGCATCTCGCATCAAGCAAGGCAAACAGCAGGAGCTGAGCCTGGGCAACATCGACGCCAAGCGCGATTGGGGGTTTGCCGGCGATTACGTCGAAGCCATGTGGCTGATGCTGCAACAGGACAAGCCTGACGATTTCGTGGTCGCCACCGGCGTGACCACCACCGTGCGCGAGATGTGCCGCATCGCTTTCGATCACGTCGGCCTCAACTACCGTGATTACGTGAAGATCGACCCGGCATTCTTCCGTCCGGCCGAAGTTGAAGTACTGCTCGGCAACCCCGCCAAGGCGCAGCGCGTGCTGGGCTGGAAACCGAAAACCGATCTGGACACCCTGATCCGCATGATGATGGATGCGGACATGAAACGCGTCGCCAAGGAGTAGGCCATGCTCATCCCCGTGATTCTGTCCGGCGGTGCCGGGACTCGTTTGTGGCCGGTGTCCCGCGAGGGCCATCCGAAACCGTTCATGACCCTGCCCGACGGCCAGTCGCTGCTGGGCAAGACCTACCGGCGTGCGGCCGCGCTGCTCGACGGTTGGGGCGACATCGTCACGGTGACCAATCGCGAGTACTACTTCCAGAGCAAGGATCACTATCAGGCCGCGCGCCTGTCGCGCCATCGCGGGCACTTTGTGCTGGAGCCGGCCGGGCGCAATACCGCACCGGCCATCGCCGCTGCTGCCCTGTCGCTGCAAGCGTTGCATGGCGATGAAGCGATCATGGTGGTGATGCCCGCCGACCATTTGATCGTCAACGAAGAGGCACTGAAAAGCGCAGTCGAGCACGCCGTGCAATTGGCCAAGGACGGTTATCTGGTGACCTTCGGCGTAGTGCCGAACGCCCCGGAAACCGGCTTCGGCTACATCGAAACCGGCGCGCCACTGGATGCTCGCGGCGCCGCCAAAGTGCAGCGCTTTGTGGAAAAACCCGATCTGCAAACCGCCACTCATTATCTGGAAAGCGGCAACTTCCTGTGGAACTCGGGGATGTTCTGCTTCACCACCGCAGCCGTGATCGCCGAGTTGCAAAAACACGCCCCCGAGTTGCTGGAACAGACCCGCGCCTGCATGGCCGTCAGCGATCCCGTGGAAACCGGCGGCTGCCTGCAACAGGAACTGTCAGCCGAACTGTTCGCCGCGATCACTGACATTTCCATCGACTACGCGCTGATGGAACGCTCGGAAAAAGTCGTCGTGGTGCCCGCCGGTTTCGACTGGAGCGACATCGGCTCCTGGGGCGCAGTCGCGGCGCTGGTACCGGCCGATGCCGACAACAACCGCACCAGTGGCGAAGCGATTTTCATCGACAGCCACAACAACTTCGTACAGAGCGAAGGCCGTCTGGTAGCCGCCGTGGGCGTGGATAACCTGATCGTCATCGACACGGCCGACGCCGTGCTGGTGGCCCATGCCGACCGCGCGCAGGACGTGCGGCGCGTGGCCAAGCAGCTCAAGGACAAATCCCACGAAGCCTATCGCCTGCACCGTACGGTCAGCCGTCCGTGGGGCACTTACACCGTGCTCGAGGAAGGCCCGCGCTTCAAGATCAAGCGCATCGTGGTCAAGCCAGGTGGCAAGTTGTCGTTGCAGATGCACCATCATCGCAACGAGCACTGGGTGGTGGTCGAAGGCATGGCCAAAGTCACCAACAATGGCAGCGGCACCACGCTGGTAGCCAAGAACGAATCGACGTTTATCGCCGCCGGACACAAGCACCGCCTGGAAAACCCCGGCGTGATCGATCTGGTGATCATCGAAGTGCAAAGCGGCGAATACCTGGGCGAAGACGACATCGTGCGCTTCGAAGATCAGTACGGCAGGACGGTTTGAATGCTGCTTTCCCTGTATCGCTCGCTGCGCAGTTATCGTGGATTCATCCTCGGCAGCGTCCAGCGAGAGTTTCAAGCGCGGTATCGCAATTCGCTGTTCGGCGCGCTGTGGACGGTACTCAATCCGCTGTCGATGATCATCGTCTACACGGTGATTTTTTCGCACATCATGCGCGCGCGATTGCCCGGTGTGGACGACGGCATGGCCTACAGCGTGTACCTGTGCGCCGGTCTGCTGACCTGGGGTCTGTTCTCGGAAATCACCCTGCGCAGCCAGAACATGTTTCTGGAAAACGCCAACCTGCTGAAGAAGATCAGCTTCCCGCGCATCTGCTTGCCGGTGATCGTGCTGATGAATGCCGGGATCAACTTCGCGATCATCATCGGTCTGTTTCTCGGTTTCCTGCTGGTAACCGGACGCTGGCCGGGCATGGCGCTGTTCGCCCTGCTGCCGCTGTTGGCACTGCAAGTGCTGTTCTGTGCCGGGCTGGGGATGATTCTTGGCGTATTGAACGTATTTTTTCGCGATGTCGGGCAATTGTTCGCCATCTGCCTGCAATTCTGGTTCTGGCTGACGCCGATCGTTTACCCGATCACGATTCTGCCGGAATGGGTACAGCGTCTGCTGCAACTCAACCCGCTGACCAACCTCATCGGTAGTTATCAGAACCTGTTTCTCTACGGCCAATGGCCGGTGTGGAGTTCGCTGCTGCCGATTTTCGTCATAGGCCTGCTGTTCTGCGTAATCGGTCTGCGCCTGTTCCGCCGCCGGGTCGGCGAAATGGTGGATGAACTCTGATGGGACACATACGCGTCACCGGTCTGGGCAAGGCCTACAAGCAATACCCCACGCGCTGGAGCCGACTGGCGGAATGGCTGATCCCGTTTTCGCCGCTGCGTCACCGTCAACACTGGGTTTTGCAGGATGTGAATTTCGAGATCGCGCCCGGTGAAGCGGTGGGCATTGTCGGCGTCAACGGCGCTGGCAAAAGCACCCTGCTGAAGATGATCACCGGCACCACTCAACCGACCTGCGGGCATATTCAACTTGAAGGCCGAGTCGCCGCGCTGCTGGAGCTGGGCATGGGTTTTCACCCTGATTTCACCGGCCGGCAGAACGCCATAATGGCCGGGCAACTGCTCGGTATGCAGGTCGAAGAAATCGAAACGCTGATGCCGGACATCGAACGTTTCGCCGAAATCGGCGAAGCCATCGATCACCCGGTGCGCACCTATTCCAGCGGCATGCAGATGCGCCTGGCGTTCAGCGTCGCCACCGCGCGGCGTCCGGACATTCTGATCGTCGACGAAGCGCTGTCAGTCGGCGATGCGTACTTTCAGCATAAAAGCTTCGACCGCATTCGCAGCTTCCGCAAGGCCGGCACCACGCTGTTGATTGTGTCCCATGACCGCTCGGCGATTCAGTCGATCTGCGACTCGGCGATCCTCCTCGAGGGCGGGCGCATGGCCATGCACGACAAGCCGGAAGCGGTCATGGATTACTACAACGCCCTGCTCGCCGAACGCGAAGGCCAGACCGTGCGCCAGGAAACCCTCGCCGGCGGCCAGGTGCAAACCGTGTCCGGCACCGGTGAGGCCGGGATCCTCAGCGTGCGCCTGCTCGACGAACGCGAGCGCTCGGTCGACGCGGCTGAAGTCGGCCAAGCGGTGGTGCTCGAGGTGCAGGTCGAGATCCGTCAGGACATTGAACGGCTGGTGCTCGGTTTCATGATCAAGGACCGCCTCGGTCAGGCCATGTACGGCATCAACACCCACCGGCAAAATCAGGCGCTGGACGATTTGCATTCAGGTGAGCGCATTACCTACCGTTTTGCCTTCGTCATGGGCCTGGGCAAGGGCAACTATTCGGTGGCGTTGAGCCTGTCGCGGCTGGATTCGCACCTGGATCGCAATTTCGAATGGCGTGACTACGGGCTGGTGTTCCACGTGATCAACAACCGTCAGGAGGACTTCGTCGGCTGCTCGTGGCTGGGGGCAAAAACCTCGATCACTCGCAGCGCCGAAGCCGTGCTCACGGAGCGCGCGCCATGACTCGCCTGCTGGTCGAATGCACGCATGTGTTCAAACACCCGAAAATCAATTCGGGGATTCAGCGCGTGGTGCGCAACGTCATCCAACAACTGCCGCCGAGCGCGCGGGGCGTCGAGTGCCTGCCGGTAGTGGTGCTCAAGGGCAAGCTGTACCGCGTGACGCGCCTCGCGCCGCTGGACTCACCGATTTTCAACACGATTGTGACCTTCGGCGAACGCTTCGAACGCCTGGCGCATCGCTTCTGGCAGTTCCATCAGCGTCTCGACAGCCGCTGGCGCAGCAAAACGCTGCGGCGTCTGTTGTACGTCGGTTACCGGCTGGCTTCGTTCGGCCTGTTCGGCATCCCGTTGCGTCTGATCGAGCAGATCAACCGCTATCAATTGCCCCAGCGCTGTGAGCCGCTGCAACACCAGCCGGGAGATCAGTTGGTGCTGCTGGATTCGTCCTGGCACTCGGATTTTTTCCTGCATGCCGAACGCCTCAAGCATGACGGCGTGGGCATTGTGGCGGTGATCTACGACCTGATTCCCTTATCGCATCCGCAGTTTTACGACACGCGGCTGGTCGAGGTGTACGGCGAATGGTTCGACTGGATCAGCCGCAACGCCGACGGCTACATGGCAATTTCTGCAACCGTCCGCGATCAGGTGCAGGCAGAACTGCAGCAGCGGCTCGGCACAGCCGAAGTGGAAAAACGCTGGTTTGATTTCTTTCACCTCGGATCGGAACTGGATCTGCGCAGCGCCGACGCCGCTGTCGAGCCGCGTTTGAAGCAGATGTTCACCCGCCCCGAGCCGGTGTTCCTGATGGTCAGCACCATCGAGCCGCGCAAGAACCACGACTACCTGCTGGACGCCTTCGAACGCGCCTGGGCTTGCGGCTCGCAAGCGCGGCTGTGCATCGCCGGACGTATCGGCTGGAAATGCGACGCCCTGCTCGCCCGGATACGCAACCATCCCGAGCTGAACCGGCGCCTGTTCATGTTCAACGATCTGAGCGACACCAGCCTTGAACACGCCTACGCCCACGCCAGCGCACTGGTGTTTCCGTCGTTCGTCGAAGGCTTCGGCCTGCCGCTGGTGGAAGCCATGCAACGCGGCTTGCCGGCGATGGGCAGTGACATTGCGGTGTTTCGCGAGATCGGCGGCGAATTCATGGCCTATTTCGATCTGCAGGACCCGCAAAGCCTTGCCGATCTGGTGACCGGGTTTGAGCGCAGCGGCGAGTTTCCCGCCGCGCGCAATGTGGCCGATTGGCAATGGATCGGCTGGCGCGAGGCGAGTCTGCAACTGGCGGAGCGCACCGCGCGCAATGTGCTTGAGGCGCCGACGGCGCAAGCGAGGGCCTATGCGCATTGCCCTTAACGCACGCATTCTGCAAGCACCGCGCACCGGCATTGGCCAGTACGTCGCCGAACTGGTCAACGCCCTGCGCAGCGAGAATGATGTCGAGGTGGCGCTGTTCCACGGCTGGGGCTGGAGCTCGCAACTGCCCGACGCGGCGATGCCCGGTTATTCGCGTCTGACGCCACTGCTGCGGCAGATCCCCGGCGCGTATCAGGCGCGCCGCTGGCTGGAGCAGAAACGCTTCGATCAGGGCCGCGCTCAAAACATCGATCTGTATCACGAACCGAGCCTGTGGCCGCTGGCCTTCGACGGTCCGACCGTGATCACCCTGCACGATCTGACCCATCTGCACTTCCCCGAGACCCAGCCGCCGGCGCGGCTCAAGGAAATCGAGCGACGGCTGGCCATTGGCGTGCAGCAGGCGCAAGTCATCCTCACTGACTCGCAAGCCATCGCCGACGAGGCGCAGGCGTATTTCGCCCTGCCCGCCGAGCGTTTCGTGGTGGCGCCGCTGGGCGTGGCCGAGCGTTTCCATCCACGCGAGCCGCACGCCATCGACGCCGTGCTCAAGGCGCATGCGGTCACCGCGCGCGAGTACTTTCTGTGCGTCGGCACGCTGGAACCGCGCAAGAATCTGAGCCTGGCCCTGCGCGCCCACGCCTTGCTGCCCGAAGCCGTGCGCCAGCGCTTCCCATTGTTGATCGTCGGCATGGCTGGCTGGCAGCGCGAGCAGTTCAGTGACGAGTTGCACCAGGCGCTGGCGTGCGGGCATGTGTGCCTGCTCGGTTATCTGCCAGATGAACAAGTCGCGCAGCTATTGGCCGGCGCCCGGGCACTGATTTTTCCTTCGCTGTATGAAGGCTTTGGCTTGCCGGTTCTGGAAGCCATGGCCAGCGGCACACCAGTGGTGGTCACCCGATCTTCGGCGATGCCGGAGGTCGCGGGCGCTGCCGGCAACTATATTGAAGCTGACGATGCAGCAGGCTTGCGCGACGCGATGAGCCAACTGATCGACGATCAAGCGCATTGGCAGGCATGCCGAGAAGCCGGATTGCAGCAGGCACGGCTTTTTTCCTGGACACATTGCGCGCAGGCCACGGCCAGCGCCTATCGCCAGGCCATGGGAGGTTGAATGCGAGTTCTTCATTTTTTCAAAACGTACCTGCCGGATTCGGTCGGCGGTATCGAACAAGTGATCTTCCAGCTCTGCGAAAGCGGCGCCGCGCACGGCATCGAAGGCCAGGTGCTGACCCTGAGCACCGATCCAGTGCCGCCAGTGGTCAAGCTCGGCCAGCACGAAGTGCACCGGGCCAAACTGGATATTCAGTTTGCCTCCACCGGGTTCTCCTGGAGTGTGTTCAAGCAATTTCGCGAATTGGCGGCCGAGGCCGACGTGGTCAATTACCATTTTCCGTGGCCGTTCATGGATCTGGTGCATTTCGCCAGCGGCGTGAATAAACCTACGGTCGTGACCTATCACTCGGACATCATTCGTCAGAAGCACCTGCTGAAACTCTACCGGCCACTGATGAACCGCTTTCTGTCCAGCGCCGACCGGATAGTCGCCGCGTCGCCAAACTACCTGCACACCAGCGATGTGTTGCAGCAGTTTCAGGACAAGACCCGAGTTATCCCTTACGGATTGAACAAGGCAGGTTATCCACAGCCCGACACCGAACTGATGAATCACTGGCGGCAGAAGCTTGGGGATAAGTTTTTTCTGTTCGTTGGAGTGATGCGTTACTACAAGGGTTTGCACATCCTGCTGGATGCGCTGAAGGACGTGGATTACCCGGTGGTGATCGTCGGCGCCGGTCCGCTGGAGCAGGAACTGCATGCGCAAGCCGCTGCGCTGGGGCTGCGCAATATCCACTTCCTCGGGCGCCTGGGCGATGAGGACAAGGTCGCATTGCTGCAACTGAGCTATGCCATCGTGTTTCCGTCGCATCTGCGCTCGGAGGCGTTCGGCATTTCCCTGCTGGAAGGTGCGATGTACGGCAAGCCGATGATCTCCAGCGAGATCGGCACCGGCACCAGCTATATCAACATCCACAACGAGACAGGCCTGGTGGTGCCGCCGAGTAATCCACAGGCCTTCCGCGAGGCGATGCGCACCTTGTGGGAAAACCCGACCCGCGCCGCCGAAATGGGCGTCAAGGCTGAGGCCCGTTACCGCCAGTTATTCACAGCCGACGAAATGGGCCGCAAGTGGACCGAGCTGTATCAGGAGTTGCTGGCGGAAAAATCCCTGTCGTACGCCTGAACCCTCACAGATCCAGCACCAACGGCTGCGCACTCTGTGCCGGCACCGCACAACAAATCAGCACTTGTCCCTCCTCCGGCACTTCCGCCGGGGGCTGTGGATAATTCACCGCGCCGCTGATCAGCCGCGTCCTGCAGGTGCCGCACGACCCGCCGCGACAGCTGAACTCAGGGCGCAGGCCACGGCTTTCCGCCAGCTCCAGCAGGCTGCCGCCATCCGGTTGCCAGCGCGCCTCTTTCGCCGAGCGTTCGAACACCACGGGCACCGAGGTAATGGCGGCCGGCAATTGTTCGATGACGATAGCGTCCGGATCAGCCTGACGCTTGAGCGTCGAGGGACCGAAGGTTTCGGCGTGGATCTGCGCATCGCGCACATCCATCTCACGCAGGGTGTCGTACAAACCCTGAGTAAAAGCGCCTGGGCCGCACAGCACAAAATCGACCTGATCGAAATCTTCGACCGTAAGCAGGTTACGCAGCAGTGCACCGTCGATTCGCCCGCGCAAATCGTAATCTTCGCCCTCGATCAAATCGCTCTCTGGCTGACTGAGCAAGCGCAGCACGCGCACAGCATCGCCTGCGTCTTCAAGCAATCGATCAAGCTCCGCCGCGAACGGCTGATCGGCCAGGGTGCGCGAACTCTGGATGAACCATGTCGGACGAATGCCCCGCGTGCGCAGTCCCTGATACACCACCTCGCGCAGCATCGACAGCAGCGGCGTGATTCCCACCCCTGCCGCCAGCAACACCAATGGCCGATGTTCCAGCGGCGCCACGGTGAAATGCCCCTTCGGCGCGCGCGCCTCCAGCACATCACCGACGCGAATTCGTTCATGCAGGTGCCTGGAAATCAAACCGTCACGCTTGACGCTGATGCGGAAGAAATCGTCCGACGGCGCACTCGACAGACTGTAAGTGCGAATCTGCGATTCACCATTGAGGCTGAAACGCAGCGGCAGATGCTGACCGGCCATAAACACCGGCAGACCGGCGCCGTCATCCGGCTCAAAGTAGATCGAGCGAATGTTCTGACTTTCCGCCTGGATGCGCGTGACACGCAGGGGCCGCCAGCGATCGCCCAGTGCCTGCGCCTGCAAACGTGCCTCGGCCTGCGCCCAGTTGCCGGTCAACAGACTGGTCGGCGACATGCCGTCGAAGCGCCAGCGCAACGCCAACGCTGCCGGGCGTCGCACCAGTTTTTCCACTTCGAATGTCCACAAACGCTCGGCGCCCTGAAAGGCTTCGATCTGCGGCCCCTCAAGAACGATTTCAGTGCGCCCGCTGAGTTGCAGCACATCGCCTGTGGAAAAGTCGATGAACAGCAACCCGGCCCGGGGATTGAGCAGCAGGTTGCCGAGGGTGTTGAAGTGCAGGTTGCCGGCGAAGTCCGGGATGGTCAGGCGATTGCCTCCGACGCGGACGAAACCGGACTGCCCACCGCGATGGGAAACATCTACTGCGCGCTGTCCATCGACATCGACGTAACTGGCGACGAAGAAGGTGTCGGCGCTTTCGATCATGGCGACAGCTGCATCGTCCAGTGCCTCCAGGTGCTGAGCAGGTCGCGTTGCCGGATCGCTTAGCGGGACGCGCTGAAACTGACGCAATTGAATGTATTGCGGGCAGTTGCCGAAGGCTTGATCGACTGTCAGATCGAAACCTGTCGCGCGCAGATTGGCGACATGCCCGTTGAGCCGATTGCGCCGCCGGGTGTGCAGTTCGATTCCGAGCAAGCCGATTGCCGCTCCGTCCTGCAACTGTGCCGGGTCGTCGGCCGCAGGCTGGCTGGCGAACTGCAACACAGTGGGTTCAGGCGACCGGGCGAAACCCGGCACGCCTTCGAGCACGCTGGCCCAAGGGTAGCCATGCGCATCCACCGCGCCGTACAGCATGAACGGCAATTGCTGATAGAACTCACGGTGCTGATCCGGCATCCAGCTGCGAATCACCTTACGCCCGAACTGCTCCATTCTTTCGGCAACACCGACATGTGCCTGCAACTGCTGTTCGCCAGCGTGCCACGGTGAACGTTCCATCACGACCTCTCCCCCGCGCCATTGGCACAGTGTGGATTGCGAGTATCAAGCAGTGGTTTGCAGACCGGCGACGGTGCGCGGCATACCGACAAAACCGGGCAAGGCTTCGACGCGCGCCAGCCAGGCGCGGACGTTGGCGTAGTCGTCGAGCGACACATTGCCTTCCGGTGCATGAGCGATGTAACTGTAGGCCGAGACGTCGGCGATGGTGGGTTCGCTGCCGGCCAGAAATGGCGTCTTGCCGAGTTCGGCGTCCATCACCTTGAGGAAGTTATGCGCTCGGGTGATCACTTCTTCGGCGTTGAGTTTCGCCCCGAACACCGTGATCAGCCGCGCCGCTGCCGGGCCGAAAGCGATTGGGCCGGCCGCCGCAGACAACCAGCGCTGCACGTGCGCGGCACCCACTGGATCGCTGGGCAACCAACGGCCATTGCCATACTTCTGCGCCAGATACACCAGAATCGCGTTGGAATCGGCGAGTACCACGCCGTTGTCATCAATCGCCGGCACTTGGCCGAAGCTATTGATGGCCAGGTATTGCGGCTGCTTGTGCTCGCCCTTGGCCAGGTCGACGAAGATCAGTTCAGTCGGCAATTGCAGCAGCGACAACATCAGCTCGACACGGTGAGCATGGCCGGAACGCGGGAAGTTGTAGAGTTTGATCGGTTGCATGGTCGACTCCGCTGGTAGAGGTGCCGTTCTGGACTGACGTCACCGATGGCAGTCATCTTCTACCCAACGTCAAAACAACAGAATCACCAGCATTCGCAATCGATTATTTCAGTGAAGGAAATAATGCCGCGTTCTTCAGCGCCGGATGCTCACGCAGAGCCTGCACCGCATAGTCGACGAAACTACGCACCCGCGCGGGGGCCTTGCGCCCACCTTGATACACCACATGAATCGGCAGCGGCGGCAGTTCGAAATCGGCGAGAACAATTTCCAGTTCACCCGAAGCGACCTTGCTCGCGACTTGATAGGACAACACTCGGGTCAGCCCCAAGCCCAGACAAGCGGCACTGATTGCAGCCTGATTGGCGGTGACCACCAGGCGCGGTTCCGGGCGCACGCTGATCAGTTCTCCATGCTCAAGAAAAGGCCAGTTGCGCAAATGGCCTATCGCGGAGGTCGCCACCACCCGCGCGCTCGCCAGTGCCTGTGGATGAGTCGGCCGACCATTGGCCGCGAACCAGGCCGGCGAACCACAAATCACCCGCCGCACTTCACCCACGCGAATTGCATGCTGATTGCTGTCCGGCAACTCGCCGATGCGCACCGCCACATCGATGCCTTCCTCGACCATGCTGACGATCCGGTCGACCAGCACGGCGTTGATGCAAACGTCTGGATACTGCGTCAGATAACCGGCCATCACCGGTGTGACAAACAGCTCGCCGAACAATACCGGCGCCGTCACCGTCAATTGCCCACGCGGCTGGGTATGACTGCCTGCGGCGGAATCCTCCGCTTCCTGCACCTCGGCGAGAATTCTTCGACAATCCTCCAGATACCGCTGACCCGCTTCGCTCAGATGCACGCTGCGTGTAGTGCGGATCAGCAATTGCGTACCGATGCGCTGCTCCAGCGCTGCAACCGCGCGGGTAACGCTGGCGGCGGACAAACCCAGGCGGCGCGCAGCCGCAGAGAAGCCCTGCTCCTGGGCGACGGCGGCGAACACCTGCATTTCCTGGAAACGATCCATGGTGAACAACTCCGGTTAAACGAGGCTTTTGATCAGGGTCGGATCAAGGATGCGAATGCGCTCCTCCGCATGGTATGCACCTGCATCGGTGAATCTCAGAAACGCTCGAGAGCACTGTGTGCAGCTCCAGACGCTCGAGATGTTATAGGGAAAAAACTCGAAGCAGATCGGTGCATCTTCAGACCAGAAGTGCGTTGCGGCCGGGTGATATTCATCGAGGGTCGGCTCCGCTTCTTTATCGATGCTGACCTGGCCGACCCATTTCAGGAGTGTGCTCGCCGCCAGCGCGCCAGGCAGACTCTCCCAGCCACGCGACAGACCTCGAATACACGAGCAATGTTTCGACTCAAGCAAAGAGTGCATGGCTATCTGCTGAATTTTTTCGGGTGTAAGCATCATTTCATCGAGTTCCAGAAGATCATCGATCAGGCTCAACTCTGGGTTAAACCGGGCTTTTTAAACAGGCCTTCAATTCTGGGCAAAACAAACTGCAGTATTTTCGGCATGGTATGGATGGGTAACTGACTGCAGGCGAAATACAGGGCCATGGTCGGCGAAAGACTGACGCCCAGTGCAGACCATAACAATCCGACATTGCGGTTTCCGCCATTCAGCGCCATGGTGAATCTGGACACCAGCGACCCAGGGTACAAGCAGCCCATGAGCAGTTGCATGCAAACATTTACGCCGTAAGCGATGAGGATCATTGAGATCGCCAGCGACGGCGTTTGCAGAATAATGCTTTGCATGCCCGCCATCGTTCCAATTGCAAACAAGAACAGCGCAATGACCACAATACCGTCGATGGCCAGACCATGCGTGGCGACAAACGATTGCGAAAAGCGCCGGATCAATATGGCCGCACCTTCGGCCCCGCCAATCAATATGGCGAGTCTGATGGCAAGGTCGACCGGGTCGATGGAAAGGGAAAGGCCGTCGGCAAATACATGCAGGATCAGCGGCGCCGTTATCGGAATGATTGCCATCGAGCACAGCGCAGTGACCAGCGACATGGAAGGGTCAAGCCCGAGCATTCTCGCCACCGCTGCATTACCACTGGCCGGTGGAGCGGCAACCGCAATCGCGATGGCAAGCGACAGTTCCTGATTACCGCTGATATACAGCGACAGCATCCCGAAAAAATACGGACACGCCACCACCATCAGCGCTGGAAATATCAGTGATATTTTCAGGTTTTTTGCCGCTTTGATGACCTCCGCGTTATTGATACGCAGGAGCGTGCCGAGCACGAATATAAAGACCATGACCGGCAGTAACGGTCTGGCCAGGGCTGCAAGATCAGGAATGACCAAGCCAATCGCACACCCGGAGGCGAGCACCGTAGGTCCCCTCTTGGTTATTTCACCCAGAATTCTATGCATACAGTAGTACTCAGACTGCGTCCCGCTCGGGACGCATCCATTAAGAGTGGAGAGTTATCTCGGGTGAAACCGATGGTGGCGGGGAGTTTTTGGACTGTCTGACGACCAGGCGCCCATCAATCAAAATCGCGGTGATGCTCGGCAGGTCACCACTGCTGAAACTGCCCAGTACGCCAGGCTGTGCGCCACCCAGCGGGCCGCACGCAACCAACAAGTCCGCTTCCCTGCCGACACTCAGAATTCCACGATTGAGTTTTCTGACCTTTGCTGTATTGCCGGTCGCAAAGCACACAGCTTTTTCCGGAGGTACATCGCCAAAACTACTGAGCAAAGCGATGGCTCTGAGCATGCCGAGGGCGGGCACCCCACATCCGGCAGGAGAATCGGTACCGATCACAATGCGATCCAGCTGATTGAGTTCTCGCGCGTAGTTCAACGTGGTCACCGCCGCGAACTCATTACCGTTGTGCACGATTTCCAGCGCACCGAGGCAGCCTTCACACAGGCAGCGAATCTGGTTGGGCGCGAGTGCGGTGTAGCCGCCATTTATGTGGCCGATGATGTCCGGGGCAATTTCGAGGATCTCTTCTGCGCCCATTTTCTGTGAGGCAGAGATGGACGGGCCGCCCGTATGGGTGATGGAGGTCATGCCGTGTTTGCGCGCCATCTTGACCAACTCGGCTGCGCGACTCACGGATTTGACGGGACCGATGCCGACCTCACCCAACTGGCGAATGCCTTGAGTGGCCATTTCGGCGAAGTCCTGATCGGAAAACTCGTCATTGAGCAGCGGCGCACCGGCTTCCATCTTGATCCCGGAAGGACGCACATTGGCAAACGAGCGTTGCGCGGCTATGGCCATGGCCATCATGCCGACCCTATCAGTCGGCAGACCTGGAACGTGGACTTCGCCGGCGGAAATCATGGTGGTGACGCCGCCCTGCAATGAGTGCCAGATCCAGTTGTGATTGCCGGAGCGCGGGCTGTACTCACCGAGGGTCGGGTGGGTGTGATTGTCGATCAACCCTGGCATGACGGTGGTCTGTTTCGCGTCGATCAGCAGGTCTGCATTGGCAAAATCAACGTCCCTCGCCTGCCCGATGTAAGTAATGATGCCATCGACGCTGACAAGCGTATCCGCATCAATCAGTGGTCTTTCAAGATCACCCGTCAGGAACGTGCCAATGTTATGGATAATTGATGTGTAGCTGTTTGGAGCCAACATTTACATTACCTCTTGAATTCAGTGCGCGGTGGGGAAAAAGATGCGCGGGCCGTTCTTTTTAAAGGTCCGGAAATTCCACAAGTTATTAGTCAGAAATACCCGTTGAACCCAGCGCCAGGCTTGACCATTTGGGTCAAAGCCGGGAGTGAACCTGTCACGCGAGTGCAGGGTGAATCGATTATTGACGTAGACCAACTTGCCCGGCTGTATATCAACGCCGTGTGCAACCTGTTTCAGCGCGTGATAAAACTTTGCATAGGCATTCTTTGCTGCATCGTCGACAGGAATGACCATGTCCGGATAAAACGCCGCAGTTACCCGAGGCAGTTCGGTGGGCCCCGTCAATATCGGGTACAGAACGGTTTCACTGGATTGAATGCCAATGTTTCTCCAACGGTAGGGTTGGCGAATAATGAAATGCTTCCCGTATAACAGTTGTACTTCACTTTCGCTCAGCGACTTGAGTGCTTCCCTTGCGTCTGCAACCCAGGTTTTCGGTCCCGCAACGTAAGGATCTGCGCGAACGCCCAGTAGCATGAGCGCCAACGGCGATGTGTCGCCGCGTGAGTCGTAAGTCTGAAAAGCGTTTTCAGTGTGCAAGTCCAGTTCGACTTCCGACCCATTACCGGTGTACTCGGTGGCCGCCTCAAGGTGCGGTACCAGATCATTCACCAGTTTTGGTCCCTCGTGGCCAATGGAGTAAGGCTCGGCGACGAGACTGCCAAACGCCACCAATACATTTTCCGAGAGATAACCGTTTTTGAAACTCAGACTGTCTGCATCTCGCTGCGGACTTCCACTGGCCTGATCCACTGGCAGATTCTCGAATACGCAGAAAGACGCGTCGTCACTTTTAAGTGATTCAAGTTTTGCCAGTAAACGTTCCGGAAATACTCGATAAGCCGTTGTGCGGATCTTCTGGATGTAATTGCAATCGCCTGTAGGCTCGTAGCAAATATCCACCAGGGCGTCGCGAATTGCTTCTTTCTCAACATCAGTCAAACAAAAAACATGGGCAACGCCACATGACTCTTCCATGAATTCACCACCACGATATAACTTGTATAAGTAGTTATGGTTTCGGCTATTTATATGAATGCGCGCGCACCCATGCACAACGCCAGGTAATTCCAGACGGCACGCAATCAAAGTGCCGATCACTCGGCACTTTGATGCAACAGCAGACTATGGGTCGTTACTGTACGGAAACGCCTGCAGAGCAGTTGTCGGCGAGTACTTTCCTGTTGCGTAACTGCAGAATCTGCAAGAGGGTGGCGGCGACCGATACCGCGCCTGCGCTGATAGCCAATGTCCAGCCCGGCATTTGCAGGAGCAGGATGAATCCCCCGGCTGCGGCCCCCAATGCGCTGCCCAGATAGAGCGCCGATTCATTCAGAGCAACGGCAAGATTGCCGTCACCTTTATGGTCGCGTGCTGCAATCAGCTCATTATTCTGCGGCACTTGCAGCGCCCAGCCGACGGCCCCCCATATAGCAATCGGGATCATTGCCAGCCAAGGCGTTACCGCAGCGGCTGCCGGCAGCGCGAACAATGCGACGCTGAGAATGACCAGAATCAGAAACGTGAGCATCGGCCCCTTGATGCGGTCAGCCAGAGGGCCAACGAGGAAACTGCCGACGACACCGCCCAGTCCCCACACCCAGAGATACGGCGTTATATTTTGCACCGCGCCGTATTCAGGATCGGCCATCAGCGGAACCATAAAGGTGTACATGCCCAGACTGGCGACTGCCGCCAGAAGCGAAACCATCAGAATGGTCAGCACATTCCTGTCTGCCAGCAGGGCAAGCTTGCGACTCATCGGCATCACTGGACCTGCGGGAATCGCAGGCAGTTTGAAGATCAGACCCAACCACGAAATCAGCCCGAGGAAGGCCACCAGCCACAGTGCCATCTGCCAGCCAAATTGCTCGGCGAGCAGCAGGCTGACGGGTACCCCGAGGACTGTCCCGCTGGCCATGCCACCCATGATCACGGCGATGGCTTTGCCACGTTTTTCCGGTGCTGATACTGCCGCCGATGCAGCGATTCCGGTGGCGAGGTAAACACCTGCGCCGATGCCTGCCACCGCTCTGCAAACCAGCAGTGCTGCGAAGTTATCGACCAGGGCACTTGCCACGTTAGCGATAACGAACAGTGCCAAAGCGACCAGTAGGCCAAGCCGCTGTCGCTTGGCCGGCAGTATCGCAACGAACACAGGCGAGCCAATGCCATAAGCCAGGGTAAACGCGGTGACCAGTTGCGCAGCGACGGCAACTTGTACATCAAACGCATGCTCGATCATCGGGATCAGGCCAGCGGTTACATATGACGCCATCCCTAGCGCAAAGGCGCCAATGGCAATCAGGTACACGGGTGCCGGAATTGTCTTGGACATTACTTTCTCCTTTTTACGACGCGCGGGGGCGCTGCAACAGCCACCCCCGCGTTTCATCAGATCACCAGGTTCACGTCATACTCGGTGAGCCATGCATTGAGTCCCACCGCCAGCTCCATGCCCATGCGATCGTACATAGGAGAGTTGCTGCCCAGTTGGCGCGTAAGGGTGTCACTGACTTGCTGGCTGTCGAGCAGTGCGCGAACCGGCGCATTGGGATCAGCCATGATCGCGGCCAGATCCGCCCGCAGAACGGCCTCATAAGCAGGGTCTTGCGTGGACGGGTACGGACTCTTCACACGATCGGAAATCGAGGCCGGAAGCAGATCCCGGGTCGCTGCGCGTAAAACGCTCTTCTCGCGGCCGTCAAAAGCCTTGATCGCCCACGGGATGTTGAAGGCATATTCAACCAGTCGGTGATCGCAGAACGGCACTCGAACTTCGAGGCCGACAGCCATGCTCATGCGATCCTTGCGGTCGAGCAAGGTCTGCACGAAGCGTGTCAGGTTCACGTGGGTCATCTCGCGCATGCGCCGATCGGTTGCGCTTTCACCGGGCAATACCGGTACCTCGCCGAGCGCTTGTTGATACGAATCAGCCACGAATTCTTTCATCGACAGCTTTTCCATCAGCCCTTTGGCGAACAGTGGTTTGCCGTCGAAATATTTGCCGGTCACTGAAGTGAGCCAAGGGAATGTGTCCGCCTGGATGGCATCCGGGTCGTGGAACCAGCGGTAACCACCGAACACCTCGTCGGCAGACTCGCCGGAAAGTGCGACGGTGGAGTGCCGACGTACTTCCTCGAAGAGTCGATAAAGCGAAGGCCACATGTCGCCCCAGAACGCCGGCGGCAAGTCCAGTGCTCGAATGACTTTCGAACGAAGTTCCGGGTCCGCCATCTCTCGACTGTCGAGCAGGATTTCACCATGCGTTGAACGGATTTTCTGCACCAGATCCTTCACGAATGGCGCGTCCGGGGTGCCGCGCACTGCATCGCTGGTGAACCCGCCACCGTGATCCATGAAATCGAGCGAGAACGAGCGGATATTTTCGCGGCCGGCGGCCAACAGCTTTTTCGACGCCAGCGCGGTGATGATCGATGAGTCGAGGCCGCCCGAAAGCAGACTGCACAGCGGAACGTCCGCGACAATTTGCCGATCGACGATATCTTCGAGCAGATCCCGAGTGTGCTTGACGGTCTGTTCAAGGCTGTCGGTGTGCTCTTTCGCCTCGAGTTTCCAATAACAATGACGCGTGAGGCCGTTGCGGTTGATTGAGACAACCTCTCCGGGCAGGACTTCTCGCATCCCGTCAAAGATCGCTTGCCCGGGTGTCTTGACCATCTCGAAGATTTCACGGAGGCCGTCGGCACTGACATTGCGCGGCACCAGCGGATTGGCGAGCAGGGCCTTGGGCTCGGAGCCGAAAATGACGCCGTCCGCGGTTTCAAAGTAATAAAGCGGCTTGACCCCCATCCGGTCACGCACCAGATGCAGGGTCTGGGTGTGCATATCCCATATGGCGAAAGCGAACATGCCGTTGAGGTGCTCGGTAAATGCCACGCCCCATTCGATGTAGGCCCGAAGTACCACCTCAGTGTCGCTGCGCGTTTCGAATTGATGTCCTCTGCTGAGTAACTCGTTGCGCAACTCGCGGAAGTTATACACCTCGCCACTGTAAGTAATGCTCCCCGCAACGGTGCCCGCATTTCGCGCGAGCATAGGCTGCCGGCCACCTTCCAGGTCGATGATGGAAAGACGACGATGGCCCAAGCCAACGGGGCCATCGATCCATACACCACCGGCGTCCGGACCGCGGTTGGCCATGGTCATGGTCATGCGTTCAAGGGTAGGTTTTTGGTGAATCAGGTCTTGGCCAAAAGAAAGCCATCCAGCAATACCGCACATATAAAACTCCTTGTTTAATTCTTTAGCCGAGACTTTCCAGATCTGCGTCTTCCGGTATCAGCGTGCGCACGCCTGACTGGACGTACTGCACAGCGGTGCCCGTCAATGCCTGCGTATCGATCTGGTTGAGCAGTGTTTGCAGCTCGATCGTGGTTCCCAGGCCCGCGAAGGGTTGGAGGGGTTGCTTGCCGTCGACGACGACGCGCAACACATCCAGGCACAACCGACTGAGTTTGAGGATCGTCGAGGCTGCCGGGTCGGTCGCACTCTGATAGCTGCGCTGCTCCATCTCGACGATTGCCCCGCGCTCATCACGGGTCCAGATGCGCAGGTGGTCGCTATCCCAATCCGGCTCATCGAACTCCAGACGAGCGTGAATGATTCGCCCCGCCGGATCAGCGAAGGTGAAGTCAACCGTACGCTGGCGATGGATGTTGACGAAACTCGCATAACCCGCCACCGCAGCCCCGCCGAGATCGGCGGTGAACATCACCGTATCCAGCACTTCGCTCCCGGAAATGGAGAAGTCAGACCTGACACCAATCGCATGCTGCAGTTGGAGCGGTGCGGGTGAAGGACAGATCCAGCTGACCAGATCCAGTGCATGGATGACCTCACTGACAACTCCGCAGGTAGGTCGATAATCATTGAGACGATCTTTGCCCCAATGAAAACTCGAGCGCAAAAGCTGCCAGTCGTTTTCATCCGCCAGATGTTTGAGGCGAGCCGTGGCTTGTGAATACCTTTCAACCAGATCCAGCGCAAAACCACTGACATGACGCAGCCCCTTGCTGACGGCCAAGAGGTCGTCGCTGGAAGTCAGCATTGGCTTTTCACAGATCACGAATCCCGTGTAGCCCGCGAGATCGATGAGTACGTCTGCATGGTTCACGTCATTGGCACTGACCACGACGATTTCCGGCTGCAATTCATGCAGCGCATCTTTGAGATTGGCGTAGTAGGGAAGCAGGCTGTTTTTGGCTCGCCGAGAGCAATACGAGAGTTTGATCTCGTATGTCTGGCTCAGCAGCTCGAAGGCACGCTGGAAGCGCTTGCCTGCGTAACCCAGCCCTATGATCAGGATGTTCATGCGCATTGCTCCGGTGCTTGCCACGCCCAGACAAATTCCGGGCTGCGGCTATAACCGAGTCGTTGGTAAAGGGGTTCGGCAGCGGGCGTGGCCTGCAGTACAACCTTGCCCACTTGCCTTGACGCAAACCAACTCATGAGTGACTGCATCAAAACCACTGAAAGGCCACGCGAACGGAACGCCGGCAGCACAACCATCGACTGAACCCAGCCACAGAGTCCGTTGAGGCAGCCAGGCCCGGGCGCACGACGGTCTACGAAGCCGGTCACACAACCCACCACCTGGTCGTCGCTGAGCGCTACCAGCAGATTGGTCGCTGACGAAATGGCCAGTTCTTCGTTGAGCCAGCCTTTATAGGCTTCGCGCCAGCGCGTCTTTTCCTCGGCGCAGGTACAGGCATAGCTGGCGTCGGAGCCTTCAAGCAAAAGTGCTCTGAGTTCAATGACCGCCTCGTAATGCTCGCTTGTTGCTTGCCGAACAATGATGTTGGCGCAACTTGTCACGCCACACCTCTGAGCTCGTCATCCGGAGCCAGCGGGATACCGAAATGCAGGAATGTCTCCTGCAACGCCGCGGCCAACTGATCGATCTGCGCCTCGGAATGGTTAGGCGTAACGTTCACTCGGAACCGCTCGGTGCCAATCGGCACAGAAGGCGAGTTGATCGGTTGCAAGTACACCGAATGCGTATGCAGCAGGCGTTCGGCAGCAGCCTTGCACAACGCACCATTGCCGATCAGAACCGGTAAGACGTGAGTGGTCGAACACGGCATGACGGGGATACCGCGCATGTCCAATTGATCGCGCAGATACCGGGTTTTGGCATGCAACGAGGCTCGCTCGGTGTCGCTGTTCTTGAGGTGCTCGACACTCGCGATACAACCCGCAACCACGGCCGGCGGCAACGCAGTGGTAAAAATGAAGCCGGTGCACAGGGAGCGAATGGCGTCGATCACTGTGTGACTCGAAGCAACATAGCCGCCGATAATCCCGATGGCTTTGGCCATGGTTCCCTGAATAATGTCCAACTGATCTTCAACCCCGAGTTCGGCAGCCAGTCCCGCACCTCGTGGGCCATACATGCCAACGGCATGCACCTCATCAAGATAAGTCAGCGCATTGTGTTTTTTCGCGATCTGGGCAATTTGCGCAATCGGGGCACGGTCTCCATCCATTGAATAGATAGATTCAAACACCACGATTTTTGGTCGATCGAGGGGGTAGAGGGAGAGCAACTCCTCCAGATGAGCGACATCGTTGTGGCGAAACACCTGGCGTTCGGCCGTGACTGCCCGGATACCGTTCACGATAGAGGCGTGATTCAACTCGTCGCTGAAAACCACACAGTTCGGGAGTTGCCGCAGCAGACACTGGAGGGTGGCGTCATTGGAACCAAAACCGGTCGGGAAGACCAACGCGGCCTCTTTGCCATGCCAGTCGGCGATGCTCGTCTCCAGACGACTGAAGAGATTGTGTGTGCCGCCGATGTTGCGCGACCCGCCGGCACCCGCGCCATAACTGTCCACTGCTTCATGCATGGCGGCTCTGACGTCGGGGTGTTGCGACATGCCCAGGTAATCATTGCTGCACCACACAACGACTTCACTGTCGTTGTTATCACTCAGACGGGCCAGAGGGTAACGACCACAAATCCTGTTGAGCGTCGTGAAATGCCGATATTGCCCAGTGGTGCGCAGGGTCTCGAGCTTATCCTGCAAAAGTGCCTGATACATCCGTTCTACTCCTTGGCATAGAATCCGCGATAATCCAGTGCGGACGAATTGGCCCTGTGTCCGGGCAACGCGGATTCTTTAGCAAGCTAATAGTCCGTACAATGGCCACTGTTTATGGTGTTACAAGGAGTAACTGGATAATGGAAAGGATTCTGGATCGCACTCGGCAGGACCTCGCTGATTTTTTGCGCAGTCGCCGCGAGCGTATATCGCCAGCAGAAGCTGGGTTACCTCCGAGTGGCAGACGCAGGACACCCGGGCTACGTCGCGAAGAAGTAGCGGCGTTGGCAGGTGTTGGCGTGTCCTGGTACACATGGCTCGAACAGGGCCGCGACATCGGTGTGTCACCCGCCTTTCTGGACAATCTGTGCCGAGTACTGAAGCTCAGCGCAATCGAGCGCCGACACCTTTACCTCCTCTCCCATCAGCGTCCACCGGCCGAGGAAGGCAAGACATGGTGCGTTGTGCCCAAGATTGTCCACCGCTTGATGGCGGATATGCCCCTTCGACCGGCTTATGTGTTGAATCTTCGTTGGGATGTTCTGGCCTGGAACTGCGCGGCTGATCGAATCTTCAGGTTCTCAGATAAATCACCCGAGCAACGCAACATGTTGTGGATGCTGTTTACCGATCCGCACACGCGATCACTGTTCTGCCCTTGGGACGATCAGGTGATCCAGATGCTTTCGAGTTTTCGCAGGGAGTATGTGCACGCGTCCAAGGACAGCGACATCGCTTCGCTCGTGAGTGAGCTTGAAAACGTCAGTGCAGAATTCAAGGGCTGGTGGTCAAGGCAGGACATCCACGGCCCCTGCCAGGGTATTCGGCATTTGTCGATTGAGTCATTCGGCAATATCACGTTGGAACACACCACATTGACGATCGATATCGAACGGCACTTGCGCCTGGTCTACTACGCGCCGATAGCTAAGGGAAAATCTCTGATTGAGTTTGAGAGCTGGCTTGAAGGAGCAATCACAGGCTCGCTAGTTGAGTCATAACGCTTACGCTCATCTGCCGTGCACAGAGCCACGACGGTGACACGCAAATGAAAAAGCCCCTGACGTCAGGGGCTTTTTTGGTTGTCGCACAATCCGAACCATTCGCTCTGTGGATAACTTATTCCACAGTGACCGATTTCGCCAAGTTACGTGGCTGATCCACGTCAGTGCCTTTGAGCACAGCGACGTAGTACGACAACAGTTGCAGCGGAATGGTGTAGAGGATCGGCGACAGGATGTCGTGGATGTGCGGCATCTGCACCACGTGCGTGCCTTCGCCGTTGGTCATCCCGGCCTTCTCGTCGGCGAACACAATCAGTTCGCCGCCACGCGCGCGGACTTCCTGCAGGTTGGATTTGAGCTTCTCCAGCAGTTCGTTGTTCGGCGCGACAGTGACCACCGGCATGTCGTTATCCACAAGCGCCAGCGGGCCATGCTTGAGTTCGCCGGCCGGGTAGGCTTCGGCGTGGATGTAGGAGATTTCCTTGAGCTTCAGCGCACCTTCCATCGCTACCGGGAATTGCGCGCCACGACCGAGGAACAACGTGTGGTTCTTCTCGGCGAACAGTTCGGCGATTTTTTCCACGGTGCTGTCCATCGCCAACGCTTCACCGAGGCGAGTCGGCAGACGGCGCAGTTCTTCTACCAGACGGGCTTCAACGCCCTCGGCGAGCGTGCCGCGCACTTGGCCCAGGGACAGGGTCAGTAACAGCAGACCGACCAGTTGCGTGGTGAAGGCTTTGGTCGAGGCCACGCCGATTTCGCGACCAGCCTGAGTCAGCAGGGTCAGGTCGGATTCACGCACCAGAGAGCTGATGCCGACGTTGCAGATGGCCAGGCTGGCGAGGAAACCCAGTTCCTTGGCGTTGCGCAGTGCAGCCAGGGTGTCAGCGGTTTCGCCGGACTGCGAGATGGTCACGAACAGCGTGTCCGGTTGCACCACGACTTTGCGATAGCGGAATTCACTGGCGACTTCGACCTGGCACGGGATGCCGGCCAGCTCTTCGAGCCAGTAACGCGCAACCATGCCCGCGTGGTAGCTGGTGCCGCAGGCGACGATCTGCACGTTGCGTACTTTGGCAAACAGCTCGGCAGCCTGCGGGCCAAAGGCTTGCACCAGTACCTGATTGTGGCTGAGGCGACCTTCGAGGGTGCGCTGGACCACGGTCGGTTGCTCGTGGATTTCCTTGAGCATGTAGTGGCGATACTCGCCCTTGTCGGCAGCTTCGGCGCCGTCGGTGTACTGCACGGTTTGACGCTCGACGGCCACGCCGTTGACGTCCCAGATCTGCACCTTGTCACGCTGGATTTCGGCGATGTCGCCCTCTTCCAGGTACATGAAACGGTCGGTGACCTGACGCAGGGCCAGTTGATCGGATGCAAGGAAGTTCTCGCCCAGACCCAGGCCAATCACCAGTGGACTGCCACTGCGCGCGGCAATCAGGCGATCCGGCTGCTGCGCGCTGATTACGGCCAGGCCATAAGCACCGTGCAATTCCTTGACGGTAGCCTTGAGGGCAACGGTCAGGTCGTGCAGATCCTTGAGCTTGTGATTCAGCAGGTGGGCGATGACTTCGGTGTCAGTATCGGAGGTGAACACATAACCCAGCGCCTTCAGTTGCTCGCGCAGGGCTTCGTGATTTTCGATGATGCCGTTGTGCACCACCGCGATGCCTTCGGAAAACATCGGGTGGGCGTTGCGTTCGCACGGCGCGCCGTGGGTTGCCCAACGGGTATGGGCAATGCCCAGACGACCGACCAGCGGGTGTTCGGCCAGAGCGGTTTCCAGCTCGCTGACCTTACCCGGGCGGCGCATGCGCTCAAGGGTCTGGTCGTTGGTGTAGACCGCCACACCGGCGCTGTCATAGCCGCGGTATTCGAGGCGCTTGAGGCCTTCGAGCAGGATGGCGGTAATATTACGTTCAGCAACGGCGCCGACAATTCCACACATGCTTATTTCTCCTGACTGACAGCCGCGCAAATCAGATTGATACCGCGGGCTTGAATCTGATCGCGTGCCTCTTGGGGCAAGCGCTCATCGGTGATTAGGGTATGGACGCTGCTCCATGGCAGCTCCAGATTGGGAATCTTGCGGCCGATCTTGTCGGCCTCGACCATCACGATCACTTCCCGCGCTACATCCGCCATCACCCGGCTCAGGCCAAGCAATTCGTTGAACGTAGTGGTACCACGCACCAGGTCGATGCCATCGGCACCGATAAACAACTGGTCGAAGTCGTAAGAGCGTAGTACCTGCTCGGCGACCTGGCCCTGGAACGATTCCGAGTGCGGATCCCAGGTGCCGCCGGTCATCAACAGAACAGGCTCGTGTTCGAGTTCGCTCAAGGCGTTGGCGACGTGCAGGGAATTGGTCATGACCACCAGTCCCGGCTGCTGGCCGAGTTCTGGAATCATCGCGGCGGTGGTGCTGCCGCTGTCGATGATGATGCGCGCGTGCTCGCGAATGCGCGTCACGGCAGCGCGGGCAATCGCCTGTTTGTGTTTGGAGACTATTTGGCTGGTATCTGCGACCAGTTCCTGCGGCAAGGTAATCGCCCCGCCGTAACGGCGTAACAACAGACCGTGACTTTCCAGTGCAGCGAGATCCTTGCGAATCGTGACTTCCGAAGTTTCGAAGCGCTTGGCCAACTCGTCCACGCTGACTTCACCCTGCTCATTGAGCAAAGCGAGAATATTGCGGCGACGTTGCGGTGTATTGCGTTTCGACATGGGAGCCTAAGTTTCGATTCGAAAGATAACGTAAGCAATCAAAACCTATTGGCCGGAAATCGTCAAGCCGCGGGCAAAAAAAAGATCGTCCGTTACCGGACGATCTTTTGATCTTCAAGCCGTTGTGGATAACTCAGCTCTTTTTGATCTTCTCCGGCCGCTTCCAGCCATCAATGTTCTTCTGCCGCGCGCGGCCTACCGCCAATTGCGCGTTATCCACATTCTGAGTAATGGTCGAACCCGCCGCAGTGGTCGCACCAGCAGAGATATCCACAGGCGCTACCAGCGAATTGTTGGAACCGATGAATACATCTTCGCCCAACACGGTTTTCCACTTGTTGGCGCCATCGTAGTTGCAAGTGATGGTGCCAGCGCCGATGTTAGTGCGCGCGCCGATCTCAGCGTCGCCCAGATAGGTGAGATGCCCGGCCTTGGCGCCCTCGCCCATGTGGGCGTTCTTCAGCTCGACAAAGTTACCCACATGCGCGCGAGCTTCGAGCACTGTGCCCGGACGCAAACGCGCGAACGGGCCAGCATCGCTACCTTCGCCCATGATCGCGCCTTCAATGTGACTGTTGGCCTTGATCACCACGCCTTTGCGCAGGGTGCTGTCCTTGATCACGCAGTTCGGGCCGATCACCACATCGTCTTCAATGACAACCTTGCCTTCGAGAATCACGTTGATGTCGATCATTACGTCGCGACCAACGGTCACTTCACCGCGTACGTCAAAGCGAGCCGGATCGCGCAAAGTCACGCCTTGGGCCATCAGGCGGCGGCCAGCACGCAATTGGTAATGGCGCTCCAGTTCGGCGAGCTGCTTGCGATCATTGGCGCCCTGCACTTCCATGGGATCGTGAGGTTGTTCGGTGGCCACAACCAAACCATCGCTGACCGCCATTTCGATCACGTCGGTCAGGTAGTACTCACCCTGAACGTTGTTGTTCGACAGGCGACCCATCCAGTCAGCCAAGTGAGCGGCAGGCACTGCAAGAATGCCGGTGTTGCCTTCAGTGATCGCGCGCTGTGCTTCGCTGGCGTCCTTATGCTCGACAATCGCCGCGACCTTGCCGTCGGCATCGCGCACGATGCGGCCGTAGCCGGTCGGATCATCGAGTTCGACGGTCAGCAAGCCCATCTGCCCCGGAACGACTTGCTTGAGCAGGCGCTGCAGGGTTTCGACTTCGATCAGCGGCACGTCGCCGTAGAGGATCAATACTGTGTCAGCGGTGATAAACGGCACGGCCTGGGCCGTGGCATGGCCAGTGCCGAGTTGTTTATCCTGCAGCACGAAATTCAGATCGTCAGCCGCCAGCCGCTCACGTACAGCATCAGCGCCGTGACCGATCACCACATGAATCCGCTGCGGATCGAGTTGACGGGCGCTGTGGATAACATGGCCAAGCATGGAGTTGCCGGCAATCGGGTGCAGCACTTTCGGCAGTGCCGAACGCATGCGGGTGCCTTGACCGGCCGCGAGGATAACGATTTCGAGAGACATGACTGGCTACCAATCCTGGGTGGTCAGCAACTGCGACCGGGTTTTGAGAATTTGGAAAAGAAAAAAGGGTAGCCGAGGCTACCCTTTTTTATCAATCGCACAACAAGCGGCTGACGGATTAACCGCCAAACTTCTTGCGGATCTGCTGGACGGTACGCAGCTGAGCTGCGGCCTCGGCCAGACGAGCGGCAGCGGAGCCGTAATCGAACTCCGAACCTTTTTCATGCAAGGCCTTCTCGGCAGCCTTAACGGCTTCCAGAGCGGAGGCTTCATCCAGGTCGGCGGCGCGTTGCACGGTGTCGGCAAGAACCTTGACCATGTTCGGCTGAACCTCGAGGAAACCACCGGAGATGTAAAACACCTCGGCTTCCCCGCCCTGCTTGATCAGGCGGATAGGACCCGGCTTGAGATTAGTGATCAGCGGCGCGTGGCCCAGAGCGATACCAAGATCACCCAGTGCACCGTGCGCAATCACCATCTCGACCAGGCCGGAAAAGATTTCTCCTTCCGCGCTGACGATATCGCAATGGACTGTCATAGCCATCTGATTGCCTCAACCTAAATTAGCGCCCGTTGCCGGGCGCCGGGATTACAGTTTCTTGGCTTTCTCGATCGCTTCTTCGATGCCGCCAACCATGTAGAACGCTTGTTCTGGCAGGTGGTCGTAGTCACCGTTGAGGATGCCTTTGAAGCCAGCAATGGTGTCTTTCAGGGAAACGTATTTACCCGAAGCACCGGTGAAGACTTCAGCCACGAAGAACGGCTGCGACAAGAAGCGCTGGATCTTACGAGCACGGTTAACCAACTGTTTGTCGGCTTCCGAAAGTTCGTCCATACCCAGGATCGCGATGATGTCTTTCAGCTCTTTGTAACGTTGCAGAACGTACTGGACGCCGCGAGCGGTGTCGTAGTGGTCCTGGCCGATTACGTTCGGATCCAGCTGGCGCGAAGTCGAGTCGAGTGGATCGACCGCCGGGTAGATACCCAGGGAAGCGATGTCACGGGACAGAACGACAGTGGCGTCCAAGTGGGCGAAGGTGGTCGCTGGCGACGGGTCGGTCAAGTCATCCGCTGGTACGTATACCGCTTGGATCGAAGTGATCGAACCTTCCTTGGTCGAAGTGATACGTTCTTGCAGAACGCCCATCTCTTCAGCCAGGGTCGGCTGGTAACCTACTGCGGAAGGCATACGGCCCAGCAGTGCGGATACTTCAGTACCGGCCAGGGTGTAACGATAGATGTTGTCGACGAACAGCAGAACGTCGTTACCTTCGTCACGGAACTTCTCGGCCATGGTCAGGCCAGTCAGTGCTACGCGCAGACGGTTACCCGGCGGCTCGTTCATCTGACCGTAAACCAGTGCCACTTTGTCCAGAACGTTGGAGTCCTTCATCTCGTGGTAGAAGTCGTTACCCTCACGGGTACGCTCGCCCACACCAGCGAACACGGAATAACCGCTGTGCTCGATGGCGATGTTACGGATCAGTTCCATCATGTTTACGGTTTTGCCTACACCGGCACCACCGAACAGACCGACTTTACCGCCTTTGGCAAACGGGCAAACCAGGTCGATAACCTTGATGCCGGTTTCCAGCAGGTCGTTGCCGCCTGCCTGTTCAGCGAACGAAGGTGCCGGACGGTGAATGCCCCAGCGCTCTTCGGTGTCGATCGGGCCAGCTTCGTCGATCGGGTTACCGAGGACGTCCATGATCCGGCCCAGAGTCGCTTTACCGACCGGTACGGAGATGGCTGCGCCAGAGTCGGTGACTTCCAGACCGCGCTTCAAGCCTTCGGTGGAACCCATCGCAATGGTACGAACCACGCCGTCGCCCAGCTGCTGCTGAACTTCCAGAGTGGTGCCGGCATCGCTTTGTACTTTCAAAGCGTTGTAGATGCTCGGTACGCTGTCGCGTGGAAATTCCACGTCGATAACGGCGCCGATGATTTGAACGATACGTCCGCTACTCATAGCTGGATCCTCTGAATATTTGAACCGTTAAACCGCGGCAGCGCCGCCGACGATTTCCGAGATCTCTTGGGTGATCGCAGCCTGACGCGCCTTGTTGTAGATCAGCTGCAAATCGCTGATCAAATCACCGGCGTTGTCGGTAGCGTTCTTCATCGCGATCATCCGCGCAGCTTGTTCAGCCGCGTTGTTCTCGACCACCGCCTGGTAGACCTGCGACTCGACGTAACGGACCATCAAGCCGTCAAGCAGCTCTTTGGCATCCGGTTCGTAGAGATAGTCCCAGTGGTGCTTGAGTTCTTGATCCGGGGTCGCCACCAATGGAATCAACTGCTCCACGGTAGGCTGTTGCGTCATGGTGTTGATGAACTTGTTGGACACAACGCTCAGACGGTCGATACGACCATCGAGGTAGGCATCCAGCATCACCTTGACGCTGCCGATCAGATCATTGATCGACGGCTCTTCACCCAGGTGGCTGATAGCTGCAACGACGTTACCGCCGAAGTTGCGGAAAAAGGCCGCACCCTTGCTACCAACGACACACAGATCAATCTCGACGCCGTTATCGCGGTTTACCGCCATGTCCTTGACCAAGGCCTTGAACAGGTTGGTATTCAAGCCGCCGCACAGACCACGGTCACTGCTCACTACGACATAACCGACACGCTTTACTTCGCGGTCGATCATGAACGGGTGGCGGTATTCCGGGTTGGCGTTGGCCAGATGCCCAATAACCTGGCGGATGCGCTCCGCATAAGGACGGCTAGCAGCCATGCGCATTTGTGCCTTGCGCATTTTGCTGACCGCCACTTTTTCCATGGCGCTGGTAATCTTTTGCGTGCTTTTGATGCTCGCAATCTTACTGCGAATCTCTTTTGCGCCTGCCATGTAACACCTATCAGGTTAGCAAGCGGGAGCCTTGCGGCTCCCGCTGCGGCTTACCAGGTTTGGGTGGCCTTGAACTTCTCGATACCGGCTTTCATGCCAGCGTCGATTTCGTCATTGAAGTCACCCTTCACGTTGATCTTCGCCATCAAATCGGCGTGATCGCGGTTGAAGAAAGCAATCAGCGCTTGCTCGAAGCTGCCGATCTTGGCGATTTCAACGTCAGTCAGGAACCCACGCTCAGCGGCATACAGCGACAGCGCCATGTCAGCGATCGACATTGGTGCGTATTGCTTCTGCTTCATCAGCTCGGTAACGCGCTGACCATGCTCAAGTTGCTTGCGGGTCGCTTCGTCCAGGTCAGAAGCGAACTGGGCGAATGCCGCCAGTTCACGGTACTGAGCCAGAGCGGTACGGATACCACCGGAGAGCTTCTTGATGATCTTGGTCTGCGCGGCACCACCCACACGGGATACCGAAACACCGGCGTTCACTGCAGGACGGATCCCGGAGTTGAACATGGCCGATTCCAGGAAGATCTGACCGTCGGTGATGGAAATCACGTTGGTCGGAACGAACGCGGAAACGTCGCCAGCCTGGGTTTCGATGATCGGCAGTGCGGTCAGGGAACCGGTTTTGCCGGTCACTGCGCCGTTGGTGAACTTCTCTACGTATTCTTCCGAAACGCGGGATGCGCGCTCCAGCAGACGGGAGTGGAGATAGAACACGTCGCCTGGATAAGCTTCACGGCCTGGTGGACGGCGCAGCAGCAGGGAAATCTGGCGGTAAGCCACTGCTTGCTTGGACAGATCGTCATAAACGATCAGCGCGTCTTCACCGCGGTCGCGGAAGAATTCACCCATGGTGCAACCGGAGTACGGTGCCAGGAATTGCAGCGCAGGAGATTCCGAAGCACTGGCAGCCACGATGATCGTGTTGGCCAGGGCGCCGTTTTCTTCCAGCTTGCGAACCACGTTGGCGATGGTCGATTGCTTCTGACCGATAGCTACGTAGACGCAGAAAATGCCGCTGTCTTTCTGGTTGATGATCGCGTCGATGGCCAGAGCGGTTTTACCGATCTGACGGTCACCGATGATCAGCTCACGCTGGCCACGGCCGACAGGAATCATGGCATCGACAGCCTTGTAGCCAGTCTGTACAGGCTGGTCTACCGACTTACGCCAGATCACGCCCGGAGCAACTTTCTCGACCGCATCGGTCTCGGTGTTGCCCAGTGGACCTTTACCGTCAACAGGGTTACCCAGTGCGTCGACTACGCGACCCAGCAGTTCCTTACCAACCGGAACTTCGAGGATGCGGCCAGTGCACTTGGCGCTCATGCCTTCGGCAAGAGACTGGTAAGCACCCAATACAACGGCACCTACGGAGTCTTGCTCCAGGTTGAGGGCCATACCGTAGACGCCGCCCGGAAACTCGATCATCTCGCCGTACATTACGTCGGCCAGACCGTGAATCCGCACGATGCCGTCAGATACGCTGACGACAGTGCCTTCGTTACGGGCTTGGGAGGTCACATCGAGCTTGTCGATGCGGCCCTTGATAATTTCACTTATTTCGGAAGGATTGAGTTGCTGCATTGCTCTGCTGCCCCTTCAAACTCAAGATTTCAATGCTTCGGCAAGCTTCGCGATTTTGCCGCGAATCGAGCCATCGATAACCAGGTCGCCGGCGCGGATGACAACACCCCCAATAAGGGCTTTGTCTTCCTCGACTTGCAGGCGCACTTCCCGGTTGAGTCGTGCACTGAGAACCTTGGCGAGTTTGTCTTGCTGATCTTGGTTCAATGCAAAAGCACTGGTCACTTCAACGTCTACCGATTTCTCTTGTTCGGCCTTGTACAGGTCGAAAAGAGCGGCGATCTCCGGCAGAAGCGGGAGACGGTCGTTTTCGGCAACGACGTTGATGAAGTTCTGTGCCTTCACATCAAACTTGTCGCCGCACACGTCAATAAACGTGGCGGCCTTTTCTGCGCTCGTCAGTCGCGGGGCCTTGAGCACGCGCTGCATGGTGTCGTCTTGCGACACCGCTGCAGCCAGGCCGAGCATGGCTGACCAATTGGCCAGTTGCTGGTGAGCCTGAGCGTGCTCGAAGGCCGCCTTAGCGTAAGGTCGGGCCAACGTGGTCAGTTCTGCCATGATCGCCCTCGCTTAGATTTCAGCAGCCAGTTGGTTAACCAGCTCTGCGTGCGCGTTTTGATCGATTGTGGCACCCAGGATCTTTTCAGCGCCGCCGACTGCCAGCAAGCCCACTTGGGCACGCAGAGCGTCTTTGACACTGTTGATTTCCTGTTCGATCTCGGCCTGAGCCTGAACCTTCACACGGTCAGCGTCGATACGGGCTTTTTCAACAGCCTCTTCAACAATCTGATTACCGCGTTTCTTGGCTTGCTCAATGATTTCAGCTGCCTGAGCTTTCGCTTCACGCAGGTGCTGACCCGCTTTTTCTTGGGCCAACTCCAGGTCGCGAGCTGCTCGGCTGGCAGCGTCCAGACCATCCGCGATCTTCTTTTGACGTTCGCGCAAAGCGGTAATGACCGGAGGCCATACGAACTTCATGCAGAACAGTACAAAAATCAGGAACGCAACGGACTGGCCAATCAGGGTCGCATTAATGTTCACGCCAACACCTCGCAGTTACGTTGTCCATCACACCAAATTACCCGGAAGATCCGAGTAATCAGCCAGCGATCTGACCAACGAACGGGTTCGCGAAGGTGAAGAACAGCGCGATACCAACACCGATCATGGTTACGGCGTCGAGCAGACCGGCAACGATGAACATTTTAACTTGCAGCATTGGAACCATTTCCGGCTGACGCGCTGCGCCTTCCAGGAACTTGCCGCCCAGCAGGCCGAAACCAATTGCGGTACCCAGTGCGCCCAGGCCGATCAACAGTGCAACAGCGATAGCGGTTAGACCAACTACAGTTTCCATCTTTCCTCCCGACTTTTACGTCGTATGGTTTAGGTTTTTTAGATTAAAGCGGTAAAACAAATCGTTTCATGGTGCCCCGTGAGGAGCCCCCTCCCGTTTGACCGGGAGGGACATCAGACTAGTCGAGACTGGTCTTAATGGTTTTCTTCGTGCGCCATCGACAGGTAGACGATGGTCAACATCATGAAGATGAATGCCTGCAGCGTGATGATCAGGATGTGGAACACAGCCCACGCCCACTGCAGAACAATGCCCAGGCCGCTGAGCCAGAGCAGACCGCTGCCGAACATCACGGCGATCAGAATGAACACCAGCTCGCCGGCATACATGTTGCCGAACAGACGCAGAGCCAGAGAGATCGGCTTGGCGATCAGTGTCACGAATTCCAGCAGGAAGTTCACCGGGATCAGCAGGGCTTGAACGAAGATGTTCTTGCTGCCGAACGGGTGCAGGGTCAGTTCGCCGATGAAGCCGCCGATACCCTTGACCTTGATGCTGTAGAAAATGATCAGTGCGAACACCGAGAGCGCCATGCCCAGAGTCGCGTTCGGGTCGGTAGTCGACACGGCGCGGAACGGGATGTGTGCATCGCCGGAGATCAGGATGGCCAGCTGAGGAATCCAGTCGACCGGTACCAGGTCGACGGCGTTCATCAGGAACACCCAGACGAAGATGGTCAGTGCCAGCGGTGCAATCACCGGGCTACGGCCATGGAAGCTGTCTTTCACGCTGCCATCGACGAATTCGACCAAAACTTCAACGAAGTTCTGCAAAGCACCTGGCTGACCGGAAGTCGCCTTCTTTGCCGCCATGCGGAAAAGCAGAACGAAGATCAGACCCAAAGCGACCGACCAGCCGAGAGTATCGACGTGGAAAGCCCAGAAGCCCATTTCCTTGGCCTCTGCTGCGGTGTGGGCAAAGCCCCAGCCGCCGGTAGGATGCTGACCGAAAGTCAGGTTCTGCAAGTGGTGCTGGATATAGCCCGAAGCGGTTGTTTCTGCCATGGTTGCCTCAAACGCCCTAAGGTCTCGAAAGTCTTGTTCTCATCAGCAGGGGAGCGAACCAGCTGACTGACTGAGTCAGCACGAAGGCACCGAATACTGCGATCGGCGCCAATGGCTTCACACCTGCAAACACCAGTGCAAACAGCACTGCCGTCAAAATCAGTTTGCCTGCCTCGCCGGCATAAAATGACCGGACGATGGACTGGGCCGCTCGGGCGCCGGAAAACCGAAATGCCTTGTGAGCGAAATATACATTGGGCAGCAAGGCTATCAGGCCTCCGCAAAGTCCCGAGTATCCGGCAACGACTCCATGCCACTGCCAGAACGCCAAAGCGGCAATCAGCAAAACGACAAATTGAGCCATCAACACCGGAAAAACTGCCATGCGATGGAACGGCAGGCGGTTTGGCTTGCGGGTTTCCATCACTTTTGCTCTCCAATGGTCGGCTGCCAGAATTCAATAACTTGGCATAATTTGTGCCGACAAAATGCGCGCAGAGTATAGGGGCGGTTCTGCCCCTATTCAACTGTCAGGTAGTGATTTCCGACTGCGCGCTACATGAGTAAATGTTTCAGCGGATGTGTGCGAGCACACCCTGGAGCTCATCGAGGGAGTTGTAACCGATCACCAACTGCCCCTTACCCTTCTTGCCGTGGCGAATCTGCACCGCAGAGCCTAGGCGCTCGGCCAGACGCTGCTCGAGCCGGGCAATATCCGGATCCGGTTTTGCCGCTTCAACAGGCTCCGGTTTACCACTCAACCACTGACGAACCAGTGCCTCGGTCTGGCGCACGGTCAGACCGCGTGCGACAACATGTCGCGCACCTTCAACCTGTTGATTCTCCGGCAGACCGAGCAAAGCACGCGCGTGCCCCATTTCCAGATCGCCATGAGACAACATGGTCTTGATGACTTCCGGCAGCGCAATAAGTCGCAACAGGTTAGCCACAGTCACCCGGGACTTACCCACAGCGTCTGCAACCTGTTGCTGAGTCAGTTGGAATTCCTGCTGCAAACGCTGCAAGGCAACCGCTTCTTCGATCGGATTCAGATCTTCGCGCTGAATGTTCTCGATCAGCGCGATGGCGATGGCGGTTTCATCCGGTACGTCGCGCACCATGGCCGGAATGGTTTCCTGCCCGGCTTGCTGACTCGCGCGCCAGCGGCGTTCACCAGCGATGATTTCAAAGCGGCCACCGCCAATCGGGCGCACCACGATTGGCTGCATCACGCCTTGAGCCTTGATCGACTGCGCGAGTTCTTCCAGCGCCTGCGGGTCCATGTCCCGGCGCGGCTGGTATTTGCCGCGCTGGAGCAGGTCCAGCGGCAAGTGCTGCAGTTCACGGGTGTCCGCCTGCGCTGCTTGTTCTTCCAGCGAGCTGACAGTCGGACCGCTCAGCAGTGCATCCAGTCCTCGTCCGAGACCTCGTTTCTTGACGGCCATGGGGATTCCTTAAGTTGGCTGAGCGGCGGCGATGCGTGAATTTTTGCGCTGACGGCGAACCATCTCGCCCGCCAGTGCCAGATAGGCCAGTGCGCCGCGCGATTGCTTGTCGTACGCCAGCGCCGGCATGCCGTAGCTAGGCGCTTCGGCCAGGCGGATGTTGCGCGGGATCACCGTGTCGTACAGCTGCTCGCCGAAGTGCTCCTTGAGCTGCGCCGAAACATCGTTCATCAGGCTCAGGCGCGGGTCATACATGGTCCGCAACAGGCCTTCGACTTTCAGGTTCGGGTTGAGCAGTTCGGCGATACGCTTGATGTTATCCACAAGGTCGCTCAAACCTTCGAGCGCAAAGTACTCGCACTGCATGGGGATAATCACCCCGTCAGCGGCAACCAGTGCGTTCAATGTGAGCATCGACAGCGACGGCGGGCAGTCGATCAAAATGTAATCGTAGTTTTCACGGATTGGCGCCAGCGCACTGCGCAGACGGCTTTCCTTCATCTGCATTTCCAGCAGCACCACTTCCGCCGCCGTCAGATCGCGGTTGGCCGGCAGCAGTTGATAACCGCCGTGCTCGGAGTAGTGCATGGCCTGCGCCAGATCGCATTCGCCGATCAGCAGGTCGTAGACCGAGTTTTCCAGGCCATGTTTATCCACACCGCTACCCATGGTGGCGTTGCCCTGTGGATCGAGATCGATCAACAGCACCCGGCGCTTGGTAGCGACCAGGGATGCTGCGAGGTTGATGCAGGTGGTGGTCTTGCCCACACCACCCTTCTGGTTCGCTATCGCGAATACCTTAGCCATTCTTGCTTGTGTTCCCAATCATGCCGTGCGGCGCAGTATCAGCAGATGGCGTTGGCCTTGGCAACCGGGTACGGCCAGGGCGTGTTCGCTATCGAGGTGGAAGTCTGCCGGCAATGCTACCAGCTCATCGGCCGGATGAACGCCCTTCATTGCCAGCCAGCGCGTATCGGCGTCGCCGAGGTGGCGCGTCCAGTTGCTGAAGTTTTCCATGCTGCTGAATGCCCGGGAAATGATCCCGTTGAATGGCTGTGCAGGTTGGAACGCTTCGACGCGACTGTGGATAACTTGCAGGTTATCCAGTTTGAGTTCGAGTTTGACCTGAGTCAGGAAGCGGGTTTTTTTGCCGTTGCTGTCCAGACAGGTCACTTGCGAGTCCGGATACAGAATCGCCAACGGAATGCCCGGCATGCCGCCGCCGCTACCGACGTCGAGCCAGCGGCCGTTTTCGATGAACGACATCACGCTGAGACTATCGAGCAAATGCCGGGAAACCATTTCGTCCGGATCACGCACGGCGGTCAGGTTGTAGGCCTGGTTCCATTTGATCAACAGGGCCAGATAACCCAGCAGCAACTGGTGCTGGGTTTCGCTGAGATCGACACCGAGCGCGCGGGCTCCTGTGGATAACTCTTCGGCGTGTTGCGAGGTGACCTTAGAACTCAAGCGCTTTGCTCCAACTGACGGCCCGCGCCGCGTTTTTTCAAATGAATCATCAACAGCGAAATCGCTGCCGGGGTTACACCCGGGATCCGTGAAGCCTGGCCCAGCGTCTCGGGACGCGTCGCACCAAGCTTGCTCTGGATCTCCTTGGAGAGGCCGGAAATGTTGGTGTAATCGATATCCACAGGCAGTTTGGTGTCTTCACTGGCGCGCAGACGGGCGATTTCGTCCTGCTGACGGTCGATGTAACCGGCGTACTTGGTCTTGATCTCGACCTGCTCGGCAACCTGTGGATCTTCGGCGCCGTCGCCGGTCACTGCGACCAGACCAGCGTAGTCGATTTCCGGACGGCTCAAGAGATTGAGCAAGTTGTATTCGTGGGTCAGCGGCGTGCCGAATTTTTCCGCAATCGCATCGCCCTGCGGCGTGCCTGGACGAACCCAGGTGCTCTTCAGGCGTTGCTCTTCGAGTTCGATACTTTCGCGTTTTTTGCAGAACGCGGCCCAGCGCGCGTCATCGACCAGACCCAATTCGCGACCTTTTTCGGTCAAGCGCAGGTCGGCGTTGTCTTCGCGCAGAATCAAACGGTACTCGGCACGCGAGGTGAACATGCGGTACGGCTCTTGGGTACCAAGGGTGATCAGGTCATCGACCAATACGCCGATGTACGCCTCATCGCGACGTGGGCACCAGGCATCTTTGCCCTGCGCACGCAGCGCAGCATTGGTCCCGGCCAGCAAACCCTGGGCGCCGGCTTCTTCGTAACCGGTGGTGCCGTTGATTTGCCCGGCGAAGAACAGACCGCCGATGACCTTGGTTTCCAGGCTGTATTTCAAATCGCGTGGATCGAAATAGTCGTACTCGATGGCATAACCCGGACGCACGATGTGCGCGTTTTCCATGCCGCGAATCGATTGCACGATTTGCAACTGCACGTCGAACGGCAAGCTTGTGGATATCCCGTTCGGGTACAGCTCATGAGTGGTCAGACCTTCCGGCTCGATAAAGACCTGATGGCTTTCCTTGTCGGCAAAGCGATGGATCTTGTCTTCGATCGACGGGCAATAACGCGGACCGATGCCTTCGATCTCGCCGGCAGCGGAATACATCGGCGAACGGTCGAGGTTCGCCGCAATGATTTCGTGGGTACGCGCGTTGGTGTGAGTAATCCAGCAGCTGACCTGCTTCGGATGCTGTTCCTTGTTGCCCATGAACGACATCACCGGGATCGGCGTGTCACCTGGCTGCTCGGTCATCACCGAGAAATCCACAGATCGGCCATCAATGCGCGGTGGCGTACCGGTTTTCAGGCGACCCACACGCAGCGGCAATTCACGCAAACGGTGAGCCAAGGCAATCGACGGTGGATCACCGGCGCGACCGCCGGAAAAATTCTGCAAACCGATGTGGATAAGTCCGCCGAGGAACGTACCGGTGGTCAACACCACGGAATCGGCGAGGAAACGCAGACCCATTTGCGTGACAACACCGCGTACTTGTTCCTGCTCGACGATCAGGTCATCAGCGGCTTGCTGAAATATCCACAGGTTCGGCTGGTTTTCCAGGGTTTCGCGGACAGCGGCCTTGTACAGAATCCGGTCGGCCTGAGCGCGGGTAGCACGCACGGCCGGGCCTTTGCGGCTGTTCAACACGCGAAACTGGATGCCGCCCTTGTCGGTAGCCATGGCCATCGCACCGCCGAGGGCGTCGATTTCCTTCACCAGATGGCTTTTGCCAATGCCACCGATGGCCGGGTTGCAACTCATGGCACCGAGGGTTTCCACGTTATGCGTCAGCAACAGGGTTTTTACGCCCATGCGTGCTGAGGCCAGTGCTGCCTCGGTACCGGCATGACCGCCGCCGATGACGATCACTTCAAAACGGGAAGGGAAATCCACCACGCACCTCGTGCCTGCTTAAGTAGGTATTTACGGGAATGTTCGATCTCGGGTTTTTGAACCCGGTCGGCAAGTATAGGGACTTCGCCCTTTCTAAAGAACCCTTTGCACAAAATTTAACCAGCTGTGGAAAACCCGCGGTTAAAAGAATAAAAAAGAAAGAAATTTATAAAACCTTTGTTTTAATGCTTATTCTTACTGAGCACCATTTCTGTGGATAGATCTCTACAGGCCACACAATTCAATGTGTACAGAGATCTTGAAAGCTGTGGTCATGTGCCAATGAGGGGTTTGGATAACCGGTGTAAGCCTGTGGATGAAAGGGGTGGTTATCCACAGGGGCAGTTATATCCAGTTTTAAGGCCCTGTTATCAACTGCCCTCAGTGGCAGTTATTCACAGGGCTTAATCCACAGAAAATCGACGAATCAAGGAATTTTGGGCGAGAGAAATTCGCTCAGGCTGAAGAATCAGCCCCGCATTCGGGATCGGAATTTAGAGAATAGAGAGAAAGACGGACCGCGAACGGGTCCGTCTTGGGGGGATAGCTCGCTTACTTACCGATGCAGAAGCTGGAAAAGATCCGTCCAAGCAGATCATCGGAGCTGAATGCGCCGGTGATTTCACCCAAAGAGTGCTGGGCCTGACGGAGATCTTCGGCCAGCAACTCTCCTGCGCCCGCCAGGGTCAGCTGAGCACGACCGTGTTCCAGCGCATCGCTCGCATGGCGCAAGGCTTCCAGGTGCCGGCGACGGGCGCTGAAGCTGCTTTCCGATGTCTGCTCGTAGCCCATGCAAGCTTTGAGATGATCGCGCAGCAGATCCAGTCCTTCTCCGGCCGACTTGGCGCTCAGACTAATCCTCACATGGCCATCGTCACTGATTTCCAGAGCGATGGCTTCTCCGGTCAGATCGGCCTTGTTGCGGATCAGCGTGACTTTCGCCGGATCCGGACGGGTCTCGAGGAATTCCGGCCAGAGAGCGAACGGATCTGCAGCCTCCGGAGCGGTCGCGTCAACCACCAACAGCACGCGATCCGCCTCGCCGATCGCCTTCAATGCACGCTCGACGCCGATCTTTTCAACATGATCGTCGGTATCACGCAGCCCGGCGGTGTCCACAACGTGCAGCGGCATGCCGTCGATGTGGATATGTTCACGCAAGATATCCCGGGTTGTGCCGGCAATCTCGGTGACGATCGCGGCTTCGCGACCCGCGAGGGCATTCAGCAGACTGGACTTGCCGGCATTCGGACGACCGGCAATCACCACGGTCATACCGTCACGCAATAACGCGCCCTGCCCGGCCTCACGCAGCACTGTGGCCAGTTCGTCGCGCACCTTGTCGAGCATGCTCAGTACATGGCCATCGGCGAGGAAATCGATTTCTTCTTCCGGAAAATCAATCGCGGCTTCGACGTAAATCCGCAACCCGATCAATTGTTCAGTGAGGTTATGCACACGCTGGGAAAACGCACCCTGTAAGGAGCGCAGTGCATTACGCGCTGCCTGGGCAGAACTGGCTTCGATCAGATCGGCAATCGCCTCGGCTTGAGCCAGGTCGAGTTTGTCATTGAGGAACGCGCGCTCACTGAATTCGCCCGGACGGGCAAGACGGCAACCGAGTTCCAGACATCGCTTGAGCAACATATCCAGAACAATCGGGCCGCCGTGGCCCTGCAATTCCAGTACGTCTTCACCGGTAAACGAGTTCGGACCCGGGAAATACAGCGCCAGACCTTCATCCAGCACCTGTTGATCGTCACTGAAAAACGGGCCGTAGTGAGCGTAACGCGGTTTCAGTTCGCGGCCGCTGATGGCTTGAGCCGCAGCCCCGGCCAATGGTCCGGAAATACGGACGATGCCCACACCACCACGACCTTGAGCGGTAGCGATGGCGGCGATGGTTTCACGAGGTACGCTCATAAACCGGTATCCAGACAAAAATGGCAGATAGCAAAACGCCCCACTAGGGGGCGTTTTGAGTGGTGTTATCCACAGAGTAAGTTACGCCTCGGCTTTTTTCGTCGCCAACTCGACCTTACGCGTGATGTACCACTGTTGTGCAATCGACAGGCAGTTGTTCACAACCCAGTACAGCACCAGACCAGCAGGGAACCACAGGAAGAAGAAGGTGAAGATGATCGGCATCATTTTCATCACTTTCGCCTGCATCGGATCCGGCGGAGTCGGGTTCAGACGCTGCTGGATAAACATGGTCGCGCCCATGATGATCGGCAGGATGAAGAACGGATCCTTGATCGACAAGTCGGTGATCCACAGCATGAACGGCGCCTGGCGCATTTCAACGCTTTCCAGCAGAACCCAGTACAGCGAAAGGAAAACCGGCATCTGCACGAGGATCGGCAAGCAGCCACCCAGTGGATTGATCTTCTCTTTCTTGTACAGCTCCATCATGGCTTGCGACATTTTCTGCCGGTCATCGCCATGTTGCTCTTTCAGCGCTGCCAGTTTTGGAGCCACGGCGCGCATGCGGGCCATCGACTTGTAGCTGGCGGCCGACAGAGGGAAGAAGATCCCTTTGATCAGCATGGTCAGGAAGATGATCGACCAGCCCCAGTTACCCACAATGCTGTGGATATGTTGCAGCAGCCAGAAGATCGGCTGAGCAATGAACCAGAGAATGCCGTAGTCGACAGTCAATTCCAGACCTGGGGACAACTCTTTCAGTACTGCCTGACTTTTCGGACCTGCGTACAGAACAGCGCTGGTTTCAACTTTTGCACCAGGAGCAGCGGTCAGCGAAGCACCGGTGTAGCCAATGATGTAGTTGCCTTTGCTGTCTTTACGGGTCTGGACGATGTTGTTTTCGCCCTTCGGAGCAACCCATGCAGTCACGAAGTAGTGCTGCAGCCAGGCTACCCAACCACCGGTGACGGTTTCTTTGACCTGACCCTTGTCCATGTCCTTCATGGACACTTTCTTGTACGGCTCCGAACTTGTCCACAGGGCAGCGCCCAGGTAAGTCGCGGTGCCGGTAGCCGTGGTCGACGAAGGATCAGCACTGGCGTCACGCTTCAACTGGGCAAACATCGCACCAGTCCAGGGCTGAGCGCTCTGGTTGTCGATCAGGTAGGAAACGGTTACGTCGTACATGCCGCGTTTCACTGTGAAACGCTTGATGTAGTTGACCCCGTCCTTGCTGAACTTCAGGTCCACGACCAATTGGTCCTGACCGTCAGCCAGTTGATAAGTCTTCTTCTCCGAGGAGTAGATCGGGCGACCAGCCGGATTTGCGTCCGGACCGTTGGTGCCAATCAGACCGCTTTGAGCCAGGTAAACACGCTCCCCGCCGTTGTCGAACAGCTGGAACGGAACGTCTGGACGATCCTGACGACGCGGATACAGCGGCAAAGTCAGCTGAGCAACGTCGCCACCTTGTGGATCGATCGCGAGATCGAGCACGTCGGTTTTGATCTGGATCAGATCCTTGCTGACGGCAACCGGTGCTTCTACTGGTGCGCTGGTATCGCTGGCGGCACGCGGAATATCGTCACTGACGGCAGCATTATTGCCAGTGGAAGTTTCCGGCAGGCCCGGTGTGGTCGTAGTGGAAGCAACATTCTGAGTCGGCAAGGCAGCCTGACCGTAATCCTGGTTCCATTTAAGGACCATGACATAGGCCACGATTGCCAGGGCGACGATCAGGATCGTGCGTTTGATATCCATGATTACTCGGCCATCGAAGAAGAACGGGAGGTAGGGATAGGTGGAACCGGGTCATAACCACCGGGATTCCACGGATGACAGCGACCTAAACGACGAAAGGTCAGCCAGCCACCGCGTAGAAGGCCATGATTTTCTATGGCTTCATACGCGTAGCAGGAACAACTGGGGTAGAAGCGACAGTGACTGGCCATCAGAGGACTAATGGCATAGCGGTAAAACTGGATCGGAACGAGTGCCAGTTTACGCATCTGGACTGTCTACCCCTACAGTTTCGGCTTTGACTGCTGGAACCGGCGCATTACGAGCCAGACGTTTCCAGAGTTTGCCGAAATGCTGAATCAATTCGGGGTTTTCTACGTCACCCAAACCTTTGCGCGCGACGATAACAATGTCCCAGCCGACCAGTGAATCCTGGTGCAGACGGAACGATTCACGCATCAAACGTTTGAGGCGATTGCGCTCGACGGAGAGCTTTACGCTCTTTTTCCCGATAACCAGCCCGAGACGGGGGTGATCAAGATCGTTGTTGCGCGCAAGGAGCAGGAGATTTTTCCCCGGAACCTTGCCGGTAGGGGAGTCAAAGACTGCCTTGAAATGCCGGGGGGTAAGCAGACGCTTTTCCCGACTGAAGTCCTGACTCACCTCCATTGCCGGATTATCAAACTGCCAGACGTGCGCGACCTTTGGCGCGACGACGCGACAGGACGGCACGACCGTTCTTGGTAGCCATGCGAGCACGGAAACCGTGAGTACGAGCGCGTTTGATAGTGCTTGGTTGGAAAGTACGTTTCATTGTCGTGTTACCTGGTTCGTCCACAACGGGCCGGAATGGCCCCCGTTTTAAGAGACCGGGGATTCTAGAGAAAGCAAGCCTTCAGGTCAATTTCCAACCAGCGTTTCCTTATAAATAGATCTGCACGGCATTTCAGGTTGAATGCCTGTGCGCTAGATATAGAAATAAAGAAGGGAAGTATTTAAAGCTTTTCTGTAAAGCTTATAAAAGCTAGGCACGCCATCCTCTGTGGATAACTGCCTTAAAGCCTTCTAACTCGTGATGTACAGAGGATGACAACTACAGTGGAAAACCGTGTTCAGCCTGTGCTGCACTGTCGGATAACCTGTGTGTGAAACGGGTGTTTATCCACAGGCAGGTTATCCACCGAGTTCAACCCCCAGTTGTCCAGTGAGCTTAGACACGGTTATCCACAGAGCTTATTCACATGCCGTTGGTCGTTTTTTCTGCGGTTAACGCATTGATAAATCATGTGCACCGCACAACCTGCATGTGGATAAGTGGGCGGCTCGCCGCTACAATGGCCGCTTGTTTTTGCCTCACCGGCTTTCAACTTAGGGGATATCCGTGTCAGTGGAACTTTGGCAGCAGTGCGTGGAGCTTTTGCGCGAAGAGCTGCCTGCCCAACAATTCAACACCTGGATCCGTCCACTACAGGTCGAAGCCGAAGGCGACGAGTTGCGCGTCTATGCACCGAATCGTTTTGTGCTCGACTGGGTCAACGAAAAGTACCTCGGCCGAGTCCTTGAACTGCTGGATGAGCATGGCAACGGCCTCGCGCCCGCGCTGTCCTTATTAATAGGCAGCAAACGCAGTTCCGCTCCGCGTGCAGCGCCGAATGCGCCGCTCGCCGCGGCTGCCTCCCAGGCGCAGGCCGCCGCCGCTCCGGCCAGTGCACCTGCGCAGGTACAGACGGCTGCTCCGGCGAAACGGGCAACGCAGAAATCCGCTGAAATCAGTGAAGAGCCGTCACGCGACAGCTTCGATCCAATGGCTGGCGCCGCCTCGCAGCAAGCTCCGATTCGCGCTGAACAACGCACCGTGCAGGTCGAAGGTGCGCTCAAGCACACCAGTTACCTGAACCGCACGTTCACTTTCGAGAACTTCGTCGAAGGTAAATCCAACCAGCTCGCCCGTGCGGCGGCCTGGCAGGTGGCGGATAACCCCAAGCATGGTTACAACCCGCTGTTCCTGTATGGCGGTGTTGGTCTGGGTAAGACTCACTTGATGCACGCGGTGGGCAACCACCTATTAAAGAAGAATCCGAATGCCAAGGTCGTGTACCTGCATTCCGAGCGTTTCGTGGCCGACATGGTCAAGGCGTTGCAACTGAATGCGATCAACGAGTTCAAGCGTTTCTACCGTTCGGTGGATGCGTTGCTGATCGATGACATTCAGTTCTTCGCCCGCAAGGAACGTTCCCAGGAAGAGTTTTTCCACACCTTCAACGCCCTGCTTGAAGGTGGTCAGCAGGTCATTCTTACCAGTGACCGCTACCCGAAAGAAATCGAAGGCCTTGAAGAACGCCTCAAATCCCGCTTTGGCTGGGGCCTGACGGTTGCCGTCGAGCCGCCGGAGCTGGAAACCCGCGTTGCGATCTTGATGAAAAAGGCCGATCAGGCCAAAGTCGACTTGCCGCATGACGCCGCGTTCTTCATTGCCCAGCGCATTCGCTCCAACGTCCGTGAGCTGGAAGGCGCGCTGAAACGCGTGATCGCCCACTCGCATTTCATGGGCCGCGACATCACCATCGAGTTGATTCGCGAATCCCTGAAAGACTTGTTGGCATTGCAGGACAAACTGGTTTCTGTGGATAACATTCAGCGCACGGTCGCCGAGTACTACAAGATCAAGATTTCCGACTTGCTGTCCAAGCGCCGTTCGCGCTCGGTGGCACGTCCGCGTCAGGTCGCGATGGCGTTGTCCAAAGAACTGACCAACCACAGCCTGCCGGAAATCGGCGACGTGTTTGGCGGCCGCGACCACACGACCGTGTTGCACGCCTGCCGCAAGATCAACGAACTCAAGGAATCCGACGCGGACATCCGCGAGGACTACAAGAACCTGCTGCGTACACTGACTACTTGATGAACACCAGCGCAGCTTATTAAGGCAAGGGACTAGACCATGCATTTCACCATTCAACGCGAAGCCCTGTTGAAACCCCTGCAACTGGTCGCAGGTGTCGTCGAGCGCCGACAGACCTTGCCGGTTCTGTCCAACGTGCTGCTGGTCGTCGAAGGCCAGCAACTGTCGCTGACCGGTACCGACCTCGAAGTCGAACTGGTCGGCCGTGTGCAACTCGAGGAGCCGGCTGAAACAGGTTCCATCACCGTGCCTGCGCGCAAGCTGATGGACATCTGCAAAAGCCTGCCCAACGATGCGCTGATCGACATCAAGGTCGACGAGCAGAAGCTGGTGGTGAAGGCTGGCCGTAGCCGCTTCACCCTGTCGACCCTGCCGGCCAATGATTTCCCGACTGTGGAAGAAGGCCCGGGCTCGCTGACTTGCAGCCTGGAGCAGAGCAAGCTGCGTCGTCTGATCGAACGCACCAGCTTCGCCATGGCCCAGCAGGACGTACGTTATTACCTCAACGGGATGCTGCTGGAAGTATCGGAAGGCATCATCCGCGCGGTCGCCACCGATGGTCACCGTCTGGCGATGTGCTCGATGAAGGCCGATATCGGTCAGCCGGATCGCCATCAGGTGATCGTGCCGCGCAAAGGTATTCTTGAACTCGCGCGCCTGCTCACCGAGCCGGACGGCATTGTCAGCATTGTGCTGGGTCAGCATCACATTCGCGCCACCACTGGTGAATTCACCTTCACCTCGAAACTGGTAGACGGCAAATTCCCGGATTACGAGCGCGTTCTGCCAAAGGGCGGCGACAAGCTGGTACTGGGCGACCGTCAGGCGCTGCGCGAAGCGTTCAGCCGTACCGCGATTCTGTCCAACGAGAAGTACCGTGGCATTCGTCTGCAACTGGCCAATGGTCAGCTGAAGATTCAGGCCAATAACCCGGAGCAGGAAGAAGCGGAAGAAGAAGTAGGCGTTGAGTACAACGGCGGTTCGCTGGAAATCGGGTTCAATGTGAGCTACTTGCTCGACGTGCTGGGCGTGATGACCACTGAGCAGGTTCGCCTGATCCTGTCTGACTCCAACAGCAGTGCGCTGGTGCAAGAGTCCGACAATGACGACTCGGCTTACGTTGTCATGCCGATGCGTCTGTAATCTTGCGCTGACCCTGGATGTCCTTAAGTCGCGTCTCGGTCACCGCGGTGCGCAATTTGCACCCGGTGACCTTCTCCCCCTCCCCCCGCATCAATATTCTTTACGGCGCCAATGGCAGCGGCAAAACCAGTGTTCTGGAAGCCATTCACCTGCTGGGGCTTGCCCGTTCGTTTCGTAGCACGCGTCTGTTGCCAGTCATCCAGTACGAGCAACTCGCCTGCACCGTGTTCGGTCAGGTTGAGCTGGCCGAGGGTGGCCACAGTGCCTTGGGGATTTCGCGTGACCGGCAGGGCGAGTTCCAGATCCGCATCGATGGCCAGAACGCCCGCAGTGCCGCGCAACTGGCGGAAATTTTGCCGTTGCAGCTGATCAACCCGGACAGCTTCCGTCTGTTGGAAGGAGCGCCGAAGATTCGCCGGCAGTTTCTCGACTGGGGTGTGTTCCATGTGGAACCACGGTTCATGTCGACCTGGCAGCGCTTGCAGAAGGCCCTGCGCCAGAGAAACTCCTGGCTGCGGCATGGTACACTTGACGCCGTTTCGCAAGCGGTTTGGGACAGGGAACTGTGCCAGGCCAGCGCTGAAATCGATGAATACCGCCGCGCATACATCAAAGCCTTGAAACCAGTCTTTGAACAGACTTTGAGCGAACTGGTTGAGCTTGAAGGTTTGACGCTCAGCTATTACCGGGGCTGGGACAAAGACCGGGAATTGAGTGCTGTATTGGCTGGGTCCGTTCAACGGGACCAGCAAATGGGTCACACCCAGGCCGGACCGCAACGCGCTGATTTGCGTCTTAGATTGGGCGCACATAATGCCGCGGACATCTTGTCCCGGGGTCAGCAGAAGTTGGTGGTCTGCGCATTGCGAATTGCCCAAGGGCATCTGGTGAGCCAGGCCCGACGCGGCCAGTGTATTTATCTGGTGGATGACTTGCCGTCTGAATTGGACGAGAACCACCGACGCGCGCTGTGCCGCTTGCTGGAAGACTTACGCTGCCAGGTGTTCATCACCTGTGTAGATCACGAATTATTGAGGGAAGGCTGGCAGACGGAAACGCCAGTCGCTCTGTTCCACGTGGAACAGGGCCGTATCACCCAGACCCACGACCATCGGGAGTGAAGGCATTGAGCGAAGAAAATACGTACGACTCAACGAGCATTAAAGTGCTGAAAGGCCTGGATGCCGTACGCAAACGTCCCGGTATGTACATTGGCGACACCGACGATGGCAGCGGCCTGCACCATATGGTGTTCGAGGTGGTCGACAACTCGATCGACGAAGCCCTCGCCGGCCATTGTGACGACATCAGCATCATCATCCACCCGGATGAGTCCATCACCGTTCGCGACAACGGCCGTGGCATCCCGGTAGACGTGCATAAAGAGGAAGGCGTTTCCGCCGCCGAGGTCATCATGACCGTCCTCCACGCGGGCGGTAAGTTCGACGATAACTCATACAAAGTATCCGGCGGTCTGCACGGTGTAGGTGTTTCCGTAGTTAACGCCCTGTCCGAAGAGCTGATCCTGACCGTTCGCCGCAGCGGCAAGATCTGGGAACAGACTTACGTGCATGGCGTTCCGCAAGAGCCGATGAAAATCGTTGGCGAGAGTGAAACCACCGGTACGCAGATCCACTTCCGTCCTTCCGACGCGACCTTCAAGAATATTCACTTCAGCTGGGACATCCTGGCCAAGCGCATCCGTGAACTGTCCTTCCTCAACTCCGGTGTCGGCATCGTCCTCAAGGATGAACGCAGCGGCAAGGAAGAATTGTTCAAATACGAAGGCGGCCTGCGTGCGTTCGTTGAATACCTGAACACCAACAAGACTCCGGTCAACCAGGTGTTCCACTTCAACATCCAGCGTGAAGACGGCATCGGCGTGGAAATCGCCCTGCAGTGGAACGACAGCTTCAACGAGAACCTGTTGTGCTTCACTAACAACATCCCGCAGCGCGACGGCGGTACCCACTTGGTGGGCTTCCGTTCGGCACTGACGCGTAACCTGAACACCTACATCGAAGCTGAAGGCCTGGCGAAGAAGCACAAAGTCGCCACCACCGGTGACGATGCGCGTGAAGGTCTGACCGCGATCATTTCGGTGAAGGTACCGGATCCGAAGTTCAGCTCCCAGACCAAAGACAAACTGGTTTCTTCCGAAGTGAAGACCGCGGTCGAACAGGAAATGGGCAAGTACTTCTCCGACTTCCTGCTGGAAAACCCGAACGAAGCCAAGCTGGTTGTCGGCAAGATGATCGACGCCGCACGTGCCCGTGAAGCTGCACGCAAGGCCCGTGAGATGACCCGCCGCAAAGGCGCGCTCGACATCGCCGGCCTGCCGGGCAAACTCGCTGACTGCCAGGAAAAAGACCCGGCGCTGTCCGAACTGTACCTCGTGGAAGGTGACTCCGCGGGCGGCTCTGCCAAGCAGGGACGTAACCGCAGGACCCAGGCCATCCTGCCGTTGAAGGGCAAGATCCTCAACGTCGAGAAGGCGCGCTTCGACAAGATGATCTCTTCCCAGGAAGTGGGCACCTTGATCACCGCGCTGGGCTGCGGCATCGGTCGCGACGAGTACAACATCGACAAGCTGCGTTACCACAACATCATCATCATGACCGATGCTGACGTTGACGGTTCGCACATCCGTACCCTGCTGCTGACCTTCTTCTTCCGTCAGTTGCCGGAGTTGATCGAGCGCGGTTACATCTACATTGCCCAGCCGCCGCTTTACAAGGTCAAGAAAGGCAAGCAAGAGCAATACATCAAAGACGACGACGCCATGGAAGAGTACATGACGCAGTCGGCCCTGGAAGATGCGAGCCTGCACCTGAATGAAGAAGCACCGGGCATTTCCGGCCCGGCGCTGGAACGTCTGGTGAATGACTTCCGCATGGTGATGAAGACCCTCAAGCGTTTGTCGCGCCTGTACCCACAGGAACTGACCGAGCACTTCATCTACCTGCCGGCCGTAAGCCTGGAAAAACTCGGCGACCACGCAGCTATGCAAGACTGGCTGGCGCAGTACGAAGCCCGTCTGCGTACCGTCGAGAAGTCCGGTCTGGTGTACAAAGCCAGCCTGCGTGAAGATCGCGAGCGCGGCGTGTGGTTGCCAGAGGTTGAACTGATCTCCCACGGCCTGTCGAACTACGTCACCTTCAACCGTGACTTCTTCGGCAGCAACGACTACAAAACCGTCGTCACCCTCGGCGCTCAACTGAGCACCCTGCTCGACGAAGGCGCGTACATCCAGCGTGGCGAACGCAAGAAAGCCGTTACCGAGTTCAAGGAAGCCCTGGACTGGTTGATGGCCGAAAGCACCAAGCGTCACACCATTCAGCGATACAAAGGTCTGGGCGAAATGAACCCGGATCAGCTGTGGGAAACCACCATGGACCCAAGCGTGCGCCGCATGCTGAAAGTCACCATCGAAGACGCCATCGGCGCAGACCAGATCTTCAACACCCTGATGGGTGACGCGGTCGAGCCTCGCCGTGAGTTCATCGAGAGCAATGCGTTGGCGGTTTCTAACCTGGATTTCTGATCTCGGTCGGCACCAACAAAAAGGCCAACGCATTTGCGTTGGCCTTTTTTTGATCTTTACGCGTCCGTGGCCGCCACACTCTCCAACCGATACCCATACCCGTAAATCGTCAGCAACTGCCAACCCCGATCCGCCGTCAGCCCCAGCTTGTTGCGCAGTCGATAGATATGCGTATCCAGCGGTCGTGACGTGGACATTTCTTCATGCGGCCAAAAGCGCTCGTACAGATAATCCCGTGACAACGGCCGACCCAAGTTGCTGAACAGACAATGCGCTAGCCGATACTCACGCTCGGTCATTATGATCGGTTTGCCATCACGGGTGACAGTCAGCTCTGCGTCATCGAACACCAGATCGTTGAAGCTCAAGATTTCCGCTGATGCTGTACGTTTCTGACTGTGCCTGCGCAACACTGCCGCCACCCGCGCCTTCAGTTCGTTGGGCCGAAACGGTTTGCTGACGTAATCATCAGCCCCGGCATTCAGCGCCTGAACGATATCGCTCTCCCCGTCACGACTGGTGAGCATGATCGCCGCCGGTGGCACCTCCATGTGTTCGCGAGTCCAACGTAGCAACGCCAAACCGGTCAGATCGGGTAATTGCCAATCGAGGATCAACAGATCGAAGGTCTCCCGGCGCAATTGCCGCAGCAGGTCTTCACCACGTTCGAAGCTGTGCAGTGACCACGGCTGCTCCCCGGCTTCGGCCATCTGTTGCAGGGTCTGCTCGACCCGGCGCAGTTCGGCGGGTTCATCGTCCAGTATTGCAACGCGCATACGCGAGGTGTCCTTCTTGCTGGGCTGTTTGCCCCGGTGAAAGTAAGCGGCCCGCCGTTGATCGACGTCCGCTATGATTCTTCGGGTCTCCGTCCTCAGACCCGTGGCCCATGAATCCATTCACTCCGCCCTGCCCTGTTTGCCATGAATAATCAGCGTCGGCATGAAAGCCGTGAGCCGAGTCAGGTGCAGCGTTTGTTTCGGCAACTGGTGCGCGAGTGGTTGTGGATAAGTCTAGTGCTGTTGCCGCTGACTGCGCTGCTTTCGTGGCGTGCGCAAATCAGTCTGCATGACGCCTCCCCAGGGCTGAGCGCCTTGTTGTCGGTGACGCTGGTGGCTTGCGTGCTTGGGCTGTTGCTATGGCGGCCACGTCTGGCGTTGTGGGTGACGTTGATCGGCATGGCCTGCACGTTAGCGTCCAGCGCCGCTCTGGCGGAACTCAGACACTGGTGGTCACCAACGCCCGCGGTATTGGGCATGCTATTCGGCTACCTGATCTGGAACTGGCGGCGCCTGAGTGTGGTGCTGACCTATTTCGGCTGGGAACTGGCGCGGCTCGACAGTGAACCGAAGGTTTTCCCCGAACGCCGCCGTGCGCAGTTTCCCAGTGCCGACCGCTTGCAGGGGCAGATCATGGCCCTCGAACAAGCCATGAGTCGCACCCGCGATACGCGACGCTTCATTGCTGATGGTCTGGAATACCTGCCGGTCGCGACGTTGATCAGCGACCCCAAAGGCAAGATTCTGCTGGGCAACCGCAATGCCCGGGATCTGTTTGGCGCCGTTCTGGCTGGGGATGATGTCCTTGAGCAGTTGGCGCATCTGGGTTATCCGGAGTTGTCCACAGACCCACGCCCGGCGCTGTCCGAATTGCCGCTGCTGGAGTTTCGCGATCACAAGGAACGCAGCCTGCGTCTGGAACGCGCCGCGCTGCTGCCGGTGGACGGCGAAACACCGATTGGCTGGCTGTGGAGTCTGACCGATCTGAGTGCCGAGCGCGCCGCCGAGGAACAACGCGGAGTTCTACTGCGCTTCCTCTCCCATGACTTGCGTGCACCGCACTCGGCGATCCTCGCGTTGCTTGATGTGCAGCGTCATGAGGTTGGGGATTCGCCGCTATTCGAGCAGATCGAGCGCCAAGTGCGTCGAGCACTCGATCTCACCGATGGTTTCGTGTTGCTGGCCCGCGCCGAATCGGAGGCTTATCAGTTCCAGCCGAGCCTGTTCGCCATGTTGGTTCTCGACGTACTTGATCAGGCACTGCCAATCGCCCAACAAAAACGCATCGAACTGCTGCATGAAATCGACGAGCAATCCCAGGAACGCCTGATCATGGCTGACCAGGGCCTGCTGACTCGAGCGCTGTTCAATCTGTTGGAGAACGCGATCAAGTACAGCGCGGCCGACACGAAAATCTGCCTGCGGATCAGTTGTCACGAGAACTGGCTGCACTGCGAACTCGCGGACCAAGGCAAAGGCATCGCCGCGCAAGAACTGCCCGAACTGTTCACCCAATACCGGCGCTTTTCATCCGCGCAAGGCACCGACGGCGTAGGGCTGGGGCTGTCGATGGTCAAAGCCGTGATCGATCACCATGGTGGCCGCATCGAGTGCCGCAGCGTGATCGACGAAGGCACGACATTCCGCTTGGAGTTACCGCTAATCCCTGAATGAACAGGCATAAAAAAACCGGCTATATCAGCCGGCTTTTTTGCGCCCGAAAAAAAACTTATGCACCTTTTTCGGAGTTTTATGAGCTTAAGAAATATATATGTAGATCAACGAGTTAGATAACGTATTCATGGTTTTTCAACAAAACCGTACACAGGTTATCCACAAAATCTCAGACAGCAATCCGGTCGCTTTCCGCCGGTGCCTGCGCGGCCGGTGGCAGCGAACCCATTTCCCGTTGCGTCTGCTCATTCCAGGCCTGCACCCGGTCGTTCAATGCGGCAATGGCTCGCGGCCCTGTGCCTTCGGCGTACATCGGTTCGCCGATGACCACGGTGATCACGCCGGGCGTCTTGCCCCACCCGGCTTTCGGCCAGAATTTGCCGGCATTGTGTGCAATCGGCAGCACCGGAAGCTCGGCATTCACCGCCAACGCGCTACCACTGCGCGAGAATTTGCCAACAGTGCCGAACGGAACGCGCGTGCCTTCCGGAAAAATCAGCACCCAAACATTGTCCTTGAGCAGCTCGTCGCCTTTTTTCGCCACGACTTTGAGCGCGGCTTTCGGGTTGTCGCGGTCAATCGCAATCGGCCGCAGCATGGCCATGGCCCAGCCGAAGAACGGCACGAACAACAATTCGCGCTTGAGCACCTGGCTCAAGGGCGAGAAATATGCGGAGAGAAAGAAAGTCTCCCAAGTGCTCTGGTGGTTCGACTGAATCACGCAGGGCCGGTCAGGCACGTTGTGCGCACCTTTGATTTCGTAAGTGATCCCGAGGAACACCTTGCTCAACCACAAGGCGCAGCGGCACCAGTACACGTTGATGAAGCGATAGCGCGCCTTGAATGGCAAAAATGGCGCGATAAAAAAACTCAGGCTGCACCACAGCAAAGAGCTGGTGCCCAGCAGCAGGTAAAAGAGAAAAATTCTGATGGCCCGCAGTATCGACATGACGACATTTACCGTTACGGGCAATGCCCGACTGTTCAAGCGCACTCCCGATCAATCCCTGGTCAGGAACGTCAGAAGCACTCTAGTTGTGGATAAGTTCTGCGGCAATCGCCGCCAGATCATCAAAAATCAGGGTGCCAACCGGCAGGGTTTTGCCCTGAGTCTTTACGCCTTTCCCGGTCTTTACCAAAACAGGTTGTGAATCGACGGCTTTGGCGGCCTCCAGGTCACCAAGGCTGTCGCCGACGAACCAGACATTCGTCAGCGACACGTCGTAATGCTGCGCAATGGTCTTCAACATGCCGGGTTTCGGTTTGCGGCAAGCGCAGCCCTCATCCGGCCCGTGTGGGCAATAAACGATCAGCCCGACTTCACCGCCCTGCTCCGCCACCAGCTCGCGCAGGCGCGCGTGCATGGCGTCGAGGGTGGCGAGGTCGTAGTAGCCGCGAGCAATGCCCGACTGGTTGGTGGCGACCGCCACGGTCCAGCCGGCCTTGCTCAACTGCGCAATCGCCTCGATCGAGCCGGGCAGCGGAATCCACTCCTCTACCGACTTGATGTAAGCGTCGGAGTCGTAATTGATCACTCCGTCCCGATCGAGAATCAGCAGTTTCAAACAGTTTTACCCCAGAAGCGAAATGTCAGCGATGTTGAGGAACAACCCGCGCAGTCGAGCCAGCAAGGCATAACGGTTCTTGCGAACATCCTCGTTCTCCGCATTTACCATCACAGCTTCGAAGAAAGCATCGACAGGCTCACGTAGCGCAGCCAAGCGCGCCAATGCTTCGGCGTACTCTCTGTTTTCCATTAGAGGCTGTACGGATGTGTAAGCCTGCTGGATCGCTGAGTTAAGAGAAAACTCCACAGCATTATCGAAATAACGAGCCTCGGGCAGATTGAAAATCGTTGGTTCGGCTTTACTGATCAGGTTCGACACACGCTTGTTCACTGCTGCCAACGCTGCCGCTTCCGGCAGTTTGCGGAACGCTTGCACCGCTTGCACACGCTGATCGAAATCCAGCGCCGAGCCCGGCTTCAGGGCACGTACCGACAGATAGGTAGCAACGTCTACGCCTTCGTCTTCGTAACGCGCACGCAGACGGTCGAAGATGAAGTCCAACACCGATTCGTTAAGGCCGGCAGCCTTGACCTTGGCACCGAACGCACTCACGGCGAAAGCCACGGCGTCGTTCAGATCCAGATCGAGTTTCTTCTCGATCAGGATACGCAGCACGCCGAGAGCGGCACGGCGCAGGGCATACGGGTCTTTGCTGCCGGTGGGCAGCATGCCGATGCCGAAGATTCCGACCAGAGTGTCGAGTTTGTCGGCGATGGCCACGGCTGCACCGGTCAGGGTCGCCGGCAATTCAGCGCCAGCGCCACGCGGCATGTACTGCTCGTTCAGTGCCAGCGCGACATCTTCCGGCTCGCCGTCGTTGAGGGCGTAGTAGTAACCGGCGACGCCTTGCATCTCCGGGAACTCGCCGACCATTTCGGTGGCCAGGTCGCATTTCGACAACAAGCCTGCGCGGGCAGCCCACGAAGCGTTGCCGCCGATGCGGGCGGCGATGTAAGCCGCCAGTTTCGAAACGCGCTCGGCCTTGTCGTAAACGCTGCCGAGTTTTTCCTGGAACACTACGTTCTTCAGGCGATCGTTGAACGTTTCGAGTTTCTGCTTCTTGTCTTGCTTGAAGAAGAATTCGGCGTCGGTCAGACGTGGGCGAACCACTTTCTCGTTACCGGCGACGATCTGCTGCGGATCCTTCGATTCGATGTTGGCCACGGTGATGAAACGCGGCAGCAACTTGCCATCGGCGTCCAGCAGGCAGAAGTACTTCTGGTTGTCCTGCATGGTGGTGATCAGCGCTTCCTGCGGCACGTCGAGGAAACGTTCCTCGAACGAGCAGACCAGCGGCACCGGCCATTCAACCAGCGCGGTCACTTCGTCGAGCAGGGCTGGCGGCACAATCGCCGTGCCTTCCTGCATCGTCGCCAGTTCTTCGGTGCGCTTGCTGATGATTGCGCGACGCTCGTTGGCATCGGCCAATACATAAGCGGCACGCAGGTCGGCCAGGTAGCTCGACGGCGAACTGATGCGCACGCTTTCCGGGTGGTGGAAGCGGTGCCCACGGGAGTCACGGCCAGCCTTTTGCGCGAGGATCGTGCAGTCGATGACCTGGTCACCGAGCAGCATCACCAGCCATTGGGTCGGACGCACGAATTCTTCCTTGCGTGCACCCCAACGCATGCGTTTCGGGATCGGCAGGTCATTCAGCGAATCTTCGACGATGGTCGGCAGCAGGCTCGCAGTCGGCTTGCCGGCGATGCTCTGGCTGTAGCGCAGTTTCGGGCCGCTTTGATCGATTTCGCTCAGATCGACGCCGCACTTCTTGGCGAAGCCCAGCGCGGCCTGAGTCGGGTTGCCTTCAGCATCAAAGGCAGCCTGACGTGGCGGGCCGTCGAGGTTGATGCTGCGATCCGGTTGCTGGGTGGCCAGCGCGGTAATCAGCACAGCGAGACGACGCGGCGCGGCGTACACGGTTTTTGCTTCGTAGCTCAGACCGGCAGCTTGCAGGCCCTTGTCGATCCCGGCGAGGAACGCGTCAGCCAAAGTGTTCAGGGCTTTGGGTGGCAGTTCTTCGGTGCCCAGTTCAACCAGAAAATCTTGCGCACTCATTGTGCAGCCTCCAGCTTGGCCAGTACTTCGTCACGCAGGTCCGGGGTTGCCATCGGGAAGCCCAGCTTGGCGCGAGCCAGCAGGTAGGCTTGGGCGACGGAACGCGCCAGGGTGCGTACGCGCAGGATGTATTGCTGACGCGCGGTCACCGAGATTGCCCGGCGCGCATCCAGCAGGTTGAAGGTGTGCGAGGCCTTCAGGACCATTTCGTAGCTCGGCAACGGCAGCGGTTGATCGAGCTCGATCAGGCGCTTGGCTTCGCTTTCATAGAAGTCGAACAGTTCGAACAGCTTGTCGACGTTGGCGTGTTCGAAGTTGTAAGTGGACTGCTCCACTTCGTTCTGGTGGAACACGTCGCCGTAGGTGACTTTGCCCATCGGACCGTCAGCCCAGACCAGGTCGTAAACCGAATCCACGCCTTGCAGGTACATGGCCAGACGCTCGAGACCGTAGGTGATCTCGCCGGTCACCGGGTAGCACTCGATACCGCCCGCTTGCTGGAAGTAGGTGAACTGGGTCACTTCCATGCCGTTGAGCCAGACTTCCCAGCCCAGACCCCAGGCGCCGAGGGTCGGCGATTCCCAGTTGTCTTCGACGAAGCGGATGTCGTGGACCAATGGGTCGAGGCCGACAAGCTTGAGCGAGCCCAGGTACAGCTCCTGGAAGTTGTCCGGGTTCGGCTTCAGGACTACCTGGAACTGATAGTAGTGCTGCAGACGGTTCGGGTTTTCGCCATAACGGCCGTCAGTCGGACGGCGGCTTGGCTGCACGTAAGCGGCGTTCCAGGTTTCCGGGCCGATGGCACGCAGGAAGGTCGCGGTGTGGAAAGTGCCGGCGCCTACTTCCATATCGTAGGGCTGAAGTACCACACAACCTTGCTCGGCCCAGTACTGCTGGAGCGCGAGGATCAAGTCTTGGAAGGTACGCACGGCTGGCGTAGGCTGGCTCACGAAATTCACCTGTTTCTTGGGCTGCGATTTAAAGAGCGGGAGTATACCCGATTCAGTCGCGCCTCCACCCCCTGGAGCCTTATGCCACGCTGCTTTTGGTGTTCTGAAGATCCGCTGTACATGGCTTATCACGATCAGGAGTGGGGCACGCCGCTACGCGATGCGCAGGGTTTGTTCGAGTTGCTTTTGCTCGAAGGGTTCCAGGCCGGCCTGTCGTGGATCACCGTGTTGCGCAAGCGCGAGCGCTATCGCGAGGTGTTGTTCGGCTTCGACGTGCAGCGCGTGGCGCAGATGAGCGATGCGGAAATCGCTGAGTTGATGCTCGATCCGGGGATCATTCGCAACCGTCTCAAATTGAATGCCGCCCGACGTAATGCGCAAGCCTGGCTGGCGCTGGAAGACCCGGTGAAGTTTCTCTGGTCGTTCGTCGACGGTACGCCGGTGATCAATCATTTCAAGGATCGCAGCGAAGTCCCGGCCATCACCCCGCAAGCCGTGGCCATGAGCAAAGCCTTGAAAAAGGCTGGTTTCACCTTCGTTGGTCCGACCATTTGCTACGCGCTGATGCAGGCCTCGGGCATGGTCATGGATCACACCCAGGACTGCGACCGCTACGCGCAGCTCGCCAACGGCGGTTAGAATGGCCGCCTCGCGCACCGCACAAGATCAGGAGTGACCTGTGGAAAAGTTTAAAGGCGCCTTGCTGGTAGGCGCTCTGCGGCTGTTTGCCCTGCTGCCGTGGCGGGCCGTGCAAGCCGTGGGTTCGGCGATCGGCTGGATCATGTGGAAAACCCCCAACCGCTCCCGCGACGTGGTGCGGATCAATCTCGCCAAGTGTTTTCCACAGATGGATGCGGCCGAGCGCGAGCGTCTGGTCGGCCAGAGCCTGAAAGACATCGGCAAGTCCCTGACCGAAAGCGCCTGTGCATGGATCTGGCCGGCTCAGCGTTCCATTGATCTGGTGCGCGAAGTCGAAGGCCTCGACGTGCTCAAGGATGCATTGGCCTCGGGCAAAGGCGTGGTCGGCATCACCAGTCACCTCGGCAACTGGGAAGTGCTTAACCACTTCTATTGCAGCCAGTGCAAACCGATCATTTTCTACCGCCCGCCCAAGCTCAAGGCTGTGGATGACTTGCTGCGCAAGCAGCGCGTGCAACTGGGTAACAAGGTTGCGGCCTCAACCAAAGAAGGCATCCTCAGCGTGATCAAGGAAGTGCGCAAAGGTGGTGCAGTGGGCATTCCCGCTGACCCGGAACCGGCCGAATCCGCCGGGATCTTCGTGCCGTTCTTTGCCACTCAAGCGCTGACCAGCAAATTCGTGCCGAACATGCTCGCCGGGCACAAAGCCGTCGGCGTGTTTCTGCACGCGCTGCGGCTGCCGGACGGTTCCGGCTACAAGGTAATCCTCGAAGCCGCACCGGAAGCCATGTACAGCACCGATACCGAGACTTCCTGCGCGGCGATGAGCCAGGTGGTCGAGCGCTATGTGGCGGCGTATCCGAGCCAGTACATGTGGAGCATGAAGCGCTTCAAGAAACGGCCGCCGGGCGAAGAACGCTGGTATTGATGCATTTGGATTGATGCATTTGGCATGATCTGTGGATAACTTCCTGCGGGAAGGTTATCCACAACCGTTCATTCAAGGGCGCAGAAGATGTCCGAACACCGCAAATCATTTCGCATCAAGATCACCCACGAAAGCTTCGGCGAATGCCTGGGGCAGACGCGCAATCTGTCTACTACGGGCGTCTACGTTCAGCATCCGCGTCTCGCCGGATTGCCCACCGGCGCGGTGGTCTATGGCCAGGTGCAGGATTTACCCACAGGTGCGCCACGAGTGCGCATGGAAGTAGTGATGGTCGATGCCGAGGGCATCGGTCTGCGTTATCTCTGATCGATCACGGCGCTTGCCGTTCGAGCTTTTTCAGAAACACCGTCATTTCTTTCTCTGCCTGCTTGTCGCCATGGGCGCGGGCGGCTTCCAGACCCTGCTCCCACGCCTGACGCGCGGCGGCGTGATCGCCCAGCGTCTGATGCGCCTTGCCGAGCAGTTTCCACGCAGCCGAATATTTCGGGTCTAGCTCGACACAGCGCTGGAAGTGCGCGGCAGCCTTGGCATTCTCCCCCAGATCCAGATAACCCTTGCCCAGGCCAAAGCGCAGCAATGAGTTATCCACACCCTTGGCGAGCATTTTTTCCAGGGATTCGAGCATTGGTGGATTCCTTTTCGGGGTGTCAGGGGAAATCTGTGGCGCCGCCATCGCTGGCAAGCTAGCTCCCACAGGGATCTCTGGTGTACATCACATTATTGAACAACCCCAAACCCTGTGGGAGCTGGCAAGCCAGCGATGAGGTCATAACAGACACAGAAAAATCAGGATCAGAAGAAGCTCAGACCGACATGGAACAGCTTCTCCACATCGCGGATATGCTTTTTATCCACAAGGAACAGGATCACGTGGTCGCCCGCCTCGATCACCGTGTTGTCGTGGGCGATGATCACTTCTTCTGCCCGGATGATCGCGCCGATGGTAGTGCCTGGCGGCAGCGCGATGTTTTCGATGGCCTTGCCGATGACCTTGCTCGACTTCGAATCGCCATGCGCTACCGCTTCGATGGCTTCGGCAGCGCCGCGGCGCAACGAGTGCACGCTGACGATATCGCCACGCCGCACGTGGGCGAGCAAGGTGCCGATGGTTGCCAGTTGCGGACTGATGGCGATATCGATGTCGCCGCCCTGGATCAGGTCGACGTAGGCCGGGTTGTTGATGATCGTCATGACTTTCTTCGCCCCCAGCCGTTTGGCCAGCAGCGACGACATGATGTTGGCTTCGTCATCGTTGGTCAGCGCGAGGAAGATATCCGCGTCGGCGATATTTTCTTCCAGCAGCAGGTCGCGGTCTGAGGCGCTGCCCTGCAACACCACGGTGCTGTCGAGCGTGTCCGAGAGATAACGGCAACGCGCCGGGTTCATCTCGATGATCTTCACCTGATAACGGCTTTCGATGGCTTCGGCCAGGCGCTCGCCGATCTGTCCGCCGCCGGCAATCACGATGCGTTTGTAGGTTTCGTCGAGGCGGCGCATTTCGCTCATCACTGCGCGAATGTTCGCACGGGCGGCGATGAAAAAGACTTCGTCATCGGCCTCGATTACCGTGTCGCCCTGCGGCAGGATCGGCCGGTCACGGCGGAAAATCGCCGCTACGCGGGTTTCCACATTCGGCATGTGCTCACGCAACTGGCGCAGTTGCTGGCCCACCAGCGGCCCGCCGTAATAGGCGCGCACCGCCACCAGTTGCGCCTTGCCTTCGGCGAAGTCGATCACCTGCAAAGCGCCGGGATGCTGGATCAGGCGTTTGATGTAATTGGTCACCACCTGCTCGGGGCTGATCAGAACGTCGACGGGAATCGCTTCGTTGTCGAACAGCTCGTCGCGGGTCAGGTAGGACGCTTCGCGCACCCGGGCAATCTTGGTCGGCGTGTGGAACAGCGTGTGCGCGACCTGACAGGCAATCATGTTGGTTTCGTCGCTGTTGGTCACCGCCACCAGCATGTCGGCGTCGTCGGCACCGGCCTGACGCAGGATGGTCGGCAGCGAGCCACGGCCCTGCACGGTGCGGATGTCGAGCCGGTCACCGAGGTCGCGCAGGCGCTCGCCGTCGGTGTCGACCACCGTGATGTCGTTGGCCTCGCTGGCCAAATGTTCCGCCAGCGAACCGCCGACCTGTCCCGCACCGAGGATGATGATTTTCATCCAGTCACTCCGTTGAATCCGTTTAGCCGCGCGCGGCAGCGATCTTGATCAGCTTGGCGTAGTAGAACCCGTCATGCCCGCCCTGCTGGGCCAGCAATTGGCGACCATGCGGCTGTTTGATCCCGGCCGTGGTGGCCAGATCCAGCTCGCGGGCGCCGGGCGTGCGCTCAAGGAACGCGGCGATGACTTCGGTGTTCTCGGTCGGCAAGGTCGAGCACGTGGCGTAGAGCAGAATGCCGCCGACTTCGAGGGTCTGCCACATGGCGTCGAGCAGCTCGCCTTGCAGGGTCGCGAGAGCGGCGATGTCATCGGCCTGACGCGTGAGCTTGATGTCCGGATGCCGGCGGATCACACCCGTCGCCGAACATGGCGCGTCGAGCAGGATGCGCTGAAACGGTTTGCCGTCCCACCACTTGGCCGTGTCGCGACCGTCGGCGGCGATCAGTTCGGCGCTCAGGCCGAGGCGTTCAAGGTTTTCCCTGACGCGCACCAGACGCTTGGCTTCCAGATCCACCGCCACCACGCCGGCCAGCGCCGGTTCGGCTTCGAGGATGTGGCAGGTCTTGCCCCCGGGTGCGCAGCAGGCGTCGAGCACGCGTTGGCCCGGCGCGAGGTCAAGCAGGTCGGCGGCGAGTTGCGCGGCTTCGTCCTGCACGCTGATCCAGCCTTCAGCAAAACCCGGCAGGCTGCGCACGTCGCTGGCCGCTTCGAGAATGATGCCGTCACCGCTGTAAATGCACGGCGTCGCGGCGATCCCGGCTTCAGTCAGCAAGCCAAGGTAAGCGTCGCGGCTGTGGTGGCGGCGGTTGACCCGCAGGATCATCGGCGGATGCGCATTGTTGGCTTCGCAGATCGCCTCCCACTGTTCCGGCCAGAAAGCCTTAAGGGATTTTTGCAGCCAGCGCGGGTGAGCGGTACGCACCACCGGGTCTCGCTCCAGTTCGGCGAAAATCGCCTCACTTTCGCGCTGTGCATTACGCAACACGGCGTTGAGCAACGCTTTGGCCCACGGCTTTTTCAGCTTCTCGGCGCAACCCACGGTTTCACCGATGGCCGCGTGCGGCGGCACCCGGGTGTAGAGCAGTTGATAGAGACCGACGAGCAGCAGCGCTTCGACATCGGCGTCGGCAGCCTTGAAGGGTTTCTGCAACAGCTTGGCTGCCAGCGCCGACAGGCGTGGCTGCCAACGCGCGGTGCCGAACGCCAGATCCTGAGTGAAACCGCGATCGCGATCCTCGACCTTATCCAGTTGCGTCGGCAGGGAGCTGTTGAGCGAGGCTTTGCCGCTCAGGACAGCGGCGAGTGCCTTGGCGGCGGCCAGACGCGGGTTCATTGCGCGTCCACCGTTGCGCCGAGAATCGTGCCGACGGCGAATTTCTCACGACGGCTGTTGAACAGGTCGCTGAAGTTCAGCGCTTTACCGCCGGGCAATTGCAGACGGGTCAGGCACAGGGCTTGTTCACCGCAGGCGACGATCAGACCGTCCTTGCTGGCGCCGAGAATCGCGCCCGGTTTGCCGCTGCCCTCGGCCAGTGTGGCCGCCAGCACTTTCAGCGCTTCGCCATTCAGCGTGCTGTGGGTGATCGGCCAAGGATTGAAAGCGCGTACCAGACGTTCCAGCTCGACCGCCGGACGGCTCCAGTCGATGCGTGCTTCGTCCTTGTTGAGTTTGTGTGCGTAGGTGGCGAGGCTGTCGTCCTGCACTTCGCCTTGCAGCGTGCCAGCGGCCAGACCGGCAATCGCTTGCACCACAGCCGGAGGACCCATTTCCGCGAGGCGGTCGTGCAGGCTGCCGCCGGTGTCTTCGGCGCTGATCGGGGTGACGACTTTGAGCAGCATCGGCCCGGTGTCGAGGCCGGCTTCCATGCGCATCACGGTCACGCCGCTTTCAGCGTCGCCGGCTTCCACAGCACGTTGAATCGGCGCTGCACCGCGCCAGCGCGGCAACAGTGAGGCGTGACTGTTGATGCAACCCAGGCGGGGAATATCCAGCACCACTTGCGGCAGGATCAGGCCATAAGCGACCACCACCATCAAGTCCGGCTTCAGCGCGGCGAGTTCGGCCTGCGCGTCTTCATTGCGCAGAGTCGGCGGCTGCAAGACCTGGATGTTATTTTCCAGCGCGAGCTGCTTGACCGGGCTCGGCATGAGTTTTTGCCCGCGACCGGCCGGGCGATCCGGTTGGGTGTAGACCGCGACGATCTCGTAAGGGCTGTTTAACAGGGCCTTGAGGTGTTCGGCGGCGAATTCCGGGGTGCCGGCAAAGACAATGCGCAGTGGCTCGGTCATCAGAAGGTTCTCACAAAAAGAAAAAGGCTTGCCGCAGCAAGCCTTTGAAGGAGGGCATCAAGCGTTCTGGCGATGAAGCTTTTCCAGCTTCTTCTTGATGCGATCGCGTTTGAGCGTGGACAGGTAATCGACGAACAATTTGCCGTTGAGGTGGTCGCATTCGTGCTGGATGCACACCGCGAGCAAGCCTTCGGCGATCAGTTCGTAAGGCTTGCCGTCGCGGTCCAGAGCCTTGATCTTGACCTTCTGCGGACGGTCGACGTTTTCGTAAAAGCCCGGTACCGAGAGGCAGCCTTCCTGGTATTGCTCCATTTCTTCGGTCAGCGATTCGAACTCGGGGTTGATGAACACCCGTGGCTCGGTGCGGTCTTCGGAAAGGTCCATCACGACGATACGTTTGTGCACGTTGACCTGGGTCGCGGCAAGGCCGATGCCCGGCGCTTCATACATTGTTTCAAACATGTCATCGACCAACTGACGCACTTCGTCGTCCACTACGGCCACAGGCTTGGCGATAGTGCGCAGACGCGGGTCCGGGAATTCGAGGATGTTTAAAATGGCCATAGGCTTGATTGCTGCACGCGTTGAGTAAAGTCGGGCGATGGCCTGGCAGGTCCGAAGATGCAGGCTACCGTTGTGAAACGTAGCGCCGTGCTTTTCAGAATAGAGCACGGAGCGAGCCACGGGGGCTCTGGCGTTTCACGCGAACGCACATAATAAAGGGATTCACCGCATGAGGAAATCACTACTCGCCCTGCTGTTTCTGGTCTCGGCCGGGGCAGCGCATGGGCAAGTGCAGCTCAAGGAAGGTTTTCCACAGCAATACACGGTGGTTTCGGGGGACACGCTCTGGGACATTTCCGGCAAATACCTGCGCGAACCCTGGCAGTGGCCACAGCTGTGGCAGGCTAATCCGCAGGTCGAAAACCCCAATCTGATCTATCCCGGCGACCTGCTGACCCTGAGTTACGTCAACGGCCAGCCGCGTCTGATGCTCAATCGCGGCGCCTCACGCGGCACGATCAAGCTGTCGCCACGCATCCGTACCAGCCCGGTGGCCGACGCGATTCCGAGCATTCCGCTGAAATCGATCAACAGCTTTCTGCTGAGCAACCGCATCGTCGACAAGGTCGAGGACTTCGACAAAGCGCCGTACATCGTCGCCGGCGATGCCGAACGCGTGCTCAGCGGCACCGGTGACCGGATCTTCGCACGTGGCCATTTCGACCCGAACCAGCCGGTCTACGGAATCTTCCGGCAAGGCAAGGTGTACACCGATCCGCAGACCAAGGAGTTTCTGGGGATCAACGCTGATGACATCGGTGGCGGTGAAATTGTGGCCACCGAAGGCGACGTCGCCACCCTCGCCCTGCAACGCACCACCCAGGAAGTCCGCCTCGGCGACCGCTTGTTCAGCGGCGAAGAGCGCTCGATCAATTCGACCTTCATGCCCAGTGCCCCGCAAGTCAATATCAATGGTCTGATCATCGACGTGCCGCGTGGCGTCACACAGATCGGCGCGATGGACGTTGTGACTTTGAACAAGGGTAAACGCGACGGTCTGGCCGAAGGCAATGTGCTGGTGGTGATGAAAACCGGCGAAACCGTACGCGACCGGGTCACCGGCCAGCCGCTGAAAATCCCCGACGAACGCGCTGGGTTGCTGATGGTGTTCCGCACCTACGACAAACTCAGTTACGGCCTCGTGCTCAACGCATCGCGCTCGCTGGCGGTGCTCGACAAGGTGCGAAATCCTTAGCTGGCTTAACAAGTTACCAACAGACTTATCCACAGCTTGTTCCGAATGGTTCGGGGCTTAGAACGGTCAAGGATGATCCATGATGATGTCCGTATGTACTCCGATTTCCCCGGCGGAACTGGAGGCGCGTTTGCGCCTGCACCGCCTGCCGGAAATCGGCCCGAAACGTTTTGCCAGACTGCTCGAGGCGTTTGGTTCGGCCTCCAAGGCAATCAGCGCGCCGGCCAGTGCCTGGCGCGCGTTGGGATTGCCGGCGGCGTGTGCCGAAGCACGGCGTTGCCCGGAGGTGCGCGATGGCGCCAGCCACGCGATGCGCTGGCTAGAGCGGCCGGGCCAGCATTTGTTGATGTGGGATCAGCCGGATTACCCGGCACTGCTGGCGCAGATTCCCGACCCGCCGCCGCTGCTGTTCGTCGCTGGCGACCCACTGATTCTTGAAAAACCGCAGTTGGCGATGGTTGGCAGTCGCCGCGCATCACGCCCGGGCATGGACACCGCCGCCGCGTTTTCCCGCAGCCTGGCCGGGGCCGGTTTCGTGATCACCAGTGGCCTGGCGCTGGGCATTGATGCGGCCGCGCATCAAGCCGCGCTGGATGTCGGCGGGCAAACCGTCGGGGTACTTGGGACGGGGCTGGAAAAATTTTATCCACAACGCAATCGACGTCTGGCCGACGACATGATCGCCGCGGGCAGCGCGGTGCTTTCCGAGTTTCCGCTGGACGCCGGGCCGAGCGCCAGCAACTTCCCCAGACGCAACCGGATCATCAGCGGCTTGTCCCTTGGCGTGCTGGTAGTCGAGGCAAGTGTGGCCAGCGGATCGCTGATCACCGCACGGCTGGCCGCGGAACAGGGGCGCGAGGTGTATGCGATTCCAGGCTCGATCCATCACCCCGGTGCGCGCGGCTGCCATCAGTTGATCCGCGACGGCGCGGTGCTGGTGGAAACCATCGAACACATCCTCGAAGCGTTGCGCGGCTGGCAGCATTTGCCGATGTCGGAGGCGACGACGAGCGTGGATAACCCACTATTGCGCCTGCTGCACGCGGCACCGCACACCAGCGAAGGGCTGGTCGACAGCAGTGGCTGGGCGCTGCCCAAAGTGCTGGCCGCATTGACCGAGCTGGAGATGGACGGCCGCGCAGTCTGCGAAAACGGCCGCTGGTTTGCGCGCATGATCTAACGTTCATACAGGCTGGGATTTACATTGAAGATCGGTAAACTGCGCGAAACCTGTTTGCGGAGAGTTTTTCATGGTCAACAGTTGGCGTGTGCAACAAGCCGCGCGAGAGATTCGTGCCGGGGCGGTCATTGCCTATCCAACCGAAGCCGTCTGGGGGTTGGGGTGCGATCCGTGGGATGAAGAAGCAGTGGAACGGTTGCTGATGCTCAAGGGCCGTTCGGTGGGCAAAGGCCTGATTCTGGTCGCCGACAATATCCGCCAGTTCGACTTCCTCTTCGAAGACTTCCCGGAGCTGTGGCTGGACCGCATGGCCAGCACCTGGCCGGGGCCGAACACGTGGCTGGTGCCGCATCGCAACCAGTTGCCGCAGTGGATCACCGGGGTGCACGAAACCGTGGCGCTGCGCGTCAGTGATCATCCACTGGTTCGCGACCTGTGTTCACTGGTCGGACCGCTAGTGTCGACATCGGCCAATCCACAAGGTCGGCCAGCAGCGCGCTCGCGGTTGCGGGTCGAGCAGTATTTCCGTGGCCAGCTTGATCTGGTGCTTGGCGGTTTGCTTGGTGGGCGCAAGAATCCCAGCATCATCCGTGATCTGGCCACCGGCCACGTCGTCCGTCCCGATTGATATAACACTGGTTTGATTTATCGATTACTCCTCGGCTTTTATAGCGAGGAGTACTACGCATGCCTGCGATTTTTCCTTCGAGTAAGTAGCAACTTACAACACGATGTTGTTTGTATTTTTCCTCCGTGTGTCAGATGTATCGACAAGCATCAAACTTTCGTGAATTTTCCCACGTCATTATCAGAATTCGCGAAGTGGCGATTTTTCTAAAACCATCCATCATTCAAGTGCGCCCGGACATTTCGAAAAGTTAACTTCTGCGGAGATGGAATGGATACTACGGATTTACAACTCACGGATTATCTGCAGGTACTCAAGGCGACGTTAAAGAGTCGTCATGAAAATTGTCGTATCGTTATTCTTGAAGCCGGATCAGACACGCGGGAGTTTGAACGTTTTGTTTCTCAGCAGTTTCGTCTGCGATTACAACATTACATGCTCACGTCCAGCGCAAGATCACTCGAAACACGCTTGGCAATTACATCACGCAGCACCCACTTCTTGCTGTATCAGGACGATCAGCCAGTGGCGGTATTAAGAGTTACACCTGCGCCGTTCGAGTGGGCAGCGCTGGCGCAGCAGCATGTATCTCCTACCGTGGCGCTGTCTCGGCATGTCGAGTTCAGCCGCTTGATCGCGCACTCGCCAAGTCACCTGCCGGTGTTGATCAATGGCCTGCTGGCGGCCGCGACCGATTGGGCGATCCAACACGGTTATGAGGGCGTCACTGCGCTGTGCCGATCTCCGCAGCGGCGTCTGTTCCAGCGCTTCGGGCTTACGCCGATTACCACCAATTCATTGCATATCGAGCAGCGCAAACGCGGCGATTACTGGCTGCTTTCAGCCAAGTGGCCGCAAATCCTTGCGGCCGTAAGTCCGCCAACCGACAAAATTCTCAACCAAACGGAAATCCATGCTGATGAACTCGCCCCGCAGTTTTGAACAACAGTTGAGCCGGCTAGATGACAGAATCGACAAGATCTGGGCGGATATCCTGGATAACTCGCAGTTGGTAAAAGTAATTCGCGAGGGCAATGTTTCCAAGGCGCTGTATGCGATATATATGATCGAAACCTTTCACTACACCGCCCACAACGCGAGAAATCAGGGGTTGGTGGGTGTCCGACATGCGGATAATCCGGTATATGCCAAATTCTGCTTTGAACACGCAGCGCAAGAAGTCGGCCATGAAAGAATGGCGTTGCACGATGTCATGAGTCTTGGTTTGAAGAATCAAGTTTTCGATATGCCATCTGCACTTCCAGCAACCAACGTTCTGATTGCTTACTTGTACTGGATTTCCTTTACAGGTAATCCCCTGCAACGGCTCGGTTACAGTTATTGGGCGGAAAACGCCTACCAGTTCATCATGCCAATCATCAATCAACTGAGTGAAACGCTGGCGCTGAAACCTGCCCAGCTGACCTTCTTCATTGCCCATTCCGACATTGATATCGAGCACTTCAACGAAATTAAACTCATGCTGCAGCGCACGTGCAAGAACCAGGCTGATTGGGATGCGATTGCCAGCGTAATGGAAACCAGTCTGCGCCTGACCGGCAATATGCTTGAAGCTGTATATGAGCAATATGAGGCTTGGCAAAAAGGCCTGGCGCCGCGTTATGACTTTCTCCACGCCCTGGACCGGTCATGAGAGCCCGACACCCTCCGATGAGCGGAGGCGCGAATGGCTGAATATTTCGAGCGGCTCAACTACACGCTGGGGGATGAAGACACAGCACTTGAGCACGCGATTCTGCCCGAGCGTGCCAAACATATAGTCGGTGTCGCCGGGTGTGGCGGGCGGCTGTTGCCGCTGTTGGCCCGCAGTCCGATGCGCATGACCTGCACCGATATAAGTGCGCCGCAACTCGCCTTCACGCGGTTGCGATTTGCTCTTCTGGGGCAGACCGATCACGCGTCGTTCATGGCATTCATGGGCTACCAGCCTGAGAGTTCGGCGATACGCCGCCAGTCGATTTTTCAGCAGCTGAATTTGCCCTCGGCGGATCGCCGCTGGCTGGCGGAGTTGTTCCGGTCCCGTGACGGGAAGGCACCGATTTACATGGGTGCTTTCGAGCAGACGTTGCAGCGGCTGGCCAAGGTCAACGGGTTGTTTACCGGAAGGGCGGGTCGAGAAATTTTCCGACACAGCGAACTTGGCGCGCAGACGGAATATTACCGAAGCCGTTTCCCGCTCACGCGCTGGAAAGCGGTAATCGCGCTGCTGGGGAACGCGGCAGTGCTCAACTCGCTGCTGTATCGAGGCTCATTTCCACCCAACAATCTTGGTATCAGTTCGCGCACGGCATATCAGCAGATTTTCCACGCCTTGTTTACCACTCAAGTGGTGAAGGAGAGCTTTTTCCTGCAAATGCTGTTCTTCGGAGAACTGCGCTATCCGCAGGGCTACCCACTGGAATGTGACCCGAAAATTTTCAGCCGTGCGCGCGAGGGACTACACCAGTGCGAATTGCGCGTGGTGCAGGCGGACATCCTCGATTGTGTTGCCACGTCTGCGGATGTCGATTTCGTCTCGCTGTCGGACGTGCCGTCCTTCATGCCCCAGGGGGCCGGCGCCAGTGTCTTGCAACGTCTGCGCCCGGCGCTGAGCGGGCAGGCGTTGATAGTCATGCGTGGCCATTTGCATGTGGTGCAGCCTGATAGTGCAGGTTTCTGCGATATCACCGCCCAATACCAGCCAGTGATCGAACGCGAAACAACCCAGTTATGGCGTGTGCAGATCTATCGCCAGACGCCCCCTTTGCAGGCATTCCCATGAACACGATTCAACCAACCGTAAATTGGGTCAAAAACCGTGTGCGTCAGGCGCGGGACGATCAGCAGCAATTGTTCGAAGCCGGGCTCAACGGTTTGAACCTGGTACACCGTCAGGGCAAGGAGATCGAGCTGAGCAGTGGCGAGCGACTCACCGAGTTTCTTTCATGCTCCTACCTGGGACTTGAGTGCGATACACGCCTGATTCAAGGCGCGGTAAACGCCGTCGAATCCTTCGGCGTGCAGTTCGCTGCTGCGCGAACCCGGGCCCTGCTGCCGCCCATGCGAGAGCTGGATGAGCAACTGAACCGGATATTCCAGGGGCATTCGGTGACCTTCAACTCGGTAGGCAGCGCGCATCTTGGCTGTCTGCCGCTGCTCGGATCCGGCGAGTTGCCTTCCTATCCCTTGCGTCGTGGACCTGGCTGGATCGTCGACCGGGCTGCGCATGCCTCGATGCAAGTGCTGCAGGGCATTCTGTGCCAGTTCGGCCCCGTGCTGCGTTGCGATTGCAGCGATCTCGAGCAAGTGGAGCACGCATGCTCTACTGCGGTTGCGGCTGGCAATACACCGATCATCCTCACCGACAGCATCGGCTCAATGCGCGGTTTGTATCCGGTCAACCGTCTGCTGCAACTGGCGGAGCGTTTCGACGGTTATCTCTACGCGGATGATGCCCACGGCACTTCGATTCATGGCGAAGCAGGCGGTGGCTATGCGCTTTTCGCAGCCGACCAGCGACAGCGCGCTCGTCTGATCCTGCTGTCCTCGCTGTCCAAGGCGTTCGGCGCCACCGGCGGTGCAATTACTGTGCACACGGCGGCTGATGCCGAGATGATACGGCGCCATGCGTCGACCTATACCTTTGGCGGGCCACTGTCCATGGGCGGCGTGGGCGCAGCAGTCGCCTCCGGCAAAATCCACCTTTCCCCTGAGCTGGGACAGTTGCAGGCGAATCTGTGGCGCAATGTGGCCGTGATCGACGGTCTGCTCGGGCCGGTGCTGGGCAACCATCAAGTGGCCTCACCCATTCGGTTCGTGCGCGTCGGCGCCGAGAGCGATGCGATCAACCTTGCGCTGCATCTGCGCCGACAGACGATTGCGGTCACCACCGCTGTGTTTCCGGTAGTGGCCAAGGGCGAGGCGATCCTGCGTCTGGCCATCAGTGCCAGTCATAGCCAGGCCCAGCTGGAGCATCTCGCGAGCGCTGTCGGCAGCGGGTTCGATGCGTTGGGTATTCGTCAGGGGGGGCGTGGCGATGAGCAGTGATCCGATAATCAATGCCGGTGCTGACGGGGATACTGCTGACGCCTTTGCGCGCAAATTGGCGCACGCGCGCTCCCTGCCGTGGTTCAGCGCGTTATATCCCCAGCTCAGAGACGTGCAGACCGCAAACGACCTGCATCGACTGCCGATTCAAGCCGTGGAGGACGAGCACGGCGGTGTGCTGTTCTCCGTGCTCGGCGAAGCCTCACACCGCGCACCGGGCGGTGGCCTGACTCTCACGTCGGGAGGCAGCACCGGCAACCGTAAGCACATCACCCATTCATGGGCGTTCAATACCGGCATCGTTTCCTTGGGTGCGCGGATGTTTGGGGAGGCTGACGAACGTCCAGGCATCGTCATCAACTGTCTGACCTGCGGTGAAATGCAGGGAGCCTTTCAATACGCATCGGCGGTCGTCCAGCACATTGGTGCGCGCCTGTTGCCCGCCGGTTCGCAGATGGGCGTTCAACGGATTGCCGAGCTGATTCAGTCACAGGCGGCCGATGCGCTGATTTGCACACCCTCCTTCGCTGCGGCGCTGTTCAACCATGATCAGATCGGCGCAGCGCAGTTAGGCAGTCTGAAGTGGCTGTACTACATCGGAGAACCCTGCAGTCAATCGTTGCGCGAACAACTCACCCGGGACTGGCCGATGCTGAAGATAAGGTCGTTCGGCTACAGCTCTACGGAAACCGGCCCCATCGGCTTTCAATGCGCACACCTTGAGCACGGGTTTTATCATCTGCATGCCGACGCGATGCTGCTCGAAGTAGTTGATCCCGTGACCCTGCAAGCCATGCCCGAAGAGCAGACCGGCGAATTACTGTTGACGCCGCTGCTGCCCGATCACGTGCCGTTGTTGCGGTACAGGATTGGCGATCGTGGGCGAATGCTGCGCAAGCTGGCGAATTGCGCCTGTGGCAGTTCCTGGCCCGTGCTGGAGCTCGAGGGTCTGGTCGAAACATCGATCAAGCTGGGCGGCGCGATCATCACTCAGCGGCAGGTAATGCATGCGCTCGGTCAGATGTTGCCCAAGTTGTGCGCCGCCGATATTCAGGTGCAGGTCGATCATCAGGCTAACGGTGCTCGCATGCGTCTGGTCATCGCCCAGGAAAAACTGGCTGCCGATGCGCAGGCGGTGATCGAACGGGCACTGCAGGTCGAGGCGCAGGCGAGCGCATTGCTCGGCTTGCCCGGAGTATTGGGGTTGCAGGTGCAGCGTCTGGCCCGAGAGGACTTTGTAACAACCTCGGCCGGCAAGACGCCGTTTTTTGTTGAGTTGCAACTTACCCCGACCAACTTATGAAGCATCGCCGGGGCAGCTTGTCGTCATGGCAGCAGGATGGTCGAACCCGTGGTGCGCCGCGCCGACAACTCGGTCTGCGCCTTCGCCGCTTCAGCCAGTGGATAACGCTGACTGATATCCACCTTTATCTTGCCGCTGATGATCATCTCGAACAGCTCATCCGCCATCCGTTGCAGGTTCGCGGCATTGTTGGCGTAAGTCGCCAGGGTCGGCCGGGTCACGTACAGCGAACCTTTCGCCGACAGGATCCCCAGGTTCACCCCGTCCACCGCGCCGGACGCATTACCGAAACTCACCAGCAGACCGCGCGGCGCCACGCTGTCGAGCGAGGTCAGCCAGGTGTCCTTGCCAACCCCGTCGTAGACCACCGGGACTTTCTTGCCGTCGGTCAACTCCAGCACCCGCTGGGCAACGTTTTCGTGGCTGTAGTCGATGGTCGCCCATGCGCCGTTAGCCTTGGCCAGGTCGGCTTTCTCTTTCGAGCTGACCGTACCGATCAGTTTCATGCCGAGAGCCTTGGCCCATTGGCAGGCCAGCGAACCGACGCCACCGGCGGCGGCGTGGAACAGAATGGTTTCACCAGCCTTGAGTTCATAAGTCTGACGCAGCAGATATTGCACGGTCAGGCCTTTAAGCATGACCCCGGCGGCGGTTTCGAAACTGATGGCGTCGGGCAGCTTCACCAGATTGGCTTCGGGCAGGACGTGCAGTTCGCTATAAGCACCCAACGGGCCACTGCCATACGCCACGCGATCACCGACCTTGAAGCGGGTGACTTCGCTGCCCACCGCGTCAACGATGCCGGCACCCTCGGCACCGAGACCCGACGGCAATGCTGGCGGCGCGTACAGACCGCTGCGGTAGTAGGTGTCGATGAAGTTCAGGCCGATGGCCTTGTTGCTCACGCGCACCTGCTGCGGGCCGGGCTCGGCGGGCTGGTAGTCAACGTACTCGAGCACTTCGGGGCCGCCGTGGGCGCGGAACTGGATTCGCTTTGCCATCTGCCTATTCCTTGGGTCGTTTGCGAGCTGCCTATCGAACTCCCAACCTTGATCTTCGTCAACTGCGGCGTGCCGGCCTGCGATGGTATGCTACGCGCCCATTTGCGCCGCCCCCCATTGCCTGCGGGGGCGCCGCGTAGTTTTGCCCGATCTGTTTTACCCGATCCAAGGTGATGCCATGACGACCCGCACCGACGCCGTAAAAGCCTATCTGCTCGACCTGCAAGATCGCATCTGCGCTGCGCTGGAAGCCGAGGACGGCGGCACGCGCTTCGTCGAAGACGCCTGGTCTCGTCCGGCTGGGGGCGGCGGTCGCACTCGAGTGATCGAGAACGGCGCGTTGATCGAAAAGGGCGGCGTAAACTTTTCCCATGTGTTCGGCAGTGGTCTGCCACCGTCGGCCAGCGCCCATCGGCCGGAACTGGCCGGACGCGGCTTTGAAGCCCTCGGCGTGTCGCTGGTGATTCACCCGCACAACCCGCATGTGCCGACGTCCCACGCCAATGTGCGTTTTTTCATCGCCGAGAAAGAAGGCGAAGATCCGGTATGGTGGTTCGGTGGCGGCTTCGACCTGACCCCGTATTACGGCAATGAAGAAGATTGCATCCATTGGCACCGCGTGGCCGAGCATGCCTGCGCGCCGTTCGGCCCGGACGTTTACTCGCGCTACAAGGCGTGGTGCGACAGCTACTTCCACATCAAGCACCGTCACGAACCGCGGGGCATCGGCGGACTGTTCTTCGACGACCTGAACGAGTGGGACTTCGACACCAGTTTCGCCTTCATGCGCGCCATCGGTGACGCCTACATCGATGCGTATCTGCCAATCGTGCAGCGGCGCAAGCACGATGAGTTCACCGCCAAGCAGCGCGAGTTCCAGGAATTCCGCCGTGGCCGTTACGTTGAATTCAACCTGGTTTACGACCGTGGCACGCTGTTCGGCCTGCAATCGGGCGGACGCACCGAGTCAATCCTGATGTCGCTGCCGCCGCAGGTGCGCTGGGCCTACGACTGGAAGGCCGAGCCGGGTAGCGAAGAGGCACGCCTGACCGACTATTTTCTGCAAGACCGCGACTGGCTGGCCCAGGCCTGAACGAGGAGTTGTGATGGATCGTTACGTCGTTTTCGGTAACCCGATCGGCCACAGCAAGTCGCCGCTGATTCACAAACTGTTCGCCGAGCAGACCGGGCAGAGCCTCGACTACAGCACACTGCTGGCGCCGCTCGACGATTTTTCCGGTTGCGCCAAGGCGTTTTTCGAGCAAGGTCGCGGCGCCAACGTAACCGTGCCGTTCAAGGAAGACGCCTATCGCCTGGCCAACAGCCTGACCGCGCGCGCTGAGCGTGCCGGCGCAGTGAATACCCTGAGCAAACTCGCCGACGGTTCGCTGCTCGGCGACAACACCGACGGCGCCGGACTGGTACGCGATCTGACGGTGAATGCCGGTTTCAGCCTGACCGGCAAACGCATTCTGCTGCTCGGCGCTGGTGGTGCAGTGCGCGGAGCGCTGGAGCCGTTGCTGGCGGAAAAACCGGCGTCGGTGATCATTGCCAATCGCACGGTGGAAAAAGCCGAATTGCTGGCGGAGTTATTCATCGATCTGGGGCCGGTGTCGGCCAGTGGTTTCGACTGGTTGCGCGAGCCGGTGGACGTGATTATCAACGCCACATCCGCCAGCCTGACCGGCGATGTCCCGCCGATTGCACCGAGCCTGATCGAGCCGGGTAAAACCCTGTGCTACGACATGATGTATGGCAAGGAGCCGACGGCGTTTTGTCGTTGGGCCAGCGAGCATGGCGCGGCGGTGTCGATGGATGGGTTGGGGATGTTGGCTGAGCAAGCGGCAGAGGCGTTTTTGCTGTGGCGCGGGGTGCGCCCGGATACTGCGCCCGTGCTCGCCGAACTGCGCCGCCAACTGGCCCTTTAAAAGCATCGCTGGCAAGCCAGCTCCCACAAGGATCACCTGAAGCCCTGTGGGAGCTGGCTTGCCAGCGATTGAAGTCGACACCGATATCTGATCACTCCTCAAAGCGGATCGGACATTTCTCCGGCCCTTCCAGCTTCCTCAACTCCTCAACCACCTGCGGCCGCGCGCGGCGCAATGTCAGGCAGCGTCCCTGTTTGAGCAAGCGCCGCGCCTCTTGATGCAGCATTTCTACCCCGGAATAATCGATGAAGTTGATCTGCTGTGCTTCGATCACCACGCGCGCGCCGTGCATGCGTTGCAGGCGCACTTGCAGGTAATGGCTGGCGCCGAAAAAGATCGACCCGCCGACCCGCAGCACATCATCCTCGCCATCGCGCCAATGCTGCACGCGCGGCTGTGAGGTGCGCTTGAGATAGAAAAAAAGCGACGCCAGCACTCCGGCATAAATCGCTGTCTGCAATTCCAGCAGCAAGGTGGCGAGACAGGTCAAAGCCATCACCAAGAATTCTGCGCGGCTGACCCTCAGCAGTGAGCGAATGCCGCGAATATCCACCAGCCCCCAGGCGATCAACAGAATGCTGCCGGCCATTGCCGGGATAGGGATGTGCGCGATGAGTCCCGCGCCGAAAATCGCGAACAGCGCCACCCATAACGCCGAAAACACCCCGGCCAATGGCGAGCAGGCGCCCGCCTCATAGCTCAGCCCGGAGCGAGTGAATGACCCGGCGGACAACGATCCAGAGAACAACGCGCCGACGATATTGGATAAACCCTGAGCGCGGACTTCCTGATTGGCATCGAGCAACTGCTGCGAGCGCGCGGAAATCGAGCGCGCAATCGACAGACTCGTAACCAGTCCGAGCATGCCCACCGCCACAGCGCTCGGCAGCAGGCGCAGGATCACGTCCAGATCCAGATCCAGCGCACTGAACGGCGGCAAACGTCCAACGAAGGCGCTGACCAATTGCACATGGCCGAACATCGCCGGCCACAGCCACACCAGCAGACTGCCGAGCACCAGCGTGATCAACAGCGTTGGCCAGCGCGGCAGCAACTGTTTCAACATCGCGCCGACCAGCATCGTGGCCACACCGAGCGCGAGCGAGGGTTTATCCACAGTTCCCAGATGCCGCAGCAGATCCATCAGGCTGTCCAATGCCGTGGCTTTGCTCTGTAACTCCAGCCCGAGCAGGTTGGGTAATTGACCGATGACAATCACCACCGCCGCGCCGAGGGTGAAACCCAGCACCACCGAATGCGAGACGAAATTCACCAGCGCGCCGAAGCGCAACAGGCCGAGCAACCACTGGAAAACTCCGGCGAGGAAGGTCAGCAGCAAAATCAGGGTGATGTAGTCCTGTGATGCCGGGACAGCAAGTGGACTGACGCTGGCGTAAAGCACAATGGAGATTGCGGCTGTGGGGCCGCAGATCAGGTGCCACGAAGAACCCCATAAGCAGGCGATCAGGACCGGGATGATTGCCGCGTAGAGGCCGTATTCAGGTGGGAGACCGGCGATCAGCGCGTAGGCAATCGACTGCGGCAACGCGAGAATCGCACCGCTGAGACCGACGATCAGGTCGCGCCCGACACTGGCGCGGGTCTGCCGGGGCAGCCAGGTCAGGAAGGGCAGGAGTGAGCGGCGGGTCGGGAGGGGCATGTGGTCTCGCGGTTTGGTATTTGGGTGTTTGCAAGGGGATCAGGGTGTCAGTAGAAGAGCCCCTCACCCTAACCCTCCCGAAACATCGGACCGCCCGGAGGGAGAGGGGACTGACCGAGGTGTTGATTCGAAATTCATCGACCTGAAAGTCTTCAGTCGAACTCAGGTTCTGAAACCAACGACGGTCGGCTCCCTTTCCCCCTCGCCCCCCATGGGGGGAGAGGGTTGGGGTGAGGGGGGAAAAGATCTTGAGCGAACATAAGTCGTCAGCACCCCACGATCAGAGCTTGGCCTTCACCGCCCCTAAAGCATCTTTCCCGTCTACGGTTTTCACCCCCTCCAGCCACTTATCCAACACCCCGGGATTCGCTTTGATCCAGGCCTTCGCCGCTTGAGCGTTGCTGACTTTGTTGTTCACCACCTCAGCCATGATGCTGTTCTCCATCTCCTGGGTGAACGTCAGATTGGTCAGCAACTTGCCCACATTCGGACAGGCTTCGGCATAGCCCTTGCGCGTCAGGGTAAATACGCTGCCGGTGTCGCCAAAGTACTTCTCGCCACCCTTCAGATAATGCATTTTCAACTGCACGTTCATCGGGTGCGGCGTCCAGCCGAGGAAGGTCACGAATTTCTGCTTCTTCACTGCCCGCGATACTTCGGCCAGCATTGCTTGTTCGCTGGACTCGATCAACTTCCACTGGCCTAGATCAAAATCGTTTTTCTTGATGATCTCTTGCAGCGAGATGTTGGCTGGCGCGCCCGAGCCGATCCCGTAGATTTTCTTCTCGAACTTGTCGGCGTATTTATTCAGGTCGGCAAAGTCATGCACACCCGCATCCCACACGTAATCCGGCACGGCGAGGGTGAACTCGGTGCCTTCGAGGTTCTTCGCCAGTTGCGTCACCTCGCCGGTCGCGACGAACTTGTCATAGAACCCCTGCTGCGCGGGCATCCAGTTGCCGAGGAACACGTCAACCTGGCCATCCTTCAATCCGCCAAAGGTGATCGGCACTGCAAGGGTGTCGACCTTGGCCTTGTAGCCCATGCCGTCCAGCAGAAACCCGGTGATCGCGTTGGTCGCGGCAATGTCGCTCCAGCCCGGATCGGCCATTTTTACCGTGTCGCAACTCTGCTCGGCGTAGGCCGAAGCGCTGCCCAGAGCCAGCAGGCTGACGGTGACCACTGTGGATAACTTGAGCATGGACTTCCCCTTCGCATTATTGGTTTTGGCAGGGTTGTGGATAACGTGCTTTGCGCTCCAGATCATCGAGGTCGATGTGGTTGCGCATGTACTGCTGACTGGCGTCCACCAGCGGCTGGTGATCCCAGCTCTTCAGCTTGCCGATGGTCAGCGCCTCGGCGACGAAACGCCGACGCCGTTGGCTTTCAAGCACATCGCGGTGAATGGCCGGGATGTCCCATTTGGCCCGCGCTTCGGCGAGAAAGTCGTCGAACAACTGGCGGTGCTGCGGCGACTGGCTGAGTTCCTCCAACTCACGCGGATCGTTGGCTACGTCGAAGAGTAGGCAAGGGTCGCTTTCGCTGTAGATAAATTTCCAGGCACCGCGCCGGATCATCATCAGCGGGCTGATCGTGCCTTCGGCCATGTATTCGCCGAACACTTCATCGTGCTCGCCCTGCCCTTGCAGGTGCGGCAGCAACGAGCGGCCGTCGAGCGGTAAGTTCGGCTCCAAGCTGCCGCCGGCGAGTTCGACGAAGGTTGGCAACAGGTCGGCCGTAGATACCGCGGCGCTGACCCGGCTCGCGGCGAATTGCCCAGGCGCACTGATCAACAGTGGTACGCGGGCGGCCATTTCGAACCAGTGCATTTTGTACCAGAGGCCTTTCTCGCCAAGCATGTCGCCGTGGTCACCTGAGAACACGATGATCGTGTCGTCGATCAGCCCGGTTTCTTCCAGCGTTTGCAGGAGCTTGCCGACGTTGGCGTCGATATAGCTGCAAGCGCCGAAGTAGGCGCGGCGCGCATCGCGGATCTTATCCACAGGCAACGGCTTGTCCCAGAGATCGTAGACTTTGAGTAAACGCTGGGAATGTGGATCGAGTGAATGTTGCTCCGGCGTCGTAGGCAGCGGGATATCCGCATCGTCGTACAAATCCCAGAACGCCTTGGGAATCGTGTACGGATCATGTGGGTGAGTCATCGAGACGGTCAGGCAGAAGGGTTGATCGCCGTCCTCACGGATGTGATCGAACAGGTATTGCTGGGCCTTGAACACCACCTCTTCGTCGAAATCCAGCTGATTGGTACGCACGCACGGCCCGGCCTGCAGCACCGAGGACATGTTGTGATACCAGCTCGGCCGCACGTCCGGCTCATCCCAGTTCACCGACCAGCCGTAATCGGCCGGGTAAATGTCGCTGGTCAGGCGTTCTTCATAGCCGTGCAACTGATCCGGGCCGCAGAAATGCATCTTGCCCGACAGCGCCGTGCGGTAGCCGAGACGGCGCAGATAGTGGGCGTAGGTCGGGATGTCGGCGGGGAAATCGGCGGCGTTGTCGTAAGCGCCGATCTTGCTCGGCAACTGGCCGCTGACCAGGGTAAAACGCGACGGCGCGCACAGTGGACTGTTGCAATAGGCGGCGTCGAACACCACGCCTTGTGCGGCCAGGCGGCTCAGATTGGGTAGTTTGATAGGTGACGGGCCGTAGATCGGCAACATTGGCGCGGCCATTTGATCGGCCATGATGAAGAGGATGTTCTTGCGCTTCATGTGATCGCGGCATTCCATAGTGAATATTTATGCGATATTGCTTCGATCGAGCATGGAGTCCATGCTCTACCCGGTAAAGCCCGCGCCGGGCAATGACTAGGATAAGCACAGCTTATGTATGAAGCCCTTGGCGATTTATCGCTGGATCTGCTGCGCGCCTTCGAGGCAGCGGCCCGTCAGCGCAGCTTCACCGCAGCGGCGGTCGAGCTGGGCACCACGCAACCGGCGATCAGTCAGCAGATCAAACGCCTGGAGGAACAGCTCGGCACGCGGCTGTTTGACCGGATCTATCGTGGCATCGAATTGACTGAGGTCGGCGCGCTGCTATTTGAGCAAGTTAGCCTCGGTTTGCAGAATATCGACGCAGGATTGAGTGCGATCAGTACACAAGAGCAACATGAGGTGCTGCAAGTTGCCACCGATTTTGCGTTTGCCGCGTATTGGCTGATGCCGCGTCTCCACCGTTTTCACGAGGCCAACCCGCAGGTTGATGTGAGCCTGGTCACCAGCGAACGCAATCACAACATGCTGCGCACTGACATCGATGTGGCAATCCTGTTCGGCGACGGGCGCTTCAAGCAGGGGGAAAGCCACTGGCTGTTCAGCGAAGAAGTGTTTCCGGTGTGCAGCCCGCAATTGCTCAAGGAGCGCGCCCTGCCCTTGCCGGCTCAGGCACTGCTGGAGTTTCCGCTGCTGCATCTGCGTGGCGAGAACAGCAGCAACTGGTTTGACTGGAGTGGCGTGTTCCGCGAGCTCGGCATCGCCACCCCGCCAGCGCCGGGGCAATTGCGTTTCGACAATTACACGCTGTTGATCCAAGCGGCGATTGGCGGCCAAGGCGTGGCGATTGGTTGGCGGCACCTTGTGGATAACTTGCTCAGCCAAGGGTTGCTGGTGCGGCCGATAGCGCAAACAACGCTGTCACGCCTTGGTTATTACGTGGTGCTGCCACAGCGCAAGCGACGCGGAGTGTTGATTCAGCAGTTTGTGGATTGGCTGATGGCGGAGCAGGCGAGCAGCGCCGCAGGCTGCGATCCTTTAGCTATCTGAAGCAGCCACAAAACTCACATGTTCACCCACATGCAAATTCAACCGCAGCTCATCCGCAATCCCCACCGCCACCCGTTGCAATCGCTCGAGCGGCTCGGCCAACCCCGGCTCAAGCGAACTGCTGACCTGACTGAAATGCTCAATCGTCAGCCCCGCCACGCCGCGCGGCGCATTCACCAGCGTCCAGTGCAGCGGGCTGCTTTGCAGCGCTTCGCGGATTTCCTCGGCGGCGTGGCGCTGCAGGCGATCATCCAGTTCCGGTTCATCCAGCGCTTCGAATTCGCCGACCACAAACAACCGCGCAACACTCGCCGCTTGCAGGCCGTCGATCAACGCATCCACCGCCAGCACCTGCTCGACCGGCCCGAGCACTACGGATTTTTCAATGTGCTCGCTGTTGAACGGCAAGCCCGGCGCATTCAACAGACAAATTACTGCCGAGCTGCCGGCGACACTTTGATTGACTCGCTCGGCATCAAACAGATCGCCACTCTTGGTGCGCAATCCGGGGCGTGGCGCGAGGGCGGTCAGGTCGTCGAGGATGGCGATGACTTCATGCTGGCGGCGCAGCAGTTCAGCCATCAACGCACTGCCGAGGCTACTCCTGGCACCGTAGAGCACCACTTTCACCGCCGGGGTTTCGGCATTTTTCATGGCTGAGGTCCCTTTTATTGTCCCTTGTATGGTGTGTGACACACGGGCAATGCCGAGGGTTCGAACCGATTCGCAGGCGTTGCAATGCACAGGGTGCGACCGCTGGACCTGTCTATATTTTGATCAAAGCGTTTCTTCAGGCTCACCAGGCAAGTGCTCATCCAGATGCAGCCAGGGCAATTGGCTGTCAGTCCAGATATGCCGCTCGGCCGGCGCCTGCTCCGGGTGATCGAGCGTGGCGATGGTCAGGTCGATACTTTCGGGACTGAGCAATGTCACCAGCGCCAGTTGCGCGCCGCAGTTCGGGCAGAAGAACCGCGCGCAGCTGTTCGACGAGTCATAGCGCGACGGCGCCGCCGCCAACCATTGGAAATTCGCCGCCGGCACGGTGATCCATGTGGTGACTATGCCGCCACTTACGCGGCGGCAGATCGAGCAATGACAATGGGCAATGTCATGCAGCGCTCCGCTGAACTGATAACGAATATGTCCGCAGTGACAGCCACCGCTGTGCCGTATTGTCATGTTGCCTGGCCTTGCTAACTGATCAGGTTACGTGCGCGAGCCATTTCATCGTTTATGACGATTACCGACCCGGGTTTGAGCCCCAGAGTTTTAGCTAAAGAATTCATCGCTTTGTTCAATGCGTCCTGGAGGTTGACCATCCATTCTTTCGGAAAAGAGTTGATGACCAGAATGCATTTGATTCCACAGTTTTCAAGGTCCAGATCCAGAAAATCCGCAGATAAGTATTCTTCACTACCAGTGTGACGCTTGAGGCAGGCGGCGATGGTCAGCTGTACCGAGTTTGTAAATTTTTGCCGAATTTCTTCGACAAAAATCGTAGTTTCTTTGGGGGCGCTTGATTTGGCCTCGATAAACCAAGCTTCCTGGGGTTTATTTGCAAAATCTCGCAGCAGAACAAACTCAGTAAGCTTCAGTCCTTCCCCGAGGGATTTGGCTAAGGGGCTGGTTTCGATCGGAAATAGCTTCTTTTCAGGAAAAGGCCCAAAATTCATCCCTGACTCTTTGATTGAAATAGTCATCCCAAGGCCAACTCCACTTCCTCTTCATACAGGCGGATTGATTCGTCGACGATGGGGTTGTCCGGCATGCCTTTGAGCAGATCATCACTTAACCATTCGCCTTCACGCGATGACAAAACCGGGATCGACATGTTTTGCTTTTGAGCTGCCAGATACAGGGCTTTGATGACGAAGTACGAGTGACTCGCAATGAAAAATTGAATTCCGTTCTCCGCAAGAGAGACGATGATATCGATCAATTTAGTGATCGCCACCGGATGCAGTGCGGATTCCGGTTCATCAATGAAAATAATGGAGTCTTTGGTGAGGTATCGATTACCCAGCAGCGTGTCGAGAATGGCGATTTTCTTGATGCCCTCTGCGGTCGAACCGATCTGGAATTTTTGGTTACCCTTTTTGAACTGCCAGCGATTTGCGCTGCTGTCGAACTCGACTTTGCCACCGAACATGTCTTCAAGACTGCTACGTGCCTTCACGAAGTGCGCATGATTTTTACCTTTAGTCGGCATAAGACGCAGCGCTTTGGCCAAGTCGTAGTAGGTATCGTCGAACCCGAAGTCCTTGTCGACATCACGGCTCTTTAAAATAATGTGCTGTAGAGAGAGCACTTCTTTAGGGGGCAAAAAGATGGAGTTGCTGTCTTGCGGCGGGACGTGGCTTTCCAGCGTTGCAATATTCTTTGTGGTGTCTTTGCCGAACCCGAACCGAAATTCACGTGCATCTACTTTCACCTTGCAGGCTAATGGCCCATCGGCACTCTTAGTGACCAGGTCACCAATCTTGTCCGCCTGAAAGGTCCAATAAAGTTTGTCGGCCAGAATTTCCGCAGCTGAACGCTGCTCGTTGCCCCGCTGATATTCTTCGAGGGTTCGCATCGTGCAATAAAGTGTCTTAAGCAAAAATGTTTTGCCGCTACTGTTTGCGCCGATGACCAGATTCAAGTTTGAGAGCTTGCTCCAGCGGACTCGTTGTAAAGGACCGAAATTGTCTAGTTCAACACTGTTGATCATTGGTTGGAGCTCCTCTCAAGCTTTGCAATGGGCGCAAGCCTAGCATTGCGAACTCCTTCCATACAGCGGCGGGCATGGCCCTTCAATATCTACGGAAGGGTCTTACGACCCTTTTCCATCCCGTGCCTATTTCTTGCGAGAAACTGGATGAGCCTTCCGTCAGACCTGTCACCATCGAAAGGTAGCTGAAAGGTTCCCCGATTAGGATCGCCCAACTACCGGCAACAGACCGGTTGGCCAATGCGCGTGATACCCCGCGCGCACGGTCCAATTAACAACAACAATGGTGATTCTGATGTCCTCTGCAACCCGCCTCCCTGCTGCAACTCCGCCCGTACGTCTCGTCCTCCCCGTTCTGCGCTGATCCCGTCCGATCTGCTCATTCCCTAGACGCGCTACGCCTGGAGTATTCCCATGCTGACTTTCCTTGGCTTCGCCATGGTCATCACGTTCATGTTCCTGATCATGACCAAGCGCCTGTCCGCGCTGATCGCTTTGATCATCATCCCGATTGTTTTTGCCCTGTTCGGTGGTTTTGCGCCGAAGATCGGTCCGATGATGCTCGAAGGCATCACCAAGCTTGCGCCGACCGGCGTGATGCTGATGTTCGCCATTCTGTATTTCGCCCTGATGATCGACTCCGGCCTGTTCGACCCGGCCGTGCGCAAGATCCTCAAACTGGTCAAGGGCGACCCGTTGAAAGTTTCGGTCGGTACTGCCGTTCTGGCACTCGTCGTTTCCCTTGATGGTGACGGCGCGACCACTTATATGATCTGCGTGGCCGCCATGTTGCCGCTGTACAGCCGCATCGGCATGAGCCCGCGGATCATGGCCGGTCTGATCATCCTCGCCGGTGGCGTGATGAACATGACCCCATGGGGCGGCCCCACCGCGCGCGCCGCCAGTGCGCTGCATGTGGACCCGTCGGACATCTTCGTACCGATGATCCCGGCGATGGCCGCCGGCGTGCTGGCGATTCTGGTGATCGCTTACTTCTACGGCAAACGTGAACGCGCGCGTCTGGGTGAGCTGCACCTGATCGGCGACGACATCGATCACAGTGAAATCAGCGTCTCGCAGTTCCCGGATGCGCGTCGTCCGAAACTGATCTGGTTCAACGGCGCCCTGACCCTCGGCCTGATGTGCACCCTGATCGCCGGCCTGCTGCCGCTGCCGGTGCTGTTCATGGTGGCGTTCAGTATCGCGATGATCGTCAACTACCCTTGTCTGCAACAGCAGAAGGATCGCGTCGCGGCTCACGCGGGTAGTGTGCTGGCAGTGGTCGGACTGATCTTTGCTGCCGGTATTTTCACCGGTATCCTGACCGGCACCGGCATGGTCGATGCGATGTCGAAGAGCCTGTTGGCAGTGATCCCGGATTTCCTCGGCCCGTACCTGGCCGTGATCACGGCGCTGGTGAGCATGCCGTTCACCTTCTTCATGTCCAACGATGCGTTCTACTACGGCGTGTTGCCGGTCCTGGCCGAAGCCGCCAGCCACTACGGAATCACCGCGGTGGAAATGGCCCGTGCCTCGATCGTCGGTCAGCCCGTCCACTTGCTGAGCCCGTTGGTGCCATCGACCTATCTGTTGGTCGCCCTGGCTGGCATTGATTTTGGTGACCACCAGCGATTCACCCTGAAATGGGCGATTCTGGTTTGTATCTGCATCCTGATTGCTGCACTGCTGCTGGGGACTTTCCCGCTGTTCAGCACTCTATAACTCAAGACTCACCGCTCGGGTTCTGCCTTCGTTGTTTGAAGTCAGAACCTTTTGCGGTTTAACAACTGCTCAAAGGAATACACATGGAATGGCTGACCAACCCTGAAATCTGGGTTGCCTTCTTCACCCTGACTGCCCTGGAAATCGTGCTGGGCATCGACAACATCATCATGATTTCGATCCTGGTCAGCCGCATGCCCAAGCACATGCAGCAGCGCACCCGGATCTTCGGTCTGGCGCTGGCCATGATCACGCGAATCCTGTTGCTGCTCTCGATCACCTGGGTCATGCGCCTCACCGCCGACCTGTTCGAAGTGTTCGGCCAGGGCATTTCCGGTCGCGACCTGATCCTGTTCTTCGGTGGCCTGTTCCTGCTGTGGAAAAGCTCGCAGGAGATGTACCACGCGCTGGAAGGCGAAGACGAAAGCGCCGACGGCCCATCGGGCAAGGGCGGCAACTTCCTCTACACGATCATCCAGATCGCGATCATCGACATCGTGTTCTCGCTGGACTCGGTGATCACTGCCGTGGGCATGGTTTCGCACGTGCCGGTCATGGTTGCGGCGATCATTGTGGCGGTACTGGTGATGATGCTGGCCGCGGGCAAGATCAGCGAGTTCATCGACAAGCACCCGTCGTTGAAAATGTTGGCGCTGTCGTTCCTGTTGGTAGTCGGCACCGTGCTGATTGCTGAAGCCTTCGGCGTGCACGTTCCCAAAGGCTACGTCTACTTCGCCATGGCGTTCTCGCTGGCGGTCGAAGCGATCAACATCAAGCTGCGCGGTGCGATGGCGAAAAAGCGTAAACAGCAGGATCCAGTGAAACTGCGCAAGGATATTCCGGGGCAGTAACCCGGAACATCAGCTACAAGACAAAACCTGTGGGAGCTGGCTTGCCAGCGATAGCGGAGTGTCAGCGACATCAATGTCTGCTGAACGCACGCCATCGCTGGCAAGCCAGACTCCCACAGGTTTTTTGTTGATTTCAGAATGTGCGGATGAACCGGTTTTCATGACAGTTTTGTTTCAATCGGCACTTTAGCTGTGCAATGCTGGCGCGCAGACCGTTAGCCAACTACAGCTTAAGTACACAAAGTAGAAAACGCGCGGCACCGTCAACTTGCCCCTCTGGGGCGCCTGCAATCACAGGGGGCCTGTATGCTCACCCTGCTCAATCTGCTCTCCGCCGTGGCCCTGCTGATCTGGGGCACGCACATCGTCCGAACCGGCATCCTGCGGGTCTACGGTTCCAATTTGCGCCATGTGATTGGCCAGAACATGTCCAAGCGTGGGCTCGCGTTCATTGCCGGCATCATCGTCACCGCGATGGTGCAGAGCAGCAACGCCACGGCCATGCTCGTCACCTCGTTTGTCGGCCAGGGCCTGATGGCGCTGACCCCGGCGCTGGCGACCATGCTCGGCGCCGACGTCGGTACGGCGCTGATGGCGCGGGTGCTGACGCTCGATCTGTCGTGGCTGTCGCCGCTGCTGATTTTCGTCGGGGTGATCTTCTTTCTGTCGCGCAAACAGACGCGGCTCGGGCAGATGGGGCGCGTCAGCATCGGGTTGGGCCTGATCATTCTCGCGCTGCAACTGATCGTCGAAGCCGCTGCGCCGATCACTCACGCCCAAGGGGTGAAGGTGATTTTCGCCTCGCTGACCGGCGACATCCTGCTCGACGCCTTGGTCGGCGCGTTGTTCGCGATGATTTCCTACTCAAGCCTGGCTGCGGTGTTGCTCACTGCGACTCTGGCCGGGGCTGCGGTGATCAGTCTGCCGGTGGCGATCGGTCTGGTGATCGGCGCCAATATCGGCAGCGGGATTCTGGCGTTCATGAGCACCAGCATGCAGAACGCCGCCGGTCGACAAGTGGCGCTCGGCAGTCTGTTGTACAAGCTGATTGGGCTGCTGCTGATCATCCCCGTGCTCGACCCGCTGGTGCACTGGATCGACAGCCTCGATTTCAGCCCGCAGGAAATGGTCATCGGCTTCCACTTGCTCTACAACACCACGCGATGCCTGATCTTGCTGCCCTCGGTTGGACCAATGGCGCGGCTGTGTGCCTGGTTGCTGCCGGAGCGCAGCGAGGTCAACGGCACGGCCAAACCGCGCCATCTCGATCTGACCGCGCTGCTCACACCGAGCCTGGCGCTGGCCAACGCGGCCCGGGAAACCCTGCGTCTGGGCGACCTGATCGACAACATGCTCGAAGCGATGCTCGATGTGCTGCACGGCAAGCAGACGGCGGTCACTCAGGAAATGCGCCGCATGACCGATGACGTGGAGGCGTTGTACAGCGCGATCAAACTGTATCTGGCGCAAATGCCACGCGAGGATCTCGGCGAGCGTGACAGTCGCCGCTGGGCCGAGATCATCGAGTTGGCGATCAACCTCAAACTCGCCAGCGATCTGATCGAACGCATGCTGCGCAAGGTGCAGCAGCAGAAGACTTCGCAGCGTCGTTCGTTCTCTGAGGTCGGGCTTGAAGAGCTGGCGGATCTGCACAGTCAGTTGATTGCCAACCTGCGGCTGGGTTTGTCGGTGTTTCTCAGCGCTGACACGGAAAGCGCCCGCCAGTTGCTGCGCGAAAAACGCCGTTTTCGCGCACAGGAACGGCGCTTGGCCCACGCGCATGTCAGCCGCTTGCAACGCAGGATCGTGCAGAGTATCGAGACCAGTTCGCTGCATCTGGAGCTGATTGCCGACATGAAGCGCTTGAATTCGCTGTTTTGCAGCAGTGCTTATGTGGTGCTGGAGACGGCTGATACGGGTGCACTGGCGGCGGATGATATGGCTGACATTACGCATTCGCCTTGAACGTCTGGGGCTGAGGTCAGTCAGTAACACAGAGTTCAGTCTCAAGGGCCCCATCGCTGGCAAGCCAGCTCCCACAGGGTTTTGTGAGCGCCGTAAATCCTTGTGGGAGCTGGCTTGCCAGCGATGGGGCCCTGACTGACAACACGGATCTCCAATTCAGCCGTATGGAAGCTCGTTATGCGTTGCCTGTTGTTCGCTTGTCTATTGCTCGGTTCCCTGCCCGCGTTTGCCCTGGATCGCTTTCAGGTCGAAGGCTATGCCCTGCCCAACGGCTTGCAGCTGATGCTCAAACCCGGCACCGAACGCGGGCATGTGGCGATCCGGCTGGTGGTCGGCGTCGGCCTCGATGACTTCGAGTGTGCTGATAAAGAGCTGCCGCACCTGCTCGAACACCTGCTGTTCAGCGGTATCGACGCCACTGGCGAAGGTGGCCTCGAAGAACGCATGCAAGCCCTCGGCGGCGACTGGAATGCCTTCACCAGCAACGCCGACACTACCTTCGTGATCGAAGCCCCGGCGAAAAACCAGCGCAAAGTCCTCGATCTGTTGCTGGCTCTGCTGACGCAAACCCGCATCGATGACAACGCGATCAACGCCGCCAAACGCGTGGTCGAACGCGAGGACGGCGGGCACTACACACGTCTGCAACGGTTCCTCGACCGCCAGGATCTGGGCCACACCGCGAGTAATCAACTGGCCGTTGAGCTGGGTCTGAAATGCCCGCAACGCGCCGAAGTCGGGGGCCTGACCCAGGAGCAACTGGAGAAAGTGCGCGCGGCCTGGTACGCGCCGAACAACATGACCCTGATCGTCGTCGGTGAACTCGACAAACTGCTGCCGGCCTATCTGGAACGTGCCTGGGGTGCGCTCGAAGCGGTCGATCCGAGCGAGCACCGTCCATTGCCGGACATCCGCGTCAGTGCCGCCCATGAGCGCACGCTGACGCGCGGCTTCATCGGCGACAGCGCCAAGCTGCACTGGCTGGTGCCGGAGCCGGTGCTGGAGGAACGGCACGACGAAACCTTCGACCTGCTCAAGGATTATCTGGACTGGGCGCTCTATCGCCAATTGCGCCTGCAACATGCACTGTCTTACGGGCCGTGGGCTGATCGACAGGTGTTCGGCGGTGTAGGTTTCATGAGCCTCAACGCTGACCTTGATCGGGATGACGTTGCCCAAGCTGAGCAGGTGCTCGAAGACCTCAAGGCAGATCTGCTGAAAAACGGGCTCGATCCTGAGACGTTCGCTCGCCTCAAACAGGCAGCCATCGCCCATCAGGCCTGGGCGGTGCAAGGCAACAGTGCCATGGCCGACTATTATTGGAGCGCGCTCGGTGACTACGATGACGGCCGTTTCGCCGATCCCGCCAGAGAGCTGCAAGGCGTGACGCTGGAAGCGGCGAACAAGGCCATGCGCGAGTTGCTGCTGCAACCGGGTTATTTGCGGATCGAAAAGCCGCTGCTCAGTGATGATCAAGTGCTGTGGCTGGCGGCGGGTGGTTTGGGCGTGTTGATCCTGCTCCTGCTCGGCTGGCGCCTGCACCACCGTCAACCAGCCAAACACTGACCTGTGGCGAGGGAGCTTGCTCCCGCTTGGGTGCGCAGCGCCCATAAAAATCCTGGGTCTGCTACGCAGCCCAGCGGGAGCAAGCTCCCTCGCCACAATGTCCTGCGGGAGGTACTCTGTCTGGGTTTTTTCCTAATGTGTAGCGAAGCGCCCAAATGTCCAAACTGACCCTGCTGATCCAGCGCATTCTCGAGCTTATGAAGCGCTATCCGGGGGTCATTGCGCTCGGTGGATTTATCTCCGGGGTCGGCAGTTTCATTCTGGTCGACCGGCAACAAGGGTTGGCGAGCTGGATCACCACGATCATGCTGCTGAGCTGGATCTGGCTGATGCTGGAAAACAGCCTGACCAAGCTGTTCACGCGGATCTTCAAACGCGAAATCCCGCCGCCGCTGCTGCGCTACGCGACGCAGATGATCCATCAGGAGAGCCTGTTTTTCGTCCTGCCGTTCTTCTTCATCACCACGACGTGGAACAGCGGCCAGCTATTCTTCACCGGGATGCTGTGCATCTCGGCACTGATTTCGATTGTCGACCCGCTTTACTACAAATGGCTGGCGCCACGGCGTTGGGCGTTTTTGGCGCTGCACACCCTGACGCTGTTCGCCGCCCTGCTCACCGCGCTGCCGGTGATCATGCACCTGACCACTGCGCAGAGTTTCAAATGGGCGCTGGGGATTGCCGTGGTGCTGTCGTTCCCGAGCCTGGCGTCGATCTTCCCGATCCGCACCGTGCGTAACGCCTTGGCGATCCTCTGTATCACGGTCGGCATCGGTGGCCTTGGTTGGGTGCTGCGCTCCTGGGTACCGCCAGCCACGTTGTGGATGACCGACGTGGCGATCAGCACGCAGTTGCAGGATCGCACCCCCGGCGCGAGCCTGGAGAAAGTCAGCGCCGAGCAGATTCGTGGCGGCGGGCTCTACGCCTACACCGCGATCAACGCGCCGCGCGGGCTGGACGAGCGGATTTATCACGTGTGGAAATTCAACGGCAAAGAGGTCGACCGTATCGCCCTCGACATCCACGGTGGGCGCAAGGAAGGTTACCGGGCGTGGACGCACAAGCAGAATTTCCCCGGCAACCCGGCGGGCAAATGGCAAGTGCGGGTACTGACCGAGGATGGTCAACTGATCGGCGTGCTGCGCTTCGAAGTGACCGACAGCACACCGATCAAAGAAAAGTAACCGGGTTCGTGCTATTACCTATGCCAGCGTAAACAGCCGAAAAAGCACGGAGCTTATGACCAGCAGCTCGATCACCGGTAGTGCCCAACTCGACACCTCGACCTCCCCTGCACAGCTTCGGGTTACCGGTGACTGGACGCTTGCGCATTACGCCGAGCTCAAGCGACTGAGCGCCACCCTGCGCGGGCAGTACGACGGCAACGCCGCCATCGACCTCAACGGCCTCGGCGCCCTCGATACCGCGGGTGCGTCGCTGCTGGTTGAATTGCTCGGCAGCGAGCGTCTGGGCAAATCCGCCGAACATCCCGATTGCACGATTTCCAATGCTGACCGCGCGCTGCTGCAAACCGTTTACCAGTCGATGACCGACTTCTGCGTGCCGGTCAGGGAAGCGGAAGTCAGCGTCAGCGTGCAGTTGCTGACGCGCATCGGTCGCGCCGTCGACACGGTCTGGCAAGACACCCTGCAACTGCTCGGCTTCGTTGGCCTGATCCTCGAAACCATCGCCCGTAATCTGTTCCGGCCCAAGCGTTGGCGCATTACGCCGATGGTCGCGCACATCGAACAGACCGGCCTCGATGCCGCGCCGATTGTGGCGCTGCTGACGTTTCTGGTCGGCGCGGTGGTGGCATTTCTCGGCGCGACCGTGCTGGCCAGTTTTGGCGCGAGTATCTTCACCGTGGATCTGGTTGGTTTCGCGTTCCTGCGTGAGTTCGGCGTGCTGCTTACCGCGATCCTGATGGCCGGCCGCACCGCCAGTGCCTTCACTGCGCAGATCGGTTCGATGAAGGCCAACGAGGAAATCGACGCGATCCGCACGTTGGGCCTCGACCCGATGGAGTTGCTGGTGGTGCCACGCGTGCTGGCGTTGCTGGTGGCGCTGCCGATGCTGACTTTTCTGGCGATGCTCTGCGGCATTATCGGCGGTGCGGTGGTGTGCGCGGTGTCGCTGGATATCTCGCCGGCGATGTTCCTCTCGCTGCTGCAATCGGACATTGGCATTCAGCACTTTCTGGTCGGGTTGGTGAAGGCGCCGATCTTCGCCTTCCTGATCGCGGCGATTGGTTGCCTGGAAGGCTTTAAAGTCAGCGGCAGCGCCGAATCGGTCGGAGCGCACACCACCTCCAGCGTGGTGCAGTCGATTTTCGTGGTGATCGTGCTCGACGCGGTAGCCGCGCTGTTCTTCATGGAGATGGGCTGGTGAGTCGTCTACCCCGTGCGCCCGCCGAGGCGGTGATCGAAGTCCGTGGCCTGTGTAATCGCTTTGGCAGCCAGAGTGTGCACGAAAACCTCGATCTGGATTTGTACAAAGGCGAGATTCTGGCTGTGGTCGGCGGCTCCGGCAGCGGCAAATCGGTGTTGCTGCGCAGCATCGTCGGTTTGCGTCGGCCCAGCGAGGGGATGGTCAAAGTGTTTGGCCAGAACCTGCCGAGCCTGTCCGAGCATGAGCGCTCGCTGATCGAACGACGCTTTGGCGTGCTGTTCCAGAAAGGCGCGCTGTTTTCTTCTTTGACGGTGACCGAGAACGTCGCCCTGCCCCTGATCGAACACGCCGGCCTGAGTCGCGAAGATGCCGAGCATCTCGCTGCAGTGAAACTGGCGCTGGCCGGGCTGCCGTTGTCGGCGGCGGACAAATACCCGGCGTCCCTGTCGGGCGGCATGATCAAGCGCGCAGCGCTGGCCCGCGCGTTGGCACTCGATCCGGATATCCTGTTTCTCGACGAACCGACGGCCGGCCTCGATCCGATTGGCGCGGCGCAGTTCGACCAATTGATCCTGACCCTGCGCGATGCGCTGGGCCTGAGCGTGTTTCTGGTGACCCACGACCTCGACACGCTCTACACCATCACCGACCGCGTGGCGGTGCTGGCGCAGAAGAAAGTGCTGGTGGCCGATGCCATCGACGTGGTCTCGGAAACCGACGACGCGTGGATTCACGAATACTTCCATGGCCCTCGCGGCCGCTCGGCGCTGGACGCCGCCAAACTGCTTAACGAGGTCTGACATGGAAACCCGAGCCCATCATGTATTGATCGGCCTGTTCACCGTGATTGTGGTGGCGGGCGCCCTGCTCTTCGGCCTGTGGCTGGCCAAGTCCAGCGTCGATACCGAGTTCAAGGATTACGACGTGGTCTTCAACGAGGCGGTCAGCGGTCTGTCCAAGGGCAGTTCGGTGCAGTACAGCGGGATCAAGGTTGGCGACGTAGTCAGTTTGCGCCTTGATCCGCAGGACCCGCGCCGGGTGCTGGCGCGGATTCGTCTGGGCGGCGACACGCCGGTCAAGGAAGACACCCAGGCCAAACTGGCCCTGACCGGGATCACCGGCACTTCGATCATCCAGCTCAGCGGCGGCACGCCACAAAGTCCTCAGCTCAAGGGCCACGACGGCAAGCTGCCGGTGATCGTCGCCTCGCCCTCGCCGATCTCGCGGCTGCTCAATGACAGCAACGACTTGATGAGCGGGATCAGCACGCTGCTGAATAACGCCAACCAGATGTTTTCCGCTGAGAACGTCACGCGCATCAGCGCCACCCTCGCCCATCTCGAACAGACCACGGGCGCGATCAACGACCAGCGCGGTGATCTGCGCCAAGCCATGCAGCAACTGGCGACGGTCGGTAAACAGGCTGGCAGCATGCTCGAACAGACCTCGGCGCTGATGCGCAACGCCAATGGCCTGCTCAACGATCAGGGCAAGCAAGCGCTGGGCAGTGCCGAGCAGGCGATGAAGTCGCTGGAACAGAGCAGCGCGACCATCAACGGCCTGCTGAGCAAGAATCAGAACTCTCTCGACAGCGGCATGCAGGGCCTCAATGGTCTGGCGCCGGCCGTGCGTGAACTGCGCGAAACGTTGTCTTCGCTGCGCGCCATCTCTCAACGTCTGGAGGCCAACCCGAGCGGTTACCTGCTGGGCAGTGACAAGAACAAGGAGTTCACGCCATGAAGCTGACGCACCTCGCCCTCCTCGCTGGCGTCACCCTGCTCGGTTCGTGTTCGATCCTGCCCAAGTCCGAGCCGCTGGATGTTTATCGCTTGCCGGTGGCTCAGGCGCCCGCCTTGGCCAGTTCGGCGGCGACTCAGCATTGGTCGCTGCGGTTGAACAAATTGCAGGCCAGCGAAGCGTTGAACCGGCCGACCATCGCGGTGATTCCGCAGGGTGATCTGCTCAGCAGCTACAAGGCTTCGCGCTGGAGCGATCCGGCGCCGGTGCTGCTGCGCAATCGGCTGCTCGACGGCTTTCAGCGTGACGGCCGGGTGACGCTGTTGAGTACCGACGACAGCAACTTTCAGGCGGATCTGGAACTGGGCGGTAATTTGCAGGCGTTTCAGACCGAATATCAGGGCACGCAGGCCGGCGTTGTGGTGCGCCTCGATGCGTTGCTGGTACGCGGCTACGACCAGCGCATCCTCGCCAGCCGCCGCTTCGAGGAACGCCAGCCGCTGAACGATGTGCAGGTGCCGGCGGTAGTTGCCGGGTTTGGCCAGGCGAGTGATCGTCTTACCGCGAAAGTCGTCGCTTGGGCGGTGGAGCAAGGGCAAAAAATTGCGCCCTCACCGCGCCCTTAAAGTCAGTTACCGCCTTTGTGGCGAGGGAGCAAGCTCCCTCGCCACAGGGGATCTGTTTGGCCAAAGGATTGTGATCAGCCGAAGAACCAGTAGCAGACCGCGATGGCGCCGATTACTCCGGCCAACTCGGCCAGCAACGCGCAACCCACCGCGTGCCGTGCGCGCTGAATGCCCACCGCACCGAAGTACACCGCCAGCACATAGAACGTGGTTTCGGTACTGCCCTGAATCGTCGCCGCCACCAGCGCCGGGAAGCTGTCGACACCAGAGGTTTTCATGGTTTCGATGAGCATCGCCCGCGCGGCGCTGCCGGAGAACGGTTTGACCATCGCGGTTGGCAGCGCATCGACGAACCGTGTGTCCCAGCCGGCCCATTCCACCAAGTGGCGGATGCCGTCCAGACCGAAGTCCAGCGCGCCCGACGCACGCAGCACACCGATCGCACAAAGCATCGCCACCAGATACGGCAGCAGATTCTTGGCGACGTCGAAGCCCTCTTTCGCGCCTTCGACGAACGCTTCGTAAACCTTGACCTTGCGCAGCGCGCCGATCACCAAAAACAGCATGATCAGCCCGAATAACGTGAGGTTGCCAAGGATCGACGACAGGCCCGCCAATGCTGTGGCCGACATGGTCGCCAGCAACGCCATGAAGCCGCCGAGGATCAGTGCGCCGGGAATCAGATACGCCAGCACCACCGGGTCCCACACCCGTAGGCGTTGCATGAACGCCACCGACAGGAAGCCGACGATGGTCGAGCAACTGGTCGCCAGCAGGATCGGCAGGAACACCAGCGTCGGATCCGGCGCGCCCTGCTGGGCGCGGTACATGAAGATCGTTACCGGCAGCAGCGTCAGGGATGAGGCATTGAGCACCAGAAACAGGATCTGCGCGTTGCTGGCGATGGTCGCGCTTGGATTGAGCTCTTGCAGGGCCTTCATGGCCTTCAGGCCGATCGGCGTGGCGGCGTTGTCCAGGCCCAGGCCGTTGGCGGCGAAGTTCAAGGTGATCAGCCCGAGCGCCGGGTGACCGGCCGGGACTTCCGGCATCAGCCGCAGAAACAGTGGCCCGAGCACTTTTGCCAACCAATCGACAATGCCGGCTTTCTCGGCAATCCGCAGAAAGCCCAGCCACAGGGTCAGCGTGCCGAACAGCAGGACCATGACTTCGACCGAGAGCTTGGCCATGGCGAAAATGCTTTCGACCATCGCCGCGAAGATCCCGGCGTTACCGCCGACCAGCCACTGCACGAGCGCCGACACGGCTGCCACGATGAAGAAGCCAAGCCACAGGCCATTAAGCATCAGTCAAATCCCCCGGAAGATGCGGCGAATGATAACGGGGTCGCCAGAAACGACAAACCCCGGATTTCTCCGGGGTTTGTCTGTGTGCCTAGAGGCAAGTGCTTAGTGCTTGGAAATCTCGCCAGCCGGCAGTTTTTCCTTGCTGCGCCAGTGCGGCAGGGAGTTCCAGTAGCGCTCGCCCTTGGCGTCGTCGTACATGCCTTCCCAGCGCGAGATGACCAGCACGGCCAGGGCGTTGCCGATCACGTTCAGTGCGGTACGCGCCATGTCCATGATGCGGTCGACACCGGCGATGAACGCCAGGCCTTCCAGCGGAATACCCACGCTGCCCAAGGTGGCCAGCAGCACCACGAAGGACACGCCCGGTACGCCGGCGATGCCTTTGGAGGTAACCATCAGCGTCAGTACCAGCAGCAATTGCTGGCTGATCGACAGGTCGATGCCGTACAGCTGCGCGATGAAAATTGCCGCGATGCTCTGGTACAGGGTCGAACCGTCGAGGTTGAACGAGTAACCGGTCGGTACCACGAAGCTGCAAATGGCTTTCGGCGCGCCGTAGGCTTCCATCTTCTCGATCACACGTGGCAGCACGGTTTCCGACGAAGCGGTGGAGTACGCCAGCACCAGCTCATCCTTGAAGATGCGCATCAGCTTGAGCACCGAGAAGCCGAACAGCTTGGCGATCAGGCCCAGTACCACGAAGGCGAAGAAGGCGATGGCGACGTAAACCAGGATCACCAGTTTGGCCAGCGGCACCAGCGAGGCGAAGCCGAAGTTGGCCACGGTCACCGCGATCAGCGCGAACACACCGATTGGCGCGTAGTTCATGATCATGTGGGTGACTTTGAACATGCTCTCGGAAACGCCCTGGAACATCTTCACCAGCGGCTCGCGCAGGTCCGATTGCAGGCTCGACAGACCGAGACCGAACAACACGGAGAAGAAAATGATCGGCAGCATTTCGCCGCGGGCCATGGCCGCGAAGATGTTCGACGGGATCAGGTTGAGGATGGTTTCGATGAACGCGTGTTCATGCTGAACCTCGGCGGCCGTCGCCTGGTACTTGGAAATATCCACAGTGCCCAGGGTGCTCATGTCGATGCCGGTGCCCGGATGGAACACGTTGGCCAACACCAGACCTACCAGAATCGCGATGGTCGTGACGATTTCGAAGTAGATGATGGTCTTCAGGCCGATGCGCCCGAGCTTCTTGGCGTCACCGACACCGGCGATGCCGACGATCAGGGACGAGATGACGATCGGAATCACGATCATCTTGATCAGACGGATAAAGATATCGCCTGCTGGTTGCAGGACGTTGCTGATCCACCACGCCTTCTCGGCACTGAAGTGGTTGAGCAACGCACCAATTGCAATCCCCAATACCAGACCGATGAGGATCTGCCAGGCGAGGCTAAGCTTTGCCTTCTTCATATCTTTACCCTTACTTGCGTTTGACTCAGGCACATGCAGGAACTGGAACGCTTTCTAGCGGAAAAGTCTGTGCATCTGCCTCCGTATAAGGTGCCCCGGGACGCGCATTAGCGGCTCTCCGGCAGGCGAAAAAAGGCGCAACTATTCCGATGCAAGGTTGCGACGTCTAATGCCGTAAACGCCTACCCTATGCCGAATCGGCATGAGCTTTTTTAAACGAAACTGGCGTCCCAACCGGTTCGAATATGACATTTCGGCAGGCATAAGTGCCGTGAACCGGCCATTTCAGCGCAGGTTGGCTGATTTTTAAACAACTGAATTCAGTCCGAAATTTCGGAAAAAGCCTACATTCGAAGGCGAAAAGTCCGTCTGTTTAAATCGAAGCTTTCTCGATATACGGTCGCCACGAAACACTGCGAAATGTTTTCGTCGGCATTTTGCTTGTGAAAATTCTGAGCAGGACGCTCTAGATCAACGTTTTGTTCCGGCCAAGCCCTGCGCAAGTCCGTCTCACCACCTGGGGTGGGCGAACCTGCGGCGCAGCTTTTACCCTGACCCGGCCCTCAGCGCAGTCACTCCCTGTACCCGTAGGTCACTCCGACCCTGCAACAGTCAGAACATCCCGGCCCCATGGTCATGCGCCGGCCTTCATCGGGTGGGCGCAATGGAAAGCAGCGCAGGCGCTGCCCTCATGTTCAATCTCAGTACCACTTGGGATCTTTTTTCAACGTTTCCATCAACAGATCCTGCATGCCCTGATCGGGCTTGCCGAAGAACCGGTAGGTGGCATGTCGCGTCGGCGACTTGTCGGCGGGCAGAGCTTCAGGCACATCGACCAGCATGCCGTAGGCATCGTCCTTGTCGAAACTGAAGGCCACGATCAAGCGGTGGTTCAGGCACTTGTCGGCACTTTCGCAGAGCGGGCCGACCAGATACTTGTCACCGTCCTCAGTAACCGCATTCATCTGCTGTTCCGAGGTACCGGACAGGTTCATCACCCATTCCGGCAGGCGTTCTTCGTTCTTGACCACGCCTTGCCAGGTTTCGCGGTACTGCGGGTCGGTGTTCAGTATCTCGTTGACCCGCGTCTGGCCATCATTGGCCGCCATCGCCATGGCACTACCGCCCATAAGCAGGGCGGCTGCCAGTGTCTTTAAAGCACTCATGGTCAACCTCGACCGCGACGGCCAAAGAAGAACGACACAACGAACATCACCAGGAACACGACAAACAGGATCTTGGCGATACCCGTAGCGGTGCCCGCGATACCACCGAAGCCCAGTACTGCAGCGATGATGGCAATGATCAGGAAAGTGATTGCCCAACTCAACATGGTGATTCTCCTTGCTTCTATTTAGGGGTAGTGCTGGTCTCGACGCGGTTACGTCCAGATTCGGTTAAAAGACCCAGCGCTCTTCACGTGGCATGTCGCCCAGCGGCTGCGGCTGGTCGACGTCCATCATGCGCATCGAGGCGTTGTCCGCCTGAGTGCTGCTGACGGCGCTGAAGTGCTTCTGCGTGGTGTGCTGGATCGAGATCAAAGGCTCAGGCTGCTGGCTGTTTTCCCAGCGCAGGTACTGCTGACAAGCGATCAACGTGATCAACAATGCGAGTACAGCAAACAGGCCCTGCTGGATATGCAGTGGCGAGATACGCATTTGGGCGGCACGTTGGCGAGTCATCCTGAGTTCCTCACTCTTGTTCGGTTGGGGCAACTGTTGTTTTGCCCGGGCTGACATATGTATTGCAGCCTGCATGCCAGTTTTTTATTTAAAAAAACACCAATAAAATCAATGACTTGAATGTGATGCGCAAATCTTGCACGACGCATCCTGCACGATGGGTCGTTCGTGGTCGTGCGGATTGCACGATTATTTCTTAGGGGAATTGATTCTTTTTGAATTGAGGGCAGGGCGCGGATGTCAGAAAAGAACGCAGGCAATCGCCTGTAACTCGAAAATTGTTTAAAAAATCAACAAAATCAGCGTATTAGCCATGAGTGCATGAGAGGGCTACCCTCCAATGGCCAGAATCGTTCAGAATCAACCATGCAACTTGCCCGATTTTTCCGGGACTAACCCAGGACATTCACTTTTGGAGCGTAGGAAAAATGGAATCTGCCACTGAGCACCAAGGCCGCATTCTGCTGGTGGATGATGAATCCGCCATCCTGCGAACATTCCGTTACTGCCTTGAAGACGAAGGCTATACCGTCGCCACCGCCAACAGTGCGGCCCAGGCTGATGCGTTACTGCAGCGTCAGGTTTTCGATCTGTGCTTCCTCGATTTGCGTCTGGGTGAAGACAACGGTCTCGATGTATTGGCGCAGATGCGCATTCAGGCGCCGTGGATGCGTGTGGTGATCGTCACCGCGCACTCGGCGGTCGATACGGCGGTAGATGCGATCCAGGCGGGTGCCGCCGATTATCTGGTCAAGCCGTGCAGCCCAGACCAATTGCGTCTGGCCACCGCCAAGCAACTGGAAGTGCGCCAACTCTCGGCGCGCCTCGAAGCGCTGGAAGGCGAGATCCGCAAACCGAAGGACGGTCTCGATTCCCACAGCCCGGCGATGAAAGTCGTACTCGAAACGGCGCGGCAAGTCGCCGGCACCGACGCCAACATTCTGATCCTCGGCGAATCCGGCACAGGTAAAGGTGAACTGGCCCGTGCCATTCACGGCTGGAGCAAGCGCGAGAAGAAATCCTGCGTGACCATCAACTGCCCGTCGCTGACCGCTGAACTGATGGAAAGTGAACTGTTCGGTCACAGTCGCGGCGCATTTACCGGCGCCAGCGAAAGCACCTTGGGTCGAGTCAATCAGGCTGACGGCGGTACGCTGTTTCTCGACGAGATCGGCGATTTTCCCCTGACGTTGCAGCCAAAGTTACTGCGCTTCATTCAGGACAAAGAATACGAGCGGGTAGGCGATCCAGTGACCCGCCGGGCCGATGTGCGAATCCTCGCTGCGACCAACCTGAACCTTGAAGACATGGTGCGCGACGGGCGATTCCGTGAGGACTTGTTGTATCGCCTGAACGTCATCACCCTGCATCTGCCGCCGCTGCGTGAGCGGACCGAGGACATTCTTACCTTGGCCGACCGATTCCTCGCGCGTTTCGTCAAAGAATACGCGCGCCCGGCCCGAGGCTTCAGTGATGAAGCGCGAGAAGCCCTGTTGGGTTACCGCTGGCCGGGCAACATTCGCGAACTGCGCAACGTGGTCGAGCGCGCGAGCATCATCTGTCCGCAGGAACGCGTTGAGATCAGCCACCTCGGCATGGCCGAACAACCGGCCAATAACGCGCCACGGGTCGGCGCGGCGCTGAGTCTGGACGAGTTGGAGAAGGCGCACATCGGCGCGGTTCTGGCTACTGCCGGCACCCTCGATCAAGCCGCCAAGACCCTGGGTATTGACGCCTCGACGCTGTATCGCAAGCGCAAGCAGTACAACTTGTGAGCGCCCGCCGATGAAACTGGCGATGAAGTTGCGGACACGGTTGTTCCTGAGTATCTCCGCCCTGATCACCGTGGCCCTGCTCGGGCTGTTGCTCGGGCTGGTCAGCGTGATGCAGATGGCCGGCACTCAGGAGGCGACGATCCGCAACAACTTCGTCACCCTTGATCTGGGCCTCAAGCTGCGTCAGACCCTCGGCGATCAACTGATCATGATGCTCGCCGAGAAGCGCGATCCGGCGGCTTTCGAGGCTTCCAAGCAGCACTACTTCCAGCTGCTGGACGAAGGTATCGCCCAAGAACAAACAGATGACGGTCGGCATTATGGCTTCAGTCAGGCGAAGTCAGATTATCTGAAGTTCCTCGAGGCTTTCGATGCGTCACGCGATCCGGGCCTTGCTCTAAGCGGCGGCGACCTGCGCGAGCGCTTCAACACCCTGCGCAACGGGCTGATCACCGAACACAAGCATGCGCTGGACAATATCAACTCAGTACAACATGTGGCCCGTGATCGAGCGCTGCTGGTGGCTGGTCTGCTCGGGCTGGTGGGGCTGGCGGTGTTGATCATCGGGTTCGTTACCGCGCACGGGATTGCCAGCAGGTTCGGCGCGCCGATCGAGGCGTTGGCCAAAGCGGCTGACAATATCGGTCAGGGCAACTTTGAGGTGATCTTGCCGGCATCGTCGGCGATGGAGGTGAATCTGTTATCGCGGCGCTTCGGGCTGATGGCTGAAGCCCTGCGCGAGCACCAGGCCACCAATGTCGATGAACTGCTGGCCGGTCAGCAACGTTTGCAAGCGGTGCTCGACAGTATCGACGACGGCTTGCTGATGATCGACCGCGAAGGCCATCTGGAGCACCTCAACCCGGTGGCCCAGCGCCAATTGGGTTGGGACAGCGACCGCTTCGGGCAAGGCTTGGGCACCGCGCTGGAACGCCCGGAGCTGGACGATCAGTTGCAGCTGGTGTTGCGCGGCGGCAGCCTGGAACGCGCACCGGAAGATTTGAGCATCGAGGTCGATGGCGAGTCGCGCCTGCTGACCTACAGCCTGACCCCGGTCAGCCACACCGAAGGGCACATCCTCGGCGCGGTGATGGTGTTGCACGACGTCACCGAGCAGCGCGCCTTCGAGCGGGTGCGCAGCGAATTCGTGCTGCGCGCATCCCACGAGTTGCGCACGCCGGTAACCGGCATGCACATGGCGTTCGGCCTGTTTCGCGAGCGGGCGAAATTTCCGCCAGAGTCGCGCGAGGCTGACCTGCTGGATACGGTCAATGAAGAGATGCAGCGCTTGATGCAGCTGATCAACGATCTGCTGAATTTTTCCCGGTACCAGAGCGGCCTGCAGAAACTCACTTTGGCACCGTGCTGCATCGAGGATCTGTTGACGCAGGCGCAGTCGCGCTTCGTCGACTCGGCCGCTGAAAAAGGCATCGCGCTGAATGTGGAAGTGCAAGGGCCGCTCCCGCGCTTGCAGGCTGATCAGGCACAGCTTGATCGGGTGCTGGATAACCTGATCGACAATGCCTTGCGCCATACCGCCCGCGACGGAAGGATCCGTTTGCAGGCACGCCGGCATGGCGAGCGGGTGATCATCAGCGTCGAAGACAACGGCGAAGGCATTGCCTACGGCCAACAGGGACGGATTTTCGAGCCGTTCGTGCAGGTCGGGCGCAAGAAGGGCGGCGCCGGGCTTGGCTTGGCGCTGTGCAAGGAAATCGTTCAGCTGCATGGCGGCCGCATGGGCGTTTATTCGCGGCCGGGGCAGGGTACGCAGTTCTACATGGCGCTGGCGGTTTAGGCTTCGTCGTCGATGCGCCGGCCCGCGAGGCGTCGGCCGCGCGTGATCAGTTCAATGAACTGCACCGCGCTCAGCGCATGCGCGAACAGCCAGCCCTGACCAAATTTCACGCCTTCGCTACTGAGCAGCGCCGCTTGTGATTCGAGCTCGATGCCTTCGGCAATCACTTTCAGGTCCAGCGCCTGCGCCATGTGAATGATGTGCGGCGCGACGCCGCTGCTGGCGGCGTCATGGCCGAGGGCGTCGATGAACGCCTTGTCGATCTTCAGGCAATCCACCGGCAGGGTTTGCAGGTACGCGAGGCTGCAATAGCCGGTGCCGAAGTCGTCGATCAGCACCTGATGCCCGACATCGCGCAAGGCTTGCAGGTTTTCCCGGGCTACCACCACGTCAATCAAACCGCGTTCGGTTACCTCGAAAGCAATCTGCCGCGCCGCGACCCGGTGCAGAGTCAGCAGCCGCGCCATGACCTGGCCGATACGCGGCACCATCACGTCACACGCCGCGAGGTTCACCGAGATATACAGCTGCGGATTGGCGCGCAGGAGTTGGCCCAATTGTTCGAGCAGACGCTGCAGGACGAAGTCGGTCATCTGCCGGATCTGCCCGGTGTTTTCCGCCATCGGAATGAACAGGTCGGGACTGGTCAGCGTGCCGTCCGGCCGACGCCAGCGCAGCAGCGCCTCGGCACCCACGCAGTTGCGGCTGTCGAGATCGAAGATCGGTTGATACAGCACTTGCAACTCGCCACGGCGGATCGCTCCATGCAGTTCGGCATCCAGCGACTGGCGCTGGCGTACCAGCCAGAACACCGATGCTCCAACAAAGGCACCGAGCATCAGGCAGAACGGCACCATCCACCACCACACTTCCGGAATGTGCATGCCGGTACGCGGCGTGATCAGCACTAGCTGATATTCCGGATTATTGGTCGGCATGCGGTAAATCAGATTGGCCTGGGTAATTTGCAGTGCTTCAGGGTTTATGGGTGGCCATGGTTCGGTGGGTGGCCAGGCGTGCGGCGTGCCCAGCACCGGAATTGCGCGCGTGCCGTGATCGAGTACCACCAGCAGGCTGCTGCCGGGCGACAGATCGACCATGTCGGTCAGATGCCCGCGCGAGGTGGCCACGCGAAAATTGCCCCGGCCGAGCATCAGCGCCGCACGGTTTTCATCCGGTTCAGTGGTGGTGTTCAGCCAATAGCTGTAAGTCGGGCCTTTGATATCTGGAGCGCGAACCACCGTCAGGCCTTCCTGGCGCGGACGGTTGGAGCAGATTCGCGCAGCGTCCATGTAGGCCGCTTCATACACGAAGCGGTAATTGAAGGTGACTTGCTGCAACGTGGCGATCATATCGTCGTCACAGCTGCGCAGAGGCTGGGCCTCGAGATCGTCGAGGCTTTCACGTAATTGCCCGAACAATTGTTCGAGGCGGGCGAGGAAGCGCTCGCCCTGAGCATTCATTTCCCGACTTTCGCTTTGTTCGACCTGGCGCATGGCGACGAACAGCCCACCAGTGATCAACAGGCTCGCACTGAGAACAGCCGCGATCATCGCCAAAAACCAAGGGCGATAAAACCAGCTACGCAGCGTTTCTCGGGTAGCTACCATCATGGATTTCCGAAGAATTACCAATGAGTTATAGCTGCTGTTTGCCGTTTCGCCCTGACCGTCGGGCGGGTGTCATTATTTTGTCTGATTCAAAACCAGTAGCAGCGCTGCGGTTTGCGCATCCGGCGTACCGTCGAAACGGGTAGGGCGGTAGTGCATCTGGAAGGCTGCGAGCACATGGCGGGTGGCGACATCCAGTTCGCCGGTCTGTGGCGTCGCGTAGCCCACGCGTGCGAGCTGCGACTGAAACCAGCTGATGCTCGGCAGTTCGTTATTGAACTGCACTTGCTGACGCGCCACGGCTTGTTCATTCGGCCACAGGCCCAGACCTTCAGCGGCCAGGCGCTTCCACGGGAACAGCGGCCCCGGATCGAGCTTGCGCAGCGGTGCGATGTCGCTGTGGCCGATGATATGGCGCGGGCTGATGCCCTGACGTTGGCTGATGTCCTTGAGCAGGACGATCAGGCTCTGGATCTGCGCTTCGCTGTATGGATACCAGACGCGCCCGGTCGGGGTGTCCTTGAATCCGGGATTGACGATCTCGATGCCGATCGAACTCGAGTTGAGCCATGTACGGCCATCCCACTCACTTTCACCGGCATGCCAGGCGCGCTGATTTTCATCCATCAGCTTGTAGGTGGTGGCAGTTTTGTCGTCGCCGATCAGGTAATGGCTGCTGACTTCGCCATGAGTCAGCAATTGCAGCGAGCGCTCAAGGGACGCAGAGGTGTAATGCACGATCACGAACTGCACGCGGCTGTCGTGATTGACCGAAGGATGGCTGGTGTCGAAACGCGGGCCGCTGGCACAACCGGCGAGTACCAGAAGAGAAGCAATGAGGGCTAAAAATTTCATGATAAAGGGCAGTACGCACAGGACAATAATGCAACAGTGTAACGTACTGCCCTGAGCTTCAAAGGCTTGCGGGCTGAATTAAACAATATGGAACAATTGCCTTCAGCCCAGCTCGACCCGGTTGCGTCCGGCATTTTTCGCGCGGTATAGCGCCTGATCGGCTCTTTTCAGTACCAGATCGCTGTGTTCTCCCGGTTTGAACGAGGCCAGTCCCATCGAGATAGTGATGGTCACCCGTTCACCTTTAAAGTGAAACGGGCAGGCTTCGATCGCCGCGCGCAGGGTTTCCAGCAGTTTGGCGCCGATAGCTGGCGGCGTTGCCGGTAGCAGCAGGACAAACTCTTCGCCACCGAAGCGCGCGATGAAGTCACTGCCGCGCAGACGTTTGCGCAGCACTGTGGCGATGATCTTCAACACTTTGTCGCCGGCCAGATGGCCATAGTTGTCATTGATGCGTTTGAAGTGATCAAGGTCGAGCATCGCCAGGCTCAGGGTGTTGCCGTGCTGCTGCCACTGGCTGATTTCATGTTCGAGGCGTTCGCTCCACGCTGCACGGTTGGGCAGCCCGGTCAGCGGGTCGATCATGGCTTTCTGACGTTGTTCTTCAAGGTGTTCGCGGTAGCCGAGGGCTTCCTGTTCCATGTGTGCGACGCGTTCGGCCAGGCTTTTCAGGCGACCGGCGACTTCCTGCTCGCGGGCGTCGCGCTGCTTCTGATGCTGATCCATGGTGCCAAGCAGGCCTTCCAGATGGTTCTCCAGCACTTGCTTGAGGTCCTCCAGATCCGCTGCGTCTTGCACGCTGGTTTGCAGGCCGTCGACTTGCTCACGGATCTGCGACTCCATCTCCCGCGCGGCGGAACTGTTGTCGGCGTGCCCGTCGCTGGCGGCTTGCAGATTGCTCTGGAACGCTTCCAGGCGCTCGTTGAGTTGCTGCAAGTAGGCTTCGAATTCATGCTGGCCGCTGTCGGTGATCGCCAGCATCAGAGTTGCCAGATCGTCGAGGATCGGCAGCAGTTCGTACCAGTTGAGACCGTTTTTCAGTCGATCACGCATGGCTTCGGCTTGTGGGCGATGACGCTCCGGCAAGGTCAGGTCATCGAGCAGACCGAGCAAGGTGTCTTCGATGTGCTTGGCCACTGAGCTGTAGGACGGCTCGGGGGAATCCGGCAGCGCATAGAGGATGTCTTGCTCGGACTGCTCCGGATCGATGGCAGCCAAGGCCTGAGCAATGGGTTCGGGCAGGGGCAGGCTGTCGAGGATCAATGGCGGCGGGGCATCGCCGGGGTGGATCAGTTCGTCGGGGTTGAAAGCTGTGGCGGTTACCGGAGCTGTTGTAGAGAGTTCTGGCTCGGGTTCGACCGGTTTACTGACGATTTCAGGGGTGATCGCTGGAGGTTCGAACGCGACAACCTCCGGCTCTGGCTCCAGCGCTGGACGCGGCGCGGGCGTTGGTGCGTGGACGTCGACGGGTACTACGGCTGGAGCTTCCCTGGCTGCAACGACCATTACCGGCTCGGCGACTGCGGCAGTGGCTGCTGGCGGCGCGACAAGCTCTTCGGCTGCGGGCGTATGTTGCTGTTGTGCCACAGGTGTCGCAGCTGGAGCGTGCGCCTCGGACGCCGGCGCTTGCTCGTTATCCCGACCACCAAACAGCCGCTGCAACAATCCCGGACGACCCGGCTCGACCGGTGTCTCCAACAGGCTCAACGCCTTGCCCTGCAGACCGCTGAGCTCACCCAGCAGCAGCGGCATCTCGCGCGCCTGGCCGACTCGACCGTCGAGCTGTTTGGCGAACTTCTTCAGCGGCTGGGCGACTTCGCGCGGCAACGGCAAGGCTTGCAACTGCGTGACCAGCGAAGTCAGCGCGGTACTCATCTGATCAATGCGGGTTTCGCGGCGTTGCTCGGAATCGAGCACGGCTTTTTCCAGGCGTGGCAGCAAAGCGGCGAGGCCGGCATCCATCTCGTCGGTGCGCACCACATCGCGCATCTCTTTCATGCACTGGTCAACCACGCGGTCGGTGCCCTCGGCTGCCAGTGTGCTGCGCACCAGGCCACGGCGCAGCAGGTCGAGCCGGGCGTCCCATCGACGTTCGAGCTTTTCCTGTTGTTCGATGCTTTTGAGGTACTTCTCTTTCCAGCGCTGGGCTTCGTCGCTCATTCAGGGGTTCCGCGAGGGGCAGGACTCAACGCGGGCAATGCATCAGCCGTGAGCGAACCCGGCAGACGAATCTCTACCGCGACCGGCAGGTGATCGGAAATAGGCTGAGCCAGCACTTCGACCTTTTCGAGGGTCAGGGTCGGACTCAGCAGAATATGATCCAGACAGCGCTGCGGGCGCCAGCTGGGGAACGTCGCTTCGAGTTGCGGGGCGAGCAGGCCAAGGTCGCGCAGTGGCGAATTTTGCAGCAGGTCGCTGGCGTGGGTGTTCATGTCACCCATCAGAATCTGGTGCTTGTAGCCGCCGATCAGCTCGCGAATGTACGCCAGCTGCATGCTGCGCACGCGGGCGCCGAGGGCCAGATGCATCATCACTACCACTAGCGCTTCCGGACCTTCGCCGAAACGCACCAGAATCGCACCGCGACCTTTCGGCCCCGGCAGCGGGTGATCTTCAATCGCCCACGGCTTGAGGCGGCTGAGCACGCCGTTGCTGTGCTGGCCGAGTCGCCCGAGGTTGCGATTGAGTTGTTGATACCAATAGGGAAACGCACCAAGGTGCGCCAGGTGCTCGACCTGATTGACGTAGCCTGAACGCAGGCTGCCGCCATCGGCTTCCTGCAAGGCCACCAGATCGAAGTCGCCGAGCAGATTGCCGATCTTTTGCAGATTGTTGGAGCGCCCGGTGTGCGGCAGCAGATGCTGCCAACTGCGGGTCAGGTAGTGCCGATAGCGCTCGGTGCTGATGCCGACCTGGATGTTGAAACTGAGCAAGCGCAGACGACTGTCTGCGGGCAGGCCCGTGGATTCCAAGTGATGCTCGTTGACCTGCGGATCGTGCAGGCCAACGAGACGTTCAGTTCCCCAGCGGCGCATGGCGATTGCCGCGCTTAGTTGGCAGCTGCCTTGTTGGTCGCTCGCTCTTTGGCGACCAGTTGGTCAGCCAGTTTCAGCGCTTGTTCAGCACCGCCGGCGGAGCCGATGTCGAAACGGTATTTGCCATTGACGACCATGGTTGGAACACCGGTGACTTCATACTTCTTCGCCAGTTCGCGCGCTTTGACGATCTGCCCTTTGATGGCGAACGAGTCGAAGGTCGCGAGGAACTTGTCCTTGTCTACGCCTTGAGTGGCGAGGAAGTCGGCCATGTCGTTCTTGTCGGTGAGCTTCTTGTGTTCTTTCTGGATCGCTTCGAACACTGCGTTGTGCACCTTGTGCTCGACGCCCATGGCTTCGAGGGTCAGGAACATCTGGCCGTGAGCGTCCCACGGGCCGCCGAACATGGCAGGAATGCGCACGAAGTTGACGTCGGACGGCAGTTTCTCGACCCACGGATTGATCACCGGCTCAAACGCGTAGCAATGCGGGCAGCCATACCAGAACAGCTCTACCACTTCGATCTTGCCCGGTACGGCAACCGGTACCGGATTGCTCAGTTCGACGAATGGAGCGGCAGGGGCTTCGGCAGCTTGAGCGGTCACACCGAACAGGCTGGCAGCGACGAGGGCGGCGCTGATGATCAGATTACGCATGCTTTACTCCTGGACAATTTTGGTCGCCTCGCGCGACCTGTTTTCAGACAGATCCTGGCGGGCATGAGTTCTGTAGTGTAACGGCAGCGGCCACAAAAAAGGGCAGCCAAAGCCACCCTTTTTATACTTGCCGCGACGGATTAATCGAGCGTTAACGTAACGCGAGATGTCCGCCGCAGTAGACGCGCTTAGTGCAGGCCCTGAATGTAGCTCGACACCGCCGCGATGTCTTCGTCGCTCAGGCGTTTGGCGATGGTCTGCATGGTCATGGTGTCGCCGTCGTTGGTACGGCCGCCTTCTTCCTTACGGAAATCGGTCAGTTGCTTGGTGATGTATTGAGCGTGTTGGCCGCCCAGGTGTGGGAAACCGGCGGCGGCGTTGCCGGTGCCGTTCGGCGAGTGGCAGCCGGTGCAGGCTGGCAGGCCTTTGGCGAGGTTGCCGCCACGGAACAGCGCTTCACCGCGAGCGACGAGCTTTGGATCGGCGGCGCCGACGCTGCCTTTCTGGCTGGCAAACCAGGCGGCCATGTCGGCCAGATCCTGATCGCTCAGGTTGGTCAGCAGGCCGGTCATTTCCAGCACGACACGCTTGCCCGACTTGATGTCGTGCAACTGCTTGGTCAGGTAGCGTTCACCCTGGCCCGCCAGTTTGGGAAAGTTTGGCGCCATGCTGTTGCCATCCGGGCCATGACAGGCGCCGCACACGGCGGCTTTCGCCTGGCCTGCGGTTGCATCGCCTGCGGCATGGGCCATGCCGGTGATTCCCACGGTCAACAGCAGACTCACGATCAATTTGTTCATCAGCTAATCCAACTACGGCTAAGGGTTAAGAGTTATGGACCGGGCTTACTCGCTCATCCAAAGGATGATGGCTTGGTAATCCTCGGCACTGCAGTCCATGCACAAACCACGCGGCGGCATCGCCTTGAAACCCTGGGTCACGTGTTGCACCAGCGTCTCCATACCTTTCGCCAACCTCGGCGTCCAAGCTGCCTGATCGCCTCTTGCGGGCGCCATGGGTAGTTGGCCGGAATGACAGGCACCACAAACACGGTTGTACACTGCTTCCGGATCTTGTGTAGCCTGCGCGCTGTAAAGCGGCATCAAGACTCCGGCTGCCAGCAGCCATTTCGTCATAAAACGACCTTTTCAGGGTTGAGAGCGTTCTGCGTTCTAATGCGCAATCAAGGTCTGTCGCTCCCGTGGACTTCATCCTACGCTGGGACAAAGCACACACAAAATCTGCGGCATTATATACTGGCGTCACTGAAACGGAAGCGACACCGCGTTCCGCGCCCAATCCCGGCGCCGCCCACATCGGAAATCCCATGCAGCTCAAAAATCCCATCCTCGGCCTGTGCCAACAGTCCACGTTCATGCTCAGTGCCGCCAAAGTCGATCAATGCCCTGACGACGAAGGCTTCGAAGTGGCGTTTGCCGGTCGTTCCAACGCCGGTAAATCCAGCGCGCTGAACACCCTGACTCACGCCAGCCTGGCGCGGACCTCGAAAACTCCAGGTCGCACGCAACTCTTGAACTTCTTCAAGCTAGACGATGAACGCCGTCTGGTCGACCTGCCGGGCTACGGTTATGCAAAAGTACCGATCCCGCTGAAGATGCACTGGCAGCGTCACCTGGAAGCCTATCTGGGCGGCCGCGAGAGTTTGAAAGGTCTGATTCTGATGATGGACATTCGTCATCCAATGACCGATTTCGACCTGCTGATGCTCGATTGGGCCGTTGCGGCCGGCATGCCGATGCACATCCTGCTGACCAAAGCCGACAAGCTGACTTACGGCGCAGCCAAGAACACGCTGCTCAAAGTGCAGACGGAAATTCGTAAGGGTTGGGGTGATCACGTCACCATCCAGCTGTTTTCCGCGCCCAAGCGTATGGGCCTGGAAGACGCCTACACTGTATTGGCGGGCTGGATGGAGCTGGCGGATAAGGGCACAGAACTGCCTGCTGAGTAAATCGCAGGCAAAAAAAGCCCCGGACTTCAATTGGGGAGGGAGAAGTTCCGGGGTTTAAGTTCCGAACCGCTAGGGCGGGGTTCAGATATCTGCCAACACTTAACACAACATAGGAGCATTGAAGGGCTTCACCAGCCATTCAGTAACTCTGAGTGGCTCAGCGCAAGATTAGTTCAGATTTTTTTCAAATAGCTTTGGAATAAGCTCCAGAGCGATCCGGACTAAGCGCCCTTCATCGGTTCTGCTGCGACTGCATGTCACAGCAGAACCGCGCTCCAGCGAGGCTTAGTGCGCCTCGTCCCAGTTGTTGCCAACCCCGACTTCCACCAGCAGCGGCACATCCAGCTTCGCCGCTTCGCTCATGTGCACGCGAATTTCCTTGCTGATCTGATCGACCAGGTCCTCGCGAACTTCCAGCACCAGTTCATCGTGCACCTGCAAAATGACTTTGGCGTCCAGCCCGGAAGTGCTCAGCCAGTTATCCACTGCAACCATGGCTTTCTTGATGATGTCCGCCGCCGTGCCCTGCATCGGCGCGTTGATCGCCGTGCGTTCAGCGGCTGCGCGTTCCTGGGGCTTGTTGGAGTTGATCTCCGGCAAGTACAGGCGACGGCCGAAGAAGGTTTCCACGTAGCCCTGATCCGCAGCCTGTGCGCGGGTGCGATCCATGTATTCACGAACCCCCGGATAGCGAGCGAAGTAAGTATCGATATAGGCCTTGGCAGTCTTGGTGTCGACGCCGATGTCCTTGCCGAGTTTCTGTGCGCCCATGCCGTAGATCAGGCCGAAGTTGATCGCTTTGGCGCCACGGCGCTGATCGGAGGTCACTTCGTGCAGTTCGGCCTTGAACACTTCGGCGGCGGTCGCGGTGTGCACGTCGAGATTGTTGCGGAAGGCGTTCATCAGGCCTTCGTCTTTGGACAGGTGGGCCATGATCCGCAGTTCGATCTGCGAATAGTCGGCCGCCAGCAATTTGTAGCCCTTCTGAGCGACGAACGCCTGGCGGATGCGTCGGCCCTCAGCAGTGCGCACCGGAATGTTCTGCAGGTTTGGATCGCTGGATGAGAGGCGCCCGGTAGATGCCACAGCCTGCTGATACGAGGTGTGGATGCGCCCCGTACGCGAGTTGATCTGCTCCGGCAGGCGATCGGTGTAAGTGCTTTTCAGCTTGCTCATGGAACGGTGTTCCATCAGCACTTTCGGCAGGCGGTGATCGTCTTCGGCGAGTTTTGCCAGCACCTCTTCGGCGGTGGACGGCTGGCCCTTGGCAGTTTTCTTCAACACCGGCAGACCGAGCTTTTCGTAGAGAATCACGCCGAGTTGCTTGGGCGAGCCGAGGTTGAATTCTTCACCGGCGATCTCGAACGCTTCGCGCTCCAGTGCGACCATCTTGTTGCCCAGCTCGATGCTTTGAATACCGAGCAGCTCGGCATCGACAAACGCGCCCTGACGTTCGATACGCGCCAGCACCGGCACCAGCGGCATTTCGATGTCGGTCAGCACGCTGGCCAGACTCGGAATCGCGTCGAGCTTTTCGATCAGCGTCTGATGCAGGCGCAGGGTGACATCGGCGTCTGCGGCGGCGTAAGGCCCGGCTTGTTCCAGAGCGATCTGGTCGAAGGTCAACTGCTTGGCGCCCTTGCCGGCGATATCCTGGAAATTCACGGTGGCGTGATCCAGATACTTTTGCGCGAGGCTGGGCATGTCATGGCGAGTGGCGGTGGAATTAAGGACGTAGGACTCAAGCATCGTGTCGAAGGCAATGCCGCGTACGGTGATGCCTTCGTTCTGGTCCCCGCCGATGGCGCAGTTGGCCAGAATGTTCATATCGAACTTGGTGTGCTGGCCGACCTTGAGCTTGTTCGGGTCTTCCAGAATCGGTTTGAGCGCACGCAAAACGCTGTCGCGATCCAGCTGATCCGGCACGCCGATGTAGGAGTGAGTCAGCGGTATGTAGGCGGCTTCGTTGGGCTGCACAGCGAACGACAAGCCGACCAGTTGCGCCTGTTGCGCGTCAATACCAGTGGTTTTGGTGACGAAAGCGAACAGCTTGGCTTGCTTGAGTTTTTCCAGCCAGACATCGAAACGCGCCTGATCGAGGATGGTTTCATAAGCGGCTTCAGCGGGGGCGGCCGGAGCGTCGACCTGCGGCGCGCTGAACAGGTCGTCTGCCGCCTCAGGCGCGGGAGCGCTGCTCAGTTCCTGGCGTTTCGCGTCCCGATCCAGATCGTTGATCCAGCTCTTGAATTCCAGCAGCGTGTACAGCTCGTAGAGCTTGGCCGTGTCTTCCTTGCCCATCTGCAAGTCGTCGAGTTCGACGTCCAGCGGCACGTCGATCTTGATCGTTGCCAGTTGATAGGACAGGAACGCCATCTCCTTGTGCTCTTCGAGCTTGGCGGCCAAGGTCTTGGCGCCGCGAATCGGCAGGGTCGGCACGATGTCGAGCTGCGCGTAAAGCTCGGTCAGGCCACCGTTGACGCCGACCAGCAGGCCGGAAGCGGTCTTCGGGCCAATGCCGGGAACGCCCGGGATGTTGTCGGAAGAATCGCCCATCAGCGCCAGATAATCGATGATCTGCTCAGGAGCGACACCGAATTTCTCTTTCACGCCTTCCACGTCCATCGAGCTGCCGGACATGGTGTTGACCAAGGTAATGTGACCGTCGACCAACTGCGCCATGTCCTTGTCGCCGGTGGAGATGATCACCGGTCGATCCGCCGCCGCGCTGCTGCGCGCCAGGGTGCCAATCACGTCATCGGCCTCGACGCCTTCGACGCACAGCAGCGGGAAGCCCAACGCTTTCACGCTCTGGTGCAGCGGCTCGATCTGCACGCGCATGTCATCCGGCATGCTTGGGCGGTTGGCCTTGTATTCGGCGTACATGTCATCGCGAAAGGTCCCGCCCTTGGCGTCGAACACCACGGCGAACGGGCTGTCGGGATACTGCTTGCGCAGACTCTTGAGCATGTTCAACACGCCCTTCACCGCGCCGGTCGGCAGGCCTTTGGACGTAGTCAGCGGGGGCAGGGCGTGGAAAGCGCGGTACAGGTAAGACGAACCGTCCACCAGGACGAGGGGGGCTTGGCTCATGAGCAGGATCAACCTTTTCGGCGGGTCCGGCGCTAGAATAGCGGGACCGTTGACGACAAAGGGACAAGGTTATCATGCGTACGTTAAATCGCTTGCTGCTGGTCAGTTTGATTGCTCTCTCGCCATTGCCTGCGATGGCGGCAGATGACGCGCCGGGTGGGGAACCCGAGGTAACCATTCGCACGGAAGGCGACAAGACCATTCAGGAATATCGTCAGAATGGCTTTTTGTACGCGATCAAAGTCACCCAGAAGGGTTTCCCGCCGTACTTTCTGGTGCGTGCGGACGGTACGGATGCAAATTTCATCCGCTCGGATCAGCCGGATATGCTGATTCCTTCGTGGAAGATTTTCGAGTGGAAGTAGTTTCTTAAATTCAACAGGCGCCGGTTCGACCCCGGCGCCAGAACTGAGCAGTTTTTAACCATGTCTGTGTTCACCCCGCTGGCTCGGCCCGAGCTGGAAACTTTTCTCGCCCCTTACGGGCTTGGCCGTCTGCTGGATTTTCAGGGGATCGCCGCCGGCAGTGAAAACACCAATTTCTTTGTCAGCATGGAGCAGGGCGAGTTCGTCCTGACTCTGGTCGAGCGCGGCCCGGTGCAGGAAATGCCGTTCTTCATCGACCTGCTCGACGTGCTGCACAACGCCGATTTGCCGGTGCCGTACGCGCTGCGCACCACAGATGGTGAAGCGTTGCGTGAGCTTAAAGGCAAACCGGCGCTGCTCCAGCCGCGCCTGGCCGGCAAGCACATCAAGCAGGCCAATGCCCAGCATTGCGCGCAGGTCGGCGAGTTGCAGGCGCATCTGCACCTGGCGACCCAAGGCCCGAACATGATCAAACGCAAGACTGATCGTGGCCTGGACTGGATGCTGGAGGAGGGCACGCAGTTTCTTTCGCACCTGAGCGACGAGCCGCGCGCGCTGCTGCAAACGGCGCTGGATGAAATCACCCAGCAGAAAGACAAGATTCTCACGCTGCCACGGGCGAACATCCACGCTGACCTGTTTCGCGACAACGCGATGTTTGAAGGCACGCACCTGACCGGGTTGATCGACTTCTACAACGCTTGCTCGGGGCCGATGCTCTATGACGTGGCGATTGCGTTGAACGATTGGTGCTCGGACGAGGATGGTTTGATCGACGGCCCGCGTGCCCGAGCGTTTCTCGGTGCCTATGCGGCGCTGCGACCCTTTACTGCGGCTGAGGCCGAGTTGTGGCCGACCATGCTGCGCGTGGCGTGCGTACGGTTCTGGCTATCGCGGTTGATCGCGGCGGAAACGTTTGCCGGGCAGGACGTGTTGATTCACGATCCGCAAGAATTCGAGCACCGACTGGCGCGGCGTCAACAGGTCAGCATTCATCTGCCGTTCGCCCTCTGAATTGTGGCGAGGGGGCTTGCCCCCGTTGGAGTGCGAAGCGCTCCCCTGCGATCCATTCGTGAGCCACTGAGGGGGGGCTGCTGCGCAGCCCAGCGGGAGCAAGCTCCCTCGCCACAGGTATGTGTTGTTACAAGGATTCCAGGCAACCCGCCAGATCATTGCCCAGCTTCTCCAGCACTTGCTCATAACCCTGAGCAGTCGCTGGGGTGTACCCGCCTAGCGCATCCAGCTCCGCGAGTTTCACCGGCAAACCCGCCACCAGCGTCTCCGCCAGACGCGGCCGCAGCGGCGGTTCGCTGAACACGCAAGTCTTGCCCACTTCCTTCAGACGCGTGCGCATTGCCGCCACGTGCTGGGCACCCGGCTGCACTTCCGCTGCCACACTGAACACGCCAGTGTGTTTCAGGCCATAGGCGTCTTCAAAGTAATCAAAGGCTTCGTGGAATACGAAGTAGGGCTTGCCTTCGACGGCGGTCAGACGTTTCTTCAAACGCGCATCAAGAGCATCCAGGCGCTCGTCGAAGGCCTTGGCGTTGCTTTGATAACGCGCGGCGTTCGCCGGATCAGCAGCACTCAAGTCAGCGGCCATTTTGTCGGCAATAACCCGTGCGTTAACCGGTGATAGCCACAAATGCGCATCGAGGCTGCCTGGACGATGGTCATGATCGTGCTCATCAGCCTCTTCGGCATGCGAGTGGTTGTCTTCGGCGAAGTGCCGCAACTTCATCCCCGGCAGATCCTGCACCGCAATGCTCGGCAGCGTCCGACCGTTGAGCACGCGCGGCAGGAAACCTTCCATGCTCGGGCCGATCCAGTACAGCAGATCCACCGACTGCACCTTCCGTACGTCGGATGGGCGCAGCGCGTAGTTATGCGGCGAGGCACCCGGCGGCAGCAGCACTTCGGGAATCGCCACGCCGTCCTGTACCGCAGCGGCGATCAGCTGCAACGGCTTGATGCTGCTGAGGACTTTTACCTCGGCCTGAGCTGAACCGATCAACAGAAAACCGGTGACGAATGCGACAAAAACAGAAAAAAGTCGGGACACGGTGACCACTCAAGTAGGCGAGAACGGGTAACATAATAACGTCTCTATCAAAACTCGTCGCCGCCCATGCCTATTACACCGATTGCCAGCCGTCCCCACGACCACTCACATTGCGTGCACAGCGCTCTGTCCGAGGCCGATACCTTGTGCGCTCAGAAAGGCCTGCGCCTGACTGCCCTGCGCCGGCGGGTGCTCGAACTGGTGTGGCAAAGCCACAAGCCGCTGGGCGCCTACGACATTCTCGCGGTGCTCAGCGAGCAAGATGGCCGCCGTGCCGCGCCACCTACCGTGTACCGCGCGCTGGATTTTCTGCTGGAAAACGGCTTGGTGCACCGCATCTCCTCGCTCAACGCCTTCGTCGGCTGTGTGCATCCGGAGCACGCGCATCAGGGCCAGTTCCTGATCTGCCGCGAGTGCCACGCCGCCATCGAGCTTGAGCAAAAAAGCATCAGCGACGCGATCATCAACAGTGCCAAGGACGTCGGTTTTATCGTTGAAGCGCAGACCGTTGAAGTGGTCGGCTTGTGCTCCGGTTGCCGGGGGGCTTGATGAGCGACACGTTGATCCGTCTGGAGCAGGTGTCTGTGCGGTTCGCCGGACAGAACGTGCTGGACAACATTCACCTGAGCGTCGAGCCGGGGCAGATCGTCACCCTGATCGGCCCTAATGGCGCCGGCAAAACCACGCTGGTGCGCGCCGTGCTCGGGTTGTTGACGCCGGACAGTGGCAGCGTCTGGCGCAAGCCGAAACTGCGCGTCGGCTACATGCCGCAAAAACTCCACGTCGATCCAACCCTGCCGCTGTCAGTCCTGCGCTTTTTGCGGCTGGTGCCGGGCGTTGATCGCCCGCGTGCCTTGGCAGCGCTCAAGGAAGTCGGCGCCGAGCACGTGATCGACAGCCCGGTGCAGAGCGTTTCCGGCGGTGAAATGCAGCGCGTTTTGCTCGCGCGTGCATTGCTGCGCGAGCCGCAATTGCTGGTGCTCGACGAGCCGGTGCAAGGTGTCGACGTTGCCGGACAAGCCGAGCTGTACAGCCTGATCACCCGTCTGCGCGATCGTCACGGCTGCGGCGTGCTGATGGTTTCGCACGATCTGCATCTGGTGATGAGCACTACCGACCAGGTGGTTTGTCTGAATCGTCACGTTTGCTGCTCCGGGCATCCTGAGCAAGTCAGCGGCGATCCGGCGTTTGTCGAGCTGTTCGGCAAAAACGCGCAGAGCCTGGCGATCTATCACCACCATCACGACCACGCCCACGACCTGCACGGTTCGGTGGTCAAGGGCCCGGTAGCGGGTCAACCTCACGTTCACGGAGATGGCTGCAAGCATGGCTGATTTTCTGCTCTACGCCCTGCTTGCAGGTCTGGCGCTGGCGATAGTCGCCGGGCCGTTGGGTTCATTCGTGGTCTGGCGGCGCATGGCGTATTTCGGCGACACCTTGTCCCACGCCGCGCTGCTCGGCGTGGCGCTGGGCTTTCTGCTGGATGTCAGCCCGAGCGTCGCGGTGACCGTTGGTTGTCTGCTGCTGGCGGTGTTGCTGGTGACTTTGCAGCAACGCCAACCGTTGGCGTCCGACACGCTTTTGGGAATTCTCGCACCGAGCACGCTCTCCCTTGGCCTGGTCGTACTAAGCTTCATGCATGAAGTGCGGATCGACCTGATGGCCTACCTGTTCGGCGACCTGCTGGCGATCAGCCCGACCGATCTGGCGTGGATCCTCGGCGGCAGCGCGGCGGTGCTGGTATTGCTGGTGACGCTGTGGCGTCCGCTGCTGGCGATCACCGTGCATGAGGAGCTGGCCAAAGTCGAAGGCCTGCCGGTGGCCGGTCTGCGCATGGCGCTGATGCTGTTGATCGCAGTAGTGATCGCAGTGGCGATGAAAATCGTCGGTGTGTTGCTGATTACTTCGCTGCTGATCATCCCGGCGGCTGCGGCACAGCGTCACGCCCGCTCGCCGGAACAGATGGCACTGGGCGCGAGCCTGCTGGGCATGCTCGCGGTGTGTGGCGGGCTGGCGTTGTCGTGGTTCAAGGACACCCCGGCCGGGCCGTCAATCGTTGTGACGGCGGCCGCACTGTTTCTGCTGAGTTTTGTTCTGCCCCGTCGAGGGGTGTAGACTTGCTCGTTTTTTGCGCAAATAGAGAGTCGCAGGAATGAAGCCGTTCGCCTCCCGTTATCTGCTCCTTGTCGCATTCTTGCTGCTGGGTGCCTGCCAAAGCACGCCGCCGGTGGTTGAAGCCCCCGATGCGCGGGCCACGGCCATCGCACAGCTGGAGCAAAGCCTGGCCAGCAGCGAACTGGCCACCGCCGAAGCCCAATTGGCGACGTTGCAGACCGCAACACCAAACGATCAATCCCTTGAGCAATACCAGCGGCAGTTGGCCGAAGCCTATCTGCGCCGTAGCCAGATCGTCCTGCAGAAGGGTGATGTGAATGCTGCTGCTACCGCGTTGAGCCGTGCTCGTGCGCTGATGCCCAAAGCGCCGGCGCTGACTGGCGGCGTGAATGGTGCGATCACCGAAGCACGCAAGGCTGAGCTGGAAAGAGCCGAAGCGGCGCTGCTCGCAGCTGAAGCCAAGCCGAAAGCGCGAGTGATTGATCCGACTGCTGAAAGCACCACGGTTGCGTTGAACATCACCGATAGCCACAAACTTCGCCGACAACTGGATGCGATTGCCGCCGATGTGGTGAATTATGAGTGCGCTGTGACCATTCAGGCGCCGCGTACCAACGATTACCCGTGGCTGGCGAACTTGATCAGCAAGCGTGTGAAGAAATTGAACCCGGATTTTGATCTGAAGATCGAGAAACAGATTCTGCGCACAGTGCCGGCGCAGATGGTTTTGAGTCCGCGTAAACCGTAAAAAAAGATCGCAGCCCTTGGGCTGCGATCTTTTACTTCCTAGGCCGGAATCGCTTTGGCTTTAGGCTCCCGCGCCCAGACCCGATGCTGCCCAATCGCAGCAAAGAACGGCTTGGTCAACGCACCGACATCCTTACCCTTGAGCAACCCGGCATCCGCCTCAAGCTTCAGCAAATCAATCAGCTGTTCAGCTTCGCCATGCACTGCAATCGCCTTCAGATGCTTGTACGCCTCGAGCACGTAATGCAGCGCCTCGCCGTCACCGCTCAATGCCTTGATCGACGCCGCGCCACCCGGCACGAACACCGCATCGAAAATCACCGAAGGCATGCCTTCCATCGACGCATCCACCGCCAGGCTTTTGCCATCGGCAGTCTTCACTGGCGCCGACGTTGGCCCGAGCAGTTTCGCGTGCGCGCCTTCTGCGGCCAAAGCCTTCTTCATTGCATCAATCGCTGCACCATCGACGCCGTTCGCCGCCAGAATCGCGACTTTGCGGGTTTTGATGTTTTCCGGCAGCAGATTGGCCTGGCTGAGCGCAGGCGAGTTGTCCAGCGACGTCTTGCGCACCTCGACTGTGCCCTTGGTTGGCGCCGGCAACCCAAGGTTCTCGGCCACACGCTTGGCCAGTTCCAGGTCGATGTTGGCGAGAATCTCGTTCACTTCCCGCGCACGGATGAACTCGCGTTCAACCTTGCCCAGTTCGAAGCTGTAAGCCGAGATGATGTGCTCTTTCTCGTGCGCGCTCATGCTGTTGAAGAACAACCGCGCCTGGGAGAAGTGATCGCCAAACGACTCGCTGCGCTGCCGGATCTTCGCCGCGTCGATGCGTTCCGGGTAGGTTTCGAAACCGCCATCCTGCGCGGCCGGCGGAGTTTCTTTCGGCCAACCGCCATCAATCGAATTCGGCTCGTAGGAAGCGCGACCCTTGTCGATGGTGGTGCGGTGCTGCGCATCGCGTTGACCGTTGTGGAACGGCGCGACCGGGCGATTGATCGGCAGCTCATGAAAATTCGGCCCGCCGAGTCGGCTGATTTGCGTATCGGTGTAGGAAAACAGCCGACCTTGCAGCAGCGGGTCATTGGAGAAATCGATCCCTGGCACGATGTGGCCTGGGCAGAACGCGACTTGCTCGGTCTCGGCGAAGAAGTTGTCCGGGTTGCGGTCGAGCACCATTTTGCCCAGCCGCACAATCGGCACGATTTCTTCGGGAATCAGTTTGGTCGGATCGAGAATGTCGAAATCGAAGTCGTGCTCGTTTTCTTCCTCGATGATTTGCACGCCGAGTTCCCATTCCGGGTAGTCGCCCATCTCGATCGCTTCCCACAGGTCGCGACGGTGATAGTCGGTGTCTTTACCGGCAAGCTTCTGCGCCTCGTCCCACACCAGCGAGCAAGTGCCCGCAGTAGGACGCCAGTGGAATTTGACGAAGCGTGATTTGCCGTCGGCGCTGACCAGCCGGAAGGTGTGCACACCGAAGCCCTGCATGCTGCGCAGGCTTTTCGGGATCGCCCGGTCGGACATCGCCCAGATCACCATGTGCGCCGATTCCGGTACCAGCGAAACGAAGTCCCAAAAGGTATCGTGGGCAGAGCCGCCGGTCGGGATTTCGTTGTGCGGCTCGGGTTTCACCGCATGCACGAAGTCGGGAAACTTGATCGCGTCCTGAATGAAGAACACTGGCATGTTGTTGCCGACCAGGTCGAAGTTGCCTTCGTCGGTGAAGAACTTCACGGCGAAGCCGCGCACGTCACGCACGGTGTCGCCGGAGCCGCGTGGCCCTTGCACCGTGGAAAAACGCACGAATACCGGGGTTTTCTTGCCCGGATCCTGTAGGAAACCGGCCTTGGTCAGCGCGGAATGGTTCTCGTAGGTCTGAAAGAAACCATGCGCGCCAGTGCCACGGGCGTGGACGATGCGCTCCGGGATGCGTTCATGGTCAAAATGCGTGATCTTTTCACGCATGATGAAATCTTCCAGCAGCGACGGCCCGCGCGCGCCGACCTTGAGGCTGTTCTGGTTGTCGGCAATCTTCACGCCCTGATTGGTGCGCAGGGCCTGTCCGGTGGCGTCGGAGCGGAATGTCTCGAGGCTGTCGAGCTTGGTATTGGTGTTGGCGCGATCCGGGGCATCGGTTCCGGCCATTTGGCTCTTGTCGGTAGCGGGTTTCTTGGTACTCATCAGACGTAAACTCCTCGTTTGACCCCGGTTCTTGCCGAGGACTCTTGAGTGGTTCCCGGGCACGGCACCCAGGGTTTCAAGTCGCTTAACTAGTGACCGACGAGTTAGAACAGCCGTTCCTTTTTTATGACCTTTGATCGCGTTATTGCCAAATCGAAGGTTAATCGCAAAATAAATGCTAAGAACCTCTATACGGACAGGCTAAAATGCGCGCCCGGCTAACCGCTGATCCCATTCCAACGCGCCCCACAAGGTTCGCTACGTGATCGAGTTTCAAAACGTCCACAAGACTTACCGCGTCGCCGGTAAGGACATCCCCGCCCTGCACCCGACCAGTCTGACGATTGAGAACGGTCAGGTGTACGGCCTGATTGGCCATTCCGGTGCGGGAAAAAGTACGCTGCTGCGTCTGATCAATCGCCTGGAGCAATCCAGTGGCGGCAAGATTTTCGTCGACGGCGAAGAAGTCACCGCGCTCGACGCCAACGGTCTGCGCCGTTTCCGTCAGCAGGTCGGGATGATTTTCCAGCACTTCAACTTGCTGGCATCGAAGACCGTGGCCGACAACGTCGCGTTGCCGCTGACCCTCGCCGGTGAACTGTCCCGAGCCGAGATCGACCAGCGTGTGGCCGAGTTGCTCAAGCGCGTGGGGCTGTCCGATCACGCGAAGAAATTCCCCGCGCAGTTGTCCGGTGGCCAGAAGCAGCGCGTCGGCATTGCCCGCGCCCTGGCGACCAAGCCGAAAATCCTCCTGTGCGACGAAGCCACCAGCGCCCTCGACCCGCAGACCACGGCGTCGGTCCTGCAACTGCTGGCTGAGATCAATCGCGAGCTGAAACTTACTATCGTTCTGATCACCCACGAGATGGACGTGATCCGTCGCGTGTGCGATCAGGTCGGCGTGATGGATGCCGGCGTGATTGTCGAGCACGGTTCGGTTGCCGATGTGTTTCTGCACCCGCAGCACCCGACCACCAAGCGTTTTGTGCAAGAAAGCGAGCAGGTCGACGAGAACGAGCAGCGCGATGATTTCGCTCACGTGCCGGGGCGCATCGTGCGTCTGACGTTCCAGGGCGAAGCAACCTACGCGCCGCTGCTGGGCACCGTCGCTCGGGAAACCGGCGTCGACTACAGCATCCTCGCCGGTCGCATCGACCGCATCAAAGACGTCCCTTACGGGCAATTGACCCTCGCCGTCACCGGTGGCGACATGGAAGCGGCATTCGCCCGCTTCACCGCCGCTGACGTTCACATGGAGGTGTTGCGCTAATGGCAGACCTGATGAGTTTCTTCACCAATATCGACTGGTACGAAATCTGGCTGGCCACCGGCGACACCATGCTGATGCTCGGCGGTTCGCTGTTGTTCACCGTGCTGCTCGGCTTGCCGCTGGGCGTGTTGCTGTTCCTGTGCAGCCCGCGTCAGCTGCTGGAAAACCGCGGTGTCTACGCGATCCTGTCGCTGGTGGTGAACATTCTGCGTTCGCTGCCGTTCATTATTCTGTTGATCGTGATGATCCCGTTCACCGTGTTGATCACCGGCACGTCGCTGGGCGTGGCCGGTGCGATCCCGCCACTGGTGGTGGGTGCCACACCGTTCTTCGGGCGGCTGGTGGAAACTGCCCTGCGTGAAGTCGATCGCGGCATCATCGAAGCGACCCAGTCGATGGGCGCGACCACGCGGCAGATCATCGTCAACGCCTTGCTGCCAGAAGCGCGTCCGGGCATCTTTGCAGCGATTACGGTGACGGCGATTACACTGGTTTCCTACACGGCGATGGCCGGTGTGGTTGGCGCTGGTGGTCTGGGTGACCTGGCGATCCGTTTCGGCTACCAGCGTTTCCAGACTGACGTGATGATCGTGACCGTGGTGTTGCTGTTGATCCTGGTGCAAGTGTTGCAAATGGTCGGCGACCGCTTGGTCGTACACTTCTCGCGCAAGTAAACCGGTTTTGTATGACATGAGCCGGCCATTCGCTGGCAGGCGCCAGACGGGCGCCGCAAAAAGGAGTTAGCTGAATGAAAAAACTGATCGTTGCCCTCGCTGCCGTTGCAGCGTTCTCGGCCCACGCCGACGAAACCCTGACCGTGGCTGCGAGCCCGGTACCACACGCCGAAATCCTCGAGTTCGTGAAGCCGGCACTGGCCAAAGAAGGCGTGGATCTGAAGGTCAAAGTCTTCACTGACTACGTTCAGCCGAACGTGCAGGTTGCCGAGAAGCGTCTGGACGCGAACTTCTTCCAGCACCAGCCGTACCTCGATGAGTTCAACAAGGCCAAAGGCACCAGCCTGGTGGCCGTGACCGGCGTGCACCTGGAGCCGCTGGGCGCTTACTCGAGCAAGATCAAGAAAATCGAAGAACTGCCAGGCGGCGCCAACGTGGTCATCCCGAACGACGCCACCAACGGCGGCCGCGCGCTGTTGCTGCTGGCCAAGGCGGGCGTAATCACTTTGAAGGACCCGAGCAACATCCTGTCGACCATCAAAGACATCGCGCAGAACCCGAAAGACCTGAAATTCCGTGAACTGGAAGCCGCGACCATTCCGCGCGTGCTGACTCAGGTAGACCTGGCGCTGATCAACACCAACTACGCGCTGGAAGCCAAGCTCGATCCGTCCAAGGATGCGCTGGTGATTGAAGGCAACGACTCGCCGTACGTAAACATCCTCGTGTCCCGCGCGGACAACAAGGACAGCGATGCGATGAAGAAACTGGCGGCTGCCCTGCATAGCCCGGAAGTGAAGAAGTTCATTACCGAGAAGTACAAGGGTGCTGTGTTGCCGGCGTTCTGATTGCGGTTGTTGTGAATTGTTCGGCTTGGGGACTGCGTTGGATTCGCCCCTCACCCCAGCCCTCTCCCGAGGGAGAGGGAGCCGAAATTCGTGCCGTTCAAAACCTGAGTTCGGCTGGATATTTCAGGTCGATGTATTCCGCCTAAACACCTCGGTCAGTCCCCTCTCCCTTTGGGAGAGGGTTAGCGTGAGGGTAAGCTTTTGACTTTGCTTACTTGCGGTTAAGCATCACCGGCAACTGCGCCACCAACTTCGCATTATTCAACGGCGCGCGAATAAACCCGCGCTGCGTCCCGTCCGGGCCAATCACGGCCAGGTTCCCACTGTGATCAACCGTGTAATTCGGCTTGCTGGTATCCGCCGGAATAAACGGAATACTCACCGCGTTCGCCACTTTCTGCAGCTCTTCAATCGAAGTCAGCGTCAGGCCGATGAACTGCGGGTCGAAGTAGCCCAGGTACTGCTTGAGCTGCTTGGGGTTATCACGATTCGGGTCAACGCTGACCAGCACGATCTGCAACTTATCCACAGCGTCTTTCGGCAGCTCGCTTTTGATTTGGCGCAATTGGGCAAGGGTGGTCGGGCAGATGTCCGGGCAGAAGGTGTAACCGAAAAACAGCAGGCTCCACTTACCCTTGAGCTCATTGATCGCGACCGGTTTGCCGTCCTGATCGGTCATCGTCACGTCCGGCAGATTGCGGCTCTGCGGCAGCAGGATGATGCCGGCGTCGATCAGCGCGGTCGGGTCGCCCTGGCTTTTGCCGCTCAGCACTTTGTTGACGGTAAGGCCGAGGATCAGTGCGATCACGGCGACGAGGACGAAGACGGTTTTCTGAGTTCGAGTCATAGGTTCAACAATAAGTAGTGGTCTACGAGCAGGGCGATGAACAGCAGGAACAAGTAATAAATAGAGTACTTGAACGTATTGATCGCCGCGTGCGGCCGAGTGCCACGGTACAGCACCACGGCCCATTGCAGAAACCGCGCGCCCAGACCGAGCGCGCAAATCAGATACAACACGCCGCTCATGTGAATCACATACGGCAGCAGGCTCACCGCCAGCAGCGCGAAGGTGTACAGCAGAATGTGCACTTTGGTGTAGTGCTCGCCGTGGGTGACGGGCAGCATCGGGATGTCAGCCTTGGCGTATTCCTCCTTGCGATGAATCGCCAGCGCCCAGAAGTGCGGCGGGGTCCAGGCGAAGATGATCAGCACCAGCAGCAACGGTTCGGCGCTGACGTGGCCGGTGGCGGCGGTCCAGCCGAGCAGCGGCGGTGCGGCCCCGGCGAGGCCACCAATGACGATGTTCTGCGGCGTCGCGCGTTTGAGGAAACCGGTGTAGACCACCGCATAGCCGAGCAGCGAAGCCAGGGTCAGCCACGCGGTCAGCGGATTGGTAAAAGTCAGTAACAGAGCCTGTCCGAGCCAAGCCAGTACCAGAGCAAACGTCAGCGCTGCGGCGGGCGAGACTCGACCCTCAGCCAGCGGCCGTTTATGCGTACGCGCCATCAGCGCATCGATGCGCCGATCCACCACATGATTGACCGCCGCCGCGCCACCGGCACACAGGGCGATGCCCAGATTGCCAAACACCAACACCGTCCACGGCACCCCGGCGCGGGTCGCGAGGAACATGCCGACCAGCGAGGTGATGAGCATCAGCACCACCACTTTCGGCTTGGTCAGCTCCAGATAATCTCGCCACAGCGCCTGCGCGGGACGTTCGCCGATCAGAATCGCCATGGCGTCTCTCCTTTTATAGTGATTGGCGCCGCCGAATGTTTACGCGGGCTCAGACGCCAGCGCGCGATCAGCGGCTGCCTGACCCGAACCAGACTGGTACGCGCGTGATAGTTGACCAGCACCATGCTCAGCAACAACGCCGCGCCACCGGCGTTATGTGCCACTGCGACTGGCAGCGGCAGATGGAACAACACATTGCTGATGCCGAGAGTGATTTGTACGGCGAGGGCGATCAGCACCAGGCCGGCCAGTCGGGTCATGCCGACCACTTTCAATTGCCAGGCCAGACCGAGCAGTACCAGCGTCACCAGCAGCGCACCGATGCGGTGTGTCAGGTGAATCGCCGTGCGTGCATCGCTGTCGAGTTGCCCGCCGAGGTAATTCGGGCCGATGTGTTGCGTCAGGTGAAAGCCGTTGGCGAAATCGGCGGGCGGCAGCCATTGACCGTGGCAGGTTGGAAAGTCGATGCAGGCCACTGCCGCGTAGTTGGAACTGACCCAACCGCCCAGAGCAATCTGGCCGATCACCATTAACAATCCCGCCGTCGCCCAGTGCTGCAAACGCTTGGGCACGGTCAGGGCCGGCAGCACGCCGGACAGCCTTATCGTCAGCAGAAACAACAGGCTCAAAGTCGCAAAGCCGCCGAGCAAATGCCCGGTCACCACTTGCGGCCAGAGCTTGAGCGTCACCGTCCACATGCCGAACGCCGCTTGCGCGATCACCACGGCCAGCAAGAACAACGGCAGTTTCAGTGGCAGCCCCGGATGACGACGGTTGACCCACGCACGTCCGGCCAACACCGAGATCAACAGGCCAAGAGTGCCGGCGAAGTAACGGTGGATCATCTCGTTCCAGCCTTTGTGCGCTTCGACCGGCGTGTCGGGGAAATGCAGTTCGGCATGCGCCAGCTGGGCTTCGCTTTTGGGCACGCTGATAAACCCGTAGCAACCCGGCCAGTCCGGGCAGCCGAGCCCGGCGTGGGTCAGGCGCGTGTAGGCGCCGAGCAGCACCACAATCAGTGCCAGCAGGGTGGCAAACAGCGCGAGGCGAAATCCAGGTTTGGCCATGACGATGCCCTTATCCGATGTTCGACAGTTTCAGCAGGTGGCGCAGGTCGTTGAGCAGATCCTTGCCTTTGACATTCGGGTCGTAGCGCAGCACCAGATTGCCGTGCGGATCGATGATCCACAGCTGTGGCGTGGTTTTGTCGCCGGCAGTCTTGCTGAAGGTCGCGGCGTCCAGCGGATAACGCTGCAACTGCGGATATTCGCGGGTCAGCTTGGCTTCGTAATCGGCGCTCAGCGGTTGCGCGGCGGCGAGAGCGTGGCTGGCGCGCCCGGCTTCGCGGCCAAGACCGACCTGAATCTGCCGCGCCAGATACACCAACTGCTGGCAATCGACCGCGCAATCTTTCGGCGCAGTGACCAGCATCTGCCAGCGTTGCTCGTCAGCGTTCACGCCGAGGTCGGCCCGGGTCTGGCCATTACCGATCAGTTCACCGTGATAACTGCGACCCTCCGGCACCCAGAACTGCAACTTGTACATGCCGGTGGCGAGGATCATCGGCCCGACCACGCCAAGCACGATCAGCAGCAATTGAATGCGTCCGCGACGGCGACTGGTCGGTGCCTTGGCGTCAGACATGCTGGGTGGATTCATGGCCGTTCCCATGGTGGTGCTCCTTGGCGTTGTGCCAGCCGAGATAGAGGTAGAGGCCGAGCAAAGCGATGCTCATGGCGAACCATTGCACGGCGTAACCGAGGTGTTTTTCCGGGCCCATTGCGACCACCGGCCAGTCGGCCTGATAGCTGGCGGGGCCAGGTTCTGCGCGCAATTCGTAGGCGAAGCCATCGCGTTCGAGGGTTTGCCAGAGCTTGGCCGGTTCGACGGCGGTGATGGTTTGCGGCCAGCTCTGGCTGGCCGGGTCGGCGTGCAACTGGAAGGTTGTGCCGGGGGCGACGTAGACCCACGCATCGACACTTACCGCTTCGCCCGGCGTGCTGAATTGCGGCGGCACGCGCCGATCCGGCCACGGCAGCCAGCCGCGATTGACCAGCAGCCACAGCCCGCTGGCCTGATCGTGAAACGGTTGCAGCAACTCGACGCCGACCTTGCCGTCACGCTGCCGGTTGTCCAGCAACAAACTGTGGGCGCCATCGAACTGGCCGTGCAGATGCACGCGGCGATAGGCCGGATCGGCGCTGTGCAGCAATTCGTTGCTGGCCATCGGCTCGGCAGCGCGGCGTTCGGCGTAACTGGCGAGCAGGGCGGTTTTCTCGGCGCCACGCCCCAGTTGCCAGAAGCCCAGCGAGACCAGCAGCGGCAGCAACAAAGCCACTACCAGCGTTGGCACGACGCCCGGGCGGAAGTGCTTCATGGCATCGCCACAAAGTCAGGCATCACGCTCGCTATACTCCAATGCATCGCCCGTCCCCCGGAGTCTTGCCATGCTCAAAGCAGCCATCGTCCTGATGCTGATTGCCACGGTGATCAGCCTGTTCAGCGGCCTGTTTTTCCTGGTCAAGGACGACAGCAGCTCGAATCGGCTGGTGCTCGCCCTGAGTGTTCGGGTGGCCTGCGCTGCGATCACCGTCGGCCTGATCGCCTGGGGTTTCTACAGCGGCCAACTGGTGTCGCATGCGCCTTGGTAAATAAGCCTCAGAGCACGTAGACGAAGATAAACAGACCGATCCACACCACATCGACAAAGTGCCAATACCAGCTCGCCGCTTCGAAGCCGAACTGATGCTCGTTGTCGAAGTGGCCCTTCATGATGCGCATCAGCATCACAAACAGAATGATCGTGCCGATGGTCACGTGGGCGCCGTGGAAACCGGTGAGCATGAAGAACGTCGCGCCGTAGATGCCGGAACCGAGGGTCAGGCCCAGCTCCTTATAAGCGTGGATGTATTCTTCGGCCTGAAAGCCGAGGAACGCGCAGCCCAGTAGTACGGTGATTGCCAGCCAGATTTTCAGCGCGCCGCGATGACCTTTCTTCAGCGCGTGGTGGGCGATGGTGATGGTCACGCTGGAGCTGACCAGCAGAATCGTGTTGATCAAAGGCAGGCCCCATGGACTGATGACGTCCTTGGGCGGCGGGAACAGTTTCGGATCCGGAGTGTGCAACAGCGGCCAGGTGAACTGGAAGTTCGGCCACAACATGTGTGCGATGCCTTTCGGGCCTTCGCCGCCGAGCGCCGGGCCGGAGATGTGCCGCACGTAAAACAGCGCCCCGAAGAACGCGACGAAGAACATCACTTCGGAAAAGATGAACCAGCTCATGCCCCAGCGGAACGAACGATCCAGCTGCGCGCTGTACAGCCCGGCGCGGCTTTCCTTGATCACCGTGCCGAACCAGCCGAACAACATGTACGCCACCAACAGGCCGCCGATGAAAAAGATCAGCGGGCCGTGAGACTCCGGGCGCGCCGCCTTCAGATCATTGAACCAGACGGCCAGGCCGTACACGGTGACCGCCATGCCGACCGTGGCAATAATCGGCCACTTGCTCTGGGCCGGAACGTAATAGTGCTCATGACTTGCCATTTATTGTTCTCCTTATCGGGCACGCTTAACCGCCAGTGTTTACAGCCACCGGTGGATGTCGGGCGGTGATATCGAACAGCGTGTAGGACAGCGTCAGATGCTTCACTTCCTTGGGCATGTCGCGGTCCACGATGAACCGCACCGGCATCTCGATGCGCTGGCCCGGTTGCAGCACTTGCTGGGTGAAGCAGAAGCATTCGGTCTTGTGGAAATACGCGGCGGCATTGCTCGGCGCGATGCTTGGCACAGCTTGCGCACTCATCGGTTTGTCGGTGGGGTTGTGCGCGATGAAAATCATCTCGTTGACCGCACCGGGGTTGGCCGTCAGCTCGTCATGTTTGGGATAGAACTCCCATGGCATGTCGGCCGTATTGGTGGACAGGAACTGCACGCGCACCTGGCGCGAAGTGTCGACGGTCTGCTCGCCCGCGTACTGCCCACCGGTCTTGCCATTGATGCCGAACGCCTTGCACATCACGTCGTAGATCGGCACCAGGGCAAACCCGAAAACAAACATCGCCAGCACCACCGCGAGCAAGCGGGTGACGAGTTTTTTTAGCGAGATCGAGTCAGCCATGAGTCAGGCCTCCCTCGTGATCACCTGTGGTTGGCGATTCCTTTGTGGTGAGGGGATTTATCCCCGTTGGGTTGCGCAGCAGCCCCAGAGCCTGAAAACGCGGTAACTCTGATGCGCCGAGTTGCCCGGATTCACGACTGCTGCGCAGCCGAACGGGGATAAATCCCCTCGCCACAGGGGATCTGTGTGCAGCCCTGGGAGACCTGTGTGCTTGCACAGGTTGCTCACTGATCTTCACGCCGGGCTGGGTGTTCATTTCACTTCCGGCGGTGTGGTGAAGGTGTGATACGGCGCCGGCGACGGCACGCTCCATTCCAGACCTTCAGCGCCATCCCACGGTTTGGCCGGTGCCGGCACGCCGCCGCGAATGGTCTTGATCACGATGAACAGGAAGAAGATCTGCGTGGCGCCGAACATGAACGCGCCGATCGACGAAACCATGTTGAAGTCGGCGAATTGCAGGTTGTAGTCCGGGATCCGTCGCGGCATCCCCGCAAGACCCACGAAGTGCATCGGGAAGAAGGTCAGGTTCATGCCGACGAACGATAGCCAGAAGTGCAGCTTACCGAGGGTTTCGTCGTACATGTGCCCGGTCCACTTCGGCAGCCAGTAATAGGCCGACGCGAAGATCCCGAAGATCGCCCCCGGCACCAGCACGTAGTGGAAATGCGCGACCACGAAGTAGGTGTCCTGATACTGGAAGTCGGCCGGAGCGATGGCCAGCATCAGCCCGGAGAACCCGCCAATCGAAAACAGGATCACGAACGCCACTGCGAACAGCATCGGCGTCTCGAAGGTCATCGAGCCTTGCCACATGGTGCTGGCCCAGTTGAACACCTTCACCCCGGTCGGCACCGCGATGAGCATGGTCGCGTACATGAAGAACAGCTCGCCCACCAGCGGAATGCCAACCACGAACATGTGGTGCGCCCAGACGATGAACGACAGGAACGCGATGCTCGCCGTGGCGTAGACCATCGAGGTATAGCCGAACAGCGGTTTGCGCGCGAAGGCCGGGATGATCTGGCTGACGGCGCCGAAGGCCGGCAGGATCATGATGTACACCTCGGGGTGGCCGAAGAACCAGAACACATGCTGGAACAACACCGGATCACCGCCACCGGCAGCGCTGAAGAAACTGGTGCCGAAGTGGATGTCCATCAGCATCATCGTCACGCACCCGGCCAGCACCGGCATCACCGCTATCAACAGGAACGCAGTGATCAGCCAGGTCCAGACGAACAGCGGCATTTTCATCAAGGTCATGCCGGGGGCGCGCAGGTTGAGGATGGTGGCGATCACGTTGATCGCGCCCATGATCGAGCTGATGCCCATCAGGTGGATGGCAAAGATGAAGAACGTCACGCTTTCCGGCGCGTAGGTCGTCGACAGCGGCGCGTAGAAGGTCCAGCCGAAATTGGGGCCGCCACCGGGCATGAACAGCGTTGAAACCAGTATCAGGAATGCCGCCGGCAGCAGCCAGAAACTGAAGTTGTTCATGCGCGGCAGGGCCATGTCCGGCGCGCCGACCATCAATGGGATCATCCAGTTGGCGAGGCCGACAAACGCCGGCATCACCGCACCGAACACCATCACCAGACCGTGCATGGTGGTCATCTGGTTGAAGAACGCCGGCTCGACGATTTGCAGTCCGGGCTGAAACAACTCGGCGCGAATCACCATGGCGAACGAGCCGCCGAGCAGGAACATGCAGAACGCAAACCACAGGTATAGCGTGCCGATGTCCTTGTGGTTGGTGGTCAGCACCCAGCGCATCAGGCCTTTGGCCGGGCCGTGGGCGTGGTCGGCATGACCGTGGTCATCGATTACAGCGCTCATGGCCGGTCTCCTTTACGTGAGTGGGCTGGGCTGGCCGGGGCGCGTTGCCCCGGCCGGTTCACGAAGTACGCGATAGACCGGCTCATTGGCTTTCCGCCTGTTTCAGCTCCAGCACTTCTTTTGGCGTGACCATGTCGCCCTTGTTGTTGCCCCAGGCGTTCCGTTCGTAGGTCACGACCGCTGCGATATCGACTTCCGAGAGCTGTTTGCCGAATGCCGCCATGGCGGTGCCGGGCTTGCCGTGGAAGACGATGCCCAAGTGATCCTTGATCGGGCCGGTGGCAATTTTCGAGCCCTTGAGTGCCGGGAACATTGGCGGCAAGCCTTGGCCTTCAGCCTGGTGACAGGCCACGCAAGCGGTGTGATAGACCTTGTCGCCGCGCTCCTTGAGTTCGTCGAGGGTCCATTCCTTGCTGGTCAGCTCTTTGAGTTGCGCGGCTTCGGCTTTGCGCTCGCCGAGCCATTTCTCGTAGTCGGCCTGTTCCTTGACCTCGACCACGATCGGCATGAAGCCGTGATCTTTGCCACAGAGTTCGGCGCACTGGCCGCGGTAGATGCCGGGCTTGTCGACTCGGGTCCAGGCTTCGTTGACGAACCCGGGGATCGCATCGCGCTTGACCGCGAAGGCCGGCACCCACCACGAATGAATCACGTCGGCCGAGGTCACGAGAAAACGCACCTTGGCCCCGATCGGCAGTACCAACGGCTTGTCGACTTCGAGCAAATAGTGCTCGCCCTTGGCTTCCTTGTTGTGGATCTGCTCGGCGGGAGTGGTCAGGTTGCTGAAGAATTCGACATCCTGGCCCAGGTATTTGTAATGCCACTTCCACTGATAACCGGTGATCTGGATATCAATATCCGGCTCACTGGAGTCGTACATCTTGATCAGGGTGGCGGTCGCCGGTACCGCCATCACCACCAGAATCAGCAGCGGTACGACGGTCCAGAGAATCTCGACGGTGGTGCTTTCGTGGAATTTCGCGGCGACCTGCCCGGTAGAACGGCGGTGCACCATCATCGACCAGAACATGGCGCCGAAGACGATGACCCCGATCACCACACAGATCCAGAAAATGATCATGTGCAGGTCGAATACTGCGTGACTGATTTCAGTCGCTCCAGGCGCCATATTCACAGTCCAGGCCGCTTGTGCCTGGCTGAAAATCGACCACAACAGGAGGCCCATCCAGACATGTGGATGTCGCATCATTGCGGGTTCCCCTTATCGTTCTTGTTATCCCGCCGGCTTTCACCTGCGGCAAGGGAGCGGCTGCATCAGACTACGAACTTGAATCGCCGGGCCTTGCTGCGTGGGCAGTCGGGCGTCATCAGCTAACTCCATTCATTGGCGAGTATAGACAGCGGCTGGGAAATGCAATGTGCGCAGGCAAATGATCGATACAGCCGGAGCTTGCGTTGAAGGGCACGAATGGAGAAGGATGCAGACGAGTGGTGGCAAACCGATATAACGCAGGTGTCTCAAGGATGAAATAATTATGACAAATGCGTCTTAGCATTTTTCGTAAGCCAGCTAACTTATGTCTTCCCTATTTCATTGCCTTGTTTCCTGGAGTTTTCATGAACACCGCCGCATTGCGCGAGCAGATCCAAATAGCCCGACAACACGAAAACGAAACCGGACGGCTGACCCGTCAGCTGGAAGAACAACTGCCACATCTGCACCCGTCGATCCAATTGCCTGAGACAGGCGCCAAGGCTGTACTGACGCGTTTTGTCGAAACCTACATCGACGAAGTACCTGACATGCTGGAAGCAGCCAACGCCGTCGCCAAGGAAGCGGGAATCGAATCACAGATCAAACCGGTGCTGAAAATCGCCGAGCAGTACTTTCTCCAGCCGCCGGTCGGTCTGGATCGACTACTGGACGAAGCCTACTTGGCGCACCGTTTTGTCGAAGAGGTCAACGATCTGTACATCAAGCATTTCGGCCAGCCACTGATCCCTTTGGACATGACGGTCGCCAACCTGATTGCTCACCAGTTGCTCGGTGAGAAATTTGCCAATGAACTGGATGAAGTGGTGCATCACGCGGTGGACAGCATGCTCAACGACGAGAGCTTTTCGCAGGAGTCGGTGGAAGCCTACCGCGAAAAACTCAGCAGCCCGGATACCGGCGCTGCGTGGAAGCGCTGGCCGTGCATGAGCCGCCGTTTGGGCGTGGGCCTGGAACTCGACCAGCCTGCTGCGTAATCCGGAACCACCTCAACACCTGTGGGAGCTGGCTTGCCAGCGATAGCGTCGGATCAGTCGACATCTTTGGTGACTGACACTCCGCCATCGCTGGCAAGCCAGCTCCCACAGGGTTTTTTGCCATTTTTGCCACACTGGTTTTTTAAGCAGCTGAACCAATCCCGGTAGTGGTGCGAATCCGCCCCTCAAGCCTGCGCTTCAACCCGCGCGACTCGATCATCAGTTTTGAACCCTTGGCCGCATTCGCCCGGCCCCACTCTTCGAGCAACTCCAGACACGAATGGTCGATGTAGCTCAAATTGTTGAGCGGCACATGCACCGTCGTGCCCGGTGGAATGGTGCTCAGTACTTGAGTCAGCGCCGGCACTTTCAGGAACGTCCCCGCGCCGATCAGACGCAGCTCCATTTCGCCGTCCTGCGGCAGATCGATCAGGCTGATCTTCAGGCGTGAAGCCTTGAACGCCAGTTTCACCAGCGTCAGGCCAAAACCGATCAACACACCCGTCAGCAGGTCAGTGAAGATGATCGCCAGCGCCGTCGCGGCATAGGTGAACATCGGCATCCGCCCATAACGGCCCAGACCGCGGAAGGCTTTGAGGTCGACCAGTTTGAACCCGGTGTAGACCAGCACACCGGCCAGACTCGCCACCGGAATGCTTTGCAGCACGCTCGACAACAGCAAGACGAAACCGAGCAGCCACAGACCGTGGAAAATCGTCGAGTAACGCGTGGTCGCGCCAGCCTGAACGTTGGCCGAACTGCGCACGATCACCCCGGTCATCGGCAGCGCGCCGACCAGGCCGCAGAGCATGTTGCCGACACCTTGCGCCGACAGCTCACGGTCGAAGTCCGAACGTACACCGTTGTGCATGCGATCCACCGCAGCGGCGGACAGCAGGGTTTCGGCGCTGGCGATGAACGCAACGGCGAATGCGGCGATCAGCAGCGTCGGGTCGGCGAGACTGAGCAAGTCAGCCGGTTTCAGCCAGTCGATGGCTTCGGCCAGATTCTCCGGTACCTCAACGCGTTTGACCTGCAACGCCAGCAGCAAACTCGCGCCGGTCGCCAGACCCACGCCAAGCAACGCACCCGGAATGAAGCGTAGCGAGTGCGGACGGAATTTCTCCCACAGCCACATCACCGCAATCGTCGAAAGGCCAAGCAAACCAGCCTGCCAGCCCAGTGACGGCAACGCCTGCGCCACCGCAGCGGGGAATGCCGTGAGGTTATCCAGCCCGGAAGGCTTGGGCGAAGCATCGAGCATCACATGCACCTGTGACAGCACGATGAGCACGCCAATCCCCGCCAACATCCCATAGACCACCGCTGGCGCCGTGACCCGGAACCAGCAACCGAGCTTCAGCCGCCCGGCCACCAGTTGCAGAAAACCGGCGAGCAGCAGAATCGGCCCGAGCATCTCGATGCCGTGCTGGCGCACCAGTTCGAACACCAGCACCGCCAGCCCGGCCGCCGGCCCGCTGACTTGCAACGGTGAACCCGCCAGCCAACCGACCACCAGACCACCGATGATCCCGGTGATCAGACCTTTGGCCGGCGGCAGCCCGGAAGCAATGGCGATGCCCATGCACAACGGCAGGGCCACCAGGAACACAACCACCGAGGCCAGCAGCTCCCGTGGCAGTACAGCTTTCAATTGAGCAGCACGCATGGTGATTCTCCCGAAGCTTTCTTCAGGCATGGCGAGGCCGGGCCGCTGAAACAGCGGCCGGCGTCAAACCACACAGATTTTTAGGAGGACTTAGAAGCGCGCTTTGGGCGTCGCCACCGGGATCGGATGGCTGCCATCGAGCGGCAGGAAACAACCCTGATCCGCGTCGTAAGCTTTGATTTGGCTGGTTTCGATGTTGTAGACCCAGCCATGGATGAACAGTTGACCGTTCGCCATGCGTGAGGCTACCGAAGGATGGGTACGCAAGTGCTGCAATTGGGCGATGACGTTTTCCTCGGTGAGGATCGGCATGCTTTCTTTTTCGTCGGCGCAGTTACAGTTTTCCTGGACCATGGTTTTCGCCACTTCGGCGTGGCGCAGCCAGGCTTTGACCGTAGGCATCTTTTCCAGGCTGTCCGGGTTGAGCACCGCACGCATGGCGCCGCAATCGGAGTGGCCGCAGATGATGATGTGATGCACGCCGAGCGCCAGTACCGCGTATTCGATCGCGGTGGAAACGCCGCCGTTCATCTGACCGTAGGGCGGAACGACGTTGCCGACGTTACGCGTCACGAACAGATCGCCGGGGGAGCTTTGGGTGATCAGCTCGGGGACGATGCGCGAGTCAGCGCAGGTGATGAACATCGCGCGCGGCTGTTGCGCCGTGGCGAGTTTTTTGAAGAGTTCTTCCTGCTGTGGAAAGACCTCATGATGAAAATGCAAAAAGCCGTCGACGATATTCTTCAATGCTGCATCAGCGGTTTCCGCCACAGGGAGCGATTGCGCCGACGCAGCCAACGGCTGTTTATCCTTGTCACTCATGATTCATCCTCTTTGGCGGATTCGGGGATTCTTCCCCTGTAGTCCGATATGAAGCCAGTGGCTGTTTTCAACATCCGGGTCATCCCGACCCGTCAGTCACTCGATGAACAAGGTAACCGCCGAAACTTAACTCAAACTGAATCAAGCGCTCTAGAACGTGTGTTCCAGGTCACAAAAAACGTGACCGGCGTTAACCGGGCAAGTACATCCCTCCACTCAACCATAGGCCAATTGTCTCTAAATCAGCGCCATCTGGCGACCCGGCGGACAGAAGGCAGTGCAATCGAGATTGAAGCCTTCGCGTCGATCCAGACCCAGTCGTTTCAGCGCCTTGGCGAAGCGCTGGGCCAGCAGATCGGCAAACGGCCCTTCGCCACGCATGCGAGTGCCAAAACGACTGTCATATAGCTCGCCGCCACGGCTCTGGCGGATCAGGCTCAACACATGGGCGGCGCGTTGCGGATAGTGCGCCTGCAGCCATTCTTCGAACAGCGGCGCCACCTCCAGCGGCAGGCGCAGCATCATATAGGCCGCACTTTGCGCACCAGCCGCGTGCGCCTCGGCGAGCAGGCTTTCGATTTCGCAGTCGTTGATCATCGGAATCATCGGCGAACACAACACGCCCACCGGAATACCGGCTTCACGCATGACCCGAATCGCACGCAACCTGGCCTTGGGTGCAGCAGCGCGCGGTTCAAGGATGCGTTTGAGTTCGTCATCGAGCGTGGTCAGGCTGATCATCACCGCCACCAGTCGCTGTTGCGCCAGTTCGGTTAGCAGGTCGAGGTCGCGCAGGATCAGCGAGCCTTTGGTGATGATGGTCACCGGATGCCGGTAGCGCAGCAGCACTTCGAGGGTCTGACGGGTGATTTTATGTTCACGCTCGATCGGCTGGTACGGGTCGGTGTTGGAACCCAGATTGATTGGCGCACATTGATAGCCTTTCTTGCCCAACTGCTCTTCCAGTACTTGGGCGGCGTTAGTCTTGGCGATCAGCTTGGTCTCGAAATCCAGCCCCGGCGACATGTCCCAATAGGCGTGGCTCGGCCGCGCGTAGCAATAGATGCAGCCGTGCTCGCAGCCGCGATAGGGATTGATCGAACGATCAAAGGGCAGGTCCGGCGAAGTGTTGCGGGTGATGATGGTTTTCGCGGTTTCGATGCGTACCTCGGTGCCTTGGGTGTGCGGCACTTCCTGATACCAGCCATCGTCCTCGGCCACCGAACGATTCGGTGCGAAGCGATTGTGCGGGTTGGTAGCGGTGCCACGACCGCGTGGGGGCAAAAGACTGGACATCAGAGGATCCTTTGATCTGTACATCCATACAGTATTCGCAAAGCCCCGAGTGATCCACTACCGTTCGGCCATTGGTCAAAAATACCAAGTTAGTTAAATGAATTATTTAAATAGAAAGTTTGAAAGCGGCGTAAATTAAAGAAACACAAGTTGGCTGGTCGTATGTCTATCAAGTTCGTAGTATCCACCTCGCTTCACAACAATTAATTAGATTAAAGACAAAAGGATTTGATGATGTCGTTTTTTAATTCGCGCGGTATTTTTCTGCAACTGATGCAGCCTGGTCCATCGGAGCCCAATACTCTGGTGTCCATGCAACTTGCTCGCAAAGAACTGGGTTGGGATGCCGAGGCCGGCGTGCAGACTGAAATGCTGGTCGACCCGATTTTCGTCACCGCGACCTCCAAAGACGGTGGGCACACCTTCAGCATCGGTCGTCTTGAGCACGATGTTGATCGTGACGGCGAAGTGGGCGAGCAAGATCGAGCCAAATTGGCCGCACTGGCAAAGGCTTACGCCAGCATTATCAATCCTTGATTAAGCCTGTTCGATAAAAACCATAACCCCTGCATGTTTTTCCATGCAGGGGTTATTGTGCTTAGTTGTGATCAGTCACTTGTCCAAGGTCATCGGATGATGTTGTGGTCATATCGTCGCTGCGCAACCTGGAAACTTCCTTTGCGGTTACAGCTGAAGACTTGTTACCCCAACTGCCACGAATAAAACTCACCACATCCGCCACTTCCTGATCCGACAAACGCCAGGCAAAACCGGGCATGGTGAAGGTCGATGGCGCGGTGTGAGTCGCCGGCAGGGTGCCGCCCTTGAGCACGATGTGAATCAGCGAGGTCGGATCTTCCGATTGCAGCACCGGATTACCCGCCAGCGCAGGGAATACCCGCGTGTAGCCATGGCCATCGGTGCGGTGACAGGCCGCGCAGTTATCGATATACACCGATGCGCCACGTTGGCTGTCGTCGCCGTTCCACAATGCTTTGGCGACTTTCTCATCGTATTGATGCGGCTGGTCGGTCGGGTCGTTGGCTGGCAGCGATTTGAGGTAGCGGGCAATCGCTGTCAGGTCGGCGTCGGTCATGTACTGCATGCTGTGGGTGACCACATCGCTCATGCCGCCGAATACCGCGCTGCGGTCACTGCGGCCGGTCTTGAGGAATTGCACCAGTTGCTCTTCGCTCCAGCTGCCGAGTCCATCCTTGTGGTCGCCGCGCAGACTTTTGGCGATCCAGCCTTCCAGTGGCGCACTGCCTGACAGAAAACTGCTGCCATCGGCCGCGCTAAGGGATTTTTCCTGCATGGTCAGGGCACGCGGTGTATGGCAGGCGCCGCAATGTCCGAGGCCTTCCACCAGATACGCCCCACGACTGACGACGGCATCCTCCGACGCGGCTTTGTAGTCCTCGACCTGCGGCGCAAACAGCCAGCGCCAGCCCATCAACGGCCAGCGCATGCTCAGTGGCCACGGGATATCGCTGGCCTTGTTGTCCTGTGCGACCGGCTGTACGCCGTGCATGAAGTAGGCGTACAGCGCCTGCATGTCGGTATTGCTTACGCGGGCGTAGGACGGAAAGGGCATCGCCGGGTACAAAGTACTGCCGTTTTTCGCGACGCCATGTCGCACAGCCTGGTCGAAGTCTTCGAAGCTGTAGTCACCGACGCCGGTTCTATCCGGGGTGATGTTGGTCGAATAAATCGTACCGATCGGGGTTTCCATCGGCAGACCACCGGCGAACGGCTTGCCGTTCTTCGCGGTGTGGCAGGCCACGCAGTCGCCAGCACGGGCTAGGTATTCACCTTGTTTGATCAAGGCTTGATCAACTTCGGCCGAGTGAATCGAAGCGCTGCCGAGCAATGCCAAGGTTGCGATAACGAAATTCTTCATGGTCATCGCTCCTTAAGCCTGAACCAGCGGGCCGGGGTTTTTCAGGTATTGCTCGCGGATCGCTTTCGCCGACCAGTAGGTCAACGCAGCGACCAGCCCTGTCGGGTTGTAACCCAGGCCTTGTGGGAAAGCCGACGCGCCCGGCACGAAGACGTTGTGCACGTCCCAGCTCTGCAAGTAGCGGTTCAGGGCGCTGGTCTTCGGATCGGTGCCCATGATCGCGCCACCGTTGAGGTGGGTGGTCTGGTAGGAGGCGGTGTTGAAATGGTCACCGACTTTCTTGCCGATCACGGCGATGGCTTTCGGGCCCATGGCTTCGGCGACCTTGCCCATTTTTTCGACCATGAAGCGGTTCATCTTGATGTCGTTTTCCTGCCAGTCGAATGTCATCCGCAGCAACGGCAAGCCGTAGGCATCGCGGTACACCGGGTCGAGATCGAGGTAGTTGCCACGGTAGGACTGATGCGCGCCGTGGGCGTCCATCGACACCTGGTGGGTGTAGTAATCGGCGGTCGCGCGTTTCCAGGCGCTGCCCCAGGCCGGAGTGCCCGGTGGATTGGAGGTGCCGGCAATCGGCCGGCTGCCGGCCTGGTTGACCCACATCGGCGAACCACCGACGAAGCCGTGCGGCCCGTGGTCGAAGTTGTCGGCGTTGAAGTCGTCCAGCGCTACACCGTTGCCACCGGCGCCGATAAAGTTGTTGGTGTGGGTGTCCTTGTCGAAGAACGCCTTGATCGTGGCCATGTTCTGGTAGGCGAAGTTACGCCCGACCACGCCTTCGCCGCTGACCGGGTCGTAGGGCTTGCCGATGCCCGAGAGCAACATCAGTCGCACGTTATGCAACTGGAAGGCGCCGAGGATCACCAGATCCGCCGGTTGCTCGATCTCGCGACCCTGAGCGTCGATGTAAGTAACGCCGGTAGCTTTGCTCTTGCTGCTGTCGAGGTTGATCCGCAGCACGTGGGCGTTGGCGCGCAGCTCGAAATTCGGCAGCGGCTTGAGCGCCGGAAGAATGTTCACGTTTGGCGAAGCCTTGGAGTACATGTAGCAAACATAGCCGCTGCAAAAACCGCAGAAGTTGCACGGACCCATCTGTGCACCGTAGGGATTGGTGTACGGCCCCGAAGTATTCGCTGAAGGCAGGTTGTAGGGTTTGTAACCGACTTCGGTAGCCGCTTTGCCGAACAGCTGTGCGGAAACGGTGTTTTTCTGCGCTTCGAGCGGGAACGGGTTGGAGCGATCCGCCGCGTAAGGGTTGCCGCCCTTGCCCTGACCGACCAGTTGGCCTTTGACCGTCCACGCCTGGCCCGAGGTGCCGAAGACTTTTTCGGCAAAGTCGAAGAATGGTTCCAGCTCTTCGTAGCTGACGCCGAAGTCCTGGATGGTCATGTCTTTGGGAATGAAGCTTTTGCCGTAGCGTTCTTCGTAGTGACTGCGCATACGCAGTTCGATCGGATCGACCCGAAAATGCACGCCCGACCAGTGCAGCCCGGCGCCGCCGACGCCGTTACCCGGCAGGAACGCGCCCAACTGGCGGTTCGGCAGGGCGATGTCGTTGACGCTGTGGCGGATGGTGACAGTTTCTTTGGAAATGTCCTGGAAGAGTTTTTTCCGCACGCTGTAGGTGAGTTCGTCGATCACCTGCGGATAGTTGCCGTCGGGGTAGGTGTCCTGCATCGGTCCGCGCTCCAGCGCCAGCACATTCAGACCGGCCTCGGTCAGCTCTTTGGCCATGATCGCGCCAGTCCAGCCGAAACCGACGATCACTGCGTCAACTTTCTTCAATACGGTTGCCATGCTTACGCCCTCTCGCCGCGAATCGAAACTGCCGGGAAGGGGTACTGCTCGTTGCGTTCTACCCAGTCCATGAAATCGGCGCGGGCGCCGGGGAAGCCGATCATGGTCCAGCCGACCATGCCTTTATTGCCGCCGTGGATCGGATCGCAGAAAAACCCTTCCTTGGTGTTTTGCAGCAGCAGATTGAAGAAAATCTTCGCAGGAACGCTGTCGAACTGCGGTTTACCGGCTTCGAGTTGCTTGAGCAGATCGTCTCGGGTAGCGCTGTCTTGCTCGGCAAATGTTTTACCGTTGAGCGCTTTGGTCCACTGATCCGTGGCGGCGATGCCGAGGCGATAGATGTCTTTGGGCACCAGTTTGCTCTGCCAGCCCATTTCCGGCGCGGCGTCGGCATTGAACGGGCCTTGCATGTACCACAGAGCACCGGCGGCGTACGGCGTGTTCATCTGACGGTCGATGTATTCCGGCACGCCAGCCTCAAGGGCACCTGGGCCTTGCGCATCGCTGGGGATCAACTGCGCCACGGCGGCGTTGATGAAGGCCCACTCTTCGGCTGTGAAGTAGTTCGGCTCGTAGTGGGCGCTGCTGGTTTTGGCTGGTGCCGGGTGTGGCGCAGGTGCGGCTTCAGGTGCCGCTTGCAACATGCTGCTGCCCAGTCCGGTGCCCGCAAGGGTGACTACCGGAATCAGGGTCAGGGATTTGCGCAAAAACTCACGCCGCGGGTTGTCTCGATCTGCATCAGACATGGGGTGCACCTCATCAGGCATTGGTGTTTGTCAGCCGTTTCTGCGAACGGCTTCAGAATTTTTGGTTGCGACGTGGCCGTAATGTCCGGAGAACAAGGCAGGCTTCTGCAACATCGTGTGACAAATGGTAGCAGGCTAAGCTTCTCGATGAACCGATTCAGCGGAAAAAAGCCGGTATTTGCGATGAAAGTCGAACCGGACGGCAGTGATTCACGATTCTTTGACGAGTGCCTCACGGGGATTTGACCGGCGCAAGCCCAAGCTTCAGGCCTCCATTGATCAATCCCTATGCGGTCCACCGAGCATGCGTCCTGTCTTCGCTGTGTGTTTTTCGCTGTTTGCAGTTTTGCATCTCGTTCCAGTTCAGGCCGATGAGGCCGCGCCCGTGCGGCCGACTGAATGGGCGCAACCGGTCGAGGTGCAATACAACCTGTTCCAGATGTCACCCACCCTCTACCGCAGTGCGCTACCTGACAGCGGCGCCGTGCCATTGCTGAAAAATCTCAAGGTCGCGACGGTCATCAACTTTCTGCCCGAATCCGATTCGAACTGGCTGCAGACCCCCGGCATCAGCCAGGTGCAATTGCCCTATCGCACCAATCACGTCGACGACAGCGACGTACTCAAGACCCTGCGCGCGATTCAGGCTGCCGAAGCCACCGGCCCGGTGTTGATGCACTGCAAGCACGGCTCCGACCGCACTGGCCTGATGGCGGTCATGTATCGCGTGGTGATTCAGGGCTGGAGCAAGGAAGACGCGCTGAGTGAAATGACCCAGGGCGGTTTCGGCGAAAGTGGCCATTTCCGGGACGACGTGCGTTACGTGATGCAGGCTGATGTCGACAAGCTGCGCACGGCGCTGGCCAATGGTGATTGCAGCACCAGCGCTTTCGCCACCTGTTCGCTGAAGAGTTGGTTTCAGACGGTCAATCTGAAGTAGCTGTTGGTTGCAGGCTGACTGGCCGGCCAAGGAACGCTGCGACGGCTTCCCGCAGTGGGCGCGCCGCGCCGGGAGAGAAGAACGTTTCGCGGAAATCCCGACCGGTCTGCGCATTGAACACCCAGTCCGCCGTGAAGCGCTGGAACGCTTCGCTGGCCAGCACCCCCGACCATGCGTAGGCGTAAACCCTGGCGTCGTAATTGGTCACCATGTAGTCGAAACTGTTGGCGAATCTGTTCGGTGCGGGCAGTTGCAGGTGTGGAAATGCGCGCTGCACATCGGCGCAGACCTGCTGGACGGTGCGTCCATCGCCATGGGATCGGTGCAGCTCGAAGTCGAGCATTGCACCCATCAGCAGCATTGAGCTGGGGCGGCTGGAATGAGCCTGAATGGCAGCCAGCGCTGCGTCGACGCGTGATTCGCTCAGCAGCTCACCAGTCTGAAAATGCGCGCCGAGCCAAAGCAGAAACTCTCGCGACTGACACCATTGCTCGAATAACTGCCCGGAAAATTCCGCGGCGTCATGCCCCAGCTGCAGAATGCCCGACAGATTGTGATGCGGCGAACGTGTCAGCACCTGTTGCAGGCAATGGCCAAATTCATGCAACAGCACCCGCAGATCCAGATGCTCCAGCAAGCACGGATGAGCGTCGGTTGGCGCGGTGAAATTGCTGTAGAGCAGAGCAATCGGCAGCGCCGGCCGGCCTTCGGCGCTGATCCGACGATTGCGCAGGGTGGCGGTTCCGGCGTAATCCGCCGCGTTTTCCTGATGGTAGGGATCGAAGTAGATATAGCCGATGACCTGTTCGTGCTCGCTGATTTCCAGCAACCGCACACCGTCATGCCAACGCTCGAAGCCGGTCTGCTCAACGATGCGGATGCCGAACATGCGCTCGCAGAACAGGCAGAGCCGGCGCAGAGTGGCGTCCAGTGCAAAAAACTCACGCAGATTTTCCAGCGCTCCGGGGAAGTGCTGTTGCCGCCATTGTTCGGCGAGGAAATCCTGATCCCACGCCTCGATCTGGCTGATCCCGCGTTCCAGCGCGAAGGTTTTCAGAGTCTGTGCATCGCGCTCAAGTGTCGGCGCCAGCAGCGCAACCTGCCGTTGCAGAAAACCACTGACGGTACCGGTGTCATCGGCCATTTCCGTGGCCAGGCGCATCTGCGCGAAGCTTTGATAGCCGAGCAATCGGGCTTTCTGCTGGCGCCGCGCGAGCAGTGATGACAGTACCGAACCGTTATCGAACTGGCCGGCCAGCGGTCCTTGGTCGGAAGCCCGGGTCGAGTAGGCGATGAAGCACTCTTGGCGCAACGCGCGGTTCTCGGCGTATTTGAGAATGTGCTGGAAGGTATTCTGGTCGAGCTGAATCAGCCAGCCCTCATGTCCGGCCTGGCCGGCCGCAAGCGCCAGACGCTCGCGCATCGCCGGCAATACGCCCGCGAGCAGAGCGACGTTGTCGATGCGCTTGCTCCACGTCTGCGTCCAGCCCTCGAGGTGGTGCAAAAATACCTGCTCCAATCCGCTGATCTCGCGATTCAGTCGTGCCAGCTCCTGCTGCTGTGCAGTGGGCAGTTGAATGCCCGACGCTTCAAACTTGCTCAGGATTCGCGCCAGCGCCGCTTTGCGCGGCCCATCGAAATTGGCCGCGATCGGGCTGTGCGCCAAGCGTTGGAAAATCCGGTACAGCGAGCGATTGCTGGCTTTCTCGGTTCGGTACTGTGCGATGGCGAGCTGGCCTTTGGCGCTTTCTACCAGCCATTGCGCATCGTCGGATTTGACCATCGAGAAGGTTTCGAGGATCGAGTTCACCTCGCTGAGACGCGCATCGGTTTCGTTGACGGTCAGCACCAGATCATCCCAGGAGGGAAGGTCGGCCTGGCTGGCAATGGCCTCGGCAATGATCCGTCGGTTATCGGCAATGATGCTGTTGATCGCGGGCAGTAGATGTTCGGCGCGGATCGCCGACCACGGCGGCAGCGTCCAGTGTTGCAGGAGGGGATTTGGGTCTGGCATGGCAGCTTCCTTCGAGGCATGGCGAAACGGCCAGCCTACGAAGCAAGTGCAGGGTAAAGGTGTTACTCGGATACCACCCTGCACCGATGAACGGTGCAAGGCGGGTTTGCTGGATTGTTACGCGTCAGGCTTTTTCGCGAGCTTGGGGTTCGGGAAAAACTGCACCGCCTGCACCTTTTTGTCCGGCGCAGGTTTGATCGCGCTTACGTTGACCCGCGTGCCCAATTCCTTGGGCACCGACAGGCCTTGTTCGTTGAGCGTGTCGGAATACCCGCAGGCCACGCACTCACGATGCGGAACCGTATCTTCGTTCCACATCATCAGCTTGTCCGGCTCGCTGCACGCCGGGCAAACCGCCCCGGCGATAAAGCGCTTCTTGGTAATCACAGGTGCCTCACTCATGCTGCCGCGTCCTCACTCAGGCCGCTATGGCGCAAGAGTGCGTCAATCGAAGGCTCGCGGCCACGGAAGTCGACGAACAGCACCATCGGCGCCTGCGAGCCGCCACGCGCCAGAATCGCTTCGCGGAACGCGCGACCGGTTTCTGCGTTGAGCACGCCGTCTTCTTCGAACTTCGAGAAGGCATCGGCCGACAGCACTTCAGCCCACTTGTAGCTGTAGTAACCCGCCGCGTAACCGCCAGCGAAGATGTGCGCAAAGCTGTTAGGGAAACGGTTGTAGGCCGGCGGACGCATCACCGAAACCTCGTCGCGCACGCCTTCAAGCACTTGTAGCGGGCTGCGGCCGTCACCGTGGGTCGCGTGCAATTCGAAGTCGAACAGCGAGAACTCCAGCTGACGCACCATCATCAGGCCGGACTGGAAGTTTTTTGCCGCGAGCATTTTTTCCAGCAGATCCTGCGGCAGTGCCTCGCCGGTCTCGTAATGGCCGGAGATCAGCGCGAGGCCTTCCGGCTCCCAGCACCAGTTTTCCATGAACTGGCTCGGCAACTCGACCGCATCCCATGCCACGCCGTTGATCCCGGACACGCCGGCATGTTCGACGCGGGTCAGCAGGTGATGCAGGCCGTGGCCGAATTCGTGGAACAGCGTGGTGACTTCATCGTGGGTCAGCAGCGCAGGCTTGCCGCTGTCGGCCGGGGTGAAGTTACACACCAGATTGGCCACCGGGCTTTGCAGCACGCCGTCGAGGGTACGGCGACGATCGCGGGCGCCGTCCATCCACGCGCCGCCACGCTTGTTGGCGCGGGCGTACAGGTCGAAGAAGAAGCGGCCGACGTGCTGGCCGTTTTCCTTGATCTTGAACAGGCGCACGTCCGGGTGCCAGGTGTCGAAGCCTTTGAGTTCGGCGATTTCGATGCCGTACAGACGCTGGACGATGGCGAACAGACCGCCGAGTACCTTGTCGATCGGGAAGTACGCGCGCAGGGTTTCCTGAGCGACGCTGTAGCGTTGTTCGCGGAGTTTTTCACCGTAGAAACCCACGTCCCAGCTCTGCAGATCGGCACAACCTTGCTCAGCGGCATAGGCCTTGAGCTGTTGCAGATCCTGCGCGGCGAACGGCTTGCTGCGCTTGGCCAGATCGCGCAGAAAGCTCAGCACCTGATCGCTGGACTCGGCCATTTTCGTTGCCAGGCTCAGCTCCGAGAAACTGCTGAAACCGAGCAATTTCGCCAGTTCCTGACGCAGGTCGAGAATCTCGCCCATCACCGGGCCGTTGTCGTTCTGACCGGCATTCGGGCCTTGATCCGACGCACGGGTGCAGTAGGCGGCGTAGACTTCTTCGCGCAGTGCGCGGTCTTGCGCATAGGTCATCACCGCGTAGTAGCTCGGGAATTCCAGGGTGATCAGCCAGCCGTCGAGCTCTTTGGCCTGGGCGGCCGCAGCCATTTGCGCCTTGGCCGAGTCGGTCAGGCCGGCGAGGGTGGTTTCGTCGGTGATGTGTTTGGTCCAGGCTTGCGTGGCATCGAGCAGTTGATTGGAGAAGCGGCTGCCCAGCTCGGACAGTTTGCTTTGCACTTCGGCATAACGCTGCTGCTCGGCTGGCGGCAGGTCGATACCCGACAGACGGAAATCGCGCAGGGCGTGTTCCAGAATGGTTTTTTGCGCCACGTCGAACCCGGCGGCTTCCGGGCTGTTGGCCAAGGCTTCATAAGCCTGGAACAGCTCGCGGTTCTGGCCCATCTCGGTGGAGTAGGCGCTCAGGGCTGGCAGGCACGACTCGTAGGCTTCACGCAGTTCGGCGCTGTTGCACACGGCGTTGAGGTGGCTGACCGGGCTCCAGGCGGCGCCGAGGCGATCGTTGAGTTCGTCCATCGCCAGAATCAGCCCGGCCCAGGTCGGGTTCTGGCCTTGGGTTTTGAGGATTTCGGCGATCGCCGCGCGGTTGTCGGCGAGGATGGTTTCGATCGCTGGCAGCACGTGTTCGGCGCGGATCGTCGAGAACGGCGGCAGGTCGTAGGACTGCAAAAGAGGATTGTTCACGCTCACGGATGGCACCTTGGCTGGAAGAAACATGCGCCCATCTTAATTACAATCGACATCCACCGCAGCTATCGGCGACAGAGAGAGAACTAATCGTGTCCCTTCGCAAGTACCAGAATCACACCCCGCACTTGAGCAAAGGTGCATTTGTCGACGGCTCGGCGGTGGTGATCGGCGACGTCGAAATCGGTGAAGACAGCTCCGTCTGGCCACTGACCGTGATCCGCGGCGACATGCACCGCATCCGCATCGGCGCGCGCACCAGCGTGCAGGACGGCTGCGTGTTGCACATCACCCACGCCGGCCCGTTCAATCCGGATGGCTTTCCGTTGCTGATCGGCGATGACGTGACCATCGCCCACAAGGTCATGTTGCATGGCTGCACCGTCGGCAGCCGCGTGCTGATCGGCATGGGTAGCATTGTCATGGACGGTGCGGTGGTCGAGGACGATGTGATCATCGGCGCTGGCAGTCTGGTGCCGCCGGGCAAACGCCTTGAGAGCGGTTTTCTGTATGTCGGCAGTCCGGTGAAACAGATCCGTCCACTGTCTGACAAGGAACAGGCCTTTTTCACCTACAGCGCGGCGAACTACGTGAAGCTCAAGGATCTGCATCTGGCCGAAGGCTACGACCAGATCTGACCGTTCTCTCGATTACCCAGGAATTTTCATGCATTACCAGACCGTACTGTTCGACCTCGATGGCACCCTGACCGACCCGCGTGAGGGCATCACCCGTTCCATTCAGTTTGCGTTGGCGAAACTTGGCATTGATGAGCCGGACCTGACCAAACTCGAACACTTCATCGGCCCGCCGCTGTTGCAGGCGTTCATGCAGTTCTATGACTTCGATGAGGCCAAGGCGTGGGAGGCGGTGAATTTCTATCGTGAGCGTTTCAAGGTCACCGGTCTGTATGAAAACCAGGTATTCGATGGCGTAACGCCGTTGCTGGAAACCCTGAGTGGCCAAGGGCGACAGCTGTATATCGCGACGTCAAAGCCTTGGGTATTTGCTCGCGAGATCGCTCGGCATTTCGATTTCGCCAGGCACTTCAAGGTGATCTACGGCAGTGAGCTGGACGGCACGCGCACCAACAAGGTTGAGCTGATTGCGCATCTGATTGCCGAAGAAGGGCTGGATCCGGCGAACACGCTGATGATTGGTGATCGCAAGCATGATCTGATCGGGGCGCGCAGCAATGGGATGGATGCGGCGGCGGTGGGGTATGGGTTTGGCAGCCCGGAGGAGCTGAGTGCCGAGGCGCCGGCTTATCACTTCGAGACGTTGGCCGAGTTGCATCAGGCGTTTTTGCAGCGCTGATCAGAATGTCATCGCTGGCAAGCCAGCTCCCACAGGATCGTTGGTGAACACAAACGTTGTGTCCGACACAAACCCTGTGGGAGCTGGCTTGCCAGCGATGAGGCCAGTTCAGCCCATAAACAGCTATGAACCAGCCATAGTTTTCAGCGCTGCCTTCCTCTGTTGAGTTGGCAACTCTCCGAGTTTCTCGACTTCAGCATAAAACCTCAGCCAATCCCCGCCCACCTGCTTGAACAAATTAGCAAACGCCGGCACCCATTGGTCATACAGCCCAAACGGCAGCAGCCTCGCGTTGTTAAGCGGCGTGTTGACCCAAGCGTCGTAGCGCTTGTCCCCCGCCCACTGGCTATCACGCATCACCCGGTAATCCCGACGAAACTGTTCGAATTGCTGCGCTTTGCGCTCGCGCATCTGCTCGGCGGGCAACGGTTGTGTGTATAACTTTTCCAGCCTACTGCGGGTGTCGAGAATCAGCTGGATAAACTGATCGCGCTGTTTCAGCCGAGAATCGTTTTCCACCGGCAATCCGCGAAACGCCCGCCATTGCCGGGTGCCTTCCTGCTCGACGAACGTGGCAAAGGACTCGTTGAATTCAGTGTCGTCCTGCACGTAGAAACGTTGGTGCGCCAACTCATGAAAGATCAGCGTGGCCAGTCGTTCATCGCCCCAGCCCATCATCGAGTTGAGGATCGGATCGTTGAACCAGCCCAGCGTCGAGTAAGCCTCGACGCCGCCAATCGACACGTCCAGGCCTTGCAACTGCTGCAGCGCCGCTTCACCGCGTGCTGCGCTCTGACTGTAGTAGCCGCGATAGGCCACGCACCCGGCGATCGGGAAGCAATGATTCTGCGGGCTCAATGAGAATTCCGCCGTGGCGAACACGTTCCACACCACAAACGGCCGACCGATGTCGGCGTACAGGCGATAGCTCTGGTTGTCGGGCAAGTGCAGATGCTTGCTGGCGAAGGTTCGGGCCTTCTGCGACTGGGCGAGATGGCTGCGCAGTTTCGCGTCGCGGGCCGGATCGGCAATCACCTTTTCCACCGGCTCGCGCGCCCGCAGCAGTTGCAGCTGACCGCTGGCCAACTGGCCGTAGTAGCTGACGCTGGCACAACCGTTGAGCAACAAAAACAACATAGCCGGAAACAAAATCGGCAAAACGCGATCAAGTAACCCATGGCTTGGAAGCGGCCTGCTCAAAATAAAAAATCCTTCGGAAAGTCTGCCCGCAAGACTATCCCGCCCATTGGAGCTTCGCTATGCGCATGTTGATACTGACAGGAGGCGTGCTGACGCTGGCCGGTTGTGCCGGGTTCGGCATGCCCGCCCCCGATCCCACGCAAGCCTGGATCGATCTGAATCCCCGGCAGCAGGACACCGCGCTGCAAGCGCTGGAAGTCGACAACCAGGCTAATCAAGACCAACGCTATTTCGAGGTGCAGCCCGGCAGCCATGAGCTGACGGTGCGATATCAATTCCCGGTGGCGGCAACCAACATCGGTCCCGATGCCGAGCCGCTGTGGCGCGATTGCCAGTTGAACGTGAAATTCAAGGATTTCAACGCAGGCCAACGTTATCAGTTGCAGGCCGGCAGCATCGGTTTCCGTCCGTGGGCCAAGCTCTACGATGAACAGCGCAACGTGGTCGGCCAAGGCATACCCGCTGGCTGTCAGCGCACGTGATCGGCGTTATGCTGGATGCCCAGACTTACGGACATCCATCATGCGCAAGTTAATGCTGTTGTTGACCGCTGGCGTGATCGCCGGTTGCCAGACACCGTTGCCACCCGCCGACCCAGGCATGGCCTGGGTCGATTTCGCCATGCCCACGCCGGGCGGCAAGGTGCTGATGGCCGAGCGACTGGACAATCAGCGCCTGCGTGACGGGCGCTTTTTTCAAGTCGCGCCCGGTAGTCATGAGCTGACGGTTCGGTTTGATTTCGAGGTGTTCGGCGGCGGCCAAGGCATGGACACCGACCCGCAGGAACGTCTGTGCTACATGACGATTCCTTACGAGCATTTCGAAGCGGGCCAGCGTTACCGGCTCGAAGCACGATCTCTAGCCTTCACGCCGAGCGCCAGGCTGATCAACCGCGAAGGCCGGATCGTTGCCGAAGAACGGCGAATCAACTGCGTGCCATGACGCGGCTCAGCTGTCGTTCCTTTGATAGACGATAGCTTTGGTGCCGTTCTCGCAGGTCCCGACGACCATAGCGATGTCGTGCTTCTCTGCCTCTTCCTTGGACACGATCTCCAGGGTGTACGAGGGAACGGCTTTAGCCTGGATGTTCGCCTCGATCTCTTTTCTGAGTTCTTCGCAATCCTTGGGCGCAGCGAAGGCTGAGGTTGCCAGCACGCCACAGATAACCGCCAAAGCAAAACGTTTCATGGTTGAAGCTCCTTGGAACAGCGCGCGCGAAGTTGCGCGATAGCTGCTGTCGTCTATTCGACCACATTTTTGCCCGGCGGGTTCTGATCCGGCTCAAGCCATCAACTGACCAAAGACGCATCCAGGCTGATCTTGGCGTTCAATACCTTGGAGACCGGGCAACCTTCTTTGGCCTTGTTGCTCAGCTCTTCAAACTGCGCTTGAGTGGCGCCGGGGATTTTCGCTTTGAGGATCAGCTTCACCGCTGAGATCGCGAAACCGCCCTCGACCTGATCCAGAGTGACTTCGGCCTGGGTGTCGATGCTGTCAGCCTTGAGCCCGGCATCGCCGAGAATCATCGAGAACGCCATGGAGAAACAGCCAGCGTGCGCTGCGCCGATCAATTCTTCCGGGTTGGTGCCTTTGCCGCCTTCGAAGCGCGCTTTGAAGCCGTACGGTGCTTCGCGCAGGACGCCGGTTTCAGTGGAAATCGAGCCGATGCCGGTTTTCAGGTCACCTTCCCAATGTGCGGATGCCTTCTTCACGATAGCCATGTTGCCTCCTCGAATAAGGCGCGAAATGCCGCGCCATTGCGATTTTTGCTTGCAAGGGTTCTGAGGATAGACCCGGGGTCAAAGTTCAGCTCAGGTGAATCGTTGACTTTTTTAGTAGGAAATTTCCGGTCGGCTATTGAAACTCGGGTATATGCCCTCATTCCATAGAACACGCTTATTGCATTCGGCAGGTTTTCGTTCGGCAAGAACAAACCTGCGTCCTCACTCGGAGAAGCAGGTTTATGAAGCAACTGTCCGACGTAAAGTTTTCTACCCTCGATCTGGTGCCCGTGCGCGAGAACGGCAGCCCGGCGCAGGCGCTGCGCAATTCGCTGGATCTGGCGCAGCATGTCGAGAAATTCGGCTACACGCGGTTCTGGGTCGCCGAGCACCACAACATGGATGGCATCGCCAGTTCCGCCACCTCGGTGCTGCTGGGTTACCTGGCCGGTGGCACCTCGACTATTCGGGTCGGCTCCGGCGGAGTGATGTTGCCCAATCATGCGCCGCTGGTGATCGCCGAGCAGTTTGGCACCCTCGAAAGCCTGTATCCGGGACGTATCGATCTCGGTCTGGGCCGCGCGCCGGGTTCCGATCAGATGACCGCCCGTGCCTTGCGCCGCGAGCGTTCCGGCAGCTCGGATGATTTCCCGGAAGACGTTGCCGAACTGGCACGCTTCCTCGGTCCGCGCACTCCGGATCAACGAGTCATCGCGATGCCAGGCACCGGCACCAACGTGCCGATCTGGTTGCTTGGTTCGAGTCTGTTCAGTGCGCAGTTGGCCGGTGAGCGCGGTTTGCCCTACGCCTTCGCCTCACATTTCGCACCACGCTTCATGCACGAGGCGATTCGCGTATATCGCAATCACTTCAAGCCGTCGGCGGTGCTGGATAAACCGTACGTGATGCTCGGTGTGCCACTGGTGGCGGCCGATACCGATGAGCAGGCCGATTATCTGGCGACCTCGGTGTATCAGCGGATTCTGGCGCTGATGCGCGGACAGAGTCTGGTGCAACGTCCGCCGGTAAAAACCATGGACGGCTTGTGGTTGCCGCATGAGCGCGAGGCGGTGGGGGATTTCCTCGGATTGGCGATGGTCGGTGGCCCGCAGAAGATCCGCGCGAAGCTGGAAGTGCTGGTTGAGCAGACTCAGGCCGACGAGCTGATTTTTACCAGCGATCTGTATGAGCATGCGGATCGGCTGCGTTCTTATGAGCTGTTGGCGCAAGTCATGAAGGGCTGATGTTTGCGCGGCCTCTGAATGAAATGTGGCGAGGGAGCTTGCTCCCGCTGGGTTGCGCAGCGACCCCAAAACAGGGGCCTGCTTCGCAGTCCAGCGGGAGCAAGCTCCCTCGCCACAGAGGTGATCAGGACTTATCGTTTGTAAACGATTTCCTTGGCACCGCCCTCGCACGTGCCGACGACTTTGCCGTCAGCCGCTGTGCCCTTGTCCACAACCTCCAGCGAATACCCGGAAACACCCTTGGCATCCAGCTTCGCCGCGATCTCGGCTTTCAGCTCTTCACAAGGCTTGCCGGCAGCAAATGCACCACCCGCAAGGCTCAACAAACCTACAGCCAACATAAACTTCTTCATCGGTCGCACCCCTGGTCGGATTAAAAGAGGCGGGCATCGGGTTGTTCACCCGACGCGGCCACCCTGTAGCGCTTTGCCATTCCTATGGCACTCCGCCAGCGCGCAAGTTCAGAAGACTGACCAAACTCAGCTGCTGGCGATCCGGAACCCGACTTTCAGGGTCACCTGAAAGTGCGCAGCCTTGCCATCCTTGATGTGGCCACGGGTCTCGGTCACTTCAAACCATTCCAGATGCTTGATGCTCTTGTTGGCTTCGGCCAACGCGTTGTTGATTGCTTCTTCGATGCTGTTCTCGGACGACCCGACCAGCTCGACTTTCTTGTACGTGTGATGGTCACTCATGGTGTTCTCCTTGAAGTGTGAATAAAGCCTAGCAGCGATTTGCCGTGTTGATTTCGGTGGCTCCGGTGAAGGTAAGTTCAGATTTTCTGCACTTTCTCGAACCGCTGAAGTCCCAATCAACACACGCCACTCATCACCAATGCAGGAGAGCCACCATGGCCAACACCTCTTTACGTAAAGCCTCATTGCAAAGCATGGAAGCGGAGATCGAGAGTCTGCTCAAGTCGTTGGAAAGCCTTAAAGATGACGCTTCGGACGAGTCACGCAAGACCCTCAAGGCGCTCAAAGGCAATGCTGAAAGCGCGCTGAAGCATTCGCGCAGCCTGCTCAGCGATGCCTACGAAGAAGTCAAAGTCAAAACCCGCGAAACCGGGATCGCCACCCGTGATTACGCTCAGGAACATCCATGGACCACCGCCGGTGTAGCCGTTGGCGCGCTGGGTCTGGTCGCTGCTTACTTGCTGTTCAAACGCGGCGAGTGATCCGTCTGGCGCAGCTCATGTTTGAGCCATTGCGCCAGTTGCCGAGCGCGTCCGTCCGCGGCGCGCTTGGGTAGCCACAACGCCAGTTGCGCCGGGGTTTCACAGAAGCCCCAAGGCGCAACCAGGCGACCGGCCTTCACGTCCTCCGCCACCAGCGGCTCGGGTGCAATTGCCACCCCGAGGCCCGCGACCGCAGCTTCCAGTAAATAATACAAATGCTCAAAACCTTGCCCGAGCTTCAACGTCTTGGCGTCGAGGCCGTTTTGCTGTGCCCAGCTCGGCCAGGCTTGCGGGCGCGAAGTGGTGTGCAGCAACGGTTCGCCTGTCAGCGCGCTGGCGGGTGCGTTTTGTAGCTGTTGATAGCCACTGAACAGTGGGCTCATGACCGGTCCGATGCGTTCGCTCGCCAGTTCATAGACCTGCATGTCAGCCGGCCATGGCGGCTCGGCAAACAGTAGCAACGCATCGAGTCCAGGGCGGCGCGGGTCCAGATCGCCTTCGCCGGCCGATAAGTGCAGGCGCAAGTCCGGCAAATCCGCATTCAATCGACCCAGGCGTGGAATAAACCAGCGCGCCAGTAGACTGCCGGAGCAGCCGAGCACGAACGGCGCATCCGCGGTGCTTTGTTTCAGCTCCGCGCAAACACTGCGCAAACGCTCGAACGCCTCGCCGCTGGCGTCGCGTAGCCGCATACCGGCATCTGTGAGTTTCAGGCCGCGTCCATCTTTGACGAACAGACTGACGCCAAGGTGTTCTTCAAGCACCTTGAGCTGACGGCTGACCGCACCATGAGTCACGTGCAGCTGCTCGGCAGCCTGACTGACACTGTTCAGACGGGCGGTGGCTTCGAACGCGCGCAAGGCATTCAGCGGGGGAAGGTCGTGGCTCATGGGATCTGTGAGTTTTCCTGACAGGTTGCGGCGATCTTATCGGTTTTCAGTCTAGAAGGTCAGGGGTAGAGTGGGCGCCATTGCCTTATTTTGAAAATCAGCTGGAGCGACCCATGACCCAGACTTCGAACACTTCCGATCTGCGTAACGGCCCTGACGCCAACGGCCTGTTTGGCTCGTTCGGTGGCCGCTACGTAGCTGAAACCCTGATGCCGTTGATCCTCGACCTCGCCCGTGAGTACGAAGTGGCCAAGGAAGATCCTGCGTTCAAAGAGGAATTGGCCTACTTCCAGCGCGATTACGTCGGACGTCCTAGCCCGCTGTATTTCGCCGAGCGTCTGACTGAGTTCTGCGGCGGCGCGAAGATTTACCTCAAGCGCGAAGAGCTTAATCACACTGGCGCGCACAAGATCAACAACTGCATCGGCCAGATCCTGCTGGCGCGGCGCATGGGCAAGAAACGCATCATCGCCGAGACCGGCGCCGGCATGCACGGTGTGGCAACTGCGACTGTGGCTGCGCGTTTCGGTCTGGATTGCGTGATCTACATGGGCACCACCGACATCGAGCGCCAGCAGGCCAACGTGTTCCGCATGAAGCTGCTCGGTGCCGAAGTGATCCCGGTCGTCGCCGGCACCGGTACTCTGAAAGATGCGATGAACGAAGCGTTGCGTGACTGGGTGACCAACGTCGACAGCACCTTCTACCTGATCGGCACCGTGGCCGGCCCGCATCCGTATCCAGCCATGGTGCGTGATTTCCAGGCTGTGATTGGCAAGGAAACCCGCGATCAGTTGCAAGCTCAGGAAGGGCGTCTGCCGGACAGTCTGGTGGCGTGCATCGGTGGCGGTTCCAACGCCATGGGCCTGTTCCACCCGTTCCTTGATGACAAGAGCGTGGAAATCATCGGCGTCGAAGCTGCCGGTTATGGCATCGAAACCGGCAAGCACGCGGCCAGCCTCAACGGCGGCGTACCGGGAGTGTTGCACGGTAACCGCACTTTCCTGCTGCAAGACGACGATGGCCAGATCATCGACGCGCATTCGATTTCCGCCGGCCTCGACTATCCAGGCATCGGCCCTGAGCACGCATGGTTGCACGACATCGGCCGCGTTCAGTACACCTCGGTGACTGACGACGAAGCGTTGGATGCGTTCCACAAATGCTGCCGTCTGGAAGGGATCATTCCTGCACTGGAAAGCGCTCACGCCTTGGCCGAAGTGTTCAAACGCGCACCGAACTTGCCGAAAGATCACCTGATGGTGGTCAACCTCTCCGGTCGCGGCGACAAAGACATGCAGACAGTCATGCACCACATGGAAACCGCTAAGCAGGAGAAACACTGATGAGCCGCCTGCAAACCCGTTTTGCCGAACTCAAACAACAGAATCGCGCCGCACTGGTGACCTTCGTCACGGCCGGTGACCCGGACTACGACACTTCGCTGGCGATCCTCAAGGGCCTGCCGAAGGCCGGCGCCGATGTGATCGAGCTGGGCATGCCGTTCACCGATCCGATGGCCGACGGACCGGCGATCCAACTGGCGAACATCCGCGCCTTGGGCGCCAAGCAGAACCTGAGTAAAACCCTGCAAATGGTTCGCGAGTTCCGCCAGCAAAACAGCGAAACCCCGCTGGTGCTGATGGGCTACTTCAACCCGATTCACATGTACGGCGTGCCTCGTTTCATCGCCGACGCGAAAGAGGCCGGCGTCGACGGTCTGATCGTGGTCGACATGCCGCCAGAACATAACGAAGAGTTGTGCGACCCGGCCCAGGCTGCGGGCATCGACTTCATCCGCCTGACTACACCGACCACCGATGACGCGCGTTTGCCGCGCGTGCTCAACGGCAGCTCCGGTTTCGTTTACTACGTATCGGTGGCCGGCGTGACCGGTGCCGGTGCGGCAACTCTGGAACACGTCGAAGAAGCCGTGGCACGTCTGCGTCGGCATACCGATTTGCCGATCAGCATCGGTTTCGGCATCCGCACGCCGGAGCAAGCAGCGGCAATCGCGCGGCTGGCGGACGGCGTGGTGGTGGGTTCGGCGCTGATCGATCACATCGCTAATGCGACCACCCCGGCGCAAGCCATCGACGGCGTGCTGAGCCTGTGTTCGGCATTGTCCGAAGGCGTGCGTAAGGCCCGCGTCAGATGAAGGTAAAGTTCCTGATACAGAGGAATTAGCCCCTCGCGGCACAGACTAATCCAGCAAGACCGAGGGATTCAGAACCACGTTCTGAATCCCTTTTTGCTGTCAGTGCAGTGAGGAAAGACGATGAAAATGCCGAAACGTCTGATTGCCAGTCTGGGCATCCTGATGATCAGTGCGACGCCGTTGCTGGCCAGCGCCGATCAGCGTGATGATCAACGCAACGATCACGACCGCGGCGGCCCGCAGCAGGGCCAACCTGACAATCGCGGTAACGATCACCGTGGCCCGCAAAACAACCACCGAGGTGGCCCGCCGCCGCGCGACTTTGGGCCGGTACGGCAGACCATTCGCGATAACCATGGCTACTTCGTGCGTGGGGCACCGCCACCGCCGGGTATGCACCTGGAGCGCGGCCGGCCGTTACCGCATGGCTATTACGGCGAGCGTCTGGATAACCGCGCGCTGGAGCGTCTGCCATATTATCCAGGCTACGAATGGCGCCGGGCCGGTGGCGATATAGTGCTGATCGCGGTGGGCACCGGGATCGTCTATGAAATTCTGGATGGGGTTTTGTATTAGTCATTAGTCAGTCAAAAGATCGCAGCCTGCGGCAGCTCCTACAGGGGAACCCAGATCCCTTGGAGCTGCCGCAGGCTGCGATCTTTTGCTTTTAAGGCAATTCCAGACCACCCGACGCCTTGTGCAATTTGCGCAGATGCTCGCCGATCTGCTTCACATTGGCCTCGCTGGCGGCGATCTCGGCAGCACGCTGGGGCTCCAGCAATTTGCGGACTTCCTTGTCCAGATCCCCGGTCAGCGCCAGCAACTGTTTCTGGCGCTGGCTGCTTTCCGCTTCCAGACGTTTGGACTCATCCGGCTGCGGCAGACCATAACCACGGCTGTCGAGCAGTTCCGCCGGGCGACTGAGGAAGCCGCTGTTGGCGAGGATCTGCTGCAAGGTCGCGTTGGCCTTGTCCATTCCGCCGTTCTCCAGCTCGCGGGCGCCGAGGTAGCGTTGCTTGACCTCATCCTGCGCCAGCAGCAACTGACGGCGGAAACTCGCCTGTTCCAGCAGCAACAGCGCCGCGCTGGTGCGCAGGTCGGCGCGTTCGAACCACGCTCGGCGTTCTTCGGCAGTCAACGAAAGCCATTCCTCGACGGTGTTCTGTTTGATCGGCAGCTGCTTTTTCAGCACATCGAACATCGCCTGATAGCGATCACGGAAAGAGTCGAAGCGATAACCCAGACGCAGCGCTTCTTTCGGATCATCCAGCACGCTGGTGTCCGCCAGGCCTCGGCCCTTGAGCACTTCCAGCAAACCGTTGGGCATGATGTTGTCGAGGCCCACGAGCTTGGCGTTGTCGGTGCCGCTGCGCAGCAGCTTCAGGCCCTCGACCGCGCAGTTGTTGGACAGGAAGAAGTAGTTGCCGTCATAGCTCCAGTGCATTTCGGCGGCGTGTTCGACCACGCCTTCAATTTCGCTACGGGACAGGTTCAGCGGCACCGAGGCGAGGCTGCGCAACTCGGTCTTGGTGTATTCATCGATCACCTGCGCCAGGGGCAACACGAACAGACGTGACGGGTACTTACCGACCAGTCCGTCCCAGCTGGACAACTGCACATCACCGACGAAGGCGCGGTAGGACAGCACCAGATGCTGATCCAGATCGAGTCGGCAATCCGGGCCGCGTGGCCGTCCCGGCGCGCAGATCACCAGCCGCAGCATGCTGTGACCCCAACGGCTGACCCAGTTCTGGTTGGCCTCGGCCAGCAGGTAATCGACGGCGTAAACGCGTTCTGGATCGACCTGTCCCAACGGTTGTTTGGCGAAGTCGTTGCCAGCGTTGAGGAAGGAGAAGGACTTGCTGCACTCATCTTTGGCCGGCGGTGCCCAGCCGAAGTGATCCTTGTAATAACGGTACAGCGCCGGGCGACGGCAGGCGTAGCTCGGGTCGAGGAGGAAATACTCCATGTTGACCGCGACGAACTCCTTCGGGCTGGAGATCTCGTACAGATCCGGACTACGGACTATCTGCCGATTGTGCTGTTCGCGTTCACCGCGCCGGCCGACGTATTGCTGCCAACCGGCGAGGTCGAGCAGGCGCGGATCATCGCTGAGAGTGAAGCGCCGGCCGTTCTGCCCGCGACATTCATCGGGGATACCGATCAGCCCGGCGCTGCTACTGCGCCGGGTACAGCGCTGGATCAGCGTGCGCTCGGCGTCCGGCCATAAGCGCGCGCGATCATAAATGTGGGTGATTTCGTGCAGCACCGTGGCGAGCAGTTCCTGGCGCACGGTACCGTGAGGGCGATTGGTCTTTTCTTCCGCCGCGCTGCCGTCGGTGAGACTGGCGAGCAGTTTGCGATTGAGGTCGAGCTCGGAAACCAGCGTCGCCTGGCCGTAGGCATTGGAAGGCATATTGTCGGTCCAGCCGACATCGATGCGTCGATCCAGTCGCTCGATGAAGCTCGGGGGCAATGCCTGCATGGCTTCATCCAGCAGCGTCTGGCTGGCCTGCTGTTGAGCGGGGTTCAGACCCTCGGTCTTCAGATGCAGTTGCAGGCCCGCGTGGGCGCTGTTGCCAAGCAGCAACAACGCCCCGGCCAGTAGCCAGGCGCCGAGTGACTTCACAATGCGAGGATGGCTTCGGCGAGTACCTGATCACTGGCGTCACGGGCTTCCGGGACGCGGGTGCGCAAAGTGTTAAACGCCGCTTCGAGGTGCGCGCCACGGATATCGCCGTCGCTGGCAACAAAACTGGCAGCGTCGTCGTGGGCTTCACGGATGATTTTCGAATCGCGGATCGAAGTGGTGGTATCGGAGGTGAAATCGATCGTGCGCTGAGACGCGCGAACGATGATGTTACTGGTGGCTACCAGGGTGTGCGCCTGGGCCATGTCGGCCAACAACAACAGGCCAAGGGCGGCAGCAATCAGCGGGCTACGCATGGAACGACTCCGAAAGGGACAAAGATAGCTATTGGACGAGAATTGCTTCTGCCAGTTCAAGGTCACAAGCATGAAGTTTTGGCCGGGATTTGCGCAGGTAATGCAGCGCGGATTCCAGCTGTGGGCCTCGCAGTTGACCGTCGCTGGCAACGAACGCCGCCGCATCGTCGTGCGCGGCGAGCAGCAGTTTACGGTCGAAAGGCGCAGAAGACACCATGCCAGTCGCCCATACGCTGACGACGGTGTTTTGCGTGGACAGATCAAAGCCATTCACCGACGTCGCCCAACAGGCTGTCAGCAAGATAGAAGGGATGAGCAGATTTGAAAGAAAACGCATGGGACTCGGCAACAGTTAGCAAGCCGCAAGGCTAGCGTAATGCCCGGGCCAGAGCCAGCGCCGAAACATCGGGACACGACCGAGCGTGCCCCGTCATGCGCCGATTCAGATAGTCAGAATGGCTTGAGCCAACTGCGCGTCGGTCGCGTTCAGTTGTGGCGCCTGGTGGCGGATGTGATCCAGTGCGCTTTCGAGTTTCACGCCACGGATTTCGCCTTCGCTTGCGACGAAGCTGGCGGCGTCATCGCGGGCGGCGCGTACGATTTTGTCGTCACGGAACGACGAGGTCACGTCGGAGGTTGCGTCCGAGGAAGCTTTCAGGGCGCCGACGATAGAGTCGGTGGTGACGATGAAGCTGGTGGCACTGGCGTTGGCAGCCACGGCCAACAGGGCGGCGGCGCTGAGCAGGCGAAGACGTGTCATGGGATAACTCCTGTGGATAAACCGTTTTGAGAGGTGGCACGGTGTCTGGGAGTCAGACGCCATCGGCGCAGCATTCGCCACTTACTGAATGAATATTAGGCCGGGATCAACACTTCGGACCAGTGTCTGGATGAAAAACATGTAGGAGCTGCCGAAGGCTGCGATCTTTTGACTGTAATTTCAGGATCAAAAGATCGCAGCCTTCGGCAGCTCCTACAAATTGTACCGGTTTGTTTAAGCGTTATAGAAACTGTACTGGTATGGGTTTTGAAAGGTTCAAAACGACAAAACCCGTCGCGGTTTTCCACGACGGGTTTTGTTTGTTCAATTCGGGTGCTGGCGGTGGGTCTGACGACCAGAGCCAGCGACGCTGTTTAGCGCCAGAACGGCTTGCTCAGCTCTTCGTAGCGTTGTGCTTCGCTAATCCCGGCATCAGCCAGCAGACGCGAATCCAGACGAGCCAATTGATGGCGGCTGGAGATGCGGCGCTGCCACAGCATCAGGTTGGCGATAACGCGCAAAGGCATGGAAGCCTGGGTTTTTGCTGCAGTGTCTTCGAAGAACAGTTCGGAACTGAGTGTACGTTCCATGGTTGACATCCTTCCGCTTGTGGCGGGATCAGGTAGTGGTTTTGACTGGTGCCCATGATCCTCTCGTTTGGCCAGACTCTCTAGATACAGTTCACCTGTATTGTGAGTGAGCAGTTAACTGTTTATAGGGGGTGTACGGGTCGAAATTGTGCAAACTGTACCTGTCTGCCCTTAAGTGGTGCATTTTTGGCCGATTCACCAAAATGTGCGGGCAAAGGCTGTAGGAAATGACCGGTACAGCAGTACAGTTTTTGTCGGGAAAGAAGCTTCTCGGTATCCGGCTGACAAAACTGTGTTTGTGTCAGCGGGATATCTGTGTGAATCAGACCTTGAGCATGTGCCCGGTTTCTTCCAGATTGATGTGCCAGCTCAGCGCGTCACGCAGGATGTGCGGGGTGTGCCCGCCAATCGCGCAAGCCGCTGTGAAGTAATCATTCAGGGCCTGGCGATAGTCTGGGTGCACGCAATTATCGATGATTACGCGGGCGCGTTCGCGCGGCGCCAGTCCACGCAGATCCGCCAGGCCAACCTCGGTCACCAGAATGTCGACGTCATGCTCGGTATGGTCAACATGGCTGACCATTGGCACCACGCTGGAAATCGCGCCGCCCTTGGCAATCGACTTGGTCACAAACACCGCCAGATGCGCATTGCGCGCAAAGTCGCCCGAGCCACCGATGCCGTTCATCATCCGCGTGCCGCAGATGTGGGTGGAGTTGACGTTGCCGTAGATGTCGAACTCCAGTGCCGTGTTGATACCAATGATGCCCAGCCGCCGGACGACTTCCGGATGGTTGGAAATCTCCTGCGGGCGCAGCACCAGTTTGTCTTTGTACTTCTCCAGATTGCCGAACACGTCAGTGTTGCGTCGTTCCGACAACGTGATCGAGCTGCCCGAGGCGAAGCTCAGTTTGCCGGCATCGATCAAGTCGAAGGTCGAGTCCTGCAGCACTTCGGAATACATCGTCAGATCTTCGAACGGTGAATCAATCAGCCCGCACATCACCGCGTTGGCGATATTGCCGATGCCGGCCTGCAACGGGCCGAGCTTGTTGGTCATGCGCCCGGCGTCGACTTCCTGTTTGAAGAAGGTGATCAGGTGATCGGCGATGGCGTTGGTATCGGTATCTGGCGCTGACACGGTGGATGGCGAGTCCGGCTGCTGGGTAATGACGATGGCGACGATCTTCTCCGGCGGAATCGGGATCGCGGTGCTGCCGATACGGTCGTCGACTTTTACCAGCGGGATCGGCGTACGCGTCGGGCGGTAAGTCGGGATATAGATGTCATGCAGGCCTTCGAGGTTGGCGTTATGCGCCAGGTTGATCTCGACGATCACTTGCTTGGCAAAAATCGCAAAGCTCGCCGAGTTGCCCACAGAGGTGGTCGGCACGATGTGACCTTGCTCGGTGATCGCCACGGCTTCGATGACTGCGATGTCCGGCAGCTTCAATTGCTGATTGCGCAGTTGCTCAACAGTTTCCGACAGATGCTGATCGATGAACATCACCTGGCCGGCGTTGATCGCCTTGCGCAGAGTGCTGTCGACCTGGAACGGCATGCGCCGCGACAGCACGCCGGCCTCGGTCAGTTGCTTGTCGAGGTCGTTACCGAGGCTGGCGCCGGTCATCAAAGTGATCTTCAGCGGCGTGACCTTGGCTCGCTCGGCCAGCGCATGGGGCACGGCTTTGGCTTCGCCGGCGCGGGTGAAGCCGCTCATGCCGACGGTCATGCCGTCCTCAATCAGAGCTGCGGCGTCGGCGGCGCTCATCACTTTGTCCAACAACGAAGGCAGGCGAATACGGTCACGGTACATGGATTTTTATCTCGGGTAGCGAGTAGCAGGATGCGCAGTCTAGTGAATTGGACAGGTGCCTGTCCCGCTACCAAGGTCGCAAACGAGGCGTCTATTCTGCGGGTTTCAAGTAAAACACCATTACCGGATCGGTAACAACGCGGCAAATTGTCCGGCGATTTGCGTAAACAAAAACGCCCCGACGAGTCGGGGCGTTGGGCATTGCAGGCGAAAGTTATTCGACCGCTTTGACCATGTCTTCGATGACTTTTTTCGCGTCGCCGAACACCATCATGGTCTTGTCCAGATAGAACAGTTCGTTGTCCAGACCGGCATAGCCGCTGGCCATCGAGCGCTTGTTGACGATGATGGTCTTGGCCTTGAAGGCTTCGAGAATCGGCATGCCGGCAATCGGTGATTTCGGATCGTTCTTCGCCGCCGGGTTGACCACGTCGTTGGCGCCGAGCACCAGTACTACGTCAGCCTGACCGAACTCGGAGTTGATGTCTTCCATCTCGAACACCTGGTCGTACGGCACTTCGGCCTCGGCCAGCAATACGTTCATGTGTCCGGGCATGCGACCGGCCACCGGGTGGATCGCGTACTTCACGGTCACGCCACGATGGGTCAGTTTCTCGGTCAGCTCTTTCAGCGCGTGCTGTGCCCGCGCTACCGCCAGGCCATAGCCCGGAACGATGATCACGGTGTCAGCGTTGGTCAGCAGGAAGGTCGCGTCGTCAGCCGAACCGGATTTCACCGGACGCGCTTCTTTCGCACCGGCCGGGCCAGCGTCAACCGTGTTGCCGAAACCACCGAGCAGCACATTAAAGAACGAACGGTTCATCGCCTTGCACATAATGTACGAGAGGATCGCACCGCTCGAACCCACCAGCGAACCAGCGATGATCAGCATCGAGTTATTCAGCGAGAAACCAATCCCCGCCGCAGCCCAGCCCGAGTAGCTGTTGAGCATCGACACCACCACCGGCATGTCCGCGCCACCAATCGGGATGATGATCAGCACGCCCATCACGAACGCCAGTGCCAGCATCAGCGCGAACGCGGTGAGGTTGCCGGTGAACATGAAGGTCAGGCCGAGCGCCAGCGTCGCCAGACCGAGCACGGCATTCAGCTTGTGCTGACCGGCAAACTGTACCGGTGCGCCCTGAAACAGACGGAACTTGTACTTGCCCGAGAGCTTGCCGAAGGCGATCACCGAACCGGAGAAGGTGATTGCACCAATCGCCGCGCCAAGGAACAGCTCCAGACGGTTACCCGCCGGAATTGCATCACCCAAGTGTTTGACGATGCCCAGCGACTGCGGCTCGACCACGGCTGCGATAGCGATGAACACCGCCGCGAGGCCGATCATGCTGTGCATGAAGGCGACCAGTTCCGGCATCTTGGTCATTTCCACGCGCTTGGCCATGATCGAACCGGCAGTGCCACCGACCAGCAGGCCGACGATCACGTAACCGATGCCGGCAGTAGCCAGCTCGGCGCCGAGCTTATAGATCAGGCCCACCGTAGTGATGATCGCCAGACCCATGCCGAGCATGCCGAACAGATTGCCGCGGCGTGAGGTGGTCGGGTGCGACAGGCCTTTAAGGGCCTGGATGAAGCAGATCGACGCGATCAGGTAGAGCGTCGTGACGAGGTTCATGCTCATTACTTCGGCGCCTCTTCTTTTACTTTCGGGGCTTTCTTCTTGAACATCTCAAGCATGCGGCGGGTGACCAGGAAGCCACCGAACACGTTGACCGCGGCCAGCGCCACGGCGAGGGTGCCCATGGTTTTGCCCAGCGGCGTAACCGTCAGCGCGGCTGCGAGCATCGCGCCGACGATCACGATCGCCGAAATGGCGTTGGTCACTGCCATCAGCGGCGTGTGCAGCGCAGGCGTAACGTTCCAGACCACGTGGTAACCGACATAAATCGCCAGCACGAAGATGATCAGGTTGTAGATACCGGGGGAGATAAGCTCTTCCATCTTCTGAATCCCTGCTTAGGCGTTTTTGCGGATGACTTGGCCGTCGCGGCACATCAGGCACGCGGCGACGATGTCGTCTTCGAGGTTCACTTCAAACTGGCCTTCTTTGGTGAATACCAGTTTCAGGAAGTCCAGCAGGTTGCGTGCGTACAGCGCCGATGCGTCTGCGGCGACTTCACCGGCAAGATTGGTCGGGCCGACGATGGTCACGCCGTTTTCGATCACCACCTGATCAGCCACGGTCAGCGGGCAGTTGCCGCCCTGCGCCGCTGCGAGGTCGATGACTACCGAACCGGGCTTCATCTGCGCCACGGTTTCCGCGCTGAGCAGGGTCGGTGCCTTGCGGCCCGGAATCAGTGCAGTGGTGATGACGATGTCGGCCTGCTTGGCGCGTTCGTGCACCGCCAGCGCCTGACGTTGCATCCAGCTCGCCGGCATCGGCCGCGCGTAACCGCCGACGCCGACTGCGCATTCGCGCTCTTCATCGGTCTCGTACGGCACGTCGACGAACTTGGCGCCGAGGGATTCGATCTGTTCCTTCACGGCCGGACGCACGTCGGACGCTTCGATGACTGCGCCCAGACGTTTCGCCGTGGCAATCGCCTGCAATCCGGCCACGCCCGCGCCGAGAATCAGCACGCGCGCCGCTTTCACAGTGCCCGCAGCGGTCATCAGCATCGGCATGAAACGCGGATAGTAGTGGGCGGCCAACAGCACTGACTTATAGCCGGCGATGTTTGCCTGCGACGACAACACATCGAGACTCTGCGCCCGCGAAGTGCGTGGCGCCGCTTCCAGGGCGAACGCGGTGATTCCGCACTCGGCCAGTTTGGCAATGGTTTCATTGCTGAACGGATTGAGCATGCCGACGAGCACGGCACCGCGCTTGATTAGCGGCAGTTCGGCGTCGCTCGGGGCAACCACTTTGAGAATCAGCTCGGCACCAAACGCATCGTTGGCGCTGCCAATGGTTGCGCCTGCCGCCTCATAGGCACTGTCGACAACACTGGCCTTGATGCCGGCGCCGCTTTGCACAGTGACCTGATGACCTTGGCCGATCAGCTTTTTGATGGTTTCCGGGGTTGCAGCAACCCGCGTTTCACCCGTCTGGGTTTCGAGAGGAACACCAATGTGCACGTCAAATCTCCTGCGTGATCTTATTGAGTAAACCCAGGCACTTCGGATGGTGCGACTGGGGCGGCCGATCAGCACGATCCCGCCAAATCAGGGCGGGGCGCGGCATTTTGCAGGCGAACTTTAAGCCCTTCAAGGGATTATGACGGGTGACGGAAAATTAACTACAAGTCATGCCGTGACCGAATGTCGCAGATGACCGGCTTAATCCCTTGCAGGCCGTGCTCTGTATGGATTTTGGCTTGTTATTGAAATTTTTCGCATCGGTGGCGTGAATAGGCAGTAATGAGTCGTTGATCAAGGCGCAAAGCCACGTTGTCAGGCGCTTGTGGGACGTCTGTACGACCTTCGGATACAGTCTTCTGATTTGCGACAAATAGTTATATCTGTAGGGCTTTGGATATTCTGACTACCGGGTTAAGTATCATCGCAAGCCTTTAGTCTTCTGGGTTGTAGCTGTGTGCCTGATTCACCAGCCAGTCGCGAAATGCCCTAAGTGACGCTGATTCGACTTTTCGCTCCGGAATCATCAGGTAATACGCCTTGATGCTGGAGAGTGCTTTCGAGTTGGCAATCACCAAGCGTTTCTCGGCCAACTCGCGCTGGATCAGGAACGGCGGAATCAGCGCAACGCCCATGTCGTGCATGGCTGCCTGGGCCAGCATGGAGAATAGCTCGTAGCGTGGACCTGTCATGTCACGGGGGATGTTCAATTGTTGCGAGTTGAACCACTGACGCCAGGCATAGGGGCGTGTGGTCTGTTGCAGCAACGGCAGATCTGCAATCTGCTCCGGCGTCAAATGCGTGTTGTTGCCAAGTAGGGCGGGGCTGCACACCGGCATAGGATTTTCGCCCATCAGCCTGTGGGATTCGGTACCCGACCAATCCGCGTCACCAAAGTAGATCGCCGCATCGAACTCGGTGTCGGCGAACAGGAAGGGGCGCGTACGGTTGGTCAGGTTGACCGTTACTTCCGGGTGCTTGAGCTGGAAATCCTTGAGTCGTGGCAGCAGCCATTGGGTACCGAAGGTCGGCACCACCGCCAGTTCGATCACATTGGTGCCTTGTTGGCCCATCACTGAAAGGGTGTCGCGCTCGACGGCGTCGAGTTGAGTCGCGACCCTGCGGCTGTAGGAAAGCCCGGCTTCGGTCAGCTTCACACCGCGTCGCGAACGTCGGAAGAGTTCAACACTGAGGAAGTCCTCGAGGCTGGCGATCTGTCGGCAAATCGCGCCTTGGGTGAGGGAAAGTTCTTCGGCGGCTTTGGTAAAGCTCTCATGGCGAGCGGCGGCTTCGAAGCTGATCAGGGCGGTGGTGCTGGGGATCTTTCTGCGCATGTACGTCAACCTCACTAATACATCGCATTGATGGCGCTTGGCGACGTTTCGGAGTGAGAAATTAGCACAACAGGATGCGAAATCCTCGTTTGCCGCGACGACCAACCGCGCCTAGGATCAATGCCACGTTAATTCACCCGATTTGCGAGGACTCACTCATGGCCGGCAAAGCTAGCTTCAACTGGATCGATCCACTGCTGCTGGATCAACAGCTCACCGAAGAAGAGCGCATGATCCGCGACACTGCCGAACAGTTTGCTCAGCAGAAGCTCGCGCCACGCGTGCTCGAAGCTTTCCGCCATGAGAAGACCGATCCGGCGATTTTCCGTGAGATGGGTGAGGTCGGCCTGTTGGGCGCGACCATTCCTGAGCAGTACGGTGGCAGCGGTCTCAATTACGTGAGCTACGGTCTGATTGCCCGCGAAGTGGAGCGCGTTGATTCCGGCTATCGCTCGATGATGAGCGTGCAGTCCTCACTGGTGATGGTGCCAATCAATGAGTTCGGCACCGAAGCACAGAAACAGAAATACCTGCCGAAACTGGCGTCGGGTGAGTGGATCGGCTGCTTCGGTCTTACAGAGCCTGATCATGGGTCCGACCCGGGCGCGATGATTACTCGTGCACGCAAAGTCGAAGGCGGCTACAGCCTGACCGGCGCCAAGATGTGGATCACCAATAGCCCGATCGCCGATGTATTCGTGGTCTGGGGCAAGGACGATGCCGGCGACATCCGTGGCTTCGTCCTGGAGAAGGGCTGGAAAGGTCTGAGTGCTCCGGCGATCCACGGCAAGGTCGGCCTGCGCGCATCGATCACCGGTGAGATCGTCATGGACAACGTATTTGTGCCGGAAGAGAACATCTTTCCGGATGTGCGTGGCCTGAAAGGTCCGTTCACCTGCCTCAACTCAGCACGTTATGGCATTTCATGGGGCGCGCTGGGCGCTGCAGAGTTCTGCTGGCACACCGCTCGCCAGTACACCCTCGATCGCAAGCAGTTCGGTCGTCCATTGGCCGCGACTCAGTTGATCCAGAAGAAGCTGGCAGACATGCAGACCGAGATCACTCTGGCGCTGCAAGGTTGCCTGCGTCTGGGTCGCATGAAGGATGAAGGCACCGCTGCTGTTGAAATCACTTCGATGATGAAGCGTAACTCCTGCGGCAAGTCGCTGGACATCGCGCGCATGGCTCGCGACATGTTGGGCGGTAACGGCATCTCCGACGAATTCGGCGTGGCCCGTCACCTGGTCAACCTGGAAGTGGTGAATACCTATGAAGGTACGCACGACGTTCACGCGCTGATCCTCGGTCGTGCACAAACCGGTCTGCAGGCGTTCTATTAACAGGAGAGCGACCATGGGCGCGCTGTCGCATCTGCGGGTACTGGATTTATCGCGAGTGCTGGCCGGGCCTTGGGCCGGGCAGATCCTCGCCGACCTTGGCGCCGAGGTGATCAAGGTCGAGCGCCCGGGTAATGGTGACGACACTCGTGCCTGGGGGCCGCCCTTCCTTAAAGACGCTTACGGCGAGAATACTACTGAGGCCGCTTATTACCTGTCGGCCAACCGTAACAAGCAATCGGTGACCATCGACTTCACGCGCCCCGAGGGTCAGAAGCTGGTGCGCGAGCTGGCGGCCAAGTCGGACATCCTGATCGAGAACTTCAAGGTTGGCGGTCTGGCGGCGTATGGGTTGGATTACGAGTCGTTGAAGGCGATCAATCCGAATCTGATCTATTGCTCGATTACTGGCTTCGGTCAGACCGGGCCGTATGCCAAGCGGGCCGGTTACGACTTCATGATTCAGGGGCTGGGTGGGTTGATGAGTCTGACCGGTCGTCCTGAGGGTGATGAGGGCGCGGGGCCGGTGAAGGTTGGTGTAGCACTGACCGACATTCTTACCGGTCTGTACTCGACGGTAGCGATTCTGGCTGCGCTGGCCCATCGTGATCACGACGGCGGTGGGCAACATATAGATATGGCATTGCTGGACGTTCAGGTTGCTTGCCTGGCCAATCAGGCGATGAACTACCTGACTACGGGCAATGCGCCTACGCGTTTGGGCAACGCTCATCCGAACATCGTCCCGTATCAGGACTTTCCTACGGCTGACGGCGATTTCATCCTTACCGTGGGCAATGACGGCCAGTTCCGCAAGTTTGCCGAAGTGGCGGGGCAGCCGCAGTGGGCAGATGATCCGCGTTTTGCGACCAACAAGCTGCGGGTGGCGAACCGGGCGACGCTGATTCCGTTGATTCGTCAGGCAACTGTATTCAAGACCACGGCTGAGTGGGTCGCTCAGTTGGAGCGGGCGGGCGTGCCGTGCGGGCCGATCAATGATCTGTCGCAGGTGTTTGCTGATCCGCAAGTTCAGGCGCGCGGTCTGGCGATTGAAATGCCGCATCCGTTGGCGGGGACGGTGCCGCAGGTGGCGAGTCCGATCAGGCTTTCGCAGACGCCTGTTGAATATCTTCGCGCTCCTCCTTTGCTGGGTGAGCATACCCTTGAGGTATTGCAGCGGGTGCTGGGTTTGGGGGCGGGTGCAGTGGCTGCGTTGAAAGAAGGTGGGGTGGTATGACGGTGCTTCTATATAGAGGGGGCTGTTTGGTGTCTTCTATATAGAAGATAGACGGAGCTGGTTGTCTTTTGACCAATCTGCAAGTTATTGAAAGAGAAACGAAATTAGGGGTTGACGGCAGATTCTGGAAGTCTATAATTCGCCCCACTTCCGGCGCAGTCGAAACGGAAAACTCCTTGAGATTCAATGAGTTATGTAGGTTTCGGCAGTGCAGGGCTTCAGTTTATCGG
>NZ_JBMFBT010000006.1:0-498957 GCF_048822895.1 Pseudomonas sp. P4795 | reverse complement strand
CCCGATAGCAGCCTCTGGTGCTTACTGATTTTGCCGCCGGCCGGAATTATCTCGCAGGATGTAAACCCTCCACTGGCCGCTCCTGATCAGAAACCAAAAGAAAAAAAGCCCGGCTCCTAATGCCGGGCTCTCGTCGAGTCCTACGGTAAAACCCTGCATTCACACCGCACGGCGTTCGATCAGACGATCCGAACCATTTTCCGCAACCTCGTTGCCTTTCAGACGATCCGAACCGTCGGCGGCAACCTCGTTACCTTTCAAACGATCCGCCCCATCAGCAGCAACAGCATCACTAAACAACGGATCAGTCTGCGTAGCCGCTGCCACAGCATCGCTAAACAGCGGATCAGTCTCAGTAGCCGCAAAGGCATTTAGTGCGAAGATCGAGAAAACAATACCTACGATGGTTTGGCGTTTCATGGTTGTGTGCTCCGGGTTGCAGTGGTTGGGTATGGAGCCGATCTTACGCCGCGCTTCCGATATGAGAACTTCATTGAGTTAATGGCTGTTATCGACGCAGTCAATGATGCCCCGCCCTCACCCGCAAGGCCGATATGCCACGAACAAAGCAGCATATGCAAAAATCGAAGTACAAACGGTTTTTATAGTGCGTTTTAATCTATTCAGAATTTTTTCTGTTTGGAGCATTCGCACTTGAAGACCACGGCATTTCTAACCCTGGGCCTGGCATTGGCCACCACTTGCTCCGCCGCATTCGCCGGTCCGATCCTTGATCGCGTCACGCAAAAAGGTGTGCTCACTGGCGTGTTGATGGAGAGTTATCCGCCCTTCTCTTTCCTCAATGCGCAAAACCAGTTGGACGGTTTCGATGTAGACGTCGCGAAAGCCGTGGCCGAAAAGCTGGGTGTGAAGTTGCGACTGGAGACGCCGTCGTGGGATGTGATTGCGGCCGGGCACTGGAATGGTCGTTACGACATCTGCGTGTGCTCGATGACGCCGAGCAAGGCGCGCGCCGAGGTATTTGATTTTCCGGTGCAGTATTACCAGTCGCCGGCGGTGATTGTGGTGAATGCCAAGGACACGGCCATCGCTGCGGGCAAAGATTTGTCGGGCAAGAAAGTCGGGGTGATCAGCGCATCGACTTACGAGGCTTATCTGAACAAGGATCTGGTGATCGAAGGCGCCGAGGACAAGCCGCTCAGCTATCCATTTGAGAGCGTGCAGATCGCGCCGTATGACAACGAAACCGTGGCGTTTCAGGACCTGGCGCTCGGCAGTGGCGTGCGTCTGGATGCGATGGTCACCAACCTGATCACCGCCCGCGAGCGCATCTCTCAAGACCCGCGTTTCAAGATTGCCGGCGAGCCGCTGTACGCCGAGCCGAACGTGGTGGCGGTCGAGAAAGGTGATCCGCAGTGGAACGCGAAAGTTACCGAAGTCATCGCGCAACTCAAGGCTGACGGCACGCTGAGCAAGATCTCACAGAAGTGGATCGGCTCCGATATCAGCCAATGACTGCCCTTAACCCTCACCCGGCGAAAACCCGGGTCGCCGTTGAACCCGCGCCGCTGCAACCACGTCAGTGGTTCGGTTTCCGCACGCGTTTGTATCTGACGTGGGCGGGACTGCTCGGTTTGTGCGTGATGTTTTTCCTGAGCTTCGATCTGAAGTTTTCGATCATTCTCGACAAGCTGCCAAACCTGGTCGGTGTGCATCTGGGGCCGAACGGTTTTTTGCAGGGCGCGGCGCTGACGATTTTTCTGTGCTTTTGCTCGATCTGGTTTTCCTTGCTGCTGGGTTTTGTCACGGCGCTGGCGCGACTGTCCAGCAGTGCGGTGGCGTTCGGCATTGCGAGTTTTTACGCCTCGTTTTTTCGCGGTACGCCGTTGCTGATTCAGATCCTGTTGATCTATCTGGGTCTGCCGCAGCTCGGTGTGGTGCCGGGGGCGATCAGCGCCGGGATCATCGCGTTGTCGCTGAATTATGGCGCCTATCTCAGTGAAATTTTCCGCGCGGGCATCCTCGGTGTTGCGCCGGGGCAGCGTGAAGCGGCGGCGGCACTCGGTTTGAAACCGGCAGCCACCTTCATCCATATCATCCTGCCGCAAGCGATGCGTACGATTCTGCCGCCGACCACCAGCCAGTTCATTTCGATGCTCAAGGATTCTTCGTTGATCTCGGTGATGGGCGTCTGGGAAGTGATGTTTCTCGCGCAGTCGTACGGTCGCTCGTCGTATCGCTACATCGAAATGCTCACCACTGCAGCCGTGATTTACTGGCTGCTGTCCATCGGTCTCGAACTGATCCAGCACCGCCTCGAACACCATTACGGCCGGGGTTTCAAGCATCAGCGCTAAGCCGCTCACGATATTTTCAGGAACGACAATGTCCGATCCAAAACCTCTGCTGTTTGCACTCTATGAACAGGCCAGCGTCGGCTGCGGCGGTGCGCCAAGCCTGTGGACTCACCCGGCTGACGAACGCCTGAGCATCAACTCGCTCGGCTACTGGTCGAACCTGGCGCGAATTGCCGATCAGGCGCATCTCGACATGCTGTTTTTCGGCGATGTGCTGGGCTTCTATGACGTGTTTGGCGGCAACGCCGATGCGGCGATGAAATGGGCGGTGGAAGCGCCGGCCAACGATCCGTTGATGATCATCCCGGCGCTCGCTGCGGTGACGGAAAACCTCGCATTCGGCGTGACCGTCACCACCAGTTACGAGCATCCGTTCACCCACGCGCGGCGCTTCAGTACCCTCGATCACCTGACTAATGGCCGGGTCGGCTGGAACGTTGTCACTTCGTACCTGTCCAGCGCCGCACGCAATTTCGGCCTCGAACAGATGATCAAACACGACGACCGCTACGAGCGCGCCGAAGAGTTCATGGACGTGGTCTACAAACTCTGGGAAGGCAGCTGGGCGGATGACGCGGTGGTCGCTGACAAGGCGCGCCAGCTCTATGCACGTGGCGATCGGGTGCGGCCGATCAATCATGAAGGCGCGCATTACCGGGTGGCCGGGCCACACCTGACTTCGCCGTCGCCACAGCGTACGCCGTTGTTGATTCAGGCCGGTTGGTCGGGACGTGGACGCGAGTTTGCGGCCAAGCATGCCGAGCTGATCTTTATCGCCAAGTCCAATCCGCAGGAGATTCGCCAGGGTCTGGAAGACATCTGGGTCAAGGCGCAGGCGCTCGGTCGGCAACGTGAAGACGTCAAATCGCTGACTGTGTTGCGCATCGTCACCGCCAAAACCGAGATCGAAGCCCAGCGCAAATACGATGAGCTGCAAAGCAATTATCACCTGCAAGCGCAACTGGTCAGTTACGCCGGCGACACCGGGATCGACATCAGCCGCTATGCCGACAATGAAGCGCTGTCGACCCACACCGAAGGCCTGACCTCCTACGTGATGCGCGCCGATGGCAGCGGCAAACCGCTGACCGCAGGCGACGTCAAACAGCGCTTCGCCAGCGTCACGCGCGGCAGCGACCTGATTCTGGTCGGCACACCCGAGCAAGTGGCGGATCGCATCGAAGAACACGCGCGGATCTCCGGCACCAGCGGTTACATGCTCAACCCGCTGATCAGCCCCGGCAGCCTCGAAGATTTTGTCGAGCTGATCATCCCTGAATTGCAGAAGCGTGGCTTGTATCGCACTGAGCCGCAACGCGGGACGTTCCGCTCGAGATTACGTGGCGATGGCGCGAATCATTTGCCGGATTCGGCTTATGGCGCGTCGTTCCGTTTCGACCGCACGCAGTGACTGCGCAGGCGATTAGCAAAAAATAGCCGAATGCGGTGAATTTTTTCGTGTCCAGTTGTATCTGATCAGGAACAAGCTGTGCCATCAAATAGATGGCAACGGCCAAGGCAAGCTGCCCAGCCCGCGCCACACGGGGCTCAGGGCGGTTTGCATCAAGACTGATAGGATCAGAGTGGACTCGCATGAAAGCAGCTAAAAACAGCGTCAACCCGATCGGGTTGCAAGACATCACCATTGTCGACGACGTGAAGATGCGCAAGGCGATCACCGCCGCCGCACTCGGCAACGCGATGGAATGGTTCGACTTCGGCGTCTACGGCTTCGTCGCCTACGTGCTCGGCAAGGTGTTCTTCCCCGGTGCCGATCCAAGCGTGCAGATGATTGCCGCGCTAGCGACCTTCTCCGTCCCGTTCCTGATTCGGCCGTTGGGCGGTTTATTTTTCGGCGCATTGGGCGACAAGTACGGACGACAGAAAGTCCTCGCCGCGACCATCGTGATCATGTCGCTCAGTACTTTCGCGATTGGCTTGATCCCCTCCTACGCGTCGATTGGCATCTGGGCGCCAATCCTGTTGTTGCTGGCGAAAGTCGCCCAAGGCTTTTCGGTCGGCGGTGAATACACCGGCGCTTCGATCTTCGTCGCTGAATACGCGCCGGATCGCAAACGCGGTTTCCTCGGCAGTTGGCTGGACTTCGGTTCGATTGCCGGCTTCGTGTTTGGCGCAGGTTTGGTGGTGCTGATTTCGACGATTCTCGGCGAACAGAAATTCGAAGAATGGGGCTGGCGCCTGCCGTTTTTCCTCGCTCTCCCACTGGGCATGATTGGCCTGTATTTGCGTAACGCGCTGGAAGAAACCCCGGCGTTCCAGCAGCACGTTGAACAACTCGAACAAGGCGACCGCGAAGGTTTGGCCCACGGCCCGAAAGTCTCGTTCAAAGAGGTTGTAACCAAGCACTGGCGCAGTCTCGTGACCTGCATCGGCGTGGTCGCGGCGACCAACGTCACCTATTACATGCTGCTCACCTACATGCCGAGCTACCTGACGCACAACCTGCACTACAGCGAAAATAGCGGCGTGCTGATCATCATCGCGATCATGGTCGGCATGCTGTTCGTGCAGCCGCTGATCGGCTTCATCAGCGACAAGATCGGGCGCAAACCCTTCATCGTGTGCGGCAGCATCGGCCTGTTCATCCTCGCGATTCCAGCGTTCACGCTGATCAACAGCGGCAAAATCGGCCTGATCTTCTCCGGCCTGCTGATGCTGGCGGTGTTACTGAACTTCTTCATCGGCGTGATGGCCTCGACCCTGCCGGCGATGTTCCCTACGCACATTCGCTACAGCGCCCTGGCCAGCGCCTTCAACGTCTCGGTACTGATCGCCGGCCTGACCCCTGCCCTCGTCGCCTGGCTGGTGGAGACCACGCAGAATCTGTACATGCCGGCGTATTACCTGATGGTCATTGCCGTGGTCGGCCTCGCGACCGGCCTGACCATGAAAGAAACCGCGAACAAACCGCTACGCGGCGCGGCACCTGCAGCGTCCGACCTTGAAGAAGCCAAGGAACTCTTGCAGGAGCATCACGACAATATCGAGCACAAGATTGAGGACATTGATGCGCAGATTGCTGAGCTGGAAGCCAAGCGTGAAAACCTCGTGCAGCAGCATCCGCGGATTGAATAAAAAACTCGCTTTCAGCGCTCTCGCGGCCTTCGCAGGGCGCTAAATAAGTGGTTTAGTGCCGGGTAAATCAAGGAGCGAAAGCGGCCAGTCATGAACGGCTGCTTTCGATCCCGAACCAAACCCCGCAAGGACCGCACATGAGTTTCTTCAAAAAGCTTTTCTCCTCATCGAAAAAACCCGTCGTTCAATCGGCTCCTCCGGTAACACAACCTGAGGTGCCGGATGATCTGCCTGACTGGTCCGAGATCGAAGCGGCGCACGATGCAGCTCGAGTGGCCGGCGCGGAATGCCTGGATCGGCACTGGCGGTCGGTCGGGGCTGTCGAGCAGGATGTCCTGTCCTACATGATCAGCCCGAGCTTTTCCGGTGGCCCTGACTGGCCGTCTACCCGCCAGGCCTACCGCGTGGTGCGCCGTAGCGATTCAATCATTCTTGCCACCGAAGGCTTGTCAGACCCGTTCGATGGTACGGACGATATGTCCAATGGGTTTGAGATGGAGTTATTCATCGAAACCGCCGATATCCCCGAACATGCCAAGGGCGCCGTAGGTGACGTCGATCCATTCAAGCGCAGCTGGGCTTTCGAACTGTTGGAAACCCTCGCCAAAACCGTGGCCAACGCGGGCGGTATCACCCACAGTCTCGATCAGCACGGAGTGCTCTCCGTCGACGTCCCTGGATTCAGTCAGTCGCACCATATAAACGGTCAGTTGCCCGCCCTCTTCGTCACCGATGACGATTGTGTCGGCGTGCTGCTGGGCGGCCCGCAACCCGATTTCCAGACCCGCCTGGATGACATGCCTTTGTCTCCGGTCAGGTTGGTGCCGGTGGTATTGATCACGGCGGCGGAGCTTGCCTACGTGCGCTCGGGTGGGCGCGCCGCACGCGAGGATCTGGTCAGCCGCTTGAACGCTGCGGGCATCGGGCATTTGAGCAGCCTGCAACGTGCCAGCGTTGTTTGATGCCGTGCGGAACTCAGTGACGGCGTGACAAGCACCGTTCTTTTTCGCACGTTGACCCATCCTCCTCCCTCCTCAGCTTTACTCACCGGCACCAACGGCTCAATGTTGCATTGAGCCGCCCAACGATCCACACCTCTAAAAACCACAAGGAGGGTCGTGCACCGATCATGAATATTCTCTACGACGAACAGCTCGACGGTGTGTTGCCGGACGTCGACAAAGCCGCGCTGCTGCTGGATCTGCGCAGCCAATGGCCGGATCTGCAAGTGCTGCACGCGCGCGAAGAACTCAAGCCGTACGAATGTGATGGGCTTTCGGCCTATCGCACCACGCCGTTGCTGGTGGTGTTGCCCCGGCATCTGGATGAGGTGCAGGGGATTCTGCGGATTTGCCATGAACGGCGGGTGCCGGTGGTGGCGCGTGGTGCGGGGACCGGATTGTCCGGCGGTGCGTTGCCGCTGGAGAAAGGCGTGTTGCTGGTGATGGCGCGCTTCAACAATATTCTGCAGATTGACCCGGCGGCGCGTACGGCGCGGGTTCAGCCGGGGGTGCGCAATCTGGCGATCTCGCAGGCTGCCGCGCCATTCGGGCTGTATTACGCGCCGGATCCGTCGTCGCAGATTGCCTGTTCGATTGGCGGTAATGTCGCGGAAAACGCTGGCGGCGTGCATTGCCTCAAATACGGTCTGACGGTGCACAACCTGCTCAAGGTCGACATTCTCACGGTCGAAGGCGAACACGTCACGCTCGGTTCAGAGGCGCTGGATTCTCCGGGATTTGATTTGCTGGCGCTGTTCACCGGTTCCGAAGGCATGCTCGGGGTGATCATCGAAGTGACCGTCAAACTGCTGCCCAAACCACAGACCGCCAAGGTGCTGTTGGCATCATTCGATTCGGTGGAAAAGGCCGGGCGCGCGGTGGGTGAGATCATCGCTGCGGGGATCATTCCCGGTGGTTTGGAGATGATGGATAACCTGGCGATCCGTGCCGCTGAAGACTTCATCCACGCCGGTTATCCGGTGGACGCCGAAGCGATTCTGCTGTGTGAACTGGATGGCGTCGAAGCCGATGTCCACGACGACTGCGACCGGGTGCGCCAGGTACTGGAGCAAGCCGGCGCGACCGAAGTACGTCAGGCGCGCGACGAGGCCGAACGCGTGCGATTCTGGGCCGGGCGCAAAAATGCCTTCCCTGCAGTCGGTCGTTTATCGCCGGATTATTACTGCATGGATGGCACGATTCCGCGGCGTGAATTGCCCGGCGTCTTGCACGCGATCAAACAGTTATCCGCCGAGTACGGCCTGCGCGTGGCCAACGTTTTCCACGCCGGCGACGGCAACATGCACCCGTTGATTCTGTTCGACGCCAACCAGCCCGGCGAACTGGATCGCGCTGAAGCATTGGGCGGAAAGATTCTTGAGTTATGCGTGAAAGTCGGCGGCAGCATCACCGGCGAACACGGGGTCGGTCGCGAGAAAATCAATCAGATGTGCGCGCAGTTCAACAGTGACGAATTGACCCTGTTTCATGCGGTGAAAGCGGCGTTCGATCCGAGCGGTCTGCTCAATCCGGGCAAGAACATTCCTACCCTGCATCGCTGCGCCGAGTTTGGCGCGATGCACGTGCATGGCGGGCAGTTGCCGTTCCCAGAGCTGGAGCGATTCTGATGGGTAATGCGCAGGATTTCGACGACAGCGCCGCCCTGCTCGAGCAGGTCAATCAGGCGCTGGAAAACGCTACGCCGTTGCGCATTCAGGGCGGCAACAGCAAGGCGTTTCTTGGGCGCATTGTTGCCGGGGAAATACTCGATACGCGCGGGCATCGCGGCATCGTCAGCTATGACCCGACTGAACTGGTTGTCAGCGTGCGCTGCGGCACACCGCTTAATGAATTGCTGGAAGTGCTCGACGCCGCGCAGCAAATGCTCCCATGCGAACCGCCCGCCTTCACCGACGGCGCCACGGTGGGCGGCATGATCGCCAGTGGCTTGTCGGGGCCGCGCCGCCCGTGGTCGGGTTCGGTGCGCGATTTTGTGTTGGGTACGCGGGTCATCACCGGGCATGGCAAACATCTGCGCTTCGGCGGTGAGGTGATGAAGAACGTCGCCGGTTACGATCTGTCGCGGTTGATGGCCGGCAGTTATGGCTCGCTTGGCGTGATCACCGAGGTCTCGCTCAAGGTGCTGCCGAAACTGCGAAAGTGCCTGAGCATCAGTCTTGAGATGAACAGCGAACGCGCTCTGCTGCGACTGGCCGAATGGGGGCAGCAGCCATTGCCGATCAGCGCGGCTTGTCACGATGGCGAGCGTTTGCATCTGCGTCTGGAGGGTGGCGAGGGTTCGGTGGCGGCGGCGCATGATCGATTGGGTGGCGAGTTGCTTGATGCCGCGTATTGGGCGGATTTGAATGAGCATCGACTGGCATTCTTCGATGAGATCCAGCCGCTGTGGCGCTTGTCAGTACCGAACAATACGCCGCTGTTGAATCTGCCCGGCGTGCAGTTGCTCGACTGGGCTGGTGCGCAGCGCTGGCTCAAGTCCGATGCTGATGCGGCGGTTGTTCGCAAACTAGTCGGCGAAGTCGGCGGACATGCAATCAGCTACAGCCATGGCCTGGTGGACAGTCCGTTCCAGCCGCTGCCGCCCGCCCTGCTGCACTATCATCAATCCCTCAAGCGACAACTCGACCCTCGCGGGATCTTCAATCCCGGCCGTCTGTACGCGGAGCTGTGAGCCATGCAAACCACCTTGAGCGCAGAATCCCGGCAACTGCCGCGCGCCGAAGAGGCCGAAAAAATCCTGCGCAGCTGTGTGCACTGCGGCTTTTGCAACGCGACCTGCCCGACCTATCAACTGCTCGGCGATGAACTCGATGGGCCACGCGGGCGCATCTATCTGATCAAGCAGGTGCTCGAAGGCAATCAGGTCACGCGCAAGACTCAAGAGCATCTGGATCGCTGTCTGTCGTGCCGCAACTGCGAAACCACCTGCCCGTCCGCGGTGGATTATCACAACCTGTTGGATATCGGCCGCGCGGTGGTCGATGCCGCCGTGCCGCGTCCACTTGGTCAGCGTTTAGTGCGTGCAGGGCTGCGCAGCGTGGTGTCGAATGCCGGGTTGTTCAAGGGGTTGATCAGCAGCGGCCAGGTGTTTCGTGCACTGCTGCCCGGCAGTTTGCAGGCCAAACTTCCGCGCAACGCAGCGGCGCCTGGATCACGTCCGGTAACCCGACATGCGCGACAAATGTTGATGCTGGAAGGTTGCGTGCAGCCGGGGTTGTCGCCGAATACCAATGCGGCAGCCGCGCGGGTACTGGATCGCTTGGGAATCAGCGTCACCGCAACCCTTGAAGCCGGTTGCTGCGGCGCGGTGGAGTATCACCTCGACGCGCAGGCTGCTGGCCTTGATCGCGCCCGGCACAATATCGATGCGTGGTGGCCGGCGATCGAACTTGGCGCCGAAGCGATTGTGCAAACCGCCAGCGGATGCGGTGCGTTCGTCAAGGATTACGCGCATCTGCTGTGTGCCGATCCGGCGTATGCCGAGAAGGCCAAACGGGTCAGCGCGCTGGCAAAGGATCTGGTCGAAGTGCTCAGGGATGAGCCATTGGAATCCCTCGGCGTTCACGGGGATCGGCGACTGGCATTCCATTGTCCCTGCACCTTGCAACACGCGCAGAAACTCGGCGGCGCAGTCGAGTCGGTGTTGCTGCGCCTGGGCTTCAGCCTGACCGCCGTACCGGACGCGCACCTGTGTTGCGGCTCGGCCGGCACTTATTCGCTGACCCAACCTGAACTGGCGCGACAGCTGCGCGACAACAAACTCAATGCACTGGAAAGTGGTCACCCGGAAATCATTGCCACAGCCAATATCGGCTGTCAGTCCCACCTTGACGGCGCGGGTCGCACGCCAGTGAGGCACTGGATCGAACTGGTCGACGACGCTGTTGGCCTCGCCCGAAGGCGGCGTGCCGATTATGTTTGACGGGCAGGTGATTGGCGCGGTCGTGGTGTCGGGGGTGAAGGCCGAGCAGGATGCGCAAGTGGCCCGAGCGGGCGTGCAGTGTCTGGATTGAGGGGTAAATGACAGGCGAAAAAAAACCGTCTTTGCGGGACGGTATTTTTTCGTAAGCCTCGGTTTGCGACCGAAGCTTACTGCCTCACAAGCCACACTGACGTGGACGCATGTTATTAGCCTTTGCTATTGCCCGCAACGGATTTCTTTCGTTCTTTTTTGCCGCAGTTCAAGGCATATACAGACCATTACGACAATAAACTTTTCAGCAAATACCTGACAGAAATAACGCTTTACAAAAAACGGAAACTCAAACGCTCTAGACAACAAAGATGAGTCTTCTAAGAGTGAGTTTCTAGGTTAGGATGCCTGCGCTCACTTGACAGTGGAGCGATGAGGTTTGACCGGCGACCCAACGGTTTCATGCCCTCCGACACGGTTTTGCACCCGTGCCGGAATGATGATTCGGAGGGATCTCGACCGGTCGCCTCACAAGCCACACTGACCTGTAGGCTGAAGGCACACGTATTCCGGTAAGTGCGCTGGAGGCGGCCCCCAACCTGGAGGCCAAAACGTATGAAGCTTTTGCTGCGTACGCTGAGCCTCGTATGGAGATCGTTTAAAGCGTTCCGCTTTTACGAATTCCTGCGAGACCACTTTGACGATCTGAAGTAACGGTCATCAATGCGGGGGAAGCCCGCTTCAGTTTCGGCTGAAGCGGGCTTTTTTTCGCATCAAAGACGCTGTCATTAATAGGAATAATCGACCTACAGCTGTAGGACGCATCGCAAGCCCGCGTAAGCACCATCCCAAGACCACCCACCCCAGACGACTAAACCGCCGGTACCAACCCCGGAATCTCCCCCGCTTGCACTCGATCAGTAAAAGAAATGTCAGCCGTTTCAGATAAGGGCGGGCAAAGCCAAATCGAGTTCACTATGCTTTCGGCTATTCGGATCAGCGCAATCCCGCAGAAGGTCTGAACAATCTGCCAACTGCAATGTTCCAGATGCCGTAGCAAACGGATCAAGGACGAGCGAAATGCAAACCTCCACTTACGCGGCGCCAATCCTCGCTCCTCAAAGCGCAGTGACCCGGCGCCTGGCATTTGCCGTAGGTCTGCTGTTTATTGTCGGCGTGTTCGCTGCCGCCAGCGCCCTGCTTGGCATCGCCAGCCACCTCGACACCCAGGACGTCAACGAAACCAGATTCTATTCAGCCCGCGCGCTGGAAAACCGTATCATCGCGTCGAAAAACTACATCACCAGTTACGCCTACTGGACCAGCGCCTACGAGCACCTTAGCGGTGAGATCGACATCAACTGGGCTTTCACCGAGCAAAATGTCGGCAAAACCCTGTTCACCAGCGACGGTTATGACGGCGTGTTCGTGCTCGATCGCGAGCGCACCAAGTACAGCGTGGTTCGCGGTCAAATGCTCGATTCGAATATCTCGAATTTCTTGCAAATGTCCGCCGCAAATCTGGTCGATCAAGTACAGAGCCAGCCGGATCTGACAAAACCGATTGCCACCTACTCGCTTTTTGAAGGCTGGCCCGCACTGATTACTGCTGCGGCGATTATCCCCAACGACGAGCGACCGCTGGGCGACCCGCAGACAACTTCGGTACTGGTGTTCGTCGACAAGCTCACGCCAACCAAACTGCGCAAGCTTGGCAGCGGCTACGGCCTGAACAACCTGACGCTGGCACCGGACGAAACCATCGATGCCGGACAGCCGCGTGTCGCACTCGACAGCACCGGCTACAGCCTGATTGCCGATCTCGAGCGACCCGGGCAACAGTTGTTGTGGTCGCTACTACCGCCGCTGGGCGGCACGTTACTGGTGTTGATGCTGCTGACGGCTTACTTTTTCCGCCATGCATTGCGCTCCTCGCGCTTCGTCGATAGCAGTTTCGCAACCATGCAGGCTGCCAATCGTGCGCTGGAGGCCAGCGAAGAACGCTTTCGTGCGGTCGCCGAAGCGGCTTCGGACTGGATCTGGGAAACCGACAATCACCAGTCCATCACGTATCTCTCCGCGCGTTTCAGCGAAGTGACCGGCTATGCAGAGGCGCATTGGCTGGGCCGCAACATCGGCGAATTATTGGTCTGCGACACCACACCGCTGGATCTGTGGTTCAACAAGTTGCCAGAGGAAACCAATGCCAGCGACCTGCGCTGCACCTACCGCGACCAGTCCGGGCAGCAGCGCCATTGCCGACTGTCCGCACGGCCGATCTTCGACAACGGATCGGTGACTGGCTATCGCGGCACCGCCAGCGACATTACCGACGAAGTCGCCGCACACGCGCAGATCCAGCACCTGTCGATGCACGATGCGCTGACCGGCCTGCCCAACCGCAACAAACTCGCGCGCTATCTGGATGAAGCGCTATTGCACAAGGAGCATTCCGCGCCTTTGTCTGTATTGGTGATTGACCTGGACAACTTCAAACCGATCAACGATTCGCTGGGTCACCCGGCCGGTGATGCGGTGTTGCAGGAAGTCGCCAGCCGTCTGCGCGAGTGCACCCGCGAGCTGGACCTGGTCGCCCGTTTGGGCGGCGATGAGTTCGTGGTGGTACTCAACGGCATGGACACTCATCAGGAAATCGACAAGTTCTGCACGCGGCTGATCGGCAGCCTGCATCAGCCGATCAACTACGAAAATCACCCGCTGCACATCGGTGCCAGCGTCGGCATCGCCCTCAGCCGACGCCAGGGTTATGTGCCCGGCGAGTTGATCCGTTGCGCCGACATTGCGCTGTACAAGGCCAAGTCCGACGGCAAGAACACCTGGTGCTATTTCGAAGCGCACATGAGCGATCAGATTCAGAGCCGCCGACAACTGGAGGACGACCTGCGCCTGGCTATCAAGAACCATGAGTTCGTTCTGCACTACCAACCGCGCTACAAGGTCGATGGCAAGCAGATCGTTTCGGTCGAAGCTCTGGTGCGCTGGATGCATCCGACCCAAGGCCTGCTCGGGCCGGACCTGTTCATTCCACTGGCCGAGCAAACCGATCTGATCGTGCCGCTCGGTCGCTGGGTGCTGCGTGAAGCCTGTCAAACCGCACTCGATTGGCCGAGTGACGTGTTTCTTTCGGTCAATCTCTCGCCGGCGCAGTTTGCGCTAAGCGATGTGGTCGAGGATGTGCGTGAAGTGTTGGTCGAAACGCGTTTTCCGGCCAGTCGGCTGGAGCTGGAAATCACCGAAAACGTCATGCTCAACGACACTGACGGCGCGCTGAGCACCATGACTGCGCTGAAGGAACTCGGCGTGCGCCTGAACATGGATGACTTCGGCACCGGCTACTCATCGCTGGGCTATCTGCGCGCTTACCCGTTCGACGGGATCAAGATCGACAAGCGTTTCATTGCCTCGATCAGCAGCGGCGACAATGATCGCGCAGTGGTGCAAGCGATCATCGGCCTGGGCAAGGCCATGGGCCTGACTGTGACGGCCGAAGGCGTGGAAACCGAGGAACAACTGGACATTCTCGGCAAGGATCAATGCAACGAAGTACAGGGCTATTTCATGAGCCGCCCGGTGGACAAACACGCCTTCGCGGCGCTGCTGGCGGCCTCGCGCAGCGACCAACCGCAGGCGGTGCAGTCCTAGCCCAGCGCCGTGTCGAGAAACATCATCACGCCAAAACCCAGCATCAGGCCTAGTGTGGCCGGCGTCTCGTGGCCGTTGCGGTGCGTCTCGGGAATCACCTCGTGCGACACCACAAAAATCATCGCACCGGCCGCCAGCCCCAGTGCAATCGGGTAGCCCAAGGCAAAACTGCTGGAGACGCCCAGCCCGACAATCGCGCCCAACGGCTCCATCAGCCCGGAACCGACCGCAATCAACGCCGCCCGCAGCGCCGAAATGCCAGTTACCCGCAAGGCCAACGCCACCGCAAGGCCCTCAGGAATATCCTGAATGGCGATCGCAGTGGTCAACGGCAAACCGACCTGCATGTCACCGTTGGCGAAGCTCACGCCAATCGCCATGCCTTCCGGCAAGTTATGCAAGGTGATCGCCAGCACGAACAGCCAGACCCGGTTGATGCGCTGCGCTTGCGGCCCGCGGCGTCCGCTTTCGACGTGCTCATGCGGGATGAAGCGATCGAGTCCGACCATCAACGCCACGCCCAGCGCCAACCCCGCCACCACCACACTGGCGGCCAGCAACGGGTTACCAAACAGTGCCTGCGCCGCTTCGATGCCCGGCAGAATCAGCGAGAACGAACTGGCGGCGAGCATCATGCCCGCGGCGAATCCGAGCATGATGTCCTGGGTGCGCGCAGCAATGTCGCGCAAGGCAATCGCCATCACCGCGCCGAGCGCAGTTGCAGCGAAGCCCGACATGCCGCCGAGAACGGCGTAGTGCAGATTGTCCTTGTTGGCGCCGACGAACGCGCCGTAACCGCTGAGCAACAGCAAAACGGCCACGCCGGCCAGCACCAGCCAGAAAAAAATCCCGCCCCACCCCGAGCGTGAAACCTGACGCAGCCATGAGCGCACGGGCGATCCCAGCGAAGGTGAAGGTTGCGGCATGAAAATCTCCTCTTTTCCCATTGACGATCACCGCACGCCGCGAGGGCGTGCGGCAATTTCATCAGTCGCGCGGTTCGCCCTGCACACCAGCACCCAGATCGGCACCGGTGATCGGGTTGCTTTCAGGATCGGACATTGTCCGGACCTTCATGTTCAGCAACAGGTCTTCATCTTCTGCGCTGAGCTGCACGCTGGCCGTACCGTCACCGCCGTCCACCGCCGGCGCCGGATCCTCGACAAAGTCCCAATCGTCGCCCTCATTCCATGGCCCGCGCATGCTGCCTTCGCCTTGGGACATGTTGTAGTAGACATTAGTGAACTCCGGCATCCCCGGCACCTTGCCCTGCGGAAAATTCGGCTGGATCGCATGCAGGGCTTTTTCGAACGACAACTGATGAGCGATTTCCCGCGTCATCAAAAATCCCAGTGCTTCTTTAACCCCAGGATCATCCGTCACGTTCATCAGACGCTCGTAGACGATTTTCGCCCGCGCCTCAGCGGCGATGTTCGAGCGGAAATCAGCAGTCGGCTCACCGATGGTGTCGACGTACGCCGCCGACCAGGGCACGCCCGCCGAGTTGGTCAGAGGCGCGCCCGCGCCATACAGCAGGCTGGTGATGTGCGAGTCATTACCGGCGCCGTTGATCGCGCGATACAACTCGCCCTCCTCTTCAACCCCCTCGGCCATGCGTCCCTTCGCGCCTTTGTTGAGCATGACGATGATCGAGCCGACGATCTCCAGGTGACTGAGCTCCTCGGTGGCGATGTCCATCAGCAAGTCCTTGCGGCCGGGATCATCTTCGGCCAACGCTTGAGTGAAGTAGCGGGACGCCGCGGCCAGCTCGCCCTGCGCTCCGCCAAATTGTTCGAGCAACAGGTTCGCCAGACCCGGATTCGGTTGCGCCACACGGACGGTGTATTGCAGACGTTTGTTATGTAGAAACATGACAATTCTCCTCAGGCAAAACGAGGGTCGCTGCTCATCCGATGAATGATCGAATGCGGCCCCACAGTCATGTGAAGGGCACGCCATCGGGTTAATTTCAAAATTCAGGCCTGCCTGCGACGGGCGGTGGACTTACCGTGAAATGCACGATTTCTCGTGTCCGTCGTCTGGTATCCGCCATTCAATTCAAACTTTCGCCGAGTTTCCTCTCTCCCATTGCCTCTACAAATTTCCCGCGTTTAAACCTTCATACCGGTCACGCATTTCGATGGAACCTGCTGTGATCGCGTGTTCTCTATCGCAGACCACCACGGAGGACTTGCACCATGATCGCCCCATCGACAGGTATGAAATCCGGTGAGCGTTACACCGTTGAAAGCATCGAACGCGCGCGGCACTTTCCAGGTTTTTTTCTCGACGGCAAGTATTACCTCAGCCCGGAACTGCTCACGGCTGTCGGGTGGCTGGAGGGCAACCGATTTCTCTATGACGAACTCGACCCCCGCGGCGAACCGGTGTTTCCCGGACGCGTGGCCGGGGTGATCGAAGATCTGACGCTGACGCTGGCGGATGGCGCCCGTCTGCCGCTGAATCAAATGCCCTACGAGGCCCAGGACAGCATGCTTGCCGACACGCTCTCGTCGCCGCTCGACTACGAGCAGCTCCCCCCTGCTCCGGCGATGCCGCGCCCCTCAGCGCGCATGCTGTTGACCGGCGCGGCACTGTTGCTCGGAACTTATCTGCTGGCAACGCGCTCGCGACGCCAGCGCTAAGTCAGCGCAACAGTCATGGTCCCTAGCCGTGATCTGCAATGCCCGCCACACGCGCTTCATGCAGGCTGCACGAAGGCGTTGTGCCTTGAGCGACGCAAGTCCTTGATCCTGTTGCAATGCGGTCAGCGATCAAAACTGGCACGGCAAATGCGACAGCTGTAGGGAATCCGCAGCACCGCGAGACAGCGGACTGTGTCTACCCGTGAACCGCAGAGGCAACCCACCATGAATGCCATCGACCTTCTCAAAGCCGACCACGTAAAAGTCAAAGACATCCTCAGCCAACTCAGCGAATCCACCGATCGCGCGCTGAAAAAACGCGTCGAATTGCTGGCCAAACTGGAAATGGAAATTTCCATTCACACCCGACTGGAAGAAGAGATTCTCTACCCGGCCTTCAAGGAAGCAGGCAGCAAGGAAGAGGACATCATGTATTACGAGGCCAAGGAAGAGCACCGCACTGTCGACTCACTGGTGCTGCCGGATCTGAAAATCACTGATCCAGGTACGCCGGAATTCGCCGGCCGGGTGAAAGTGGTCAAAGAGCTGCTGGAGCACCACATCGAAGAAGAGGAGACCGAAATGTTTCCCAAGGCGAAGAAGCTCCTGGGCAAGGCCAGACTCGATGAGCTGGGTGCGCAGATGGAAGCCATGAAAGCCAGTTACAAGAAAGAAATGGCGGCCGGCAACATGGCCGCTTGATCGACGGAAATGAACAAGGCCCGGCATTTGCCGGGCCTTGTTGTATCTGCGTAAATCATCCTATCCGCCGCTGGTGAAAACATTCCCCGCATCGCGCACCAACTGCCGCCATTCGGCGCTGTTGATCAGGCCTTGTTCTTCCATGTCGTCCGCCGCTTTAAGCAATTCGTCGTACTGTTCTTCCGGATCCATGCGCAGCTGCGATTGGGTTGCCAGTTTGCGCCATGCCGCCAGTGATTCTCGCTTGCGCTGATCGATCATAGGGTTCTCGCATTCAATGGTGATTCAGGCGGTTTCAAGAGACAGCAGATAATCGGCAAATCCTTGGCGGCAGCGACTCTCCTTGCGTGCACTGGTCACCACGCTGTTGCTCGCAGTCCAGACGATCCGCGCACCCGCCCGTTCCAGATCACGCACCAGATGCACGTCCTCATGCGCCTGCAAATGTTTAAAGCCGCCGGCCCGCTGGTAGGCAATCGAACACACGCCGAGGTTGGCACCATGGATGTGGCGATGGCCCTCGACCGGCTGATAGAAGTTCTCGTATCTGGCGCGTACCTGCCCTGCATGTGCGTCCCAACAATCGACGCTGACCGTTCCGCACACCGCATCGGCGCAAAAATCCAGTTGCCGCACCAGCCACTGCGGCGATACCAGAGTGTCGGCGTCGGTGAACGCCAGCCAGCGCGCGCCTGCGCCAATCAGCGACTCAGCACCGGTCCAGCGCGCCTCGCCCACGTTGCGTCCGCGTGTGGCCAAGGTTTTGATGCCCATTTGCTCCGCGATCAGCGCCGAACCATCTGAACAACTGTCGAGCACCACGAGAATTTCCACCGGCTCATCCAACAGCGGATGCGCCGCAGCTGTAAGCACCGACTCAAGGCAATGCCGGAGCAACGCTTCTTCGTTGTGTGCGGGAATGACGACGCCAATCATGTATATGCTCCTGCCTGCCCTGTCGATCAACTGATTTCGAGTGACCGTTAGGAGACAGACCGGCGCGGATTTGCCTCGGTTCGATTTTTTTCTGGACTGCATTGATATCGGCCAACGGACTGGCAGGTTATGAGCTAATAGCGCCTTTATTAAACGCTTGGTTACGCGTTGTACTAGCATAGGATCCAATTCCTGACGAATTTCGTCGGCCACGGAGCTCAAGGTCGGCGCGTCCGGGATGCAATCAGCCCATTGCAACTCATGGATGAAACACATGAATTCACATTTGTTCCCGCACATCGGCAAGGTCATTGCCAGCACCGGCAGCCGGCATTTCCCGCGCATGCTGCACGATCTGATCCTCACCCAACTGGCCGTGGACGCCACGCACATTCGCCAGATGCGCGTAGAACCGGTCGGACACGCGCTCCTTCGCAGTGAACTGGAAAGCGCCAAGGAAGCCGCCCTGCTGGCCGAAACGGTGTACTCGGAACTGAGCAGCGCACCGCCCTCATCAGATATGTCCGACCGTGAAAGCTTGCCAGTCACCGATGCCTCGCAGCTGCACCTGACCCGCCGCACGGACGATTACCGCTACGTGATTTCGGTGTATCGCAACGGCGCGTCCAAACGCTTCTCGGCGCACGAGCGCAGCCTCTTGCAGGACATCTCGCCAGTGCTGCTGCCGATGGTGGAAAAGCACATCAACGCCCTGCAACCTGCAATCTGTGCAGTGCCCGCCGAGCAATCTCAGGATGCGGCCGCGCAAGGTCTGCAAACCTTGCGTCTGCGTTTTTGCGAGCGCATGGATCAACTGGGCCTGAGCCTGTCGAACCGCGAACTGGAAGTCTGCGTCGGCCTGCTTGCCGGGCGCACCGCACCGGAACTGGCGGAGCAACTGCAACTCAAGGTCAACACCGTGGAGAGCTACCTGAAGCGTGCCGCGATCAAACTCGGCATCAGCGGTCGTCACTCGCTGATGCGCTGGATGTATTCGCCGCAGGACACATCCAGCGCCGCCTGACCAGTTTAATCGCGGGCCAACGCCTCGATCGGATCCAGCCGCGAGGCGTTGCGCGCCGGGACGAAGCCGAACACGATGCCGATCAGCGTCGAGCAGGCCACCGCTGTGAGCACCGAAGCCAGCGAGAACACCATTTCCCATTCCTTGATGAACACCGAAAACAAATGGCCGATGGCGTAGGACAGCGAAATCCCAATCGCACCGCCGAGCAGGCAGACCATCACCGCTTCCACCAGAAACTGCTGACGGATATCCGACTGGCGCGCGCCGACCGCCATGCGAATGCCGATCTCACGGGTGCGCTCGGTCACCGACACCAGCATGATGTTCATCACCCCGATACCGCCGACCACCAGCGAAATCACCGCGATCAGCGACAGCAACAAGGCCAGCGAGCGGCTGGTTTTCTGCACGGTCTGCATCACGCTGTCGAGGTTGTTGGTGTAGAAATCCTTGGTGCCGTGGCGTTGCAGCATCAGTTTGATCACATTGTCTTCGACCACTTTGCTCGGCTGGCCGTCCTTGATGCGCACGCTGATGCTGTCCAGATAGCGCTGGCCCAACAGGCGCCCGGCGGCGGTTTCGTAAGGCAGCCAGACGTTCAGCGATTTGCCCGAGGCGAAGAGGTTTTTGTTCTGCGCCGCCACGCCGATCACCGTGCACGGCAGATTGCCGATCAGGATCACCTGCCCCAACGGATCAACCCCTGCGCCGAACAAGCGCCCGGCGGTGTTATGGTCGATCACCGCGACTTGTGCCTGACGCCGCGCGTCGTTTTCGCTGAATGGAATGCCGGCCTGCAGCTTGATCCCGCGCACCTGGAAATACAGCTGGCTGACGCCGTTAACCTGCGCATCGACGTCGATGTTGCGATAGCGCAGCAACTGATTGCGCCCGACTACGGGTGTGGCGCTGTCGACGTAATACAGTTGATTCAGCGCCGTGACGTCCGCAGGCGTGAGGGTTTCGATAGACGCCGAGCGACTGTCGCCAAAACTCGCGCCGGGATAGATGTCGATGGTGTTGCTGCCAATCGCCTGAATGTCCTTGAGCACATAGCGCTTGGCGCCTTCGCCGATGGCCGAGATTGACACCACCGAGGTGATGCCGATGACAATGCCGAGCATGGTCAGCAAGGTGCGCATGCGGTGCGAAATCAGCGCGACCCAGGCCATATTGAAAGCTTCTTTAAACAGCCCGAGACTCGCCACCAGCCGTCGCGCCGCGCTGGCCTTGGCTGGCACTGACTCGGTCGGCAACTGCGCAGTGTCGCGCTCGTTGCGCCGGTCGCTGAGAATTTCACCGTCACTGACCTCGATGATGCGCTCGGCATTCGCTGCGACTTTCGGGTCGTGGGTCACCAGAATCACCGTGTGCCCGGCCGCGTGCAGCTCCAGCAGAATACGCATTACCTCTTTGCCGCTGGCGGTGTCGAGCGCGCCGGTCGGTTCGTCGGCGAGAATCACTTCGCCGCCGTTCATCAAGGCACGAGCGATACTCACCCGTTGTTGCTGGCCGCCAGAGAGCTGACTCGGCCGATGGGTCAGATGCCCCTCCAGCCCCAGCCGCGCCAGCAGTTCGCGGGCGCGAGCATGGCGTTGCAGTTGCGGAGTGCCGGCGTAGATCGCCGGCATCTCGACGTTGTGCATCGCGCTCAGATGCGGCAGCAAGTGATAGCGCTGGAAGATGAAACCAAAGTAATCGCGGCGCAGCTCAGCGAGGGCCTGATCGTCGAGATCGCGGGTTTCCTGACCGTTGATCTTGTAGCTGCCGGCGGTGGCGTAATCGAGGCAGCCGAGGATGTTCATCAGCGTCGATTTGCCAGAGCCGGAAGCGCCGATGATCGCCAGCATTTCCCCGGCATGGATCGTCAGGTTGATGTCTTTGAGCGCAAGAAATTCGCGGTCGCCAGCGGTAAAACTGCGGGTGATGCCGGTCAGTTGCAGCAGCGGTTCACTCATGCTCAGGACCCCGCCACAGTCGACACCGGATCACCGATCACCACCCGATCGCCCTCGGCCAGTCCGGCGTTGATCTGCACCTTGACGTTGTTGTTGATGCCGGTCTGCACATTACGCGACTGCGCCTGGCCTTTGCCATCGAGTACGCGCACCGGGAAACTGCCATCGGCATTGCGCGGGCCGAGCGCGGCCACCGGAATTGTCAGGGTGGATTTGGCGGTATCGAGCACCACCCGCACCTGCGCCGTCATCGAGATGCGCAAGCGGTGATCGGGGTTCGGCACCTCGAACAACGCATTGTAGAACACGGCGCTGTTCTGCTTCGGAGTGCCGGCCGGCGCGGTTTCGAGGAAGTTCTGCGGCGCCGGTTCGGTGCCGCGCAGCTTGCCGTAGTAGCGTTTGTCCTCGCCGAGAATGGTGAAGTACACCTCCTGCCCCGGCTCGATATGAATCACATCGGCTTCCGAGACTTGGGCCTTGACGGTCATGGTGTCCAGGTCCGCCAGTTTCAGCAGCACCGGCGCCAACTGACTGGCGATCACCGTTTGCCCTTCCTGGGTAACGATGCCGACCACGTCGCCGTCAATCGGCGCGATGATCCGCGTGTACGCGAGGTTGACCTTGGCCGTGTCGATCTGGATGTGCGCGCTTTTGATCTGCGCATCCAGCGACAGCAGATTGGCCTGCTGCACTTCGTAGTTGGATTGCGCGGTTTCGAAATCCTGACGCGAGATCGATGCGTCCTCCTGCAAATCCTGATAACGCTCGTAAATCGCCTTGGTCTGCTTCAACTGCGCCTGGGTTGCCCGGCGCTGCGCTTGCAGGTTTTCCTCATCGACCTGGGCCTGACGCAAGGTGTTTTGCAGCACCAGCGGATCGATCTCCGCCAGCCACTGGCCCTTCTTCACCTTGTCGCCGACCTTGACCTTGAGCGACTTCAATTGCCCGGAGACCTGCGCGCCGACATCCACTTGCTTGATGCCTTCGAGCAACCCGGTAGCCAGCACCGCGTTTTCAATGTCACTGCGTTCGACCGTGGCGGTCAGGTACTGCGGCGCTTCAGCCGGGGCCTGCACCGCATAAAACACCAGCCCGGCCACCGCCACCAACGCCAATCCCATAGCGACTCTGCGCAACTTCGACTTTTCCATAAATGCCCACAAAATCCGTTAAGGGTGAGCCCGGCCAGCGACCGGGCTGCAAAAAACAACCGCAATCAGGACAACACGCCACCGGCCTTGTGCGTCAGCCCGTCGTGCCACCACGCCGCGAGGCTGAACACATTCGGTGCCTTGAGAATCGTGAAGTGGTTGCCCGGCCCGTACCACACCGCCAGATCGCTGACCTGCCGTTGCCAGCCCTCGACCAGCGCCGCTTGCTCACGCTGATTGCCCTCGGCATCGAGTTTCGGGTCATCGACCAGCGCCAGCCGCATCGGCCCGCTGTACCTCAGAGTCGGCTGATACAGCGTGCGCAATGCCGTAGCGAAGGTGCGCACCGGACCATGCATCGCATCTGCGACCGCGCGGGGCGACAACACGCCAGCACGCACCATGCCTTCGTGCAGCAGGCGCATTTGCGTGCTGTCGTCGGCATCGGCGAAGGTCTGCGGATCGATTCCCAAGGATTTGCCGGAAGACAATTGCAGGGTTTCGATCAAGCGCTGCAACGCCGCTGTGGTGGTGTGCGGTTTGCCCGTCACTTCGTTGCCATCCGGCGCCTCAGTGTCGATCAGGGTCAACGATGCCACCGGGCGCCCGGCCGCTTGCAACTGCGCGGCCATGGCGTGCGCGACCCAGCCGCCGAACGAATGCCCGATCAAGTGCACGGCGCCTTCGGGGTAAACCTGCTCGATGGCGTGCAGATAAAACGCCGCAGCGGCCTCGACCCGGGTGTGCGGCACGCTGACGCCATCCAGACCACGCGGTTGCAAGCCGTGGATCGGCCACTCCGGCCCGAGTGCCTCGGTCAGCTGGATGAATCCGGTCACGCTGTCGCCCGCCCCCGGTATGCAGAGGATCGGCGCCTGCGCGGCTTGTCCGGTCTGGATCGTCAGCAGGGGTTGATAGGTCACGGGCGCCGGTACGCTCGCCGCTTCCAGTGCGCGGCTGAGGGTGTCCCCCAGCGTTTGGATATGCGGCGCTTGCATCATGCTTTTGTGGTCGCCCGGCACATCGATGCAGCGCAGCAGATCCGCCGAGATCTTCTCGCCCCAATAACGCGTGGGGCTGGTTTCCAGCTGTCCGGGCATCAGCGCCTCGGCGCGCAGCAGATGGATCGGCTGACTCGCCGGGCTGACCCGGTAATGCGCCAACGCCTGACCGTGCGCGGCTTCACGCTCGAAGTAGTGCCATGCATCGGCTGGCGCGAGTGCGGCCAATTCAGGATCTGGCAACTGCTGCTCGCAGCAGTGTGTGAACAACTCTGCGAAGTCCATGTGCTGCATTTCAGCTTCGAGCCGGGCGACCGCCGCTTGCTGATCCACCGCCAGCAATGCCGCACGCGCCTGGCAATGCTGCAGCAACAGACGCTCGTGCAGATGCGCGCCGCTCCATTGCGCCTTGTTTTGACTGGCCGGGCGCGGCGCGTAAGTGTCGAGCATGCCGACGAAAGCCACCGCTTGATCCAGGCCAAGCAGTTGCTGGGCAATCTCATACGCCAACAACCCGCCGAACGACCACCCTGCCAGACGATACGGCCCCTGCGGCTGCACCGAACGCATGATCCCGACCATGCGCGCGGCCATGCATTCCAGCGTGCGCAGTTGCGGTTGACCGAGCGGCACGCCGGGTAAACCATAAATCGGGAACTCGCCAGCGATGTGCATGCCCAGCGCCGGGAAATACACGTCCCTGCCGCTGAACTCATGCACCAGAAACAGCGGCGTACCTGTCGCTGCCGCGCGCACGATGACCAAGCCTTCCGGCTGCTCGGCAACTGCGTCGCCCCGGCTGAGCAATGTTGCGACAGACTCGATGCTGGGGTGCTGGAACAGCTCGGCCAGCGTCACTTGCAGACCCGCGCGCTGCATCAGATTGACCAGCCGAATCGCCAGCAACGAATGCCCGCCAAGTTCGAAGAAGTTGTCGTGCCGCCCGACCTGTTCGACGCTCAACACCTCGGCCCAGATCTGCGCCAATGCGCTTTCGACTGCGCCTTGCGGCGCCTCGTATTCGCGGCTGACGACCGAAGCGTGATCCGGCGCCGGCAAGGCTTTGCGATCAACCTTGCCGTTCGGCGACAGCGGCAGCGTGTCGAGCAACACAAACGCGCCCGGCGTCATGTAATCCGGCAAGCGCTCCAGCACATGCGCACGCAAGGCTTCAATGCCCGGCGCTGACTCGCCATCGCGTACGCTGAAATACGCCACCAGCCGCTCGTCACGCACCAGCACCACCGCTTCACGCACCGCCGGATGCTCGATCAGCCGCGCTTCGATTTCACCCAGCTCAAGGCGCAAGCCGCGCAGCTTGACCTGGAAGTCATTGCGCCCGAGAAATTCGAGATTGCCATCGGCGCGATAACGCACCAGATCACCGGTGCGATACAGCCGATCACCGGCCACGAACGGGCTGTCGATAAACCTTTCAGCCTGCATGTCCGGCAAGCCGAGATAACCGCGTGACACGCCAACCCCGCCAATGTGCAACTGGCCGCTGACGCCCAGCGGCACCGGTCGATCATGCGCATCGAGGACATACAGCCGGGTGTTGCAGATGGCGCTGCCAATCGGCAATTCGCTGTCCGGCACCGGCATGCTCGGCTCCAGGGTCCACGCGGTGCTGTCGACCGTGGCTTCGGTCGGGCCGTAGACATTATGCAAACGCACCCACGGCAGGCGTTGGCGCACGCTGCGGGCCAAGGCTGCGGTGAGTTCGCCGCCACCGCAGAACACGTCGCTGAGGCTGCTGCACTGACTGACGCCTTCCAGCTCGAGGAATTGTTGCAGCAGCGCCGGCACGAATTTGACCACGCTGATTTGCTGCTCGCGAATCACCTGCGCCAGATACGCCGGCTCGCGATGGCCGCCGGGACGCGCCAGCACCAGCCGTACACCCGCCGTCAGCGGCCAGAAGAATTCCCACACTGAACCGTCGAAACTGAACGGCGCTTTTTGCAACAGCGCCGCATCCGCCGTCGGCGGGCAGATCTGCGAACCCCAATGCACCAGATTGCACAGGCCACGGTGTTCGAGCATCACGCCCTTCGGCGTGCCGGTGGAGCCGGAGGTGTAGATCATGTAGGCCAGGTTCGAGGCACTGAGGCCTGATACGTGCGGGTTGGCGTCGGATTGATCGTGCCAGGAGCAGCGGTCGAAATCGATCAGCGGCAGAGGGTTGTCTGCAAACAGATCCCGCGTCGGCGCATGCACCAGCACCGCGACCGGCGCGCTGTCCTGCAGCATGTAATGCAGGCGCTCCAGCGGATAATCCGGGTCCAGCGGCACATACGCGCCGCCGGCCTTGAGAATCCCCAACAGGCCGATCACCAGATCCAGACCGCGTTCGACGCAGATCGCCACCCGCGAATCGGGTTGCACGCCTTGCTCGCGCAGGTGATGCGCGAGGCGGTTGGCCTGTGCGTTGAGTTCACGGTAGCTCAGGCGTTGCTCGCCGGCCTGCAAGGCAATCGCGTCCGATTTCAGCCGCACCTGTGCTTCGAACAGCATCTGAATCGGCTGATCAATCGCGCAATCGACTGCGGTGGCGTTGAAATCTTCAAGCAGCAGCCGCCGCTCATCCCGTCCCAACAAGTCCACCTGCTCAAGGATCGTTTGATCACTGGCGGCCATCGCCCGCAACAACTGCTGGAAGTAACCGACAAAGCGCTGAATCGTCGATTCATCGAACAACGCCGTGGCGTAGTTCAGCGCACCGCGAATGCCGTCCTGCGCCTCGCCCAGACTCAGCGACAGATCAAATTTCACCGAATGACTTTGCGCCGCCACGCCTTCCAGCGTCAGCTCGCCCAAGGCCAGATTCGGCCCGCCGCTGCTGTCCCAACTGAACAGGGTCTGGAACAGCGGACTGTGCGCCAGACTGCGCACCGGCCGGGTGATTTCCACCACTTGCTCGAACGGCAGATCCTGATGACTCTGCGCCTCCAGCGTGCGCGCCTTGACCTGCGCCAACAGCGCCTCGACGCTGAGTTCGCCCGAGGTGTCGATGCGCAACGCGAGGGTGTTGACGAACATGCCGATCAACCCTTCGATCTCAGCGCGGTTGCGGTTGGCCACTGGCGAACCGATCACCACTTTGGACTGCCCGGCCAGGCGACTGAGCAGCATCGCCCAGGCGCTGAGCAGGGTCATGTACAAGGTTGCGCCGTGACGCTGCGACAGTGCTTTGAGTGCGGCGCTCAGTGGCTGATCGAGGAAAATTTCGACGCCGCCACCGCTGTAGTCATGCTGCGCCGGGCGCGGCCGGTCGAGGGGCAAGGTCAACACGCTCGGCGCACCGGCCAGGGTCTGTTGCCAGTAATCGCTCTGACGCTGCAACACGTCGCCGGTCAGCCAGCGCCGTTGCCACACGGCGTAGTCGGTGTATTGCAGGGCCAGCGGCGGCAGCGGATCTTCCTCACCTCTGCTGAACGCCTGATACAACGCCATCAGTTCGCGGGTCAGCACGCCCATCGACCAGCCGTCGGCGATGATGTGATGCACGGTCAGCAGCAGCACATGGTGATCGTCGGCCAGGCGCACCAAACGTCCTCGGAACAAAGGACCGTCCTGCAAATTGAAGGGCGCGCAGGCTTCGGTTTCGATCAGCGCCTGCAAGGCTTGCTCAGCCTGCGGGTGCCCACGCAGATCCTCGATACGCAGTGGCCAAGCGCTGTCGAGCGGCGCGATCAGCACCTGCGCTTGATCGTTGAAAGAAGTGAAACGGCTGCGCAAGGTTTCATGGCGGGCGACGATGCGCGACAACGCCTGTTGCAGCGCCACCTCATCGAGCTGACCGCGCAAGCGCAGGCCAATCGGAATGTTGTAAGCGGTATTGCCGCCCTGCATTTGCGCGAGGAACCACAGCCGTTGCTGCGCGAACGACAGCGGCAGCACTTCATCGCGTGACGCTGGCAGGATGTCCGGCAGCGTGGAGCGTGCGGCCCCGCTCAACACCTCGGCCACGGCCGCCAGTTCGGCGTTGGCGAACAGATCATTCAGCGTCAGCTCCACCCCTAGCTGTTGCCGCACCTGCGAAACCATGCGCATCGCCAGCAACGAATGGCCGCCGAGTTCGAAGAAGTTGTCGTGACGGCCGACCCGTTCGACTTGCAGCACCTCGGCCCACAACCGCGCAAGGGTTTGTTCCAGCGCTGTGACCGGGGCCTCGTAGGCACGGCTGAGCACAGCGTCCTGCGCCGGCATCGGCAAGGCCTTGCGGTCAACTTTGCCGTTGTTGGTCAGTGGCAAAACGTCGAGGCGCACCCAGGCTGCCGGCACCATGTATTCCGGCAGTCGCGCTTGTAGCTGAGCGCGTAGATCGGCGCTTTGCACGGTTGCATCGCTCAGGGTGAAATAAGCCACCAGACGCAGCGGTTCCTGGCCGTCCTGACGCGCCAGCACCACGGCTTCCTTGACCCCATTGCAGCTCAGCAGACGATTTTCGATTTCCCCCAGTTCAATGCGGAAACCGCGAATCTTCACCTGATCATCATTGCGCCCGATGCACTCCAGTTGCCCCGCCGCATTCCAGCGAGCCAAGTCGCCAGTGCGGTACAACAGCGCGCCGGGCTTGTCGCTGAACGGATCTTTCAGGAATTTCTCCGCCGTCAGATCCGCCCGATTCAAATACCCCAGCGCCACGCCCTGCCCGCCGATGTACAACTCGCCGGTCACACCCAGTGGCACTGGTTGCTGCTGAGCGTCGAGCACATACACCTGCGTGTTGGAGATCGGCCCGCCAATCGGCACGTTGTCGGCGTGATCCGGCACTGCGTGCACTTCGAAAGTCGTGGCGTAAGTGGTGGTTTCAGTCGGCCCGTAGCAATGCACGATGCGCAGCTCCGGCGCCTCGGCCAGCAGCGTACGGAACGCCGCCGGATCGCCGCGCTCACCACCGCACAGCAGAATCCGCAGGCCCTTCAGCGCCTCGGGAATCAGCTGCACGTACTGGTTGAACAGCGCTGTGGTGACGAACAGGATCGTCGCCCCGCTTGAGGCCAGCTCGTTACCAAACGCCAGCGGATCGAGCAGAGTCGCATGATCGATCACCACCACTTGAGCGCCATTGAGCAACGCGCCCCAGACATCCATGGTGCTGGCGTCGAACGCCGGGTTGGAGGCAAACACCACGCGATCCTGCGGATTGAAATCGGCATATCCGTTGTTGATCACCAAGCGGCCAATCGCCCGGTGCGGCACCATCACGCCCTTCGGCGTGCCGGTGGAACCGGAGGTGTACATGATGTACGCCAGCGACTCGCTGGACTGCGGCAGATCCGGGTTGTAATCCGGCTGGCCGTCGAGCACCAATGTATCGACATCAATGCGCTTGACCGGGTAATCGACCGCCATATTGCTCAAGGTCAGCAACGCCGCCGCCCCGCAGTCGCGCACCATGAATGCCTGACGTTCGCTCGGCGCGTTGATATCCAGCGGCACATACGCCGCCGCGCACTTGCTGACGGCCAGTTGCGCGACCAGCAGTTCCAGCGAACGCGGCAGCAAAAGCGCCACATGCGCGCCCGGCTGTACGCCCTGCACGATCAACTGATGCGCCAGCCGATTGGCCTTGGCGTTCAACTCGAAATAGCTCAGGTCTTGCGCGCCGTGCACGGCCGCGATGGCCTGCGGATTGACCAGCACTTGCGATTCGAACAACAGGTGCACGGTCAACGCCTGCGGGTAGTCGCGCGCCGTGGCGTTGAAATCCACCAGCAGGCGTTGCCGCTCCTGTGCTTCGAGGATCGGTACCTGCTCCAGCAGCGTCAGATCATTGCTGACCATCGCCCGCAGCAGGCGCTGGAAGTAGCCGACATAGCGTTTGATCGTCGTTTCATCGAACAGCGCCGTGGCGTATTCCAGCCAGCCGCCGATTCTGTCGCGTGCCTCGCCCAGCGTCAGGGTCAGGTCGAACTTGGCGACGTGCGCCTGGCCGCCCAGCGCTTCCAGTGTCAGATCCGCGAGGCTCAGTTCGGTGCCGCTGGCGCTGTTCCAGCTCAGGGTGGTCTGGAACAACGGGCTGTGGGCCAGACTGCGCGCCGGTCTGGCGATGTCCACCACTTGCTCGAACGGCAGATCCTGATGCGCCTGCGCTTCCAGCGAACGCGCCTTGACCCGCGCCAGTAGCGCTGCAACGCTCAACTCGCCCGAGGTGTCGATGCGCAATGCCAGCGTGTTGACGAACATGCCGATCAGCCCTTCGATCTCGGCGCGGCTGCGGTTGGCTACGGGCGAACCGATCACCACATCGGATTGCCCCGACAAGCGACTCATCAACATCGCCCACGCGCTGAGCAGCGTCATGTACAGGGTCACGCCATGGCGCTGCGACAGCGCTTTGAGCCCGGCAGTCAGCTCGGTATCGAGCCAGATTTCAACCCCGGCGCCGCTGTAGTCCTGTTGCGCCGGGCGCGGACGGTCAGTCGGCAGCGTCAACAAGGTCGGCGCACCGGCCAGCGTTTGCTGCCAATACTCGCTCTGCTGTTGCAGCACTTCGCCGCTCAGCCAGCGCCGCTGCCACACGGCGTAGTCGGTGTACTGCAACGCCAGCGGCGGCAGCGGGTCTGGCTGGCCATTGCTGAATGCGGCGTACAACGCCATCAGTTCGCGGGTCAGCACGCCCATCGACCAGCCGTCGGCGACGATGTGATGCACGGTCAGCAGCAACACATGGTGATCATCGACCAGCCGCACCAGGCGACCGCGAATCAGCCAGTCATTGTGTAAATCGAACGGCGCCGAGGCCTCGTCCTCGATCAGCTTTTGCATGCGCTCGCGGGTTTTCGGGTCGCCACGCAGATCATCGATTTGCAGCAAGAAACCCGCGTCAATCGGCGCAATTTGCACCTGCGCTTCATCGTTGATAGTCGTGAAGCGACTGCGCAAGGTTTCGTGGCGGGCGACGATGCGCGCCAAGGCCTGTTGCAGCGCGGACTGGTCGAGACGCCCGCGCAGGCGCAGGCCCAGCGCAATGTTGTAGGCCGCGTTACCGCCCTCCATCTGCGCGAGAAACCACAGGCGTTGCTGTGCGAAAGACAGCGGCAGCGCTTCATCGCGCGCCGCCGGGAGAATGTCCGGCAAGGTCGAGCGTCCGGCGCGGGTCAGTACTTCGGCCACGGCCGCCAATTCGGGATTGGCGAACAATTCACTCAAAGGCAGCTCCACGCCCAACTGCTGCCGCACTTGCGAGACCATGCGCATGGCCAGCAGCGAGTGGCCGCCGAGTTCGAAGAAGTGGTCGTGACGCCCGACCTGTTCGACCTGCAACACCTCGGCCCAGATCTGCGCCAGCGTGGTTTCTACCTCGCCTTGCGGCGCGGCATATTCGCGGCTGAACAGCGCCGCGCGATCCGGCAGCGGCAGGGCCTTGCGGTCGACTTTGCCGTTGGCGGTCAGGGGGAAATTATCGAGTTTGACGAACGCCGCCGGCACCATGTACTCGGGCAATTGCGCCAATAATTGCCTGCGCAAGTCACTGGCTGTCAGCGACTCGACCTGTGGCTGTTCGGTGAAATACGCCACCAATCGCGGCTGGCCGGGTTGGTCCTCGCGAGCAACTAACAGCGCTTCCTTGATGCCGGGGAGCCGGCTGAGGCGGGTTTCGATTTCACCGAGTTCGATGCGAACGCCACGGATTTTCACCTGGTCGTCATTGCGACCCAAATACTCGATTGTGCCGTCACTACACCAGCGAGCGAGGTCGCCGGTGCGGTACATGCGCCCGCTGTTGAATGGATCATCGAGGAAACGTTCAGCAGTCAGCTCGGGACGATTCAGATACCCGCGCGCCACCCCGGCGCCACCGACATACAACTCCCCCGCTACGCCAATTGGCACCGGACGCTGTTGCGCATCGAGCAGGTACACCGTGGCATTAGTCACCGGTTGGCCAATGTGCAACGTCTGCCCGGCCTCGAGCTTGCCGGAGGTGGCAACCACTGTGGCCTCGGTCGGGCCGTAGTTGTTGATCACATCGAAGCGCTGTTTGCGGCTGAACTGGCGCAAACGATCACCGCCGATCAGCAGCGTGCGCAAGGTCGGATGGTCGAGATTCTGGCTGAAGGCGTATTCGGCCACCGGAGTCGGCAGGAAGCTCACATCCAGCGGTTGCGCGCGCCACCATTCGAGCAACGCGTCGATATCCTCGTTGCCACCGTGAATCGGCGCCAGGTGCAGGGTCGCGCCAGAGCACAACGCTGGCCAGATCTCCCAGGCCGTGGCGTCGAAGCCAAACCCGGCGAGGCTGGAAGTGTGGCGGCCGGCGCTCAGGTCGAACGCTGCACAATGCCAATCGATCAGGTTGGACAGCGTCTGGTGCTCGACCATCACGCCCTTGGGCAGGCCGGTCGAACCCGAGGTGTAGATCACGTAGGCCAGGTGTTCGGCGGTCAGACCGGGCACTGAAGGGTTGTGCGTTGCAACGTTGGGCCAGCTGCGGGTGTCGAGCTCAATCACCGGCACCTCCAGCGCCGGCAGTCGTTCAAGCAAATCGGTTTGCGTGAGCACCGCCACCGGTGCGCTGTCGCTCAACAGATAGTGCAGGCGCTCGGCGGGATGCGCCGGATCGACCGGCACATAACCGGCGCCAGCCTTGAGAATCGCCAGCAGCCCGACCAGCGTCTCCAGCCCGCGCCGGGCGACGATGGCTACTCGGTCGTCAGGCCGCACACCGAGACTGATCAGGTGATGGGCCAGTGCGTTGGCCTCGCGATTCAGTTCGGCATACGTCAGCTGTGCCCCAGCGAAAACTGCCGCAAGCGCCTCTGGCCGTGAAGCCACTTGAGCCTCGAAACGCTGGCCAATCGTCAGCCCGCGTGGATACTCAGCCGCCGTAGCATTGAAGCCGACCAGCACTTGCTCAAGTTCGGCGGCAGGCACAATCGACAACCGATCCAGCCCCGACTGCGGCGAATGTTCCAGCGCCTCCAGCAACTCGGCCAAGGCCTGATGCATATAAGCGCAAACCCGCCCGGCGTCGATCCCGGCACCGGCCAACGTCGTCAGGCTGAAACCTTCGCCGAGGTCATCAACGCTCAGGGTCAGGCGATAGTTGCTGTACTCCTCGGCCTGCAGCAATTGCATGCCGCGCCACGCCGTTTGCACCTCGTCGGATACCGCGCCCATCGGCGAGCTGTGGCGGTAATTGAGCAAACAGCTGAACAACGGCGTGCCCGGCGCCATCGCGCTGCAATGTTGCACCAGCGCCAGTTGCGCGTGTTCATGTTGCAGCAACTGGCTCAATCGTTGGTGGGTGTCCAGCGCCGCGCCTTTGGCACTGTGTGCGCCCAGATCGATGCGCAGCGGCAAGGTGTTGATGAATACGCCCATTGCGCGCTCCGCACCTTCGCCGCCCTGCAAACGCCCGAGCAACACGGTGCCGAACACCACGTCGTGGCGCCCGGAGAGTTGTCCCAGCACTTGCGCCCAAGCCAAGTGCATCAGGCTGGCGGCGCTGACGCCCAGTCGCCGGGACTGCGCGCGTATGCGCCGGCTCAGCGGATTTTCCAGCGCCAGATGCGCCTGTTGCGCCAAGCCCTCCTGCGCCGGGTTGTGCCCGTAAGGCAAAGTCGGTTCATCAACATCACCGAGCATCTCGCGGAAGAAGCTTTGGTGATCCTGTTCGCTCAGCCCCGAGCGCGTGCGCGCCACATAATTGCGGTACGGCACTGGCTCGGCCAGACGCTGCGCCTGACCCAGCAACACAGCCTGCATCTCGTGACGCAACACCTCCAGCGCCACGTGATCCATGACCAGATGATGGAACAGCAGCAACGCCACCACGCGCTGATTGGCCGGGTCCGGCGCATGCACCACCCGCATCAACGGTGCCTGGGTGACGGGCATGCGATATTGCGCGGCGTCGAAACGGCTGCGCAGTTGAGCCATGGCGTCCCCGCCCGCCGCGTCAATCGTTTGTGCCTCACATTCCAGCGCCGCGCGGCGCCAGACTACTTGCACCGGCTCTTCCAGTCCTTCCCAGAACAGTGACGAGCGCAGCACATCGTGGCGGTCGATCACTCCTTGCAACGCTTGAGTGAAGGCGTGCAAACGCTGCTCATCGGCAAACGCGAATTGCGCCTGCAGCACGTACGAATCACCTTGGATGGCCGACAAGTGATGGAACAGAATCCCCGCCTGCAACGGCGCCAACGGATAAATATCCTGCACGTTGGCCGCGCCGCCGGGGATGCTGGCGACGATGCGTTCGATGGCCGGCTGATCCAGCGCAACCAGTGGCAACAGCTCAGGCGTGATCTGCGTGCAGCCTTCAGGAATAAGATTGGCCGGGACTTGGATTTCCTGCTCGCCACCCACGGCCGCCGCCAGCGCAGCCAGGGTCGGCTGGCCGAACAGCACGCGAATATCCGCTGATAATCCGGCACGCCGCATGCGCGCCACCAGATTGACCGCCAGCAGGGAATGCCCGCCCAGTTCAAAGAAATGATCGTGACGCCCTACTCGCTCGACTTTCAGCAGCTCTTCCCAGAGGCCGGCGATGGCGATTTCCACCTCGCCAACCGGCGCCGCATATTCACGGGTGCTGAGCGCCGACTGATCGGGGGCGGGCAATGCCTTGCGCTCGATTTTGCCGTTCGGACTCAGCGGCAATGCATCCAGATGCACGAACAGCGCCGGCAGCATGTAATCCGGCAGATGCCTGAGCAGATCAGCGCGCAGCACTTCGGTATCCAGCGGTGTGCCGACGTAATAGGCCACCAGACGCTGATCGCCGGGCACGTCTTCACGGGCCATTACCACGCAATCCTGCACGCCTTCGATCTGGCTCAGGCGTGCTTGAATTTCCCCGAGTTCGATGCGCAAGCCACGGATTTTTACCTGATCGTCATTGCGCCCCAGGTATTGGATATTGCCGTCCGCCAGATAGCGGCCGAGGTCTCCGGTGCGGTACATCCGCGCATCAGCGCTGAACGGATCCTGGAGAAAGCGTTCGGCAGTCAGCTCCGGGCGATTCAGATAACCCCGTGCGACCTGCTCGCCGCCGATATACAACTCCCCGACCACGCCTTGCGGCACGGGTTGCTGCCACGCATCGAGAATGTACACGCGGGTGTTGCACAGCGGTTTGCCAATCGGCGGCGCGCTGTCCGCCAGCGGCGAATTCGGCTCCAGCGTCCACACGCTGCTGTCGACCGTCGCTTCAGTCGGGCCATACACGTTGTGCAGGCGCACCTGCGGCAGACGCTCACGCACGCTGCGCACCAGCGCCGCGCTCAGCTCGCCGCCACCGCAAACAATCTCGGTAAGGCTGTGGCACTGGCCAACATCTTCCAGCTCAAGAAACTGCTGCAACAGCGCCGGCACGAACTGAATGACAGTAATCCGTTGCTGGACGATGACCCGCGCCAACTCCGCCGGATCGCGGTGCGCATCCGGGCTGGCCAGCACCAGGCGCAAACCGGCCGTCAGCGGCCAGAACAGCTCCCACACCGAGGCATCGAAACTGAACGGGGTTTTCTGCAACAGCGCAGCATCGGCCACGGTTGGGCATAACTGCGCGCTCCAGTGCAGCAGATTGGCCACGCTGCGGTGCTCGACCATCACGCCTTTCGGGGTGCCGGTGGAACCCGAGGTGTAGATCACGTAAGCGAGGTTGGCAGCCGTCAGGCCGGGCACTTGCGGATTGCGCTCGGAATGGTTTCGCCAGGTGCAGCGGTCGAGATCGATCAGAGTTGTCGCGGTTGCGCCGAGCAAGGAACGCGTCGCGCCATGTACCAGCACAGCGACCGGTGCGCTGTCCTCCAGCATGTAGGCCAGACGTTCCGGCGGATACACCGGATCCAGCGGCACATAGGCGCCGCCGGCCTTGAGAATCGCCAACAGACCAACCACCAGATCCAGCGAACGCTCGACGCAAATCGCCACCCGCGAATCCGGCCCTACACCTTGTTCGATCAAGTGCTGCGCGAGGCGATTGGCCTGCTGGTTCAGCTCGGCATAAGTCAACATCTGCTCGCCCGCAACCAGCGCCACCGCGTCTGGCGTGCGGAATACCTGCGTCTCGAACAAGCCGTGAACGGTCTGCTCCAGATCAAACTCCATAGCGCTGGCATTGAAGTCGACCAGCAAGCGCTGGCGCTCTTCCTGCGCCACTATTTCCACTTGCTCGAGCAGCGCCTGATCATTGCCGACCATCGCCTGCACCAGGCGCTGGAAGTAACCGACGAACCGCACAACCGTCGCTTCATCGAACAGCGCCGTGGCGTACTCCAGCACACCGCGAATCTCGCCCTGCACCTCACCCAGCGTCAGCGACAGATCGAACTTGGCAAAGTGGCTCGGCTCGGCCACGCCTTCCAGGGTCAAATCCCCCAGGGTCAGGCTGGAACCGTTGCCGCTGTCCCAACTGAACATGGTCTGGAACAACGGACTGTGCGCCAGACTGCGCGGCGGCCTGGTGATTTCCACCACTTGTTCGAACGGCAGATCCTGATGCGCCTGCGCCTCCAGCGTGAGCGCCTTGACCCGCGCCAACAGCGCTTCAACACTGAGCTCGCCCGAGGTGTCGATGCGCAGCGCCAGGGTGTTGACGAACATGCCGATCAGGCCTTCGATTTCCGCGCGGCTGCGGTTGGCTACCGGCGAACCGATCACCACGTCGGACTGGCCGGACAGGCGACTGAGCAACACTGCCCAAGCGCTGATCAGCGCCATGTACAGGGTCACGCCGTGCCGTTGGCATAACGCTTTGAGTCCCGCGCACAGGCGTTCGTCCAATACCACTTCGACGGTGCTGCCAGCGAATTCCTGCTGCGCCGGACGCGGGCGATCGGTCGGCAGCAGCAACAATGCCGGCGCACCGGCCAGCGTTTGCTGCCAGTACTCGCTCTGCCGTTGCAGCACCTCGCCGCTCAGCCAGCGCCGCTGCCACACTGCGTAATCGGTGTATTGCAGGGCCAGCGGCGGCAGCGGATCCGCCTCGCCGTGGCTGAACGCCCGATACAACGCCATCAGTTCGCGCGTGAGCACGCCCATCGACCAGCCGTCGGCGATGATGTGGTGCACCGTCAGCAGCAACACATGATGATCATCGGCGAGGCGCACCAGTCGCCCGCGAATCAGCGGATCGTCCTGCAAATCGAACGGACCGGACGCTTCGCCTTCGATCAGCGCCTGCAACACCTCGTCAGCCTGCGGGTGCTCACGCAAATCCTCGACTCGCAGCAGCAAACCGCTGTCGACTGGCGCGATCAGCACCTGCGCTGCATCGTTGAACTGGACGAAACGGCTGCGCAGGGTTTCATGCCGGGCGACGATCCGCGCCAGCGCGCGTTGCAGCGCATCGTCATCGAGGCGACCGCGCAAACGCAGGGCGATGGGGATGTTGTAAGCGGTGTTGGCACCTTCCATCTGCGCCAGAAACCACAACCGCTGCTGGGCGAATGAGAGCGGCAGCGCGCCGTCACGCGGCACCGGCAGAATCTCCGGCTGGGTGCTGCGCCCGGCGCGGGTCAGCACCTCGGCCAACGCAGCCAGTTCGGCATTGGCGAACAGATCACTCAGCGCCAGCTCCACGCCCAGGCGTTGGCGCACTTGCGAGACCATGCGCATTGCCAGCAGCGAGTGCCCGCCCAGTTCGAAGAAGTGATCCTGCCGTCCGACCCGCTCGACTTGCAGCACGTCAGCCCAGATCTGTGCCAAAGCAATTTCCAGTTCCCCCTGCGGCGCCGCGTATTCGCGGGTGAACAGCGCGCTGTGTTCGGGTTTCGGCAACGCCTTGCGGTCGACTTTGCCGTTGGCGGTCAGCGGCAGAGCGTCAAGCCTGACGAACGCCACCGGCACCATGTACTCAGGTAATTGGGTCAGTAAATGCGCGCGCAACTCGCCCACTGCCAGCGGTTCAACCTGTGCCTGTTCGGTGAAATACGCCACCAGCCGCACCTGGCCCGGCTGATCTTCACGAGCGAGCAACACCGCTTCCTGAATCCCAGGGAGCTGGTTGAGGCGGGTTTCGATTTCGCCGAGTTCGATGCGCACACCACGGATTTTTACTTGATCGTCATTGCGCCCGATGTATTCGAGCGTGCCGTCGGCGCACCAGCGTGCGAGGTCGCCGGTACGGTACATGCGGCCGCTGTTGAATGGATCGTCGAGGAAGCGTTCGCTGGTCAGTTCGGGACGATTCAGGTAACCACGGGCCACCCCGGCGCCACCGACATACAATTCGCCGGCAACCCCAATCGGCACCGGGCGCTGCTGTTCATCGAGCAGGTACACCGTGGCGTTGCTCACTGGCTGGCCGATATGCAAGGTCTGCCCGGCTTCGATCTTGCCGGAAGTCGCGACCACCGTGGCCTCGGTCGGGCCATAGTTGTTGATCACGTCGAAATGTTGGTTGCGGGTGAATTGGCGCAGGCGATCACCGCCGATCAGCAGCGTGCGCAGAGTCGGATGTTCGAGGTTCTGATTGAAGGCGTATTCGGCGACCGGCGTTGGCAGGAAACTCACGTCCAGCGGCTGCGCCCGCCACCATTGCAGCAGCACATCGATGTCCTCTCCGCCGTCCTGAGTCGGCGCCAGGTGCAGCGTCGCGCCCGCGCACAATGCCGGCCAGACTTCCCAGGCCATGGCGTCGAAACCGAATCCGGCAAGGCTTGAAGTGTGGCGACCGGCGCGCAGATCGAACGCGTTGCAATGCCAGTCTACGAGGTTGGACAAGGTCTGATGTTCGACCATCACGCCCTTGGGCAGCCCGGTCGACCCCGAGGTGTAGATCACGTAGGCGAGGTGTTCGGCAGTCAACCCCGGCACTTGTGGATCAAGCGCCGAATTCAGCGGCCAGGTGCAGCGGTCAAGATCGATCAGCGGCACGTCGAGCGCGGGCAAGCGCTCGCGCAGGTCATTCTGGATCAATACCGCGACCGGTGCGCTGTCGCTCAATAAATAGTGCAAACGCTCGGCCGGGTGCGCCGGATCGACCGGCACATAACCGGCGCCCGCCTTGAGAATCGCCACCAGCCCGACCAGCGTATCCAGCCCCCGGCGGGCGACGATGGCCACGCGGTCGTCAGGCTGCACACCCAGATCGATCAGGTGATGGGCCAGAGCATTGGCGTGCAGATTGAGTTCGGCATAGGTCAGTTGTTCACCAAGGAACACCGCCGCCACGGCTTCTGGCCGCTCCAAAACTTGAGCCTCGAAGCGCTGCGCAATGGTCATCTCACGCGGGTAGTCGGCCGCGGTGGCGTTGAAGCCGACCAGCACTTGCTCACGCTCGGTCGCCGGCAGAATCGATAGCTGATTGATCGGCGTATCCGGCGCCTGCTCCAGCGCGAGCACCAGACTCTCCAGCGCGCAGTGCATGTAAGCGCACACCCGCTGCGGATCAATTTGCGTAGTGGCCAGCAGCGTCAGGCTGAAGGCCTCGCCCAAATCGTCGACGCTCAGGGTCAACGGATAATTAGTGCGTTCTTCCGAATGCAGCGTGCTGATGCCCGCCCACGCGGCCAAAGTTTCAGCGCTGGCGGACGCGGCAGTGTGGCTGTGGCGGTAATTGAGCAAGGAGCTGAACAGCGGCGTCGGCGACACCACGTTGCTGCAACGCTGAGCCAGTGCCAACGGCGCGTGTTCGTGGCGTATTACCGTAGTCAGCCGCGCGTGGGTCGCGTGGACGGCGGCGCGCACATTTTGCGCATCGATATCGACGCGCAACGGCAGGGTATTGATGAAAATCCCCAAGGCCCGGTCCGTCGCCTCGGCGCCTTGCATGCGGCCCATCAGCACCGTGCCGAATACCACCGAATGTTTGCCGGTTATGGTCGCCAGCACCTGCGCCCAGCCGAGGTGAAACAGGCTTGCCGCGCTCACCCCGAGCTGCCGTCCCTGTGTGCGCAGACGTTGCCCCAGCAGCGGATCAATCGGCACGCTGAGTTCGGCGATGCCCTGACCGTCGCCCTGCACATCCTGCAAACCGAACGGCAGCGTCGGCTCATGGATGTCGCCGAGCATCTCGCGGAAAAATGCCTCGTGCTCGGCTTCGCTGACGCCCAGTCGCGCCTGCGCCACGTAATTGCGAAACGGTACCGGGCGGCCCAGCGAGGCACTTTGCCCGAGCAGGCAGGCGCGCATCTCGTGGCGCACCACGTCGAGCGCCGAGTGATCCAGTGCCATATGGTGGAACAACAAGGTCGCGACCACACGCTGTCCGGCAGCATCGACGGCGTAAGCCAGGCGCATCAGCGGTGCGCGGCTGACATCCATGCGGAAATGCCGGGCGTCGAAACGCTCATGCAACTGCGCGAGAACATCTCCGTCGGCCTGCGGTACAACCTCCTCCAACGGCAAATCGGCCTGACGCCAGACCACTTGCAATGGCTGATCGAGGCCTTCCCAGACCACGCCCGTGCGCAGAATGTCATGACGATCGATCACGCTTTGCAGCGCCTGAGCAAACGCGTGCAAACGCTCCAGACTGGCGAACGCGAACTGCGACTGCATGATGTACGGATCGCCCTCACCGCCGCTGACATGGTGATAAAGAATGCCTTCCTGCAACGGCGCCAGCGGGTAGATGTCCTGCACATTGGCGGCGCCGCCGGGCACGTCGCTGACAAGTCGGTCGATGGTCGGCTGGTCGAGTTCGACCAGCGTCAGCATCGCCGGAGTGATTCGGCTGGTGCCGGGAACAATGCCGTTATCCGGCACCGTGACCTGGCCACTCTTGCTCGCCGAATATTCGCCAGCCTTGATCAGCTCGATCAACGCCGGTTTGTGCTCGCGCAGCAGCGCCACTAGCGCCGGATCGCTCAAGGCCTGCTTGTTGCCCTGCACGCGCAACTGATCGTCGGTGACTGCCAACTGAATGTCTTTGGCTTTGAGGGTTGCCAACAGTTCGAACACGCTCACAGGACGATCTCCATTCTTTCGGTAATTGCGGCGTAGCCAGCCAGGGTCGGTTGTTCGAACAACGCCCTGACGTCGGCTTCCATGCCTTCCTGACGCAAGCGGCCGATCAAACTGACCGCCAGCAATGAGTGCCCGCCCAATTCAAAGAAATGGTCGTGGCGCCCTACCCGCTCGACGTTGAGCAACTCGGCCCAGAGCCGTGCGAGGGTGATTTCCACCTCGCCAATCGGCGCTTCGTATTCGCGGGTGATGAGCGAGGTTTGATCCGGTGCCGGCAAAGCCTTGCGATCGAGTTTGCCGTTGGGGCTGAGCGGCCAGGCTTCGAGATGCACGAACAGCGCCGGCACCATGTAATCCGGCAAATGCGCAAGCAGATCCGTGCGCAAGTGATCGCTGGAAAGCTGTGTCCCGGTGTAATAGCCAACCAGACGCTTGTCCCCCGGCACGTCTTCGCGGGCCAACACCGCAGCCTCCTGCACACCGGCAATCGCGGTCAGGCGCGCCTGAATTTCTCCGAGCTCGATGCGCAGACCACGGATCTTCACCTGATCGTCATTGCGTCCCAGGTACTCGATGTTGCCGTCCGCCCGATAACGCGCGACATCGCCAGTGCGGTACATGCGTGCGTGCGGCTGCTCGCGGAACGGATCGTCGAGGAAGCGTTCGGCGCTGAGTTCAGGACGGTTGAGATAGCCGCGCGCAACCTGCACGCCGCCGATGTACAGCTCGCCGACCACACCCAGCGGCGCCGGTTGCTGCTGTGCGTCGAGGATGTACAGGCGCGTGTTGGCGATCGGTTTACCGATGGGCGTGTTGTCCGGGGTTTGCTGCAGTGGCCCGGTGCAATTCCACGCAGTCACGTCCACCGCTGCTTCGGTCGGGCCGTACAGATTGTGTAAGGCGCTGGCCGGCAATTGCTGCTTGAAGCGCCGCACCAGACTGCCCGGCAGCGCCTCGCCGCTGCACATCACCTGGCGCAGACTGGCGCAACGAGCGCTGTCACCATGGGCGAGGAACACGTCGAGCATCGACGGCACAAAGTGCAGCGTGCTGATGTTTTCTGCTTCGATCACTTCGCTGAGGTACAGCGGATCCTTGTGTCCGCCGGGCCGCGCCATCACCAGCCGCGCGCCGGTCATCAATGGCCAGAAGAACTCCCAGACCGACACGTCGAAACTGAACGGAGTTTTTTGCAGCACCGAATCTTCAGGCGTCAGGCCATAGGCGTCCTGCATCCACAGCAAGCGGTTGACCACTGCCGCGTGTTCGTTAATCACGCCTTTCGGTTGGCCGGTGGAACCGGAGGTGTAGATCACGTAGGCCGTGTGCTGCGCGGTCAGCATCGAGATTTGAGGGTTGGCGCTGGACTGCGATTGCCAGGTGTTTTGCTCAAGATCGATGACCGTCGCGGCCACTTCGCCCAACAGGTTTCGCGTAGAACCCTGCACCAGCACCACCAGCGGCGCGCTGTCTTCGAGCATGTAGGCCAGGCGTTCTGCCGGGTACGCCGGATCCAGCGGCACGTAACCGCCGCCAGCCTTGAGAATCGCCAGCAGGCCGACGACCATTTCCAGACTGCGCTCCACGCAAATCGCCACCCGCGAATCCGGCTGCACACCCAAGTCGCGCAAGTGCTGCGCCAATTGGTTGGCCTGCTGATTCAGCTCGGTATAGGTCAGACGCGAGTCGCCGCCTTGCACCGCGACAGCCTGCGGCGTGCGCAACACCTGCGCCTCGAACAGCCCGTGGATGCTCTGGTTGAGGTTGTAAGCAACCTCGGTGGCATTGAACTCGACCAGCAAGCGCTGTCGCTCGGCGTCCGGCAACACCGGCAAGCGCTTCAGCGCTTGGTGCGGCGCGTGTTCCAGCGCTTCGACCAACGCAATCAACGCGCGCTGCATGAACCCGCAGATGCGCTCAGCGCCGATCTGCGCCGGGATCATCGCCGTCAGGATGAAATCGCTGCCCAGGTCATCGACGTTGAGGCTTAGCGGATAGTTGGTGCGCTCTTCACCGCCCAGCGTTTCAATGCCTTGCCAGGCCAGACGCGCGGCTTGTTGCGCTTCTTCGCTGGCGCCATGCCGGTAATTGAGCATCGCGCTGAACAGCGGCGACGGCGCGGCAATCGCGCTGCAGCGCTGCGCCAATGCCAGCGAAGCGTGTTCATGCCCAAGCAATTCGGTGAGCCGCTGATGGGTCGCCTTGACCCCGGCGCCCACACTGATATCAGCCAGATCAACGCGCAGCGGCAAGGTATTGATGAACATGCCCAAGCCGCGATCCGCGCCGCTGCCGCCCTGCATCCGGCCCAGCAGCACGGTGCCAAACACCACCGAATCGCGCCCGGACGTCGCACCCAGCACTTGCGCGAACGCCAGATGAAACAGGCTGGCCACACTTACGCCGATTTGCCGCGCCTGACTGCGCAGACGCTGGGCCAACGCTGCCGGCAGCGGCTGACGCACTTCCTCAATATCGTGACCGTCACCGCGCACGTCTTGCAGACCGAACGGCAAGGTTGGTTCGTCGATGTCGCCGAGCATCGCGCGGAAGAACGCTTCGTGCTCCTGCTCGCTGATGCCCAGCCGCGTCTGCGCCACATAGTTGCGATACGGCACCGCCGCACTCGCTGGCGCAGCGTGCCCGAGCAGAATCGCCTGCATTTCCTGGCTCACAACCTCCAGCGCCGTGTGGTCCATGGCGATGTGATGGAACAGCAACATCGCCACCACCCGGTCGTGGGCCGGATCACGGGCATACACCAGACGCAGCAGCGGCGCCTGACTGATGTTCAACCGAAAGTGCCGCGCATCGAAACGCTGGTGCAATTGCTCGGCAACTGCACCCTGCGCCGGATTCAGCTGCACCTCTTGTATCGGCAGTTCGGCGTGACGCCAAACCACTTGTACGGGCGCCGCGAAGCCTTCCCAGACCACACCGGTACGCAAAATGTCGTGACGCGCCATGACTTGACTCAGTGCAGCGGCGAACGCTTGCACACGTTCGAGGCTGTCGAACGCCAGACGCGATTGCAGCAGATACGGATCACCCTGCGCGGCGCTCAAGTGGTGATACAGAATCCCTTCCTGCAACGGCGCCAGCGGATAAATATCCTGCACATTGGCCGCGCCACCCGGCACCGTCGCGACGATGCGCTCGATGCTCGCCTGATCCAGTTGCACCAGCGGCAACAGCTCTGGAGTGATGCGTGTGCAATCGGCGGCAATCAGGTTGGCCGGCACTTCGACTTCCCGTCCACTGCCGACCGCTGTGGCCAGCGCCGCCAGGGTTGGCAGGCTGAACAACGCACGCACATCGGCGCTGAGGCCGATCTGGCGCATGCGTTCGATCAGGCTCACCGCCAGCAATGAATGCCCGCCGAGTTCGAAGAAGTTGTCGTGCCGCCCGACCAGTTCGACCTTGAGCACGTCGGCCCAGATGTGCGCCAGCGCAATTTCCACGGCACCTTGCGGCGCAGCATATTCGCGACTCAGCCACGCGGAGTGATCCGGTTCCGGCAAGGCCTTGCGGTCGAGTTTGCCGTTTGCAGTCAGCGGCAAGGCGTGCAGTCGGACATAGGCTGCGGGGATCAACGCTTGCGGCAGACGCAGTTGCAGATGACTGCGCAGCGCCTCGATATCGACCGGCGAGCGCTCGGTGAACCACGCCAGCAATTGGCCGTCGCGCACCAGCGCCACGGCGTCCTGCACGGCGGGATGGCTGCTCAGCACAGCTTCAATTTCGCCGAGTTCGACGCGCACGCCACGCAGTTTGACCTGATCGTCGTTGCGTCCCAGGTATTCAATATTGCCGTCGGCCAGCCAGCGTGCGAGGTCGCCAGTGCGGTACATGCGCGCCTGCGGTTCATCGCTGAATGGGTCGTCGAGGAAACGCTCGGCAGTCAGCTCAGGCCGGTTCAGATAACCACGAGCAACCCCGGCGCCCGCCACGTACAACTCGCCGGCCACGCCGACTGGCACTGGCCGTTGTTGTTCGTCGAGCAAGTAAATCAGCGCGTTGCCAATCGGCCGGCCGATGTGCAGCGGCTGCCCGACTTCGACCGGGCCGGAAGTGGCAACCACCGTGGCTTCGGTGGGGCCATAGTTGTTGATCACCGCGAAAGTGTGCGCCTGTGCGAAATGCCGCAGTTTGTCGCCACCGATCAGCAGCGTGCGCAGCGTTGGGTGGCCGATATGACGGCTAAACGCATATTCGGCGACCGGGGTCGGCAGGAAACTCACCTGCAACGGTTGCGCGCGCCACCAGTCGAGCAGTTCATCGAGGTGTTCGTTGCCCACCGATTGCGGCGGCAGATGCAAGGTCGCGCCGACACACAACGCCGGCCAGACCTCCCAGGCCATCGCATCGAAACCGAAACCGGCAACGCTGGCGGTGTGGCTGCCGGCGTGCAGCTCGAAGGTATCGGCGTGCCATTGCACGAGGTTTTCCAGGGTCGCGTGCTCGACCATTACGCCTTTGGGCTGGCCGGTGGAGCCGGAGGTGTAGATCACGTAGGCGAGATTCACCGGGGTCAGGGTCGGCAACTGCGGATTGCTGTCTGACAAATGATGCCAAGCGTCGCTGTCCAGATCGATCACCGGCACCGAACCTAATAGATGACGCGTCGAAGCCTGCGCCAGCACCGCGACCGGATCGCTATCCTGCAACAGATAGGCGATGCGCTCCTGCGGATACGCCGGGTCGACCGGCACATACCCGGCGCCGGCCTTGAGAATCGCCAGCAATGCCACCAGCATTTGCGGGCTGCGCTTTACACACAGCGCGATGCGGTCATCGGCTTGCACACCGAGGCCGATCAGGTGATGCGCCAGGCGATTGGCCTGCTGATTGAGTTGGCGATAAGTCAGTTGCTGCGCGCCCTGCATTACCGCGACAGCCTCGGGAGCTTGCTCAGCCTGAGCCTCAACCAATGCATGAATCAGCGCCCCGCGCGGATACGCCACAGCGTGCTGATTAAAACCGCTGAGCAGGCGTTCCTGCTCGGCCGCTGGCAGGATCGGCAAGCGATTCAGCGGCAGTTGCGGCGACTGCTCCAGCGCCAGCACCAAATGCTCCAAAGCCTTGTGCATGTAGCTGCAAATGCGTTGCGCGCCGATCTCGGCCACGGCCAGCACGTTCAGCGCGAAGGCTTCGCCCAGATCATCCACGCTCAGGGTCAGCGGATAGTTGCTGCGTTCTTCACCACCGAGCAGGCGCACCCCGGCCCAGATGCCCTGACCGTCGCGCGGCTGATGCTCGGCCACGGTGTGGCGGTAGTTGAGCAACGCACTGAACAGCGGCGAACCATTGGCGACACCGCTGCAACGTTGTGCCAAGGCCAGTGAAGCGTGCTCGTGCCCGAGCAACGCAGTCAGTCGCGCGTGGGTGGCCTTGACCGCCGCGCGCACGCCCTCGCCGACATCGACCCGCAGCGGCAAGGTGTTGATGAACACCCCCAGCGCGCGGTCGGCGCCATCGCCGCCCTGCATGCGGCCCATCAGCACGGTGCCGAACACCACCTCGCGGCGGCTGGAAACCACGCCCAACACCTGCGCCCAGGCCAAGTGCATCAGGCTCGCGGCACTCACGCCGAGCTGTCGGGCCTGATCGCGCAGACGCCGGTTGAGTTGCGCGTCCACCGGTTGCAGCGCTTCCTCGATGGCGCGGCCATCGCCCTGCACGTCGTGCAGACCGAATGGCAGAGTCGGTTCATCGATGTCGCCGAGCATCTCGCGGAAGAATGCTTCGTGCTCTTGCTCGCCGGCACCGAGTCGCGCCTGCGCCACGTAGTTGCGGTACGGAATCGGCGCGGGCAGCGTGTGCGCCTGGTCGAACATAAATGCGCGCATTTCCTCGCCGACCACTTCCATCGCGGTGTGATCGAGGATCAGGTGATGGAACAGCACGATGGCTACCACCCGTCGTTGTGCCGGATCTTCGGCATAAACCATGCGCAGCAACGGCGCGCGACTCAGGTCGAAGCGGTAATGCCGGGCGTCGAAACGCGCGTGCAACTGGCCGAGAATGTCGCCGTCGGCCGGGTCCAGCGCAACCTGCTGCACCACAAGTTCGGCGTGGCGCCAGACCACTTGTTGCGGGCTCGGCAGCCCTTCCCAGACCACGCTGGTGCGCAGAATGTCGTGACGCGCGACGACGCGCTGCAAGTTGTCGGCGAAAGTGCGCAGCCGCTCAACGCTGTCGAAGGCCAGACGCGACTGCAGCAAGTACGGGTCGCCCTGCTCGGCGCTCAAGTGGTGATAGAGAATGCCTTCCTGCAACGGTGCCAGCGGATAAATGTCCTGCACATTGGCCGCGCCGCCAGGCACGCTGGCGACGATGCACTCGATGCCCGCCTGATCGAGTTCGGTCAGGCTGAGCATGTCCGGGGTGATGTGCGTGCAACCAAGCGCAATGCGATTGGCCGGGACTGCGATTTCGCGGCCGCTGCCGACTGCTGCGGCCAATGCCGCCAACGTCGGTTGGTTGAACAGCGCGCGCACATCAGTGCTCAGCCCCGCTTGCCGCATGCGTTCGATCAGGCTGACCGCCAGCAGCGAATGTCCACCGAGCTCAAAGAAATGATCATGCCGCCCGACCTGTTCGACTTTGAGCACACTGGCCCAGATCTGCGCCAGGGCAATTTCGACCGCGCCTTGCGGGGCTTCGAATTCACGCTTGAGCCAGGCGTGTTGATCCGGTTCCGGCAGCGCTTTGCGGTCGAGTTTGCCGTTAGCGGTCAGCGGCAACGCGTCCAGGCGCACATACGCGGCAGGAACGAGCGCTTGCGGCAAACGTGCCTGCAAGTGGCTGCGCAGCGCCTCGATATCGACCGGCGAACGTTCGGTGAACCACGCGAGTAATTGCCCATCACGCACCAGCGCCACGGCATCTTGAATCGCCGCATGACTGACCAGCGCGGCTTCGATTTCGCCAAGTTCGATGCGCACGCCGCGCAGTTTGACCTGATCGTCGTTGCGTCCGAGGTATTCGATGGTGCCGTCGGCGAGCCAGCGTGCGAGGTCGCCGGTGCGGTACATGCGCGCGTTTGGCTGGTGGCTGAACGGATCGCGCAGGAAGCGTTCGGCGGTCAGGTCCGGGCGATTGAAGTAGCCACGGGCAACACCTGCGCCACCAACGTACAACTCGCCTTCGACGCCAACCGGCACTGGGCGCTGCTGCTTGTCGAGCAGGTAGGCCTTGGCATTGGCGATAGGCCGGCCTATGTGCAAAACCTCGCCGGACTGGATGCGCCCGGACGTTGCGACCACGGTAGCCTCGGTCGGGCCGTAGTTGTTGATCACCTCAAAGGTCTGGTCATGCGGGAACTGCCGGAGTTTGTCGCCACCGATCAGCAGCGTGCGCAGGGCCGGATGGCCGAGGTTGCGGCTGAAGGCGTATTCGGCGACCGGGGTCGGCAGGAAACTCACTTGCAATGGCTGCGCGCGCCACCAGTCGAGCAGTTCATCGAGGTGTTCGTTGCTGATCGACTCAGGCGGCAGGTGCAGGGTCGCGCCGACACACAGCGCTGGCCAGACTTCCCACGCCATCGCATCAAAACCCAAGCCCGCAATGCTCGCGGTGTGGCTGCCGGCGTGCAGGTCGAACGCTTCGGCGTGCCAGTGCACGAGGTTTTCCAGAGTTGCGTGTTCGACCATCACGCCTTTCGGCTCGCCGGTGGAACCGGAGGTATAGATCACGTAAGCCAGATGCGCCGGGGTCAGGCTTGGCAGTTGTGGATTGGTGTCTGCCATGTGCTGCCAGTTGCCGCTGTCGAGATCAATCACCGGCACTGCGCCCGGCAGATCCATCGTTGAAGCTTGTGCCAACACGGCGACTGGTTTGCTGTCACGTAACAAATACGCGATTCGCTCGCGTGGATGCGCGGGGTCAACCGGCACATAACCGGCGCCAGCCTTGAGAATCGCCAGCATCCCCACCAGCATCTGCGGACCACGGCGCACGCACAGCGCGATGCGGTCGTCCGGTTTTACGCCAATGCCGAGCAGATGATGGGCCAAGCGGTTGGCCTGCTGGTTGAGCTGGCGATACGTAAGCTGCTGCGCGCCCTGCACCGCCGCCACCGCGTCCGGACGCGCCGCGACTTGCGCTTCGAACAGACGCTGCACGGTCTGCGCGTGCGGATACTCACGGCCCGTGATGTTGAAACCGACCAGCACTTTCTGCCGTTCGCTCGGGGACACAATCGATACGTCGTGCAGCGGCGTGGCAGGACTTTGCTCCAGCGCTGTCAAAAGATTCTGCAACGCGGTTTGCAGGTAATCGCACACCTGCGCGCCATTCACTTCAGGCACTGCCTGCACCGAGAGCCGAAACCCTTCGCCAAGGTCATCAACACTGACCACCAGCGGATAATTGCTGCGCTCGCGGGAGCTGAGAATGTGAATGCCGTCCCAGTCCAGCGTCGCCGGTTCAGCTGCGCTGTGGCGATAGTTGAGCAAAGTGCTGAACAGTGGCAACGAACCGGCCACGCCGCTGCAACGCTGGGCCAACGCGAGTGACGCCTGTTCGTGCGCGAGCAATTGCGCCAGTCGTTCATGGGTGGCGCGCACGCCCTGCTCCACGCCCAACGCGCCGCCGCTGACGCGCAGCGGCAAGGTGTTGATGAACATCCCCAACGAGCGCTCGGCCCCGGCGCCGCCCTGCATGCGTCCGAGCAGCACGGTGCCGAACACTACGTCGTCGCGCCCTGCAACCTGCGCCAGCACCTGACCCCAGGCCTGATGCACCAAGCTAGCGACGCTGATCCCCAGTCGGCGCGCCTGTTGGCGCAGGCGTTGGCCCAGCTCTGCATCCAGCGCAAGTTCACTGTCAATGATCGTGCTGCCGTCGCCATGCACATCCTGCACACCGAAGGCCACGGTCGGCTCGTCGATGTCGCCGAGCATGTCGCGGAAGAATGCTTCGTGGACCTCAGCGTTATCGCCGAGCCGTGCCTGCGCCACGTAATTGCGGTATTGCACTGGCGCCGGCAGCTCGCTGGTGTTTTCGCGCAGCGCATCGCTGAGCTCTGCCACCAGCACTTCCAGCGCGGTATGGTCGAGGACGATGTGGTGCAGCAGCAGAATGCCGACCCAGCGCTGTTGCAGCGGGTCTTCGGTGTAGGCGAAGCGCATCAGCGGCGCGCGATTGAGATTGAGGCGATAGTGACGCGGGTCGAAACGATGTTGCATTTGCTGCAACACGTCGCCGTCCTGCGGATCGGCATCGATCCGCTCCAGCGCCAGACGGGCCTCGCGCCAGACCACCTGCACCGGTTCCTCCAGACCTTCCCAGTGCACGCTGGTGCGCAGGATGTCGTGGCGCGTGATGACGCTGTTCAGCGCGCGAACCAAGGCTTTGATTTGCGTCAATCCGTCGAAAGCGAACTGCGCCTGCAACACGTAGGGATCGCCGTAGGCGGTCGCCAAGTGGTGATAGAGAATACCGGCCTGCAACGGCGCGAGCGCATAAATATCCTGCACATTGGCGATGCCGTCGGGAAGGCTCGCGACGACGCGGTCAATGCCGTCCTGATCCAGAGTGGCCAACGGCAACATGTCCGGGGTGATGCGCGTGCAGCCCGGTTCGATACGATTGGCCGGCACTGTCACCGTTTGCTCGCCACCCAAAGTGGCCGCCAGCGCCGCGACGCTCGGCTGGCCGAACAGCACGCGCACGTCGCAATGCATTTCCTGCTGACGCATGCGTTCGATCAGCTTGACCGCCAGCAGCGAATGGCCGCCGAGTTCGAAGAAGTTGTCGTGGCGGCCGACCTGTTCCAGTTGCAGCAAGGTCTGCCAGATCGCGGCGATGCGCTGTTCGACATCGCCCTGCGGCGCCTCGAAGCCACGGCGGGCATAGGCGTCACCATCCGGTTGCGGCAAGGCCTTGCGATCGAGTTTGCCGTTGGCGGTCAGCGGAAAGGCTTCGAGGCGCACGAAGGCACTTGGCAGCATGTAGTCGGCCAGCGACACCAGCAGTTGTTCGCGCAGTTGCGCCACGCTCGGATCGGCGCCCTCTTCAGCCAGCCAGTACGCGACCAGTCGCTGATCGCCGGGGCGGTCTTCGCGGGCGATCACCACCGCTTCACGCACGCCTGTGCAGGCCGACAGGCGCGCTTCGATCTCGCCCAGCTCGATGCGGAAACCGCGGATTTTCACCTGGTCGTCGTTGCGCCCCAAATAGTCGAGGCTGCCGTCCACGGCCCAGCGTGCGAGGTCGCCGGTCTTGTACAAACGTGCCTCGGCGCGAGCGGTGAATGGGTCTTTGATGAAGCGTTCAGCCGTGAGGCCTTCACGATTGAGATAACCCCGCGCCACCCCGGCGCCACCGACGTACAACTCCCCGACTACGCCGACCGGCAACGGCTCGCGCTGCTCATCCAGCACATACAGTTGCAAATCGGGAATGCGCACGCCAATCGGGCTGACGCCGACCAGTTGCGCATCCGCCGCCGCCAACGGGCGATAGGTCACGTGCACCGTGGTTTCAGTGATGCCGTACATGTTGACCAGCCGCGTGCCGGCATTACCAACCCGCGCGTACCAGGGTTTGAGCAGGCCCGGTTCCAGCGCTTCGCCGCCGAAGATCACTTCGCGCAGGGAATGCTGCAATGGGCTGCGGCCCTGGGCCGCGACCAACTGGCGGAAGGCACTCGGCGTCTGGTTGAGCACCGTGACGCCGGCCTGACAGAGCAACGCATAGCACTCGTCCGGCGAGCGGCTGACTTTCTGCGGCACGATCAGCAACTGCCCGCCGAAGCTCAGCGCCCCCCAGATTTCCCATACCGAGAAGTCGAAAGCAAAGGAATGGAACAGCGCCCAAACGTCCTGCCGATTGAAGTTGAACCAGTCATGGGTCGCCGAGAACAGCCGCGCGACGTTGCGGTGCTCGACCATCACGCCTTTGGGCAGACCGGTGGAGCCGGAGGTGTAGATCACGTAAGCGAGGTGCGCCGGGGTCAATTCTGGAACCTGCGGATTGCAGTCCAGTTCGGCTTGCAGCGTCGGGTCATCGAGATCGATTTTCGGCACAGTGAGATCGGCAACGCGATCCTGCGTGTCAACCTGCATCAGCAGCGCAACCGGCGCACTGTCCGTCAGCGTGAAAGCGATGCGCTCCAGGGGATACGCCGGGTCGATTGGCACGTAACCGGCGCCAGCCTTGAGCACGCCTAACAGGCCGATGAGCATGTGCGGGCCGCGTTCGACGCAGATCGCCACACGATCATCGGGGCGAATGCCCAGCGCCAACAAGCGCTGAGCAAGCTGATTGGCGCGGCGATTGAGTTCGCCGTAGCTCAGCGTTTGCTCTTGGAAAATCAGCGCCGTGGCATCCGGCTGCAATTGCGCGTGGGCTTCGAATTGCTGGTGGATCAGCGGCGCTTCGGCGAACTGCGCCTGTGGGGAATTGAGGCCGTGCAGCAAAAATTCGCGCTCGGCGCTCGGCAGAATATTCAGGCTGTGCAGCGGCGCTTGCGGCGAGTCTTGCAGCGCCTGCGCCAGGCTTTCCAGCGCGGTGTGCAGGTAGCGCGCAATGCGCTCGGCGCCGAGGGTTGCATCAACCAGTGCGGTGATGCGCAAGTCCTGGCCGAGGTCGTCGATGTTCACGGTCAGCGGGTAGTTGGTGCGCTCACGGGCGCCGAGCACCTGAATCCCCGGTACCAGGTCAACCACCTCGGCGACTTCTTCGAGCGTGCTATGACGGTAATTGAGCATGGCGCTGAACAACGGCGTCGGCACCGCGCTGCAACGCTGAGCCAGCGCGAGTGAGGCCTGTTCGTGGGCGAGCAATGCGCTCAGGCGACGGTGGGTCGCCAGCACGCCGTCACGCACACTTTCGGCGCCGACATCCACGCGCAACGGCAAGGTGTTGATGAACATCCCCAACGCCCGCTCCCCGCCCTCGCCCGCGTCCATCCGCCCGAGCAACACGGTGCCGAACACCACCGCCGTACGCCCGGACAACTGGCCGAGCACCCGCGCCAGTGCAAGGTGCATCAGGCTCGCTACGCTGACGCCGAGTTGCCGTGCCTGCCCGCGCAGTTGCCGGCTCAGATCGCTGTCGAGCATCAGCACGGCTTCTTCGATGTGCTGACCGTCGCCCTGCACATCCTGCAAACCGCCGGGCAACGTCGGCTCGTCGATGTCGCCGAGCATCTCGCGAAAGAACGCTTCGTGGGCCTGTTCCTCGCCGCGCATACGCGCCGCCGCCAGGTGATTGCGATACGGCACGGCGCCCGGAACGTCAGCCGTTTGCTCAAGCAGATACGCCTGAATTTCACTGCGCACCACGTCCAGCGCGATGTGATCCATGATCATGTGGTGGAACAGCATCAACGCGACGATACGACCGTCATTGGCGTCCTCGGCGTACGCCACGCGCAACAGCGGCGCTTGCTGCAAGTCGAGACGGAAGTGGCGCGGGTCGTGCCGTTGCAGCAATTGCGTGAGCACGTCAGCGCTGCCGTCCAGGCGGATTTCTTCGCAGACCAGCGGCGCCTGGCGCCAGACCACTTGCAGCGGCTGATCCAAGCGCTCCCAGACGAACGAGGTACGCAGAATATCGTGGCGCTCGATCACCCAGCGCAGTGCATCGGCGAACGCTTCCAGGTGGGCACGACTGGCGAAGCTGAAGCGGGCCTGCGACACGTAAGGGTCGCCATCAACCGCCGACAGATGGTGATAAAGCATGCCCTCCTGCAACGGCGCCAGCGGGTAGATGTCCTGCACATTGGCCGCGCCACCCGGCACGGTGTCGACGATACGGTCAAGGGTGTCCTGATCGAGATCCACCAGCGGCAGCATGTCCGGGGTGATGCGCAGCGCCGGGCTCGACCAGCCGCCGCCATGCCGCGCGACCAGTTCCAGCAGCTGCGCCTTATGCTCGGCGAGGCTGTCCCACAACGCATCATCCAGTGCGTCGTCGGCACCCAGAATGACCAGGTCTTCATCTTCCTGTTGAAGGCGGATCGCATGGGTGGAAATAACAGCCATCAGTTCGCTGAAATGCATGGAGATAACCTGCTGTAAATTCGAGAAAAAGGAGCGCGCAGCGGCGAGTCCCTGCCGATCGCGCGCAGCTTGGAAAAACTAAAACATCAGGACTTGCGGGGCTGACATGGGAAGCGGGGACAAGCCTTGGCAGCAATTGCCACAATCCCCCTGTAGGAGCTGCCGCAGGCTGCGATCTTTTGATCTTGTTTTTTAAGATCCAGATCAAAAGATCGCAGCCTTCGGCAGCTCCTACAGTGAGGCCGTACATCGCTCAGAGTCGGCGTTTGCGGTTGAGTGTCGGGATGGTGGTTTGCGGGATTTCGACCCGCTTCGCCTGCGCCGTGGTCTGCGCGGCCAGTGCCGCGAGCGTCGGCTGGCTGAACAGCGTGCGTGCATCGACGTGCAACCCGGCCTGACGCATGCGTGCCACCAGGCTCACCGCCAGCAATGAATGCCCGCCCAGTTCGAAGAAGTTGTCGTGACGACCGACCTGCTCGATGCCGAGCACCACGGCCCAGATCTGCGCCAGCGCGGTTTCGACCGCACCTTCAGGCGCCGCATAAGCCCGGCTGAGCAGCGCTTCCGGCCCCGGAGCCGGCAAGGCCTTGCGATCAACCTTGTCGTTAGGCGTCAACGGCAACGCGTCGAGTCTGACGAATGCGCCCGGCACCATGTATTCCGGCAAGCGCTCGATCACATGGGCGCGCAACGCTGCGATGTCCGGCGCCGGGAGTCCGTCGCGCACGGTGAAATACGCCACCAGGCGCTCGTCGCGCACCAACACCACTGCTTCGCGCACGGCCGGATGAGCGATCAACCGCGCTTCGATTTCGCCCGGCTCCAGACGCAAGCCGCGCAACTTGAGCTGGAAGTCGTTGCGTCCGAGGAACTCCAGATTGCCGTCAGGGCGATAGCGCACCAGATCGCCAGTGCGATACAGCCGATCTCCAGCCACGAACGGACTGTCGATAAAGCGTTCGGCCTGCATCTGTGGCAACCCGCGATAACCGCGCGCCACGCCGACCCCGCCGATGTGCAACTGGCCACTGACGCCCAGCGGAACTGGCTGATCATGCGCATCCAGCACGTACAGCCGGGTGTTGCTCAACGCCTTGCCAATCGGTATCAGCGTATCCGGCAGCGGATCGTGCGGTTCCAGCGTCCAGCCAGTGCTGTCGACGGTGGTTTCAGTCGGGCCGTAAACGTTGTGCAAGCGTACCCAAGGCAACCGCTGCCTTACTTGGCGCGCCAGCGCGGCAGTCAGTTCGCCGCCACCGTTCAGCACGTCGGTCAGACTGGTGCACTGGCTGACGTCCTCCTGTTCGATGAACTGCTGCAACAGCGCCGGGACAAACTTGACCACCGTGATTTGCTGCTCGCGAATCACCTGCGTGACATACGCCGAATCACGGTTGCCGTCAGGGCGCGCCAGCACCAGGCGCAGGCCGGAACACAGCGGCCAGAAAATCTCCCACACCGAGCTGTCGAAACTGAACGGCGCTTTCTGTAGCAGCGCACCATGTTCGGTGGGCGGGCTGAGCTGCGAGCCCCAGTGCAGCATATTGCAGGCGCTGCGGTGCTCGATCATCACGCCCTTCGGCGTCCCGGTGGAGCCGGAGGTGTAAATCATGTAGGCCAGATTCGCCGCGCTCAGGCCCGGCACATGCAGATTGCCCGGCGATTTTTGCTGCCATGCGCATTGATCGAAATCGATCAGCGGCAGGCCAGGCTCACCCAGCAGTTCGCGGGTGGTGGCCTGCACCAGCACCGCCACCGGCGCGCTGTCCTTGAGCATGTAATGCAGGCGCTCCAGCGGGTACTCCGGATCCAGCGGCACATACGCGCCACCCGCCTTGAGAATCGCCAGCAGACCGACCACCAGATCGAGACTGCGCTCGACACAGATCGCCACCCGCGAATCCGGCTGCACGCCGTGTTCGCGCAGGTGATGGGCGAGTCGGTTGGCCTGCTCGTTGAGTTCGCGGTAAGTCAGCGTCTGCTCATCCGCCTGCACCGCGATGGCATGCGGTTTGCGCTGCACTTGTTGTTCGAACAGGGTTTGCAGCGGCTGATCAAGCGGGCAATCGACGTCGGTGCTGTTGATCTCGATCAACAGTTGCTCAAGCTCCGCCGCCGGCAGGATCGACAAGCGATTCAAGGGTTGTTGCGGGGAGTGTTCCAACGCGTCGACCAGCGACTGCAACGCGGTTTGCACGTAAGCGCAAATCCGTTGTGCACCGATGCTGTTGAGCGTGCGGGTGGTCAATCGCATGCCGCTGCCCAGATCATCCACGCTCAGGGTCACCGGGTAATTGGTGCGCTCTTCGTTGGCCAGGGTTTCGATGCCTTCCCAGGCGTGGCGTGCGGATTGCTCGGCGTCGGTGTGCCGGTAATTGAGCAACGCACTGAACAACGGCGACGGCGAGGCCACGCCACTGCAACGCTGGGCCAGCGCCAGTGACGCATGTTCATGCCCGAGCAGCGCGGTCAGCCGCGCATGGGTCGCCTGCACTGCCGCGCGCACGCCTTGATCGACATCGACGCGTAACGGCAAGGTATTGATGAACACCCCGAGCGCACGATCCGCGCCCTCGCCGCCCTGCATCCGGCCCATCAGCACCGTGCCGAACACCACGTGTTGCTGCCCGGAGGTCGCTGCCAATACTTGCGCCCACGCCAGATGAATCAGGCTCGCCACACTGACACCCGACTGCCGCGCTTGCAGGCGCAAACGTCGATCAATCTCGGCGGGTAATGTTTGCACCGCTTCGTCGATGCCACGACCGTCACCCTGCACATCCTGCAAGCCGAACGGTAGCGTCGGCTCGTCAATATCGCCGAGCATCTCGCGGAAAAACGCCTCGTGTTCGGCCTCGCTCACACCCAGCCGAGTCTGCGCCACATAGTTGCGATACGGCACCGCCGCCGGCAGCGGAGCGGTATGGCCCATCAGGCTCAGGCGCATTTCTTCGCGCATCGCTTCGAGTGCGATGTGATCCATCGCCAAATGATGAAACAGCAAGATCGCGACAATGCGCCCCCGAGCCGGATCGCGTGCATAAAACAGTCGAATCAGCGGCGCCTGGCTGATATCGAGGCGATAGCTGCGCGCATCGAAACGCTGATGCAGTTGCTCCAGCACATCGCCCTCGGCCGGATCGAGCACGATCTCTTGCACCGGCAACTGCGCTTCGCGCCAAACCACTTGCAGCGGTGTACTCAACCCCTCCCAGACAACCGCAGTGCGCAAGATATCGTGGCGCGCCATGACCTCACACAGCGCCGCCGCATAGGCTTCCACCCGCGCGAGATTGTCGAAGGCCAGATGCGATTGCAGCAGATACGGATCGCCCTGCTCGGCGGTGATGTGGTGATAAAGAATGCCTTCCTGCAACGGCGCCAGCGGATAGATGTCCTGCACATTGGTCGCGCCACCCGGCACCGTGGTTAGAACAGTGTCGATGGTTGCCTGATCCAGTTGCACCAGCGTCAGCATGTCCGGGGTGATACGCGTGCAACCGAGCGGGATGCGATTGGCCGGCACTTCGACTTCGCGACCGCTACCCACCGCAGCGGCCAATGCCGCGAGTGTTGGCTGACCGAACAGCACGCGCACGTCGCTGCTCATACCATTCTGGCGCATGCTTTCGATCAGATTCACCGCGAGCAACGAATGCCCGCCCAGTTCGAAGAAATGGTCGTGGCGCCCTACTCGCTCGACTTGCAGCACTTCGCCCCAGAGTTGCGCCAGGAGAATTTCCACGTCGCCCTGCGGTGCTTCGTACACCCTGCGGATCAGCGCGTCTGGCCCCGGAACAGGCAAAGCCTGGCGATCGAGTTTGCCGTTGGCGGTCAGCGGCAGCGCCGGGATGCGCACGTAGGCTGACGGCAGCAATGCGCTGGGCAACCGGTTTTTCAGATGTTCGTGCAACAGGGTGATGTCCAGCGGTTGATGCTCGGTGAACCACGCCTGCAACTGCCCGTCGCGCACCAGCACCACGGCTTCGCGGACTGATTCATGACTGGCCAGCGCGGCTTCGATTTCACCGAGTTCGACGCGCACGCCACGGATTTTCACCTGATCGTCATTGCGCCCTAGGTATTCAAGATTGCCGTCAGGCCGCCAGCGCACCAGATCGCCGCTGCGATACATGCGCGCGTTCGGCTGGGTGCTGAACGGATCGTCGAGGAAGCGTTCGGCCGTCAACTCCGGTCGATTGAGATAACCACGGGCAACCCCGGCACCACCGACATACAGCTCACCGGCAACGCCAATCGGCAGCGCTTGCTGCTGCTCATCCAGCACGTAAAGCGTGGCATTGCTCACCGGCTTGCCGATGTGCAACGGCGTGCCGGGTTCGATCCGGCCTGAGCTGGCAACCACCGTGGCCTCGGTCGGGCCGTAGTTGTTGATCACCTCGAAGGTCTGCGCGCGATTGAACTGGCGCAAACGATCGCCGCCGATCAGCAGTGCGCGCAAGGTCGGGTGTTCGATATGCCGACTGAAGGCGTACTCGGCAATCGGCGTCGGCAGGAAACTCACGTCCAGCGGTTGCGCGCGCCACCATTCCAGCAGCGCATCAATGTCTTCGCTGCCGTCATTGGCCGGTGCCAGATGCAGGGTCGCCCCGGCACACAGCGCCGGCCAGACTTCCCAGGCCATGGCGTCGAAACCGAATCCGGCGAGGCTTGAGGTGTGGCTGTCAGCGTCAAGGTCGAAGGCTTCGCGGTGCCAATCCACCAGGTTCGACAGGGTGCGATGCTCGACCATCACGCCTTTCGGTTGGCCAGTGGAGCCGGAGGTGTAGATCACGTAGGCCAGATGTTCGCTGGTCAGATTCGCCACCTGCGGATTGACCGGGTTGACCGGCCACAGACGCCGATCAAGATCGATGATCGGCACTTGGTACTCCGGCAAGCGTTCGCGCAGATCGCTTTGGGTCAGCAGCGCAACCGGCGCGCTGTCGCCGAGCAGATAGCTCAAGCGCTCGGCCGGATGCGCGGGATCAATCGGCACATACGTCGCGCCAGCCTTGAGAATCGCCAACAACCCGACCAGCGTGTCCAGCCCTCGGCGGGCGACAATCGCGACTCGATCATCCGGCCGCACACCCAGCCCGATCAACAGGTGCGCGAGTGAGTTGGCCTCAGCATTCAGTTCGGCATAAGTCAGCTGTTGCCCCTGATAAACCGCCGCCACGGCATCCGGCTGTTCGGCTGCGCGTGCGGCAAAGCGTTGATGAATGGTCAGACCCTGCGGGTAGTCGGCGCGGGTGTCGTTCCACTGCTGCAACTGGGCAGATTCTGCCGGGGTGATCAGGCTGAACTCGTCAACCGTCAGATCAAGGTTTTCCAGGCCCTGCTGCAGTATCAGCAGCAGACATTCCGCCAGCGCCGCAACCTCGGCGGCGTCGAAATACGCCGAGCCATATAGCAGATGCAGCCACGCCTGATCGTCGAATCGATTGCTGCGCAGATGAATCGCCAGCGGCGTGGCTTCATGCCGATTGGAAACCTTGACCACGTGTCCCTGTGCTTCTGCATAGCGAAACTCGTGGTCATCCTGTTCGTAAGACACAGACACTTCGAACAACTGCGCACGCCCCTCAGCCAGCAGGCCCAACGCACGGTTCATCTCGCTCAGGGGGAAGCGCTGATGACGGAAATCCTGCTTCAGTTCGGCGCCGATGGCCTTGATCAGGTCGGCAAACGACAGCGCGCGACCGAAGTGCATCGACACCGCGCTGACCTGAGTGAAAAGCCCAAGTGTGGCTTTGAAGCGCGCACCGGAGCGATTCAGGATCGGCAGTCCGACAACCCACTCATCGCGTTGCGCGGTGCGGCTGAAATACACGTGCAGCGCGGCGAGCAACACATGAAATGCCGAGCCACCAAGTGTGCGTGCGACGTCTTTCATGCGCTCATGCAGCGCTGCCGGGAAGGCCACGACGTGGGCTGGCGTTGGCGGTGCGATCTGCTCCCGGTAGCGCGCGGTCAGCAGCGGTTCGGGCATGCTGCGGTACTTTTCCAGCCAGTACGTCTTTGCGTTCAAGTAACGCGGGGAGTCGTGATATTGGCCATCTTCGTCGATAAATCCGGCAAACGACGGAGCCGACAACAGCGGCTGCTGTCCTGCACTCAACGCGCTGTAAATCTCGCCGGCGGATTTGAACAGCAGCCCAAAACCCCAGCCATCAATAATCAAATGATGTGCCTGCGCGGTGAACCAGTAACACCGCTGGTCGAGGCGGATCAGCCCAAAGCGGAACAACGGCTGGCCATCCAGCGCAAAGGACTCTTGCATCTGTCCTTCTACCAGCGCCTGAGCGGCTGAGTGCGGATCCGGATGCGCAGAAAAATCTACCAAAGCCAGCGGCGCCGGCAGCGATGCGACGAAGGTTTGCAGCGGCAATCCATCCGCGCCGGCGCCCGGTAGCAAAACTGTGCGCAACGCATCGTTGGCCGCGACCAGGCACTCCACGGTCGCTTGCATCAACACCGGATCGATTACGCCATTTAGCTCTACATAGCCGCCGATGTTGTACAGCGGCGAATCGCCCTGACTCAGTTGATCCAGCCAGATATCGCGTTGCGCAGTGGTCAGCGGGAAGGTCTCGCAAGTGGCGGACAGAGCGTCCACTGCGTCGGCAGCAAAATGGTTCATAAGATCCGTCTCATGGCGTTATGCCTGATATTCAAGCATCGGCCCCGAAACCGGCATGACACCTGAAACCCGGACAGCCCTGAGCGGCCAGCGCGCCCTATGGCCCCGTGCAGAGCGCTGACACTTGGCGATACGTCTAAAAGTTCGGAAAGGAAAGGCTGAAAAAGCTGTAGGAAAATCGCCACACCCCGGACCCGCCGGTTACCGCGCCACTGTGCTCGTGCCGCAGATTATCGGGCGCAGCCGTGACCATTCGGTCATGACGAACGCGCCGTGGGGACTTTTTGCGTAGAAAGCGTCGCAGCAGTTTTTCGGAAATGGTGGCATTTTGTGTCCCTGTTTTCCCCTACAGACGTAGGACAAATGTATAGGCTTAAATCCCGCTGCAGATCGCTTTCAAGGAGAAACGGTTTTTGGCAGGGCGTGCACGGCAGACGATTCAGCGATGGCTCTCATTCAAGGATGACAAGGATATGAATCTGACCGGCAGTATTCGCAACACGGAAAACCCGCATTTTTACTGGCAACTGGGTGAGTTGATTGCCAGCACCGGTGGCGATCATTTCGCCAACAACATGTTGCAGTTGGTCGACACCCTGGTGCCGGTCAACCGCGTCGATCTCAGTGAGTGGACGCTGGATGAACGCCAGGCCAGCGTGGTCGAGGTCAAGCCCCTTGGCAGTGCCGGATTGCCTGATACCTTTCCTGCGCCTGATCCCTTGCAGCGCCCTGACGATCATCCGTTGCTGCAGAAGATGATCGAGATGAATGACTCGCTGTTGATCCAGTTGAAAGCCTCGTTGCGACAGCAATCCCCGCACCACAGCGTGCATCAGTGCAATCTGGTGTCGCGCACCTCGAATCGCCGCTGCGTCATCGCGTTTTACCGTCCGCACACCCATCGGGTCTTCTCGCTGCCGGAGCTGTCGTTTCTCAAGAGCCTGTCCGACACCCTGTTGCCACTGATCGAGCGCCACGCGCAACTCAGCCGTCAGACCAGTGCCAGGCAGCCACGCCTGCCAACTGCAGATCAGGAACAGACACCGTTGCAACACGTCTTCGATGAGCGCCTGGCCATGGCCGAAATCAGCTTGTCGGCGCGAGAGAAAGAGGTGTGTCTGGGCCTGCTGACCGGCGGCACCGTGCCGCAAATGGCGGAAAAGCTGCGGGTCAAAAACAGCTCCATCGAGACCTATCTGAAACGCGCGGCGGCCAAGCTCGGCGTCAGTGGTCGCCACGGTCTGGCGAAATGGATGGCCGGGGCCTGATGCGGTTTTGGTGGTGGTTTTCTTGTGTGCTTGGGGCTGTTTGATGTTCAGGTTGCCAATTTCCCTGCTGTCCGTGGCGTTGCTGCTGGGCGGCTGTTCGTTGATTCCCGATTACCAGCGCCCGGCGTCGCCGAGTGCTACGCAATATCCGCAAGGCCCGGCCTACCCTGCCGCATCGCAGGTTTCCAGCGCTGATCAGGATTGGCGCAGATTATTCAACGACCCGGCGTTGCAGCAGTTGATTGAAAGCGCGCTGGTGAATAACCGCGATCTGCGGGTGGCGGCGCTCAACGTCGAGGCGTTTCAGGCGCAGTACCGGATTCAGCGCGCCGATCTGTTCCCGGCTGTTTCGGCAAATGGCGATGGCTTGCGCCGCCGTCTCCCAGTGGCCAACAGCAAAGCCGTGCTCACCTCCACCTATGGGGTCAACCTGGGTGTCAGCGCTTACGAACTGGATTTTTTCGGCCGGGTGCGCAGCCTCAGCCAGCAAGCGCTGCTGACCTGGTTGTCGACCGAAGAAGCGCGGCGCAGTGCGCAATTGAGTCTGGTGGCCAACGTCGCCAACGCCTACCTGACCTGGCGCGCCGATCAGGAACTGCTCGCTCTGACCCGCGAGACGCTAACCGCCGATGAGCAAAGCCTGCGCCTGACCACGCGTAATCGCGAAGCGGGAAAGTCGTCGGCACTGGAGCAGATTCAAGCGCAGACCAGCGTCGACAGCACCCGCGCCAGCCTCGCGCGCTATCAGCGTCAGGTCGCGCAGGATTTGAATAGCCTGACGCTGTTGGTCGGTGCACCGGTGCCCGATACTCTGCCGGCCCGTCCGTTGTCGAGCGATCTGGTTGCGCAACTGCCGGCCGGGCTGCCGTCGGATCTGCTGCAACGCCGACCGGACATTCTTCAGGCCGAATACAAACTGCGCGCGGCCAACGCCAACATCGGCGCGGCGCGGGCGGCGTTTTTCCCGAGTGTCAGCCTGACCGCGAATGCCGGCACCTCCAGCAGTGATCTGTCCGGACTGTTCAAGGGCGGCTCGGGCGCGTGGCTGTTTCAGCCGCAGATCAACCTGCCGATCTTCAACGCCGGCAGCCTGCGCGCGAGTCTGGATTACTCGAAATTGCAGAAAGACATCGGCGTAGCGCAATACGAGAAATCGATCCAGACCGCGTTTCAGGAAGTGGCCGACGGACTGGCAGCGCGCCAGACTTATCAGCAGCAACTGCAAGCCCAGCGCGATCTGGTGCAGGCCACGCAGGATTACTACAACATGGCGCAACACCGCTATCAGAGCGGCGTCGACAGCAGTCTGGTGTTCCTCGATGCCCAGCGTTCGTTGTTCAGCTCGCAGCAAGGCTTGATCACTGACCGCCTGGCGCAACTGGTTGCCGAGGTAAACCTGTACACCGCGCTGGGCGGGGGCTGGAGCACGTTTGAACCGATCAACCAGTAAGCGCAGGTCACTTTTTCTTACACCTTTTGTCGCCGGATCCTACGTTGACGGACGATCGAAAACCGACCGACCGGTTCAGTTTGCTATCATGCGCCGCTTTTACGGTTAACCGCCCGCCTGTCCCAGCGACCTGCGGGCTACAAAAGGCGGTATGAAATGACGGCTTTGTTGACTCGCCGCAAGGTGCTTGCGGGAATGGGCGTGCTCGGTCTGGGCCTGCTCGCCGGCTGCGACACCCGTGGCCAACTGTCGTACAAATACGGCAAGGATCTGAGCGACAAGATCATGGGGCGCACCTTCAAGCTCAAAGACACCGAAGGCAACACCGTGTCGCTGTCGAGCTTTCGCGGCCTGATGCCGATGATCTTCTTCGGCTTCACCCAATGCCCGGCCATCTGCCCGACCACGCTGGCCCGCGCGGCAAAAATCAAGAAGCTGATGGGCAAGGACGGCGACATTCTGCAAGTGGTATTCATCTCCCTCGACCCGGAACGCGACACGCCAGAAATTCTCGACGCCTACGTCAAAGCCTTCGACCCAAGCTTCGTCGCGCTGTACGGCACCCTTGAAGAAACCAAAGCCACGGCCAAGGAATTCGATGTGTTCTTCGAAAAAGTCCCGGCCGGCGACACCTACACCATCTCCCACACCGCCACCAGTTACGTCTACGACACCCGTGGCGGACTGCGTGTGGGCCTGTCCCAATCGCTGACTGCACAAGAGTGCACCGAAGATTTGCTTACCGTCATGGAGGTCTGCTGATGAACCCTGCTTTCACCAATATCAAACGTGCCGTACTGGGCTTGTCCCTGCTCGGCCTGGCATTTAGCGCCGCTGCGCAAACCCGCGTCGACAACGCCTGGGTGCGTGCGACCGTGCCAAACCAGTCGGCCAGCGGCGCGTTCATGACCGTCACCGCCGACAGCGACAGCAAACTGCTCAGCGTGGCCTCGCCTGCGGCCAAAGACGTGCAGATCCACGAAATGAGCATGAAGAACGACGTCATGAGCATGGGCCCGGTGAAGTCGGTGGAGCTGCCAGCGGGCAAAACCGTCAACTTCGATCCGAACGGCTACCACGTGATGCTGATGGGCCTGACCGGTCAGTTGAAAGAAGGCGAGACAGTGCCGCTGACCCTGACGGTAGAGAACGCCAAAGGCGAGAAGGAAACGGTCAAGGTTGAGGCGCAGGTCAAGGCGCTGACCATGGAAGCGCACGATCACAGCAAGATGCATTGATCGCGCGTTCCAAGCAGTAACAACGGGGCGGCATGGTTTTGATCATGTCGCCCCGTTTTGCTTATAGCGCGGGAGTGCTCGACACAACGCTTTGCGTAAAAGTGATCCGATGGAAAGCACGCTTTACACCGCTGAAATATTCGACGAGTATGTAAAGGGTCTTTTACATAGGAAGTAAAAAATGAAACGCTATTATCAGGAAATGGCTGCATCGCTGGCGCTTTACTCAATCGTATTGATGGCCTCGCTTCTCGCCTTGCAGCACCTGACGCAGGCAAGCATCTATTTGCGTACAGCTATCACACTGACGCCGGTCATTCCTGCCGCGCTGATGTGTTGGAGCATTGTGCGCCAGATGCGCCGCATGGATGAAATGCATCTGCGCATCCAGTTTGAAGCTTTGGGGTTCGCCTTCGCCGCCTCCGCACTGTTGACCTTCAGCTACGGTTTTCTGGAAAACGTCGGCGCCCCGCACATCCCTTGGTTGTGGGTATGGCCGGTGATGGGTGTGATGTGGATGATCGGCCTGCAAATCGCCCGACGCCGCTACCAATGAAAAACCGTCTCAAGGAACTGCGCGCCGAACGCAAATGGTCGCAGGTCGATCTGGCCGAACGCCTCAACGTCTCGCGGCAGACCATCAATGCGATTGAAAACCAGCGCTACGACCCGAGCCTGCCGCTGGCGTTTCAGATCGCCCGTGCGTTCGAGATGCCGATCGAGGCTATCTTTGCGGATGGCGAGGGTTGCGCAGATTGATAAACGGAATCAGCGCTCGTGCCCCGATAAATAGCCTGAAACAATAAATCCCGCGCTTCGGGATCGGTCGCTGTGAGCGCTGACAGGAACGCCGTGCAAGGTCTCACGCGATGCGCAGTGGCCGCGCGGTGCTCCGCGGCCAGATCAATTTGGCGTTTAAAAACACGATCAGCGCTCCTACCCTTGTTATCATCGCGCCCACTTTTTATGACGACTTGATGACTGGAAGGTCTTTTTTGTGAGCGCTCTTTTTCACCGGTTGCGGCAGCTGGATGCACGCCTTGTCTCCCTGATCACTTTGGTGCTGATCGTGCCCGTGTGCCTGCGCGCGGCACTCGGCTGGTCGACGCCGTTCGGCTATCTGTCTGACCTTGCGATTGGCAGCCTGCTGGTTGTTCTGCTGCATCGCCGTCCGTGGTGGGTGGCACTGCCGGTATTGGTGTTCTGGGGGCTGCTGGTAGTGGCAACTGCGGAACTGGTCAGTGCGGTGGGACGCCTGCCCAACCCGACCGATCTGCATTATCTGATCGACCCGCAGTTCGTGGAAAACTCCACCGGTGGCGGTTTTGCCCATCCTGCACTGGCCGTGGCGTTGCTGTTGGCGCTGATCGCATGGCTGGTGACTCAGTGGACCAGTCGCGCCACACCGGCCCGAGCCCTGCCGCGCTCGCTGTGGGCAGGGCCGTTGCTGCTGTTCACCGCACACTGGGGCGCACAAAACATCTCCCCGAGCGATGCCGACCCGTGGCGTTTGTACAACCTCCCGCACCAACTGCTCGCCACTCAAGTGGCCGATGTGCAGATGCAGGCCGAGGAATGGCTGGACGGCGACGCCGTCGTAGCTACACCGCCGATGGCCGGTCTGACCGATGTCGACCTCAACGGCCAGAGCCTGCTGGCGGGGCGAGGTCAGGCGCGCAACGTTTTGATCATCGCCCTGGAAGGCATTCCCGGCGCCTACATTGGTGCCAACCGCGAAGCCATCGGCAGCCATTATCAGGAAGACCTGATGCCCAATCTCAGCCGCTGGGCCGAGCGTGGCATGAACACCCCGGATTACGTGCTGCACACCCACCAGACGATTCGCGGTCTGTACGCCATGCTTTGCGGCGACTACGACAAACTCGACAATGGCACGCCCAAAGGCGTGGAAATGCTCACCCAGCAACAACGCAATCAGGCTTGCCTGCCCGCGCAATTGCGCCAGCACGGTTTCGCCACTCACTACCTGCAAGGCGCGGGTCTGCGTTTCATGGCCAAGGACAAGATCATGCCGCACATCGGTTTCGATGCGACCCACGGTCTGGAATGGTTCACCAACGCCAATTATCTGGACTTCCCGTGGGGCAAGGATGACAAGGCGTTTTTCGAAGGCGCGTTGAAGTACGTCGGCCAGTTGAAGAAAACCAGGCAGCCGTGGATGCTCACCCTGCTGACCGTCGGCACCCATCAGCCCTACTCCGCGCCGGATGAGTATCTGCAACGCTACGACACGCCCAAGCAAGCCGCGGTCGGTTATCTGGACGATGCGCTGGAGCAGTTTCTGCAAGGGCTGGAGCGTCAGGGCGTGCTGAAAGACACGCTGGTGGTGATTACCTCGGATGAATCCCACGGCATCGACGGCGTGCGTCTCGCTTCCTCGTGGGGTTTCAACCTGACCCTCGCGCCTGAGCAGGCGCAGTTGCCGCGCTTGAATTCCGGCGTGTATGGCCACGTCGACCTCAGCGCGTCGATCCTTGATTACTTTGATTTCCCGGTGCCGTCCGCCCTCAGCGGTCGCTCGCTGTTTCGTGACTACGATACCGGGCGCGAAATCATGTCGTTCACCAACGGCAAACTGCGCTACCACGATGGCAACGGCATCCTCACCGAGTGCGACATGCCGCGCCGCTGCCGTTCTTACGCCAGCAGCGGATTTATCGCCGAGAGTGCCAAGTTCAAAGGTAACGCCAGCAGTCACAGCGCCCGGCAAATCGCCGCCCGTGCCAACGCCCTGGATCTGTCGCTGCTGCGCACCTCGCTCAACCATCGTTATCAGTTCGGCAGCGACAACGTCATCCCGCTGCAAGCGCAGATCAAGGATGACTGGGCCGATAACCTGATCGGCGCGCAATATCTGGAAATGCCCAAAGGCTCGCACACCCGCGTGCGCCTGACCGTGCGCTCGGTCGATCCGCAGCAGGCGGCGTATATTCAGCTCAAGGCCAAGGAATTCGAGCAGGACGTGCAACTCGGATTGCCAACAGAAATGGTCGCCACGGCCGATCAACCGCTGCAAATGGACTTCAGCTTCGACAACCCCCTGCCGCGCAAGGCGTTCTCTTTCCACTTGCTGGGTTATGGATTGGGCGCAGTCGAGGTGACCGATTTCAGCGTGATCACCGAGTTGCCGGGGCAGGAAGATATGCTCGATGACGTACCGGCGGATGATGCCGCGCAATCGAGTTGACTCCGATTGGGTAAAAGACTATGCCTATCAGGCACCAATAGTCGGCCTATTAGCTGACTTGCGCAGTCGGGTCTAGCCTTACAAGTCCGAAGTCGGCACGAGCCGGCCGCAAAGACCTGATAAGGACCCGAACATGGCAAACGAATCGAAATGCCCGTTCAATCACGCTGCCGGCGGTGGCACGACCAATCGTGATTGGTGGCCGAATCAACTGAATCTGAAAATCCTCAGTCAGCACGCGCCGCAGTCCGACCCGCTGGGCAAGGACTTCGACTACGCCAAGGCGTTTCAGAGTCTGGATTTCCAAGCGTTGAAACGCGATCTGACGGCGCTGATGACTGACTCTCAGGATTGGTGGCCCGCCGACTTCGGCCACTACGGCCCACTGTTCATTCGCATGGCCTGGCACAGCGCCGGGACCTACCGCACCGCTGACGGTCGCGGCGGTGCCGGTTCCGGTCAGCAACGCTTCGCCCCGCTCAATAGCTGGCCAGACAACGTCAGCCTCGACAAGGCCCGGCGCCTGCTGTGGCCGATCAAGCAAAAGTATGGGCGCAACATTTCCTGGGCTGACCTGATCGTCCTCACCGGTAACGTTGCGCTCGAATCCATGGGCTTCAAGACCTTCGGTTTTTCTGGCGGTCGTGCGGACGTCTGGGAGCCGGATGAAGACGTTTACTGGGGTTCGGAAAACAAATGGCTCGGTGGTGATACCCGCTACGGCAAAGAACAACAGCTTATGCAGGAACCCGGTGACGGCACGCTGGTCGCCGAACCGGATCTACACGGCAACGAAGAAAGCCGCACCAATCAAGGCGAACGCAATCTGGAAAACCCGCTCGCCGCAGTGCAGATGGGCCTGATCTACGTGAACCCTGAAGGTCCGGAGGGCAATCCCGATCCAGTCGCCTCGGCCAAGGACATTCGCGAAACCTTCGGCCGCATGGCGATGAACGACGAGGAAACCGTGGCGCTGATCGCTGGCGGTCACGCCTTCGGCAAAACCCATGGCGCCGGCCCTGCCGACAACGTCGGACCGGAACCGGAAGCTGCAGACCTCGAACAACAAGGTTTGGGCTGGAAAAACAGTTTCGGCACCGGCAAGGGTGCCGACACCATCACCAGTGGTCTGGAAGTCACCTGGACCACCACGCCGACCCAGTGGAGCAACAACTACCTGGAAAACCTGTTCGGCTTCGACTGGGAACTGACCAAAAGCCCGGCCGGTGCTCATCAGTGGACACCAAAGAACGGCGCCGGGGCCGGCACCATTCCACATGCCCACGACCCGAACAAACGCCTGAATCCGACCATGCTCACGTCCGATCTGGCGTTGCGTTTCGACCCGGCTTACGAGCAGATTTCCCGGCGCTTTCTGGCCAATCCCGATCAATTGGCGGACGCCTTCGCCCGCGCCTGGTACAAACTCATTCACCGTGACATGGGGCCGCTCGCACGTTACCTCGGCCCGGAACTGCCCGACGAAGAATTGCTGTGGCAGGACCCGATTCCAGAGGTCACTCATGCATTAGTGAGCGATGCCGAAGTCGCCGAGCTGAAAAGCAAAGTGCTTGCCTCTGGCTTGTCCGTTTCAGAGCTTGTTTCCACCGCGTGGGCAGCAGCCTCGACGTTCCGAGGTTCGGACAAACGCGGCGGGGCCAATGGTGGACGCCTGCGTCTGGCGCCGCAGAAGTTCTGGCAAGCCAATCAGCCGGAGCAACTGACCAAAGTGCTGGGCACGCTTGAAGGTATTCAGAGCGAGTTCAATGGTGGGTCATCCGGCAAGCAAATCTCGCTGGCGGATCTGATCGTGCTGGCGGGTAACGCCGGGGTCGAACAGGCCGCGAAGAATGCCGGGCATACTCTGACGGTGCCCTTCTCGCCCGGCCGCGCAGATGCGACTCAGGAGCAAACCGACGTCGAGTCTTTCGGGTTCCTCGAACCGCACACCGATGGCTTCCGCAACTTCGCCCGCAGCAAATATCGCGTCCCGGCCGAAGCGCTGCTGATCGACAAGGCGCAACTGCTGACCCTTTCGGCGCCGGAGTTGACCGTGTTGATTGGCGGTTTGCGGGTTTTGGACACCAATGTCGGCCAAACGAAACACGGTGTTTTCACCGACCGTCCCGGCACTTTGACCAATGACTTTTTCAAAAATCTGTTGGACATGGGGGTGGAGTGGAAACCCACCTCGCAAAGTGCGGACGAGTTTGAAGGGCGGGATCGCAAGAACGGCAATGTGAAGTGGACGGCGACCCGAGTGGACCTGGTGTTTGGGTCTAACGCGATATTGCGTGCGGTGGCTGAGGTGTATGCGAGTGAGGATGCGAAAGAGCAGTTCGTGCAGGACTTTGTGAAGGCCTGGGCGAAGGTGATGAACCTGGATCGGTTCGATCTGAAGTAAGGGTAAATGCAAAAACCTGTGGGAGCGGGCTTGCCCGCGATGGCGGCGGCAAATTCAACATTAATGTTGACTGATGCACCGCTATCGCTGGCAAGCCAGCTCCCACAGGGATTGTTGTGAAATCAGCTTAAGCGAGGCTTTTGCTTACTACCTCATATACGTCACTGGACAGCTGCCCCGACGCCAGAATCCGCTCCAACTCTCCTTTCATCAACCCCTGACGAGCAGCGTCATACTTGCGCCAGCGCGTCAGCGGCGCCAATTGCCGCGAAGCAATCTGCGGGTTGAATCCGTTCAACTCGATCACCAGATCGGCGAGGAAGCGATACCCCGAACCATCCGCCGCGTGGAAGTTGATCAGATTCTGCCCGGCAAAGGCGCCGACCAGCGCGCGTACCTTGTTCGGGTTCTTGATGGTGAACGCCGGATGTTGCATCAGCGCCTTCACCCGCTCCAGACCGCCCGGCAACGTGCTGCCGGCCTGCACGCTGAACCACTGATCCATGACCAGCGGATTGTCCTTGAACTGCTCGGCGAAACTCGCCAGTGCCGCAGCCTTCTGTTCCTCGAACGGCGAGTTGACCAACACCGCCAACGCCGTCAGGCGTTCGGTCATGTTGTCGGCGGTTTCGAACTGTTCCAGCGTCGCCGCCAGCACTTCCGGTTTGCCGCTGAGCATCAGGTACGACAGCGCAATGTTCTGCAACGCGCGGCGAGCGAAGTGCTCGGCCTCGGCCACGTACGGGGTTTTCTTCGACAGATCGCGATTGGCCTGATAACGCAGCCACAGCGCCTCGAACAAGCCTTCGGACAATTGCTTACGGGCAAATTCACGGGCGATATGGATCGCGTCGACGTCAGCCGTTTCGCTGATTTCAGTCAGATACGCCTCGCCTGGAAGCGAGAGCATTTCCGCGACCATTGCCTGGTCTAACGATTCGTCGGACAGCACGCTGCGCAGCGCCGAAACCAGGCGCGGATCAAGGGCCAGCGTCTCGCCCTTCTGCTGCTGGGCAATCAGCTCTTGCAGCACTTGCACCGACAGTTGCTGACCGGCATCCCAGCGGTTGAAACCGTCGCTGTCGTGCTGCATCAGGAACATCAACTGATCACGGTTGTACGGGAAGCTGAGTTTCACCGGTGCCGAGAAACCACGCAGCAACGACGGCAGCGGTTGTTCAGCGATGTCGACGAAAGTGAAAGTCTGTTCGGCTTCGGTCACCGAAATAACCCGCGAAGTACCCTGAGCGCTGGCTTCACCGGTCAGACGCAAGGCAATCGCCGCGCCTTTCGAGTCAAGCAGGCCCAATTCCACTGGGATTACGAACGGCAGTTTCTCAACCTTGTCCGGAGTTTCCGGGCAGCTCTGGCGGAAGGTCAGGCTATAGGTTTTCGCAGCCGCGTCGTAAGACTCGCTGACCGCCAGACGCGGCGTACCGGCCTGGCTGTACCAGCGCTTGAACTGGGTCAGGTCAACGCCATTGGCGTCTTCCATAGCCTTGATAAAGTCGTCGCAAGTTACCGCTTGGCCGTCGTGACGTTCGAAGTACAGATCGCTGCCCTTACGGAAGCCTTCGGCGCCGAGCAAGGTGTGGATCATGCCGACCACTTCCGAGCCTTTTTCGTACACGGTCAGGGTGTAGAAGTTGGAGATCTCGATGAAGCTGTCCGGGCGCACGGCGTGGGCCATCGGGCCGGCATCTTCGGCGAACTGGTGGGTACGCAGGTAGGCAACGTCCTGAATGCGCTTGACCGTGGCCGAGTTCATGTCGGCGGAGAAGCCCGCGTCACGGTAAACGGTGAAGCCTTCCTTGAGCGACAGCTGGAACCAGTCGCGGCAGGTCACGCGGTTGCCCGACCAGTTGTGGAAATATTCGTGGGCAACGATCGCTTCGACCCGCTGGTGCGCGGCATCGGTAGCGGTTTCGGCGCGCGCGAGTACGGCGCTGGAGTTGAAGATGTTGAGGCCCTTGTTCTCCATCGCGCCCATGTTGAAGTCATTCACGGCGACGATCATGAAGATGTCCAGATCGTATTCGCGACCGTAGACCTCTTCGTCCCAGCGCATCGACTTCTTCAGGCTGGTCATGGCGTGCTGGCACTTGTCGATGTTTTCCGGCTCGACGTAAATGCGCAGCGCCACGTTGCGCTCGGACATGGTGGTGAAACTGTCTTCAACGCACCACAAGTCACCGGCCACCAGCGCAAACAGGTACGCCGGTTTCATGAACGGATCTTCCCAGGTCGCCCAGTGCCGGCCGTCTTCGCCGGGACCTGAGGCAATCGGGTTGCCGTTGGACAACAGCACCGGGTAGCGGTGTTGCTCGGCGACCACGGTGGTGGTGAATTTGCTCATCACGTCCGGGCGGTCGAGGTAATAGGTGATCTTGCGGAAACCTTCGGCCTCGCACTGGGTGCAGAACATCGTGCCGGACTTGTACAGGCCTTCCAGCGCGGTGTTGGTTTCCGGGTGGATCTTGACGCTGGTATCGACCGTGAAGCTTTCGCTGGTCGGGTGCAGGGTCAGGTGGTCTTCGCTGAGCTGATAGTCGCTTTCGGACAGCGCTTTGTCGGCCACCGTGACCGACAGCAGTTCCAGCTGCTGGCCATCCAGTACCAGCGGCGGCAGGCCCGGGCCACGTGCCGGGTTGCGGCGCATCACCAGTTGCGCGTGGACCAGGCTGTGGTCCTCGAACAACTCGAAGGTCAGGTGCGTTTCGTCGATCAGGTACTCGGGCGCCTGATAGTCCTTCAGGTAAATCATCTTCGGTTGTTCGGTGCGCATGCTGGAATCCTTATTGATGCACGGCGAGCTGATAGGCCGTGTACTTGCGAATGTTGATCACGCCGGTGTCGAAGATCAGGTACTGGCCCTTGATCCCCAGCAGCGTGCCTTCGGCAATCGGGTTCTTGTCCAGGTTGAAGCTGACGATCTTGGCCGGGTACTGCTCGACCGGGTAGCGGATTTCCAGCGGTTCGACATCGGCAATCGTCTGAATCGCCTGCAAACCGAAACGTTCCTGCAAACCCTGCAAGCCTTCGGCACAGCTCTCGAACAACTGATCACGCACCTGCGCCAGATCCACCGCCACCGCATCGCCCTTGAGCAGTGCACGCCAGTTGGTCTTGTCGGCCACCTGGCTGCGGAACAGGTCTTCGACGAAGCCTGATTGCTGGCGCGTGGAGACGCGCATGATCGGCAATGCCTGACTGGCGCCCTGATCGATCCAGCGGGTGGGCAATTGCGTGGCACGGGTGATGCCAACCTTGATCCCCGACGAATTCGCCAGGTACACCACGTGGTCGGTCATGCAGAACTGCTCGCCCCACGCCGGATCACGGCAAGTGCCAGCATCAAAGTGGCAGCGCTCCGGGCTCATGATGCACAGGTCGCACTGGGCCAGTTTGGTCATGCACGGGTAGCAATAACCCTGGCTGAAACTGGTTTTGGTCTTGCGCCCGCAATGCGAGCAGTGGATCGCTCCGAGGAACTCCAGACGCAGCGATTTGCCGATCAACGGGTTGACCGGCACCTCGACGTCATCCAGACGAAACGCGTATTGCACGTTCGGCCCGTCGAGGCGCGCCGACATTTTGCTGATTGCACCGCGGCCAATCTCGATCAATGGATGGCGTCCGACTTGAACAGGATATTCGGCACTTCGATCGATTTCGACGAGCATTCCTGCGGACCCATGTAACCGGTGCGCTGGTCTTCAGGCAGGTTGTCGATTTCCCAGGCGATCATCGCCTGCAACGACAGTTCGCGCTGTTCGGCGGTGAGCTTGCCACCGTCCGCCCATTTGCCGATTTCCACCGCCAGTTTCAGGCTCTGGTAGATATCGGGGGTGATGTTTTTGATCAATTCGGCAAAAGACGACATGTTGAACACTCTCCAAAAAATGTCGCTAGTTTAACGGCGCTGATGCGCCAGCACAGTGCCGGGCATCAGGTCAGCGAGCGGAGCGACGGGCGTAACGCCTGCCGTCCTAGAACTCTCTTGAAAGTTTTACCTGGGTCAGTTCCTTCTCCATCGCGCGCTTGAAAATCTGCGGCGCGGTAAAGGTATAGAGGACGAAACCCAGCCAGAGCCAGTCGATCACCTCGGCAGCACCGGGATAACCCTGCGCCGTGACCGTGATCACCGTGACGCGATACACCACGAACATGGCCAGCAACAAGATGATCGCGCGCGTGGTGCTGCGCTCGGTCAGCCAACTGTTGAAGCGCCACCAGAAGCCCATGAACAGGTTGCTGCGCGCCTTGACCGCAGTCAGCAGGCTCAGGGCCGATACGTTGTTGGCGTTTTCCTGCAAGGCCCAGATCGCATGCTCGCGCGCGCCATTGACGTCGCCCTCACGCAGACGCAAACGACCGAGCACGATCACCGCTGCGGCATGCCCCGGATCGGCCTGCAACGCTTGACGGGCGAAGCCTTCGGCCTGCTCCCAGTGTCCGCAGGCCAAATGGTATTCGGCCATGGCCACCAGGTTGGCGGCGGCATCCGGCTCCAGCTCGAGCGCTTTTTCCAGCAACGGCTGACTCTGGCTCAAGCGACCGGTGAGCTGGAACAGATCGGCGAGGCTGCGGTAATAGCGCGGGTCGGTGGGTTCCATGTCGAGCAATTGCAGCAAATGCTGCTCGGCAATCTTGAACTGACGCGAGGCCATGGCGGTGTGCGCGGCGGCGTAATGCGCCAGCGGCAACGCAGGGTCCATCGCCAGTGCCAGCGACGCCTCATGCCGCGCCGCGTGCAGACGACGCATGTTCATCAGGCACAGCGCCAGCAGCGCGTGCGCCTCCGAGCACTCGGGATCATCCGCCAATAACTGGCGAAGGCTATCGATGGCGCCGTCGAAATGCCCGGAATCCAGACGCTGATAAGCGACTTGTAACAGATGCGAAGTGTTCATCAGCTCACCACCAGATACCAAAGGGTTGCAGGCACCAGTTTGACCACGAAGCCCTTGAGCACGAACGCGCCACCCAGCGCCACCAGCGGCGCGAAGCGATTCAATACGCCGCCGTAATACTGATACAGCTCGATGGTCGCGTTTTGCAGGGTGAACAGCACATAGCCAATGGTCAGTTTCCACACCACCAGCACCAGCAAGGCGTATTGAATCTGCGCCTGAGTGCTCAGATAGCCGTTGTTCAACAGACTGATCAGCGCCAGGCCGATCAGCAGGCTGCCAACCGCGCCGACGCCGACCCAGATCCATTCGCGCACGCGCGTCGGGCTGCCCACCGCAATCGAGTTCAGCACGAACCACGGCAAGCCCAGCCACGCCCCGCCCATCATCAGTGCCAGCAACGGCCAGAACGGCGACACGGCAAATCGCGCCAGGCCACCCGGGCGCGGTTCGTCTTCAATCCGGTAAAAATTCTGGCTGGCCATCAGCGTCCCTTGCCATGTTTGTCGAGAAAGGCCAGTACTTCGTCGTACTGATTGCCTTCGTTGGCATAGCGCGCGTAGTTGCGCGCCGTGGTCAGCCACTCCAGCGTAGTCGGGCGCACTTCTTTCAAAGCCTGCTTGAAATGCCGGTCACAGATCGGCTGCTCGGAGCCTTCATTGATCGATTCTTCGATGGCTTCGTCTGCGGCGGTTTCCACCAGCTCGCCGAGGTCGGCCCCGGAGAATCCCGAAGTATGTTTGGCGAGAAACGCGAAATCGATATCCGCCGCCAGCGGCCGGCCCTTGACCATCATTTGCAGCATGTTTTCCCGCGCAGGACGATCCGGTGGCGGCACGAACAGCACGCGGTCAAAGCGACCGGGACGACGGAACGCCGAATCCACCGACCACGGCACGTTGGTCGCGGCGAGGATCAGCACGCCATGGTTGTTTTTCGCAAAGCCGTCCATTTCCGACAGGAACGTGCTGACCAGTTTCGACGACGTCGACTCGCGGGTGTTGGAGCGTTTGCCGCCGAGCGCCTCGACTTCATCGAAGAACATCACCGCCGGCGCCTGCGCCCGCGCCTGTTCGAACAACGCATGCAACTTGCGCTCGGATTCGCCGATGTACATGTCCAGCACGTCGGAAATCGCGATGTTGAAGAACTTGGCGTTGCACTCGCCGGCCGTGGCCCGCGCCAGCAAAGTCTTGCCGCAACCCGGCGGGCCGTACAGCAGCACGCCGCCGCCGACACGCTTGCGAAAGCGTTCGAACAGACCGGGTTTCTGATACGGCAGGATGATCTTTTTGTGGATGGTCTTTTTCAGATCCTCCAGACCACCGATATCGCTGAAGGTGACCGTTTTATCTTCCGGCACCAGCAGACGGCGGACTTCGGTCTGGTCGGTGTCGTCGTTGGAGATCACCCGCAACTTCGGACGGCCCTCGCCGCCCGCAAAGTCCACCACCGACACGTTGAGCCGGCGCCACAGCACCATGTCCTCAAGTGACGGATTGGCGTCGATGGCCGCGCGGTATTCAACCTGAGCCTCCTTCAGCCGTTCTAGATCGGCCAGCGCCCGCGCGCGCAACAGGCGCAACGCCGGGTCATCGCCAACCGCGACGTCCAGCGCCTTCTGCGCCTGTCCGGCGGCCAGATACAGCTGGGACGCGACGGGTTTCAGCGCGTCGGCATCCGTTAATTGCCGCAGGTCTTCGGGGATCAGCTTGAGCCCGCGCGCATGGTCACCACGCTCGAGGCACGCCTTGAGCAGCAAGGTGATCAGCGCAACGTTTCCCGGCGAGGCCAGCAGAGCGGCCTCCAGTTGATCCAGCGTCGTGTCATCCATGGTGAATCCTTGTGACAGCCAGTTGCAGATTGAACAAATTGAACGTCCGGCCCGGGGTCATCGCAGCACCTCCGGCCGCTCGACATCGACCCAGACAAATTTCTGCGGATCGAGGCGGGTTTCCTGATCCAGACGATAGGCCACGAGTTTGCCGTAAAGCACTGCGCTGTAATCCAGACAGGCGAGGTTCGGGCGGATCGGCGCCGGTTTGCCGCTGCGCCAGTAATGGCCGACGAACAGCAAAGGCTGGTCTTCGCCGTAGCGCAGCAGGTTGTTTTTTTCACTTGAGGTCAGTGGCTTTTGTGCGACCGGTTCCGGCAAAGCGTCGGGCTGGAACACGATGTCGCCGTAGGTTTGCGGGTCGTCTTCCCAGAATTTGGTGCGGAAGAACGAACGCACCAGACCGTCGCCGCTGGTCATGGTCAGGCCATCCGGCAGGGGCATGTCGGTGCCGCGCAACAGCCGATCGAACACAGTGCAGGCAAAACTGCCGGGCACGGCCGAGGCCTGGAGGAAGTGTTCGTCGATGCAGCCATCCGGGAACAAGGCGCGCAATGGCTCGATCAGGCCGGCATCCCAGCAAGCGTGGACCACGCGGAAACGCCCGGCATCGACGAACAGCGGCAGCTCGTAGAACCACTGTTGAAAGTCATGCCAGTCGCCGGGATGGTCTTCGAATTGGGTCAGGGTTTCGTGCAGCAGGCGTGCATGCCGTGGCGTGTGTTCACGGACGAACTGCTTGCCGCTGCCCGGCAGTGCCGGCGTGCTCCAGCCGAGCGCGTTGAATTCATGGTTGCCCATGATGCACAGCGCCTGACCGGCCGCGACCATGTCGTGGACGATGTGCAGTGCTTCGCGAATGCGCGGGCCGCGGTCGATGATGTCGCCGACAAACACCGCCATGCGCGACGGGTGCCGCCAGACGCCAGCCTGTTTGTGATAACCGAGGCGGTCGAGCAAGTGCTCAAGGGTCAGAGCGCAACCGTGCACGTCACCGATCAGATCGTAACTACGCGCGGGATCGAGCATCACTCGCCTCCACCGCCCAAGCGGCTGCCCCAACCGAGCTTGGTGCGGCACACTTCGTAATAGTTGTGATCCAGCGGATGGATCAGGCGCAGCTTCTGCGCTTTCTTGCTGACGGTGATGGTGTCGCCCGGCGCGCAGGTGAAATGGTTCTGCCCGTCGCAGGAAACTTGCGGATAAATCTGCATATCTTTGGACACGACGATTTTCAGCTCACTGTTGCCGTCGACCACAATCGGCCGGCTCGACAACATATGGGGATACATCGGCACGATCACAATGGCATCGAGCTTGGGGTGCATGATCGGCCCGCCGGCGGACAGCGCATACGCGGTGGAACCGGTCGGCGTGGCGACGATCAGGCCGTCAGCCTTCTGGCTGCAAACGAACTGGCCATCGATGTACAGCTCGAATTCGATCATCCGCGTCGACTTGCCGGGATGCAGCACCACGTCATTGAGCGCGTCGCCCTGGCCGATGGCCTCGCCGTGCCGGCGCACTTCGGCTTGCAGCAGGAAGCGGTTTTCCACCAGATAATGGCCGTCGAGCACCTTGGCGACTTCGACTTCCAGCTCATCCGGGCGAATATCGGTCAGGAAGCCGAGGCTGCCCCGGTTGATCCCGAGCACTGGAATATTGTGTTTGGCCAGCGCCCGCGCGGCGCCAAGCAGGCTGCCGTCACCGCCAACCACAATGACCATGTCGCAGACTTCGCCGAGCATCTTGCGCGACGAGGTTTGCAGGCCATGCCCAGGCAGGACTTCGGCGATGGTGTCTTCGAGGATCACATGCAGGTGCCGATCGAGCAGAAAGCGTTTCAGTCGGCGGACGGTATCCAGCACCTGCGAACTGCCGAGGCGACCGATGATGCCGATATTACGAAATTGCTCCATGGGGCTCCTGCGGGGTGTCGGGTGCGAAAAGGCCGATTATGGGCGAAAGCCTGCGATAGACAAAATCCTTTCAGCCTCAAGGATGCGCCGGTGTTTGCGGCTATGCTCGCAAGATGATCCTATTTCCCGATTTGCTCCAGTTACCCCACCAGTTGCGCCACCCCGAGGTGCGTGATCTGGCGTGGGTAATCCTCGCCCCGCCGATGCTTGCCATTACGCCGTGGCCGCAGCGGCATCCGCTGGCCGGCAGCGAGTGGGTGGACGATCCCCAGCGTCTGGAGCAGTGGTTACGCGCGCTCGACCGCGACAGTTATGGCCTGCTGCATTGGTTGGCGCAGGCGCGTACGCGGCGGCTGGGCCTGTATTACGAGCGCTTGTGGCAGTTTGCCGTGCAGCATGCGCCGGGCATCGAATTGATCGCCGCAAATCTGCCGATCCGCCGCGAAGGCCACACCCTTGGCGAGCTGGACATGCTGCTGCGCGACCGCGACGGCGTGCATCATCTGGAACTGGCGATCAAGCTCTATCTCGGCCCGCAAAATGGCGACGGGCGTGATTCGGCGCAGTGGCTGGGGCCGGGTTGCCATGACCGGCTGGATCGCAAACTGGCGCACCTGAGTCAGCATCAGTTGCCGATTTCCGCGCGCCCGGAAAGCCGCGAAGTGCTGGCGCGGCTGGATATTGGCGAGTTCAGCGCGCAGCTGTGGCTTGGCGGTTATCTGCTGTATCCGTGGCCCGGTCAGGCTGAATCTCCGAACGGCGCGCATCCGCAGCATTTGCGTGGCAGTTGGTTGCATCAGAAGGACTGGCCGGCGTTCGTTGCGCAACGTCCGGCCGGACGCTGGCAACCCCTGCCCCGCCACGCCTGGCTGGCGCCGGCACATTACCCGGCGGACCAGACCTGGAGCCTTGAACATTTGCAGATGTGGCTGGATGAGCTGGAGCCATTGGCCCCGGCGCAGTTGATGGTGCGCCTGATCAAAAATGTTCAGGGGGAATGGGAAGAGGCCGAGCGCTTGTTTCTGGTCTCCGACCTTTGGCCGAATGTCCCGGGGCAATCCTAAAAGCTCGCAGCCTTCGGCAGCTCCTACTTTGGAATATGCTCCCCTGTAGGAGCTGCCGATGGCTGCGATCTTTTGATCTTGCTGCTACAAAGATAACCGCACAGCCAGAGCCGCCAAAGTCACCAGCAACACCGGCACCGTCAGCACAATCCCGACCTTGAAGTAATACCCCCAGCCAATCTGAATACCCTTGCGCGCCAGCACATGCAGCCAGAGCAACGTCGCCAGACTACCAATCGGCGTAATCTTCGGCCCCAGATCGCTGCCGATCACGTTGGCGTAAATCATCGCTTCCTTGACCACCCCACTGGCCTGACTGGCATCAATCGACAGTAAACCGATCAGCACCGTCGGCATATTGTTCATGATCGAAGACAAAAACGCCGTCAGCACCCCGGTGCCTAGCGCCGCGCCCCAAATGCCGTAACCAGCGAAGACATTCAGCCAACCCGCCAGATAATCCGTCAGCCCCGCATTACGCAGCCCGTAGACAACCAAATACATGCCCAGCGAGAAGATCACGATCTGCCACGGCGCATCCTTCAGCACCTTGCGCGTGGAAATCCTGTGCCCGCGCGCGGCAATCCCCAACAGCAAAGCCGCGCACACTGCAGAAATCGCGCTGATCGGAATGCCCAGCGGCTCCAGCGCAAAACAACCGATCAACAGAATCGCCAGCACCGCCCAACCGGCGTAGAACGTGGCCTTGTCGTGGATCGCGGTGTGTGGCTGTTCAAGTTGCTCAGGGTCGTAAGCCTTGGGAATGTCACGGCGGAAGAACCACAGCAACATGCCCAGCGTCGCCGCCACGCTGACGAAGTTGACCGGCACCATCACTGCCGCATAGCGGTTGAATCCGATGTCAAAGAAGTCGGCCGAAACGATGTTGACCAGGTTCGATACCACCAGCGGCAGGCTGGCGGTATCAGCAATGAAGCCTGCGCCCATGACGAACGCCAAGGTTGCCGCCGGCGAAAAACGCAACGCCAGCAGCATGGAGATCACGATCGGCGTGAGGATCAGCGCCGCGCCGTCATTGGCGAACAGCGCCGAAACCAGCGCGCCGAGCAGCACCATGAATGCAAACAGCTTGCGTCCACTGCCCTTCCCCCAACGCGCCACGTGTAGCGCAGCCCATGCGAAAAATCCGGCTTCGTCGAGCAACAAGCTGATGATGATCAGCGCGACGAAGGTGCCGGTGGCGTTCCAGATGATCTGCCAGACCAGCGGGATATCGCTCAGGTGGACCACGCCAAAAATCAGCGCCAGAATCGCGCCGAATAGCGCACTCCAGCCGACCCCGAGGCCTTTGGGTTGCCAGATGACGAGAGTGATGGTCAGCAGGAAAATCAGTGACGCAGCGAGCATGCAAGACAGCCTTGTTCAACAAAATATTTAGTAGAAGGAATACCTGTGGTGGAGGGACTGTCCCCTCACCACAGGCAATTTCTGGCAAATCATTTTTTGTGTTGTTCGACGAACTGTCCATACGCATCGATGAATTTCTGCAAAAACGGCTTCACCGATTCACTCAGCTTGCCCGCCTCGTCAAACGCCGACCCCGCGCCGCCCAGATAGGCTTCCGGCTGCTGCATGCAGTGCACATCGAGAAACACAAACGACTGGCGCAGATGCTGATTCGCGCCAAAACCACCGATCGCACCCGGCGAAACACTGATCACCGCGCCGGGCTTGCCGCTCCAGCAACTTTTGCCATAAGGCCGTGAACCAACGTCAATCGCATTCTTCAACGGCGCCGGCACGGAACGGTTGTATTCGGGTGTGACAAACAGCACCGCGTCGGATGAAGCCACTTTCTCCCGGAAAGTGCTGTAGGCTGCGGGCGGTGAATCGCCGTCAATGTCCTCGTTGTAGAGTGGCAGATCGCCGATTTCGACAATGCTCAGCTTGAGGTTGGCCGGGGCCAGCTCCGCCAGTGCCAGCGCGACTTTGCGGTTGATCGAGGCTTTGCGCAGACTGCCGACGACTACAGCGACGTTATAGACATTGCTCATGGGAAGACTCTCGACTGCGTGGGAGAAGGCTGTAGTTATAGATGATCCGGCGACGGTTCCACCAGACGACGAGGGTAAATTCCCGCGTCCTGAATATTTTTTTCCTGTAGGAAAACTTACAGCGCTAGATGACGGTCTACCAAGCCGCAAATCAAGTGTTTTATCTCCAGAGGTTTTAAGCAGATGGCAGCAGTACTCGTCGGTCAGTTCCATGCAAGAGATGCGGAAGGCCGCGTTTATTCCGTGCATGAGTTCCAGGAATCCACTCCGTCGGCGGACGGAATCACCGGCACGGAGCCCGTCACCACTTACAAACTGGCCATTGGCGATCGCATCGAGAAACTTGATGACGCTGAATTCAAGCTGGTTCAGTCGGGCATTATCCTGACCCGCGAACCTGAGCCGATTGCCGCCTCATAACTGGCCGTTATGAGCAGAAGTCTTAATCGCAGAGTTGGGGTAGGATTCAGCCACTGACCCCAACTGCTCGGACATGGACTTCACGCATGCGTTTACGTCATATCGAAGTGATTCAGGCGCTGTTGCAGACCGGTCACGTAGGCACTGCCGCCGAATGGCTGCAATTGCCGGTGACTGAAGTCGAAGAGCGACTGCGCGAAGCCGAAAGTCAGTTGGGTTTCATGCTGTTCGCCAGCGTGCGCGGGCGACTGACGGCGACTGCCGAAGCCCGCGCGTTGCAGGCAGAAATCGCGCATGTCTACGAAGCGCTGGAGCCGGTGCAACGCCTGGCCAGCAGCCTCAAGCAATACCTCGCCCCGCCCCTGCGCGTCATCGGCACCCCGCCGCTTACTCAGCAACTGTTGCCGCAAAGCCTGGCCGCCCTGCGTCGGCGCTTGCCGGACGCACCTTGCACTCTGCTCAGCCAACCGACCCGCGATATCGTGCGCAGTCTGTTGTTGCGCGAAAGCGATCTGGGCTTGAGCCTGCATGACCCCGAACATCCCGACATCGATTGCCAGCCGCTGGCCCAAGGCAAGCTGCAATTGCTCGCGCCCCACGGTTGGCTGCAACCGAAGCAGAAGTACATTTCATTGCAGGATCTGGCTGGTCAAGCGCTGGTCGGCCTTGAAGGCCAAGACCCGCTGAGCCCGGCGCTTGAGCACAAACTCCAGGCTTTGCACCCGGCGCCGGTGATCCAGACCCGCGTGCAGACCCATCAGATGATGGGCAGCATGGTCGAGGCCGGCGAAGGGCTGGCCATCGTCGACCCGTTCACCGCGCTTGGCGCGCGGGCCACAGGTCTCGACGTGTGCCCGCTGTCACCGGCGGTGCCGATCAGCCTGTATGCGCTGACCTTCAAGCACGCCGCGCCTTCGCCGGCGATTCAGGCTCTGCTCACCATTATTACGGAACAAGCCGCGGCGATGCTGGCGAGTTGATCGGGTTCTCCAGCGGGTTATCGAACAATCGGTACCAGAACAACGCCACTTCAGCAGTGTTCGGATCAATCCCGCGATAGCGCATGTGGTCAATCCCGCCGATCACATAACCGCTGCGCTCGTATAAACGACAGGCGCCGAGGTTGTTGTTCTGAGTTTCGAGCATGATCCCCGGCAGCTTCTTCTTGCGACTCCAGAACTGCGCCACATCGAGCAACGCCTTGGCCACGCCATGGCGGCGCGCCGGGGCATGCACCGCGAGTTCGTCAATGTGCGCAAAACCGTTCCAGTTGGTGCTGATCACCAGATGGCCGACCGGCTCGTCGTCGAGCCAGGCCATGAAGATCGCGCTGTCAGTAGCATCGCGATAGCTGCTGAACTCCTCGGGATCGATGCCATAGCACTTGCGATACGGCACGATCGGCGTCACCGGCCATTGCTCGACCGGCTTGCCGATCAATGCTTCACCGTAAGCGGCGACTTCAAAACTGAAATCGCTGCCCCAGATATAAGGCGCAAAACCTTCATCGGCAACGCGCACTGACAGGCCCGGGTATTTTGGATTCACGGCAGGTTGCATGCTCGGATAAGTCCTCATTCCTTGACGCAATCGACGGTGTATTGCCGCCCATTGCCCTCATCTTCATGTTGCAGCCCGTGCACATCGGCAACGAAACCGGGAAAACTTGCATCGAACGTGCGGGCAAATTTCAGGTAATCGATGATCGAGCGGGTCGCTTCGGTAAAGCGCTCACCGGGCATGATCAACGGAATACCCGGCGGATACGGTACCAGCATCACGGCGGCCACGCGGCCCTCCAGATCATCAATCGGCACTGCCTCGACTTCGCCGCGCACCAGATGATCGTAGGCATACGCCGGTTTCATGGCGATTTCCGGCAGCACGGTGTACATACGCTTGAGATGTTTGGCGGTGGCGTTGCTGCGGTAGCAGGCATGCAACTGATCGCACAGATCGCGCAAACCCATGCCGCGATAACGCTCGGGGTCTTTCTGGCCTATGCACGGCAAGCAAGTGGCAAGGCTGACGTTGGCGTCGTAGCTGCGCTTGAACTCGAGCAACTCGGTCAAGAGCGTGCTCCACTTGCCCTTGGTGATCCCCATGGAGAACAGCACCAGGAACGAATACAGCCCCGTCTTCTCCACCACCAGCCCGCGCTCCCAAAGAAACTTGCTAACCACAGCTGCGGGAATGCCCTTGTCGCTCAGCGCGCCGCCAGCATTCAGGCCGGGCATGACCAGCGTGACCTTGATCGGATCAAGCAGTACGTAATCGTCGCTGACGTCGCTGAAGCCGTGCCACTCGGCACCGGGTTGCAGCAGCCAGTCTGCGGTCTGTACCCGATCTATGCCCTCGACGCCCAGCGGCTGCCAGATCGAGAACCACCAATCGTCAGCAGCAATGTGCTGACGCAAATTGGCCAACGCGCGGCGAAAGCTCAAAGCTTCATCGAAAGTTTCCTGCAACAGCGAACGCCCGGCCGGGCCTTCCATCATCGCCGAGGCCACGTCCAGCGAGGCGATGATGCTGTATTGCGGCGAGGTGGAGATGTGCATCATGAACGCTTCGTTGAAACGATCGCGATCCAGTTGCCGCGCCCCGCCGTCCTGCACATGAATCATCGAAGCCTGACTGAACGCCGCCAGCAGCTTGTGTGTGGAATGCGTGGTGAACACCAGCGGGCTGTCCGCGCTGCGCGAAGTGGCCATGCCGTAACGCCCGGCAAAAAACTCATGAAACGCCGCGTAGGCGTACCAAGCCTCGTCGAAATGCAGCACTTCGACGCTGTTGCCCAGGCTCTGCTTGATCAGCTCGGCGTTGTAGCACAGGCCGTCATAGGTCGAGTTGGTGATCACCGCCAGTTTGACTCTCGGCTCGCGGCCCTTGGTCAGCGGGCTGGCGTTGATCTTGGCCTGAATCGATTCGCGGCTGAATTCGCTCAGCGGAATCGGGCCGATGATCCCCAGTTCGTTGCGCTCCGGGCACAGATACAGCGGGATTGCGCCGGTCATGATGATCGAGTGCAAAACCGACTTGTGGCAGTTGCGGTCGACCAGGACCAGATCATCTCGCGCCACCATCGAGTGCCAGACGATCTTGTTCGCGGTCGAGGTGCCATTGATCACGAAAAACGTGTGATCAGCGCCGAAATTGCGCGCTGCACGCTCTTCCGCCTCCGCCAAGGGCCCGGTGTGATCGAGCAGCGAGCCGAGTTCCGGCACCGACACCGACAAGTCCGAGCGCAAAGTGTTTTCACCGAAAAACTGGTGGAACGCCTGCCCTACCGGGCTCTTGTGGTACGCCACCCCACCGCCATGCCCCGGCGTGTGCCAGGAATAATTGGAATCGGCCGTATGCTGCACCAGCGCCTTGAAGAACGGCGGCAGCAAGCCATCCAGATACTTGCGTGCGGCCCGCGCCACTTGCCGGGCGAGAAACGGTACGGTGTCTTCGAACAGATAGAGAATGCCGCGCAACTGATTGAGCTCGGCCATCGCATCGGCCGGCGCGTTTTCCAGAGTGACTTGCTCGCCGAGGGCGAAGATCGGCAGATCCGGCGCACGCACCCGCGCCAGGCCGATCAACTCGGCCATGTTCTGCAGCAGGTGAGAGTTGGTGCTGGCGTCTTCGGCGGCGATCAATACGCACGCCAGGCCATGGTGGGTCGACGCGACCAGCCGCCCTTCGGTGTAGTCGGTGGCCGAGACGATGCTGAAGCCTTCCTGCTCCAACTCACGGGCGATGCCACGAATGCGCTCTCCGGCAACCGTGTCAGCCTTGATGTCACGGTGGACGATCAACACCGGAAACTTCAGATCTTTATACATGGGGCTCAGTGTCCTGAGGCGGCGGATGGTGGTCTGCCAATGTCCTCAGGGTAGAGGGTCGCAGCGAATGTCGCGAGTGTGGCCACTTGTCAGCATTATCCAACGCAAAAAAGATCGCAGCCTCGTTGCACTCGACAGCTCCTACAAAGGAATTGGCATTTCACTGTAGGAGCTGTCGAGTGCAACGAGGCTGCGATCTCTTGATCTTCAAGCTTGCGCTTCGGCTTCCAGCAATTGCGTCCACAACGCCGGCGCACCCGCAGACTTGGCAATGATTTCCAACCGCACCAGATGCGCAGCCAGCTCATCTTCAGTCGCGCGAATGATCCGCCCTGGCTGCCGATCTGCCGGCAGACGACGAATCTCGGTAGCCGAGTTATCGCTGCCCTCGCCCGTACCATTACCGTCGGAAGCATTACCCGCCAGCGACAGGCTGGTCTGGCCGCCGGTCATGGTCAGGTAGACGTCGGCGAGAATCTCCGAGTCGAGCAAGGCGCCGTGCAGTTCACGGCCGGAGTTGTCGACGCCATAGCGTTTGCACAACGCATCGAGGCTGTTGCGCTGACCGGGGTGACGTTCCCGGGCCATCATCAGGGTGTCGAGGATCGAGCAATGCCTGGTGATATCGGCGCGATCCTGCTGGCCGATCAACGCGAATTCGTTGTTGATGAAGCCAACGTCGAACGCCGCGTTATGGATGATCAGTTGCGCGCCGTTGATGAACTCGAAAAACTCATCCGCCACTTCGGCAAAACGCGGCTTGCCGACCAGAAACTCGTTGGTGATGCCGTGAACACCGATGGCGCCTTCATCACTTTCGCGATCCGGTTGCAGATATACGTGAAAGTGCCGCCCGGTCAGGCGTCGACCGATCAGCTCGACACAGCCGATCTCGACAATCCGGTGGCCGTCGGTCACCGGCATGCCGGTGGTTTCGGTATCGAGTACAACGGATCTGGTGGCCATCAGTGTTCAGCTCTCAACGGGGTCAATCATGCAAAAGCGGCGATGTTAACACGCTTGCAAGGGTGTTTCAGTCAGACCGTGTCGCCTGCAATCGCCAGCAGGCTGGCCCACAGTGAACCTGGGTACATCCGAAAGCGATTGGTCGGCTATAAGGCCGCCATCGCTGGCAAGTCGAATCGTCGCACCGCAGCTCCCACAGGGTATGAAGGTGCATCAGTGATGCTGAGTGTCACCTGCCGCTGTGTCGATGCTGACCACCACCGACATTCCCGGCCGCAACCGTTCAATCTCCTGCTGATTCGCATCAATCGTAATCCGCACCGGCACCCGCTGAGCAATCTTCACAAAGTTGCCGGTAGCATTATCCGCCTGCAACAGCGCGAACTCCGACCCAGTGCCCGGCGAAATATGCTGCACTCGCCCAGTGAATTTGCGGTGGTTCAAGCCATCGACACTGAAGCGCACCGGTTGCCCGACCCGCACATTGTCCATCTGGGTTTCTTTCATGTTGGCGATCACCCACTTCTGATCCGGCACCAACGCCATCAACTGCGCACCAGAATTGACGTAGGCACCAAGGCGCACGCCGATCTGCCCGAGCTGACCGTCACGCGGCGCGATGATCCGCGTATTCGACAAATCAATCCGCGCCAGTTGCACCGCCGCCTCGGCACTGGCCACCGCAGCTTCCAGAGAACCACGATTGACGATCACCGTTTGCAGATCCTGGCGGGCGATTTCCAGATTGGCCTTGGCCTGCGCCACCGACGCGGCAGTCTGCGCGCTGGCCGCGAGAGTCACGTCAAACTCGCGCTTCGACACCGAGCCATCGCTGACCAACTCCTTGTTACGCCGCAGATCCGCATCACTCTTGCGCGCCTGCGCCTCGCTGTCGGTCAACACCGCTTGACGCAACTTGATAGTCGCTTCGGCGCTATTGCGCTGCTGCACCACATTCGCCAGCGCGGCTTTCTGCACCGCCAGTTGTGCCAGCGATTGGTCGAGGCGCTGCTGATAGATGCGGTCATCCAGGCGCACCAGTAAATCCCCGGCCTTCACAAACTGGAAATCCTGCACCGGCACTTCATAAACATAGCCGGCGAGTTGCGGGCCGATGACCGTGACCTGCCCGCGCACCAAGGCGTTTTCGGTAGTCTCGACCGCGCTGCTGAACGGTGGCAATTGCCACGCGTAAAGCACGATCAGCACACCGACGATGGCAATCGCGGCAAAACCCAACGACGAGATGGTCCGCACCCGCAGCGAGCGCGGTTCAGTATTCGGCGAGGACGGCGGCGCTACGCCTTCGGGGGTGGCGGCAATCGCATTGGTGGTCGTGGTAGTCGGTTCGGTCATGAAGAAATGGCACCGCTGGAAGGTACGGAAGAAGGTGTCGCGGCGACGGCTTTGGTGGTGCTCATCAGCCACAGCGCACGAATGGAAATCCAGATCATGGTCAGCACTGCGATCACCGCGATCAACATGAAGACATCGTTATAGGCCAGCACGTTGGCTTCGCGTGTCGCGGCATTTGAAAGGCTGCGAATGCCCGCCAGATTGCGCAGGCTCGGGTCGGCCAGCAACGAGCCATAGGCCGAGCCGCCGCTCTGCACCCGCGCCGCCACCAATGGATCGGACAACGTGAGATGCTCAACGATGTGGCTGGAATGAAATTTCTCGCGCACGATCTGGAACGTCCCCAGCAGCGCCGCACCGAGCAAGCCACCGAGGTTATTGCAGATCCCGAACAGCACGGAAAAACTCACCAGATTGCGCGGATTGGTCAGCACATTGCGCGTCCCTAGGACCATGGTCGGACCGAGGAAAAACGTGCTGCCGAACGCCAACAGAAACTGGCTGAAATACAGGTTTTGCGGGCGCGTCAGGTTGTTCGAATAACTGTCCATCACCGAACCGGAGGCCATCAGCGCCAGCGAAATGATCAGCGGCAGGAGCAAGTGTTTCGGGTCGATGGTCAGCGCACTGGTCAGCAGCCCGGCGACGCTGCCGATCAGCATCACCACGTACAGACTGTGCAGCTGCTGACTGCTCATATTGAGGTATTGCATGAAGCCGACGGCGCCGGTGGATTGCTCCGAGGTGACCATCCGGATCAGCACCACCGCCAGCGCCAGCCGAATCATCGTGCCGCTGCCGAGCCAGCGGGTCATCAGCATCGGGTTGCTGCGATTATGTTCGATCGCAAGTCCGGCAAAAATCAGCGCGATGGAGCCGGCCAGCGCAACGCCAATCCAGCGTGCTTCCAGCCACCAGTCGATACGCCCCAGCGACAGCACCGCGCAGAGCAAAGCCACGCCGCTGGCGAGAATCGCGAAGGTCAGGAAGTCGAGTTTTTCAAAGGTCTTGAAGCGATCGCCCGGCGGCAGTTTCAGCAGAAACACGCAGCCCAGCGAGATCAGCGCCATGCCCAGCTCGAACAGGTACAAGCCACGCCATTCGGCAATCTGCAACAAGTCCTCAGAAAACAGCCGCGCCATAGGCAACGCCAACTGCGAAGCACCCAGCCCGAGCACCAGCGCCTTCATCCGCCACTTCGCCGGGAACGCTTGCACCATGTAATACAGGCCCAGCGAACTCAGCGCCGCCCCGACCATGCCGTGCGCCGCCCGCACCGCGATGGCCGAACTCAGGTCGTTGACGAACAAATGGCCGAAGGTCACCAGCGCATACAGCACCAGAAACACCTCGGTGAACGCGCGCAAGCCGAACTGCTGGCGAAACTTCACCAGCAACAGGTTCATCGAGACGTTGGTCATCACGTACGCCGCTGGCAGCCAGGCCATTTCGGCAGTGGTCGCCCCCAGCGCGCCTTGCAGGTAGATCAGATTAGCGACCACCAGCGAATTACCGAGGCCACCCGTCAATGCCACCAGCAATCCAACGAGCGCATAGGCGATGCGCTTGGGGTTGGAGTGCAACGGCGTCGAGGGGGAACCGGGCAAGCTGGGCCGCTCGTGGGGCTGCCAGTTGCGCGGGGTGTATTGATCCATTGCCAAGCCTTGTACGAGAGATGGCTGAAGTTTGCCGCAATTTCGCCGGCAACACACATCTGCATAGGCAACAACCGGTCCCACAGGGTTCTGCGTCGGGCTGAGATTTTTCCAACTCAAGTCATCGTATAACTTCCAGTTGACATTCGCGAAAAACCCCGCAAATATCCGCTTCGATGTTGTACGACGACGTATGACAAAAATAAAAATAACAATCGAAAAAGGGAGCGTCACAGTGAGCACACTCGTCTGTAATTCCGTCCGCCCTTCCCGTTCCAGCCTCGCCAATCGTTGCACCTTGAGCCTGATCGGTTGCAGCAGCCTCGCCCTCGCCTTGCCCCTGAACGCCGAAGCCGAAGGCTTTCTCGAAGACAGCAAAGCCACGCTGAACCTGCGCAACGCCTACTTCAACCGCAACTTCACCAACCCGAACAATGCGCAGGGCAAGGCTGAAGAGTGGACGCAAAACTTCATCCTCGACGCCAAATCCGGCTTCACCCAGGGCACCGTCGGCTTCGGCCTGGACCTGCTCGGCATGTACTCGCAGAAACTCGATGGCGGCAAGGGCACTGGCGGCACTCAGCTGTTGCCGATCCATGATGACGGGCGCCCGGCGGACAACTTCGGCCGGCTCGGTGTAGCCCTGAAAGCCAAGGTCTCGAAGACCGAACTGAAGGTCGGCGAATGGATGCCGGTGCTGCCGATCCTGCGCTCCGACGACGGCCGCTCCCTGCCGCAAACCTTTCGCGGCGGTCAGATCACCTCCACCGAAATCAATGGCCTGAGCCTCTACGGCGGGCAGTTTCGCGGCAACAGCCCGCGCAACGACGCGAGCATGGAAGACATGTCGATGAACGGCCGCGGTGCGTTCACTTCGGATCGCTTCAACTTCGGTGGCGGCGAATACAGCTTCAACGAAAAACGCACAATGGTTGGCGTGTGGTACGCCGAACTCAGCGATATCTATCAGCAGCAGTACTTCAACCTCAGCCACAGCCAGCCGCTCGGCGACTGGACGCTGGGCGCCAATCTCGGCTTCTTCACCGGCAAGGAAGACGGCAGCGCCCAGGCTGGCGATCTCGACAACAAAACCGCATTCGCCATGCTCTCGGCCAAATACGGCGGCAACACCTTCTACGTCGGCCTGCAGAAACTCAGCGGCGAAGATGCCTGGATGCGCGTCAACGGCACCAGCGGCGGCACCCTGGCCAACGACAGTTACAACGCCAGTTACGACAACGCCAAAGAGCGCTCGTGGCAAGTACGCCACGACTACAACTTCGTCGCGCTCGGCATCCCCGGCCTGACCATGATGAACCGCTACATCAGCGGCGATAACGTGCACACCGCCGCCACCAGCGACGGCAAGGAATGGGGCCGCGAATCAGAGCTGGCCTACACCGTGCAGAGCGGCGCGCTGAAAAATCTCAACGTCAAATGGCGCAACGCAAGCATCCGCCGCGACTTCAGCACCAATGAGTTTGATGAGAACCGGATCTTCATCAGCTATCCGATTTCGTTGTTGTAACTCATTGAAAGCGTGTTCGATCACAGACCTGTGGCGAGGGAGCTTGCTCCCGCTGGGTGGCGAAGCCGCCCCTGCTTTTTTGTAGAAAAGCCACGACTGCTACGCAGCCGAGCGGGACGGTGCGGCGATCCGACAAGCTCCCTCGCCACAGGGAAATATTCAGCCGAAGGCACGGGAATGGCCCTTCCGTCATTTACACCAAAAGTCGCGTTGACAAGATCCGGAAACCCTACCGATACTTCGACACAGTCATACGACAACCTACAACAAATCCAAAACAACAAGTTCAGGGATTGCCATGACGACCACCCCCACAGATCGAACGCCCTTTAACCGCCTGTTGCTGACCGGTGCCGCCGGCGGACTGGGCAGAGTCCTGCGCGAACGCCTGCGCCCTTACGCCAACGTATTGCGTCTGTCGGACATAGCTCCCCTCGCCCCCGCCATCGATGAGCGCGAAGAAATCGTCGTCTGCGATCTGGCCGACAAAAACGCCGTGCACCAATTGGTCGAAGGCGTGGACGCGATCCTGCACTTTGGCGGCGTCTCGGTGGAGCGGCCGTTCGAAGAGATCCTCGGCGCCAACATCTGCGGCGTGTTTCACATCTACGAAGCGGCGCGTCGCCATGGCGTGAAGCGCGTGATTTTCGCCAGCTCCAACCACGTCATCGGCTTTTATAAGCAGGACGAACAGCTCGACGCCAGCTCCGCGCGCCGGCCGGACGGCTACTACGGTTTGTCCAAGTCCTACGGCGAAGACATGGCCAGTTTCTACTTCGATCGCTACGGCATCGAGACCGTAAGCATCCGCATCGGCTCCTCATTCCCGGAGCCGCAAAACCGTCGAATGATGCACACCTGGCTCAGTTTCGACGACCTCACTCAGCTACTCGAAAAATCGTTGTACACCCCGAATGTCGGCCACACCGTGGTCTACGGCATGTCGGATAACAAGGACGTGTGGTGGGACAACCGCTTCGCCAGCCACCTCGGTTTCGAGGCTCGCGACAGCTCCGAAGTGTTTCGCGAAAAGGTCGAAGCGCAGCCGATGCCGGCCGTCGATGACCCGGCGCGAATCTATCAGGGCGGCGCTTTCGTCGCGGCCGGGCCGTTCGGCGACTGACGCGCTCACTGGTGACTTGATCCCCTCCAATAAAAACCAAGGGAATGAGTATGCAAGCTGAATTGATCGTCGACGCACGCAACGCCGTCGGTGAAAGCCCGGTCTGGGTGCCCGAGGAAAACGCTCTGTACTGGGTGGATATTCCCAACGGCGGTCTGCAACGCTGGAGCGCCGAGACTGGCCACGTCCACGCCTGGAAAGCCCCGGAAATGCTCGCCTGCATCGCCCGTCACAAACGTGGCGGCTGGGTCGCCGGGATGGAGAGCGGTTTCTTTCATCTACAGACGAATAACGATGGCAGCCTCGACAGCGAACTTCTCGCCCGCGTCGAACATGCGCGCGATGATATGCGCCTCAATGACGGACGCTGCGATCGTCAGGGCCGGTTCTGGGCCGGGAGCATGGTGCTGAACATGGGCCTGAATGCGCCCGAGGGTCGGCTGTATCGCTACGGCGCCGGACTCGATGTGATCGAAGCGCAACTCGATGGTTTTATCGTGCCCAATGGCCTCGGATTCAGCCCCGATGGCCGGACCATGTACCTGTCGGATTCACACCCCAATGTGCAACTGATCTGGGCGTTCGATTACGACACTGCGACCGGCACGCCTTCGAACCGCCGGGTGTTCGTCGACATGAATCATTTCCTCGGCCGCCCGGATGGCGCCGCCGTGGATGCCGAAGGTTGCTACTGGATCTGCGCCAATGACGCCGGCCTCGTGCACCGTTTCACCCCCGACGGCCACCTCGATTATTCGCTGCCGGTCCCGGTCAAGAAGCCGACCATGTGCGCCTTCGGCGGCAGCCGGATGGACACCCTGTTCGTCGCCTCGATCCGCCCCGGTGATGACCATGATCCGCAATCGCTGGCCGGCGGCGTGTTCGCCCTGAACCCAGGCGTAAAAGGCCTGCCGGAACCGACTTTCAACGATTCGCTGTAACCGCTTCTGCTGCATTGCTGTGCCTTGAACACAAAAATAACAAGACTGGAGACTCGCCCCATGGACTTCAAACGCACCTTGCTCGCCGCTGCACTTCCGTTCGCCTTCACCTTCGCCAGTGCTGCTCATGCGCTGGAAATGAAGTTCGCCGATATTCATCCCGCCGGATATCCAACCGTGGTCGCTGAACAACGCATGGGCGAAGCGTTGACCAAGGAGACCAATGGCGAACTGACCTTCAAATATTTCCCGGGCGGTGTTCTGGGGTCGGAAAAAGAAGTCATCGAGCAGGCTCAGGTCGGCGCAATTCAGATGACCCGGGTCAGCCTCGGCATCGTCGGTCCGGTGGTGCCGGATGTGAACGTGTTCAACATGCCATTCATTTTCCGCGACCAGGCGCACATGCGCGCAGTCATCGACGGTGAAGTCGGCGACGCGATTCTCGACAAGATCACCAATTCCGAATTCGGCCTGGTGGCACTGGCGTGGATGGACGGCGGCACACGCAACATCTATACGAAAAAACCAGTGCGCAAACTGGAAGACCTCAAGGGCATGAAAATCCGCGTGCAGGGCAACCCGATGTTCATCGACACCATCAACGCCATGGGAGGCAACGGCATCGCCATGGACACCGGCGAGATCTTCAGCGCCCTGCAAACCGGCGTGATCGATGGCGCGGAAAACAACCCGCCGACCCTGCTCGAACACAACCACTTTCAGAACGCCAAGTTCTACAGCCTGACCGGGCACCTGATCCTGCCCGAGCCGATCGTGATGTCGAAAATCACCTGGGAAAAACTCACCCCCGATCAGCAGACGCTGGTGAAGAAAGCCGCCAAGGCTGCGCAAGCTGAGGAACGCACGCTGTGGGATGCCAAGTCGGCCAGCAGCGAAGAAAAACTCAAGGCTGCCGGGGTCGAGTTCATCACCGTCGACAAGAAACCCTTCTACGAGGCCACCGCAGCGGTCCGCGAGAAATACGGCGCGCCTTATGCCGACCTGATCAAGCGCATCGAAGCCGTGCAGTAACCCGCCCTCCCCTCAAGCAAAGGCCCGGCACCGCTGGCGTTGACTGACGCCCGTGAGTGCCCGGTTACGGTGGACCCCAATGAAGAATTTGCTGTTGCGCTTCAACGACAAGCTGTACATGACCTGCATCTGGGTCGCCGGCCTGTCGGTGTTGGCCATTTCCCTGATGATCCCGTGGGGCGTGTTCGCCCGCTACGTGCTTGGCACCGGTTCGAGCTGGCCGGAGCCTACTGCAATCCTGCTGATGATGGTGTTTACCTTCATCGGCGCCGCCGCCAGTTACCGCGCCGGCGCGCACATGGCGGTGGCGATGCTCACCGACCGCATGCCGCCGAATCTGCGCAAAACCATGAGCATTGTTTCGCAACTGCTGATGGCGACCATCTGCCTGTTCATGACCATCTGGGGCGCCAAGCTGTGCATGTCGACCTGGAACCAATTCATGAGCGCCCTGCCCACCCTGCGCGTCGGCGTTACCTACATGCCGATCCCGATTGGCGGCGCACTGACGCTGGTGTTCGTGCTGGAAAAACTCTTGCTCGGTGACCAGAGCAATCGGCGGGTCGTGCGTTTCGACCTGGTTGAAGAAAGTGAAGGTGCCGCGTAAATGGACGCTCTGATTCTGCTGGGCAGTTTTATCGCATTGATCCTGATCGGCATGCCGGTCGCCTACGCCCTCGGTCTGTCGGCGCTGATCGGCGCGTGGTGGATCGATATTCCGTTTCAGGCGCTGATGATTCAGGTGGCGGGCGGGGTGAACAAGTTTTCGCTGCTGGCGATCCCGTTCTTCGTGCTGGCCGGGGCGATCATGGCCGAAGGCGGCATGTCGCGGCGGCTGGTGGCGTTCGCCGGGGTGCTGGTGGGATTTGTGCGTGGAGGGCTGTCGTTGGTCAACATCATGGCCTCGACATTTTTCGGTGCGATCTCCGGTTCATCGGTGGCGGACACCGCGTCGGTCGGCTCGGTGCTGATCCCGGAAATGGAGCGCAAGGGCTACCCGCGCGACTTCTCCACCGCCGTGACCGTCAGCGGTTCGGTGCAAGCATTGCTGACGCCGCCAAGCCACAACTCAGTGCTCTACTCGCTGGCGGCTGGCGGCACGGTTTCCATTGCTTCGCTGTTCATGGCCGGCGTGGTTCCGGGCCTGCTGATGAGCGCGTGCCTGATGGTGCTGTGCCTGATCTTCGCGCGTAAACGCAACTACCCCAAAGGCGAAGTCATCCCGATGCGTCAGGCGCTGAAAATCTGCGGCGAAGCGCTGTGGGGCCTGATGGCGATGGTGATCATTCTCGGCGGCATTCTTTCGGGGATCTTCACCGCCACCGAGTCGGCGGCCATCGCTGTGCTGTGGTCGTTCTTCGTGACGATGTTCATCTATCGCGACTACAAATGGAGTGAACTGCCGAAGCTGATGCATCGCACGGTGCGCACCATTTCCATCGTGATGATCCTGATCGGTTTCGCCGCGAGCTTCGGCTACATCATGACGCTGATGCAGATCCCGGCGAAGATCACCACGATGTTCCTGACCCTGTCGGACAACCGCTACGTGATCCTGATGTGCATCAACGTCATGCTGCTGTTGCTCGGCACAGTGATGGACATGGCGCCGCTGATCCTGATCCTTACGCCAATCCTGATGCCGGTGATCCTCGGCATCGGCGTCGACCCGGTGCAGTTCGGCATGATCATGCTGGTCAACCTCGGGATCGGATTGATAACGCCACCGGTGGGTGCGGTGTTGTTCGTCGGTTCGGCGGTGGGCAAGGTCAGTATTGAAAGCACCGTGAAGGCTTTGCTGCCGTTCTACGCGGTGCTGTTTCTGGTGCTGATGCTGGTGACGTACGTGCCGGCGCTGTCGCTGTGGTTGCCGCACCTGGTGCTCTAACCCCATCTCTGTGGCGAGGGAGCTTGCTCCCGCTCGGGCGCGCAGCGGCCGCTCTTTTAAAAAAGGGCCTGCTGCGCAGTCCAGCGGGAGCAAGCTCCCTCGCCACAGGGGTTGCTTCAAGCTCGAAATAGCATGTACCCCGCCACCACCAGACACACACTGGCAAACCCCACCTGCAACGCCCGCGCCGGCACCCGCGCGCACAGCTTTCTGCCGATGATCATCCCGACAATGCTCGCGACGATAAACGCCACCCCGAGTCGATCAATCCGCACCCCGGCATGGAACGCGCCGATCACCCCGATCGCCGAAATCAGACTAATCACCATCAACGACGTGGCGACAATCCCGCGCATCTGCACGTCGGTCAGTTGCTTGAACGCCGGCACGATCAGAAAGCCTCCGCCAACTCCGAGCAGGCCCGAGACCACGCCGGTCACCGCGCCTAACGCTGCTAAAGTCGCGGTGCATTTGGCGGTCCAGTCGAAGCGCCCGGTTTCTTCATCAAGCATGCAGTTCTTCTGGCCCCAACTGGCATGGCCATGGTCACTTGGCCCCGGGGCCTGACGTTCGCGCCGCAACATACGCCAGGCAACCATCACCATCAGCAGGCTGAACAGAATCATCAGGATTTTTTCCGGCAACTGATGGGCGAAGTAGATGCCCAGCGGTGAAAACACCGCGCCGAGTCCCGCTATCAACAGCGCCGCCCGATAGCGCACCAGACCATGACGCAAACCATCGATAGCGCCGACCGCCGCCGCACTGCCCACCGCAAACAACGCCACTGGCGCCGCTTGCGTCATGCTCCAGCCAAGTCCCAGCACCAGCGCCGGCACCGCCAGAATGCCGCCACCGGCCCCGGTCAACCCGAGGAGCAATCCCATCAACACGCCAAACAGACTTGCCAGCAACATAGGATTTTCTCAATCAACCCTGGACACACGCGTCAGCCACTCGCGACCCTTGAGCATGCCGTTCCAGTAGAACCACGGCAGCAACGTTGCCTTCAGCCACCACGCCGAACGGCGCGGCACAGTCGGGTCGAGAGGAAAGGTCGGCAGCAGTTTGCCGCCATAGCCGAACTCGGCGAGGATCACCTTGCCCTTCTCCACCGTCAGCGGGCAGGAACCGTAACCGTCGTATTTCAGCGGCAGCGGTCGTTGCTTGCGCAAGGCCAGCAGATTTTCAGCGACCACCACGATTTGCTTGCGCACCGCGGCGGCGGTTTTAGCGTTGCTGGTGCCGCAGATATCCCCTAGGGCGAAGACGTCCGGATAACGCGGATGTTGCAGGCTGTGCGGATCGACTTCGCACCAACCCGCAGCGTCGGCCAGCGGACTGTTTGCGATGAAATCCGGCGACACTTGCGGCGGCACGACGTGCAACAGATCAAAGGTTTTCGCCTGGCGCGTGACATTCCCATCAGCGTCCTTGACGTCAAACCATGCGGTTTGGGCCGGGCCGTCGACCTTGACCAGATTGGCGTTGAACGCCAGTCGTGCGTTGTACTTCTCGATGTACTTCATCAGCGGCGGCACAAACGTCGCCACGCCGAACAACGCAGCGCCGGCCAGGTTGAATTCCACATCGATGTTGTTCAGCGCAGCGCTTTTTCGCCAGTGATCGCAGGACAGGTACAACGCCTTCTGCGGCGCGCCGGCGCATTTGATCGGCATCGCGGGCTGAGTGAACAGCGCCTTGCCGGACTTGAGTTTTTGAACCTGTTCCCAGGTGTAGTCAGCGTGCTGAAAACTGTAATTGGAGGTCACGCCGTGCTGGCCGAGGCTTTCCTGCAAGCCTTCGATTTTCTCCCAGGCGAGACGCAGGCCGGGGCAGACGATCAGGTTTTGATAACTGACGCTGCGTTGGTCATCGAGGGTCAGCAGGCGCTGGTTCGGGTCGATGCCGGTGACAGACGCTTGCAGCCATTTGGCCTGACGTGGCATCACCGAGCCCATGGGGCGTACGGTGTCTTTCACCTTGTAAGCACCGCCACCGACCAGCGTCCACGCCGGCTGATAGTAATGCTCGGCACTTGGCTCGATCACAGTGATCTTCAGATGTGGTTCGCGCTTGAGCAGACTGGCGACGAAACCGATGCCGGCAGTGCCGCCGCCGATGACCACGATGTCCGCACTGATGGATGGGCCCCAGTGTTGATCGTTCATTGCTTGTTCCTTTTGCTGCACGCAAGGGATGCCGGGTCAGTTACGCCCAGCTTTTGAGCACGGCCCCGCAGTAGAGCCCGGAGAGGGTTTTCATCACCTGGATCACTTCGTGACTGGCCAGACCGTAAAATATGTACTTGCCTTCCCGACGGGTCGCGACCAGTCCTTCATCGCGCAATATGCCCAGTTGCTGGGACAGGGTCGGCTGGCGCACGCCGGTCATTTTCTCCAGTTCGCCGACATTGCGTTCGCCCTGAGTCAACTGACACAGGATCAGCAACCGATCCTCATTGGCCAGCGCTTTGAGCAGCGAGCAGGCCTTGGAGGCCGACGCACGCAGTTGGGCGACTTCACATTCGGTCAGACTGGATTGCATTTGCACGATGCCTTCAACGTCACTTAAGCTGCGGACATTATGTGTAAACATAAAGTGTTGCAACCCTGACTGACTTTTCGCCCTCCTTGCACAGGTTCATGTCCATGCCCGCGTTGATTGAAGCCTTCCTCGACCCCGCCTCCTCGACCTACAGCTACGTGGTCTACGAAGCTGATGGCGGGCAATGCGCAATCGTCGACCCGGTGCTCGATTACGACGGCGCGGCCGGCCGCACCTGCACTGCGCAGGCCGACCAAATCATCGCCTTCGTCCGCGAGCATCAGTTGCAGGTGCAATGGCTGCTGGAAACCCATGCCCACGCCGATCACCTGTCAGCAGCCCCTTATCTGCGCCGCGAGCTGGGCGGCAAGATCGCTATCGGCGAATCGATCAGCAAAGTGCAGAACGTATTCAAGGCGCTGTTTAATCTGGAGCCGGAATTTTGCGTCGATGGTTCGCAATTCGATCACCTGTTCGCGCCTGACGAGTCGTTTCTGATCGGCAACCTCAAGGCCACCGCGCTGCACGTCCCCGGCCACACGCCGGCGGACATGGCTTACTTGATCGACGGCGAACAGATTCTGGTGGGCGACACCCTGTTCATGCCCGATGTAGGCACCGCCCGCTGCGACTTCCCCGGTGGCAACGCGCATCAGTTGTTCAACTCGATCCGCAAACTGCTGGCGTTCCCGGCTGGCGTGAAGCTTTACGTTTGTCACGACTACCCGCCCGACAGTCGTCAGGCGCAATGTCAGACCACGGTCGGCGAGCAACGCAAAAGCAACATCCATGTGCATGACGGCATCGATGAAGCGACGTTCGTTGAAATGCGCACCCGACGCGATGCCGGGTTGGGCATGCCTACCCTGTTGCTGCCGGCGATTCAGGTGAATGTTCGGGCGGGGAATCTTCCGCCCGCTGAGGAAAATGGCGTGGTGTATCTGAAGATCCCCATCAATTCAGTGTAAGAAAAAAACATCGCCGTTATTGCGGCTGATGCTTTTCTTACACCTCGCGTCGAATGCCATGAACTGTTCGCAGTTTCAGCCAACAGGCAGACTTCATTGGGCAATCAACCACTGGAGATTTGGCAATATGGATATTCGCCGTAACCACCGTGATATGACGCTTGAGCAGAAACGCGCTTTCGTAAATGCCGTTCTGATCCTGAAAAACCACACCCCCAGCGTACTGCGTCCTGGCCAGCAGAATCGCTACGATGACTTTGTGCAGATTCACAAAAATTCCATGGGGCGAGGCAACCCGATCTTTCCCAACCCGCACCGCACTCCCCTGTTTTTCCCTTGGCATCGCATTCTGATTCGCCAGTTTGAACTGGAACTTCAAGCCGCGGCCGACAACCCGAGCATCACCCTGCCTTACTGGAACTGGAGCATGAGCGGGTCAGACGATCCGTTCACCGATGACTTCATGGGCAGAGATGGCGACCCCGCACAAAACCAGCGAGTGACCTTTGGCCAGTTTGCCTTCGAGCAGCGTTTATTTGGAATAAAGGTTTGGGATGGCGAACCGGGAGATGCGGGCCTGCGCCGGAATTTCGGCGCGGATGGCCCGCCACTGCCATCGGCACAAGATGTCGAGTCGGTCCGGGAATTGACACCCTACTGGTCCGTACCGAACGGCTGGGAGAACCTTACAGAATTGATGCACAACGTCGTGCATAGCTGGGTGGGCGGCAATATGGGTGAAGCCTCTTCACCAAACGACCCGGTTTTCTTCTTGCACCACTGCTATCTCGACTATTTGTGGGAGCGTTGGAAACGCAGACATCCGACGGAGCCAGTCATCAACTTTCCCGAAAACGCGCCGCATGGAATGCTTGGCTCAACGCTGATTTTCAACCCAGACAATGAGCCTGCGCCCTGGCTGCAGCCTTTTACGGTCGAGGAGACACTCAGCACTGCCAATCTGGATTACGGCTATGACGACCTCTGACCGAACCCGGACATTCAGCTCCCGAGAATCAGACCATTAGCCGGTAACGGCAATGCAGTCTTGTAGCGCACCTGCTTGAGCGCAAAGCTTGAACGGATGTTCGCCACACCGGGAACTTTGGTCAGAAAGTCCATCATGAAGCGTTCCAGTGACTGAATGGTCGGCACCAGCACCCGGATGAGGTAATCCGGGTCGCCGGCCATCAAGTAACACTCCATGACTTCCGGGCGATCGGAGATGGCTTCCTCAAAATGCTGCAAGGCTTCTTCCACCTGTTTTTCCAGGCTGACGTGGATGAACACGTTGACATGCAGCCCGAGCAGATCGGCATCCAGCAGGGTCACTTGCTCGCGGATCAGGCCGAGTTCTTCCATGGCTTTGACCCGATTGAAGCACGGCGTTGGCGACAGATTCACCGATCGGGCGAGGTCGGCGTTGGTGATGCGCGCGTTCTCCTGGAGGCTGTTGAGAATGCCGATATCGGTACGGTCCAGTTTGCGCATGAGACAAAACCACCTGTTTTTTATGTTTATGCAGAATTTCTATCTGCAAATCGTCTCCAGTGCAACGAAACAGAGAGAAATATTCTTCTTGCCCGCGCCTATGATTGTTGTAGGACAAGATTTCTCCTACAAGAGAATGACTGCCAGCTCACTACAAGAAATTCACAAGATCGAGCGTAGAAGCCATGACCCAAGCGTATGAACCGCTGCGTCTGCACGTTCCCGAACCATCGGGCCGTCCAGGCTGCAAAACCGACTTCTCCTACCTGCATCTGACCGATGCCGGCACGGTGCGCAAACCTCCAATCGACGTTGAACCGGCTGATACCGCCGACCTCGCTCGTGGTCTGATCCGCGTGCTCGACGACCAGGGCAACGCTCTCGGCCCATGGGCTGAAAATGTGCCGGTCGAGATCCTGCGCAAAGGCATGCGCGCCATGCTCAAGACGCGCATCTACGACAACCGCATGGTGGTCGCCCAGCGTCAGAAAAAAATGTCGTTCTATATGCAGAGCCTCGGCGAAGAAGCCATTGGCAGCGCTCAGGCGCTGGCGCTGAACGTCGACGACATGTGCTTTCCGACCTACCGCCAGCAAAGCATTCTGATGGCCCGCGACGTGCCGCTGGTCGACCTGATCTGCCAGTTACTGTCCAACGAGCGCGACCCGCTCAAGGGCCGTCAGTTGCCGATCATGTACTCGGTCAAGGACTACGGTTTCTTCACCATTTCCGGCAACCTCGCCACCCAATTCATTCAGGGCGTGGGCTGGGGCATGGCCTCGGCGATCAAGGGCGACACCAAAATCGCCTCAGCCTGGATCGGCGACGGCGCCACCGCCGAATCGGACTTCCACACCGCCCTGACTTTTGCCCACGTTTACCGCGCGCCGGTGATCCTCAACGTGGTCAACAACCAGTGGGCAATTTCGACCTTCCAGGCCATCGCCGGTGGTGAAGCCACCACTTTCGCCGGACGCGGCGTTGGTTGCGGTATCGCGTCCTTGCGCGTTGATGGCAACGATTTCGTCGCGGTCTACGCCGCCTCGGCCTGGGCTGCCGAACGCGCCCGCCGTAACCTCGGCCCGACCATGATCGAATGGGTCACCTACCGCGCCGGCCCGCACTCGACTTCCGACGATCCATCGAAATATCGTCCTGCCGATGATTGGAGCCACTTCCCGCTGGGCGACCCGATTGCCCGTCTCAAGCAGCACTTGATCAAGCAAGGCCACTGGTCGGAAGAAGAACACACTGCCGTCAGCGCCGAACTTGAAGCCGAAGTGATTGCCGCCCAAAAACAGGCCGAACAGTACGGCACCCTCGCCGGCGGCCAGATCCCGAGCGCGGCGACCATGTTCGAAGACGTCTACAAAGAGATGCCGGAGCATTTGAAGCGCCAGCGTCAGCAGTTGGGGGTCTGAGATGAACGATCACAACAACAATATTCAGCTGGAAACCGCCATGACCACGACCACCATGACCATGATCCAGGCCCTGCGCTCGGCCATGGACGTGATGCTTGAACGCGACGACAACGTCGTGGTATTCGGCCAGGACGTCGGCTACTTCGGCGGCGTGTTTCGCTGCACCGAAGGCCTGCAGACCAAATACGGCTCTTCGCGGGTGTTCGACGCACCGATCTCCGAAAGCGGCATCGTCGGCGTGGCGGTGGGCATGGGCGCTTATGGCTTGCGTCCGGTGGCGGAAATCCAGTTCGCCGACTACGTTTACCCGGCGTCCGACCAGATCATTTCCGAAGCAGCGCGTCTGCGTTATCGCTCGGCGGGTGAGTTCACCGCACCGATGACCCTGCGCATGCCTTGCGGTGGCGGCATCTACGGTGGCCAGACTCACAGCCAGAGCATCGAGGCGATGTTCACGCAGGTCTGCGGTCTGCGCACTGTCATGCCATCCAACCCATACGACGCCAAAGGGTTGCTGATCGCCTCCATCGAAAATGATGACCCGGTAATCTTCCTCGAGCCGAAACGCCTGTACAACGGCCCGTTCGACGGCCACCACGACCGCCCGGTAACCCCGTGGTCGAAGCACCCTGCCGCACAAGTTCCGGACGGTTACTACACTGTGCCGCTGGACGTCGCCGCGATCACGCGTCCGGGTAAAGATGTCACCGTGCTGACCTACGGCACCACCGTGTATGTGTCGCAAGTGGCTGCTGAAGAAAGCGGCGTCGATGCTGAAGTCATCGACCTGCGCAGCCTGTGGCCGCTGGACCTGGAAACCATCGTCAACTCGGTGAAGAAAACTGGCCGTTGCGTGGTGGTTCACGAAGCCACTCGCACCTGCGGTTTCGGCGCCGAACTGGTGTCGCTGGTGCAAGAGCATTGCTTCCATCACCTGGAAGCGCCAATCGAACGCGTCACCGGTTGGGACACCCCCTACCCGCACGCGCAAGAGTGGGCGTATTTCCCTGGGCCGTCCCGAGTGGGCGCGGCACTGAAACGGGTCATGGAGGTCTGAATGGGCACGCACGTAATCAAGATGCCGGACATTGGCGAAGGCATCGCAGAAGTTGAACTGTCACAGTGGCACGTCAAGGTCGGCGACCTGGTGGTTGAAGATCAGGTGTTGGCGGACGTGATGACCGACAAGGCGATGGTCGATATTCCGTCGCCGGTGCATGGCAAGGTCATTGCGCTTGGCGGTCAGCCAGGTGAGGTGATGGCGGTTGGCAGTATTCTGATCAGCATTGAAGTTGAAGGCGCGGGCAATTTTAAAGAGTCTGCCGCGCCGGCAACTGCGTCTCCCGCGCCACTGGCAGCCTCTACAGTTGAAGCCGTCGTTGAAAGCAAACCAGCCGCCGCGCCGCGTTCGGCTGCTGTATGCCAAGGCCCGATGGTTGCCCGCGAAGCAAATGAGCGTCCACTGGCCTCACCCGCCGTGCGTAAACACGCGCTGGATCTTGGCATTCAATTGCGCCTTGTGCGCGGCAGTGGCCCGGCCGGTCGCGTGCTGCACGACGACCTCGAAGCCTATTTGGCGCAAGGTCAGTCCAACGCCTCCGCGCCTGCATCTGCCGCTTACGCCCAGCGTAACGATGAAGAGCAGATTCAGGTGATCGGTATGCGCCGCAAGATTGCCCAGCGCATGCAGGACGCCACCCAACGCGCCGCTCACTTCAGTTACGTCGAAGAAATCGACGTCACCGCGATTGAGGAGCTGCGCGCGCACCTCAACGAGAAACACGGCGCCAGCCGTGGCAAGTTGACCTTGTTGCCATTCCTGGTGCGAGCGCTGGTGGTTGCCCTGCGTGACTTCCCGCAAATCAACGCGCGTTACGATGACGAGGCTCAGGTGATCACGCGCCTCGGCGCCGTGCATGTCGGCGTCGCCACGCAAAGCGATATCGGCCTGATGGTGCCAGTGGTGCGTCACGCCGAAGCGCGCAGCCTGTGGGACAGCGCAGCGGAAATCTCGCGTTTGGCCAACGCCGCGCGTAATGGCAAGGCCAGCCGCGACGAGCTGTCCGGCTCAAGCATCACCCTGACCAGCCTCGGCGCGTTGGGCGGGATTGTCAGCACGCCGGTGTTGAACCTGCCGGAGGTGGCCATCGTCGGCGTGAACAAAATCGTCGAACGGCCGATGGTCGTCAAAGGCCAAGTGGTAATTCGCAAGATGATGAACCTCTCCAGCTCCTTCGATCACCGCGTGGTCGATGGCATGGATGCAGCGCTCTTCATCCAGGCCATTCGCGGTCTGATCGAACAACCTGCCACTTTGTTTGTGGAGTAAGGCATGCAAACTTTGAACACCACGCTGCTGATCATCGGCGGTGGGCCTGGCGGTTATGTGACGGCGATTCGTGCCGGACAATTGGGCATTCCGACCATTCTGGTTGAAGGCCAGTCGCTGGGCGGCACCTGCCTGAACATCGGCTGCATTCCGTCCAAAGCGCTGATCCATGTGGCTGAACAGTTTCATCAGACGCAGCATCACAGCCAGCATTCGGCGCTGGGTATCAGCGTCTCGGCGCCAACCCTCGACATCAATAAAAGCGTCGAGTGGAAGGACGGCATCGTTGATCGCCTCACCACCGGCGTCGCCGCGTTGCTGAAAAAGCACAAGGTTCAAGTCATCAATGGCTGGGCCAAAGTGATCGATGGCAAAACCGTAGAAGTCGGCGACACCCGCATCCAGTGCGAACATCTGGTGCTGGCGACCGGTTCGAAAAGCGTCAATTTGCCGATGCTGCCAATTGGCGGGCCGATCATCTCCTCTACCGAAGCCCTGGCGCCGAAGTCGGTGCCAAAACACCTGATCGTGGTCGGCGGTGGTTACATCGGTCTGGAACTGGGCATCGCTTATCGCAAACTCGGCGCCGAAGTCAGCGTGGTCGAGGCGCAGGAGCGGATTCTGCCGGCCTACGATGCCGAACTGACGCAACCGGTGCACGAAGCGCTCAAGCAACTTGGCGTGAAGCTCTATCTCAAGCACAGCGTTGAAGGTTTCGACGGCAGCTTGCAGGTGCGCGATCCAAACGGCGACACGCTGAATCTGGAAGCGGATCAGGTGCTGGTGGCCGTGGGTCGCAAACCCAACACCCAAGGCTTCAACCTCGAAGCATTGAATCTGGATATGAACGGCTCGGCGATCAAGATCGACAGCCGCTGCCAGACCAGCATGCGCAACGTCTATGCCATCGGCGACTTGAGCGGCGAGCCAATGCTCGCTCACCGCGCCATGGCTCAGGGCGAGATGGTCGCCGAACTGATCAGCGGCAAAACCCGCGACTTCAACCCGACGGCTATTGCTGCGGTGTGCTTCACCGATCCGGAACTGGTGGTGGTCGGCAAAACGCCGGACGAAGCTGCGGCTGCCGGACTGGATTGCATCGTCTCGAGTTTCCCGTTTGCCGCCAATGGTCGAGCGATGACGCTGGAATCGAAAACCGGTTTCGTGCGGGTGGTCGCTCGTCGGGACAATCATGTGATTGTCGGCTGGCAAGCGGTCGGGGTTGGCGTGTCTGAATTGTCGACGGCGTTCGCGCAGAGCCTGGAAATGGGCGCGCGACTGGAAGACATCGGCGGCACCATTCACGCCCACCCGACTTTGGGTGAAGCGGTGCAGGAAGCGGCGTTGCGTGCGTTAGGGCACGCTTTACATCTGTAAACGCCAACCCCTGTGGCGAGGGAGCTTGCTCCCGCTGGGCTGCGCAGCAGCCCCAAATCGGCCAAAACCGAATATCCGGTGCACTGCGTTACCGGTTTTGCCAGTGCTTCGCACTGGAGCGGGAGCAAGCTCCCTCGCCACAAGCGCTCAAGAATGAAGTATTGTTGTGCCCATCCAAAAAACGTCAGAAGCCTTGAACCGTTCCGGCGGTTGTTCAATGATAGAGGGTGTCATGGGTAACGAGAGCATCAATTGGGACAAGCTGGGTTTTGACTACATCAAAACCGACAAACGTTTTCTGTCGTACTTTCGCAATGGCGAGTGGGACAAAGGCACCCTGACCGAAGACAACGTGCTGCACATCAGCGAAGGCTCGACTGCCCTTCACTATGGCCAGCAGTGCTTCGAAGGTATGAAGGCCTATCGTTGCAAGGACGGCTCGATCAACCTGTTCCGTCCGGACCAGAATGCCCTGCGCATGCAACGCAGCTGCGCGCGCCTGCTGATGCCGTTCGTTGAAACCGAGCAGTTCATCGAAGCCTGTAAAGCCGTGGTTCGCGCCAACGAGCGTTTCATTCCGCCTTACGGCACTGGCGGCGCGCTGTACCTGCGTCCGTTCGTGATCGGCGTGGGTGACAACATCGGCGTGCGCACTGCACCCGAGTTCATCTTCTCGATCTTCTGCATCCCGGTCGGCGCCTATTTCAAGGGCGGCCTGACCCCGCATAACTTCCAGATCTCCAGCTACGACCGCGCGGCCCCACAAGGCACCGGCGCAGCCAAGGTCGGTGGCAACTACGCCGCCAGCCTGATGCCAGGCTCGAAAGCGAAAAAAGCCAACTTCGCCGACGCCATCTACCTGGACCCGATGACTCACACCAAAATTGAAGAAGTAGGTTCGGCCAACTTCTTCGGGATCACCCACGATAACAAGTTCGTCACCCCGAACTCGCCGTCGGTACTGCCGGGTATCACCCGTCTGTCGCTGATCGAGCTGGCCAAGTCCCGTCTGGGCATGGAAGTGGTTGAAGGTGATGTGCTGATCGACAAGTTGTCGGACTTCAAAGAAGCCGGTGCTTGCGGTACCGCTGCGGTGATTACGCCGATTGGCGGGATCAGCTACAACGATCACCTGCATGTGTTCCATAGCGAGACCGAAGTGGGTCCGGTTACCCAGAAGCTCTATAAAGAGCTGACGGGTGTGCAGACTGGCGATATTGAAGCGCCGGCGGGCTGGATTGTTAAGGTTTGATCTGACACCAGATGTACAAAAGCCCCCACCGGAAAACCGGTGGGGGCTTTTTATTAGCTTCGCTCGCTGCCTTTCATGGCGATCCGCTTACCGGAACGTCCGGCAATCCCACTCGCCTGCCCATTCTGCTGCTTGCCCATCCGCGCCTGCGTAATCAACCCCGGAATCAATTCCCCCTCCGGCAGATTTTTCCAGAAGCGCACCGGCAAATGCCCCTGCATCACTTTCGGGTTCAACCGCGCCGGATTGAAAATATGGCTGTAGTACGTCAGCCAAAGCTCCCCATGTGGATCCTCAACATTCTGTGCCAATTGCTGCCACTCCACCGGACACTCGCGTTGATGCACCAGTTGCTCACCATCGTAATAAACCCCATCGCGCGGCGTAGCGATCAACCAGCGATGACGCCCCATGCGCGCAATGAAATGCTCGCTGGCCTTATGCAAAATGTCGTGGGCCGGTTCATGCCAGGCCACGTACTCCGGACCCGCACTGCCTGGCGGCCGCTCGATGAATCGCACGAACGCATGCAAATGATGGGCTTCGCGTTGCACCTGCTTGATCCGCCGCTGCAATTCGCTGCCGAGTTTGTCGCCGGCCATCATCGCCGTGCGGTCACCATGGCTGACGCGCCACAGCACCTCATACAACAGACTCCAGCGCTGATCGCCACGGTAACGAGCGGCACGCTCGAGGGTGTCGAGCAGTGCGCGCGGGATCCGCGCCTGAAACGGCCCCTGCCCTTCGGGCACGTGATGATCGTTGGCAAACAGATCGCTGACCCCTTCCGTGGCCCAGCCCACCAGACTCGGGTCGACTTCATGGCTGAGCAGCCAACGCGCCTGCTGGCGCCAAGTCTCGAACAGGTCGTCACAATCGAGATTGATCATCCCCACAACCCCATCTGTTGCGGCATCGGCCGGTCGCGCAGCTGCTGATAAAGCATCTGGCTGGTGACTTCGGCCTGCTGCGGGTGGTAATCGCTGGTGATGATGAACGGCTTCGCTTTGGACAGCACACAGCGCATGCGAGTCAGGTCTTCATAGCGAATGCGCCGCTGACGGCGTAGTTCCACCAGCCGCTCGGTGGTGCGCAGGCCGATGCCGGGGATGCGCGAGATCAACGAGGCTTCGGCGCGGTTCAAGTCCAGCGGAAACACTTCGCGATTCTGCAGCGCCCACGCCAGTTTCGGATCGATATCCAGCGCCAGATGCCCCGGCCCTTTGAACAATTCGCCAGCGCTGTAGCCATAGCTGCGCAACAAGAAATCGGCCTGATATAAACGGTGTTCGCGCATCAGCGGCGGCGCCGCGAGTGGCACGTTTTTCGGGCTGTTGGGGATCGGGCTGAACGCCGAATAATAGACCCGGCGCAACCGGAAGTTGCCGTACAAGGCCTGTGCGCTGTGCAGGATGGTGCTGTCATCGGTGTCATCGGCGCCGACGATCATCTGCGTGCTTTGTCCGGCCGGAGCGAATTTCGCCGAGCGCGGTTCGTTCAATACAGTCTGCACGCCGGTGTAGATGGTGCTCATCGCCTGCTTGATCGAACCGATGTCCTTCTCCGGCGCCAGGACTTGCAGGCTAGCATCGGTCGGCAACTCGATGTTGACGCTCAGGCGATCGGCATAGCGGCCGGCCTCCGCAATTAAAGCCGGGTCGGCTTCAGGAATGGTCTTGAGGTGGATGTAGCCGCGGAATTCATGTTCCTCGCGGAGCAATTTCGCCACGCGGTTGAGCTGCTCCATGGTGTAGTCGGCCGAGCGAATGATCCCGGAGCTGAGGAACAACCCGCTGACGCAATTGCGCTTGTAGAAATCCATGGTCAGCGCCACCACTTCCTCCGGCGTGAAGCGTGCGCGTGGCACGTCACTGGAGCGGCGGTTGACGCAGTATTGGCAGTCGTAAAGGCAGAAATTGGTCAGGAGGACTTTCAATAGCGAAACGCAGCGCCCATCCGGCGTATAGCTGTGGCAAATGCCCATGCCATCGGTTGAACCCAAGCCGCTTTTGCCTTCCGAGCTGCGCTTGGGCGCGCCACTGCTGGCGCAGGAGGCGTCGTACTTGGCGGCGTCGGCGAGGATGCTGAGCTTGTCGATGATTTGCATGGCACTGACTCTATACTGTTCGCATATACAGTATAGAGCCGAGTCAAATTCGACAAGATGCAAAACGACCCTTCGTCAGTTGGATCGCAAATCCCCCGTAGGAGCTGCCGAAGGCTGCGATCTTTTGATCTTGCCTTCATCCACTACCTCAAACCCAAACCGCAAAACCAACTCCTTGCGCCCCACCGCCGTTAAAGCCAACGCCCGACTGTCCAGATCCTGCACCACCCACTTACGCTTCATCGCGACTTGCAACAACGCTGCCCCAAGCGATCCGCCCAGATGCGGCCGACGCATGCTCCAATCAAGACACGGGCAAGCAAACCTGCGCCGCATCGTCGACAAGTCCGCAACCTCAATCCCCAGCCCCTCAAACAGCGCCTCACCGCTCTCGCTCAAGCGATACGCCCGCTCATCGGTCTCCACCAGCCATCCCGCCGCCAGCAAGCGGTCATGCAGCAACACCGCCAGCGTTCCAGCCATGTGGTCGTAGCAAGTGCGGGCAAATTGCAGCCGATCCGGCGTGTGCGGCTTGAAAGTCGGCGCAGGGTTGTGGCCGATCACCATCAGCGCCTCCAGCGCTTGGGCCACGCGCTTGTCAGCCAGGCTGTAATAACGATGGCGGCCCTGCACGTGCAAACGCACCAACTCCAGCTCTTTAAGTTTGGCCAAGTGCGCGCTGGCGGTCGAAGCGCTGACTTCGGCGATGGCCGCGAGCTCCGTACTGGTGCGCGCATGGCCGTCCATCAACGAGCAAAGGATTTTGGTGCGCGCCGGTTCGGCGATGGCGGCGGCCACCTGCGAGACGCCGATGTCGTGCTGTTGTGCCTGCATACTTCGCTCCAGAACGAATCAAGGCCCTGACGGACTGGAGATAGTAGCAACACTTTTCCCACAGACAAGGCTGCGAACCATGGACCCGATCATCGCTGCGACTCATGCCGATCCCTATTCTTATTACGCCGAGCTGCGCGTCGAGGGCGGTTTGACCTTTCATCATGGACTGAAGCTGTGGGTCGCCAGCAGTGCGCGCGCGGTTTGCGCGGTGTTGGCTCACGCCAATTGCCGTGTGCGTCCTACGCAAGAACCAGTGCCCAACGCCATTGCTGGCGGATGGGCGGGTCAGGTGTTCGGCCAATTGATGCGCATGAATGACGGTGAGCGCCAGCGTTGCCCGCGTTCGGCGATCGAGCCGCAATTGGCCTTGATTGATATGGCTGCGATCAAGGCACTGGTTGCCGCGCGGCTGATCACGCCCGACGCTGACGGCTTATATAAGGCAATGTTTCGCGGCCCGGTATGCGTGGTCGCGGCGCTGCTCGGTTTCAACCCGACGCAGGCTCGGCTGATCAGTGAACTGACAGCGGATTTCGCCGCGTGTCTGTCGCCGTTGAGCAATGATGTGCAGTTGGACGCGGCGCACCGCGCGGCGGAGCAATTGCGCGGGTATTTCGTTGAATTGTTGGCCGAGACGAATGCGTTCGTGGCCAGTATTCAGCGCGGTTTTTCCGCGGATGAGGACGCGCTGATCGCCAACCTGATCGGCCTGTGTTCGCAGACGTTCGAAGCCAGCGCCGGGTTGATCGGCAATGCCTTGCTCGCCCTGCATCGCGAACCGAGATTGCGCAGCGCAGCGCCGGATGAGCTGTTGGCCGAAGTGCAACGCTTCGATCCGTCGGTGCAGAACACCCGGCGTTTTGTCGCGGCAAGTTGCGAGATTGATGGCGTTCGGCTCGAAGCAGGTGATGTGATTCTGGTCCTGCTGGCCTCGGCCAATCGTGATCCGGCGATCAATGAGCAGCCCGACAAGTTTTTGCTGGATCGACCGAACCGTCGCAGCTTCAGTTTCGGCAACGGGCGGCATCAATGTCCCGGGCAGGTGCTGGCGATGGCCATCGCCAGCGCCACGGTGAGTCAGATCCTCGCGCAAGGCATTGATCTGGATCGACTGACCTGGCATTACCGCCCTTCGCTCAATGGCCGGATTCCGCTGTTCAGCATCTTGGGCGTCTGATAGTCCGCTATCGCGGGCAAGCCCGACTCCCACAGTATTTCGCGTCGTACATGAAATTCGCGAACACACATCGAACCCTGTGGGAGCGGGCTTGCCCGCGATGAGGCCCGGAAAAACGCAGCATCATTTCAGCATCATCCGGCAGGCTACATCGCCTTGCGCCTTTGCCTACAACTACGCCAGAATCCGCCGATTGTGCGGTTTGGGGGCTACCGGTAACTTGGTTCGCATCACTGAATGTTCAGTGATCGGGTTTAGTCGCTCGGGAACCACAAACCATGCATAAGCTCCAGCTAGTCAGATGTTTCCTATATCTGCACTCTATGGCGGCTGTGCGCAGGGCACCTTCGAGTGCACCGGGTTTGGTGGGTTACCCGGCGACTAACCTGTGCACAGCTGCCACCTCAGTGTTTAGTCGCAAGGTGGTGTCAGCTTCATTAAAGGGAAACCCTCAATGTTCAAACCGACACCAAATCCGCCAGAAACAGACGCCCCAACCGAAGCCGATCCAGCCTCGCCCTACTCCACCCTCGATTCAAGCAAACTCCACGACGCCGCCGAACGCGCACTCGACCACTACCTGAAACCCCAAGCCCCGAAACGCCGAAAACCCAGCACCATGTTCCTGATCGCCCCCGAAACCGATCAAGAAACCCTCCTCGCCCACGCCTGCGAATCCATGGCCTCGGCCAGCGTCATGCTCAGCGACTTCGCCGCCCTGCTCGACGCGCCCTACCGCAACACCGTGCTGGGCATCGCCCAAGTGGTCATGGGCGGCGAACTCGCCGTCAACCGCGCCCTCGACAACATCGATCCATCGACCTGAGGACATCACCGTGACAATAAAAACCGATGCACACGTCGTCGCCGCGCTGATCTCCATCGGCCTCAATGATCGAGACAGCCAATGGGCGCAGAAGGCCTGCCTGATCCTCGTCGACAGCGAAAGAGAATCCATCGTCGCCTCCGCCGTCACCGCCCTTGGCGACATGGCCCGGAATCAAGGCGAACTGGATCGGGAGCGCGTATTGCCAGCGCTGGATAGAGTTAAACGCAGGTTTCCGGGGCTGACAGGTACGGTGGCTGCGGTGTTGGATGATTTGGCGATGGTTGCCTGATTAACCAGCAGAGCAGATAAAAACACCCGATGCGTTCATTTATGAATGCAGCGGGTGATTTGTTTTCGCGGGAGTTTAAAAGTGAGCCTGATCTATCAAGACCCAACGATGACCCATGATCGAGCACTGAGGCTCTTGGCCAGTGGCGCGGATGCGGAAACTGCCGCCGCATTAATTTCAATTGGCTTAAACGAATCCGACAGAATCTGGGCGCAGAACACGTGCCTGAAACACTTCGAAGCCGAAAGCGAATTGGTTGTGGCAGCAGCCGTGACCGCGCTCGGGCACATAGCGCGCAGGCACGGCGAGGTAGATAAAGAATCGGTCATCCCTGCGCTCGATACCGTCAAAACAACTTTCTCAGCCTTGGCAGGAGTTGTTGAAGACACGCTCGATGATATTCACGCTTTTACCTGACCAAGTGAGCGTTCGAATAAGGAATGGTGATGAGCAACCTGACCTCTCATCACCACCTTCCTCAATCCTCCCGCGTCAGAACCTCCAACAACTCAATCTCAAACACCAAATCCGAATTCGGCGGAATTTTACCCATTGTCCGCTCGCCATAGCCCAAATGCGCCGGCACCCGCAGTTTGCGCTTGCCGCCGACCTGCATTCCCATAATCCCCTGATCCCAACCTTTGATAACCCGGCCAGTCCCGATCACGCACTGGAATGGCTTGCCGCGACTCCACGAGGAATCAAACTCGGTGCCGTCCTCCAGCCATCCGGTGTATTGGGTGGTAATCAGCGCACCTTTGACGGCGGCTTTGCCCTCGCCGATTTGCAGGTCGATGATTTGCAGTTCGTCTGTCATGGTTGTTTACTCGATTCGTTGGCCCGGTCGGGACGCGGGCGGACTTTTTCGCAGAAACCGCCGCCGATGGCAATCCACGGAACGGAAACTCTCGCCGCTGCTCACATGCTTATCGACATCGTTTTAAGCCAGGGAAGCTCTGATGACCGACTCCAGATTGCTGCGCAGCTTCATCCCGCCCTACATCCTCAACCGAATCATTGCACACGGATCGGAGCCGCAACGTGCAGCGGCGATGGTCACCCTTAATCATGTCCGCAGCCTGCTGCCCAATCCCGGCCCGACGTCGCGTTTCCCGGAGCGGGCAGTTCTGCAGGAACACGGCAAACCGGGCCTGGCCCAACGCAGCGTGCATGACGCACAAAACAAGATGCTGTTGCCGGGCGTGCAGGTGCGCGCCGAGGGGCAACCGGCTTCGGGCGATCCGGCGGTCGACGAAGCCTATGACGCGCTGGGCGCCAGCTATGATTTCTTCTGGAAGGTACTTGGCCGCGACTCGATCGACAATCAGGGTTTTGCCCTGATCGGCAGCGTGCATTACGGCCAAGGCTACGAAAACGCATTCTGGAACGGTGCACAAATGGTCTTCGGCGACGGTGATGGCGAAATCTTCCAGCGCTTCACCCGCTCGCTGGACGTGATCGCCCACGAACTGGCGCATGGCGTGACCGAAAGCGAGGCCGGTTTGATCTATGCCAACCAATCCGGCGCACTGAACGAATCGCTCTCGGATGTGTTCGGCGTGCTGACCAAACAATACGCACTCAGCCACACCGTCGAACAAGCCGACTGGCTGATCGGCGCCGACCTGCTCACACCGAAGATCAAAGGCAAAGGCCTGCGCTCGATGTCCCACCCCGGCACTGCGTACGACGATCCGTTACTCGGCAAAGACCCGCAACCGGATCACATGCGCAAATTTGTCATCACCACCGAAGACAACGGCGGCGTGCACATCAACTCCGGGATTCCCAACCGCGCGTTCTATCTCACGGCCAGGGCCATGGGCGGTTTCGCCTGGGAAAAGGCCGGGCGTATCTGGTACGACACACTCTGCGACAAGCGCTTGAGCCGCGACGCCACGTTCGAGGCGTTCGCCCAACTCACGGTCGCACAAGCCGCCAAGCGCTTCGGCGCCAGAGAAGTCGCGGCAGTCCGTCAGAGCTGGGCACAAGTCGGCATCGAATTATCCGAGGAGGCTGTATGAAAACCCTGCCCGAACTGGGCGACGATTCAGTGGTGCGCGTGTCGCGTCAGGGCGGCATGGCGGCGATTCACAGCCTGAGCCGACCTCGGGAAATCGAGTTCGCGCAGTGCGACATCACCCAGCGCACGCGCATCTGCTCGGTGCTGGAGGGTTGCTTGACGCTCGACAGCAGCGAATCCGGCCGTGGCGATCAGCGTTTTTATCAGATCGAAGTGCGCTATGGGACGGGCGAAATGACCCTGAAAGTCCCGGAAGATCAGGCGCCGGGGGAACTGGTGCACCTGTGGGACAAAGGACAGTTGCTGTAGGACGCGCCACGAGATCCGGTTAACGTTTAAACTGGCGCCATTCGAGAATTTACAAGCTGAGTAAAACGCATGAACCGTCGCAAGAAATTGAACCAGATCCTCAAAGCCAACGCCAAAAAGGCCAGCGCGAAACTCGCGCCAAAGAGCAAAGACAAGTACATCAGCAAAGCTGATCGGGCGAAGCTAGAGGCTGAAGGCGGTCAAGAAACAGTCGTTTCTTCCGAGAACTGATAACCAAAGGGGGACAGATTTATTTATAAAATAAATCTGTCCCCCTTTTTTCATTTCAGGACCAGACAACCTCTTACGCGATTTTCAACGCCTTCAGAATGATCAACGACGTCTCGGCAAACACTCGCGCCTGTTCGGTCAGTTCGGCGATGTTTTCTTCGGCCGTGCTCAGCGGCTGGTTGTCCTTGAGGATCACTGTGCCCTGGTTGCCGATAATGCCCCATGCCAACTGAGCCCATTCGCCTGGCAGCTTTTTGCCCTGTTTGATGGATATCAGGAACAGTTGCTGGAAGCGGCTGACCGGCACGCCGCCGCCCGTGACCGGGCTGGCCAATACCTGGATGTTGTTGTTGAACAGCGAGCGTCTGCACAGTTGCAAATTGAGGGTATTGCACTGGTCCTGCACCAGTTTCTCGGCCGCTTCACTCTGACACGGGGCCGCAGCGCCCATACCGATCAACACGTTGATGGCCTGTTCGAGGTCGTCATAAGCCATCGAAGGCAGCGCCCCCAACAACTGACGCAGGGTTTTCGGTGCGTAGGCTTTGGCCGCCAGCGCTTCCAGTACAGGGCCGTAGATCTCTTCCTGCAACGAAGCTTCGCCGGCAGGACCGGTGACCGAACCCGGCACGTTTGCAACTACTTGCAGCAGCACAAACCGGGTGTTGAGCATGCGCTCGCGATGCTCCGGGGCAGACAGTCGGGTGGCGCCGCGCACGTACAGATCTCGGCGAAAATTCTGATTGACGAAGTAATCCCGCGCCTGCTCGCGCATGATCGGGTGCTCGATGCCCTCGAGAAAATCCATACCTTCTGCGCTCAAGTTGAGCGGGGCTACCGAATCCAGCGGCACGGCAGTCGTGGCGTAGTCGAGTTTGGCCCCAGCCAGGGCATCCACCATGTCGGTGAAATAGATGCAGTCCCAGCTGCGGTTGAAGTACTCATGGGCGACGTACTGGCGATTCTGGCCCTTGATGTTCTCCAACTTGGCACCAAGGCTCGGCGCTGAGTGGGCGTACTTCGGATTGGCCGCCAGCAGCGCTTCGGAAAATTGCAGCGCTGCATCGATACGCTGATCCGGGCGCGCGCAGGCCTGACTGGCAAAGCGATCGTGCAGGCTGAACAGTTGGCGCAATGGAGCCGAAGGCGACCAGCCCGGGAAGCAGTTGTAACTGACGTACAGCAACCCTCCTGGCTTGAGGTGACGCCGGGCGAATTCGACAATCAGCTTCTGGTTGTCACGGCTGACCCAACTCCAGATGCCATGCAGACTGATGCTATCGAATTGCGGCAAATCATTGCGCGCCAGCAACTGCTCGAAACTGTCGTCATACAGCCGTGCATTACTGTTGCAGGCAGTTGCCAATGCACTTGCGTGGGCGGCCTGGCCGGGATGGAAGTCGGTGCCTACATAGGAGCCCGGATTGGCTGCGGCATGGATGTTGATCGAAACACCTTGGCCAAAACCCAGTTCGCAGTGATAGCCGTCCGTACTCTCCAGACTGGCAAAACCACGCAGCAACAAGCAATAACGCTGAAAAACCGGGTTGATTTCCCGGCTATACCCGTAGGTGTAGCCCTCATCGGTGAAATAACCTTCATTCCAGGCGTTGCTCATACGTGCATCCTTCATAGGGCGAGTGAAAGGTTGCTCTTATAAGGGGTTGGGATTACCAACCACAAGTGCCACAGGGCAGAGATTTACTATTCATGCATAAATCTCTGCCCTTTTAGCTTGTTACAAGCTGGTTGCGCCCAAGCGCCTTGGCGCTATACAACGCCTGATCTGCCGCTTCGATCAAACCTTGCACCGGGTCCAGACGCGAACCAGTGGCGGCGGCAATCCCTATGCTGACACTCACGCGACCCAATGGGCTGGTGTCGTGGCTAATGTTCTCCTGGCGCAAACGGTCGAGGATAAGTTGCGCCACAACCTGCGCGCCCTCACTGTCCGTATTGGGCATGATCACGCCTATCTCTTCACCGCCATAACGCGCTACCAGATCCGACGGTCGACGTACGCACTCCTCAATCGCTTGACTGACTTTCTGCAGGCAAGCATCCCCGGCAACATGCCCAAGGGAATCGTTGAACAGTTTGAAGTAGTCGATATCAATCATCAAAAGCGCCAAATACGTGCCTTCGCGCTGAGCACGTCGCGCCTCCAGGGCCAACGTCTCATCAAAGCAGCGCCGATTCGCCAAACCTGTCAGCGCATCCTTGAGTGCCAATAACTCCAATTGCCGATTAGATGAAAGCAACTGTTGTTGAGCGCCCCTCAGCTGCCCCTCTACTTCGGTGCGCCGACGGATATCCAGCATCAAAAACCAACCAATCAGGCCCGTAAGCCCCAGCAGTCCCGTGACCACTACTGCCGACAGCAAGGCCTCCATCCGCCATGCCGTGAGGGCTTCACGCTTGCCGAGCGCGACGGTCGTGATCAGCGGCAGTTTTTCACTCTTGCGAAAGGCGTAAAGTCGCTCGACGCCATCCAGACTGGACGTGAGCGACGCAGTACCAACGGATCGATCCACCAGATATTTCGCGTAAATCGGCGACTTGGAAAAGTTGCGCCCCATGTCCTGCTCGCGAAACGGATAGCGCACCAGCAAGGTACCGTCGGTGTAAGACAACCCGATGGCCCCGTCCTGCCCGACGTCAATTTTGCCGAACAGGCGCAGGAAGTTTTCCACCCCCAGAGTCACCGCCACCACCCCGGCAAACTCCCCGTGAACATCATTGAAACGGCGGCTGACGGTGATTACCCATTCCAGATTGGAACGGCTCTGGATGGGCGGACCGATGAAGGTCTCGCGGGATGGATCGTCGCGATGATGAATGAAATAGGCACGGTCACTGCTGTTCGCCCCGGCCGGAATCGGCCGATTGGAAGACATCAGCCAGCGTCCCTGATTGTCGTAGATGGTGATGCCACTGAGCTGGGGCATCAGCGGTTCCTGGCGATCAACCAAGGCCCTGAGTCGCTCGATCTGCATGGGGCCACTGCCTTCGGTTTCCAGGCGTTCGACGAGTCCGAGCAACAGCAGCGAGCTTTGGCGGACGATGCCTTCGGAGTAAGTGGAAAGCGCCTGGGTAAGGTTCAACCCATGGACATCGACTTCCTCCAGCGCTCGATCGCGGGAGGCCAGCACCTTCCAGACAGTCAGCGAGGCCAGGGAACAGCCGATGACCAGCAGCAAAAGCACAACGAGGCGGGTATCACGTTTCACGTCATTACCTTAGGGAAAGTCCGATTTTCCGTTTCAGCTATTGGATCCGGGCAATAACGGCGACCGTATGTCCTTCTATTGAATCAGGATATAAGTGGCCGTGCACTACTGCAGCAACAGATCAGGGCGACGTTTTTACCCGAACAGTGCTCGAATGCAATCAGCCATCCGTGGCCAATTGTTGCAACAGGCTTAACGCACCACCGGCTGAATCTCGACAATCGTGCCGTTCGTGATCATCACCATCACGTACTTGTCGTTGATCTGCACCCACTGCGATTGCTCGACCGGTGCCTTGAGGCCACGTTTTTTCCAGTCTTTCAGCGCTTTGTCTTCACGCTGATAAACGTCCGGCGCGCGGTCGTTGGCTTTCAGTTCACGTCCGCCAGCAGGCGAATGTTGAACGGTGTCGTTCGAGGTTTCGGCCGCTTGAACGATCGGGGTGATCCCGGCGATGCCTGCGACGAGGGCCAGGCTGGCAATCAGGGTTTTGCTGTTCATGGGTCAACCTCTTGAGTGTTAAGTACCAGAACTCCGACTGCGCAGCGCTGGAAACATTCCTTGTGAATGGCTGATTTTTCTGCGGAGAATTGCGACAGACGCCCCCTATCTCCAGGAGTATGTGGTGTGCCGGCGGATCAGCCTTTATCCTTGTCGCCCCCGCCGTACCGAGTGTCTGGAGTCCCGCTCATGCCCCATGAAGGCAATCTGTTGCAAGCCGCCGTCGTCTTTCTGTTCGCCGCCGTGCTCACCGTGCCGCTGGCCAAGCGTCTACAATTGGGCGCGGTGCTCGGTTATCTGTTTGCCGGGGTGATCATCGGCCCGTCGGTGCTGGGCCTGATCGGTAATCCGCAAAGCGTCAGCCATATCTCGGAACTGGGCGTGGTGTTGCTGTTGTTCATCATCGGTCTGGAGCTGTCGCCACGACGTTTGTGGGTGATGCGCAAAGCGGTGTTCGGTGTTGGTCTGGCGCAGGTGCTGCTGACTGGCTCGGTGATCGGTGTGTTGGCGCTGTTTGTCTTCGGCCAGTCGCTGAACAGTGCGATCGTGCTCGGCCTCGGTCTGGCGTTGTCGTCGACTGCGTTCGGCCTGCAAAGCCTTGCCGAGCGCAAGGAACTGACCAGCCCCCACGGCCGCTTGGCGTTTGCGATTCTGCTGTTCCAGGACATCGCCGCGATCCCGTTGATTGCGCTGGTGCCAATGTTGGCCGGCGGCGATCACACGACCAGCGCCGCCGAGGATCTGAATCACGGTTTGCGCGTACTTGGCAGCATCGCCGTGGTGGTGATCGGTGGACGATATCTGTTGCGTCCGGTGTTCCGCATTGTGGCGAAAACCGGCTTGCCGGAAGTCTCTACAGCGACCGCGCTGCTGGTGGTGATCGGCACGGCGTGGCTGATGGATCAGGTCGGCGTGTCGATGGCGCTCGGCGCGTTTCTCGCCGGTCTGCTGCTGGCGGATTCGGAATACCGGCATGAGCTGGAAGCGCAGATCGAACCGTTCAAAGGTCTGTTGCTCGGGCTGTTTTTCATCAGCGTGGGCATGGGTGCGAATTTGAGTCTGCTGCTCAGCGCACCGATCACCGTGCTGGGTCTGACGCTGCTGTTGATCGCGCTGAAATTGCCGCTGTTGTTCGTGGTCGGGCGATTGGCCGGTGGGTTGAACAAGGTAAGCGCGATCCGTCTCGGTATTGTGTTGGCGGCGGGCGGAGAGTTTGCGTTTGTGGTGTTCAAGATCGGCCGCGATCAGGGCCTGTTCGAACCACGCCTATATGACCTGCTGGTGCTGACCATCACCCTGTCGATGGCGGTCACGCCGTTGTTGCTGTTGATCTGCGCGCGGCTGGTCAGCCCGAAAGTGCAACCTGTGGAAGTGCCGGAACAATTCCGTCAGATCGACACCGATGCGCCACGCGTGGTGATCGCCGGCATGGGCCGGATGGGCCAGATCGTTGCGCGGATTCTGCGCGCGCAGAACATCAAGTTCGTGGCGCTGGATACCTCGGTGGAAACCATCGAACTGTCGCGCAGTTTTGGCGGCGTGCCGGTGTTCTATGGTGACCCGATGCGCCCGGAGATCCTCAATGCGGCCAAGGTCGGGGAAGCGGAATATTTCGTGATTGCCACGGATGATCCGGACACCAACATCAAAACCGCCGAGATCGTGCGCAAGCTGTATCCGCACATGAAAATCATCGCCCGAGCGCGTAACCGTCAGCATGTGCATCGCTTGGTCGATGTGGGGGCTGAAGCGGTGCGAGAGACTTACTATTCGAGTCTGGAAATGAGCCGGCGCACGCTGGTCGGACTTGGCCTGACTCAAGCGCAGGCTGATGCGCGGATCAAGCGCTTCAAGCATCACGACGAACAAGTGCTGGAAGCGCAACACGCGGTGTATGACGACGCGGCGAAAGTCCTGCAAACCGCCCAGGAAGCGCGGGCGGAATTGGCCAGATTGTTTGAATCCGATCACCTGGAAGAACAGTCCGGTAGATCCTGAGCCTTGCACAGATCCAAATGTGAGAGCCAGCCTGCTGGCGATAGCGCCAGTTCAGCCACCATCACCGGTGACTGAACGGACGCCATCGCTGGCAAGCCAGCTCCCACAGAGTTTCCAGTGCATCCGCAAAAACTCATCCATGCGGCAAAGCCGCCCCACTCAACGATGAGCGTTAGCTCGAGTAAAGCTCTTGATCTCGAGCGCCCGTCGGCAGGCTGAGTGGAGGGATTGATCAGGGGGTGGGAGCGCAGCGACCGTTTGGCGCAGCCAAACACATCGAGAGGAGGTGCAGCGCAGCAAACCGGAGGCGATGCCCCCGGATCAATCCCGGAGCGAAGGAACCCGAGCCCCAGCGAGGGCCGAACGTCAGGGTAAAGCCTTTTGGGTTACCTTTTCGGCGTCTGGAAAAGGTGACCCGCCGTAAGGGCGGAACCCCAGGAAGCCGTTACCGCAACAACGGATATGTACTCAGTCAAAAACAGGTTTGGGGGCTTCCCCCCAAACATAGAATCTCCCACAGGGTTCAGGCCATCTCCAGCTCCCGTTCTGCCGCGACCGGTGCCACTGCAAATCGATCCGCCAGAAACGGCGTGATATCCAGCGGCAACGGCTCATCGTTGACCATTTTGTCCAGCAACACCCCGGTAATCGCCGACGTCAGAATCCCCGTGCGGAAATGCCCGCAAGCATTCAAATAGCCTTCCACCCCCCGCATCGGCCCAAGAATCGGTAGCTCATCCGGCGAACCCGGACGCAGCCCCGCCCACGTACGCTTGAGGTTGATGTCAGCCAGTTCCGGCAGGCAACGCACCGCGCCCTGCACCAGCCCGGCGATTTCCGGCCAGGTGGTGGTGACGTCGAAGCCTTTGTCTTCGGTGGTGCTGCCAATCAGGATCTCGCCGTTGTCCTTTTGCGCCATGTAGCAATCGCTGGTGGTCAGGCAGCCATTGAGAATTTTCGGCAGGCGTTCGGTGAGCAGAATCTGACCCTTGACCGGTTTCACCGGGATGCGAATGCCGGTGGCCCACTCGCTCAAATCTGCAGCCCAGGCACCGGCAGCGTTGATCAGGGTTTTGCAGTGGAATACGCCGGCCTCGGCCGTTTGCACGCCGGTCACGCGCGTGCCGTGGTGCAACACGCCGGTGATGTTGGTGTTGACGTACATGTCGACGCCGTTCTGACGCGCGCCTTCGGTGTAGGCATCGGAGAGACGGAACGGGCTGACCTGATGGTCGCAGAGAAACTCCAGCGCCCCGCGCGCTTCGTGGCTGACGCTCGGTTCGGATTCGCGCAGTGCCGCCTGATCGAGCCAGCGCACCTGATCCGCCAGGTGCGGAATGCAGCCGACGATGTGTTCGGCGTAGGCGCGATCCTCGTCGTCATAAATCACGAACTTCAGCCCGGTCTTCTCGAATTTGAAATCCATCCCGTGGTTGTCTTTCAACTCGCGGTGCAGCGCCGGGTACAGCGCGTTGGACTGCAAAGCAAAATCGAAGAATGAGTCGGGCAGAATGTGCGGCGTACTCGAATCCACCGCCACTGCCGCACCTTGCGTTTCGCGCTTGCGATTGGCCGACATCATGCGGAAGAAAATCACCCCGCAGCCCAGCCCCACCGACTCGCCGATCGCCCACAAGCCACCGGCCGAAGCGCGGGTCGCATTGCCCGGACGCTTGGCGTCGATCAGCGCGACTTTGAGGTTTTTGCGTTTGGACAACTGATAGGCGATGGAAGCGCCGATCACACCGCCGCCAGCGATGACCACGTCATAGAACTTACTCATGGGAAACGGCCTCCGTGCCGAGGGACTGGAATGCGGAAAAGGGAATCGGATCAATCGGGAAACGCGGGCGCAGCCAGCCGACATCCTGGCGACCTGTAGCCTGACGCAAGCGGTCACTGCAATAGCCGACGCACATCCGCCCCTGACAGTCGCCCATGCTCACGCGGGTGCGCATTTTCAGGCTGGCGATGTCTTGCACGCCTTGCTCCAGCGCCAGATCAATGTCAGCGCGGGTGGCGTGTTCGCAGCGGCAGATCACCGTGTCGGCGGCCGGCAATGCGGTTTGGCCGACGCCGCGTTCGGTGTAGCGATCGACCGCCGCACGGAAGCGCACGATGGCTTTGAGCTTGCCCAGATAACGGTCACGACGAACTCGCGCCAAGTCTTCTTCGAGCACACCGCGTTGCAGCAGGATCGAGGTCGCGGCGATCTTGCCGGCGAGCATCGCTGCTTCGCCGCCGCGAATCCCGCCCATGTCACCGGCCAGATGCACGTGCGCTTCGTTGCTTTGCTGCCATTCATTGGCGTTGGCGCGCAGATAACCGTCATCGCTGAAGCCGTGATCCAGCCCCATCTGCTGACTGAGTTGAGTGCGCGGAATGAAGCCGTAGCCGACCGCCAGGGTCTGCGCTTCGAAGCGCTCGACGCGGCTCATGTCGGCCTCCCATGTCGCCGAATACGGCGCCACGCTGACGCTCTTGAGTTCGCCTTCACCGTGCGCTTCAACCACGCCCCAGCCGTAATTCATCGGGATGCCATGCAGTTTCAGGTAGGCGAGCATGCTCAAGCCATCGAGGAACAGTTGCGGTTTGTTCAACAGTGCCAGGCTCTCGCGGGCGATCTTGCCGAAGGCGCAGGCCTCATACACCCCGGCCACTTTGACCCCGGACGCGTGCAGCTGCGTCGCCACCAGCGGCAACAACGGCCCGGTGCCGGCGATCACCACCGGGCCTTGCGGTTTGACCACGCCGCTTTTGATCTGCAATTGCAGACCGCCCAGCATGATCACCCCCGGCAGGGTCCAGCCGGGAAACGGCACGCTGCGTTCGTGGCAACCGGCGGCCAGCAGCAACTGCGGATACTCGATCTCGTGCAGATGCTCATCGCCATCCAGCACCACCAGCGAACGCGTGCCCTCAGCGCCAACCACGCGGTGATTCAGGCGCACGTCGATCAGCCCGGCCTGTTCCTGAAATTCGCCATGCAGTTTGCTCAGCGCCTCGGAGTAGCGCGGCCCCAAGTAATCAAGCTGCACGCCATCGCGCAGCGGCCCGCGATAGACCACGCCGCCGAGGCGCGAGGCTTCTTCGAGCAGGGTCGAGCGCACGCCGTGGCGCGCCAGTTCAATGGCCGCCGCCATTCCCGCCGGACCACCGCCGACGATCACCGGTTGCAGGCTCATACGACCTCCTGCCCGTGGATGCGGTTGACCTGGGTTTCAATCAGCATGCCGTCGCGCACCACGGTCTGGCAGGCGCGCCGTTTGTGGCGGCCGTTGATTTTCACCAGACAGCATTGGCACACGCCCATGCCGCAATAGGCACCGCTGATCTGATCGTGATCATTGCGTGCAACCTGGCGCACGCCGAGGGCTTGAATGACGCTGAGGACGGTTTCGCCGATGGCGGCGTTGACCGGTTGGCCGTTGACGTGGACGGTCATGTCCGCCTGCGCCAAAGGCTGGATATCGAAGGTTCTTTCTTGGCAGTGCATTGCGTTGATCTTCCGTGAAATGTTCAGTGAGTTTGCGACAGCTCCTTGCTGCACTACACCTGACCGGCTCGTGGGGGTTATCTCTCTATCGGGCCGGCAGGGTTACTCCGTCAGCGGCACAAGGTGTGCGCGCAAGCAATGTAGTCGATCCAGCGGCAAGGGCCGGGTTATTTCACGGTAGGGGATATTGCGCGGTGAAATATTGATCCAGGCCAGTGAAACCGCTGGGGGCATTTCCGTCGGTCAGTTGGAGAACACGAACTGCCCTTTGATCTTTTTCGCACCGATGAAGCCGAGGTCCGGGAACAGCAGGGTTTTGACCCAGGCGGTGTAAAACACCAGCGCCAGAGTGATTGCGACGATAATCAGAGTCGACACCGGTTCCTCGGCGTAGCCTTTGAACATGCGCGGCATCTGACTGATCGTCAGCAACACGAACACGGTGTAGAACGCGGCGATATTTTTGTAGAAGCCCCAAGCGAACAGCAGCGGAATGCCCCCCACCATCAGCGTGACCGCCAGGGCGACTCCCAGACTGACTTCGTAAAACAGGAAAAACCCGGCAAACGCGCCAAGCAGTGCCTGAAGGCAGGTCAGCACCACCAGAATGGTGACCTTCAGCGAGTGCCGCTCTCTAAGCGCCGGATCCGGACGAGCGCCAATCCATGCGGCGAGTACCCGATCCTTGACCTTGCCACCCGACAACGCCTTGAACGTTTCGGTTTTGGAGCGTCCGGCATCGAGCATTTCGACCAGTTGCCGTTTGATTTCCTTCTTGTCCAACGTGCTCATCCTTAAAAACAGACAGAAGCGGCCAATCCCCTTCCGCCGCGAGATTGTCCCTGCTCGTCCTGCAGAAAGCAAAAAGCCGCTTTCATCCGAAGGTGAAAGCGGCCGAGGCAGATGCCTCAATCAATCAATTACGTGAACAGAGCGATCAGGATGATGATCGGGATCGGGATGCCAAGGAAAAACAGCAGTAGTGAACGCATGGAGGTACTCCTTGATCAAGAGATCTGATTAACGAACCGGAGGAATGGTGGTCGTGGTGTAGGTTTCGACTTCGACGTACTCGACTGCATCCCGGCGGCGACCGCCGAAAGTAGCGGCGAAACTGGCGAAGAACGCACCGGCCAGCAGCGCGACGAACATCCACAACGCAGTCAGGGCAGCGATTTTTGCAGCAGCATCAGCCACCTGTTGCGCTTTGACTTTGGCATCGGCAATGGCTTTCTGAGTGCGAGCGTAGACTTCATCAACCCGACGTTCGGCATCGGCCTGAGTCAGGTTGGTACGCTGAGCGACCAGTTGCGCAAGGTAAGTACGGTCTTCAGCGCTGAGCTGACCGTTGGCCAGGCTCTGAGTGAAGATACGAGCCACGGCACCGTGAGCAGCGTCATCACTTACAGCCGCCGGACGATCATCGCGGAACAGGCTGTCGATGAAGTAGCCGTACTGATTGCTGTCGGTATTGGCCGCAGCAGTACCAGCCGCTTGCGTTACGGCACTGGCCGCACCGCCGGCCACACTGGCACCGGCCTGCACGCCACCGCTGATGACGCTGCTGACCGAGCCGACCACCAGGATCGCGGTGACCAGAGTCGCTACGCACCAGGCCAGGAAGCCATGCGCGGTGTCGCGGAAATACACCTCGTCACCGTGCATGTTCGCCCACTTGACCCGCAGGCGACCGGCGATATAACCACCCAGACCGGAAGCGATGATTTGCGTCGCAGCCAGCCAGACGATTGTCGAAATACCCAGGCCCTTGGCGCTGACGCCCTCTCCGGCCCACGGTGAAACAGCCGAGAAGCCCAGACCGAAACCGAGCAGCACCAAGATCAACGACAATGCCGCAGCCGCAGCCGCGCCAGCGAAGATCGCGCCCCAGGACACACCTGAGACGTTGCTCGAATCTCCTTCAAAGGCAGGATAAAACCCATCAGAGGATCTATTCATTGTTGTTCTGCTCCAGGCATGAAAAATGGTGTTACAACTCGTCGAGAGAGGAATTGCAGCGACCGTGCCAGACACAGAATTTAAATAAATCTATATTTATCAATCAGTTATAAAGACTGAACTTCCTCAGACGTTGCAAATTGCAATAAATGATCGAAAACAGCGTGCTTTCTGCATTGGCAGCAATGAAGGTCATTTGCGTTTGTAGCTTTTATTGCCACTTGGAGTCAGGCAGTACACGCCGCCGCGCGGTCCGGTGCAGAATGATCCGGTCCCACAGGCACAACCGTCATCGCCTCGCAGGAGCTGTTGCGGCCGGGCCTGGCTGCTCTCGCCGAACATCGCAGCACAGCTCTTCTTCGAGCCGCTGATGGAGCCGTCATTGCACAGAAACAGGTCTCCGTCGCAACGATCGATACCACCCTTCTTCCCGGAACACGGCGTGTTGGCCGCCCAGCTTGACGTACTCAGCAACGCCAGCAGCAACCCTGTGATTGGCATCCAGCCACCGCGAATCAAACTGCCCACAGCACTACTCCTGATTGTAATTGTGGCCAGATGATATCAATGTTCCGATAAATTAATCGGTGCTCCCGGCGAATGGCAGCCACAACATGAAAGTTAATTTAAAGCGGGACGCTAAAATCTTGGCAAAATGCTGCCATTGCGTTTAACCAGATCAGCAGGCCCCTCATGACTCGCATCCTGACCATCGAAGACGACGCCGTGACCGCCCGGGAAATCGTTGCCGAACTGAGCAGCCACGGCCTCGACGTGGATTGGGTCGACAATGGCCGCGAAGGCCTCGACCGCGCCGTCAGCGGCAATTACGACTTGATCACCCTCGACCGCATGCTCCCCGAGCTGGACGGTCTGGCCATCGTCACCACCCTGCGCACCATGGGCGTGTCGACGCCGATTTTGATGATCAGTGCCCTCTCCGACGTCGATGAGCGCGTGCGCGGCCTGCGCGCCGGCGGCGACGATTACCTGACCAAACCGTTCGCCACCGACGAAATGGCCGCCCGCGTCGAAGTATTGCTACGGCGCCAGAGCAGCGGTGGCACCCAGCCGACGACGTTGCGCGTGGCCGACCTTGAGCTGGATCTGATCAGCCACGAAGCACGCCGCGCCGAGCAGGTACTCACGCTGTTGCCGACCGAGTACAAGCTGCTTGAATTCCTCATGCGTAACTGCGGCCAGATCCTCTCGCGCATGATGATTTTCGAGGAAGTCTGGGGCTATCACTTCGACCCCGGCACCAACCTGATCGACGTGCACATCGGCCGTCTGCGCAAGAAGATCGACCCGCCGGGCAATGTCCCGCTGATCCGCACCGTGCGAGGCTCGGGTTATGTCATTGCCGAACCCGTCTGACGGTTGGCGTTCCTCCAGCAGCCGACTGCTGGCGCTGTACAGTTCGTTGTTCGTGGCGTGGAGCGCGATCCTCATGGGGGTCATGTATTACGAGGTCTCCGGCTACCTCGACAACCTCGCCAAGCATTCACTGATGCAGCGCCAGCACCTGTTTTCGCACTTTCGCGGCGAGCAACTGGAAGACGCCTTGGCCGCAAGCATGACCTTCGACATTCGCGGAATCGACGCCTACGGCCTGTTCGATGCGCAACAACGCTACCTCGGTGGCGCGTTGCAGCAAATCCCCGATGGGTTGCCGCTGGACGGCAAGATCCACATGCTCGCCGACTGCGCCAACTCCGATGATCCGACCCTGCCCAACGACAGCTGTGATGCGGTTGCGACCCAGACTCGCGATGGTCGCTGGCTGGTACTGCTGCGCGACAACGGTTCGCTGTTCGCAGTGACGCGGATCATTCTGCATGCGTTGTTCTGGGGCGTGTCGCTGACGATTGTGCCGGGGATCGTTGGCTGGCATTTGCTGCGGCGCCGACCGCTGCGACGGATTCGGGCGATTCAGGCCAGCGCACAGTCGATTGTGGCCGGTGACTTGACCCACCGGTTGCCGCTCTCGAATCGCCGCGACGAACTGGACATGCTCGCCGCCATCGTCAACGCCATGCTCGATCGCATCGAACATTTGATGAATGAAGTCAAAGGCGTGTGCGACAACATCGCCCACGATTTGCGCACGCCGCTGACCCGATTGCGCGCGCAGTTGTATCGCATGCAACAGCAGGCGGGCGAAGGTTCGCAAGAAGGCGCGCAACTGGATCTGGTACTGGCCGAGGCCGATACGCTGATGGCGCGCTTTCGCGGGTTGCTGCGGATTTCCGAACTGGAGGATCGTCAGCGCCGTTCAGGTTTTGTCGAGCTGGATCCGGTGTTGTTGCTGGAGGAGTTGCACGACTTCTATCTGCCGCTGGCCGAAGAAGGCGAGTTGACTTTTCAACTGGCCATGCCCGAATCGTTGCCGCTGATTCATGGCGACCGGGCGCTGCTGTTTGAAGCCTTGGCCAATCTGCTGAGCAATTCGATCAAGTTCACCCCGGTTGGCGGCACGGTGATTTTGCGCGGCGTGAATGACGCCGGGCAGACGCGCATTGAAGTGCTGGATTCCGGGCCGGGCATCCCCGAGGCCGAGCGCGAGGCGGTGTTTCAACGGTTTTATCGCGCCGAGGGTGGGCAACCGCAGAGCGGCTTTGGTTTGGGACTGTCGATTGTCGCGGCGATTGTCAGCCTGCATGGCTTCAAACTTGAGGTGGGCAGCAGTGACCTGGGTGGAGCGCGGTTGGTGCTCGATTGCCGGCAGAGCTTGATCGCACAATCTTGAAAGCACCCAAAAAACCTGTGGGAGCGGGCTTGCCCGCGATGGCGGCAGTTCAGTCGAAACAGTGTTGACTGACACACCGCTATCGCGGGCAAGCCCGCTCCCACAGGTTATGCGTGAATCTCAGGATGGATAATTGGCGCGCAGCGCTTCAAGGCCACCCTGATAGATGCCGCTGAACAGAGCCACCACTTCCTCGTCGCTCACCCCCTTGGCGGTGAAACGTCCCGACCACGTCACCCGCGTGCCCTGCCCTTGGGCTTCAACGCGAATCGTCGCCAGATAATCAGTCGCCGGGAACGGTGCCTGTTCAATCGAATAGCTGTAGGTCCTGGCAGCGTTATCAAACGTCTGCAGACGCTCGATCACCACCGCGCCGTCGGCCGTTTGCAGGCTGCGCACGCGCCCGCCTTCGCTCAGTTCACTCTTGGGAATGAACGGCAGCCAGTCCGGTAGCGTGTTGAAGCCACCAATCAATTGCCAGACCTGATCGGCCGAGGCCGGGATGTCGATTGTTGCTGATGCAGTTGCCATAAAAATCTCTCTATAAAACAGGAATTCAGATTGTCATGCTGTCGACCACACCGCCATCGACCCGCAGAGCGGCGCCGGTGGTGGCCGATGACAACGGCGAAGCGATATAGGTGACCAGGTGCGCAACTTCTTCTACATTGGCCACGCGCTGAATGATCGAGGTCGGGCGGGCCCGACGTACAAACGCGTCAGCTTCTTCGCGCAAGCTGCGGCCGGATTCGGCGGCGGCGTCCTTGAGCATTTCCTCGACACCGTCGGTGAAGGTCGGCCCGGGCAGGATCGCATTGACGGTTACACCAGTGCCAGCCAGACGTTTGGCCAGACCATGCGACACCGCGAGGTTGGCGCTTTTGGTCACGCCATAGTTGATCATGTCGGCCGGCGTTGCCACACCCGATTCGGAAGACAGGAAGATCACCCGGCCCCAACCCTTTTCGACCATCGCCGGCACGTAATGCCGCGACAGGCGCACGCCGGAGATCACGTTGACTTCATAGAAGCGCGTCCACTCAGCGTCGGGCGCATCGAAGAAATCCACCGCATTGTAGATCCCGAGATTGTTTACCAGGATGTCGGCTTTCGGCTCAGCGGCGAACAGCTTTTCCGCGCCCTCGGCTGTACCCAGATCAGCAGTCAAACCACGCAACTGCGCATTCGGCACCTGCTGACGAATGCTTGCCAGCGCCTGTTCAACCTTGGCCGTGTCGCGACCGATCACCACCACCGTGGCGCCCGCCTCGGCCAGTGACTGGCTGATGCCCAAGCCAATGCCAGCGGTGCTGCCGCTGACAATCGCGAGTTTGCCGCTCAGATCGATCTTCATGCTTTCACCTCATCAATTGGGAGTGGCGCTCGTTCAGAAATCAATTTCCCTTCACGCAGCGCTTGCCAGAAACCAGCCGGAATAGTCGCCGACAACGCAGCCACATCTTCAGCAATGCGCCCCGGCTTGCTGGCGCCAGGAATCACCGCCGCCACTGCCGGGTTGGCCAGTGAAAACTGCAGCGCTGCAGCTTTCACATCCACGCCATGCGCGGCGGCGATGCGCTTGATGTGCTCGACCTTGGCGATGACTGCCGGGCTGGCCTTCTGGTATTCGAAGTGCGCGCCACCGGCCAGGATCCCTGAGCTATAAGGGCCACCGACGACGATTTCAACCTGCTGCGCCAACGCCGCATCCATCAGGCGCTGCAAGGCGCGGTCGTGATCGAGCAGCGTGTAGCGGCCGGCGAGCAGGAAGCCGTCGGGTTGCGCTTCGGTCAGATCGAGGGTCAGCTCGCACGGCTCGACCTTGTTCACGCCCAGGCCCCAGCCTTTGATCACGCCTTCTTCACGCAAGCGAGTAAGAACTTTGAACGCGCCGGTGCGCGCCTGATTGAAGTACTCCAGCCATTGATCGCCGTAGAAATCCTGCGCGATGTCGTGCACCCAGACGATGTCGAGGCGATCGGTTTTCAGGCGCTTGAGACTGTCTTCAATTGAGCGCAGGGTGGCGTCGGCGCTGTAGTCGTTGACGATTTTGTTCGGGCGGCCATGTTCGAATACGCCGCTCTTTTCGCCGAGATCACGGGCCGCAGCGTCTTCGACTTCATCGAGAATGACGCGGCCGACCTTGGTGCTAAGCACGAAGTCATCGCGCTTGTAGTGCGACAGCGCTTCGCCGAGGCGGATTTCCGAGAGGCCCGAGCCGTAGAACGGCGCGGTGTCGAAGTAGCGCACGCCAGCATCCCAAGCGGCGTGCACGGTGGCTTGCGCTTCCTCTTCAGGAATGGCCCGGAACATGTTGCCCAGTGGCGCGGTGCCAAAGCCAAGTTGGTTGGGGAGTTTGTCTTTCAAGCTCATGAAATTTTTCCTCAAGTGCAGTGGGTCGTGGTTGACCGTTGAGCAGATCGTAGATTGCGCGACCAAGACCGTCCAAGACATAATCCGCAGCACTTGAGTCCCTTTAGGTCTGACATGATCGATATCCGCCAATTGCGCTACTTCGTCGCCGTCGCCGAGGAGGAACACGTCGGTCGCGCCGCCGAGCGCCTGCATATTTCCCAATCGCCGCTGAGCCGACAGATCGCCCAGCTTGAAGAACGCCTTGGCCTTACGCTGTTCGAGCGCAGCCAGCAACGCATCCGCCTGACCCGGGATGGCCAGACTTTCCTCGCCGAAACTCGCGCGCTGCTGACCCACGCCAATCGCCTCGAATCCCTCGGCAAACGGCTGGGCCGTGGCGAGGAAGGTGGGTTGTGCATCGGCTATATCGAAAACGCCATGCACGCCGGGGTTCTGCCGAATGCCTTGCGCGTGCTGCGGGTCGATCGGCCCAGCGTGCATGTCGCGCTGTACAACCTGAGTTCCGCCGAGCAACTTGAAGGACTGCGTCAGCGTAGCCTCGATATCGCATTGGTGAGTGAACCGCCGACGGCTGACGACCCCGACCTGCTGGGATTTCAGGTGCTGGATGACCCAATGCTGCTGGCGCTGCCGGAACAGCATCCGCTGGCACAGCAGGCTTCGCTGCAACCAGCGGATCTGGCCGGTCAGGAATGGATCAGCGTGCAGCCGCGCCAGGACGCGGGCGACGAGTTTGTCAGCGCATGCATCCGGGCGGGATTCACGCCGGATGTGCGGATGCAGGCCACCGAGCCGTTTACTGCGCTCGGACTGGTGGCTTCGGGACTGGGGATTGCGATGATTCAAAAGGGCCTGAGCCACACCGCACCGCCCGGCGTGGTGCTGCGGGAAGTGCCTTGGCTGGTGTTCACCACGCCGTTATGGGCGGCCTGGCATCGGGTAAATTTGCGGCCGTTAGTAGAAACATTTCGCAGAGTGCTGACTGATACCCCGCCAAAACTGTAGGAGCTGCGGCACGCTGCGATCTTTTGACTTTGATCTTGAACTGAAAGATCAAAAGATCGCAGCGTGCCGCAGCTCCTACAGGGATTGATAGTGTCAGGCGGGTTTGATTTGGAGCTGGCCGTCGCGGGTGATATTGACAGTGATCGCGTTGTAACTGGCGATGTTGGCGTGTGGGGTTTCGATGGGATGGTGATGCGTAGCGGTGATGATCATCAGCGGCGAGCCGGCGGCTTCAGCCGCGAGGATTCCCACGGCGGCATCTTCGAAGATCAGGCAATCCTGCGGTTCCAGCCCCAGTCGTTTGGCTGCCAACCGGTAACCCGCCGGATCAGGCTTTCCGGCCGTCACGTCCTCAGCCGTAATCATCACCGCAGGCTCGGGAATCCCGGCGGCGGCCATTCGCCGCAATGCCAGATCACGTGGCGCGGACGTCACCATCGCCCAACGCTGCGCTGGCAACGATTGGAGAAATGCCGCAGCACCGGGGATCTCAACGATACCTCTCACATCTTCAATTTCTGCTTGTGTGATCCAGGCCGCTTGCGCCTCTGCATCCACACCCGGCAGGTTCAACCGACGAATCGTATCAATCGCCCGCACACCGTGAATGGTCGGCAAAAACGCTTCCACATCCACTCCATGACGCACGGCCCACGCTGACCAGATGCGCTCGGCGGCCGCAATGGAGTTGAGGACGGTACCGTCCATGTCGAACAGGAACGCGCCAAACGCGCGGTTGAAAACAGCATCGTGAGCGGACAATGGATTGCATCCTCGCAAGGGGCCGGAAAAATCTGCCCGGCAATGTAGCACTTGCGCTGGCCCTCAATGCAGTGGGTGCGACTCCTTGGAGTTGAACGCATCCTGCACGCAATCGAGCAATTGGCCGATCGCCCAAGGCTTTTTGATAAACGCCACCGGACGCTTGACCCCGGACGTCTCTGGCGTTTCATAACCGGACATGACCATCACCGGTTTGTCCGGCCAGCGCTCGCCCACCAGGTTCGCCAGATCCGCGCCGTTAAGCTTGCCGGGCATGGTGATATCGGTGAGCAACAGCGCAACTTCCGGCGCGTGGGTTTCCAGATAAATCGAGGCCGCGTCAGCACTTGAATATGGCTCGACGGTGAAACCCTCCTCCTGAAGAATTTCGCATAGAAACTCCAGAATCAACGGATCATCCTCGACCACCAGAATCAACCCGCCAGGAAGGTGCGCGCTCGGCGTCGGAATTGGACTCATGAACTGACTCTCCCTGAATTGCATGAACATTTTGTAGCGGCTTGTTCCGCTGCTTATCTGGTATGAGCGGCGGCCTTTGCAGAAATTCATTTTTGATACAGCTCTTTTTGATAACACCCGACCGTAAGCCCTTCGTGCGGCTGCATTTGTGGTTAAAATGCCCGCCCTTTTGCTTTGCCGATCCCGATTGATGACCCCTGAAGCTCTCGCCACCCTGCACGCCCATCTGCTCACCGCGCTGACCTCCCCGCCGGCTGAAACCCGGCGTCTGTTCCACGGCCGCGGGCGTTGCTGGGCGGGCCTGGAGCAGCTGACGGTCGACTGGCTGCAAGGCGTGGTGCTGGTGGCGTTGTTCAAGGAACCAGAGCCTGCGCAACTTGCTGACCTGAAAGCCTTGCTGATGAACATCACTGGATCGACGCAATGGCAGCAGTCCGGCGCCCACACTCTGCTGATCCAGCATCGCTATCTGCCGCAAAGCACCGCCGAATGGCTGCTGGGTGCGGAAATCGACGAACTGACCATCGTCGAGGGCGGGCTGCAATATCTCGTGGATCTGGGTCGCAAGCAGAACGCCGGACTGTTTCTCGACATGCGCTATGGCCGCGACTGGGTGCGTGAGCAGGCGGCGGGCCAACGCGTGCTGAACCTGTTCGCCTATACCTGCGGGTTTTCCGTAACGGCGATTGAAGGTGGCGCCAGCCATGTGGTCAACCTCGACATGTCGCGCGCCGCGCTCAGCCGCGGACGCGACAATCACCGCTTGAACGGGCATGACCTGAGCAAAGTGACATTCCTCGGCCACGACCTGTTCAAGTCCTGGGGCAAGGTAATCAATAGCGGCCCGTACGATCTGGTGATCATCGATCCGCCATCGTTCCAGAAAGGCAGTTTTCTGCTGACCAAGGATTACCGGCGTGTGCTGCGCCGTCTGCCGGAACTGCTCACCGAGCATGGCACGGTGCTGGCGTGCATGAACGATCCAGCGTTGGGCTCGGACTTCTTGATCGAAGGCGTGACGCAGGAGGCGCCGAGTTTGCGTTTTGAAAAACGTCTGGAGAACCCGCCGGAATTCCCGGATATCGACCCTGAAAGCGGCCTCAAAGCGCTGATCTTCAAACGCGCCGACTGATCAGATATCCCCACAGCGTCAGCGGAATAACCGGGTTCCGAGTTCGCGCGCCGTTTGCAGATGCTCTGCAGAATCGCGCGACTCGGATTCCAGCAACAACGTCGAACTGCCCACCGTCGCCCCGCAATAATCGAAGATACCGTGATCGATCTGCGCCTTCATTGCCGCGCCATAGCCGTGGCGTTGGTAAGTCCCGGCATCCGCCCCGCCGATGCCAACCAGATGCACCCGCAGGCGTCCGAGTTTCTTTTCCAGCTTGGCATCGCTGGCAAAATCAAACGCCCAGCCATTACTGAACACCCGATCGATCCAGCCCTTGAGCAGCGCCGGCATCGCCCACCAGTAAACCGGATAAACCAGCACCAGCGCATCGGCGCGGTCGACTCTTGCCTGCTCGGCCAGTACGTCCGACGGTGGCAGGGATTCTCGGTGATGCACCGCCAGATCCGCCGCTGTGAAGCGCGGATCAAAACCTTCACTGTGCAAATCAGCAATTTCGAAGGTGTGATGCGTAGCGCTAACGCCCTGGGCAATCTGCCCGGCCAACGCGTGGGTCAGCGAACGCGGATCGTGATGGGCGACGACAATCAATGCGTGCATGGGAAAATCTCCAGTTATATACTCTTGGTAAGTTACGAACAGCAAGTTACGTTTGGTATATAAGCAATGTCAACCACTGAAATTCCCGAAGCTGCTCAACCCCGTCGACGCATGTCCCGCGAGGATCGCCAGCGCCAGTTGCTCGACATGGCCTGGCAAGTGATCCGTGAACAAGGCACCGACGCCCTGACCCTCGGCTATCTGGCGGAAAAGGCCGGCGTGACCAAACCGGTGGTCTACGACCACTTCAGCACCCGCGCCGGATTGCTCGCCGCGCTGTATCAGGATTTCGACCAGCGCCAGACCACGCTGATGGACGCCGCGCTAGCCGATTGCGGCGCGACATTGACGGACACGGCGACGGTGATCGCCACGGCGTATGTCGATTGCGTGTTGACCCAGGGCAACGAGATTCCGGGCGTGATCGCCGCACTGGCGAGCACCCCGGAGCTGGAGAAGATCAAGCGTGAATACGAGGCGATTTTCCTCGAAAAATGCCGCAGCGTGCTCTCGCCATTCGCTGCTGGCGGCGCGATTGCTCAGGCCGGATTGCGCGCCATGCTCGGTGCCGCTGAAGCGTTGTCCAACGCAGCGGCCACCGGCGAAATCAGCGCCGCAGAAGCGCGCGATGAACTGTTTGCGAGCATCGTGGCGCTAGTCGAAAGAGCCAGTCGTAATCAGTGAACGGTCAGACGCTGGCGCACGAAATCTTCGGTGCGCCGCGTCACCTGATCCAGATGCCGATCACGCTGTTTCTCGGCATTGAGCATCGCCCGCTTGCCGTGTTTTTGCAGCAGATAGGTGTGAATCTGCTGCACTTCCAGCGAACGATAAATCGGCGTGGTGTCGATGAAACCGCTCAAGCCGTTAGTGCGATAAGAACGGGTGTTCATCAGCACTTGTGTGGCGCGCTGGCCGAGCACTTCAAAGCCCAACGCTTCGAAATACGGGACTTTGCCCACGGTGCAGGTCAGCTCGGCATGCGGATAGCGCCCGACCATTTCAGCCATCATCGAGCGCGCCACGCCTTGATGCCGATGGCCCTCGCGGACCGCCAGATAGGCCACGTTGCAGGCTTCCCAATCGCCCTGCACCGGCAGGTACAACAGGAAACCAACAACCTGTTCCGGGTCGTCATCGTCGGTGGCCACCAGCAATTCCACGTCCATGCCCTTCTCGCCGTTCAACGCCTCCAGATACAAATGCACCTCGTAGCCGACCGCGTACTGATAAACGTTGTACAGCAGGTTGCTCGGGCCGAGGCCGACCGCGCTGATGTCGGTCAGGTAATCGACGACCATCTGCAAGATCTGGCTGTTGACGCCTTCGGGGCATGGAGATTTGTAGTGGGTGATGCGGGGCATGGCGAACGGACTCCGGCGGAAAACCCGGCCATCATACCGCGCCTGTGCGTTCCAGACCGAGCGGCCTCACTGCTGCGGTGCGACAACCTTGAACTTGATCGCAATGTCCTTGGACACCACGCTGTCCGCCCACTCCCCCGTACCGAGGCCGAACTCGTCGCGCTTGAGCACCAGTTCGCCATCGAAGATGCCAATGGCGTTGCCCGGTTTCAGTTCCACCGGCACCTGCACTTCGCGGGTGACGCCTTTTAGTGTGAGTTGGCCGACGATCAGATATCGGTTGTCGCTGACCTGGCTGAATCGAGTTGATTCGAAGACTGCCACCGGGAATTTCGCCGTATCGAACCACGCCGGTTTCACCAGCTCTGTGTTGGCGTCGTCGCTGCCGGCATCGATGCTGGTCAGGTCGATGTGCAGGGTGGTGCGGGCGTTAGCGAGATTGGCGGTATCGAATTCGAGGGTCGCGTCGAACTTGCCAAAAGTGCCGTACATCCGCGAGCCCATCTGGTTGTAGGTGAAACTGATCTGGCTGGCGGTGGCATTGACGCGGGTGTACTCGCCCGCCTGCGCCGCTGGCATGACGATCAGGCAACATGCGGCGGCCAGCAACAATCGGATCGACATGGGATTTCTCCGGCGTGCAATTGGCGCCTCGGTTGACTTAAGCAAACATCCGCCGGTATCGCCAGTCCGAAATCAGGCCCGCGTGAAGGTCGTCAAACCAGGCGCTGGATCTTCTGATGCTGCCAAACCACTTTGTAATACAGCGTCTGCAACACCAGCATGCCCAGATACGCCACCGGAAACGCCATCCACACACCCTGCAATCCAAAGTGCCCATCCAGCCAGTATGCGGCCGGCAATTGCACGCCAACCACGCAGACAATCGCAATCGCCATCGGCACCAACACCGTGCCACTGGCGCGCATGATCCCGCCGATGATCGCCTGGAAGCCGAACACCAACAGACTCCAGAGCATGATGTGCAGCAGATGCTCAGCCATCACCCGCGTCGAATCCTCAGTGAGGAACAAGCCCAGCAGCCAGTGCGACAGCAGGTAACCGAGCACGATCAGACCACCCGTCAGGCATACGTTGATCCACAACCCGGTGCGCAGAATCGGCCCCATGCGCTCCAGCCGTCCGGCGCCAATCGCCTGAGCGGCGAGGATCGACGCGGTGATCGAAATCGACAGCGCCGGAAACTGCACGTAATTGACGATCTGCGTCACCGCGCCATACGCGGCGGTCGCTTGCGAACCGTGCTGGTTGACCAGCGCAAGAATCACCAGCTCCGACAGTGACAGCACGATCATCTGCACCCCGGTCGGCAGACCAATGCGCAATACCTTGCCGAGAATTGCCCCGTCCAGACGCAGTGATCTGAAAAATTCTCGATCCGGCGCCAGCGGATGGCTCGTACGAATCAAACGCCACGACAGCCACGCCATCGCCGCGAGGTTCCCCGCCAAACCGGCATATGCCGCACTCTGAATGCCCATCTGTGGCAAACCGAACCAGCCACGGATCAGCGCCGGCGTCAGCGCCAGTCCAACGCAGGTCGACACCACCAGCGCCAGCAGCGGCGTAAGCGTATCGCTGACCCCGCGCAGCAATTGCGTGAACAACACGAACACCAGCAACGACGGCAAGATCCACATCATCACGTGCGCGTAGGCCACCGCATCATCCAGCACATCCGCCGGCGTCCCCAGCCCCTGCAACGCCGAGCGCGCAAACACACTGCCCAAGACCGCCGCGACCAACCCGATCAACACCCCGAGCAATAGCGTTGCCCCCGCAATGGCCTTGACCATATGCGTCTCGCGCGCGCCCCACGCCTGCCCGATCAACACCCCGGCCCCGGCGCCGAGACCGATCACCAGCGCGATGAAGAAGAACACCACCGGAAACATCCCCGAAACCGCCGCCAACGCCTGCGTCCCGAGCATCTGACCAATGTAGATACTGTTGATCGTGCCGGACATCGATTGCAGAAAGTTCGACAGGACCATCGGGGCGAGGAACAGCAGGTAGGTTTTCCAGAGGGGGTGGTTGGCGGGGGTTGGGGTTTGCATTGAAGATCCGTCTCGGGGTGGGAGATGCCAAGGATATTACGCTAGATAGCCGGTAGCTTGTCCGAGGCGAATGACGAGGTCGAGGACGCGTCTGGACGCAAACCGCCTGAGGTCGGTTGCGTCATTGAGACCTTCTGATTTACTCGGTAAAAAATTGCTAACGGATTTGTGAGTCTGGCTCAGGTGGGCAGATAGCGGATAACGCTCTCCTCCAGCAATTTAATCAGCGCAGGCTCCATATAGTCGTACTCATCTGGAATATGCAGACAAACGATATGTTTGTTGGCCAGGTCGGAGCGAAATCGAGCAGAAAGTTTTTGGCGATGCATTGGTTCCATGACACAGATCAGGTCCGCCCACTGCAGCAGTTCGGAACTGACCGGAACGTCCGCATCAAGATTGACGCCTGCCGAAGCTGTTTCCACGCCAGCCCAATCCGCGAACCGTCGTTCGGCGGTAGGACTGCGCAGGCGGTTTTGGCTACAAATGAACAGAACCTTCAACATCGGCTAACTCCGTACCGTTTTTGTATCGCATCAGTGAACAGATCACTGATCTGATCTCATCCTTGAAAGCCCAATCATGTCTGCCAGAGGTCGAGGTGTCCAATCGGGATTCTGGCTGTCATTGCCGGCGTCGATAGTCATCATCACGCCAATGAAGTTCTCATAAAAAATTCCGGGCGTAAGATCGGCTCCATACCAACCAACAACACCCCGGAGCACACGATCATGAAACGCCAAATCATCCTCAGCATCGCTTTCTCGGTTTTTGCACTGAACGCTTTTGCCGCTACTCACTCAAGCACCACGGTCGCCGAAGGCGGCTCGGATCGGTTGATTGAAAGTCGTGTGGCTGAAGGTGGTTCGGATCGTCTGATCGAACGCCGTGTGGCTGAAGGTGGCTCGGATCGTTTGATCGAACGCCGTGTGGCTGAAGGTGGTTCGGATCGTCTGATCGAACGCCGTGTTGCTGAAGGCGGTTCGGATCGTCTGATCGAACGCCGTGTGGCTGAAGGTGGTTCGGATCGTCTGATCGAACGCCGCGTTGCTGAAGGTGGTTCGGATCGTCTGATCGAACGCCGCGTTGCCTGATTGAATACTTCGTTCCAGCGCAGCACCCAATAAAAAGCCCGGCCTGATCAGCCGGGCTTTTTTGCGTCTGGACCGTCGCTTACTGCACGGTTTTCAGCTTGACCACGTCACCGGAAATCTTGGTGGTGTAGCCGGTCAGGACCCAGGCCCAGAACCAGTTTTCCTGGACTTGGGTGTTGATCATGGCGTCGCCGCCCTTGGCTTTGATCGCAGCGTTCTGCGCGCGGACGAAGCGGCTGTTCTGCTGGATCGGGATCACGCCGAACAGCAGCAGGCCGGTAGCGGTGGCTTCGCTGTGGCCCAGCACGGTGTACTGGCTGCTGTCGTATTGTTTGGTGTTCATCGGGGTGCCGGTGCAACCTGCCAGAACCACACCGAACAGTGCGGTGGCGGCTACTTTGCTGAGGTATTTCACTGCAAAAAACTCCATGAGGAAACGCCCGGGATCCATCTCTCGGGCGGCGCACACTTTACCGGACGCGTCCGGGCGTTGGTATCGGCTTGATACGTTTGTTGAAATTGCGTTACTGGCCCTGCACCGCCGATTGCGCATACCATGCGGCCACGCCAATCAGACAGAATCGTCCTGCCCATGATCAAAGCCAGCCTGCGTAGCCACCTGACACTCTGGTTTGCCGGTCTCTCCCTGCTGACGCTGTTGAGCGTGGGTTTCTACGTCGGCCACATCGCCACCGAACAGATGAAGCAGGCCAGCGGCAATGCGCTGTTGAGCACCGCGCGCTCGGCCGCCGTGTTGCTGGGTGAGCAGTTGCGCGAGCGGCAATTGGAGGTTTACTTGCTCAGCCGCGCACCGCATCTGGAGCGCGGCAATCTGGACAATCCGGCGATTCTCACTTCAATGGAGTTGCGCACTCGGGCGCGTGCCGAATATGCGTGGATGGGCGTGGTCGATGCCGAGGGCAAGGTGCATCAGGCGGTGAACGGTTTGCTGGTTGGCCAGTCAGTGCAGCAGCGACCATGGTTTCAGGCCGGGATGCGCAGCGAATACACCGGCGACCCGCATGAAGCAGTTCTCCTGGCCAAACTACTGCCGGGCTTACCCAATGGCGAGCCGCTGCGTTTCATCGATTTCGCCGCGCCGATCCACAACGCCGAAGGTCAGGTCATCGGTGTGCTGGGTGCCCACGCGCACTGGAGCTGGGTCACGCGGATCGTCGATTCGGCGGTTTCGCACAAGGGCGCGGCAGCGGACATCGAAGCGTTGATCATCGATCACGACGGCAAAGTCCTATACCCCGAAGCACTGGTCGGTGAGCAACTGCCCGCAAGCGATCCGAAGTCGCAGGGCTGGACCGTCGGCAATGGTTTTCTGACCAGCATGGTGACGGTACCCACGCCGTCGAGTACCGCGTTGTCGTGGTCGATTGCCGTGCGTCAGCCACTGGAGGCCGCGCTGCAACCGGCGCGATTGCTGCTCTATAAATTATTGCTGCTGGGGGTCGTGGCTGCGGTGGTGTTCGGCTTGGTCGCCTATTACCTGGCGCTTTATCTAAGCCGCCCGATCGAGCAATTGGCGCGGTCGGCCAAACAGGTGCAGAACAACCAGCCGGGGGCGCATTTCCAGTTGCACCATCCAGTGCGGGAGATTGCTCAGCTCGGTCAGTCCATCGATGCCATGACTCAATCGCTGCTCGGCAAGGAGCGCGAACTGCAAGAAGCCAACGCTTCGCTGGAAGCGACTGTCGCGCAACGTACCGCCGCCCTCACCCAGGCCAACGCCGAGTTGTTGCAGCTGGCGACCCACGATGCCCTGACCGGCGTATTCAACCGCCGGCGCTTCGACGAAAAGCTTACCGAATACAGCCTGCTGTTTCGCCGCACCGGCCGACCGTTCGCACTGCTGTTGATCGATGCCGACCACTTCAAGCGGATCAACGACAGCCACGGGCACGCGGTGGGTGATGAAGTGCTGCAGCAATTGGCGCAATTGATTCAGTCGACTACCCGCACCACCGATTTCGTCGCCCGATACGGTGGCGAAGAGTTCGCTGTTCTGCTGCCGGAAATCGCCAAACCAGACAGCCCCGACACCGTCGCCGAAAAGATTCGTGCAGCGGTCGCCGGGGCGCTTTTTCCTGTGGTCGGACATCTGACGGTGAGCATTGGCGTGGGCCTGGCCGACCCTGCCGACAACAACCAGACCGCGCTGATCAAACGCGCGGACCAGCAGCTGTATCAAGCGAAAGCCGCGGGTCGCAATCAGGTCGCTTGATCAGGTATTGGTTTTCAGTTTGGTCCACAGCCGCGTGCTCAACCGGGCAATCGATGCCGGCAACTCTTCCACGGTGAACAACCTCTCCATCACGCTCTTCGGCGGATAAATCGCCGGATCTTCTTTCACCGCCGGGGTCACGAATTCATCGGCCGCCGCGTTGGGGTTGGCGTAGTGAATGCTGTTGCTGATGTTGGAGATCACCTTGGGTTCCAGCAGGTAGTTCATGTAGGTGTAGCCGTTCTTTTCATGCGGTGCGCTTTTGGGCATGACCACCATGTCAAACCACAAGGTCGTGCCTTCGTCAGGAATCGAATAGGCGATGTCGATTCCGTTCTTGGCTTCCTTGGCACTCGCCGCTGCCTGAACCACATCACCGTTGAAGCCGATCACCGCGCAGATGTTGCCGTTGGCCAGATCGCTGATGTACTTCGACGCATGGAAGTACTGCACGTACGGGCGGATTTTCAGCAGCGCCTGTTCAGCTTTTTTGTAATCGGCCGGTTCATGGCTGTGCGCTGGCAGGCCCAGATAGTTGAGGGTGATCGGCAACACCTGGGTCGGGTTGTCGATGATCGCCACACCGCACTGGCTCAATTTCTTGATGTTGTCTTCGTCGAAAAACAGCTTCCACGACTTGGTAATGTCGGTGTTGCCGAATATCGCCTTGATCTTCTCGACGTTGTAACCGATGCCCGCCGTGCCCCACATGTACGGATAGCCGTACTGGTTGCCGGGGTCGTTGACCTCAAGTTTTTTCAGCAATACCGGGTCGAGGTTTTTCCAGTTCGACAGTTGCGACTTGTCGAGTTTCTGGATCGCTCCGGCCTTGATCAGCCGCGACAAGAAGTGGTTGGACGGGCTGACCACGTCGTAACCGGTGTTGCCGGTCATCAACTTCGATTCGAGCACTTCATTGCTGTCGTGGATGTCGTAAGTGGCCTTGATCCCGGTAGCCTTGGTGAAACTGACCAGGGTGTCATCGGCGATGTAGCCGTTCCAGTTGGAGATGTTGACGGTTTCTTCCGCGAACGCGGCCGTCGAACCTGTAGCAAGCAAGACCGCCAGCGAGAGTGTGTGGATGCGCATGTTCTGTCACCTGGGTTGAGTTTTTTGTTGTTGTCCGGACTGCTGAAATTCAGATTTCGCTTCTGGCCCTGACGGCCTCCACGCGCATACGCAGCATGGCACCGATATCGAAAAACGGGCGCGGCGGCAGCCAGCCGGGTTCGGCGCGTTGCATCACCTGTTGCAGCAATGGCGAGTCGACGCCCGACGCCAGTTCCGCCAGCAACCGCCCCCACAAAGTGCCGCGCGCCACGCCCGAACCGTTGCACCCGGCGACGGCAAACACGCCCTCTTCCACCCGGTCGAAATACGCCTGACCACTGCGCGTCGCACTCAAGTGACCGGTCCAGGTGTACTGAATGTCTTGTGCACCGAGAAACGGAAAACGCCGTTGCAGACCACGCACATGGTGTTGCTGGCGTAATGCGAGGTCGCTGTTGGACAGGTCGCGCGTGCGGTATTCGGCGGTGTTGCGGATCATCACCCGGCGATCCGGCGTCAGCCGTACGGTGGCGCCAAGCGGCCGGGTCGAGAGCACGCCCCAGGGCTCTGGAGCGCCGATGGCTTGAAATTCTTGATCGCTGAGCGGGCGGGTAAGACTGGCGCTGAGTTCCATGGGAAATGTGGCGCTGTCGGCGATGCCGACCCGCGGAATGAAAGCGTTGAGGCAGACCAATACGCGTTGAGCCTCGATGCTGCCTTCGGTGCTATTGGCGCGCAGACGTCCTTGGCTCAGGCGTTCCAGACCCGTGATATCGGTGTCTTCGAACACGGTGACATTGGCTGGAAGCGCGTCAAGCAAACCTTGCACGTACTTGGCCGGTTGCAACAATGCATTGCCATTTCCGCACCAGATCGCCGCTTGATAGTGAGCAGTCCCGAGTTTGCCACTCAGTTGCTCACCCTCAAGAAATTCTGCGCTGGCGCCAAGTGCCCGCAGCGTGGCCAGTTTGGTGCCGACCTGATTGAGTTTGGCCGGATCATTCACCGCGAAGAAGTAACCGCTGTCACGGAAATCGCAGTCGATGGCATGCCGGGCGATACGCTGGCGCACTTCTTCGCTCGCCGCACGGGAAATGCCGGTGTCGATTTCAAATCCGGCGTACCCGGCCACGTCGATCAGCTCGCTTTCGGCCGGATGTTCGTGGGCCACGACGAAACCCGAGTTGCGCGCGGAAGCGCCCTGCGCCGCGCGCTGCCGATCGACCACCACGATGCGCGCCTGAGGGTGCATTTCAGCCAGGTTATGCGCGGCACTGAGCCCAGTGATGCCGGCGCCAATCACCAGCCAGTCAGCCTTCTGCGCGCCACTCAGGCGACCGCGTGCCGGAGACTTTTCGGTCTGAGCGATCCAGCCACATACGTTTTCCATGCAACACCTCATTCGACTGTCGTTCGGCGGCTTGCCTTCTGTCCCTCGCCATGCGTGAATCGCATGCGCAGGTGGTGAACATCGCCGCCAGAGCTAGAATCTATTAGGTCTTTGCAGCGCCAACCAACGTTATAAAATTATCGAGCCATTCCGAAAGCGCATGGATAAAATTCGTCACGTCCCGTCCCTGCAAGCCATGCAAGCGCTGGTGGAAGTCGCCGACTCCGGCAGCTTCACCCAGGCCGCGCAGAAGCTGTGTCTGACCCAAAGCGCCGTCAGCCGGCAGATTCAGCAACTGGAAAGTCATTTCAATGTCGCGCTGTTCCTGCGTACCAGCCGCAGCCTGCGCCTGACCCCGGAAGGCGAACAGGTACTGGCCAGCGCGCGCAACATCCTCGCTGAACTGAAAACCCTGGAAGAGCGCCTCGCCCCGCAGAAGCGCCCGTTCCGCATTCGCATGCATGTGTCGTTGGCGGTACGTTGGCTGTTGCCAAAACTCAGCGACTTTTATCTGCGTCATCCCGAGGTATCGCTGGCAATTGAAACCGTCGCCACTGAAGTCGTTGAGCCGGCCAGCGACAGCGATGCGTACATCCTTTATTTGCCGACGCCGTCCAACGCTGCCGATTGCCTGACGTTGTTTCAGGAAACGCTGGTGCCGGTGTGCGCGCCAACCCTGGCCGGGGCGCCGCGCTCGGTGGAAGATCTGCTGCGTTTCCCATTGCTGCACCGCTCGGCGGATCGGCAAGCGTGGATTGAATGGCTGGCAGCCAACGACGGCAAAGCGCTGGAGGATTACCGGCACATCCCGTTCAACCTCGATGAGTTGGCACTGGATGCAGCGGCACGCGGATTGGGCGTGGCCGTGACGGACATGACGCTCGCGGCGGAATCCCTTGAACGCGGCGTGTTGGTGGTGCCGTTTGGCCAGCCGCTGAAAACCGGGGGGATTTATTCGCTGTGTTTGCAGCCTGCGGCTTCGTCGCATCCGGCATGTGGGGTAGTGCTGGAATGGTTTGCCGGCAAGGCGGAAAACGACTGTAAATAAGCCAGCAAATTATCAATCTTCTCCTGATCACTCAGCCCCCAGAAAATCATCCGCGTGCCCGGCACCACGCCTTTCGGATCTTGCAGATACGCCGTCAAGGTCGCGGTATCCCAAGTCACGCCGGAGTTTTTCATCGCGTCGGAATAGACATAGTTCGCCGATGTCCCGGCAGCTCGGCCGAAGATGTCATTGAGCACCGGGCCGAATCCCGGGCGGGCGGATTCGCCGACCTGATGGCAGCCGCCGCACAGGCGCGGAAAGATTTTGCTGCCGGCCTCCGCGTCGCCAACCGCTAGGGCTGGGGTGCTGAGCAGGCAGGCGTTGAAGAAAATCAAGAAGGCAAAGCTTTTCATCAGGGTTCCGGATCAGTAAATCGGCGGTGCAAGGGTAACAACTTTGTCAGGGCGACCTACAGATACGCACCGACAATCTGCCGGACTTTGCTCAACGCCTCGCGCAACACATCCATATCCACCGACCCCAACGCAAGGCGAATTGCATGTGGGACATGGGCCGATACGGTGAATGGCTCCGCGCTGGTCACCGAAACCTGCGCCTGCATCAACTCGACCACGACCTGATCCGCCCGCACATCTTCCGGCAACGGCAGCCAGACGAAATACGAGGACGGATGGCCAATGGTCGGCAAGCCTTTGAGGATTTCGGCGGCCAGCGCCTGCCGTGCCCGAGCATCGCTGCGTTTCTGCGCTTCCAGCGCGATGACAGTGCCATCGTCGAGCCAGCCGCAGGCGATAGCGGTCATCACGCCCGGCGTATTCCAAGTGGTTGCGCGGATAATCCGCTCCAGCGCTGGCACCATCGGCACTGGCGCGGCGATAAAACCTACACGTAAACCGGTGGCAATATTTTTCGACAGACCCGATACGTAAACCGTCCGCTCCGGCGCGAGGTCGGCCAACGGCGGCGGTGGGTTATCGACCAGAAACGCGTAGGCCGCGTCTTCGATTATGGTCAGATCATGCCGACGGGCAACGGACACCAGCTCTTCACGCTGCGCCCGCGACATCACCCAACCCAGCGGATTGTGCAGGGTCGGCATGCTGTAAACCGCACGCACCGGTCGGCTACGGCAGAGTTTTTCCAGGGCGGCCAAATCCGGGCCATCAGCGCTGACAGGAATCGCCACCAGCTCCAGATGCAGCGCTTCGGCCAGCACCTTGAACCCCGAATAGGTCAGGGCGTCAGCGGCGATCACGTCACCGGGTTTGAGCAACGCCATCAGCGTTACCGCCAAACCCTGCTGGGCGCCGTTGACGATCAACACCTGCTCGGCCTCGACACTCAATCCGCGCGTTTGCAAATGCCGGGCGACCGAGGCTCGTTCGTGCTGGCGTCCGGCATGAGGCTGATAGCGCAGCAGTGCTTCGAGGTCGCCGGACAACGCCAACTGACGCAACGCAGTGCGCAGCAGATCAGCCTGCCCCGGCAATGACGGGTAGTTGAAATTCAGGTCGATCATCCCGACCGCCACGTCTTTCTGATCAATGCCCTGCCCCGTCGACAACGATGTCTCGCGCACAAACGTGCCACGCCCGGTTTCGCCGCTGACCAGGCCCATGGCCTCCAGCTCGGCGTAAACCCGCGAAGCAGTCACCAGCGCCAGACCTTCGCTGGCTGCCAGTTGCCGATGGGTTGGCAGGCGCGTGCCTGGTGCCAGTTGCCCGGAACGAATGTCCGCGGCGTAAGTGTCGACCAGGGTCTTGTAACGGGAGCGCGGCATGTCGAGGTGTATCCATGACAATTCTTTGATTGTCCTGATTCTCAGCCATAGGATCGAACCTGCGCAACCCCACAACCGAGCACGACTTCGAATGGAACGAACATCGAACCTGACCAACCCGGCCCTGGAAAAAACCAGCGGCTGGATCAATGGCTTTATCGGCGTGCTGATTTTCAGTGGATCGCTGCCGGCAACCCGACTTGCGGTGCTGGAGTTCGATCCGGTGTTTCTCACTGTTCTGCGCGCGACCATCGCCGGCGTCTTGGCGCTGTGCTTGTTGTGGGCGTTCCGTGAACGGCGCCCGGCGCGCAATCAGTGGCTGTCGTTATTGATCGTGGCGCTGGGCGTGGTGCTCGGTTTTCCGTTGCTCACGGCACTGGCGCTGCAATACGTGACGTCAGCACATTCGATTGTGTTTGTAGGATTGCTGCCGCTGTCCACCGCGATTTTCGCCGTGCTGCGCGGCGGTGAACGGCCGCGACCGGTGTTCTGGATCTTTTCGGTATTGGGCAGCGCGCTGGTGGTCGGTTTCGCTGTTTCCCAGGGACTGAGCGCCTCGCCCACCGGTGATTTGCTGATGCTGGCTGCGATTATCGCGTGCGGCCTCGGTTACGCCGAAGGCGCAAAACTTTCGCGCGCTCTCGGTGGCTGGCAGGTGATTTGCTGGGCGCTGGTGTTGGCGTTGCCAGTGATGGCCGTGCTCAGTCTGTGGCTCGCACCCGCTTCGTTCAGCGGTATCAGCGTTTCGGCGTGGGTGTGCCTTGGCTACGTCTCGCTGTTCAGCATGTTGATCGGGTTTGTGTTCTGGTATCGCGGGCTGGCGCAGGGCGGGATTGCGGCGGTCGGGCAATTGCAGTTACTGCAGCCGTTTTTCGGTCTGGCGCTGGCGGCGACGTTGCTACATGAGCAGGTCAGCCTCGGCATGCTGGGGGTCACTTTGGGGGTGATTCTGTGCGTGGCCGGGGCGAAGAAGTTCGCCAGGTAGCCCTCAACTGGCGCTGGCCTTCCATTCACGCGGACTCAACCCGGTCTTGCGCCGAAATGCCCGGGCCAGCGCCGAAGGACTTTCGTAGCCGACCTCTTCGGCAATCAGCGCAATCGGCCGGCCTTCGCGCAGACGTTTCTGCGCGAGGCTGACGCGCCAGCTCAACAGATAATCCAGCGGCGTCTGCCCCACCACCCGGCGAAATTGCTCGGCAAAACCGGCGCGCGACAAGTTCGCGACGGCCGCCAGTTCGGCAACACTCCAGGCTTTGGCCGGTTGCTCATGCATCAAGCTCAGGGCACGGGAAAGTCGTGGATCGGCCAGCCCCGCCATCATTCCAGGACGTTGATCGCGACTGCTGATGATGTGCCGCAACAACAGAATCACCAGCAGTTCGAACAGCCGATCCATCACCGCTTCGCGCCCGCAATGTCCGTCGAACGCTTCCTTGAACAGCCATTCCAGCGTGCTGCCGAGTTCAGGAATGTCAGCGAGTTTCAGCACCAGGTAATCCGGCAGCGCCGCCGCCAACGCGTTGCCGGCACCGCCGTCGAAGGTCAGCGATGCACAGACCAGTTGCGTACCCATCGCTTCGTCGGCGAACAGCCGATGGGCAAACGGTCGCGGAAAGAAAATCAGTGTCGGTTGATTCAGGGTGATTTGCGGCTCATTGCCCGGCTTCAGCAACAACTCGCCAGCCTGCAACAAGTGCACATGCCCGCATGTTTGCTCGCCGCCGTAAGCGCTGATACCGCAGAAAGTCCCGCTATGGAAGGTGCCGGCATTGACGCCGAAATGACTGAGCAAGGTCGACAGGCGATCCATGGATGATTCCCCGGCAGGTTTGGACGATCTGTCGCATATCATCGACGATATGCCGCCAAAGCACCAGCCGCGGTGCATAACATGGCTCCATCCCCGGCGCACTTCGCGTCGGATTTTCGGAGAATCATCATGAGCCGCATCAGCCCAGTCAGCCTCGAAACCACTACCGACGCCACCCGCACCGTGCTTGAAGGCGTGCAAAAGAAAATCGGCTTTCTGCCGAACCTGTTCGCCACCCTGGCCACCGCGCCGGTAGCACTGGATGCCTACGTGCAGATCTCCGCCACGCTAGGCAAAACCTCGCTGAGCGCCAAGGAAAAAGAAGCGGTGTATCTCGCCACCTCGCAGGTCAACGGCTGCGACTACTGCCTCGCGGCGCACACTTTTTTTGGCGGTAAGGCCGGGCTGTCCGGGGAGGAAATTGTCGAAGCACGACACGGTCGGCTGAATGCCTTCGCCGCCCTCGCCCAACAATTGACTGAAACCCGTGGACACTTGAGCGCCGAGCAGATTTCGGCCGCACGCGCAGCGGGTATCGACGACAAGAAGATCATCGAAGTAATCGCCATCGTCGCCGCGCAGACGCTGACCAATTACCTCAACAACGTCGCCCTGACCGACATCGACTTCCCCGCCATCGATGCCTGATCAGTGACTGGGGTTGATCTCACTCGTGATCAACCCCGGCACGTTTGAGCAGTTTCTTGCAGCGTTCCGACAGATGAAACACCTGTAAATGCTTGCCAGCCTTCTCGTAGCGTTCACGCAGGGTTTTCAGCGCAGCAATCGCCGAATAATCGACAAAACTCAAATGCCGGCAATCCAGCGTCACCCGATCAGGATCGCTGGCCGGATCAAACTGGTTGAGAAACGGTGTGGTCGAGGCGAAAAACAGCGTGCCGTGCAGGCGATAGAGCTTGCTGCCGTCGGCTTGCAGATGTTCATCCGCATATAACTCGCGCGCCTGCTGCCAGGCAAAGTTCAGCGCTGCGATGATGATCCCGCACAACACCGCTGTCGCAAGATCGGTGAACACCGTGATGGTGGTGACGGCGATGATCACCAGCACGTCGTTGAGCGGCACTTTGTTGAGCACGCGCAACGAGGCCCAGGCGAAGGTCTGCTGCGACACCACGAACATCACGCCGACCAGCGCCGCCAGCGGAATGCGCTCGATCAGCGGCGACAGAAACAGGATGAACAGCAGAATCAGCACGCCCGCAACCACGCCGGACAAGCGCCCGCGCCCGCCGGAACTGAGGTTGATCACGGTCTGGCCGATCATCGCGCAACCACCCATGCCACCGAACATACCCGAGACCATATTCGCCGCGCCGAGCGCCACGCATTCGCGATCCGGATAGCCACGGGTTTCGGTGATTTCGTCGGTCAGATTCAGCGTCAGCAGGGTTTCCAGCAGGCCGACCATGGCCATCAAAATCGCGTAGGGCGCGATGATGCGCAAGGTTTCGAAATTCCACGGGATGTCCGGCAGCGCGAACGTCGGCAGACCACCGGCAATGTGCGCCATGTCACCCAAGGTGCGCGTCGGCAGGCCAAACAGGTAGACCAACAGACCGACGCCGAGGATCGCCACCAATGCCGGCGGCACGGCGCGGGTCAGGCGCGGCAGGATGTAGACGATGGCCATGGTCAGCAGCACCAGCCCGGTCATCAGGTACAACGGCGTGCCGCTGAGCCACTGCTCGCCGCTTTTGAAATGCTCCAGTTGCGCCAGCGCAATAATGATCGCCAGACCGTTGACGAAACCCAGCATTACCGGGTGCGGCACCATGCGCACCAGTTTGCCCAGGCGCAACAACCCGAACGCCATCATGATCAAACCGCCGAGCAACACCGTCGCCAGCAGATACTGCACGCCCTGCTGCACCACCAGCGCAACGATCACCACCGCCATCGAACCGGCCGCGCCCGACACCATGCCCGGCCGACCGCCAAACAACGCGGTCAGCGTACAAATGATGAACGCGCCATACAGGCCCATCAGCGGATTGAGGTGCGCCACCAGCGCAAATGCAATGCATTCGGGCAACAGGGCAAACGAGGTAGTGAGTCCGGCCAGGACATCGGCGCGCAGACGAATCGGTTTCATGGCTTACCTGACAGAGCGACCGACGAGCGCGGTCGCTGAAATTCGCGGAGAAAAGAGGGTTGCGGATGTTACGCAAATGCGTGGGTGCGGGCCAGTGATCGCCGACTGAGATACGTTGCGCTTTAGTTTGCGACTTGAAGGGTCAGGGCATGAAGTCGAGCGGCAGGGTTCCGTCATAGGTATCTTTGTGCCATGCCTGCATGACATCGGGCAGACGTCCCTTCCATTGCGAAACGTTGGTGTAGTAACGGACACGGGGGTTACCCTGCACATCGTAGGTCATCAACATCACCCAAAGCCGAGCGTCGGGAGTGCTCATCAAAATTGACGTAGCCCCGAGACCACGCACCCACATTCTGACGATCCGACTTCCCGGGACATCTGCGCTCGGGTCGCCCTCCATCATCGAGCCGGAAAGATCCACCAGTCTCTGATAGTCATTCTTGAGCAAAGCGTGCAATGCGGCGTTTTCCTGAGAGGAGCGGGCCAAACCGAGTGAGAGCAAATCGTAATCGAGCTGTAACGGTTGGTCAGAGGCCACATAGGTGCCGGAGTAATAAACCCCCATTCCCGCGCTGCACTCGCCGTCGGAACCATCCTGCGTCACGTTGAGTATTCCGTTGACCGCAGTGAAACTCACTGCACATTGCCCTTCGACGTAATTGGCCTGGCTGCCCTTCAATAACGCGACGCCATCCAGATCGCCAGAATTACCACCCTCCGCCACCGAAATATCGAACGAGATATGCGTGGTGTCGAGCTGCTTGGTGTTCAGCGTTGCGCCCGATGAGGGAGTGCCGGGGATGCGTTGCCAGGTGGCGTTCCAATTGAACGGCTTGGTGGCGTATTCAAGTTCGGTGAGACGCATCAGGTAATCGCGCCGTAAGCAGGCAGGCTCCTGGCCGCAAGCACTGCGATTCTTCAGCCATTGCCGCTGACTGGCCTTCAACGCTGTCGGATCTGCGACTTTCGCCAGCGTCGATTTCCAGACCGCACCGAGCTTCTCGTCCAGGTCCGAAAGGTACGGATCCGCACAAATCGCTTTTTCAACAGGACTGGCAGCACTGGCGCAATCAAAACTGCTGGCGTGGGTAACGGAGACAAAAGCGAGGGACGTCACGCACAGCGCGTGACGCAATGTAAAAGTGAGCATCGGCAGATTCCATTCTTCGGGCGGCGGCAGTATGCCTTCAGCCACCCCCGACGTCATTCAGGGAGCAATTGCGCAGATTTTCAGAAGGTGATTTGTGCCGCTGGTTTCACATCGATCCGCGCAACAGATCCGGTCAAGTGCGCCAGATCCTTGTTGTGCTCGGCAATGATGTCTTCGGCACTCATGTTGCCGTTGTCGATGGTGGAATGCGCATCTGACGCCAGTTCCACGTCATAACCCAGTTGATGGGCCTGGCGCACCGTGGCATTCACGCAGTAATCGGTTTGCAGACCGCAGATCACCAGACGATCAAAGTCTTCACGGGGAATCAGTTTCGAAAGGTTGGTCTGGTAGAACGAATCATTGGCGGTTTTATCCACGCGCAGATCGCCGGGCGCGGTGTTCAAACCATCAGCGAGTTGCCAGCCTTCGGCGCCGTGAGCCAAGGGGCTGTCCTTCTCATTATGCTGAATCACAACAACCGGAATGCCCGCTGTGCGTGCCCGAGCGCTGAGGCCGTTGATGGTGTCGATCACCCGTTTGATGTCGTGGCACTCGTATTCGCCGGAGCACAGGGCGCGCTGGACATCGATGATCAGCAATGCGGTGGTCATGGTGAGCCTTCCTTGATCGAACCTTGAGTCAGGGGCGGTGTGCCCGCCCCCTTTTTACGCTGCTCAGTAACCCAATGACAACCCGGTATTGCGCCGTGGATCGTTGGCGCCGTAGAAACGGTTTTTGCCTACCGGTTTACCGTCCAGCGATGGCGCGCCAACGAGGATCGCCGCGATGTGGTTGGCGTCCTGCGGTCCGGCAAACTTGTGGCCCCAGCTCTCGAGAAGCTTCCTGGTGTCGGGACTGGCGGCGAAGTCTTCGAGATTGGTTTCTTCCGGCATCCACTGCTGATGGAAGCGCGGCGCATCGACCGCTTCCTGCAAGCCCATGCCGTAGTCGATGACGTTGAGCATGGTCAGCAGCGTGGCGGTGATTATGCGGCTGCCACCCGGCGTGCCGACTACCATGACCACTTTACCGTCCTTGGTGACGATGGTCGGGCTCATCGACGACAGCGGTGCCTTGCCCGGAGCGATGGCGTTGGCCTCGCCCTGCACCAGACCGTACATGTTCGGCACGCCGACCTTGGAGGTGAAGTCGTCCATTTCATCGTTGAGGATCACCCCGGTCTTGCTCGCCATCACGCCCGCGCCGAACCAGTCGTTGAGGGTGTAAGTCACCGATACCGCGTTGCCCCACTTGTCGACAATCGAATAGTGGGTGGTGTTGCTGCCCTCATGCGGTGCCACACCGGGTTTCAGCTCGGCCGACACGCCGGCCTTCTGCGGGGCGATGGCGTTGCGCAGCTTGGTCGCGTAGTTCTTGTCCAGCAGATGCTCGATCGGATTTTTCACAAAATCCGGGTCACCGAGGTAGCTGTTGCGATCTACATACGCGTGGCGCATGGCTTCGATCTGATAGTGCATGCCCTGGGCCGAATGAAAGCCCAGATCCTTCATCGGATAGCCTTCGAGGATGTTCATGATCTGGCAGATGACTACGCCGCCGGAGCTCGGAGGTGGCGCTGAAACCACGTGATAGCCGCGATAATCGCATTCCACCGGTGCCAGTTCGCGGGTCTTGTATTTATCGAGGTCGGCCTGAGTGATGATGCCTTTGTTGGCCTGACTGGAGGTGACGATGGCGTCGGCCACCCAGCCTTTATAGAACCCGTCGGCGCCCTTCTCGGAAATTTCCCGCAGGGTTTTGCCCAGATCCTTTTGCACCAGTTTCTGCCCGACCTGCATTGGCTCGCCGTTGCTGAGGAAAATCGCACCGGAGTCTTTGATGTCCTTCTTGAACACATCGGTGGCGTATTCCAGCATCTCGACATCGCCCTGCTCCAGCGCGAAGCCGTCTTCAGCCAATTTGATCGCCGGGGCAATCACTTCCTTGCGCGGTTTGGTGCCGTATTTGCTCAGCGCCATTTCCATGCCCGAGACGGTGCCTGGTATGCCGACCGCCAGATGACCGCGAGTGCTCAGCTCGGGAATGACGTTGCCTTCCTTGTCCAGGTACATATTGGCGGTGGCGGCCAACGGGGCTTTTTCGCGGAAGTCGAGGAAGGTCTTGCGCCCGTCAGCCAGCTGAATGGTCATGAAACCGCCGCCACCGAGGTTGCCCGCGGCGGGGTAAACCACCGCCAGCGCGTAACCCACGGCGACTGCCGCATCGACGGCATTGCCGCCGCTCTTCAAAACATCGACGCCAACGTGGCTGGCCAGATGCTGGGCCGTGACCACCATGCCGTTTTCGGCGGCAACCGGTGCCACCGAGGCGGCGTGAGCCATGAGGCAACTGAGGGCCAACGAGGTCGCAATCAGCGATTTGGCAAAAGGTTCGTACTTCATGAGTCGATCTCTTCTTTTTATTAGGTAGGAAAACGCTTCAAGAGCAACAGCCAGTATGGTCGCGATTACGATTTGCGCCTCCCCGGTCAGGCAGTATGCTGAGCGTCGTTCCCGCCTCGCCCCGGAGTTTTCCCCATGGCCCACACGTTCATCACCCTGCCCTCGCCGGTCGGCGAATTGAAGCTGGTCGCGAATGGTTCACGACTGGTGGCCATCCTCTGGGAAAACGACAAACCGAACCGGGTGCGGCTGGGGCCTATGACTGAATCACCGGACGATCCGGTTCTGATGAAAACTGCGCAGCAATTGAAAGAATATTTCACCGGCACACGCGATGCCTTCGAACTGGACCTGGATTTCACCGGCACCGAATTCCAGAGAAAAGTCTGGGCCGCGCTGCTGACCATTCCTTTCGGTGAAACCCGCACTTACAGCCAGATTGCAATCCAGATCGGCCACCCCAGCGCCGTGCGTGCAGTCGGTGCGGCGAACGGGCGCAATCCGATCTCGATCATTGCGCCGTGTCACCGGGTGATCGGCGCGTCGGGGAAACTGACCGGTTTTGCCGGAGGTCTCGAAGCGAAGGAGCGTTTGCTCACGCTGGAGGGCGGCCAGTGGACTGCTGTCGGCAAGACTGGCGACTTGTTTTAAGCAACAAACAGATTATTCATCGCCGCGTACTGTAAGAGCATGATGGTCTTCGCATCGCAGATCTCACCTCGTTGAAACGCCCGCAGCGCATCGTCGAAATGCCACTCCAATACTTCCAGTTCTTCGGTTTCTTCTTCCAGTCCGCCACCCTCGCTGACTTTCGACGCCGCATCGTATTCGGCGATGAAGAAGTGCAGCTTCTCGGTCACCGAGCCGGGACTCATATAAGCCTCGAACACTTTCTTTACGTCATGCACGCGGTAGCCGGTTTCCTCCTCGGCTTCCTCGCGAATCCGTTGCTCCGGCGCTACACCTTCAAGCAACCCCGCCGCCACTTCGATTAGCAAGCCATCGTGACCGTTGACGAACACGGGCAGACGAAACTGGCGAGTCAACACCACCGTGCGCTTCTCGCGGTTGAACAGCAGAATCGCGGCACCGTTGCCCCGGTCATAAACCTCGCGGCTCTGGCGCTGCCATTCACCGTTGTTGCGCAGGTAGTCGAAGGTGATTTTTTTCAGCAGATACCAGTCTTCGGACAACACCTGAGTTTCGACAATGTTGACTCGCTCGGCTGTATTGGGCATGACGCTTGATCCTTCTTTGTCATTGGAGGGGCGACCATGTTAGGCGAAAAAATTCCGCGCATTAACGAAAAAAAGCCCGGCAGCGCTACCGGGCTCTTTATTGGTTTACGACTGACGGGCGATGTTTGCCGTTGCAGCGTCAGGCTCATGGGTGGCTGACGCCGCTCCGTGAATCAGTGGCCCATACCGCCGACTGAATTCCCAGTTGTACGGCACCCGATCCTTGCTCACGCCGTTGTCCCAGTTCACCGACCAGGTCATCAAGCCCTTGATCGCCAGCCCTTTGACTGCCAGACGCTTCATCGCATTACCGACCGCGTTTTTGTCGATCACATAACCGGTCGCAGCGGCGTCGACGTTGGTGGGCAGGCCGATGACGAACTTGTCCGCCGGGATTTTGGTGAAGCCGCGTGTGCCGGTTACCAGGCTTTCGGTCAGGTAGTACAGGAAGTCTTCCTTCAGCGCATCGTTGTTCTGCGCGATCCACGCGCCGCTGCCATTGTTGGCTTCCGGCACCCAGACGCCGTCGCCGCCCTGGTTATAGAACTGCGGGGCGATGAAGTCGTAGTAGCCTTCCAGCGACCGCAAGTAGTCGACGTATTTGCCGTTGCTGGTCAGGTACGGAAACTCCGGCGCCATGCTGATGATGAAGTGCTTGCCCTGGCCGGCGTAGTGATCCTTGACCAGTTTCAGCGCGGCCGGCAGGACAGTCTTGTTGGCAGCGAAATCAATCGCGCTCTGTTCAAGGTCGATGTCCAGACCATCAAAGCCGTAGGTTTCCACCAGACGGATGATTTCGTTGGCCAGCGGTTGTTCCTGACCGCTGCGCAACTCGATGTGCGCGTCGGCGCCGCCGAGGGAGATCAGCACCGCCCGCCCCTGACTGTTGAGCACACCGACCTGACGGCGGAACTCGGTATCGGAGAGGCTGTACGGTTTGAAGGTCGGGATCCCGCTGCCCTTCATGAAGGCCACCGCGACTACGTTGTAGTCCTTGGGCACATCTTCGAGCGCGATGTTGGCGAACTGACCGCGTTGGTAACCGTCGCTCGGCCCCGCCGGCCAGTTATGCCAGAAGCCCATGAGGATCTTCTTGCCGGCGATGCTCGGCATCAGCGAAGCGGCGTCGCTCGCCTTGTTTTGCAATAAGGTGAAATCGATATTCGACATGTTCTAATCCTTCAGAACGTGTGGGTTGGTGTTGCGGACTTATTTGAAGTCCACATCGAACACTTGATAGAAAGCGTTGCCAGTGTTGGCAACGATCCACATCAGGACGATGACGTGGTGACCCTTCTTGTTGGCCGGAAGTTTCACCTCGTGATTGACCTTGGCCTTCAATTCCGCCGAATGACTGTAGTACGGAACCTGAGTATAGAAATCCTCGGCGAACGGCTGCGCGTCCAGTTGCGCACGGCTGATGCGCTGCTGCGGATCCCAGCCATCCTTGGTGATCAGCCAACGGTAGCCACGGGTGGTGTGCGGTGCGGTGTACTCCCAATTGACCTTCAGAGTCTGGCCAGGCGTGACGTTGAGCAGCGGCCACGTAAACGGACGACCGAGTTTCTTGCTCATTTCCGCTTCGGTAAAGTTGACGCAATCCCGGGCGTCATCCTTGCCGCCGCTGAGAATGTGACCGTCGGTCGGTGGCACGACGCTTGGGGTATCCGACCCGTAAGGCGCCGGGAACGGACCGGCCACCAGCGCCGGGAAGTTTTTGCCCCCTTCCATCTCGTTGACTTGCCAGCCGCCGAGTAATCCTTGCTCGATGGCCACCGCGCCACGACTGGCCGGGGAGATAACGCGACCGTGTCGCAGTTGGTTTTCAGCTTGTGGTTGATTCATGTTTTTCACTCCGTTGATTTAAGAACTCTCCTTTCCGAGGAGAGGCCTTCAACCTAACGGAGATGGATTTTTTGTCCATTGGCGGATTTGTCGCGGTCGCAGGCACTGGTTCACGAAAACGCTGAAAACACTGGATGTAAACACAGTGCTTTATGCGTAATCCTACTCGACATATGGAGAAAGGATTACACGCCGAGACCACATAAACCTGCATCCAGCGATCAAGCCAATTGAGCTTTGAACTCCTTTTGGTATTGCCCCGCGAGTTGCTCTTTCTGTTTTTCGTCGAGCAGTTTGCCGGCCATCTGGAAGAACTTCTGCTCCTCTTCCTTCAGATGGTGATGGACCTTGTCCGACAGCTTCTTCGCAGTCGCGAGCCAGGCCGGACTGGACATTTCAGTCTCGTCCAGTTCTTCCATCATCTCGTCCATTTCATGGTGTTCGGCGATGGCATGGCGGCTGAGGTCGACGCCTTGGTCCATCTCCATCAACGGGATATAGAAGAAGCGCTCCTCGGCGGTTTCATGGGCCTGCAACTCGGCTTTGAGCTGTTTGTAGGCCTCGACGCGTTCCGGGCTGTCGCCGCTGGTTTCGATCAATGCCTTGGCGTAGGTGCGCTGACGGTCGTGGCTTTCGCGCAGGGCTTCGAAAATGTTCATGGAGTCTCCTCGGCTATGCGTTCTGAATTGACGCTGTAAGGCCTAGACCGCAACGCGCAAGCGACGGTTCCATGAGCGTTGCGGGGGATAGAACAATCGCTCAGAGACAGCTAGGCTGCGGGTCTCTGCCATAAGGAAGTAGCACATGACGTTGCGGATCGAGCTGTCGCAAACCAACACGGAAGAAGAACGCCTGGCGATTCTTGCGCCGTTACATGCTTACAACGTTGCCAAGGCTGGAATTGCCAAATCCAAGCCGCTGACCTTGCTGGTGCGTGATGAGCAGGACGTCATACTCGGCGGTCTCTATGGACGATTTGTGTGCCAGTGGCTGTTCATCGATTTGCTGGCGGTGCCGGAGCAAGGCCGCGGGCAAGGTATTGGCTCGAAACTGATGCACATGGCCGAAGACCTGGCGCGGGAAAACGGGTGCATCGGGATCTGGCTGGACACCTTTGATTTTCAGGCGCCGGAATTCTACAAGAAGCTCGGCTTCAGCCAGTTCGGTGAGCTGGTCGATTATCCGCCGGGGCACAAGCGCCACTTCTTTCAGAAGCGCCTGAATAGCTGAACCGGCGGATCACGGCTGTGTTAGAGGCAGGTCGCCAACGCCGCCAACCGGCGCTTGGCGACAAAATCATCTTTCTGCGCGTAGTAGTTCAACAGGGTGCCAGAGGCATCACTGCTGACATCGACGAACGACTCCGCCGAGCGCGTATAAACCGTCGAGCCGCCCTTCTTGCCCGGTTGCAGATACGCGCCCGCATCCACGCCGAACACCGCTTCGTCCTGCCAGGAGAACTGGATGCACTGGGCCACGACTTTCTCGGGTTTGTCCGAATTCAACACCTTGTACGGGGTTTGGGTGCGGGCATCTTCCATCACCGAACCTGCGCAACCGGCCAGCATGCTCGCTGCCAGCGCCACCATCAGAATTCGCATTGCATTCGCTCATTCAGAAAAAAGCGGACTGTATCACCGCAGCGCCGCGAAACGTTCTGCTTTACTGCATTTAGCGCGCGACACATTGCGCCTGCTCCTGCACCCTATGGTCATCAAGCCCTACAAGGAAAGCCCATGGCGCCTACCGACCAGCGACACGAACACGCCTTGAAACTGTTTCTCGATGCGCGGCCCGAACTGCGCGAGACCCTCGATCATCTGAATCCGTTGTTGGCCCAGGCCAAGGGTGAAACCCAGGCGCAGTACCGCGAAGAACGCCTGCACGAAGCGTTTGAGGCCGAGGCTGAAAGCCTGAACCTGTTCGCCTGGGAACTGACGTTGAAACTGACCGCTGACACGCCTGAGGAATATCAGGCACAACGGCTTGAGGTGCATCGCGAAGTCGCGGAGATGGCCGGTATGGACTGGCTGGAGTATTGCGATTTGTACGGCATAGAGCCGTAACGCATCGCACGGACAACATCGACTTCGCCGCCCTGCCGAGAAAGCTTTATCATGGCCGCAGTTTTGCTGATCGAGTCCGTCATGAAGTTCGCCATTGCGTTGTTCTCCGCCGCCCACGCGCCCTCCTCGCGTCGCGCCCTGCTGTTCGCTCAGGCGGCGCTGGCCGGGGGGCATGAAATTGTCCGGCTGTTTTTCTATCAGGACGGCGTGTTCAACGCCTCGGATGCGCTGGTCACCCCGCAAGATGAACTGGACTTGGCCAAGCAATGGCGCGCCTTCATCACCGAGCAAAATCTGGACGGTGTGGTGTGTATTGCCGCTGCCCTGCGCCGTGGTGTGCTGAATGACGAAGAAGCCAAGCGCTATCAGCGTGATGCGGTCGCCGTCAGCGCGCCTTGGGAATTGTCCGGCCTCGGTCAGCTGCACGATGCGGTGCAAGACGCTGACCGACTGATCTGTTTCGGAGGCGCGTGAGATGGCTAAATCCCTGTTGATCATCAGCCGCCAGTCGCCGTGGTCCGGCCCGAGTGCGCGCGAGGCGCTGGACATCGTGCTGGCCGGTGGCGCGTTCGATCTGCCGATCGGCCTGCTGTTTCTCGATGACGGAGTGTTGCAACTCGGCGCCGGGCAGAACGCCAAAGCCCTGCAACAGAAAGACCTGAGCGCCAACCTGCAAGCGCTGCCGATGTTTGGCGTTGAGGAACTGTTCTATTGCGCTGAAAGCGCCAACGCTCGCGGCATGGGCCAACTGTCGCTGGAAGAAGCACAACCGCTTGGTGCCGCTCACATCACCGCCCTTATTGACCGTTACGACCAGGTGATCACCCTCTGATGTCGACTTTGCATGTGTTGTCTCATTCCCCGTTCGGCGACGACCGACTGACCAGTTGCCTGCGTTTGATCGGCAGCTCTGATGCCTTGCTGTTGTCCGGTGACGCGGTCTACGCGCTGCAACCGGACACCGCGCCGCTGGCTGCTTTGCAAAGCCGTCAGGAAAATTTGTACGTGCTGGCGGAAGATGCCGAAGCCCGCGCGGTATTGGTCCCCGATTGGGCCGAAGTGATCGATTACCCGGGCTTCGTCGAATTGTCGATCCGCTATGACAAGGTCAACAGCTGGCTATGAGTGTTTTGAACGTCGGCGCCCGCGCCATCGAAGTGGACAAGGACGGCTTTCTGCTCGACCTCAGCGACTGGTCGGCAGACGTTGCCAGCGCCCTCGCCTCCGCCGAAGACATCGAGTTGACTGCCGAACACTGGGAGGTCCTCGAACTGCTGCGCAGCTTCTATGCCGAATTCCAGCTGTCGCCTGCCACGCGGCCACTGATCAAGTACACCGCGCTGAAACTCGGCGTGGACAAAGGCAACAGCCTGCACCTGAACCGATTGTTCAAAGGCACTCCCGCCAAACTCGCCGCGAAACTGGCGGGCCTGCCCAAACCGACGAATTGCTTATGACCGACTTTCCAGCGCTGACCCTCGAAACGCCCGCCGAGCATCCATTTGCGCAATTCGTGCGGATTCTCGGCAAAGGCAAACGCGGCGCCCGCGACCTGACCCGCACCGAAGCCCGGGAAGCCATGGGCATGGTGCTCGACGATAAAGTCGAAGACACCCAGCTCGGCGCCTTCCTGATGTTGCTGCGGCACAAGGAAGAAAGCGCCGAAGAAATGGCCGGTTTCACCGAGGCCTTGCGCGAGCGCTTGCAGGCGCCGGCGTTGAATGTCGATCTGGACTGGCCAACCTATGCCGGTAAAAAGCGTCACCTGCCGTGGTATCTGCTGGCGGCCAAGTGCCTGGCGCAGAACGGCGTGCGCATTTTCATGCACGGCGGCGGCGCACACACTGCCGGGCGTATGTACTCGGAGCAACTGCTTGGCGATCTGAACATCCCGTTGTGCCGCGACTGGAAGCAGGTCGGCAGCGCGCTGGACAACGGCGGATTGGCATTCATGCCGCTGGTGGACTGGGCGCCGCAGTTGCAGAACATGATCGACCTGCGCAACACCCTCGGCCTGCGTTCGCCGATTCATTCGCTGGCGCGGATTCTCAATCCGCTGGGCGCGCGTTGCGGCTTGCAAAGCATTTTCCACCCTGGCTATCAAGCAGTGCATCGCGATGCCAGCGGTTTGCTCGGCGACACGGCGATTGTGGTCAAGGGCGATGGCGGCGAAATCGAGATCAACCCGGACGCCGACAGCCATTTGTACGGCACCACTGGCGGTCAGAGCTGGGACGAGGAATGGCCGCAGTTGTCGGCACAGCGCCACGTCAAACCAGCATCGCTGGACGTCGAGCATTTGAAAGCGGTTTGGCGCGGTGATGTGGTCGACAGCTACCCGCAAATGGCCCTGATTTCGACCATGGCACTGGCGCTGCGCGGTTTGGGTCAGAGCCGCGAACAGGCCTTCGCGACCGCCGAGCAATACTGGGCCGCGCGCAACGAATCGATTTAACCGATCATTCACGCCCGATCTTTGCGCTTTTTGTTCGAACTCATCGGAATAGACTCGACTCCAACGAATTATTGATTCTGGAGTCTTGATCATGGGTTTACTCGTCGATGGCCGCTGGCAGGACAAGTGGTACGAAAGCAGCAAGGACGGCGCGTTCCAGCGCGAACAGGCGCAACGGCGCAACTGGGTCAGCACTGACGGCCAGCCTGGCCCGAGCGGAGAAGGCGGTTTTGCTGCCGAGGCCGGGCGCTATCACCTCTATGTTTCGCTCGCTTGCCCGTGGGCGCATCGCACGCTGATCCTGCGCAAACTCAAAGGGCTGGAAAGTCTGATCGACGTATCGGTGGTCAGTTGGCTGATGCTGGAGAACGGCTGGACCTTCGACCAAAACCTCGGCTCGACCGGCGACAAACTCGATGATTTCGACTTCATGCACCAGCGCTATACGGCCGACACTGCCAACTACACTGGTCGCGTCACTGTGCCGGTGCTATGGGACAAAAAACTCAGACGCATCGTCAGCAATGAATCGGCGGAGATCATCCGCATGTTCAACAGCGCATTTGATCATCTGACTGGCAATGACCTCGACTTCTACCCGGCGCCATTACGCAGCGAGATCGATGTGCTGAACGAGCGGATTTATCCAGCGGTGAACAACGGTGTATATCGCGCCGGGTTCGCCACTTCGCAGCAAGCGTATGAAGAAGCTTTCGATGAGGTGTTTGCCGAGCTGGATCATCTGGAGCAGGTGCTGGGCGCGAATCGCTACTTGAGCGGCGAATTCCTGACTGAGGCGGATGTGCGCTTGTTTACCACGCTGATCCGCTTTGACGCGGTGTATCACGGGCACTTCAAGTGCAATCTGCGGCGGATTGCCGATTATCCGAACCTGTCGAACTGGTTGCGCGAGATGTATCAGGTGCCGGGAGTGGCCGAGACGGTGGATTTTCAGCACATCAAGCATCACTACTACGGTAGCCACAAGACCATTAACCCGACCGGGGTTGTGCCGAAGGGGCCGGAGCAGGATTTCACCGTGGGGCATGACCGCGAGCGGCTGAGAGGCAAAGGCGTTTGGCGCCGGGGTTGATTGCTTCGGTGTATTTGAGGGCCTCATCGCTGGCAAGCCAGCTCCCACAGTGATTAGTGTGATGCTGGAGATTACAGCTCCACTACGATTCCACAGGCCTTGGGTGATGCTGGAGATTGCAGCTTCAACACAAAACCTGTGGGAGCTGGCTTGCCAGCGATGGGCGCGACTCGGTCTGTCAGACCTGCGCCTGTGCGCCTTCAAACCATGCGAGTTTCTCGCGCAATTGCACCACTTCGCCGACGATCACCAGTGTCGGCGCATGTACTTCATGCTCCGCCACCAATCGCGGTAAATCGGCCAATGTCCCGGTAAATACCCGCTGATTGACCGTCGTGCCCTGCTGGATCAACGCCGCTGGCGTATCCGCCGCACGACCATGCTTGATCAACTGCTCGCATATCACCGGCAACCCCACCAGCCCCATGTAGAACACCAGCGTCTGCGCCGGGGAGACAAGGTCCGCCCATGGCAGATCTGTGGAACCGTCCTTCAAGTGACCGGTAACAAAACGCACCGACTGCGCGTAATCACGATGAGTCAGCGGAATACCCGCATACGCCGCACAACCACTGGCCGCAGTAATGCCCGGCACTACCTGAAACGGAATGCCATGCGCCGCCAGTTCTTCGATCTCTTCGCCGCCACGGCCGAAGATGAACGGATCACCGCCCTTCAAGCGCACCACGCGTTTGCCGGCCTTGGCCAGATCGACCAGTTGCTGGTTGATCTGATCCTGCGGCACGGCGTGCTCGGCGCGGCGTTTGCCGACATAAACCCGTTCGGCGTCGCGACGACACAGTTCGAGAATCGCTGGCGCCACCAAGCGGTCGTACAGCACCACGTCGGCTTGCTGCATCAGACGCAAGGCGCGGAAAGTCAGCAGATCCGGATCTCCCGGGCCGGCTCCCACCAGATACACCTCACCGGTAGTGATGCTCGGTTCCCCGTCGATTTTCGCCTGCAACAGACGCTCGGCCTCGGAGCCCTGCCCGGCCAGTTGCCGGTCGGCAATCGGGCCTTGAAACACGTCTTCCCAGAAACCGCGACGCTGCTGCACGTCCGGAAACAGGCCTTTGACCTGATTACGGAAACGCGCGGCCAGACCGGCCAATTGGCCGTAGGTCGAAGGAATCCAGGTTTCGATCTTGGCGCGAATCAGCCGCGCCAGCACCGGCGCATCGCCGCCGCTGGACACCGCGATGATCAGCGGCGAGCGATCAACGATCGCCGGGAAAATCACGCTGCACAGCGCAGGCGCATCGACCACGTTGACCGGCACGCAACGCCGATGGGCATCGGTGGAGACTTGCGCATTCAGGGTTTCGTCGTCGGTGGCAGCAATGATCAGCCCGCAACCGTCGAGATCCGTTTCGACATAACCGCGCAACAGGCACTCGCCACCGCTGGCAGCGACCAGTTCAGCCAATTGCGTTTCGATTTCAGGTGCGACCACCCGCAGCAGCGCACCGGCGTCGGCCAGCAGGCGGGATTTGCGCAAGGCAATTTCCCCCCCACCGACGACCAACACACGACTGCCGCGCAGGTTGTGAAACAGCGGCAGATATTTCATTTAGCCGATGACCTCGAGGCCACCCATGTACGGCTTGAGAACCTCCGGAACGCGGATCGAACCGTCAGCCTGCTGATAGTTTTCCAGCACGGCAACCAGCGTACGACCGACTGCCAGACCGGAACCGTTGAGGGTGTGCACCAGCTCTGGCTTGCCGGTTTCCGGGTTGCGGAAACGCGCCTGCATACGACGCGCCTGGAAATCGCCGCAGTTCGAGCACGAGGAGATTTCGCGGTATTTGTCCTGGCTCGGAATCCACACTTCCAGATCGTAGGTTTTGACCGCGCTGAAACCCATGTCGCCGGTGCACAGCGCCAGAGTGCGGTAAGGCAATTCGAGCAGTTGCAGGACTTTTTCAGCGTTGGCGGTCAGGCCTTCCAGCGCTTCCATCGACTGCGATGGCTCAACAATCTGCACCATCTCAACCTTGTCGAACTGGTGCTGACGGATCATGCCGCGGGTGTCGCGACCCGACGCACCGGCTTCACTACGGAAGCAAGGCGTGTGGGCGACGAACTTGATCGGTAGCAGTTTCGAATCGACGATTTCGCCGGCCACGATATTGGTCAGCGACACTTCCGCAGTCGGAATCAAGTACAGATCGGCTTCGCCTTCGCGAGTGATCTTGAACAGGTCTTCTTCGAACTTCGGCAGTTGACCAGTGCCTTGCAGCGCCGGCGCCTGAACCAGATAAGGCGTGTAGGCCTCTTCGTAGCCGTGCTCGTTGACGTGCAGGTTGATCATGAACTGCGCCAGGGCGCGGTGCAGACGGGCGATCGGGCCACGCAGCAGGGCGAAACGTGCGCCGGACAGTTTGGCGGCGGTTTCAAAGTCGAGCCAGCCGAACTTCTCGCCCAGCGCAACGTGGTCTTTCACTTCGAAATCGAATGCAGTCGGCGTGCCCCAACGGCGCACTTCGACGTTGCCGTCTTCGTCAGCACCCACTGGCACCGATTCGTGCGGCAGGTTGGGAATGCCGAGCAGGATCGAGTCCAGCTCGGTCTGGATCGCGTCCAGCTCGACTTTGCCGGCACTCAATTCGCCCGCCATGCGCTCGACGTCCGCCATCAACGGCGCGATGTCTTCGCCGCGCTGCTTGGCCTGACCGATGGATTTGGAACGCGCATTACGCTCAGCCTGCAGTGCTTCGGTGCGGGTCTGGACGGTCTTGCGCTGTTCTTCCAGCGCTTCGATGCGCGCGGTATCCAGGGCATAACCACGGGAAGCCAGGCGGTCCGCTACGTCCTGAAGGTTGCTACGTAACAGTTTGGAATCGAGCATGTCGGTTTCTCGTTATCAAAGTTTGGTCAGGGACAGGCCGGCCCACGTGGCGAGCAGCCCGCCGAATACGCTGATCGCCGCATAGCCCAGGGCCAGCGGCACTTGCCCGCTTTCCAGCAAGCGCACCGTATCCAGTGAAAAGGATGAAAAAGTCGTCAGCCCCCCGAGGAAGCCGACCATCAACCCGGCGCGTACCTCGATCGGCACCTCCGGGCGTAGCAAAAACAGGCCGTACAACACGCCGATCAGCAGGCAGCCCACGATATTAACGGCCAGCGTCGCGGTATAGAAGTGCCGCGGCCAATTGGCGTTGATCCAATTACCGGTGGCGAAGCGCAACAAGGTGCCGGCAACCCCGCCGGCCGAGACCGCAACGATCAATGGAAGCACTATTTTCTCCGCTGTCTTGGGCTTAAACGGTCGAGTTGCGCGAGGTGATTGAGCTTCTCGCCGATCTTCAATTCGAGGCCACGGGGCACAGGTTGATAGAACGGGATCGGCTCGAGCTCGTCCGGGAAATAATCTTCGCCGGCAGCGTAGGCGTCAGGCTCATCATGGGCGTAACGGTATTCATCGCCGTAACCCAGCTGTTTCATCAGTTTGGTCGGCGCGTTGCGCAGGTGCAGCGGGACTTCCAGCGAGCCGTGTTCGGCGGCGGCGCGCAGTGCGGTTTTGAAGCCCATGTACACCGCGTTGCTTTTCGGCGCGCAGGCCAGATAGGTGATGGCCTGGGCCACGGCCAATTCGCCTTCCGGACTGCCTAGACGTTCCTGCACTTCCCATGCTGCGAGGCACAGGCTCAGGGCGCGCGGGTCGGCGTTGCCGATATCTTCACTGGCCATGCGCACCACGCGCCGGGCCAGGTACAACGGATCGCAACCGCCGTCGATCATCCGCGCGAACCAGTACAGCGCACCATCCGGGTTCGAGCCGCGGACCGACTTGTGCAGCGCGGAAATCTGGTCGTAGAAGGCTTCGCCACCCTTGTCGAAACGCCGACGCGTATCGCCGAGCAGGCTTTGCAGCAGCTCGGTACCGATTTCGCTGTCGTCTTCGGCCAGATCCGAGGCGTTCTCCAAGAGGTTGAGCAGACGCCGGCCATCGCCATCGGCGGCGGACAGCAGCATCTGGAAACCTTCGTCATTCAGCGTCAGATTGCGCTTGCCCAGGCCGCGCTCTTCGGTGAGCGCGCGCTGCACCAGTTTGCGCAACGCGGCTTCGTCGAGGCTTTTGAGTACATAGACTCGCGCCCGCGAAAGGAGCGCGTTGTTCAGTTCAAACGAGGGATTTTCGGTGGTAGCGCCGATGAAGATCAGCGTGCCGTCTTCAACATATGGCAGGAATGCATCCTGCTGGGATTTGTTGAAGCGGTGCACTTCATCGACGAACAAAATAGTGCGCTTGCCGTATTGCCCGGCTTGCTGCTTGGCGATTTCCACCGCCTGACGGATCTCCTTGACCCCGGCGAGCACCGCCGAGACCGTTTCGAAGTGCGCATCCGAGACTTCCGCGAGCAGCCGCGCCAGCGTGGTTTTACCCACGCCCGGCGGGCCCCAGAAGATCATCGAGTGCAGGGCACCCTGCTCCAGCGCCTCACGCAGAGGCTTGCCGCGAGCGAGCAGGTGTTCCTGACCGACGTACTCATCCAGATTGGTCGCACGCAAACGGGCGGCCAGCGGCTGGGCAATCGGTGCACTGCGAAACAGATCCATCACGTACCGTTGAAACCTCTGTGCTTATTCCTGGATCACATCGGCACCCTTGGGGATGTCGAACTTGAACTTCGATGCCGGGATCGCTGCGTTGGCCTTGACCCCTGTGAACAGGATATTGGTGCGCTGGCCGACGCTGTCGATCAGTTGCATGTCATTGACCAGACCGTTGCGGAACGACAGACGCAGGCTGTCGAACAGGGTGTCTTTGGTTTTCGGCTTCAGGGTGAAGTCGATCACGCCACCGGCCTCTTTGGCGCTGATGTCGAAACTCTTGCTGATCTTCGACACATCATCGGACAGCAACAAAGCTGGAGTCTGCGTCAGGCGCGGATCAAGCTTTTTGATCGTGACCTGTTCCAGATCCGGGTCCCACAAGGTGACCTTCTTGCCATCCGAGACCATGGTCTGCTCGTTCGGCGCTTCGGTGTGCCAGTAGAACAGGCCCGGACGCTGCAGGGACATTTCGCCGGTGGTTTCCTGCAACTGGGTGCCGCCGCCATCCAGCGTGAGCTGCGAAAAACGCGCGGTCAGGGTGTTGGATTGCTCCAGCAACTGGGTCAGGCGCGCCACGTCCTTGTCATCGGCGTGGGCTGTAAAAGTGGTCAGCGCCAGTACTGGCAGCAACATGCGGATAAGACGCATGGGAGTCCTCTTGAATACGCGTGGGAAAGTGGACGGCGCCTCATGCACCGTCCATTGCATGTGAATCAGTCGCGCACCGGGCCGGGGGCCAGTACTTCACGCGAACCGTTGGTGTTCATCGACGTCACGACCCCGGCCATTTCCATGGCTTCGATCATGCGCGCGGCGCGGTTGTAACCGATCTTCAGCTTGCGCTGTACCGCAGAAATCGAGGCGCGGCGGCTTTCCAGCACGAACTGCACGGCTTCGTCGTACAGCGCGTCGGCTTCAGGATCATCACCGTCGCCACCACTGCTGCCTTCGAAACCGCTGCCAGCCTCTTCGACACCGTTGAGGATATCGTCGTTGTATTCCGGCGCGCCGCGCAGCTTCCAGGCTTCCACCACACGGTGCACTTCTTCGTCGGAAACGAACGCGCCATGCACCCGGATCGGCAGGCTGGTGCCCGGTGGCATGTAGAGCATGTCACCGTGGCCGAGCAATTGCTCGGCGCCGCCCTGGTCAATGATGGTGCGGGAGTCGATCTTGCTCGATACCTGGAACGCCATACGGGTCGGAATGTTGGCCTTGATCAGACCGGTGATCACGTCCACCGATGGGCGCTGGGTCGCGAGAATCAAGTGAATACCGGCGGCACGTGCTTTTTGCGCAATACGCGCGATCAGCTCTTCAACTTTCTTGCCGACGATCATCATCATGTCGGCGAATTCGTCGACCACCACAACGATGGTTGGCAGCTTCTGCAGCAGCGGCGCTTCGTCGTGGATGCTTTCGCGCTTGTACAGCGGATCGCTCAGCGGCTCGCCGGCGTCCTGGGCTTCCTTGACCTTGGCATTGAAGCCGGACAGGTTACGCACGCCCATTTTTGCCATGAGTTTGTAGCGTCGTTCCATTTCGGCAACGCTCCAGCGCAGGGCGTTGGCGGCGTCCTTCATGTCGGTCACGACCGGGCACAGCAAGTGCGGAATGCCTTCGTAGATCGACAGTTCCAACATTTTCGGGTCGATCATGATCAGCTTGGCGTCTTCCGGGCCGGACTTGAACAGGATCGACAGGATCATCGCGTTCACGCCCACCGACTTACCGGAACCGGTGGTACCGGCCACCAGCAAGTGCGGCATTTTCGCCAGGTCGGTGATCACCGGTTTACCGCCGATGTCGTGCCCCAGCGCCAGGGTAACCGGCGACTTGAAGTTGTCGTACTCGGGGGTCGACAGCACTTCGGAGAAACGTACGATCTGCCTGTCTTCGTTGGGAATCTCGATACCGACGGTCGTCTTGCCGGGAATCACTTCAACTACGCGCACGCTGGTCACGGCCAGCGAACGCGCCAAGTCTTTCGCCAGGTTGGAAATGCGGCTGACTTTCACGCCAGCGGCTGGCTGGATTTCGTAACGGGTGATCACCGGGCCGGGGTGGATCGAATCCACAGTGACTTCGACGCCGAATTCCTTGAGCTTGATCTCCAGCAAGTGGCCGACCGCAGCGAGGGATTCAGGCGAGTAATTGAGTTGTTTCTTTTCCGCAGGATCGAGGATCGAGATCGGCGGCAAGGTGCCTTCCACAGCGCTATCGACGAACAATGGCGCCTGTTTCTCTTTCTGCACGCGCTTGCTTGGCTCAGGCGCTTTGACCGGGGCCGGTGCGATGACCGGCGGCACCTGCTTCTCGCGCTCGGACATATGCTTGCTCAGGGCCTGCTCACGCTCGATCAGGCGTTCCTTGACCTTGGCCTGCTCGCGCTTGTCGGTGACGGTCGGTGCGACCACATCATGCACGCGATCATCGACTTCACGCAGTTGCGCGACCAGTTGCTTGCGTTCGGTGCGTGCTGCCCACCAGCGATTGAGCGCGCCCTGGAACAGTTCGAACAGATCGAGAGTGATCTTGCCGGTGACGTCCATCACCTTGAACCACGACAGGTCGGTAAACACCGTCAGGCCGAACAGGAACAGCGCGATGAACATCAGCGTGCTGCCCTGAATATTCAGTGCATTGCGCGCCAGATCGCCAAGGCTTTCGCCCAGCGCACCACCCGCGCCTGCTGGCAGACCGGTAGCAGCGTGGAAGTGAATGTGCGCCAGCGCAGCGCCGGACAGCACCAGAAACACCAGACCGATCAGGCGCCAGGAGAATAGCCAGCCGCTCCATTGCCACGGCTCGTGGCGCTGACGGAAGATCTGATAAGCCTTGACCGCCAGCAGCAGCGGGAAGATATAGGCGAAGTAACCCAGCACCATGAACAGGATGTCGGCGCTGTAGGAACCGGCCGGACCGCCGAAGTTCTGTACGTCGTCGATCTTGCTGTTGTGGCTCCAGCCCGGATCGTCCTTGCCGTAGGTCAGCAAAGCCATCATCAGGAACAGGCACAGGGCACCGATGGCGATCAACGCACCTTCCTTGAGCCGGTAGTGCAATTGCTGGCGCCAGAGCGGGACGACTGTTTTGGGTGCTGCGGTGGATTTCTTCAAAACGCTTCTTTTCCTGCGCCGTGGCGCGTCCATCTATTGAATGACAATAAAAACTGCCCGATCCAGGCAGATAAAAAAAGTGAGCAGGCGCAACTGGGACTACTTTTAACACTGCACGCCGGGATTAATAAACCGGGGCGCGTAGCGAAGATTCTAAAACAGCCCGGCATTGTACGGGTTTGCGCGTCCGATGCCATGTTTCACAGCATAGTCAAACGGGCAAAAGCTGCGGCTCAATTTGAGCATGCATTATGTTTTGTTACAAAGGCTTATGAGGGCTATTTGATGAACATCGCGATGAACGCGGCGAAGCACACATTGCGGGCGATCATGAAGTCCGCTTACGACCGCACATATCGCATCAAGTTGCAGCAGTGCATGCGTTGTGCAGGATCGGCAGGACATGGCCGCCATTTAACGGCACACTTGAGCGCGGGCCTGAGCGCCTACTACCCTCCCCTTCTGTAAGCCCGGACGCCATGCTGACTTGGTTGCAACGTAATTCCCTGAATTTTCCGCCACTGGAAAAGGCCATGCGCGATCCCAACGGATTACTGGCCGCCGGTGGCGATCTTTCTGCCGATCGCCTGATCCAGGCCTATCGGCACGGCTGCTTTCCGTGGTTCTCGGAGGGCCAGCCGATCCTGTGGTGGTCGCCCGATCCGCGCACCGTGCTGTTTCCCGACGAACTGCACGTCTCGCGCAGCCTCGGCAAACTGCTGCGCCAACAACGCTATCAAGTGACCTTCGATCAGGATTTCGATGCAGTGATCCGCGCCTGCGCCGCGCCGCGCGACTACGCCGATGGCACCTGGATCACCCAAGCCATGCAGGATGCTTACGTCGAACTGCATCAGCGCGGCTTCGCACACTCGGTGGAAGTCTGGAATCAAGGCGAACTGGTCGGCGGCCTGTACGGCCTGGCGATGGGCCAACTGTTTTTCGGCGAGTCGATGTTCAGCCGCGCCGACAACGCCTCGAAATTCGGCTTTGCCACTCTGGTGCAGCATCTGAAAGACTCGGGCTTCGTGCTGATCGACTGCCAGATGCCGACCGATCATCTGCACAGCCTCGGCGCCCGCGCGATCTCGCGCTCGACATTCGCCGACTATCTGGGCCGTCATCTCGATCAACCCAATCGTGCCACCTGGGTTTGCTGAGCGACTTTTGCGCGCGTGGCTTACACTTGATTAACCAGCTTATCCCGAGGTTTGATTCATGACCGAGTTGGCGCGGTTGAAGTTCTATGCCACTCAGCCCCACTCTTGCAGTTATCTGCCCGAGGAGCAGGCGACAACCCTGTTTCTCGACCCTAGCCAGCCCATGGATGTGCACGTCTACGCAGACCTGTCGGAAATGGGCTTTCGTCGCAGCGGCGACCATCTGTACCGCCCACATTGCCAGAACTGCAATGCGTGTGTACCTGCGCGTATTCCGGTCGCGCAGTTCAGCCCGAACCGACAGCAGAAGCGCATCTTCAAGCGCAACGTCGACCTTCAGATTCGCCCGGTGAAACCAGGCTTCAGCGAAGAATATTTCGATCTCTACCAGCGCTACATCGAACAGCGCCATGCCGACGGCGATATGTACCCGCCCAGTCGCGATCAATTCTCGACTTTTCTGGTGCGCGACCTGCCCTTCTCGCGCTTCTACGAATTTCGTCTCGACGGACGGTTGCTGGCAGTCGCCGTGACCGATCTGCTGCCGAACGGCCTGTCGGCGGTATACACCTTCTATGAGCCAGCAGAAGAGCGCCGCAGCCTCGGTCGCTATGCAATCCTGTGGCAAATCGCCGAGGCCCAGCGCCTGGGGCTTGAAGCGGTGTACCTCGGATACTGGATCAAGAACTGCAAAAAGATGAGCTACAAGACCCAATATCGACCCATAGAACTACTGATTAATCAGCGCTGGGTTGTCCTCAACTAAACGCGAGCCGTAAACCCCTTGGCGTAAACACCATTTTTCGGGCACAATGCACGCCGCTTTTGCCTGGCGCAGTTGCACCGGGCCATTCATTGGATACCGAGGGCTTTACTGCATGTCGAAAGAAGACAGCTTCGAAATGGAAGGCACTGTCGTCGACACCCTGCCCAACACCATGTTTCGTGTGGAGTTGGAAAATGGGCACGTCGTAACCGCGCATATTTCCGGCAAGATGCGCAAGAACTACATTCGTATTCTTACCGGTGACAAAGTGCGCGTCGAGCTGACGCCCTATGACTTGAGCAAAGGGCGTATTACTTACCGCGCTCGTTAATCAAGTCAATACAGAACGCCCGGTTTATGCCGGGCGTTTTTGTGTGTGCTTGTTTTTTGGGATTGGGGGCATATCCGTTTTCTGGGTAGCGGCGGCTGGCGGTTTCGCTCTTACAGCGACTCACTTTTCCAGACGCCGAAAAGTAAGCAAAAGGCTTTGCGCCCCGGCGTACGGCACCTCGCTTAGGCTCAGTGTTCCCTCGCTACGGCGCCCATCAGGGGCATCGCCTCCGGTTTGCTGCGCTGCACCTCCTCTCGATGAATGCGGCTGCGCCGCACGGCGCTGCGCGCCTACCCCTGATGGACGCCTACGCTCGGCCTGCCGATGGGGCTGGAGATCAAAAGCCACATCAAAGCCACATCAAAAGCCGGATCAAGAGCCCCTCACCCTTACCCTCTCCCAGAGGGAGAGGGAACTGACCGAGTGGTTTGGCAGAGGTGCGCCGACGTGCGATACCGCGTTGAACTCAGGTTTTGAAAAGCACACCAATCGGCTCCCTCTACTGGGGGAGAGGGCTGGGGTGAGGGGTAAATCCACCGCAAAACCAAAGCCGAACACCCGCCCCTCACCACTCACCACGATGAGCGTTAGCTCGAGCAAGGCTTTTGATCGCAAGCGCCCGTCGGCAGGCTGAGTGGAGGGATTGATCAGGGGTGGGAGCGCAGCGACCGTTCGACGAAGTCGAACACATCGAGAGGAGGTGCAGCGCAGCAAACCGGAGGCGATGCCCCCGGATCGATCCCGGAGCGAAGGAACCCGAGCCCCAGCGAGGGCCGAACGTCAGGGTAAAGACCTTTGGTTACTTTGGGGCGTTTGCCAAAGTGACCCGCCGTAAGGGCGGAACCCTAACTCGCCATCACCAAAAAAACGGATAAACACCCAAAACCAAAAAACCCGCAAAACAAAAAAGGCGCCCGAAGGCGCCTTTCGCTTAACAACAATGTCAGGCCATTTCCGCCGTAGTTTCGAAGTCAAACGTCAGCTCATCATCCTTGATGTCGATGTGTACCACACCGCCATGCTCGGCCAGCTCGCCAAACAGAATCTCCTCCGCCAACGGACGCTTGATCTTGTCCTGAATCAGACGCGCCATCGGACGTGCACCCATCGCCGCATCGTAACCACCCGCCGCAATCCAGCTACGCGCCGCGTCAGTCACCTCCAGCAACACACGCTTGTCTTCCAACTGCGCCTGAAGTTCGGTGAGGAACTTGTCCACCACACTTTTGATGACCTCATGACTGAGGCGACCAAACTGGATAATGGTATCCAGACGGTTGCGGAATTCCGGCGTGAAACTCTTCTTGATCACTTCCATCGCATCGGACGAATGATCCTGATGGGTGAAACCGATCGAAGCACGCGCCGCAGTTTCGGCACCAGCGTTGGTGGTCATGATCACGATCACATTGCGGAAATCCGCCTTGCGTCCGTTGTTGTCGGTCAGCGTACCGTGGTCCATCACCTGCAACAGCAAGTTGAAGACTTCCGGATGCGCCTTCTCGATTTCGTCGAGCAGCAGCACGCAATGCGGTTGCTTGGTAATCGCTTCGGTCAACAGACCGCCCTGATCAAAACCGACATACCCTGGAGGCGCACCGATCAGACGCGATACGGTGTGACGCTCCATGTACTCGGACATGTCGAAACGCACCAACTCGATCCCGAGCGCCTTGGCCAACTGCCGCGCCGCTTCGGTTTTACCGACACCGGTTGGCCCCGCGAACAGGAACGAACCGACTGGCTTGTCAGGCGACTTCAGACCGGCGCGCGACAGCTTGATCGCGGTCGACAGCGAATCGATCGCCGCGTCCTGACCAAACACCGTCAGCTTCAGGTCCCGCTCAAGGTTACGCAGCAGCTCCCGGTCGGACGTGTTGACGTGCTTCGGCGGAATCCGCGCGATCTTGGCCACGATGTCTTCAACGTGCGGGACTTCGATGCGCTTGGCGCGCTTCTCGACCGGTTGCAGACGCTGGTAGGCGCCGGCCTCGTCGATTACATCGATGGCTTTGTCCGGCATGTGCCGGTCATTGATGTAGCGCGAAGCCAGTTCGGCAGCGGCACGCAAGGCTTCATCGCTGTACTCGATGTTGTGGTGCGTTTCGAAACGCCCCTTCAGACCGCGCAGGATACCGATGGTGTCTTCCACCGAAGGCTCCGACACATCAACCTTCTGGAAGCGCCGAGCCAAGGCACGATCCTTCTCGAAGATCCCGCGGAACTCCTGGAAGGTGGTCGAGCCGATGCAGCGGATATCACCGGACGACAGCAGTGGCTTGAGCAGGTTCGAGGCATCCATGACGCCACCGGACGCGGCACCCGCACCAATAATGGTGTGGATTTCGTCGATGAACAGGATCGCCTGAGGGCGCTTTTTCAGCTCATTGAGCAGCGCCTTGAAGCGCTTCTCGAAATCGCCACGGTACTTTGTGCCGGCCAACAACGCGCCAAGATCCAGCGAATACACCACGCTGTTCGCCAGCAGGTCGGGCACCTGGTTGTCGACAATACGCTTGGCCAGGCCTTCGGCAATCGCGGTTTTACCCACGCCTGCTTCGCCTACCAGCAGCGGATTGTTTTTACGGCGGCGCGCGAGAATCTGCGCGACACGCTCGACTTCCATTTCACGGCCGACCAACGGGTCGATTCGCCCCTGACGTGCGAGTTCGTTGAGATTGCTGGCATAAGCATCCAGAGGATTGCCTGAAGAAGAAGACTCACCGCCCTCGTCGTCCTGCATATCTTGTTCACCTTCAGAGTGATCGCCGTGCCCTGGCACCTTGGAGATGCCGTGAGCGATGTAGTTGACGACATCAATGCGCGCAACGCTCTGCTGTTTCAGCAGGAACACTGCCTGACTCTCTTGCTCACTGAAGATTGCAACCAGCACATTGGCGCCGGTTACTTCGCGTTTGCCCGAGCTCTGTACATGAAAGACAGCACGCTGCAGTACACGCTGAAAGCCCAGGGTTGGCTGGGTTTCGCGATCTTCGTCGTGGACGGGGATCAATGGCGTGGTGGAGTCGATGAACTCCTGCAGATCATGCTTGAGTTTGTCGAGGTTTGCGCCGCAGGCACGCAAAACGGTGGCGGCAGCCTCATTATCCAATAGCGCCAGCAGCAGGTGTTCGACGGTCATGAATTCATGACGTTTCGAACGAGCCTCCTTGAAGGCAAGATTGAGGGTGACTTCGAGCTCGCGGTTTAACATAGCTTCACCTCATACCCAAGTGGTCGGCGATTAACCGTCCTTCTCGATTTCACAGAGTAGCGGATGCTGGCTTTCCCTGGCGTACTGGTTGACCTGCATGGCCTTTGTCTCGGCGATGTCACGGGTAAACACTCCACATACTGCCCGCCCTTCTGTGTGGACGGCCAGCATGACCTTGGTCGCCAGCTCGCGATTCAGGTTAAAAAACACCTCGAGCACTTCGACGACGAAATCCATCGGTGTGTAGTCATCATTAAACAAAACCACCTTGTACATCGGTGGCGCCTGCAACGCAGGCTTTGCTTCCTGAACAGCAACGCCCGCCGAATCGTCGTCGTGTTCCTCCGGATGATCCTTTTGGAAGGTCGGGCGATCCTGATTGAATGTTAGTCGAATCTGGCTGATTGCATGCATGGAAAGAAAGGTTCGTCAGTTGTGCAAATACAGTGGTGGGGGCGCTTTGGCACGTTTTCAACTCCGACTGCCCGGTCACCTTGACTATCGGGAAAACGGTGTTACAACCAATAGAACCCACAGTGGGTAAAAAAGATCCGCGGAGTCAATCTTTATATTATGAAGATGACTGCGGACTCATTGGATGATACTCCAGCGATGGAGACTGTTGCAGAGGGATTTGAGCATGTTTGTCGGCACGGTGAAGTGGTTCAACAACGCCAAGGGGTTCGGTTTCATCAATACCGACGCCCCCCAAGGGAAAGACGAGGACGGCAATAGAATCGATTTCTTCGCCCATTACTCCGCCATTGAGATGGACGGATACAAAACCCTCAAGGCTGGGCAACTGGTTAAATTCGACATTGTGCAAGGCCCGAAAGGCCTGCATGCGGTCAAGATTACTTGCGCTGCGGTCGCAACAGATGCCGCCTCGGCCGCCGCCGCGCATCAAACGGTAACCAGCTAAAGCGACAAAAACCACCTGCCAGAAAAAACCGCCCGATTCGATCACTCGAGCCGGGCGGTTTTGTTGTAGCTGATTATTACAGGGGCGTTTACATGTGCGAGATCAGCGCATCGCCAAAGCCGGAGGAAGAAACCAGCTTGGCGCCGTCCATCAGACGCTCGAAGTCATAGGTCACGGTCTTGGCGGAGATCGCGCCATTGGTGCCCTTGATGATCAGATCGGCGGCTTCGGTCCAGCCCATATGACGCAACATCATCTCGGCGGACAGAATCAGCGAGCCCGGATTGACCTGGTCCTTGCCGGCGTATTTCGGCGCAGTACCGTGGGTCGCTTCGAACATGGCAATGGTGTCGGACAGGTTGGCACCCGGTGCGATACCGATACCACCCACTTCTGCCGCCAGTGCGTCGGACAGGTAGTCACCGTTGAGGTTAAGGGTCGCGATCACATCGTATTCAGCCGGGCGCAGCAGGATTTGCTGGAGCATGGCATCGGCGATTGCATCTTTGACCACAACATTCTTGCCGGTTTTCGGGTTCTTGAACTGCATCCACGGGCCACCGTCGAGCAGGGTCGCGCCGAACTCTTCGGCCGCCACTTCGTAGGCCCATTCCTTGAAGGCACCTTCGGTGAACTTCATGATGTTGCCTTTGTGCACGATGGTCAGCGAATCGCGGTCATTGTCGACCACGTATTGCAGTGCTTTGCGCGCCAGACGCTTGGTGCCTTGCAGCGAAACCGGCTTGACGCCGATGCCGCAGTTTTCGTCGAAACGGATCTTGGTGACGCCCATTTCTTCTTTAAGGAATTTGATGACCTTGGTCGCTTCCGGCGAGCCGGCCTTCCATTCGATACCTGCGTAAATGTCTTCGGAGTTTTCGCGGAAGATGGTCATGTCGACATCGCCTGGCTTTTTCACCGGGCTAGGCACGCCTTCGAACCAGCGCACCGGACGCAGGCAGACATACAGATCGAGCTGCTGACGCAGCGCCACGTTCAGCGAACGAATGCCGCCACCGACCGGGGTGGTCAGCGGGCCTTTGATGGAAACCACGTAATCCTTGACTGCATCAAGCGTTTCCTGAGGCAGCCAGGTGTCCTGATCGTAAACCTGAGTCGCTTTCTCGCCAGCGTAGACTTCCATCCAGGAGATCTTGCGCTTGCCGCCGTAAGCTTTTTGAACGGCAGCATCGACAACCTTGATCATGACCGGGCTGATATCAACCCCAATGCCATCACCCTCGATGAAGGGGATGATCGGGTTCTCAGGAACATTGAGAGAATGGTCTGCGTTGACGGTGATTTTGTCGCCGACGGCTGGAACCTGAATCTTCTTGTAACCCATGCTGAACTCCATTGTTTGGATTGAACATCTGGCTTGGTCCGAGCGTAACCCAGTTAAATCAACACGCAAACCCCATGTTCCGGGCGCAGGCACAAAGCGTTTCGTACAAGCCTGAAAGCAAAGGGAAAAGCGCCAATCTCAAGCATTCGCAACGACTCTACGCCCCACCCTGCCCTGCGACCTTTAGACCAATGGACGAGAATCGTTGCATATGAACCATCGGCAGATTGCCAGCTACCTATGTATAATGCCGCCCGCTGACCACAGGGTCACGGCGGCTGGCCTCTCTAGAACGAGACTTTCCGACCTATAGGCAGGTTGTTATCGCAGCCTGACTGCTTGACGCTCTACTGATGCACCCAACATCACCGCGAAGAATCTCGACATTCGGTTCATGGCTGACTTTGAACGAACGCGCTTACCCGGCGCCCCTCGAGTTTCTGCGCATGCTTTAGCAAAGAAGAGAGAGTTAATCCGAATATGCCCACCCGCTCGAAGATCATCTATACCTTCACCGACGAAGCCCCGGCCCTCGCCACCTATTCCCTGCTGCCGATCATCGAGGCTTACACCGCCTCGGCCGATATCGCCGTGGAAACTCGCGATATCTCTCTTGCAGCGCGCATTCTGGCCAGCTTCCCCGAGCAACTGGGTGACAAAGCCGTAGCCGACCACCTCGCCGAACTGGGCGACCTGGCCGTTACGCCTGAAGCGAACATCATCAAGCTGCCGAACATCAGCGCTTCGGTTCCGCAACTGCAAGCCGCGATCAAGGAACTGCAAGCTCAGGGTTACAACCTGCCGGACTACCCGGAAACCGTAACCAGCGACGCCGACAAAGAAGCCAAGGCGCGCTACGACAAGATCAAGGGCAGCGCCGTGAACCCGGTTCTGCGCGAAGGCAACTCGGACCGTCGCGCTCCGCTGTCGGTCAAGAACTACGCGCGCAAGCACCCGCACAAAATGGGCGCCTGGGCCAAAGACTCCAAGTCCCACGTCGCTCACATGAGCACCGGCGATTTCTACGGCAGCGAAAAAGCTGCCCTGATCGACGCCGCTGACGCCGTGAAGATCGAGCTGATCGCCAAGGACGGTAGCGCTACCGTTCTGAAAGAAAAAACCAGCGTTCAGGCCGGCGAGATCCTCGACTGCGCCGTGATGAGCAAAAACGCCCTGCGTGCGTTCATTGCTGCTGAAATCGAAAGCGCCAAGCAACAAGGCGTGCTGCTGTCGGTGCACTTGAAAGCGACCATGATGAAGGTCTCCGACCCGATCATGTTCGGCCAGATCGTTGCCGAGTTCTATAAAGATGCCCTGACCAAGCACGCTGACGTGCTGGCTCAGATCGGCTTCAACCTGAACAACGGCATCGGCGACCTGTACGCCCGCATCAAGGCTTTGCCGACCGAACAACAAGCGCAGATCGAAGCTGACATGGCTGCGGTCTACGCTGCGCGTCCGTCGCTGGCGATGGTCAACTCCGACAAAGGCATCACCAACCTGCACGTGCCGAGCGACGTTATCGTCGACGCCTCGATGCCGGCCATGATCCGTGACTCCGGCAAGATGTGGGGCACCGACGGCCAGCTGCACGACACCAAGGCTGTGATCCCGGATCGTTGCTACGCAACCATCTACCAGGCCGTGATCGAAGATTGCAAAGCCAATGGCGCTTTCGATCCGACCACCATGGGCAGCGTGCCGAACGTTGGCCTGATGGCTAAAAAAGCCGAAGAATACGGTTCCCACGACAAGACCTTCCAGATCAAGGCCGACGGCGTGGTTCGCGTGACCGACAGCAAAGGCACCCTGCTGATGGAGCAGGCTGTTGAAGCCGGCGACATCTTCCGCATGTGCCAGACCAAAGACGCGCCGATCCAGGATTGGGTCAAACTGGCAGTCAACCGTGCCCGCGCAAGCAGCACCCCGGCGATCTTCTGGCTCGACCCGATGCGCGCTCACGATGGCGTGGTGATCGAGAAAGTTCAGGCGTATCTGAAGGATCACGACACTGCCGGTCTGGACATCCAGATCATGGCGCCGGTCGACGCAATGAAGTTCACCCTGCAGCGCACCCGCGCCGGCAAGGACACCATCTCGGTGACCGGCAACGTTCTGCGCGACTACCTGACCGACCTGTTCCCGATCATGGAGCTGGGCACCAGCGCCAAGATGCTGTCGATCGTGCCGCTGATGAACGGCGGTGGTCTGTTCGAAACCGGTGCTGGCGGTTCGGCTCCGAAGCACGTGCAGCAACTGGTTGAAGAGAACTTCCTGCGCTGGGATTCGCTGGGCGAGTTCCTCGCTCTGGCAGCCTCGCTCGAGCATTTGGGTGTGAACTACAACAACCCGAAAGCGCTGGTTCTGTCCAAGACTCTGGATCAGGCCACTGGTCAGTTCCTCGACAACAACAAGTCGCCATCGCGCAAAGTCGGCAACATCGACAACCGCGGCAGCCACTTCTACCTGGCGATGTACTGGGCACAAGCCCTGGCCGCCCAGACGGAAGACGCTGCACTGCAAGCGCAGTTCGCGACTCTGGCCAAGACCCTGACCGAGAACGAAGCGACCATCGTCGCCGAGCTCAACGCCGTTCAAGGCAAGCCAGTCGACATCGGCGGTTACTACCACGCCAATGCCGAGCTGATCAGCAAGGCCATGCGCCCAAGCGCAACACTGAACGCGGCGATTGCTGCGCTGGTGTAAGGTTGTAGCGCGGCAAACAAGCCCCGGCCCAGTGCCGGGGTTTGTGTTTCCGGGCTTTATGATCACCACAAAACCCTGTGGGAGCTGGCTTGCCAGCGATAGCGGATTATCATTCAACGATGATGGTGACTGACCCACTGCAATCGCTGGCAAGCCAGCTCCCACAGGGATCGGATTTCAATATTCAACAGCTGAGGACACCTATGGACTGGAAACCCCACATCACCGTCGCCACCATCGTCGAGGACAAGGGCCGCTTTCTGATGGTCGAAGAGCTCAAGGCCGGGCGCAACGTGCTCAATCAGCCCGCCGGCCATCTCGACCCCGACGAAACCCTGATCGAAGCCGCGATCCGTGAAACCCTTGAAGAAACCGGCTGGGACGTCGAACCCACAGGCGTGATCGGCATTTATCTGTACACCGCCCCGAGCAACGGCGTGACTTACCAGCGCATTTGCTTCGCCGCCAAAGCCCTGAAACACCACCCGGATTATCAACTCGACGACGGCATCCTCGGCGCCAAGTGGTTGACCCGCGACGAATTGATCGCGCAGCGCGAGCACTGGCGCAGCGAGCTGATCATCCGTTGCATCGACGATTACCTGGCCGGCAATCACTTCAGTCTCGAACTGATCCGCCCTTCCCTTTAGCCTTGCGGGCGTGAGCCTGCTAGAATCGCGTCCTTTTTCAAGACACTCATTGAATCCCTATGCGTGATCCAGCCCCTTCTGACACATCCAAGAAGCGCGTCATTGTCGGCATGTCCGGCGGCGTGGACTCTTCCGTTTCCGCTCTCCTGCTGATCGAGCAGGGTTACGCGGTGGAAGGCCTGTTCATGAAGAACTGGGAAGAAGACGACGGAACGGAATACTGCACCGCCATGGATGACTTGGCGGATGCGCAGGCCGTGTGCGACAAGATCGGCATCAAGCTGCACACCGCCAACTTTGCCGCCGAGTACTGGGACAACGTGTTCGAGCACTTCCTCGCCGAGTACAAGGCCGGACGCACGCCGAACCCGGACATCCTGTGTAACCGCGAGATCAAGTTCAAGGCGTTCCTCGACTACGCCATGATGCTCGGTGCCGACCTGATCGCCACCGGCCACTACGTGCGCCGCCGTGACATCGATGGCCGCACCGAACTGCTCAAAGGCCTTGATGCAAACAAGGACCAGAGCTACTTCCTGCATGCCGTTGGCGGCGAACAGATAGCCAAGACTCTGTTCCCGGTTGGCGAGCTGGAAAAGCCTGAAGTGCGCGCGATTGCCGAGAAATACGAGCTGGCCACCGCCAAGAAGAAAGATTCCACCGGGATCTGCTTCATCGGCGAACGTCGTTTCAGTGACTTCCTCAAGCAATACCTACCAGCACAACCGGGCGAGATCAAGACCACCGAAGGCGAAGTCATCGGCCGTCACCACGGCTTGATGTACCACACCATCGGCCAGCGTCAGGGCTTGGGCATCGGCGGCTTGAAAGACGCCGGCGACGAGCCGTGGTACGTACTGCGCAAGGATCTGGACACCAACGAGCTGATCGTCGGCCAGGGCAACAACCACCCGTGGCTGTTCTCCGGCGCCCTGCTCGCCTCGGAAATCTATTGGGTCAACCCGATTGATCTGAGCCAGCCGCGTCGCCTGACCGCCAAAGTGCGTTATCGCCAAAGCGATCAGGCTTGCGCCCTTGAGCAAACCGCGACCGGCTATCGCGCCGTGTTCGACGAACCGCAACGCGCAGTCACGCCAGGTCAGTCGGTGGTGTTTTATGACGGTGAAATCTGCCTCGGTGGCGGCGTGATCGAAGTCGCCGAGCCGTGGAGCGGCCAGGCATGAGCCCGACTCAGGAACAACTGACGGCGCTCGGCGGTGTGTTTCTCGCGGCCGTGTTGGTCGACCGCATCGCCAAGAGCGGCCAGACCAGCGAAGCCGGCCTGACCTGCATGCTCGGCAGCCTGCTGGTACGCGACCCGAAAGACACGCTGGACGTGTACGGCGGCGACGACCTCAATCTGCGTGAAGGCTATCGCGCATTGATCGGCGCCCTCGAACGCGATCCAAGCACCTTGCAGCGCGAGCCGCTGCGCTACGCCTTGGCGATGCTCGGTCTTGAGCGGCAACTGGCCAAGCGCGAAGACATGCTCGATGCGATTGGCAAGCGCCTGCCGCAAATCCAGTCGCAGGTCGAACACTTCGGCCCGGCGCATGAAAACGTGATTGCTGCGTGTGGCGCGCTGTATCAGGACACCCTGAGCACCCTGCGCCAACGCATCCAGGTGCACGGCGACATGCGCAATCTGCAACAGCCGAGCAACGCGTCGAAAATCCGTGCCCTGCTGCTCGCCGGGATTCGTTCGGCGCGCCTGTGGCGTCAGCTCGGCGGCCATCGCTGGCAGTTGGTGATCAGCCGGCGCAAGCTGCTCAAAGAGCTGTATCCACTGATGCGCAGCGAGTAAATCGCCGGCAACAAACGCTTTGTAGTCTGTAACGCGTAATACGCCGGTCAGTTGGCAACGGACCGGCGGAATTTTTCATGTATGATACGCGCCCCATTTCGTTGCCCGACTGTCCGAGAACACCCCATGCAGCTTTCTTCGCTCACTGCGGTTTCCCCTGTTGACGGCCGCTACGCCGGCAAAACCCAGGCCCTGCGCCCAATTTTCAGCGAGTACGGCCTGATCCGTGCCCGCGTTCTGGTTGAAGTGCGCTGGCTCCAGCGCCTGGCCGCTCACGCCGGTATCCCGGAAGTGCCAGCCTTCTCCGCCGAGGCCAACGCCGTTCTGAATGAACTGGCGGAAAACTTCGCGCTGGAGCACGCCGAGCGCGTCAAAGAGATCGAGCGCACCACCAACCACGACGTAAAAGCCATCGAGTACCTGCTCAAAGAGCAAGCCGCCAAGCTGCCTGAGCTGGCCGCCGTCAGCGAATTCATCCACTTTGCCTGCACCAGCGAGGACATCAACAACCTGTCCCACGCTCTGATGCTGCGTGAAGGCCGTGATGATGTAATGCTGCCGCTGATGCGCCAGACCGCCGAAGCCATCCGCGAACTGGCGATCCGTTTCGCCGACGTGCCGATGCTCTCGCGCACCCACGGTCAACCGGCTTCGCCGACCACTCTGGGTAAAGAACTGGCGAACGTGGTTTACCGTCTCGAGCGTCAAATCGCTCAGGTCGCTGCCGTTCCGCTGCTGGGCAAGATCAACGGCGCTGTCGGCAACTACAACGCGCACCTGTCGGCCTACCCGCAGATCGACTGGGAAGCCAACGCCCGCGCCTTCATCGAAGACGAGCTGGGCCTGGGTTTCAACCCGTACACCACGCAGATCGAGCCGCACGACTACATCGCCGAGCTGTTCGACGCCATTGCGCGCTTCAACACTATTCTGATCGACTTCGACCGTGACATCTGGGGCTACATCTCCCTGGGTTATTTCAAACAGCGCACCATCGCTGGCGAAATCGGTTCGTCGACCATGCCGCACAAGGTCAACCCGATCGACTTCGAAAACTCCGAAGGCAACCTGGGCATCGCCAACGCACTGTTCCAGCACCTGGCGAGCAAACTGCCGATCTCCCGCTGGCAGCGCGACCTGACCGACTCCACCGTCCTGCGCAACCTCGGTGTCGGCTTCGCCCACAGCGTAATCGCGTACGAAGCCAGCCTCAAAGGCATCAGCAAGCTTGAGCTGAACGAGCAGAAGATCGCCGCTGATCTGGACGCTTGCTGGGAAGTCCTGGCTGAGCCGATTCAGACTGTGATGCGTCGCTACAACATTGAAAACCCGTACGAGAAGCTGAAAGAACTGACCCGCGGCAAGGGCATCAGCCCTGAAGCGTTGCAGACTTTCATCGACGGTCTGGACATGCCAGCCGACGCGAAAGCCGAGCTGAAACTACTGACCCCGGCCAACTACATCGGCAACGCTGTGGCACAAGCCAAACGCATCTGATCGACTGCTGGACCCGTTTGAGACGCCCGGCAGCGCCGGGCGTTTTTATTCCCGTCTGAAAAATACATTTTTTCAATAGGTTACACATGAATCCTGATATTCCTCTTCAACTTCTGGGCGGCCTTACTGCGCGTGAATTCATGCGCGATTACTGGCAGAAAAAACCATTGCTGGTGCGTCAGGCGATTCCAGATTTCGAAAGCCCGATCGATGCCGATGAACTGGCCGGCTTGGCACTGGAAGAAGAAGTTGAATCGCGCCTGGTGATCGAAAACGGCGAGCGCCCATGGGAATTGCGTCGCGGCCCGTTCGCTGAAGACGAATTCAGCAAACTGCCGGAAAAGGACTGGACCCTGCTGGTACAAGCGGTCGATCAGTTCGTCCCGGAAGTCAGCGAACTGCTGGAGAACTTCCGTTTCCTGCCGAGCTGGCGCGTCGACGACGTGATGATCAGCTTCGCCGCTCCGGGTGGCAGCGTGGGTCCGCACTTCGACAACTACGACGTGTTCCTGCTGCAAGGCCAGGGCAAGCGCAACTGGAAGATTGGCCAGATGTGCGACTCCGAGAGCCCGCTGCTCAAGCACGCGGACCTGCGCATCCTTGCCGAATTCGAACAGACCGAAGAGTGGGTGCTGGAACCCGGCGACATGCTCTACCTGCCGCCGCGTCTGGCGCACTGCGGCGTGGCCGTGGATGACTGCATGACCTACTCGGTCGGTTTCCGCGCCCCGAGCGCCGCTGAAGTGCTGACCCACTTCACCGACTTCCTCAGCCAGTTCCTGACTGACGAAGAGCGCTACACCGACGCTGATGCACAACCGGTCAGCGATCCGCACCAGATCCAGCACGATGCACTCGGCCGCCTCAAAGCGCTGCTCGCCGAGCACATGAGCGACGAGCGTCTGCTGCTGACCTGGTTCGGCCAATACATGACTGAGCCGCGCTATCCGGAGCTGGTTGCCGGCCCGGAAGAAGTCGAAGAAGAAGACTTCCTCAGCGCCCTGCAGGACGGCGCCATTCTGATCCGCAACCCGAGCGCGCGTCTGGCGTGGTCGGAAGTCGATGACGATCTGCTGTTGTTCGCCAGCGGCCAGAGCCGTTACCTGCCGGGCAAACTGCGCGAACTGCTCAAGCTGATCTGCTCCGCTGACGCGCTGCACACCGATAACCTCGGTGAGTGGCTGAACGACGAAGACGGTCGTGGCCTGCTGTGCGAGCTGGTGAAGCAAGGGAGCCTGGGGTTCGCCGACGATGAATAAAATTCGCGTACGTGTTGCAGATTGGCAAAAGGACATCGCCGAGATCCGCCGCATTCGCGAAACGGTGTTCATTGCCGAGCAATCGGTTCCGCCTGAGCTGGAGTGGGACGCCGACGATGCAACGGCCGTGCACTTCCTGGCTTTCGAAGGCGACTTTCCAATCGGCACCGCCCGCCTGCTGCCTGACGGGCACATTGGCCGGGTTTCGGTGCTGAAAGATTGGCGCGGGATGAAGGTCGGTGATGCGCTGATGCAAGCGGTGATTGCCGAAGCTGAAGCGCGCGGACTGAAGCAGCAGATGCTCAGCGCCCAGGTGCAGGCCACGGCGTTCTATGAGCGCTTGGGGTTCAGTCTGGTCAGCGAAGAATTCCTTGAAGCCGGGATTCCGCATGTCGACATGGTTCGCCATTCGGCTTGATCAGCAGAGATCCTGTGAGCTCTGGAGATCCCCTCACCACAAAAAGCAGTAAATGGACATCAGTAAACGCCCCGCCATCTTCGGATGCCGGGGCGTTTTGCTGTCTGGCATTCAACTTGCCCCACCCCGGGCCGACAAACTGGCAATATCAAGCCTTTCGAACGCGGAGATAACGGACATGTCCCTACGCACCCTGCTCACCACCCTGCTGCTTGGCTGCAGTTTTTCGGTGCTGGCAGCCACAGAAATCGTACCCCTCAAATACCACACCAGCGCCGACATGCTACCGGTGGCGCAGGAATTCATCGGCACGGACGGCAAGGTCAGCGCCTATGGCAATCAACTGATTGTAAATGCTGAACCGGGCAAGATCGAAGAACTCAAGAGCCTGCTCTCGCAGCTCGACACCGCACCCAAGCGCCTGCTGATCACTGTCGATACCAATGAAAACAACGGTCGCGGCGATGAAGGCTATTCGGTGAATGGCTCGCAAACACGGATCATCAGCCGCAGCACCACCAGCCGAGACGGCGGCATTCAGCAAGTGCAGGCCAGCGAAGGCGCACCGGCGCTGATCCAGGTCGGCCAGAGCGTGCCGCTCACCAGCAGCCAGACCGACTCCTACGGCGATCAGCGCAGCCAGACCGAGTATCGCAACGTCACGCAGGGCTTCTACGTGACTGCCAGCGTCACTGGCGACATCGTTCATCTGTCGATCAGTACCAACCGTGACCGCATGAGCCAGGAACGTCCCGATGTAGTGAACGTGCAGAGTACCGACACAACTGTCACCGGGAGACTGGGCGAGTGGATCACTCTCGCCGGCGTCAACAGCCAGACCCAGGCCGACAAACAGGGCCTGACCCGCAGCTACTCTACTCAAGGCCGGGATGACATGACGTTGCGGGTGAAAGTCGACAGCCTGGACTAAAGCACCGAAAACTGACTGATTAGTCGTATTAGACGAAAGATGTAGTGCTTGTAAAAAAGCACTACAAAACGTTTGACGGGCCAAAAAAGCGAAGGCATGATGGCCTCGCTCCCGCTAATCAGAGGCCCTGGCAAGGGCCTTCGAAGCGACGTTCGCACCAACCCCGCGAACCGCTTCGTGTCTGTACCGCCCACAAGGTGTGTTTGACGAGGTTGCCGACTGGAACGAAGTTGTCCCGAGGGACGGAAGCGTAATTAGGTAACCCGGCATCACACTGTAGTTCGTATAGAGGCCCACGACGCCCGAATGCGCCCGCCAGTACGCCTTTACCTGCTCACTTCCCCTCGAGCCCATCGTTCATCCCGTCGCCTGCCCCGCCGAACCCGACCTGACCGCCTAAGCTTCTGGTCAGCGAGCGCAAGGAATTTTCCACCGCAGAACAACTTTTCATAAAAGACGCGACGAGGTTTATCTCCATGGCACTGACACGCGAACAGCAAATTGCAGCCCTTGAAAAAGACTGGGCTGAAAACCCGCGCTGGAAAGGCGTGACCCGCGCTTACTCCGCTGCTGACGTCGTCCGCCTGCGTGGCTCGGTTCAACCAGAGCACACCTTTGCAAAACTCGGCGCCGAGAAGCTGTGGAACCTGGTCACCCAGGGTGCCAAGCCGTCCTTCCGTCCCGACAAAGATTTCGTCAACTGCATGGGCGCCCTGACCGGCGGCCAGGCAGTACAACAGGTGAAAGCCGGTATCCAGGCAATCTACCTGTCCGGCTGGCAGGTTGCTGCGGACAACAACTCCGCAGAATCGATGTACCCGGATCAGTCGCTGTACCCGGTGGACTCGGTTCCAACCGTGGTCAAGCGCATCAACAACTCGTTCCGTCGTGCCGACCAGATCCAGTGGAAAGCCGGCAAAGGCCCGGGCGACGAAGGTTACATCGACTACTTCGCACCGATCGTGGCTGACGCTGAAGCCGGTTTCGGCGGCGTACTCAACGCTTACGAACTGATGAAAAGCATGATCGAAGCAGGCGCCGCCGGCGTTCACTTCGAAGACCAACTGGCTTCCGTGAAGAAATGCGGCCACATGGGCGGCAAGGTTCTGGTACCAACCCAGGAAGCCGTACAGAAGCTGACTGCTGCGCGTCTGGCTGCTGACGTTGCCGGTACACCGACCATCATTCTGGCCCGTACCGACGCGAACGCCGCTGACCTGCTGACTTCCGACTGCGATCCGTACGACCAGCCGTTCGTGACTGGCGAGCGTACTCAGGAAGGTTTCTACAAGGTTCGCGCCGGTCTCGACCAAGCGATCGCCCGTGGCCTGGCTTACGCGCCGTACGCCGATCTGATCTGGTGCGAAACCGCCAAGCCGGATCTGGACGAAGCCCGTCGCTTTGCCGAAGCGATCAAAAAGGAATACCCGGACCAACTGCTGTCGTACAACTGCTCGCCTTCCTTCAACTGGAAGAAAAACCTGGACGACGCGACCATCGCCAAGTTCCAGCGCGAATTGTCTGCCATGGGTTACAAGCACCAGTTCATCACCCTGGCCGGCATTCACAACATGTGGCACAGCATGTTCAACCTGGCGCACGACTACGCCCGCAACGACATGACTGCCTACGTGAAGCTGCAAGAGCAGGAATTCGCTGACGCTTCCAAGGGTTACACCTTCGTGGCGCACCAGCAGGAAGTGGGCACCGGCTACTTCGACGACATGACCACCGTGATTCAGGGTGGCTCGTCCTCGGTAACCGCGCTGACCGGTTCGACCGAAGAAGAACAGTTCCACTGATCGACTTCGCCCGAGTAGACAGCCGTTGCGGATCGAGTAAAAGCTAACCGCAGCGCTGAACATCTGACGCCCCGACTGGTTCGGGGCGTTTTTTTGTCCGCGCATCAGCACGCTCAAAACATTGATTCAGGTCGGTACGCGTGCAGGAAAAATCGGATAAAACGGGCGCCGCCGCTACTTGTAGTAACGCGCTTATAAGACAACTTCCCAACTACTCACCCGTTAAATAGTTACAAAACCACTCCAAACAATATTGATTATCATTTAGCGACAACTATGACCGTTACATTTCCCACAAAACATAATTCGTTCCTGGCCGCCTAATGCCCGCAGGGCATGGGCTGTGAGGCGATAAAGGTGCGCTATGTCCTTATTCCAATAAATAATTTCGCTATAGGAATTTTACTTGCCGGGTGTTTAGCCATAAAATCACCGCGATTGATTGCTGCGACATATCGTCACTGCTTTATTTCTTTATCAAGCTCAGAGACCTTTGCTCTCTGTTAAGGATTACCAGCATGCCCGAAGCGACAGGACTCATGGCCCACAACTGGGGCTTTGCCATTTTCCTCTTGGGTGTCGTCGGCCTGTGTGCCTTCATGCTTGGTGTCTCCAGCCTCCTTGGGTCAAAAGCCTGGGGCCGCAGCAAAAACGAACCGTTCGAGTCCGGCATGCTACCTACAGGTGGCGCCCGCTTGCGGCTCTCAGCCAAATTCTATCTGGTCGCGATGCTCTTCGTGATCTTCGATATCGAAGCCCTCTTTCTCTTTGCATGGTCTGTGTCCGTCCGCGAAAGCGGCTGGACCGGATTCGTCGAAGCTCTCGTTTTCATAGCAATTCTGTTGGCAGGTCTTGTCTACCTGTTCCGAGTGGGCGCCCTTGACTGGGCTCCGGAAGCTCGTCGCAAGCGGCAGGCGAAGCTGAAACAATGAGGCTTTGGCAATGCAATACAATCTCACCAGGATCGACCCCGATGCTCCTAACGAGCAGTATCCGATTGGCGAACGGGAAACCGTTTCCGATCCGTTAGAAGATCAAGTTCACAAAAACATTTTCATGGGCAAGCTGGAAGACGTGCTGAACGGCGCGGTCAACTGGGGACGTAAGAACTCCCTGTGGCCGTACAACTTCGGCTTGTCGTGCTGCTACGTGGAAATGACCACCGCCTTCACGGCGCCCCACGACATCGCGCGCTTTGGCGCCGAGGTTATCCGGGCATCGCCGCGTCAGGCCGACTTCATGGTTATCGCCGGAACGTGCTTCATCAAGATGGCGCCGATCATTCAGCGCCTGTACGAGCAGATGCTCGAGCCCAAGTGGGTGATCTCGATGGGTTCGTGCGCCAACTCCGGCGGCATGTACGACATCTACTCCGTGGTCCAAGGGGTGGACAAGTTCCTGCCCGTTGACGTCTACGTACCTGGCTGCCCGCCCCGTCCGGAAGCATTTCTGCAAGGCTTGATGCTGTTGCAGGAATCGATTGGACAGGAGCGTCGCCCACTTTCCTGGGTCGTTGGTGATCAAGGCGTTTATCGCGCCGAGATGCCTTCGCAAAAGGAACAGCGCCGCGAACAGCGAATCGCAGTCACCAACCTGCGCAGCCCTGACGAAGTCTGATCCAGATCTGTTTCAAAGAAACGAGAAGCTGGCTTCATTCTTTACGTTGACCGAAAGCGAAAAAATAACCATGACTACAGGCAGCGCTCTGTACATCCCGCCTTATAAGGCAGACGACCAGGATGTGGTCGTCGAACTGAACAATCGTTTTGGCCCTGAGGCGTTCACCGCCCAGCCGACCCGCACCGGCATGCCGGTGTTGTGGGTGGCGCGTGCCAGACTCGTCGAAGTCCTGACCTTCCTGCGCAACCTGCCCAAGCCGTACGTCATGCTTTATGACCTGCACGGTGTGGACGAGCGTCTGCGCACCAAGCGTCAAGGCTTGCCGAGCGACGCTGAGTTCACCGTGTTCTATCACCTCATGTCGCTGGAACGTAATAGTGACGTGATGATCAAGGTCGCCTTGTCCGAGAGCGACCTCAGCTTGCCGACCGTTACCAGCATCTGGCCGAACGCCAACTGGTACGAGCGTGAAGTCTGGGACATGTTCGGTATCGACTTCAAAGGTCACCCGCACCTGTCGCGCATCATGATGCCGCCGACCTGGGAAGGTCACCCGCTGCGCAAGGACTTCCCGGCGCGCGCCACTGAATTCGATCCGTACAGCCTGACCCTCGCCAAGCAACAGCTTGAGGAAGAAGCCGCGCGTTTCCGTCCTGAAGACTGGGGCATGAAGCGTTCCGGCCCGAACGAGGACTACATGTTCCTCAACCTCGGCCCGAACCACCCTTCGGCCCACGGTGCGTTTCGCATCATCCTGCAACTCGATGGCGAAGAAATCGTCGACTGCGTTCCGGACATCGGTTACCACCACCGTGGCGCCGAGAAGATGGCCGAGCGTCAGTCCTGGCACAGTTTCATCCCGTACACCGACCGTATCGATTACCTCGGCGGCGTGATGAACAACCTGCCGTACGTGCTTTCGGTCGAGAAGCTGGCCGGCATCAAAGTACCTGAGAAGGTCGACGTCATCCGCATCATGATGGCCGAGTTCTTCCGCATCACCAGCCACCTGCTGTTCCTCGGTACGTACATCCAGGACGTCGGCGCCATGACCCCGGTGTTCTTCACCTTCACCGACCGCCAGAAGGCGTACACGGTGATCGAAGCCATCACCGGTTTCCGTCTGCACCCGGCCTGGTACCGCATCGGTGGCGTCGCCCACGACCTGCCGCGCGGCTGGGAAAAACTGGTCAAGGACTTCGTTGAATGGCTGCCAAAACGCCTCGACGAATACACCAAGGCTGCCCTGCAGAACAGCATCCTCAAGGGTCGTACCATCGGCGTTGCCCAGTACAACACCAAAGAGGCCCTGGAATGGGGCGTCACCGGTGCCGGCCTGCGTTCGACCGGTTGCGACTTCGATCTGCGTAAAGCGCGTCCGTACTCGGGCTACGAGAACTTCGAATTCGAAGTGCCGCTGGCCGCCAATGGCGATGCCTACGACCGCTGCATGGTGCGCGTAGAAGAAATGCGCCAGAGCATCAAAATCATCGACCAGTGCATGCGCAACATGCCGGAAGGCCCGTACAAGGCGGATCACCCGCTGACCACGCCGCCGCCGAAAGAGCGCACGCTGCAGCACATCGAAACCCTGATCACGCACTTCCTGCAAGTTTCGTGGGGTCCGGTCATGCCGGCCAACGAATCCTTCCAGATGATCGAAGCGACCAAGGGCATCAACAGTTATTACCTGACGAGCGACGGCGGCACCATGAGCTACCGTACCCGGATCCGCACTCCAAGCTTCCCGCATCTGCAACAGATCCCTTCGGTGATCAAAGGCAGCATGGTCGCGGACATGATTGCGTACCTGGGTAGTATCGATTTCGTTATGGCCGACGTGGACCGCTAAGCATGAACAGCACGCTTATCCAGACAGACCGTTTCACCCTCAGTGAAACCGAGCGCTCGGCCATCGAGCACGAGCTGCATCACTACGAAGACCCGCGCGCGGCGTCGATCGAAGCCCTGAAGATCGTTCAGAAGGAACGCGGCTGGGTGCCGGATGGCGCCTTGTACGCGATCGGCGAGATCCTCGGCATCCCGGCGAGCGACGTTGAAGGCGTAGCGACGTTCTATAGCCAGATCTTCCGTCAGCCAGTCGGCCGGCACATCATTCGCGTCTGCGACAGCATGGTCTGCTACATCGGCGGCCACGAGTCGGTCGTCAGCGAAATCCAGAACAATCTCGGGATCGGCTTGGGCCAGACCACCACTGACGGTCGTTTCACCCTGCTGCCCGTCTGCTGCCTCGGCAACTGCGACAAGGCCCCGGCGCTGATGATCGATGACGACACCTTTGGCGATGTCCAGCCTGCCGGCGTCGCCAAACTGCTCGAGGGCTACGTATGACCCTGACATCTTTCGGCCCGGCCAACCGCATCCAGCGTTCGGCCGAGACTCACCCGCTGACCTGGCGCCTGCGTGACGACGGCGAAGCCGTGTGGCTCGACGAGTACCAGGCCAAGAACGGTTACGCCGCTGCGCGCAAAGCCTTCGCCGACATGGATCAGGACGCCATCGTCCAGACCGTGAAAGACGCAGGTTTGAAAGGTCGCGGCGGTGCAGGCTTTCCCACTGGTGTTAAGTGGGGCCTGATGCCCAAAGACGAATCCATCAACATCCGCTACCTGCTGTGCAACGCGGACGAGATGGAGCCGAACACCTGGAAAGACCGCATGCTGATGGAGCAACTGCCCCATCTGTTGATCGAAGGCATGCTGATCAGTGCCCGCGCACTGAAAACCTACCGTGGCTACATCTTCCTGCGTGGCGAATACACCACCGCCGCTAAGCACTTGAACCGTGCCGTGGAAGAAGCCAAGGCAGCCGGCCTGTTGGGCAAGAACATTCTGGGCAGCGGCTTCGATTTCGAGCTGTTCGTGCACACCGGCGCCGGGCGTTACATCTGCGGTGAAGAAACCGCACTGATCAACTCCCTCGAAGGTCGCCGTGCCAACCCGCGCTCCAAGCCGCCCTTCCCTGCCGCCGTTGGCGTGTGGGGCAAGCCGACTTGCGTGAACAACGTCGAAACCCTGTGCAACGTGCCGGCGATCATCGCCGACGGCGTGGACTGGTACAAATCGTTGGCCCGCGACGGCAGCGAAGACATGGGCACCAAGCTCATGGGCTTCTCCGGCAAGGTCAAGAATCCGGGCCTGTGGGAATTGCCATTCGGCGTCACCGGTCGTGAGCTGTTCGAAGACTACGCCGGCGGCATGCGCGACGGCTTCAAGCTCAAGGCCTGGCAACCTGGCGGCGCTGGTACCGGTTTCCTGTTGCCGGAACACCTCGACGCACAAATGTATGCCGGCGGCATCGCCAAAGTAGGCACCCGGATGGGTACCGGCCTGGCGATGGCGGTGGATGACAGCGTCAACATGGTGTCGCTGCTGCGCAACATGGAAGAGTTCTTCGCCCGTGAGTCGTGCGGTTTCTGCACCCCTTGCCGCGACGGTCTGCCATGGAGCGTCAAGCTGCTGCGCGCGATCGAGAACGGCGAGGGTCGCGAAGGTGACATCGAGACTCTGCTGGGTCTGGTCGGTTTCCTCGGCCCGGGCAAGACCTTCTGTGCTCACGCACCGGGTGCCGTGGAGCCTTTGGGCAGCGCCATCAAATACTTCCGTCCAGAGTTCGAAGCCGGCATCGCGCCTGACAGCGCCGCCGTCCCGCCTCTGGCAAAGCCGATCGTAGTCGGCGCGTAAACGCTTAAAAAGACGCAGGGTCCGTGCCCTGCGTCTTGCGTCCGATGACGCCTTTCGGGGCTGGTTGGATTCGGACCGATAACAAGATTCCATTAGCCACGCCCGCTGACACCGGGCCAACGAAGACCTTTGAACCATGGCCACTATCCACGTAGACGGCAAAGCGCTCGAAGTCGACGGGGCAGACAACCTGTTACAGGCATGTCTGTCGCTGGGCCTCGACATTCCATATTTCTGCTGGCACCCCGCGCTTGGTAGCGTCGGGGCTTGCCGCCAGTGCGCGGTCAAGCAGTACACCGACGAGAACGACACCCGTGGTCGCATCGTCATGTCCTGCATGACCCCGGCCACCGACAACACCTGGATCTCCATCGAAGATGACGAGTCCAAGGCGTTCCGCGCCAGTGTTGTCGAATGGCTGATGACCAACCACCCGCACGACTGCCCGGTCTGCGAAGAAGGCGGTCATTGCCACTTGCAAGACATGACCGTGATGACCGGCCACAACGAGCGCCGTTATCGCTTCACCAAACGTACTCACCAGAACCAGCAACTGGGCCCGTTCATTTCCCACGAAATGAACCGCTGCATCGCTTGCTATCGCTGCGTGCGTTTCTACAAGGACTATGCCGGCGGCACCGACCTCGGCGTATTCGGCGCCCACGACAACGTGTACTTCGGTCGCGTTGAAGACGGCACCCTCGAGAGCGAGTTCTCCGGCAACCTCACCGAGGTCTGCCCGACCGGTGTGTTTACCGACAAAACTCACTCCGAGCGCTACAACCGCAAGTGGGACATGCAGTTCGCACCGAGCATCTGCCATGGCTGCTCGAGCGGGTGCAACATCTCCCCGGGCGAGCGTTACGGCGAGCTGCGTCGCATCGAAAACCGTTTCAACGGTTCGGTGAACCAGTACTTCCTGTGTGACCGTGGCCGTTTCGGTTATGGCTACGTCAACCGCACCGACCGTCCACGTCAGCCGCTGCTGGCCGACGGCACCAAGCTCAGCCTGGATGCCGCGCTGGATAAAGCCGCTGACCTGCTGCGCGGGCGCAACATCGTTGGTATCGGTTCGCCGCGTGCCAGCCTTGAAAGCAACTACGCGTTGCGCGAACTGGTCGGCGCCGAGCACTTCTACTCGGGTATCGAAGCGTCCGAACTGGAACGCATCCGTCTGGTCCTGCAAGTGCTGAATGACAGCCCGCTGCCAGTACCGAACATGCGCGACATCGAAGACCACGACGCGATCTTCGTCCTCGGTGAAGACCTGACCCAGACCGCCGCCCGTATGGCGCTGGCCCTGCGTCAGTCGGTCAAGGGCAAGGCTGAAGACATGGCCGACGCAATGCGCGTGCAGCCGTGGCTCGACGCCGCCGTGAAGAACATCGGTCAGCACGAGCTGCACCCGCTGTTCATCGCCAGCCTGGCTGAAACCAAGCTCGACGACATCGCCGAAGAGTGCGTACACGCCGCTCCCGACGATCTGGCGCGCATCGGTTTCGCCGTGGCTCACGCTCTGGACGTCAGCGCTCCGGCCGTTGAAGGTCTGGACGCCGAAGCTCTGGAACTGGCCAAGCGCATCGCCGACGCCCTGCTCGCGGCCAAGCGTCCGTTGATCATCGCCGGCACTTCGCTGGGTTCCAAAGCGCTGATCGAAGCCGCCGCGAACATCGCCAAAGCCTTGAAGCTGCGCGAGAAGAACGGTTCGATCAGCCTGATCGTGCCGGAAGCCAATAGCCTCGGTCTGGCCATGCTCGGTGGCGAATCGGTGGATGCCGCGCTGCAAGCCGTGATCGACGGCAAGGCTGACGCCATTGTTGTGCTGGAAAACGACCTGTACACCCGCACCGACAGCGCCAAGGTCGATGCTGCGCTGAACGCCGCGCAAGTCGTGATCGTTGCTGACCATCAGAAGACCGCCACCAGCGACCGCGCGCATCTGGTTCTGCCAGCCGCAAGCTTCGCTGAAGGCGACGGTACGCTGGTCAGCCAGGAAGGTCGCGCCCAGCGCTTCTTCCAGGTTTTCGATCCGCAATACATGGACGCGAGCATTCTGGTGCACGAAGGCTGGCGCTGGCTGCACGCCCTGCGCGCCACCCTGCTGAACCAGCCAATCGACTGGACGCAGCTCGACCACGTCACCGCTGCCGTTGCTTCGAGCACCGCGCAACTGGCACGTATCGTCGATGCCGCGCCATCCGCTTCGTTCCGCATCAAGGGTCTGAAGCTGGCGCGTGAGCCGCTGCGTTATTCCGGTCGCACCGCAATGCGCGCCGACATCAGCGTTCACGAACCGCGTACCCCGCAAGACAAAGACACCGCGTTTGCCTTCTCCATGGAAGGTTACTCGGGTTCCGCCGAACCGCGTCAGCAAGTGCCATTCGCCTGGTCGCCGGGCTGGAACTCGCCGCAAGCCTGGAACAAGTTCCAGGACGAAGTCGGCGGTCATATCCGTGCTGGCGACCCGGGCACCCGCCTGATCGAAAGCACTGGTGATTCGCTGAACTGGTTCGCCAGTGTTCCGCGCGCGTTCAATCCGGCTCCGGGTACCTGGCAGGTTGTGCCGTTCTTCCACTTGTTCGGCAGCGAAGAAAACTCTTCCAAAGCCGCTCCGGTTCAAGAACGCATTCCAGCCGCTTACGTCGCGCTGGCCAAGTCGGAAGCCGATCGCCTGGGCGTCAACGAAGGTGCCCTGTTGAGCTTGAACGTTGCTGGCCAGACTCTGCGTCTGCCACTGCGCATCAACGAAGAACTGGGTGCTGGCATGGTGGCCTTGCCAGCGGGTATCGCCGGCATCCCGCCAGCGATTTTCGGTAAATCCGTTGACGGTCTGCAGGAGGCAGCGCAATGACCTGGTTCACCCCCGAAGTGATCGATGTGATCCTGACGGTCGTCAAAGCCATCGTCATCCTGCTGGCCGTGGTGGTCGCAGGGGCCTTGCTCAGCTTTGTCGAACGTCGCCTGCTGGGCTGGTGGCAGGACCGTTACGGTCCGAACCGCGTTGGCCCGTTCGGCATGTTCCAGATCGCTGCCGACATGCTCAAGATGTTCTTCAAGGAAGACTGGACGCCGCCGTTTGCCGACAAGGTGATCTTCACCCTGGCACCGGTTGTGGCCATGTCCGCCCTGCTGATCGCCTTCGCGATCATCCCGATCACCCCGACCTGGGGCGTGGCGGATCTGAACATCGGCCTGCTGTTCTTCTTCGCCATGGCCGGTCTGTCGGTCTACGCGGTGCTGTTCGCCGGCTGGTCGAGTAACAACAAGTTCGCCCTGTTGGGTGCCTTGCGTGCCTCGGCGCAGACCGTGTCCTACGAAGTGTTCATGGGCCTCGCGCTGATGGGCATCGTGGTGCAGGTCGGCTCGTTCAACATGCGCGACATCGTCGAGTACCAGGCGCAGAACCTGTGGTTCATCATTCCGCAGTTCTTCGGCTTCTGTACCTTCTTCATCGCTGGCGTCGCCGTGACTCACCGTCACCCGTTCGACCAGCCGGAAGCGGAACAGGAACTGGCCGACGGTTACCACATCGAATACGCCGGCATGAAATGGGGCATGTTCTTCGTTGGCGAATACATCGGCATCATCTTGATCTCGGCGCTGCTGGTCACCCTGTTCTTCGGTGGCTGGCACGGTCCGTTCGGCATCCTGCCGCAACTGTCGTTCCTGTGGTTCGCCCTGAAGACCGCGTTCTTCATCATGCTGTTCATCCTGCTGCGCGCTTCTATCCCGCGTCCGCGTTATGACCAGGTGATGGACTTCAGCTGGAAATTCTGCCTGCCACTGACCCTGATCAATTTGCTGGTGACCGCTGCGGTTGTGTTGTGGAACACGCCTGCGGTTGCGGTTCAGTGAGGATTTGACCCATGTTCAAATATATTGGCGACATCGTTAAGGGTACCGGTACCCAGTTGCGCAGCCTGGTCATGGTCTTCGGCCATGGCTTTCGCAAGCGCGACACCCTGCAATACCCGGAAGAAGCGGTCTACCTGCCACCACGCTACCGTGGTCGCATCGTCCTGACCCGCGATCCCGATGGCGAAGAACGCTGCGTAGCCTGCAACCTGTGCGCCGTGGCTTGCCCGGTGGGTTGCATCTCGCTGCAGAAAGCGGAAACGGATGACGGTCGCTGGTACCCGGAATTCTTCCGCATCAACTTCTCGCGCTGCATTTTCTGCGGTCTCTGCGAGGAAGCCTGCCCGACCACCGCAATCCAGTTGACTCCGGATTTCGAGATGGCCGAGTTCAAACGTCAGGATCTGGTGTACGAGAAAGAAGATCTGCTGATCTCCGGTCCCGGCAAAAATCCTGATTACAACTTCTATCGTGTTGCAGGGATGGCCGTTGCCGGTAAGCCGAAAGGCGCCGCACAAAACGAAGCCGAGCCGATCAACGTGAAGAGCTTGCTGCCTTAAGGAAGAACGATGGAATTCGCTTTCTATTTCGCATCGGGTATCGCTGTTGTGTCCACCCTGCGTGTGGTCACCAACACCAACCCTGTGCACGCCCTGCTCTACCTGATCATTTCGCTGATCGCCGTGGCCATGACGTTCTTCGCCCTCGGCGCACCGTTTGCCGGTGTTCTGGAAGTGATCGCCTACGCTGGCGCCATCATGGTGCTGTTCGTGTTTGTGGTGATGATGCTCAACCTCGGCCCGGCCGCGGTCCAGCAGGAACGCGTATGGCTCAAGCCCGGCATCTGGGCTGGCCCGGTGATTCTCGGCGCGCTGCTGCTGGCCGAACTGCTGTATGTGCTGTTCGCTCACCAGAGCGGTCAGTCTATCGGCCACACCACCGTCGATGCAAAAGCCGTGGGCGTCAGCCTGTTCGGCCCGTATCTGCTGGTGGTCGAACTCGCCTCGATGCTGCTGCTTGCTGCAGCCGTCACGGCGTTCCATTTGGGCCGCAACGAGGCGACGGAGTAACTTATGCCTGCTATCCCTCTTGAGCATGGTCTGGCGGTTGCCGGCATCCTGTTCTGCCTAGGCCTCGTCGGCCTGATGGTTCGCCGCAACATTTTGTTCGTGTTGATGAGTCTGGAAGTGATGATGAACGCCTCTGCACTGGCCTTCATCGTTGCGGGCGCCCGTTGGGGCCAGCCGGATGGACAGATCATGTTCATCCTGGTGATCAGCCTTGCAGCCGCCGAGGCCAGTATTGGTCTGGCGATCCTGCTGCAACTGTATCGCCGCTTCCACACGCTCGATATTGACGCTGCCAGTGAGATGCGCGGATGAACCTAATCTTCCTGACTTTCGTATTCCCTCTGATCGGATTCCTGCTGCTGTCGTTCTCCCGTGGACGCTGGTCGGAAAACCTCTCGGCGCTGATCGGCGTGGGTTCCATTGGCTTGTCGGCGATTGTCACCGCCTACGTCATCTGGCAATTCAACGTCGCACCTCCGGAAGGCGGTCACTACACCCTGGTGCTGTGGCAGTGGATGGCGGTCGAAGGCTTCAAGCCTGACTTCGCTCTCTACATCGACGGCCTGTCGATCACCATGCTCGGCGTGGTGGTTGGCGTAGGTTTCCTGATCCACCTGTTCGCCTCCTGGTACATGCGCGGTGAAGCCGGTTACTCGCGCTTCTTCTCGTACACCAACCTGTTTATCGCCAGCATGCTGTTCCTGGTGCTGGGCGATAACCTGTTGTTCCTGTACTTCGGTTGGGAAGGCGTGGGCCTGTGCTCGTACCTGTTGATCGGTTTCTACTACAGTAACCGCAACAACGGTAACGCCGCACTCAAGGCCTTCATCGTGACCCGGATCGGTGATGTGTTCATGGCCATCGGCCTGTTCATCCTGTTCCAGCAAGTGGGCACGTTGAACATCCAGGAACTGCTGGTGCTGGCACCGCAGAAATTCCAGGTCGGCGATTTCTGGATCACCCTGGCGACCCTGATGCTGCTGGGCGGCGCTGTCGGTAAATCGGCGCAACTGCCGCTGCAAACCTGGCTGGCGGACGCGATGGCCGGCCCTACCCCGGTTTCGGCACTGATCCACGCTGCAACCATGGTCACCGCGGGTGTCTACCTGATCGCGCGTACCCACGGCCTGTTCACCCTGGCGCCGGACATCCTGCATCTCGTCGGTATCGTTGGCGGTGTAACCCTGGTGCTGGCAGGTTTTGCCGCACTGGTGCAGACCGACATCAAACGTATCCTCGCCTACTCGACCATGAGCCAGATCGGCTACATGTTCCTGGCGCTGGGCGTTGGCGCATGGGATGGCGCGATTTTCCACCTGATGACCCACGCCTTCTTCAAGGCGCTGCTGTTCCTTGCATCCGGTGCGGTGATCGTTGCCTGCCACCACGAGCAGAACATCTTCAAGATGGGCGGCCTGTGGAAGAAACTGCCATTGGCTTACGCCAGCTTCATCGTCGGCGGCGCGGCACTGGCTGCCCTGCCACTGGTGACTGCAGGTTTCTACTCCAAGGACGAAATCCTCTGGGAAGCGTTCGCCAGCGGCAACCATGGTCTGCTCTACGCAGGTCTGGTCGGCGCATTCATGACCTCGCTGTACACCTTCCGCCTGATCTTCATCACCTTCCACGGTGAAGCCAAGACCGAAGCACACGCCGGTCATGGTATCGCTCACTGGCTGCCACTGTCGGTGCTGATCGTGCTGTCGACCTTCGTCGGCGCGATGATCGTGCCACCGCTGCACGGCGTACTGCCGGAAAGCGTTGGTCATGCCGGCGGCGAAGCCAAGCACAGTCTGGAAATCGCCTCGGGCGCCATCGCCCTGGCCGGTATCCTGCTGGCGGCCCTGCTGTTCCTCGGCAAGCGTCGCTTCGTGACGGCGATTGCCAACAGCGGCATCGGGCGTTTCCTTTCGGCCTGGTGGTTCGCTGCCTGGGGCTTCGACTGGATCTACGACAAACTGTTCGTCAAGCCATACCTGGCGATCAGCCATGTACTGCGCAAAGACCCGCTCGACCAGACCATCGGTCTGATCCCGCGTATGGCCAAGGGTGGTCACACTGCCCTGAGCCGCACCGAGACCGGTCAACTGCGTTGGTACGCTGCTTCGATGGCTGCTGGTGCCGTGCTGGTAATCGGCGCCATCGTGCTGGTAGCGGTCTGATATGAACCTTGCGAATTTGCGAAAGGAAACGAGCCCGTCATGATTCTGCCTTGGCTAATCCTGATCCCCTTCATCGGCGGCCTGCTGTGCTGGATGGGTGAGCGCTTCGGCGCCACCCTCCCCCGCTGGATTGCGCTGATCACCATGTCCCTGTTGCTCGCGATCGGCCTCTGGCTGTGGGCTACCGGCAACTATTCATTCGCCCCGGCGCCTGGCGCCGATCCGACCTGGGCGCTTGAGTTCAAGCACATCTGGATCCAGCGTTTCGGCATCAGCGTGCACCTGGCCCTCGACGGCCTGTCGCTGCTGATGATCCTGCTGACCGGTCTGCTGGGTATCCTCTCGGTACTCTGCTCGTGGAAAGAGATTCAACGTCACGTTGGTTTCTTCCACCTGAACCTGATGTGGATCCTGGGCGGCGTGGTCGGCGTGTTCCTCGCCCTCGACCTGTTCATGTTCTTCTTCTTCTGGGAAATGATGCTGGTCCCGATGTACTTCCTCATCGCGCTCTGGGGTCACAGTTCTTCGGACGGCAAGAAAACCCGGATCTACGCGGCGACCAAGTTCTTCATCTTCACTCAGGCTTCCGGCCTGATCATGTTGGTGGCGATCCTCGGTCTGGTACTGGTCAACTTCAACAACACTGGCGTGATTACTTTCAACTACGCCGATCTGTTGAAAACCAAGATGTCGATGACCACCGAGTACATCCTGATGCTCGGCTTCTTCATCGCCTTCGCGGTCAAGCTGCCTGTCGTACCGTTCCACTCGTGGTTGCCTGATGCTCACGCCCAGGCGCCGACTGCGGGTTCCGTCGACCTCGCCGGTATCTTGCTGAAAACCGCGGCCTACGGTCTGCTGCGTTTCGCCCTGCCGCTGTTCCCGAACGCTTCGGCCGAGTTTGCGCCGATCGCCATGGCCCTTGGTCTGGTCGGGATCTTCTACGGTGCGTTCCTGGCTTTCGCACAGACTGACATCAAGCGTCTGATCGCCTTCTCCTCCGTTTCCCACATGGGTTTCGTGTTGATCGGCATCTACTCCGGCAGCCAACTGGCCCTGCAAGGTGCAGTGATCCAGATGTTGGCGCACGGTGTTTCGGCGGCGGCGCTGTTTATTCTCAGCGGCCAACTGTACGAACGTCTGCATACCCGTGACATGCGTGAGATGGGCGGTCTGTGGTCGCGTATCGCTTACCTGCCGGCGATCAGCCTGTTCTTTGCAGCCGCATCCTTGGGCTTGCCAGGCACCGGTAACTTCGTCGGCGAGTTCCTGATCCTGATCGGTTCTTTCGCCAGCTGGCCCTGGATCACTGCGATTGCCACCTCCGGTCTGGTGTTCGGTTCGGTCTACTCGCTGATCATGATCCACCGTGCCTACTTCGGCCCGTCCAAATCGGACGCGGTCCTGCACGGAATGGACGCTCGCGAACTGATCATGGTGCTGGGTCTTGCGGTGCTGCTGATTTACCTCGGCGTGTACCCGCAACCGTTCCTCGACACCTCTGCCGCCACGATGCATGGCGTGCAGCAGTGGCTCGGCACCGCCTTCACTCAACTCGCTTCGGCCCGGTAAGAGCGCTATGGAATTCACGATTCAACACTTTATTGCGCTTGCGCCACTGTTGATCACCAGCCTCACCATTATCGTGGTGATGCTGGCGATCGCCTGGCGCCGCAACCACTCGCAGACCTTTCTGATTTCGGTGGCGGGTCTGAACCTGGCCTTGCTGTCGATCCTGCCTGCTCTGAAAGTCGCGCCTCTGGCCGTGACCCCATTGCTGCAGATCGACGCCTTTGCCTGCCTGTACATGGCGCTGATCCTGGTCGCCACCCTCGCTTGCGTAACCCTCGCCCACGCCTACCTCGGCGATGGCGGTTCGGGTTACCCGGGCAACCGGGAAGAACTGTACTTGCTGATCCTGATGGCCGCCGCCGGTGGTCTGGTGCTGGTCAGCGCGCAGCACCTGGCCGGTTTGTTCATCGGCCTGGAGCTGCTGTCGGTGCCGGTCTACGGCCTGGTGGCTTATGCCTTCTTCAACAAGCGTTCGCTGGAAGCCGGCATCAAGTACATGGTGCTGTCGGCCGCCGGTTCCGCTTTCCTGCTGTTCGGTATGGCCCTGCTGTATGCAGACGCCGGTTCGCTGAGCTTCACCGGTATCGGTCAGGCGCTGGCCGCCACTGGCCTGCCTAGCCCGCTGGCACAACTGGGCCTGGGCATGATGCTGATCGGTCTGGCGTTCAAGCTGTCGCTGGTACCGTTTCACCTGTGGACGCCGGACGTGTACGAAGGTGCTCCGGCACCGGTTGCCGCGTTCCTTGCGACCGCTTCCAAGGTTGCCGTGTTCGCGGTGATGGTGCGTCTGTTCCAGATCTCCCCTGCTGCCAGCAGTGGCGTACTGAGCGACGTGCTGAGCGTGATCGCCGTCGCCTCGATCCTGTTCGGTAACCTGTTGGCCCTGACCCAGAGCAACCTCAAGCGTCTGCTCGGTTACTCGTCCATCGCGCACTTCGGCTACCTGCTGATTGCACTGGTGGCGAGCAAGGGTCTGGCGGTGGAAGCCATCGGCGTGTACCTGGTCACCTACGTGATCACCAGCCTCGGCGCCTTCGGCGTGATCACCCTGATGTCCTCGCCATACAAAGGTCGTGACGCGGATGCCCTGTACGAATACCGCGGCCTGTTCTGGCGCCGTCCGTACCTGACCGCCGTACTCACCGTGATGATGCTGTCGCTGGCCGGTATCCCGCTGACCGCAGGCTTCATCGGCAAGTTCTACATCATCGCTACCGGTGTCGAATCGCACCAATGGTGGCTGGTCGGATTCTTGGTACTGGGCAGCGCCATCGGCGTGTTCTACTACCTGCGCGTGATGGTCACCCTGTACCTGATCGAACCGAACCTGCGCCGTCACGATGCCCAACTGCACTGGGAACAGAAAGCAGGCGGCGTAATGCTGCTGGCCATCGCCTTGGTCGCGTTCTTCCTCGGCGTTTACCCACAACCGCTGCTGACACTGGTGCAGCAGGCCGGTCTGGCGGGCTGATCGCTCAGTCGCAATTGGCTACAAACAGAAACGGCACCTTCGGGTGCCGTTTTTGCGTTTGTGGGATTTGTTACCGCCGCTCTGACCTCCCGCCGTATTTCCCGAACACTCCCGCCTAATTGTCAGTTTCGTCCTACACCCGATATTAGGCTCATTGAACTATCTTGCATGAGGGGGGATACAGCACTCGAAACGAGCGTGCTGTTTTGATCTGAACGTGCGGAATCTCGCAGGAATAATTAACAACACTTGCCGACCAAAAAACCTGGGGGAAATCAACTTGAGCACTAACAACCTAAACATCACATATGAAAAAATGTACATATACGAAGAAGAGATAAAAAACAGCATCTCAATAAAAACCCAAATAATGTTCACAGCAATATTCGCTTTAGCTTCGGCAACTATTTATCTCGCCCGCTTCTTGGATTTCACCGCCAACCCTACAATCGCTTACACAATTTCGCTACTTGTGACTCTAACCTTAATTATTTCGGCGGTATCTACATACTTCAACTACAAAGCCTTTAGTGGATCTGAGTTTAACAGAATGCCATACGCAGAAAAAATAAAGGAATATCATGATCAACAAACAAAATATAACAGCGATTTAATAAAATATAACTTCCAAGTAGCGCAGCATGAAAAAATACCGTTAATAAATCCTGTCAAAGAGACGGAGAACTTCATATCAAACACCTACATTAGCTGTTCAACACACAATGCGTTGGTTAACGAGGAGCGATCCCGGTGGGTTTTCAAGGCTATTTCGACTTTTTTAATGGCTTGCATTCCTCTAGGTGTAGGCAGCCTGCTTTTCGTTATTTTTGATATGGACACTTCTTCGCCAAGAAAAAACTTCGCAATAAAAGACACCTATGTGGGCGATCAAATAGCTGCTTTAAAAAACCAACTGACAAAAGACTCCAATGGCGAATCGGTAGCAGATCTGAAAAAAACCACTATACTCCCAGAGAATATACTGCTGGAAGAAGCGGGTGATAAATTGAGTGAGCCAGAGAAACCAATTTCCAGCGAGCAGAAACCGCTGCCCCAAGCTCCTGTAAAACCCGCCGCACCACCGTCCAGAAGGACTTACGACGATGCTGACGGCGGTCCCAATAGGAATCAGAAATGAATACTACAAATCGTCAGTCAAAATCAGAAGGCGTTATTAAACCGACGCCCCCGAAAAAGCCTTCCGCGCCGGCTGTACGTCGTGTGGTTAACGAAAAAGTTATTAACCGAAAAGAAATCGCGCTAGAGAACAGATAATCACAAAGCAAAAACGCATTCTTCCTCGAGAAATGTATCAACGACATAAAACGGCACCTTTCGGGTGCCGTTTTTTTTATCGAGGGACATAACGATCAAAAAATCGTCCGAACGCCCTCACCTTCTTAGGAATATTCCTGCAAAGCGCTAAGCATTGGCTGGCATTTTTCGAGAGGCATTTGCCGTTAAATTCCAAACCCAACCATCAGGTGGATACAGCGAACCATGAAGCGAGACATTTTTTCAGAGTTAATGGACGGCCTCGAAGCGTTAGCAGAAGAACGCCAAAAAACGGTAACTGCGGACACAAACCGCGAACGCAGGATCGGCGCCATGAAGGGTGACCTCGCGGTTCCCGTCGGTTTTGATGCCCCATTACCCGAGAATCTATCGAACTCCTTCGAGGGTAAAAACTGAGTCTTCACCGAATCGCGATTGTCACTCCACCCACATAACCAAATTGTAATTCCCCCATCACCCTCGCGTTATCCGCAGCTTGCAACGATGTCACCCGGCGACCATGCCGGCGGGCCATGCCTGCCGAACAATAAAACCCACGCCGAAGCACGTTCCCGTTCTGCCGAACCCAAGGAGTGATGGATGCTTAACAACACAAAAATATCGATGGCCGCGCTGGCCGTGGTGGTCGGGTCAGGGCCGTCCATGGTGCTGGCCGAGGATAAGGCCGAAGGCTTTGTCGAAGGCAGCAGCCTGACGCTGCTCAACCGCAATTACTACTTCAACCGCGATCACCGCAGCGGTCAATCCAGCCCCACCGGCAACGGTTATTCCGAAGCCTGGTCCCACGGCGTCATCGGCAAGTTCGAATCCGGTTTTACCCAAGGCACCGTCGGCGTCGGGGTCGATGCGTTTGCGATGATCGGCCTCAAGCTTGATACCGGTGACGGGCGCAACGGTGGGCGCAGTTCGTTCGATGTACTGCCGGTCAACAGCAAAGGCCAGGCGCGTGACGAATACACCAAGGTCGGCGGTGCCGCCAAGGTGCGTGCCTTCGATACCGTGGTGAAGGTCGGCGATGTGTTCCCGGCCAACCCGGTGGTCGCGGCGGGTGACTCACGCTTGTTGCCGGAAAGTTTTCGCGGTGTAACGGCGACCAACACCAGCATCGAAGGCCTGTCGATTCAGGGCGGTCGCTTGCATGTAATGAGTCAGCCGGTGTCCAGCGACATGCGCGAGAACTTCGCAACCTTCTACGCGGGCCCGGTCAATTCGCCGTGGATCGCCTATGGTGGCGGCGACTATGTCCTGAACAAGCACCTCAGCTTCAGCCTGTATTCCAGCCGACTCAAAGACGCCTGGAATCAGTACTACGCCGGCACCGCCTGGACCTATCCGTTGGCGGACGACCTGTCGCTGTTCGGTGGCCTCAACTATTACAAGGCAGTCGATGAAGGCAAGCAACTGCTCGGCGAATTCGACAACAACATTTGGAGTGGTCGCGTCGGCGTGAAACTCGGCGCGCACTCCGTGGCCTTGTCGCATCAGCGCAACAACGGCAACGACGACTTCGATTATCTGCGCCAGTCCGACTCGATCTTCCTCGACAACTCCATCCAGTACAGCGACTTCAACTCGCCCAAGGAACGTTCATGGATGGTGCGCTACGACCTCGACATGAGCACTTACGGCGTGCCCGGTCTGTCGTTCATGACCCGCTACGCGCGTGGCACCGACGCTGACTATTCCAACGCCAACTCGGTGTACATGCGCCGCGATGCCGAGGGTAATCCGCTGACCGATCAGAAGCGCTGGGAGCGTGATATCGAAGTCAAATATGTGGTGCAGAGTGGTTCGCTGAAAGACATGTCGCTGCGGCTGCGTCAGGCGAATACCCGCGCCACGGCGTTCGAGTCGGATCTGGATGAAGTGCGGGTGATTGTCGAGTATCCGTTGGCGATTCTTTGATTGAACGGTAGATGCAAATTCACCTTTAGAAGCTCCTTGCTCCTTTGGTAAGAGGTGAATCTTTTGGCGTCCTTCGGGGCGCTTTTTTTTGCTCGGCTTTTAGCACACTGTGCAAAGTTGTAGGCGCTGCTGAGGGCTTGGTCCGTAATCGGATGGCCTGAGCATGGTGGACTTGAAGAGAAAGATCAAAAGATCGCAGCCTTCGGCAGCTCCTACATTTGGGGGACGCAGTATTAGCCACCACGCTTACGACAATCCCCCGCCACGCTGTACCTGACGGTATTCAGTCGCCCCTTGGAATCCTCGTAAGTCATCGCCGTCGGCACCACAGCGCACGCAGCTTTCGGCCGCACAACGCTGACCACTTTCACCACATCCAGCTGCATCCCGTACTCATACTCCTTCACCACCGGCGCCGGCTTGCCCTGGCTGGCGGCGTACTGCTGCATGGCTTTGGCGTTGGCGCTGAAGGCGCGTTCAAACGTGCGGTCACCGCCGCCCTCAGCGAACGCATTCAGCGATACCGTCATCACGCCCGCAACCATCATCAACTTAAACACGTTCATATCCATCTCCTGCAAATCCGGCTCATAAAAAAGCCCGGCATCGATGCGCGATGACGGGCTGGTTCAGATGCGACACGCTTACAAGTCTTGAGTCTTCTCGTCCTTTTTCTCGTTGACGACGACCGGATCACGCGCCTGCTCTCTGGCGACAAACAGCTCCACCGAGCGGTCATTGGCGGTCATCATTTTCTCGAAGGTGCGGTCGCCGCCGCCCTCAGCCAAAACCACGGAAGACATCAGCAGCGCTGCTGCAAAAGTACTGATTTGTGTGAGTTTCATGTTTGATTCCTCGCTAAGTAACTGACGGGATCAAGGTAACAATCCGAACCTATCGTGACGGTGGCGGGGAAATTACATATCCGTTATCTCCTCATCCCGCCGATGCGCGAGTTGATACAGCGCCGGCAATATCAGCAGCGTGAGGATGGTCGAGGACAGGATTCCGCCGATCACTACGGTCGCCAACGGACGCTGCACCTCCGCACCCGTACCGGTCGCCAGCGCCATCGGGATAAAACCCAGGGACGCCACCAGCGCGGTCATCAACACCGGGCGCAAACGCGTCAGCGCGCCTTCGTTGATCGCGTCAGACAGCGAACGCCCCTCCTCGCGCAGATTGCGAATGAAGGCAATCATCACCAACCCGTTGAGCACCGCCACCCCGGACAGCGCGATAAACCCTACACCCGCCGAAATCGACAACGGAATATCGCGCAGCCACAGCGCCATGACGCCACCGGTCAATGCAAACGGGATTCCGGTAAACACCAGCAAGCCGTCCTTGAGGTTGTTGAACATCATGAACAGCAGCCCGAACACCAGCAGCAACGCCACCGGCACCACGATCTGCAAGCGCTTGGCCGCCGATTGCAATTGCTCGAACTGCCCGCCCCAGTTGATCCAGTAACCGGCCGGGATCTGCACATCGCGCTCAATCGTGGTGCCGGCCTCGCTGACGAACGAGCCGATGTCACGCCCACGCACGTTGGCGCTGACGATCACCAGGCGCTTGCCGTTTTCGCGGCTGACCTGATTCGGCCCCAACACCAGGTCGAGGCTGGCGACTTCATTCAACGCGATAAACCCGATCTGATTGGCCGCACCATTAATAGCCGGCACTGGAATCAATAACGCCGACAGTCCGTCAATATCCTTGCGCATCGCATCGGACAAACGCACCACCATGTCGAAGCGGCGGTCGCCTTCATACAGCGTACCGGCCTGACGCCCACCGACTGCGACGGCAATCGTGTCCTGCACATCGCCAACGTTGAGCCCGTAACGCGCAGCCTTGTCGCGATCAATGTTGATGGTCAGCACTGGCAGTCCGGTGGTCTGCTCGACCTTGACCTCGGCGGCGCCAGTCACCTTCTGCATGGCCGTAGCGATCTTGGCAGCCGTGGCATTCAGCACAGCCATGTCGTCACCAAACACCTTGACCGCCACGTCACTGCGCACCCCAGAGATCAGTTCGTTGAAGCGCAACTGGATTGGCTGCGACAGTTCATAGTTGCTGCCCGGCAACGTCGCCGCCGCTGCCTGCAACTCGGCCATCAGCGTCTCGCGCGACTTGTCCGGGTCCGGCCACTGGTCTTTTGGCTTGAGCATCACGTAGCTGTCGGAGATGTTCGGCGGCATCGGATCGGAAGCGATTTCGGCGGTACCGGTGCGAGCGAACACACGCTCGACCTCCGGCACTTTGCCAAGGATCACGGTTTCCAGACGCTGCTGCATGTCTACCGATTGCGTCAGACTGGTGCCCGGTACGCGCAAGGCTTGCAGGGCGAAATCGCCTTCGCTGAGACTCGGTACGAACTCGCTGCCCATGCGGCTGGCGACTGCACCACTGAGCACCACCACAACCAATGCCGCAGCCACCGCAAAACGCTTGTGGCCCATGACCCAGCTCAACGCCGGTGCGTACAGCTGGCGCGCGCCGCGCATCACCACACCTTCTTTTTCCTGGACCTTGCCAGTGACGAACAACGCAATCGCCGCCGGTACAAAGGTCACCGACAACAGCATCGCGCCGAGCAAGGCGATAACCACGGTGAAGGCCATCGGGTGAAACATTTTCCCTTCGACGCCACTGAGGGCAAAGATCGGCAGGTACACCACCATGATGATCAACTGGCCGAAAATCAGCGGTCGCCGCGCCTCTTTGGCCGCTGCGAACACTTCATGAAAGCGCTCGGAGCGAGTCAGCAAACGCCCGTATTTCTGCTGCGCATGAGCCAGCCTGCGCAAGGTGTTTTCGACGATCACCACCGCGCCATCGACGATGATGCCGAAGTCCAGCGCGCCGAGGCTCATCAGGTTGGCACTGACCTTGTTGGTGAACATGCCGGTGAAGGTGAACAGCATCGACAGCGGAATCACCATCGCCGTAATCAGCGCCGCGCGGATGTTGCCGAGGAACAGGAACAGGATCGCGATCACCAGAATCGCGCCTTCGATCAGGTTCTTTTTCACCGTGGCGATGGCTTTGTCCACCAGGTGCGTGCGGTCGTAAACCGGCACCGCGACCACGCCTTGGGGCAACGAGCGGTTGATCTGCTCAAGCTTGGCGGCGACGGCGCGCGACACCGTACGGCTATTCTCGCCAATCAGCATGAACACCGTGCCAAGCACCACTTCCCGGCCGTTCTCGGTGGCGGCGCCGCTGCGCAGCTCGCGGCCGATGTCGACGGTGGCGACATTACGTATCCGGATCGGCGTGCCATCGACATTGGCCATGACGATATTGGCGATGTCCTCGGTGCTGGCGACCTGGCCCGGCGCGCGAATCAGCAATTGCTCGCCGCTGCGCTCGATGTAACCGGCGCCGACGTTGGCGTTGTTGCGTTCCAGCGCAGTCACCAGATCGGTGAGGGTCAGTTTGTAAGCGGCAAGTTTTTTCGGATCGGGCGCGATCTGATATTCCTTGGCAAACCCGCCGATGGTGTTGATCTCGGCCACACCAGCGACGTTGCGCAACTGCGGCTTGATGATCCAGTCCTGAATCACCCGCAGATCGGTCGGCGTGTACGGCGTGCCGTCATCCTTGCGCGCGCCCTCCTGCGCTTCCACCGTCCACAGGAAAATCTCGCCGAGGCCGGTGGAAATCGGCCCCATCACCGCGTCTACGCCTTCGGGCAGTTGCTCCTTGGCGGCCTGCAAACGTTCGTTGACCAACTGCCGGGCGAAGAACAGATCAGTGCCGTCCTTGAAAATCACCGTGACCTGCGACAGCCCCGAACGCGACAGCGAGCGGGTCTGTTCCAGCGCCGGCAAACCGGCCATCGCGGTTTCAATCGGGAAGGTGATGCGCTGCTCGGTTTCCAGTGGCGAGAACCCGGCAGCGCCGGTGTTGATCTGCACCTGGACGTTGGTGATATCCGGCACAGCGTCGATCGGCAGCTTTTGATAGCTGGCGATGCCGAGGCCGGCCATGAGCAAAACGGCGAGCAGCACGATGATGCGCTGCTCGATGGCAAACTGGATCAGGCGTTCGAACATGAGAATCTTCTCGTCGAGGGGCGGATCAATGGGAATGCTCGGCCGAGGCCTTGCCCAGTTCCGATTTGAGAACGAAGCTGCCGGCGCTGGCGATTTGCACGCCGGCATCCAGCCCCTGAGTGATTTCCACCTGACCGCCCGCACGATTGCCGAGCGTCACCACTTGCGTCTTGAAGCCGTCGGCGGTGCGCACGAACACCGTGGGTTTGTCCTCGACGGTCTGGATCGCCGCTTCGGGCACCGCGACCTTGACCTGACGGCTGTCGGTGGCGACCAGCGCAGTCACAAACAAGCCCGGACGCCACGCGCCTTGCGGGTTGGCGAGGGTCACGCGGACTGTCGCAGTGCGCGTCTGCTCGCCCAGCAGACTGCCGACGTAGGCCACCGTGCCTTGAACTTCGGCGTTGAGTTCTGCCGCGCTGATCGTCACCGGTTTGCCCACCTGGACCCGATTCAAATCCTTGGGTGAAACGCCAAACGTCACCCAAACGCGCGACAGATCGGAGAGCGTGAACGCGGCACTGGTTTCATCAACCACCTCCCCCGGCGTCAGGTGTTTTTCCACCACCACGCCGTCGAATGGCGCGCGCAGTTCATAGCGATTGCCGCCATTGGCGGCCGTGCTGCCACTGAGTACGCCGTTTTTTTGCCGGGCGTTGTTCAGGGCAATTTCCGCTTCTTCCAACGCTTGGCGCGCCTGCAGGAAATCCTGTTCGGCGGAGATCTTGTCCTGCCACAAGGTTTTCTCGCGCTCATAAGTCGTGCGCGCCAGCACCAATCGACGTTGCGCCGCAGCCTGCTCGCTGCGTTGATCGGAGATCTGCTGACTGGCGATCACCGCCAGCAACTGGCCCTTCTTCACCGATTGCCCGAGATTGACCGCCACCGACTCGACCACTCCCGGCACCCGAGGCACCACGTGCGCGGTGCGATCTTCGTCAAAGCGCACTTCGGCCGGGAACGGCAACGCCAGACTGATGTTCTGCGCCCGCGCTTGCGCAAGGCCAATACCGGCCGCCGCAATCTGTTCGTCAGTCAACGTCAGATGCCCTTCTTCACTGTCGCCTTCGACATGCTCTGCGCTTTGCGCTGCGTGCTCGTCGGCGTGATCGGCGTGCTCCGCTGCTTCATCGGCATGCGCGTCGCTGGAGGAATGCGCTGAATCGCCGAGCCACGTCGAGCCAATGCCAATCCCCAGCGCCAAAGTCGCCACAGCGACCACTATCAGTTTTTTGTCCATGCGAACTCCTCTGCGTCAGGCCAGCGCGCAGTGCTTTGAAAGTGAGATTCAGGGGCTGACGCCGAATGCGCCGAGGTCACCGAAGATGCGTTCGATGCGCACGCGGGCGTCAGTCGCTTCGGCGACGGCCTGGATGTATTGGGTACGCGCGCTGATCAACGTGCGCTGGGCGTCGAGTACATCGAGAAAGCCGAACTTGCCCATCTCGAAACCGCGTGTGGCGCTGTCGACGGCACTCTGCGCGGCCGGCAACACGGTCTGGTTGAATGCACTGGCCTCGCCATTGGCGGTCTGCCACTGCGCCAGCGTGGTCTGGATTTCAGTGCGCAGGCGCAGCTCGGTGGCGTTGCGCAGATCGCGCGCCTGATCGCTGCGTCGGGCGGCGGCCAGAACGTTGCCCTGATTGCGGTTGAACAACGGAATCGGCATCGACAAGCCGACCACGTTGACTCGCTCGCGCTCAAGTTCGCTGTACTGACTGCCGACGCTCACCGTCAGATCAGGAATCCGCTGGGCTTTTTCCAGTCCCAACGAAGCCTCGCGCTGATCAATCTGCAACGCCGCCAGACGCAGGTCGGCGGTTTGATTCAGACGTTCCAGCAAGGTTGTCGAGGACGGTGCAGCCGGAAGGCTTTGCGTAGCGCTCGGCACAACGGTCGACACCGCCAATGGCGCGCCCATGACTTGCGCCAATTGCTGATAGGCATTGGCCCGATCGCGCTCGGCCCGGCTCAACTCCAGCCGCACCTCGGACAGTTGCACTTGCGCCCGCGTGCCTTCGACCGGCGAGGATTTTCCTGCCGTGATTCGTCCTTGGGCCACACGCAAACTGTGCTCGGTCAATGCCAAAGACTGACGCGACAATTGCAGCCGCTGCTCAGCGGTTTGCACGCTGGAAAACGCTTGAATCACATCCGCGCGCAAGCCGTTGCGCTTGCGCTCCAGTTCAATCCCGGCGGCATCCTGTGCGCGACTGGCGACACCAATGCGCGCACCGCGCTTGCCGCCCAGTTCAAGCGGCTGGCTGAGCATTACCGTGGTGGTGCGCGATTCGCGGCGAGTGTCCTCGGCTTCCCAGGACACCTCGGGATTGGGGATCAAACCGGCCTGACGCCGCTCACCTTCGGCGATGCCGATCTCCCATTGCGCCGCTGCAAGATCCGGGTTGCCGGCGAAGGCCGTTTGCAACGCCTGATCGAGGGTCAATGTGGCGCCAGACGCAGCCGTCGGGCCGGCCAGCATTAACAGGCAGGCGACAGTTATCACCTGCCGCGTTTTTTTCAGGCGTGAGCGCGCCGTCAGTTCTATTAAACCGGGCAATGGCGTATTTCCTTTAGATCAGGATTCAATTGCCGCCACGGTAGAGTTTTGAACTTATCGACAAGGTGACTGCAACATTACAAATCCGTTATCCAGAGTTGCAGCGAACAGTTTTGCACTAGCATGCGCAGAGTTTGTCGAGCATTTGGCAATACAAAGAAACAAATGGATAGTCGCAGAGCGCTGATTTAACGGCAGTTCTGTTGACTCTTCTGTTGACTCTGTAGCCACTACAGCCTTTACCTTGCGCGCCTGTTATCGGAGAAACAGCTGTAGGACAACAGAACTAAACCGTTCGGAAGCCCATACAAAAACAATAACTTTCCCGACCACCTTAATTACTGACCCATTAAATAAAAGTGGTGATTGATCATGCGAATCCTTGTCGTCGAGGACGAGCTTAAAACTGCCGAGTATTTGCATCAGGGTCTGACCGAAAGTGGTTATATCGTCGACCGTGCAGCCACCGGCGCCGATGGACTGCATCTGGCGCAGCAGCAGGTATATGACCTGGTGATTCTTGACGTGAATCTGCCGGAACTGGATGGCTGGGGTGTGCTTGAGCAACTACGCCGCACGCGCTCCACGCGGGTGATGATGCTCACCGCGCGCGGGCGGCTGGCCGACAAGATTCGTGGACTGGATCTGGGCGCCGACGACTATCTGGTCAAACCCTTCGAGTTTCCCGAATTGCTCGCGCGGGTGCGCAGCCTGATGCGTCGCAGCGAAAACATTCCGCAGCCGCAAGTCTTGAAAGTCGCCGATCTGGAACTCGATCCTGGACGCCACCGCGCCTTTCGCGGCGAGCAGCGCATCGACCTGACCACCAAGGAATTCGCCCTGCTGCATCTATTGATGCGCCAATCCGGGGAAGTGTTGACGCGCACTCAGATCATTTCGCTGGTGTGGGACATGAACTTCGACTGCGACACCAACGTGGTCGAAGTGTCCATCCGCCGTTTGCGAGCGAAGATCGATGACCCGTTCGACAGCAAATTGATCCACACCCTGCGCGGCGTCGGTTATGTGCTGGAGGCGCGAGAATGAAGCCGGCCAGTCTGTCGCTGCGCCTGGGTTTGACGGTGAGTATTCTTGGGGCGCTGCTGGTGGTGTTCCTGGCGATCCTGGCGTATTTCGCCCTGACCCATGAATTGAATGCGCTCTCCAGAGACAGCCTGCAAAAGAAGATGGAGCAGGTCGAACACAGCCTGTCGCTGTACGCCGACGTCGGCGAAATCAGTGCGAAACCGCATATTCTGCTCGATCAGGTAATGGGCCACGACAACCTGACACTGACCATTTATGACCAGCACAAATTGCGCACGCCGCTGCTCAAATCCGGCTCCGGCATGGCCGATCCGCGCCTTGAATTGAAAGCGGTGCGTGCCTCATCCGAGCAACTGCTTTACACCAGCAGCACCGATGCCGAGGGCGCGAAATTCCTCACTGCCTCAAGGCTGATCGCCATCAAGAACGGCAGCCGCGTCGCGGTGCTGTTATCCACCGACAACGCTCATGATCAGGCCCTGCTCAGCGCTTATCTGCGCTCGACGCTGATTGCCTTGCCGTTGCTGCTGATCTTCATCGGCCTGAGCGCGTGGGGCGCGGTGCAGCGCGGGCTGGCGCCGTTGCGCGAATTTCGCAAAGTGGCGGCGCGGGTGACCACGCAGGATCTGGATCATCGGCTATCGATGGTGAACATGCCGCAAGAGTTGAGCGAGCTGGCACGCGGTATCAACTTTATGCTCGATCGCCTCGACAGCGGCGTGCAGCAGTTGTCACAGTTCTCCGACGACCTCGCCCACGAACTGCGCTCGCCGATCAACAACCTGATGGGCAAGGCGCAGGTGACGCTGTCGCGCGAGCGCACGCCGGATGAGTACAAAGACGTGCTGGTGTCGTGCATCGAGGAGTTGGAGCGCGTCGCACGGATCGTTTCCGACATGCTGTTTCTGGCGCAGGTCAGTCAGCCGATGGCGCTCGCCAGCTTTGAGCCGGTCGCACTGGAAGTGGAAACATTGAAGGTCGCAGAACTGTTTTCGCTGTCGGCACAAGACAAGCACATCAGCCTGAATGTGCAGGGCAGCGCATCGGTACGGGGGGATCGGTTGATGATCCAGCGGGCGATTTCGAATCTGCTGTCCAACGCCTTGCGCCATTGCCCGGCCGGACATGCTGTCTCATTGGTGATTGAACCCAGCGCTACGCAGATTTCACTGAGGGTGAGCAATCCCGGCCCAGGCATTGAAGCCGAACATCTGCCGCATCTGTTCGACCGTTTTTATCGGGTCGACAGCAGTCGCTCGCGCACTCAAGGCAGTACTGGCCTCGGTTTGGCCATCGTACGCTCGATCATGAGCCTGCATCAGGGAGAAGCACAGGTTGCAAGCGTGCCGGGCGGGATCACGGCGTTCACGCTGGTGTTTCCTGGCTACGAACAAGCCGATTTTTGTGCGCAGAACTCTCGCTCCCTATAGGAAAAATCATCGCGTACGCCGTCCGGATTCAGGTGCAAATGACTTCGCGCGATTCTGCTGCCCCCCTCAGCTGAAATGTCTTACGCACTTCGGAACCAAAACCGCGCCGGCAGTTAATCCTTGCGATGCAGCGGGGGCTTATTTGTCGCTCAACCGGATTCGCTGTTTACTCGCGGCAGCGTGCGCCAGAGAGGCTTCGAGCCACCCGAACCGGGCACCTGGCAAGCGTCAATTCACGGATTATCAGTACATATTTCGACATGCTGAAAATCCCGAAACTGAAACGTCTGGACATTTTTGACCGTTGCTCCGCTGCGCCTTTAGATTTGGCTCGTGCTTGAAACAGCACATCCAACCAACCGAAAAGGAGCAACACACATGGGCTACATGGGAAGCGCCAACGCCAATCCGATCGTTGAACTCGACGAGGAACAAACCCCGACACCGGAGCAGATCGAAGCGCTGCAACTGACTGAAGAAGAGCGCACCGAACTGGACGCCGAGTAACAAAAAACGGGGGCTTCACGCCCCCGTTTTCTTTTACAGGAAGGGAATCATGGACAACACAAGGATTGCCGAGCGCGAGCTGACGGCGGATCAGGCACAACAGCGTATCGATGCCGAGCTGTTCCGGCTGGGCATTGCTTCGACCACCCGGACACTCGGCCGTAATGTCGTCTGCGTACAGGCGATCTTGCGCGACAGCCATGGTCGCCAGGCCCGCGGAGCAGGCAAAGGCTATGCCGAACACGCACGCCTCGGCGCACTCTACGAAACCCTCGAACATTATTGGAGCGACGACCTGCGCCCTGCCGATGCGCACTATCAGACAGGCCGCTATTTTTCCGACACCCCGCTGTTTGCCGATGACTCGGTACTGCGTCTGGTTGCCGGGCAGCAAAACCGCGGGATTGCTTGTCGCACCTATACCTGTCCAGCACAAACAGTCGAGTTTTCCTATCCGCTGGCCCTTACCTCGCCTGCGTATATCCAGCAGCGCTTTACCCGAGACACCACCAACTACCGTGCTCTGCAACGCTACGCCAGCAACAGCGGCACCGCGATCGGCGCCAGCTATTACGAAGCGGTACTGCACGCTGCCAATGAATGCATCGAACGCGATGCGCTCTCGCTGTTCCTGCTGAATCACTTCTACTACCAGAACCATTTGCCGCTACGCCGGGTGGCACGCCTCGATCAGAGCGACAGCCTCGGCCGTTCATGGGCGGATGCCGAGCAAGAGATCGGCGGCTCTATCGTATTGCTGGATATCAGTAACGAATTCAAGGCGCGAACCTTTTTGGCCTTCTCCAGCGCAGCCGGCGCGCTGCCTCGTGTGTTTGGCACCGGTTGCTCACTCGATGCCCGCCACGCGGCATGGCGGGCGCTGAGCGAACTGGTGCAACTGCATCTCGCCGCGACGCAAACCGAATACCGAAAAGCTTTGGGCAATGCACAGCGGCATCTGGTGCCTTTCCCGCGACTGCTGCGCTGCGTACGGTTCGATCCGCATGCATTACTGCATGTGTGCCCACATCGCGAGGTGACACTGCGCGATCCCGTTGAACAAACGTCCCTGGCCGAGCAGGTTGACTACTTGTTGCGCGATCTGCACAACCACGGACGCACGCCAGGCGTCTGCATTCTCAAGCAGACCGAACTGGGCACCACGCTGGCCAACGTTGTCATTCCGGGCCTTGAGCGCTTCTTTGTGGTGTCCAGCGGCAACGTTGTCATCCCGCAAGTTCGCGGTCGCCGTCTAGAGGCGCACCGCCGATGAACGTGGAAATCGATCACGCTCGAGAGCATGCGCTGGGGCTGTCCATGGCAAACCACATCAAAAAGTCCGCTGCGTTGAGTTGCTATGTCGAGCCAGTGGCCAACGGGCTACACCAGGTGTTTTTCCTGCGCGTGGCGGGTCGCGACTGGGTAGGACGCAAAGTTCTTCAACGAGCGGACAACGGTCGTTGGCATTCGAGCAGTGCGCTGAAACCCTCGATGTTGCTGGGACCGCATGTCGAGTCGCAGTGGGGAGATGAAGGTCTGGCGATGTACTTTCAAACGGTCTCGCCAGCGGAAAAAATCGCGGCGCTGGATGCCGCACGCGGCACGCCTGGCAGTGAGATTCAGTTTCCCTTTGCATTGATCGACCGTGTTGACCGGGAGGCCATCTGCCCGCCCGGATTCTGGCAATGCAGCGAGGCGCTGGCCACTGGACTGAACGCTGACGAAGCCCATTTGCGCGAGTATTGCGCTGCGTTGCTGCGGACACTGGTGACGCCAGGTAGATTGATTTATGACCCGGCCTGCTCGACTGGCGAATTCATTGCGCACCTGGCAAGTTCGCTGCCCGACTGCCGCTTCCTCGCCTCTGACCGTTCAGCTTCGATGATCGAACATGCGCGACAGCAGCACGCGGCATTGCCGATCGACTTCCGCTGCCTGGATGCCGGTGATGCCGTCGATGCCGGCCTCCATTGCGACGTATTGATCCTGCGTTTCCTGAACGCCGAAGTCTTGACTCGCCGGCAAGCCCAGTCCGTATTCGAGTCGCTGGTCCACTGCGTGCGGCCTGGCGGCACGATCCTGATCTTCGGCCATACCCCGGTATTGATTGCCGTGTCCTGGCTGGCCGCGACACTCAATCTGCACTTGCAGTCGTGCGTCGCGGGGCGCTCTGGCCAGGCCGAACTGTTCCAGTTCTATCGCCTGACGGTGCCAACAACATGACCTGCTCAACGCACAGTCGAGGCTGCTACATGACCAGTGACCGCCATCAACTCTACTGGGAACGCCATGGAACACCTGGCGCCGAACCGGTGTTTTTCCTGCATGGCGGGCCCGGCGGTCGCTGCAGCCTGCATCATCTGCAATTCTTCGATTTGCGCTGCTTCGACATCGTCCTGAGCGACCAGCGCGGCTGCGGTCGATCAATGCCTTCCGGCGAACTACGCGATAACAACACCGGCCTCTGCGTCGAGGACATCGACGCCTTACGCGAGCATTTCGGCTTCGAAAAAATCAGCGTGCTGGGTGTCTCATGGGGCAGTTGGCTGGCGATTCAGTACCAACAGCGCTACCCGCACGCTGTGCTGAAAACCACGCTGGTGTCGCTGTTTGTACCGTTCCCGGCCAACGTCCGCGCATACGATCAAGCGCTTGATGCGGGGTTATCGGAAGTCACTCCGGGCTCCGCGCACCATCGTGCCAAAGACCTCTATCGGATACTCACCGACGGCTGCCCGACACAACAACATCAGGCCGCCATCGAATGGTTGAAGGCGATCATGCGCCGCTCCGGGCAAACCATCCAGGACAGCACCATCGAGGACTTTGCCGACGAACATGCCGTTCGCGCGATCCGTCTCGAATTGCACTATCACTTGAACGGTTACTTCTTCACCGCGAAGGACGAAGACCTGAGCCTCAACGACAACACCCTGATCATTCAAGGCATCCGCGACGTCCACGGCATGGCCAGCGTGCGCTGGTTGCGCCAGCGCATGAACATCCATTGCCGGTTGCTGCACGCAGGGCACAACGCCTTCGAGAACGCCATCCTGAAAACCGTGCGGCGAGCGTTGAAGCGTGAAATCGAGCGCTAAAAAAACGGCACCTCTCGGTGCCGTTCAGTCCCACAAAAAACGCTTACTTGCGCGCCGCCTCCCACGATTTCAGGAGTTCGTTGTAGCTCACGGTTTCGCCTTTCGGCTTCTCGTTGGCCAGTTTCGGTTTTGGTGCGCCTGGTTGATCGAACCAGTATTGTGCGTCGCGCTCGGGGTTCATTTTCGGACCGCAGGTCGGTTGCACTTTAGAGCGTTCCAGACGGGTCATGATCGCGTCCTGATCCTTGGCCAGGCCGTCGAGTGCCTGTTGCGGGGTCTTGTCGCCGCTGGCGGCTTCGGCGATGTGGCTCCACCACAATTGCGCCAGCCGTGGGTAGTCCGGCACGTTGGTGCCGGTCGGCGACCACTGCACGCGCGCGGGGCTGCGGTAGAACTCGACCAGACCGCCGAGCTTCGGCGCGAGGTCGGTCATGGCTTGCGAGTTGATGTCCGACTCGCGAATCGGCGTCAGGCCGACAATGGTTTTCTTCAGCGACACGGTTTTCGAGGTCACAAACTGCGCGTACAGCCAGGCCGCAAGTTTCTGTTTTTCAGGCGTCGATTTGAGGAACGTCCACGAACCCACGTCCTGATAACCGAGCTTCATCCCCTCCTCCCAGTACGGGCCTTTCGGCGACGGCGCCATACGCCACTTCGGCGTGCCGTCGGCGTTGACCACTGGCAAGCCGGGTTTGGTCATGTCGGCGGTGAACGCGGTGTACCAGAAAATCTGCTGGGCGATGTTGCCCTGAGACGGCACCGGGCCGGACTCGGAGAAGGTCATGCCCGCCGCTTCCGGTGGCGCGTATTTTTTCATCCAGTCGACGTATTTGGTGGTGGCAAACACGGCCGCCGGGCCGTTGGTGTCGCCGCCACGGGTCACGCTGGAGCCGACCGGATGGCAGTCCTCGACGCGAATGCCCCACTCGTCCACCGGCAAGCCGTTGGGCAAGCCTTTGTCGCCGCCGCCAGCCATGGAGAACCAGGCATCGGTGAAGCGCCAACCCAGCGACGGATCTTTCTTGCCGTAGTCCATGTGCCCGTAGATGCGTTTTCCGTCGATTTCCTTGACGTCTTCGCTGAAGAATTTGGCGATGTCTTCATAGGCCGACCAGTTCACCGGCACGCCCAATTCGTAGCCGTACTTTTCCTTGAACTTCGCCTTGAGGTCCGCGCGTTCGAACCAGTCGGCGCGGAACCAGTACAGGTTGGCGAACTGCTGGTCGGGCAATTGGTAAATCTTGCCGTCCGGCGCAGTGGTGAACGAGATGCCGATAAAGTCCTTGAGATCAAGTGTCGGAGAAGTGAAATTCTTGCCCTCGTTAGCCATCAGGTCGGTAATCGACTCGGTTTTGCCGTAGCGAAAGTGCGTGCCGATCAAATCCGAATCGTTGACCCAGCCGTCATAAATCGTCTTGTCCGACTGCATCGCTGTCTGCAGTTTTTCCACCACATCGCCTTCTTGCACCAGGTCGTGGGTCAGCTTGATCCCGGTGATTTCGGTGAAGGCCTTGGCCAGCACTTTGGATTCATATTCGTGGGTGGTCAGGGTTTCCGAAACCACCTTGATTTCCATCCCGCGAAACGGTTCGGCGGCCTTGATGAACCACTTCAATTCCTCAAGCTGTTGCTCGGCCGTCAGGGTCGAGGGTTTGAATTCACTGCCGACCCATTTTTTCGCCGCATCTTCGTAGGCATCGGCCCACGCGGATGCGCTCAAACCGCTGAGTGCCAGCATGGCTGCCAATGAAATGCTATGTCGCAGCTTATTGTTTTTGTCGAACATAGAGACCTCCTGTTTAAGTTGTGGAGCACAATTGCCGAGCGATTCGACTAGCCCCAACGCATCACAGCCAACAGCCACACCAGGGACAGCGCGGACGCGACCCAGATGCTCCAGTCGGTGACGCCGATTACCAGCAAATGCAGGTAGGCGCTGCCGAGAAGACCGATAAACAAGCGATCGCCACGGGTGGTGGCAATCGGCAAAAATCCGCGCCGCAGCACACTCGGCGAGCGCAGTTCCCAAGTGGTCATACCCACCAGGATCAAGCCAATCACAATGAAAAATATGGCCGTGGGGACGGTCCAGCTCATCCATTCCATCATCAGATCCTCAGACCCGGCCCAGGGCAAAGCCCTTGGCCACGTGGTTGCGAACAAACCAGATCACCAGCATGCCGGGGAGAATAGTCAACACTCCCGCCGCTGCCAGTACACCCCAGTCGATACCCGACGCCGAGACTGTGCGCGTCATTACCGCCGCAATCGGCTTGGCATTCACCGATGTCAGGGTGCGCGCCAGCAACAGTTCGACCCAAGAAAACATGAAGCAGAAAAACGCCGTCACGCCGATGCCGGAGCCGATCAGCGGGATGAAAATCTTCACGAAGAACTTGGGAAAACTGTAGCCGTCGATGTAGGCGGTTTCGTCTATTTCCTTGGGCACACCGGACATGAAGCCCTCGAGAATCCATACCGCCAGCGGCACGTTGAACAAGCAGTGCGCAAGTGCCACGGCGATGTGCGTGTCGAACAAGCCAATCGACGAATACAGCTGAAAGAACGGCAGCAGAAACACTGCCGGCGGCGCCATGCGATTGGTCAGCAGCCAGAAAAACAGGTGCTTGTCGCCGAGAAAGCGGTAACGCGAGAACGCATACGCCGCCGGCAATGCCACGCTCAGGGAAATCACAGTGTTGAGGGTGACGTAGTACAGCGAGTTGAGGTAACCGGTGTACCAGCTCGGGTCAGTGAAGATCACCTTGTAGTTCGCCAGCGTGAAATCCTGTGGGAAAAGTGTCAGACCGCTGAGGATTTCGGTATTGCTCTTGAACGACATGTTCAGCAGCCAGTAGATCGGCACCAGCAGGAACAGGATGTAGATCAGCAACGGAATAAGCTTTCTTTTGCTCATGGCCGGGCCTCAGCGGTTGGCATCGTTGTGGGTCATGGCGGTGTAGAACAGCCACGAAACCAGCAGGATGATCAGGAAGTACACCAGCGAGAATGCAGCCGCCGGTCCCAGGTCGAATTGCCCTACAGCCATCTGGGTCAGTGTCTGACTCAAGAAGGTCGTGGCATTGCCCGGCCCGCCGCCGGTGAGCACGAACGGCTCGGTGTAAATCATGAAACTGTCCATGAAGCGCAGCATCACCGCGATCAGCAGCACGCTTTTCAACTTGGGCAATTGAATGTGGCGGAACACCGCCCAGGCCGAGGCCCGATCAATCCGCGCGGCCTGGTAATACACGTCGGGAATTGCGCGCAGTCCGGAGAAACACAGTAGCGCCACCAATGAAGTCCAGTGCCAGACGTCCATCACCAGCACCGTCACCCAGGCGTCCATGGTGTTGGCCGCGTAGTTGTAGCTGATGCCCATCGCGTTAAGGCTCGACCCGAGCAAACCGATATCGGCGCGGCCAAAGATCTGCCAGATCGTGCCGACCACGTTCCACGGAATCAGCAGCGGAATCGCCAGCACGATCAACACCACCGACGACCAGCGGCCCTTGGTCGGCATGGTCAGGGCAATGCCAATACCCAGCGGAATTTCGATCAGCAGCACGCACGCCGAGTAGATGAACTGACGCAGCAGCGAATCATGCAGCCGTGGGTCGAGCAGCACCTGTTTGTACCAATCGGCGCCGACGAAGTAGCGGCTGGACTGGTCGAAGATGTCCTGCACCGAATAGTTGACCACGGTCATCATCGGGATCACGGCACTGAATGCCACCAGCAGGAACACCGGCAACACCAGCCACCAGGCCTTGTTGTTCTGCACTTTGTTCATGACAGCACCTCGTTGTCGCCGGCGGTATCGAGCAGGACTTCATCGGCATAGACCATCAGCCACTGCGCCGGAAAGCTGATATACGCCGTGCTCTGCGGCACCGGTTTGTCTTCGGCGAGACGTACTTTCAGCGGCGCGCCATCGAGGTCGAGGGTCATGATCTTGTAGGTGCCGAGGTCTTCGACGTGTACGACCCGTGCCTGCATCGCGTCATCAAACGGCTCGTCCCATACGTGAATGAACTCGGGACGGATGCCGACCTTGAGGTTTTTCCAGTGGCCGTGCTCGATATGCCTTTGCAAGCCGTCGGACAGTGGTAGATGCGTGGAGTTGAAACCGACACCACCCGGCTGCGGCTGCACCTCGATCAGGTTCATCCCCGGACTGCCGATGAAATAGCCGACAAAAGTGTGGCTCGGGCGCTCGAACAACTCCCGTGGCGTACCGAACTGCACGATCTGGCCGCCGTACATCACCGCGATCTTGTCGGCGAAGGTCGAGGCCTCCAGTTGATCGTGGGTCACGTAGACCATGGTGATGTTGAACTGCTCGTGAATCTGCTTGAGCTTGCGCCGCAGTTTCCATTTCAGGTGCGGATCGATCACCGTCAGCGGCTCATCGAACAGAATTGCCGAGACGTCGTCGCGCACCAGTCCACGTCCCATGGAGACTTTTTGCTTTTCGTCGGCCGTGAGGTTGCTCGCCTTTTTGCTCAGCAGGTTTTGCAGGTCGAGGACCTCGGCAATTTCCTGCACCTTGCTGTGCACTTTCGCCTCGGCCATGCCCTGATTGCGCAGAGGAAACGCGAGGTTGTCGAACACGGTCATGGTGTCGTAGACCACCGGAAACTGGAAAACCTGCGCGATGTTGCGCTTCTCCGGGGTCAGGTCGTTGACCTCTTTGCCATCGAACAAAACCTTGCCTTGAGACGGACTGAGCAGCCCGGAAATGATGTTGAGCAAAGTCGATTTGCCGCATCCCGAGGGGCCGAGCAAGGCATAGGCGCCGCCCTGCTGCCAGATGTGATCCATCTCGCGGATCGCATAATCCTCAGGTCCGGCCGGAGTTTTGCTATAGCTGTGGGCGAGGTGGTGCAAACGGATCTCGGCCATCAGGCAACCCTCGCGATACGCCGACCCGGTGCCTGCACCAGACGGCCCTGCGCATCGAACACAAACAGTTTATGAGTGGGAATGTAGATGCGAATCGGCGCGTCGACGTCGTATTCGTGGACGCCGGGCAGGTGCAACACCAGCAGGAAATGCTCGTTACGCACATGCAGGAAGGTTTCCGATCCGCTGATTTCCGCCACTTCGACGGTCACCGCCAGTTCCAGATCATCGTCGTTGCTCGGCACCAGCGAGATGTGGCTCGGGCGCACGCCAAAACGGAACTCGCCCTCGCCCACCGGGCGCAGATCGACGTTTAACGGGAAGTGCACGAAATTGGCGAAACTCACCTCGTTGCCGGCAATTCGGCCCGGCATCAGGTTGATCGGCGGCTCGGAAAACAACTCCGCCGCCAACACCGTTTGCGGCTGGTGATAAACCTCGGTCGATACGCCGCTCTGGATCACCCGGCCCTCGTGAAGAATGGTCGTGGTGCCGCCCAATGCCAGTGCTTCGTTGGGCTCGGTGGTGGCGTAGATGGCGATGGTGTGGCGCAGCTTGAACAGCTCGCGCATTTCCTGACGCAGCTCTTCGCGCAGCTTGTAGTCAAGGTTGACCAGCGGCTCGTCGAACAGAATCAGCTCGGCGTCCTTGACCAGCGCCCGCGCCATCGCCGTGCGCTGCTGCTGACCGCCGGAGAGTTCCAGCGGATAGCGCTTGAGAAACTTGTCGATGCGCAGCATCTTCGCGGTTTCCTGCACTTTGCTGTGGATCTGTTCATTGGAAATCCCGGCCTGACGCAACGGCGAGGCAATGTTCTCGAACACGGTCATGGTCGGGTAATTGATGAACTGCTGATAGACCATCGACACGTTGCGCAAACGCACCGGACGTTGGGTGACGTCGACGCCGTTCATCAGGACGCGGCCGCTGTCGGGCTTGTCCAGCCCGGCCATCAGGCGCATCAGACTGGTCTTGCCGGACAGCGTGCGCCCGAGCAAAACGTTGAACGAACCGGGTTCGAATTTCAGGCAGGCATCGTCGATCCAGATCTGGCCTTCGACGGTGCGGCTGACGTGCTCCAGGGTGAGTGACATGGCTCGGCCTTTTTATTATTGGAGTCAAGCGACCTGTGCACTAGAGCGAAATTCGTGCCAGAAATGCCAAGCTGTTGATTTGTCGTGAAAATCGCCGAAACGGCGGTTAAACCACCTTCATTGCTGAACACATTTGAACAGTTCAGCGATTGACAATGAACAATAGTGAACAACACTCTATGCACTGCCGCGCCCCGCAGGCGCTGTGCAATAACAATAATAAAAATGCCCATCAGAGGCTGACTGCCATGGTCGCACCCGCTTCCGCGTTATCCCACGACGCCATCGTCCAGGATTCCTGGTCACGTTGCCGCGCGTTCGGTCTCGATCATCAAAGCACGCCGTCGTTCGATCAACTGCCCGCCGCTGGCATCGCGCAGCTGCTCGAAAGCCATCACTCACTGGTGCAGACCACCCACCAGGAAGTGCTGCCCTACTACGAAAACATTCTGAGCAATTCCAACTGCCTGATCATGCTCGCCGACAATCAGGGCCAGGTGCTGACGTCGTGGGGCACCCAACGCTTTATCGAACCAAGCCTGGCGCGCGGGTTTCAGGCTGGTGCCAGTTGGATCGAACGCGCGAGCGGCACCAACGCGATCGGCACGGCGCTGGCCTGCGAGCAGGCGGTGCATATCGAACACGATGAACACTTTCTCAAGGCCAACCGCTTCATGACCGGTTCCGCCGCGCCGATTTTCGATGCCGAGCGTAAGGTCATCGCCGTTCTCGACGTGTCCAGCGACAGCTACCTGCCGCCCTCGCACACCCTCGGCATGGTCAAGATGATGAGCCAGACCGTGGAAAACCGGCTGATCCTCAACCTGTTCCACGGGCAGCACTTTCAACTGACCTTCAACACCGGGTTGAACAACCTCGACAGCCAGTGGGCCGGCTTGTTGATCTTCGATGAGAGCGGTCAGGTGCTTTCGGCCAACCGCCGAGCCGATAACCTGCTGGGCGTGCGGCTGTCGCGGGTCAGTGTCGAGAGCCTGTTCAAGGTGTCGTTGCTGGAATTGCTCAATCAGCCTGAAGGTTTGCCGTTCGCCTTGCAGACGTCTGGCCGCAACCGTTTTCAGTGCATGTTGAAGCGCCCTAAACAGGTGCCGATTCAACCGCGACTGTTTGTTGAACCGACGGTCGCTGCTTCAAACGCGATCAGCCTCAACACCTTGCATTTCGGCGACAGCCGCGTGGAAAAAGCCGTGCGTCAGGCTGAGCGTTTATTGGAAAAAGACATTCCGCTGTTGATCCACGGCGAAACCGGGGTCGGCAAGGAAGTGTTCGTCAAAGCCCTGCATCAGGCCAGCTCGCGCAGCAAACAGGCATTTATTGCGGTGAACTGTGCAGCGATCCCCGCCGAATTGGTCGAATCGGAGCTGTTTGGTTATGAGAAAGGCGCGTTTACCGGCGCGAATCAGAAAGGCAGCATCGGCCTGATTCGCAAGGCTAACAAAGGCACGTTGTTTCTCGACGAGATTGGCGATATGCCGTTGCCGACTCAGGCGCGGCTGCTGCGGGTGTTGCAGGAACGTTGCGTGCAGCCGGTGGGCAGCAGCGAGGTATTCGCGGTCGATTTGCGGATTATTTCGGCGACCAATCGCTCTTTGCGTGAACAGGTGCAGTTGGGTCGGTTTCGCGAAGATTTGTATTACCGGATTGGCGGTCTGACTCTGGAATTGCCGCCGTTGCGCGAGCGTTCGGATAAGGAAGCGTTATTTAAACGGCTGTGGGAACAACATCGCGAGCCGTCGCAGTGGGCGGGGTTGACTCGTGAAGTGCTGGACTTGTTCGAGCGGCATCCATGGCCGGGGAATTTGCGTCAGGTGAGTAGCGTGATGCAGGTGGCACTTGCGATGGCCGAAGAGCAACCGGTGCGGCCGGAGCATTTGCCGGATGACTTTTTTGTTGATCTGGAGATGGAGCCGCGGGAGGTCGCACAGCCGTTGGCGGTGGATCTGAATGATGTCGAAGCGTTGAATCGGCAGTTGCAGTTGGCGGGGGGGAATATTTCGCATCTGGCGCGGCGGTTGGGGGTTAGCCGGAATACGCTTTACAAGCGGTTGCGCCACCCTCACCCCAGCACTCTCCCCCAGGAGAGGGAGCCGACCGAGGTGTCTGGCGTTTTACATCGACCTGAATGACCGAGTTGATTATTAAAACGCGGGCTCGACCTCCGCAGCCGAGACCGCACTCAATGTACGCAAGCCCACCAGCACAACCACCATCATCATCACCCCTGCGCCAATGGCAACGCCAAATCCCGCCCGTGCCCCATAAGCATCGATCACCGGCCCCGAAAGCATGCCTCCCAGCGCCACGCCAATGCTGATGCCGGTGGTCATCCACGTCAGGCCTTCGGTGATTCGCGACGGCGGAAGAATGATCGTGCCCAGATTCATTACCACGACCATGGTCGGCGCAAACGACATGCCGGCAATAAACAGCATCAGCGACAGGACATAAACGTCCGTTGAGAAAATCGGCAATACACCTGTGACGGCGGTAACCAATATCCCGATGAAGAACTGCTTTTCTATCGGCAAGGAAATCCTCAACGCACCAAACGTGAGACCTGCGACCAACGAACCGAGCGCGTAGGACGCAAGGATGAACGTGGCGGATTCGGGCCAGCCCTGTGCATTGGCGAACGCCACAACCGCCACGTCGATCGCCCCACCAATCACCCCCATCGCCAGCAGCGCGAGAACGATGGTGCGCACGCCGGGAATAAGCAGCGTGGAGCCTTTGCTGCCGCGATTGCCCACCACCACTTTCGGTTCGGTCCGGCGCTGCATCAGAAATGCCGTCACCCCGACCGCCAGCAACACAACCGCTACCAGGGGCCCGGCTTCGGCAAAGAAGCTCACGCTCAAGCCAATCGCCAGCGGTGGGCCGATGATGTAAGCCAGTTCAGTCAGCACGGTGTCCAGAGAGAACGCCGTGTGCAACAGCGGCTTGCCACGGAACAGCTGCGACCAGCGTGCTCTGATCATCGACGGCATGCTCGGCATCGTTCCTGCCAGTGCCGCCAGAATAAACAGCAGTACGGTGGGCGCCTTGAGGTACACGGCGAGGATCAGCGCCAGCAACATGCCAATGCTGAACGCCGTCACGACGGGCAGCACGCGACTCTGGCCGCGTTGGTCCACCAGTTTCGAGATGTATGGGCCGAGCAGTGCATTGGCCAGGGTGAACACACCGGCGACCGCGCCGGCCAGCCAATACACACGGGTTTGTTGCACCAGCATGGTGATGATACCGATGCCGATCATTGCCTGAGGCAGACGGGCGATGGCGCTCGCGAGCACCAGCCCGGTGGCGCCGGGGGTTGCCAGAAGTTCGCGATAGTGATTGGCCATGATTTTTTTCCCTTTCATGATCGTCGCTGTTCAGCATCCGGCTGAACGCGTGGCCGACATCAAGACGTATGCGGACACCGAAAGCAACCCCCTCACCCCAGCCCTCTCCCGGAGGGAGAGGGAGCCGACCGAGGTGTCTGGCGCTATACATCGACCTGAATGACCGAGTTGATTATGGATTCAGCACATCAGTTTCAGGTCGATGTATTTCTGAAGCATCCCCCAATCAGTCCCCTCTCCTGGGGGAGAGGGTTAGGGTGAGGGCGTAATCTCAGAACAGCACAAATCCCCCAACCAGCAGAAAAACAAAAACCCGCACACGGCGGGTTTTGTCTTCAACAATCACAACAATCAGTCAGCCAGACGCCACGTCGTCCCGCCCTTGCCGTCTTCCAACACCACGCCCATGGCGGTGAGCTGGTCGCGGATGCGGTCGGATTCGGCCCAGTCTTTACCAGCACGAGCCGCCAGACGTGCAGCGATCAGCGCATCAACTTCAGCGGCATCAACCCGCCCTTCAGCGCCCGCTTGCAAGAAGTCATCAGCCTCAAGCTGCAACACACCGAGCACGCTGGCGAGTTCTTTCAGACGTGCCGCCAGACCGGCCGCCGCGTTCAGATCGCTCTCACGCAGACGGTTGATCTCGCGCACCATCTCGAACAGCACGGCGCAGGCTTCGGGTGTGCCGAAGTCGTCGTTCATCACGTTGGTGAAACGTTCGACGAACGCTTCGCCGCCGGCAGGCGCCACGTTCGGCAGGCCTTTCAACGCGTGGTAGAAACGCTCGAGTGCGCCTTTGGCGTCCTTGAGGTTGTCTTCCGAGTAGTTGATCGCGCTGCGGTAGTGGCTCGACACCAGCAGGTAACGCACGACTTCCGGGTGGTACTTGTCGAGCACGTCGCGGATGGTGAAGAAGTTGTTCAAGGACTTGGACATCTTCTCGCCATTGATGCGAATCATGCCGCAATGCATCCACGCGTTGGCGTAGGTCTTGCCGGTGGCCGCCTCGCTCTGGGCGATTTCGTTTTCGTGGTGCGGGAACTCAAGATCGCTGCCGCCGCCATGAATATCGAACGTCTCACCCAGGCAGCAGGTGGACATCACCGAGCACTCGATGTGCCAGCCCGGACGCCCGGCGCCCCACGGCGATTCCCAGCTCGGCTCGCCCGGCTTGACGCCTTTCCACAGCACGAAGTCCAGCGGATCTTCCTTGGCTTCGTCGACCTCGATCCGCGCACCGATGCGCAGGTCTTCGATCTTCTTGCGCGAGAGTTTGCCGTAACCCATGAACTTGCCGACGCGGTAGTACACGTCGCCATTGCCCGGGGCGTAGGCGTAACCCTTGTCGATCAGGGTCTGGATCATCGCGTGCATGCCCGGGATGTGATCGGTGGCACGCGGTTCCATGTCCGGCTTCTGGATGTTCAGGCGCGCTTCATCTTCGTGCATCGCGGCGATCATGCGCTCGGTCAACGCTTCGAACGATTCACCGTTCTCGTTGGCGCGATTGATGATCTTGTCGTCGATGTCGGTGATGTTGCGCACGTAGGTCAGGTCGTAACCGCTGAACCGCAACCAGCGGGTCACCAGGTCGAACGCGACCATGCTGCGGCCGTGGCCGAGGTGGCAGTAGTCGTACACGGTCATCCCGCACACGTACATGCGCACCTTGTTGCCATCCAGCGGCTTGAAAACTTCTTTGCTCTTGGTGAGCGTGTTGTAGATCGAAAGCACGTTCATTCCTTAAGACTGAATCACTGGCCCCACGAATCGCGCAGGGTCACGGTACGGTTGAATACCGGTGCGCCCGGTTTCGAGTCCTTGATATCCGCGACGAAGTAACCTTCGCGCTCGAACTGGAAACGGTCTTCCGGCTGTGCGTTGCCCAACGAAGGCTCGGCACGACAACCGGTGAGGACTTGCAGTGAGTCAGGGTTGATGTTGTCGAGGAAACTCGCGCTGTCTTCAGCCTTCTCCGGGTTCGGAGAACGGAACAGACGATCGTACAGACGCACTTCGCACTCGACGCTGGCAGCGGCCGGCACCCAGTGCACCACGCCTTTGACCTTGCGGCCTTCAGGATTCTTGCCGAGGGTTTCCGGGTCGTACGAGCAACGCAGCTCGACGATGTTGCCGTCGGCATCCTTTATCGCTTCGTCGGCACGGATCACGTAGCTGCCGCGCAGACGCACTTCGCCGTTCGGCTCCAGGCGCTTGTAGCCTTTTGGCGGCTCTTCCATGAAGTCATCGCGGTCGATGTAGATTTCACGGGCGAACGGCAGTTGGCGCACGCCGAGTTCTTCTTTCTGCGGATGACGCGGCAGTTCGAGGTTCTCGACCTGGTCTTCCGGATAGTTGGTGATCACTACCTTCAACGGACGCAGCACGCACATGGCACGCGGCGCGTTCTGGTCCAGGTCCTGACGGATGCTGAATTCGAGCATGCCGAAGTCAACCACACCGTCGGAACGGTTGGTGCCGACCATGTCGCAGAAATTGCGGATCGACGCCGGGGTGTAGCCACGACGGCGGAAGCCCGACAGCGTCGACATGCGCGGGTCATCCCAGCCGAACACGTGCTTTTCATCGACCAATTGCTTGAGCTTGCGCTTGCTGGTGATCGTGTAGTTCAGGTTCAAACGGCTGAACTCGTACTGACGCGGGTGCGCCGGGACTGGCAGCGCATCGAGGAACCACTCGTACAACGGACGATGGCTTTCGAATTCCAGGGTGCAGATCGAGTGCGTGATGCCTTCGATGGCGTCCGACTGACCGTGAGTAAAGTCGTAGTTCGGGTAGATGCACCACTTGTCACCGGTCTGATGGTGATGCGCGTGGCGGATGCGGTACATGATCGGGTCGCGCAGGTTCATGTTCGGCGAAGCCATGTCGATCTTCGCGCGCAGCACACGGGCGCCGTCCGGGAATTCACCGGCACGCATGCGGGCGAACCAGTCGAGGTTCTCTTCGACCGAACGGTCGCGGAACGGGCTGTTCTTGCCCGGCTCGGTCAGGCTGCCACGGTATTCCTTGGCTTGCTCCGGGGTCAGATCGTCGACGTAGGCTTTGCCGGCCTTGATCAGCTCGACCGCCCAGTCGTGCAGCTGGTCGAAATACTGCGAGGCGTAGCGCACTTCGCCGGACCATTCGAAACCCAGCCATTTGACGTCGCTTTCGATCGCGTCGATGTATTCCTGGTCTTCCTTGGCCGGGTTGGTGTCGTCGAAACGCAGGTGCGTGACGCCGCCGAACTCCTGGGCCAGGCCGAAGTTCACGCAGATCGACTTGGCGTGACCGATGTGCAGGTAGCCGTTGGGCTCAGGCGGGAAACGGGTGACGATCTGCGTGTGCTTACCCGAGTCCAGGTCCGCCTGGATGATCGGGCGCAGGAAATTGACCGGCGTGACAGGGCCGGTCTTGGAATTCGAGGTAGGGTCGACAGTGGGCTTGCTCATAGGATCCTTGAACGTACGTGCGCGGCCGGGACACAGGCCTGACAAAACAAAGCCGCTATCATAGCCGATGCTGTCAAGCACCTGACAGAGCAGGGCCTAAAAGGTATGCATTTAATCGCCGGGATTTGAAAAACAGCCTCGAAATTCGCGCCTGTCACGCTAAACTGCGCACCTTGGCCCTTGCGGGCTGAACCGGTAAAGGGCCTGTAGGTCCCAATACCCACGAATTCCTTATAAAGAGTAGCGATCATGACTCAAGTTAAATTGACCACTAACTTCGGTGACATCGTCATCGAACTGAACGACGAAAAAGCCCCGATCACCGTGGCGAACTTCATCGAATACGTTAAAAAGGGTCACTACGAGAACGTCGTGTTCCACCGTGTGATCAAGGGTTTCATGATCCAGGGCGGCGGTTTCGAGCCTGGCATGAAGGAAAAGAAAGACAAGAGCCCAAGCATTCAGAACGAAGCTGACAACGGTCTGAAGAACGAGAAGTACACCCTGGCCATGGCTCGCACCATGGACCCGCATTCGGCATCGGCGCAGTTCTTCATCAACGCCACCGACAACAGCTTCCTCAACCACACCGCCAAGACCGCTCAGGGCTGGGGTTACGCGGTATTCGGTAAAGTGGTTGCCGGCACCGACGTTGTCGACAAGATCGAAGGCGTTTCCACCACGTCCAAAGCAGGCCACCAGGACGTACCAGCAGACGACGTGATCATCGAGAAAGCCGAGATCATCGAAGCGTGATACTGCTGATTTCAGACTTGCATCTGGAAGAGGAGCGCCCGGACATTACCCGGGCGTTTCTGGATTTGCTCGCCGGACGCGCCCGCTCGGCGAGTGCGTTGTACATTCTTGGCGACTTTTTCGAAGCGTGGATTGGCGACGACGCCATGACGCCCTTTCAGCGTTCCATCTGCCAGGCCCTGCGCGAACTCAGCGACAGCGGCACGGCGATATTTCTGATGCACGGCAATCGCGACTTCATGCTCGGCAAGGCCTTTTGCAAACAGGCCGGCTGCACTTTATTGAAGGATCCGAGTGTCGTGCAGTTCTACGGCGAGCCAGTGCTGCTGATGCACGGCGACAGCCTGTGCACCCGCGACGTGGCTTATATGAAGCTGCGCCGCTACCTGCGCAACCCGCTCAGCCTGTTCATTTTGCGTAACCTGCCGTTGCGCACCCGGCACAAACTCGCGCGCAAACTGCGCAGCGAAAGCCGAGCGCAGACGCGGATGAAGGCCAACGACATTGTCGATGTCACGCCGGAGGAAGTGCCGCGGATCATGCAGGAATTCGGTGTGAAGACGCTGATTCACGGGCATACCCATCGGCCGGCGATTCACAAGTTGCAGCTTGGTGAACAGGCGGCGAAGCGGATTGTGTTGGGGGATTGGGATCGGCAGGGTTGGGCTTTGCAGGTGGATGAGAACGGATTTGCACTGGCGCCGTTTGACTTCTCGCCTCCGCTGGCTTTGTCTAACGGCTGAGAACCTACCCCCTCACCCCAGCCCTCCCGAAACGTCGGACCGCCCCCAAGGGGGCGAGGGGGAAAGGGAGCAGATCTTCACGCTATTCAAACCTGAGTTCGACTGAAGTCTGTCAGGTCGATGTAGCTCGAACATTCAACTCGGTCAGTCCCCTCTCCCTCCGGGAGAGGGCTAGGGTGAGGGGCTTTTAGCTTTTGACCTTAGTGCCCGGAAGCAGCCGGCCCTGCTTTAGCGGCAAACGGCGGCTTCGCCAGCCACACAATCAATATCAACCCCATAAAACCCCAGCCCAACAACGTGAAGTAATCCACGGTGGACAACATATACGCCTGACTGGTCAGAATATGATCCATCTGCGCGTAAGCCGATTGCCCTGCCCCACCCAATGAATTCAAAGTCTCCCGCGTCGCCGGCTCATAGGTGCTAATGCTTTCGCTCATGTACGCATGGTGCTGATCGGCCCGACGAATCCAGATCCAGGTAGTCAACGACGCCGCAAAGCTACCGCCCAACGTACGCAGGAAAGTCGCAAGCCCGGCACCGTCGGCGATCTGGCTCGGCGGCAAGTCCGACATCAGGATGCTCAGGGTCGGCATGAAGAACAGCGCCACGCCAATGCCCATGAACAATTGCACCAGTGCGATGTGCTGGAAGTCCACTTCATTGGTGAACCCGGCGCGCATGAAGCAGCTCAGGCCAATCGCCAGGAACGCCAGCCCGGCCAGCAGGCGCAGGTCGAATTTGTGCGCGTACTTGCCGACAAACGGCGACAGCAGCACCGGCAAAATGCCGATGGGCGCCACGGCCAGGCCGGCCCAGGTCGCGGTGTAACCCATTTGGGTTTGCAGCCACTGCGGCAGGATCAGGTTGATACCGAAGAACCCGGCGTAACCCAGCACCAACACAATCGTGCCGATGCGGAAGTTGCGGTGGGCGAACAGCCGCAGGTTGACCACCGGGTGCTGGTCGGTCATTTCCCAGATCACGAACACCGCCAGCGCCACCACCGAAATCGCCGCGCCAATGATGATGAAGTTCGATTCGAACCAGTCGAGGTCATTGCCCTTGTCGAGGATCACCTGCAACGCGCCGACGCCGATGATCAGGGTGATCAGTCCGACGTAATCCATCGGTTGATGGCTGGTAACCACCGGACGCTTGGCCAACTGCGAACGCACCACCATCACCGCGAAAATGCCGATCGGCACGTTAATAAAGAAGATCCACGGCCAGCTGTAACTGTCGGTGATCCAGCCACCGAGAATCGGCCCGGCAATCGGCGCGACCACCGTGACCATTGCCAGTAACGCCAGGGCCATGCCGCGCCTGGCGGGCGGATACACCGCGATCAACAGGGTTTGCGTCATCGGGTACAACGGCCCGGCCACAAGGCCTTGCAGCACGCGGAAGCCGATCAGTTCCGGCATCGATGTGGAAATACCGCAGAGGAACGAGGCCAGTACAAACAAGACGGTGGCCCATAGAAACAGCTTCACTTCGCCGAAGCGGCGGCTGAGCCAACCGGTCAGCGGCAGGGCAATCGCGTTGCTCACGGCAAACGAAGTAATGACCCAGGTGCCCTGCTCCGAACTCACCCCAAGGTTGCCGGAAATGGTCGGCAGCGCCACGTTGGCAATCGTCGTGTCGAGCACTTGCATAAAGGTCGCCAGCGACAGACCGATGGTGCTGAGCAACAGGCTGGGCGGCGTGAAAGAGGCGTTATTGCTCATCGCGAATCCTTTGGAACCGGGTTGGCGCTACGGAACGGACTTTTGTGGCGAGGGGATTTATCCCCGTTGGACTGCGCAGCAGGCCCTCTTTTCTGGATCAAAAGCGGGGCCGCTTCGCGACCCAACGGGGATAAATCCCCTCGCCACAGAAGTTCTCACTCACAGGAAGTGGTATCAGCGTTGCGCGGTTTTGCTGGCCGCTGCGCTGTTGTCGTGGATCAATTGGGCGATCATCGCGTCGGCTTCGGCCAGTTGGCGGTCGTAGACGTTGGTGCTGAAAGAGGCCTTTTGCGGTGGCTGTTGCGCCAGCACCGGGCCGCTCTGGTCGTGCAGGTTGACCTCGACCGTGGTCGACAAGCCGACGCGCAGCGGGTGTTTGGCCAGTTCTTCAGCGTTGACGTGAATCCGCACTGGCACACGCTGCACGATCTTGATCCAGTTGCCGGTGGCGTTCTGCGCAGGCAACAGAGCGAAGGCGCTACCCGTACCGGCGCCGAGGCTGTCGATGGTGCCGGTGAATTTCACGTCGCTGCCGTAGATGTCCGATTCGATGTCCACTGGCTGACCGATGCGCATGTCACGCAGCTGGGTTTCCTTGAAGTTGGCGTCGATCCACAGTTGATCCAGCGGAATCACCGCCATCAGCGCGGTGCCCGGCTGTACCCGCTGACCCAGTTGCACGGTGCGTTTGGCAACGTAACCGGTGACCGGCGCAATCAGAGTGCTGCGCGCATTGGTCAGGTAGGCCTGACGCAGTTGCGCGGCGGCGGCCATCACGTCCGGGTGCGACGAAACCACGGTGTCATCGACCAGTGCGCTGGTGGTTTTCAGTTGTTGTTTGGCGTTGTCCAGCGCATTTTGCGCCGAGGTCAGATCGTCGCGAGCGTGGGACAGTTCTTCCTGGGAAATCGCCCCGCCAGCCGCCAGATTTTTCCGGCGATTGAAGTTGTCCTGCGCTTTCTGCACTTCAGCTTGTTGCGCGTTGACCTGGGCTTTCATGCCATCCACGTTGCTGTACAAACCGCGCACCTGACGCACGGTGCGCGCCAGATTGGCCTGAGCACTTTGCAGACCGACTTCAGCGTCATTCGGGTCGAAGTTGATCAGCACCTGGCCTTCGTGTACCAGATCGCCGTCGTCGGCGCCGATGCTTACAACCGTGCCAGTCACCAGCGGCGTGATCTCGACCACGTTGCCGTTGACGTAGGCATCATCGGTGCTTTCGTTCCAGCGCCCGATAAATTCGTGATACGCCCACACGCCGGCAATGGCGAGCAGCACCACAACGGCCAGCGTCAGCAGCATCACTTTGCGTTTGCGCGGGTTGCCGGTGTCTGGCGTGTTGTCTTGAGCTTGAGTGTTTTCGGCAGTGGCCATGACAGATACCTTGAATTAGTTGTGCGGCGAGGCTGGGGTGGCATTGGCTGCGGTCAGGGTTTCACCCTGGAAGCCGCCGCCCAGCGCTTGCATCAGTTGAATCGACAGATCGATCTGCTCGGCATTCAGGGTGGCCAGTTGGCGCTGGGCCTGAAGCAGTTGCTGCTCGATGCTGAGTACGTCCAGGTAGTTGCCGATGCCGGAACCGTAACGCTGGACCACGGTGTTGTAAGAATCCTGGGCAATCTCGGTCGCGTGCTGCTGAGCGCCGATCTGCCGACCGATGTCACGCAACTGGTTAATCGTGTCGCTGACATCGCCGAGGGCTTTCACCAGGTTTTTGTTGTATTGCGCCACCGCCAGATCGTAATCGGCGTCACGCGCATCGAGGTTGGCGCGCAGGCGCCCGCCGTCGAAAATCGGCACCGAAATGGTCGGCGCGATGTTGAAGAAGCGATTGGCCGAACCGAACATCGCGTCACCCAACAACGATTCCGCACCAGCGGCAGCCGACAGGTTCAAGTTCGGATAGAACTGGGTCTTGGCCGAAGCAATGTCCTTGCTTGCAGCCTCGACCCGCCAACGCGCAGCGACCAGATCCGGACGTCGACCGAGCAGTTCTGCCGGCAATACCGACGGCAAGGCCACGGCGCTGGCCTGGAGGATTTTCGGCCGGGCGATTTCGTTGCCACGATCCGGGCCTTTGCCGAGCAGCACGGCCAAGGCGATCTTGGCGCTGTTCAGGCGTTTTTCCGCATCGATCAGGCTGGCTTCGGAGCTGGCTTCGAGACTTTGCGTCTGCTGGAACTGGTAATTGCTGTCGATCCCCGAGCTCAAGCGGCGCTGACTCAAATCGAGCATTTGTTTAGTGCGCTTGAGATCGTCGTTGGCCAGGTCATACACGATGTGCGCCTGACCGAGATCGCTGTAGGCTCGGGCGACGTCGGCGGCGAGCGTCAACTGCGCAGCCTGACGATCGACTTCAGCGGCACGCGCTTCACCGAGCGCGGCTTCCCACGCATCACGCTGGCCGCCCCACAGGTCGAAGTTGTAATTGAAACCGACGCTGACGTTGCGCACGGTGGCGTAAGCATCGCCCTGCCCGCGCGGGTCCTGATCCTTGGCCAGTCGCGAGCGGGTAATCCCGGCGCTGGCATCGAGGGTCGGATAGCGCGCGGCATCGGCGGCGTACGCGGCGGCGTTGGCCTGATGCGCGCGAGCGCTGGCGATCTGCATGTCCGGGCTGTCACGCAGGGCTTCGCGGATCAGACCGTCGAGCTGCGGATCGCCGAGGCTGGTCCACCAATCGCTTTTCGGCCAGGCGGCCGGCGACAGGGTTACGCCGCTGAGCGATTGCCCGGTTTTCAGGGTCTTCGCATCGAGGTTGCTGTTGCTGGTATCGAGGCCGCTGTAATTGGCGCAACCGGCGAGGATCATCGCCGACAGCAGCAGTGTCAGGCTGCTGCGCAAGGTTTTACCGCTCATTGTGTTCACCTAAGCGCTGGATAGTGATCGGGTCACCGGCTGCCAGCAGAATTTTCTTGAGGAGGTACTCCAGGGTCTTCAATTCTTCCCGGGAGATGGCGCCGGCCAGTTCATTCATGGCGTCGGCACCGATGTGCGGCAGGCGATCGGCCAGTTGCTGGCCTAGTTCAGTCAGTTTCAGCTGCACCTGACGGCGATCGCCTTCGCTGCGTTGGCGCACCAGGAAGCCCTTCTGCTCCAGACGATCGAGCATGCGCGTCATCGAACCGCTGTCCAGCGACAGGTGCCGGCACAGCTCGGCCGGGGTGTCGACGCCGAACTGGGCCATGATGATCAACACCTTGAACTGCGCGGCGGTGATGCCGTGGGGTTCCATGTGGGTGTCGATGATCCGGTCTTTGAGCAACGCCGCACGACCGAGCAGCAGGCCGAGATGGCAATGCTTGAATTCGTCTGGGGTGAAATGCTTCATGTGCGCACCTGATAACTGCCTAGGCAGTGAATGTATGTCGGGATGTTACTGCCTAGGCAGCGAATGTCAACGTAATAGTTAGCAGGCTTGGTAATTAGCTGGCTAATGGGCTGGGGTTTTGTGGTGCATAAGAGGACGCCATCGCTGGCAAGCCAGCTCCCACAGGTTTTTGTGGCGTACGTGAATTTTGCGTACGACACACACCCTTGTGGGAGCTGGCTTGCCAGCGATTGCAGCGACTCGGATCAGGATTTGTCGGAGGGATTGTCCACGGATGGCGGTTGCACGGGATGCACGTCGCGGCCACGCAACGCCGTTGCCACATAACCGCAAGCGCGCTTGGCTCCCGCGAAAATGCCGTGCCAGCCCGGCGGCGCCGGTTCGATGGCGGCGTGCAGCGCCCGCGCATAATCGAGCACCAGCCCCGGCGTCCACGCCATCGCTTCGGCGCGTTTGCGCACTTGCGCCGCGACCCAGAATTCCGGGCTGATGATGATCCGGGCGAAATCGAGCATGCTCGAATGACCACGATTCATCGCGCCTTCAAGGGCTGCTTCGAGGCTATGCGCAACAGCGCTGGAACAGTTACGGCTGGTCAGGTTGTAAGTGCTGTTCTGCCTGTAAACCGCCCAGAACACATTCAGTCGCCGGGCGTCGTAACGGGCAAAACTGACCTGCACCGATGACGGGCACCAGTCCCCGACCTCGCTGGCGTAGTCAGGCAAAAACCTGCCCGGCACATCGTTGTTCGGCGTGGCTCGCAGCAGCCGCACGAAATCCCCCGCCGAGCGATCGATGTCATCTTGCGGGTAGTGGCTGATGTAAATGTCCGGGCCACATTCCAGTGCCGCATGGCCGGCAGAAATCACGCCGTTGATATCGACCGCTGCGATATAGCGATTGAGCAGCCGATTGCGCACCAGCGTGTCGTCAACCGTGCCGCTGGGGGTCCAGACATGGATCATCAATGCATCGCTGCAAGCCGGCGCACTGATCGCGGAAGGCGTGACGAACGATTGCCAGTTCTTGAAGCGCCACGCCTGGCGCAACAAGGCGCAGCCCGAGAGAAAAATACTCATGCCAATGCAGAACGGCACCGTACCCTTGTACAGCGTCGGGTAGGGTTCGAGGATGAACAGGCCAAAGCCGATTTCGAACAATCCGGTCAGCAACGACACGGGCCAACCGACAAAACGCACCACCATCGCGGCTGCCAGCCGAAAGCCGCCATCGATCAGGAATGCCCCGCCAAACAGCACCGCCAGAATCAGGCTGGCGGCGTGTTGCCGGTCAACGATCAGCAGCCCCAGCACCAGGAACACCAGACCTCGCCCCTTGCGCAATGCCGCAGCCGTGCCGGTTCGCGGAGCCGGCACCAGCAGAATGATCAGCGCTTCAAGCAGCAACAGGTAGCCGAATACATGCAGCGGAAAGTACAGCACGCCGTCCAGCGCATCGATGAAGATCGCCACACCGGCCGCGCCCCAGACGATGCCGGTCAGGGCCAGCGCTGACCAGCGTTTGCGGACAAAGTCGTTGCCGAGCAAGACCATACTCAAGCGGATCATAGGCTCCCCGTAAGCTCCGGGCACCGGCAAGCGGCGCGGCTTTCACGCTGCGATGAGTCTAATACATCCTGCGAAAACCGGATCGCGACGGCGATCCGGTTATGGGAGCGCGCTCTAGAAATCCCGCTTGTAGAAGATATCCAGCGAACTGGCCACACCACTGGCAACCTCGACGTAAACCTTCTTGCTCAGCTTGTAGCGCAAGGCAATGGTGCTGGCCGGTTCGAACACACCGACGCCGTAACGCAGGCTGAGTTTTTCGGTGAGGTTACCGCTGGCTACCACGCTGGTGGTGTCGCCACTGCCCTGAGTATCGAGCTGGAAATCCTGAATCCCGAGGTCTTTCGCCAGGCCGCTAGTCACACCAGAACTGCCCATCAATCCCAGACCCAACGCCGCTTGCGCGAGCATGTTGTTGTCCTCGCCGGTGGTGCTCAGCGGACGACCCAGTACCAGATACGAGAGTGCCTGTTCCTGACTCATCGCCGGTTCGGAAAAGATCTGCGTGGTCGGCTGCTCGGCGCTGCCACTGAGGCGAATGCCGGCAATCACGTCGTCCGTCTGGCGAATCGCTTCAATGTCCAGATACGGCTGATCCAGCGGCCCGGCAAACAACAGCCGCGCACGACGCACGGTCAGACGCTGGCCGTAAGCGCGGTAGCGTCCGTCGTTGAGCCACAGCTCGCCGCGGGTGTCCATGTTGTCGCCGATGTGCACCTGACCTTGCAGATTGGCGGTCAGGCCGAAACCGGCGAAGCTCAGTTTGTCCTGACCGACCACCACGTCGATGTCCATTTTCATCGCCAGCGGCGGTTTGCCCTGCTCGGTCTGTTGGCCGACGATGATCGTGTCATCCGAGACCTTCACGGTAGATGGCGGCAGCTCGCGCACGGTGATTTCGCCTTTCGGCACCAGCACCTTGCCGGCGATTTTCAGTTCGTCGCCAGCCATGGAGATTTTCAGATCCGGCGCTACTTCGAGCTTGGCGTACGGCTCGACGGTGACTGGCAGTTGCGTGCCCTTGAGCGCCAGATCGACCACCAGCGCCTGCCCCCAGGCGATGTTGCCGTTAAGACTGCCCTGCCCGCTCTTGCCACTTTTCCAGCCGCCGTTGACCTGCACGGTCTCGCCGGCGATCACTGCTTGCAGTTGCAGCGCTTGCAGCTCCAGCGGCAGTTCCGGGCCGGAGACTTCACCGTCACTCAGTTGCACCGTGCCGTTGACCTGTGGCGCAAGCAAGCCGCCGGAAATCGTGCCGCTGCCGTTCAGGCGTCCGGTGAGTTTCTCGACCATCGGCACAAACGGCCGCGCCACTGACAAGTCCAGCCCGCTGAGGCGAAACGAACCGCTGACCGGTTTGTTGTTCGGCAGCGGATTGATCTGCGCCTGCACCCTCAACTCGCCGAGCTTGCCACCGACGAAATTGAGGTCGGTGTCGATGCGTTTCGGGGTGAGTTTGCTGGTGAGTTTCAGCGTCTGATACGGGAAATCCAGCCACTGATCTTTATCGCGCATGCGCAAAGTGCCGCCGCTGGCGTCGATGCTGACCTGGCCGTTGGGGCCGCTGGCCGGCAAGTCCAGTTGCAGGTCGGCGTTGAGTTTGCCCTGCCAGGCGAAATCCTTCGGCAGCCACTGCGCCAGGCTTTCAATCGGGAATTGCTTGAGGTGATAACGCAGCTTCGGCTCGGGCATCAAGCGCTGATCTTCGCCGCACAGGCTGGCGCCGTTGGACAACCAGCAATGCGCGCCGAAGTTGATCTTGCCGTCGGCCAGCCGTTCGAGCTTCGCCGGGTTTTGCAGTTTCCAGTCCTGACCGCCGGCCTGAATATCGCCGCTGGCCAGGCGTCCGCGCCAGTTGCCTTTGTCCAGATTGCCGTCCAGGCCCAACGCCAGTTTCAGCTTCGGCCCGAGCAAGTCGAGGTTGAGTTTCTGGCTTTTGATATCGCCCTGCGCGCTGGCAGTCAGCGTGCCCAGCGAGGTGTCGCCGGCCTGAATACCGCTGCCCTTGAGGTCGATTTTCGCGCGCTGCGCACTGTCGAGGGTGGCGTCGAGGTTGAGGCTTTGCAGGCGATTGTCCTGAAACGCCAGTTGCGAACCTTGCAGACCGAGTTTGCCTTGCGGCGCTTTCAGCGTGCCGGCGACATCGACGCGGCCGTTGATCTGCCCACGCAACTCAGGCCAGAGCTGGGCCAGACGCGGCAGTTTGATGTCGATCTGCCCGGTGAGTTTCTGTTGCAGGCTGCCCTTGCCGTTGATGCTGTTGTCGCCGAGGCGGATTTGCAGCGCGTTCAGATTCCACTGCTCGCCAGCACCGTCAGCCTTGGCTTGCAGCACCGCCGGTTGCCCGCGCAGTTTGCCTTTCAGATCGAGGTCGGCGTTGAGGCTCAGGCGTTCGTTCTTCATTTCGCCTTTGCTGCTCAGCGGCCCGGCGAGTGTGCCCGGCAGTTCCGCCAGCCAGTACGCCGGGTTGAGCGCCGAGAGTTGCAGCGCAGTGTCCCAGGCGATGCCATCAGTGAACTGCACATTCACATGCCCTTCAGCCTTGCCCTGCCCCGCTTCGAGCTTGAATTGCGGCAGGAAGATCTGCTTGAGATTGCCGCTGAACGGACTGCTCAAACTGAACGCACCGGCCGGGCCATCCAGCGCGGCGGCGAAGTTACCGAGGTATTGACCGTCGGTGTAGGAGACTTCGCCATTGAATGTGCGCAACGCGACTTGCGGCTCGTCGATCAGTGGGTACAGGCGATGCCACGGGAAATCCTGCCAATTGATATTGGCCTGTGCCGTGAGGCCTTTGCTCCAGTCGACATTGCCGGTGAGCTTGAGGCTTTGCTTGTCGTTGGCATTCAGATCAAGGCCGGCGATTTGCGCGCCGTTGGCGTCGACCTTGCCTTTGAGCAGCAACGCCACCGGGCCTTTTTCCGCCGGCAGCGTGGCGTTGCCGAGCAGTTGGTAACCGCTTTTCAGGTCGCCCTCGGCGGTCAGCAGCAATTGGTTGAGTTGCAGCGTGTCCGGCAGATCGGCGCTCGGCTTGAACGCATCGCTGGTGATGCGCACTTTTGCTGGCAGATTTTCCGCCAGCGGCTGCAGTTCACCGCTCAACTGGCCGTTGAGATAGCCGCGACTGTCAGCGTGCAGGTTGAGGGTTTTCAGCAGGTCGCCGTCGATCTTCAGCGCCAGCGTCCAAGGCTCGGGGGCCGGGGATGGCAAGGTCAACTGGCCTTCGATGTTCAGCGGCCAGTTGCCGGTCGGTTGCAGCAACCCGGAGAGGTTCAGGCTGAGTTCGTCGCGCTGCAATTTGACGCTGTCGATCTGCAACCCCTGCGCCGTCCAGTGCGCCGCCAGTTGCAGGCCTTTGAGTTGTTCGCTGCCGTTGAACAACAGGCTGCCGATTTGCACGTCACCCAGTTCAATGCCCAGTGGCAACTGCAGATCCGGCAGTTTGATCGGGCCGCTTTCGGTGGTTTCGGTACTCGGCGGAAATTGCAGGGTGACCTGATCGGACTTCAACTGATCGATGCACAACGTCATGCGCGTCAGACACAGCGGCGACCAGGCGAAGATCGCTTTGCTCAGCTCGACCCGGCTGGTGTCCTGCTCCCAGATCAGGTGATCGGCGCTCCATTGCCCGCCGAGGCGACCGTTGAAATTCTCCACGCTCAGCCCCGGAACAAAACCCAGCGCCCAGCGACTGCCGGCCTGGGTGCCAAGCACGCTTGCGACTATCAGTACAATCAGCAACACCAGCGCCAGCAGCACCAGCCCGGTAATTTTCAAACCACGCTTCACAGCTCAGGCCCCATGGAAAAGTGCAGCCGGATGCCGCCATCGTCATCCAGCGCATGGGCCAGATCGAGGCGGATCGGCCCGACCGGCGAGACCCAGCGCACACCGATACCGACCCCGGTCTTGAGGTCCGGCAATTCGAGTTTGTTGAAAGAGTTGCCCTGGTCGACGAAGGTCGCCACTCGCCATTTTTCCGCGACAGAATATTGATACTCAACGCTGCCAGCGATCATGTAACGGCCGCCGATGCGGTCGCCGTCGGAGTTTTCCGGGGACAGGCTCTGGTAGTCGTAACCGCGCACGCTCTGATCGCCACCAGCGAAGAAACGCAGCGACGGCGGCACCGATTTGTAGCCGTTGGTGGCGCTGCCGCCGACCTGCACCCGGCCGAGCAAACGGTGTTTGTCGAACACTGTGGTCAGGCCTTTGACCAGCGCTGTGCCATAGAGCAGGTTGGTGTCCGAACCCAGTCCCTCCTTGGCGACTTTGCTTTCGAAGGTCAGGCGATAGCCGTTGTGCGGGTCGATGCGGTTGTCGCTTTTCAGGTAGGAATAGCTGACGCCGGGCATCAACAGATTGCTCAGACCCGAATCGTCACCGAGTTTGTATTCTTCGCGTTGCCACTTCAGCGACACCACGCGCTGCCAGCCGCTGGGCAACTTGCTGTGCCACTCGGGGCCGAGGGTCAGCAGTTTGCTCAGGGTGTCGGTGCCGGCGATCTCTTCGTTCTGGTAGCCGCCGGCAAACCGCAGTTTGTCGGTCAGTGGCGGGTCGAGCGGGATGTCGTAGAACAGGCCTACGTTCTGCCGTGGCGCCGAAATCTCGGTTTCCCAGCCGTAACTGTGGCCCTGCGGGTTGACCCAATGGCGCGTCCAGTTGGCTTTGGCCCGCGGCCCGACGTCGGTAGAAAATCCGAGGCCCAGTCCCATGGTGCGCGGTTTGCGCGTGTCGAGTTTGACCGCGACCGGAATCACATCGTCCTTGGCGGCGGTCGGCGCAGCGTCCACGCGCACGCCTTCGAAATAACCGCTCGATTGCAGCGCCTGATTGAGCTCGGCGATCAGTTCCGAATCGTACGGCTCGCCGGCCTTGAACGGCACCATGCGTTGCAGCAGGTCTTCGTCGAACGGCGTGTCGCCCTCGAAACTGACCTTGCCCAGCGCATAACGCGGGCCGCTGTCGTAGATCAACTCGATATCGGCGACGCCAGCGCGCGGATCGACCAGCAGTTTCTGGCTGGTGAAATGCCCGCTGAAAAAACCGAAGCGCGAGGCCTGATTCTGGATCAGGCGTTTTGCGTCCTCGTACCGTCCATGATTAAGCGCCGCACCGGTTTTCAGCAGGTCACTTTTCGGCGTGCGAAAGGATTTCAGCGAGGCGGCCGGGCCGTCGATGCGGATGGTCACATTGCGCAGACGGATCGGCTCGCCGGGATCGATATTCAGCACCAGCCGTGGCGACTTGCCGCCCTTCACATCGCTGTCGATCTGCGGCTGGTAATAGCCCAAAGCCTGAGCAGCTTTGCGCGCCTGCTCCTCGGCACCACGACTGAAGCGCTGCAAAGCTTCTTCATCGCGATCGCCGAGGCTGCCGATATAGCCTTCTATATTGGCCTTCAGTTCATCGTTGGACGGTTTGATCCGCACATCCAATTCACTTTGCGCCAGCGCCGCGCAGCTGGATAACAGCATCAGCACGCCGCTGGTAAATCTTCCTGGAAACTTCATAGGCGCGGATGCTATCACGAGGGTGGGAGCGTGATAGAACAGGAAATTTCCCAAGAAGTTCGATGGTTATGCTGTTGCTGTTTGTAACACCTGCGGATTGGCGTGGAAAAACACGTGTTCACGCACCGGGCCGACTGCGACTTCGCCGACTTCCTCGTAGCCCTGGCGTTTGTAGAACTCCAGGTAACGCGGATTGCCGGTGTCGAGCACCACGCCTTGCGATGATTCGTCGACCGCGCACCAGTTGTGCACCGCTTGCAACAATTGCTCACCGAAGTGCTTGCCCTGAAATTGCGGATGCACGCCGAGCAGCGGCAGCATGTGCACCGAATCAGTCGGCACGCAGGCCTCAACTGCGGCGTGATATTCCAGATAGCGGCGGGTGCAGCGGAAACCGGTGCTGAGCACCATGCGCAGGCGCCAGGCCCAACTCTCGGTGACGCCCAGCCGCCGTTGCGGCGGCGCGATCAGGGCAATGCCGATCAGGCGGTCGTTGACCAGCAGGCCGATGGCTGGCAGATCTTGCAGAAAGTGTTGTTTGACCAGTTCGCGCACGGTGGCGCGCACGCGTTGCTCGTAACCGGGACGCTCGGCTTCGAACAGGTAGGCGAACGTCGGCTCGTGCCGGTAAGCCTGGTAAAGCAAGGATCGGGCTTCGCGCGAGTAACCACGGTCGAGCATGTGGATATCGGCGATGGCGGTCGAAGTTTCGGGCATGACGATGATTCTCCCCGGCGCGGCTCAAATGACTGCGCTCTTGTTGGTACGAACCTTTTGGCTACGGTGCAGTTCCCCACAGGTATAGCCCAACCACAGATCTTCATCGACTGCTCGGGCCTCATCGCTGGCAAGCCAGCTCCCACAGGGATTTTCGGCGAGCACAAAATTTATGTACACCATCAAACACTGTGGGAGCTGGCTTGCCAGCGATAGGGCCTGAGCAGTCAGCATATCCATTCCAGACTGGCCGACACCGGTCATGTCAGCTAGCATCGCCCTTTTGCCAGGACTGCCGACCATGAAGATTGTCTCCTTCAACATCAACGGACTGCGCGCCCGCCCGCATCAGTTGGCGGCGCTGATCGACAAGCATCAGCCGGATGTCATCGGTCTGCAGGAAACCAAAGTCCATGACGATCAGTTCCCGCTGGAAGAAGTGCGCGCGCTGGGTTACCACGTTTATTACCACGGTCAAAAGGGTCATTACGGCGTCGCGATGCTCTCGCGCAAAGAGCCGATTGCCCTGCACAAAGGTTTCGCCAGCGATGAAGAAGACGCCCAGCGCCGCTTCATCTGGGGCACCTTCGCCGACGCCAACGGCGTGCCGGTAACGATCATGAACGGCTATTTCCCACAGGGCGAAAGCCGCGACCACCCGACCAAATTCCCGGCCAAGCAGCGCTTCTACAGCGACTTGCAAACGCTGCTGGAAAGCCAGTTCAGCAACGAACAACCGGTGGTGGTGATGGGCGATGTGAACATTTCCCCGGAAGACTGCGACATCGGCATCGGCCCGGACAACATGAAGCGCTGGCTGAAAACCGGCAAATGTAGCTTCCTGCCGGAAGAACGCGAGTGGATGGCGCGCCTGAAGAATTGGGGTCTGACCGACAGCTTCCGCCATCTGAACCCGGATGTGACGGACACCTTCAGCTGGTTCGATTACCGCAGCCGTGGCTTTGAAGACGAGCCGAAACGCGGGTTGCGCATTGATGTGATTCTGGCTTCCCATGGCTTGTTGCCGAGGGTGAAGGCTGCCGGTGTCGACTATGAACTGCGCGCGATGGAGAAGCCGTCGGATCATGCGCCGATCTGGCTTGAGTTGAGTTAAAAGCAAAAGACCTGTCATCTTTTGGTCATGCGCCTGACTTAATCTCCCCGGCAATCCCCTTGTCTTCAATCGGTGCCGGCATGACCCTGCGCGTTCTGTGCGTTTTTCTGATGAGTGCGTGGCTGTCGGTGACGGCCGCCACCCTGCCCATTCCCGAGAACGGCGCGGTTTTGCGCATCCAGGGCTCGAACACCATCGGCGCGGCGCTCGGCCCGGCGCTGGTCGAGGGCCTTCTGCAAGAACAGGGCTTGCTGAAAATCCACCGCGAAGCCCCGGACAGCGCCAACGAACAGCGCATCGTCGGCCAGACCGCCCAAGGTAAACGCGTGGTGGTCGAACTCGCCGCTCACGGTTCCAGCACCGGTTTCAGCGCACTCAAATCCGCTACCGCCGACCTCGCCGCTTCATCACGTCCGATCAAGGACAGCGAGCTGCTAAGCCTGCAATCCCTTGGCGATCTGAAAAGCCCCAGCGCCGAACAAGTCATCGCCATCGATGGCCTGGCGATCATCCTGCACCCCGCCAATCCATTGCAGCAATTGAACACTGAGCAACTGGCGCGGATCTTCAGTGGCGAGGCCAAGACGTGGGAAGAAGTCGGCGGCAAGGGTGGGACGATTCATTTATATGCGCGGGATGATCAATCCGGCACCTACGACACGTTCAAAGAACTGGTCCTCAGTCGTCGTGGGAAAACGCTGAACAGCGCAGCGAAAAGGTTTGAATCGAGCGAGCAATTGTCCGACGCGGTGAGTGCTGATCCGCAGGGCATCGGCTTTATCGGCCTGCCTTATGTGCGTCAGGCCAAAGCTGTAGCGATTGTCGACGGGCAATCCCAGGCAATGCTGCCGCTGAACAGCTTGATCGCTACCGAAGATTATCCGCTGTCGCGACGGTTGTTCTTCTATCTGCCGCCGGACAGCAAAAACCCTTGGGCCAAGGCGTTGGTGGAGTTTGCGCAAAGCCCGCAAGGCCAAGTGATTGTCGCGAACAACGGGTTTATCGCGCAGACCGTGCAAGCCATCGCCGTCACGCCGAATGCGCTGATGCCCGAGGGTTACCAATCCCTCAGCCGTCACGCCCAGCGTCTGACAGTCAATTTCCGTTTTGAAGAAGGCAGCGCCAGCCTCGACAACAAGGCACGCCAGGATCTGGCGCGAGTGTTCGACTATATACAGCGCCATGACAAGACTGACCGCGCGGTGACTCTGGTGGGATTTGGTGATGCCAAGGATGACCCGGCGCGCGCAGATTTGCTGTCGAAGTTGCGGGCGATGGCGGTGCGCCGCGAGTTGGTCAAGGACGGCGTGGTGCTGCGCGAAGTACGCGGGTTTGGCGCGCTGATGCCGGTGGCGACGAATAGCGCGGATGAGGGGCGGATCAAGAATCGGCGGGTTGAGGTTTGGGTTTATTGAATTTGGTGTTGATGGGTTGCCTGTACTGACGCCATCGCTGGCAAGCCAGCTCCCACAGGTTTCTCTGGTGTTCACAAATATGCGTTCACTAGAGATCCCTGTGGGAGCGGGCTTGCCCCGGGCGGCGTTCCGACGATGCAGACGACTCGGTCTTAACGACCGCTACGCAGCATTTCCTTCGGCACATACTTGCCGATCTCGAACTTGCCGATCGCCGCGCGGTGCACTTCGTCCGGGCCGTCAGCCAAGCGCAGGGTGCGTTGCATGGCGTACATATAGGCCAGCGGGAAATCGTTCGACACCCCTGCCCCGCCATGCATCTGAATCGCCCGGTCGATTACGCGCAATGCGACATTCGGCGCGACAACCTTGATCTGCGCGATTTCACTCTTGGCGACTTTGTTGCCGACGGTGTCCATCATGTACGCCGCTTTTAATGTAAGCAGGCGGGCCATGTCGATTTCCATCCGCGAGTCAGCGATCTTGTCGACGTTGCCGCCCAGACGCGCCAGCGGTTTGCCGAATGCCGTGCGGCTCACCGAACGTTTGCACATCAATTCCAATGCGCGTTCAGCCATGCCGACCGAGCGCATGCAGTGGTGAATTCGGCCTGGGCCAAGGCGACCCTGGGCAATTTCGAAGCCGCGGCCTTCACCGAGCAGCACGTTTTCGTACGGCACGCGCACGTTGTCGAACAGCACTTCGGCGTGGCCGTGCGGTGCGTCGTCGTAGCCGAAGACTGGCAGCGGGCGCACAATTTTCACGCCGGGTGTGTCGACTGGGACCAGAATCATTGAGTGCTGAGCATGGCGTGGCGCGTCGGGATCGCTGAGGCCCATGAAGATCATGATTTTGCAGCGCGGATCGCAGGCGCCGGAGGTCCACCACTTCTTGCCGTTGATCACCCACGAATCGCCATCACGCACGGCGCGGGCGGCCATGTTGGTGGCGTCGGAGGACGCAACGTCCGGTTCAGTCATGGCGAATGCCGAGCGGATCTCGCCGCGCAGCAGCGGTTCGAGCCAGCGCTGTTTCTGTTCTTCGTTGGCGTAACGCACCAGCACTTCCATGTTGCCGGTGTCCGGCGCCGAGCAGTTGAACGGCTCCGGGCCGAGCAACGAGCGGCCCATGATTTCCGCCAGCGGCGCGTATTCGAGGTTGGTCAGGCCGGCACCCAGTTCCGATTCCGGCAGGAACAGATTCCACAGGCCTTCGGCTTTGGCCTTGGCTTTGAGTTCTTCCATGATCGCGGTCGGCTGCCAGCGGTCGCCTTCAGCAACCTGGCGTTCGAACACGGCTTCGGCCGGATAAACGTAAGTGTCCATGAACGCGGTTACGCGCTCACGCAGTTCCTGAACCTTGGGCGAATACGCGAAATCCATGAGCAGCTACCTTCTTCTGGAGAGGTTGTTTAGGTCATGCAATCGATGCTAGAACAGCGTTGATAATTTACCTAGCCTATTCTCGGCGTGTATTAACATTCATCACCGATATATGTTTCACTGATGTCAGCCGCCCTGGCCATCCCCCATAACAAGAGAAACGCGTCATGAATCTGAGCAAGGTCGACCTCAACCTCTTCATCGTCTTTGACGCGATCTATACCGAAGCCAACCTGACCCGCGCCGGGCAGATTGTCGGTATCACTCAGCCAGCGGTGTCGAACGCCTTGGCGCGATTACGCGAAACCTTCAACGATCCACTGTTCGTGCGCACGGCTCAGGGCATGGTGCCGACGCCGATGGCGCAGAACATCATCGGCCCGGTGCGCAACGCGCTGTCGTTGCTGCGGGTGTCGGTGCAGGAAAGCCGGATTTTCAACCCGTCGCAAGCGGCCAAGACTTATCGCATCAGCATGACTGACTTGACGGAGGCTGTGATTCTGCCGCCGCTGTTCCAGCGTCTGCGGCGTCTGGCGCCGACGGTGATCATCGAAAGCTTTCTGTCGAAACGCCGGGAAACCACCAAGGAGCTGGCGGCCGGGCGTCTCGACTTTGCCGTGGATGCGCCGCTCAACACCGACCCGCAAGTACGCCACGTCAAGCTGATGGAAGACCGTTACGTCTGCGCCATGCGCAAGGGCCATCCGCTGGCGGGCAAGGAAAAATTCACGCTCGATGATTATCTGTCGCTGACGCATATCCACATTTCCAGCCGCCGCAGTGGCCTCGGTCATGTTGATCTGGCGCTGGGCAAAATGGGCATTCAGCGCAAGATCGCGCTGCGTTCGCAGCATTATTTGATGGCTTCGCAGGTGTTGCAGCAGACCGATATGGTCATGACCGTGCCGGAACGTTTCGCCCGTCGTCATGAACTGCATGCGTTCAATCTTCCGGTGAATGATGTGCCGCCAGTGGAAACGCATTTGTACTGGCACGAAAGCACCGATCAGGACCCGGCCAACCGCTGGATGCGCGAACAGATGATCGAGTTGTGCCAACAAGTGACAGCGCACGAGAAGAAGCTCGACAAGCTGCAGGCGCCCGCGACTTGACGTAAACGTAAAGCAGCCATTAGCTTAGCGCCAAGACCTTTCTTCGAGCGCTTTCATGAGCAGTCAGACCTACAGCATTTCCGACCTCGCCCGCGAGCTGGACATCACCACCCGGGCGATCCGCTTTTATGAAGAGCAAGGCCTGCTCAGCCCTGAGCGTCGCGGCCAGGAACGCATTTATTCGCCGCGCGACAAGGTCAGCCTGAAACTGATTCTGCGCGGCAAGCGCATCGGTTTTTCCTTGGCTGAATGCCGCGAACTGATCGAGCTGTACGACCCTAGCAGCGGTAACACCAAACAGTTGAACAGCATGCTGGCGAAAATCACCGAGCGCCGCGAACAGCTGGAGCAGCAGTTGCTCGACATCGAACAGATGAAGCTCGAACTCGATACCGCTGAAGAGCGCTGCGTGCAGGCGTTGGAACAGACGCTGAAAAGCCAGCAAGTGGCGCAGTAGCCGCCATCCACACCATCCTGTGGGAGCGGGCTTGCCCGCGATGAGGCCGGATGATTCAGCATTGATGGTGACTGACCCAACGCCATCGCGGGCAAGCCCGCTCCCACAATGTCTTCCTCGAATTCAAAAAGTGAGCAGGTCAATCCCATGTCCCTCCCCTCCCAAGTACGCCTGATCGAAGTCGGCCCGCGCGACGGCCTGCAGAATGAAGCCCAGCCGATCAGCGTCGCTGACAAGGTGCAATTGGTCGACGCATTGAGCGCCGCTGGTCTTGGCTATATAGAAGTCGGCAGTTTCGTCTCGCCGAAGTGGGTACCGCAGATGGCCGGCTCCGCCGAAGTGTTTGCGCAGATTCAGCGCAAGCCGGGTGTGGTCTATGGCGCACTGGCGCCGAACCTGCGCGGTTTCGAAGATGCACTGGCCGCCGGGGTCAAGGAAGTCGCGGTATTCGCAGCCGCGTCCGAAGCGTTCTCGCAGCGCAACATCAATTGCTCGATCAGCGAGAGCCTGGCGCGTTTCGCACCGATCATGGAGTCCGCTAAACAGCACGGCTTTACCGTGCGCGGTTACGTGTCGTGTGTGCTGGGCTGCCCGTACGAAGGCACGATCGCGCCGGAACAGGTGGCGCTGGTAGCCCGCGAGCTGTACGCGATGGGCTGCTACGAAGTGTCGCTCGGTGACACTATTGGCACCGGCACCGCAGGCGCGACCCGCCGTTTGTTCGAAGTGGTCTCGGCGCAGGTGCCACGCGAGAAACTCGCCGGGCACTTCCACGACACCTACGGCCAGGCCATGGCCAACATCTACGCCAGCCTGCTCGAAGGTATTTCGGTGTTCGACAGCTCGATTGCCGGGCTTGGCGGCTGCCCGTACGCCAAGGGCGCCAGCGGTAACGTCGCCACCGAAGACGTGGTGTATCTGCTCAACGGCCTCGGTATCAAAACCGGCATCGACCTCGACGCGCTGATTGCTGCGGGCCAACAAATCAGTGCAGTGCTCGGTCGCCCAAGCGGTTCGCGCGTGGCCAAGGCGCGTAGCACACAGTGAGGACATGAGTGTTACCGCTGCGTTCGAAACGTGGGCGCAAGCGAGTAACACGGAAACAAATTGTCTGGGTTTTACCGAAGGGCAAATCCTACAAAATTTTCAAGGCATTGATTTTAAAGGTTTTTACAAAGTTGGCACGGCTCCTGCTATCTCTATGGCATAACAAGAATAAAAAGCCGCAAACCAATAAAAACAAAACGAAACGACTCTGACATAACAAGAACAACACGACAGAGACGCAGCTAACAGATTTTTTTGGAGAAGGTAAGCTTTTCAGGGTATTCCTCGGAATCACTCGCAACCGGGCAGAGAACAATAAAACTACCTTCAGGTAGCTCCCGAATCGGTTGGATCGTTAAACGAGAAAGCAGATCAGCGCTCAAAAAAATACGTTTGCTCTTGACCCCGCATGGGGGTCGCCAAAAACAGCTGTAAAGGGCCACGGTTGCCAAAAACAACAACAGACCGCCCCTCAATAATAAAAAAGAGCACGCAACGACAAATTAAAGGGGAGCTTCGGCTCCCCTTTGTGCTGTCTGGCTGTTCACGACTGACCTAAGCCATACCCCAAAAGCGACATAATCCTGATCCATCCCGGGCTACCCGACAGCCTCGAAGCCATGGTCCAGGGCGCCGTCGCCGCCATCCCCGACGACGCCAGCGTCCAAATCATCGAAGCCGCCGGCAGCGCCGACGTCAAAGTGTCTAGTAGCTAGACAACGTTCGAATCCCGGCAGAGAAAGTACGCATGCCGGCAAAATTAAAGGAAAGACGCTTATCCGGCTCCAGCATACGGATCGGGATACAGGCTATTGCCTCATGTGCAAGACGTGCCTAATGTTCCTTTGAAGTCATATTCTCAATCAGAGATATTGTCGAATCTTTTGGTACTCCCGTACAAAGCTGCTTTCGATTAAGGTAGAAAATCATGGCAAGCGACGATGGATTGGCAGGTTTGGCTGCCTTGTCAGCGAAGGTAAGAAGCGAGCGTCGGATACTGGTTGAGAGGCTCAAGGCATTCGAGAAAAAGCTATTGGAGGCAGCGGAAGGGATCGGATGCTATGCGTATAGCAAATCCGTGACGCTATCTACTTGGGATCATGAAGAAAGCGGCTTCAGTGGCGGTAAGGCAAGCTGGCTGGCCTTTGACGGCGAGAAACTCACTGTCAGAACAGAATCCTACTCAGATAGCGGCCAAGAATCGAAGTATGACGAACAGGATCTAGATAGGGTTCCGCCTGGCTGGTTAATCCAGCTAAGCGCGCCGAGGATTCTCGATTCTCTGGTAGTAAACATTTCTAAAACGTTGGAAGAAGAACACACCCTTTTTGCAACCGCCAACGAGTGGTTGACTAAATTCGTGGCCGTGGAAAAAGCTTTAATCGATGGGGATCTAGAAGAAAACTTCGAGCAGCATCCCAATCTGCTTGAGTCTTGGCAGAAGGCACGAAAAACCGTAGAAAGCGACCCGGAGGACTCCATAACTCGCAGCTGTTCGCACTTAGAAGCAGTTCTGAAAGCGTGCCTCGAGCAGCTTGGAGATACGGGCTATGAAACTCTGTCCGTGGACAAGCTCAATTCCCGCGTAATGAGAAAACTGCGTGATGCGGGGATCGTTGACGGAGGTGCCCTGCAGGCCCTAACAGGACTTGGAACCATCTTCCATGGTATCGCCACCATCAGAAACTCCAGTAGCACAGCCCACGGCAGAATCGGCGGGTATTCCCCTCCTGGAATTGATGTTGCGCAATTCATTAACCACTTGGCCGGCTGTGGCTCCGCGTTCGTGCTAAGACAAACGGCAAAAATTTTGGAGGGGAAAGGATAACCGGGTTACTCACCAACAGAAAATCGCCTGAATGCTGTTCTTTGGAAAGGTTCTATCCACCGCTAATACCTCAGGTGATTTTTCTCCTGTGACCCCAACATGCCCCCCTCCATATCTTCAAACCCGGCCTACACACCGCGTCCTGCGGCACCACCCTCAACTTCACCCAATCCGACCTCACCGCCACCGTAGGCAACCACAATCCGTGTGATCCGAGCAAGTACGAGACACCGTTTTCGGCGACCTACTTGCGGCAGATGATCAATGGTGAAGAGGTGGTGTTGCTGGATTACTTGGCAAATATTTTTTGGGTGAATGGGGAGGATCAGTTGAGAAGGTATCGCAAAAATATTGGGCAGGCTAAAACTCAATGCTCCATAGCGGAGGGAATCACTCACGGAGTCTGAGTATGTGCCGACATATAGCTCGAGTCTTTCTCTATAGGTAATCACTGATGGCTGATTTGACATGATCTCAAACACTTTCGGTTTCTTTTTTCACCGCTGCCCTTACCATTGCCGGCACGGCCTATCTTCAAATTGATCAAAATGATAGAGCCGAGAAGGTGAGATTTCTCGACGACGCCCAAACAACAGCACAAGAAACCAGTCGACTTTTGGACAATGGCTATCTTGCCTTGGCAAAGTTAGTGAAGGGTATGGATAAAAAGGGATGGGGAGAATTTTCCAACGGTTCGTGGAATGAATACATGGAATTTCACCGTGGCTGGCGTTAACAGCTAATCGCAGAGCATTTCAAGCTGTCGAGATATTTCGGAAAAGACATGGCAAATGACCTTGTTCACATAGACGAAATTGATATTCATCCAGTGGACAATCTTTCTTCACCAAACCCATGCGATCCAGCTGGGAATGAAAGCGATTTTGATATTGAAAAACTCGCTCCGCAAATAGAATGCTACGCTCGTTTTGTCACACTGAAACAAGACATACTCAACGAAGAAATTAAAAACAAGAAAACAGATGATCTGTTCGATGTCATGGACTCCATCATGAAAACAAAGAATTCAACTTGGGAACTACTCCTCCACTATGACAAATCCTCCGTTAGCTATTTGAGACGACTCGATGCACGCCTAACAGAGCTTGGCGTTTCCAAAGTAACGTTCATACCTCGCTCTGCTGAGAAAAAGCAGGATGGCAAAACACCATAAAAACAGATAGCTTTGCTCACTGCTGCCAAATCTATTTCGAGCTAGGGCACCAAATATGGATTTCACGAAAAAGCTTCATCCCAACCGAAATGCTTTTGCTGCGGACCCGTTTGGCTATAGCTCTTCAGCGTGGCTCAAGTGGGGGATAGCCCAAACGGTAGAAGGCTTCCCCGTAGACATCTCGAAGCCTCCAACAGCAGAGGATCTCAAATCTCCAATTCTGTGGCTGACCCAAGCAGAAGCACTGACTCAGGCAGCGGTTGCGCTGATAAAAAATCAGCCAGAGTTTGAAGCGATGCCAATCAATGTGAGGGGCATATGCGACAGCCAATATTGTGCAGTGGCTTTGATGCTAGTTGGCTACAGCTTGGAGGTCTGCCTAAAAGCCATGACGATCCTGCGCAGCGGCGTCGTAGCCTATATGGCAAATGAAAAATCTTTCTACCACCATAAGTTAGTAAAGCTCGCAGAGTTCATGCCAGGACTGAGCGCCAAGGATAACGCGATTTTACAAACGCTCACTCACTTCACCCTTTGGGCGGGCAGATACCCGGATCCGGGATCGGGTCGTGTGAATGATGTTGAGGAGGTGTTCAGTGTCGCAGAAGAAAACGAAATAGCGGCTAAGGATTTGTTTGAGCTAGCCGCAAGGGTGATGGGGCACACCAATTGTGTTGTTGCTGAAGCGACACGCTAAGCAGTCTGAAGCAACGAAGTCAACTAGGAAGACATAAGATAATGACCGGTTCTAAATTGCAGAACGCTTTTCGTATCAAGGCAGCGGGCAAGAAAGGCGAAATCCAGCTTTTTCAAGCTTTTATAGAAGCCTTTAACTCACTCGGCCGGAATGCATTAGCAACGGAATACCATGGAAACAAGTACCAAGTAATATTTGACGCTAAGAGGGGCACAGGGCGCCCCACCCCTCGCTGCGAGTTATGCGACGTCATGATTATTCAATACCCTGATGGAGACGCCAATTCAGCACGCGTAACATTCAACCAGGCCAAGGTCACTAAGAATGATTTAGGATGTGGCCGAGCAAAAACCACGGTCGGCTTCGAAAGTTTTAGCGCAAATCTAGAACAGTGGGATTTACTAGCAAATAGGCCACCCATTAGAAACGCGACAACCAAGTTTTACCCGCCTGTTAATTTATTGTCTGATGCCATTTTGAATTCCGTTGGAACGTTCGGCGTGTTTTATCCGTCAGGTTCAAGTTTCAATTTCGCATACTATGTCGCAAGCGGCCTTCAACCGCTTACGAATCATTATAGTCGGTCCGGAACGCTTCAATGGTTAGCACCCTCGCATTTGGTTATCGAAAAAGACGGATTTGAAGAGATTACGGGGACTTGTTGCCTAGAGACATTTGGTGACGCCTTGGAACTCGGGCTAGTAGGAACTCCCGTACGGCCGCTTTTGCATGGGAAAAATGGTTTGCAAATGCGAGAGTGGTTGAGAGAAGCGCTTTTATTACTTGCTGAGGAAAATCCGGACTCTTCGTTGCCGGAGGAACTTTTGAATGGTCTTGAGTTGGGAACAATGGAGAGGAGACTAGATCCCATGTTCCCTGATACTGCACCAGCTTTACCACGAGCTGTAATATTGGTAAAAACGGAACAGGAAAAAACGCCTTTGAACAACCATTCCAAATGACAACGAGTAGCTCAGCTATTTAAACCAGCATAAGGTACTGATCGCCTTAAACTGGCGTATCCCCAATGATCCGCGCTCATTACGGGCCTTAGATCCCGGCCGCTCAAGTGCTGCAGCCACTGCAGCACGACTGGCCTCATACATTGCAAACGCGTTGAACTCAGAATCCAGCAAAACCAACAGCACAGCATCAAAGGGCTTACCCAAATCAATACTGCCCACGCGACCATTCAGCTTGGCCGGGTCGGCGACACACCGCCCTTTAATCTGAATCTGCACTTCGTGCCCATTTCGCAAGGTGGTGGCGTCGTAACCTGCCTGTCTTGCGCCGTGTAAATCCAAGCCTAACTTCGTAGCAGCCTCATACTCAGCCACCTCACCAGTAATCCACAGTGGTTTGCCGGTAAGCCGGTAAAATCGTCGAGCGAGAATTTTGGCCTCTTGCAAGACGTCCAAAATTTCCGCGTTGATATCGACAGTTTGAGTTTGACCGTTATCAGCATTTAGGCTCGGATTCAAAGCTGCATCTCACTCATTGGGTGTCGATAAGTGAGGGTGGAGCTAGCCCACCCAATCCGTCGCTGCCCTGGTGCCAAAAACAACCGCCTTGCTCAAAAACTCGGAAGCAAGCTCTTTGACTTTCCCCGTCATACCGTCCTTCGTCGCACTGACCAATTGATCACCCAGCGACGGGGCCTTGCTCTCAAGATTCGAAGGCATTGCCTGCAAGAGCTCCAAGGTACGGGCAGTCATGACACAGCCCATCACCGTGCTATTGCTAAGTTGTGAGCCACTGTCCAAATAGCCGTGGTTACTCAACCAAATAACCGTCGAAACAAAAAATACTGCATCACGGCGATGGCGATAATCGTCAACCTCTTGCTCAGGCCGATTGACCGCCATCTGCTCCTCAAAGTCTTCCGGCTGCAACTCAATGGCAACCGGAAACTCTTGATAAAGCTTGGCGAAGATCGCCCCCACAAGCACGTTAAACCGTTCGATATTGCCCGCTGCCATGCGTGACTCTCCTTAGTTTTTCTTCCCTGCCACATTTAGTACATACGACTTCAGATGCACCATGGCGGCCGACTCAACCCCCAGCCCCCGCAACTCAGTCGACCGCGCTTCACCGTTAGGCAAGTAGACCGTCATCGTCTCCCCAAACACGTTATAGATAGCGGTGTATTGAACGCCTTCATGCTCAAGCGTGATTTCCTCATCCATCTGCAAAACCTCCTTCACGTTCATTGATTGTCATTCGCCAACTGACCAAGTGAAATCATGAGAGCTGACGCCGACATGGCAGCCACACTAACTGCCGCGCTCACGAAGGCCAACCCATAAAACTACTTTGACACACAGTCGCCAACGACGACCTCCCAGTAAGCACTCTATTGGCATCTGCTTGAGGTCAGAACCGCAGCATCCACATGCACCCGGCAAATGCATCAAAAACAAGACGAAGGTTTCATGGCTTTCGCAGTGTGTAAACACGACACCACATGGGCGTTTAAAGTACACGAACCGTTACGCCATAAGGGCTACAACACCTTGCGTCGTTGCCTACGCGTACGCCAGAATCCGCCGGCTTACGCGGCTATGGGGTGAGCTATATCGTTTCCCTGTCACTGAAAAACAGTGATCGGGTTTGGTAGCCCGTCTGTAATAGCTGTATGGCAACACCGTATGCAGTCCCTTTTGGGGGCTCTGTTTTATGGTGGTCATGCGTGGGGCTCATTCGTGAGCGCCGGGTTCCTATTGCAGCCGGTCTACCAACCCGCGTATGGCCGCCACCCATCGTTTGGTAGCGTGGGTGATGGCTCCTTGAAGTCTGCGATAGGAGTTACACGTATGTTCAAAGCCACACCAAACCCACCAGAAACCAATTCAATCCCCTACGACGCCGCACTCGAAGCCGAAAACATAAAAACGGCAACCGAGCGGGCGATCAATCATTACCTCGATCCTGGGGCGCAGAAGACGTCCAAGCCATCGCGCAAGCCCGGCAAGATCTATCTGGTCAATCCAACGATGGATGACGAAACGCTGCTGGTCGAAGCGTGCGAAACGTTGTCGTCGGCCAGTGACATGGCCAGGGATCTCGGTAACACCGTCGATCCGTCGCAGCGCAAGGCGATGCAGATGCTGCAGCAGGTCATCATGCTGAGTGAGCTGCTGGTCAATCGTGTGCTGGATAACCATCACGTCTCGCGGTAGTTGCCGCCTCGGTGAGGGGCTTGTCCCCTCACTGCCTGGCAGCCGTCTATAAAAATCCTCAAGCGACTCTTTTCCGGAGTTCCAGCTGATGTCCAAGACCGTCATTCCACCGGTAGAAGATCCGGTGTCCCCTTACGAATTTCCCGATTCAAGAAAACTCCACGACGCGGCCGAACGCGCCCTCGACTATTACCTGACACCCGCAGCCCAGATCATGGCCACGCCCTATACCCCAAGCCACATGTTCATGGTCAATCCGCAAACCGACACGGAGTCCTTGCTGGCCAACGCCTGCGAATCCCTCGCGTCAGCCACGGTCATGCTCGGCGACTTTGCCGGCCTGCTGGAAGGGCCGAACCGCAAGACCCTGTTGGGTATTGCACAAGTCGTGATGTTGGGGGAATTGGCAGTTAATCAGGCGTTGGAAAATGTAGAAGTAAAGCAATAAGCGCCGCTTTCGAAGCCAGGGTCCGCGCCCTGGCTTCGAAGGCTATGATCGATATAGAAGGTTAAAACTGTGGGAGCCAAGCCCCCACAGATCCGCTCTTCAGGCCTCGTTACTGCGCCAATTCCTCGATACTGATCTCACGCATCCTGAATTTCTGAATCTTGCCGGTCACGGTCATCGGAAACTCTTCGACAAACTTGAAATGACGCGGCGTCTTGAAATGCGCGATGCGTTCCTTGCACCACGTCTGCAACTCCAGTTCGTTAGCGCTGTGGCCGGGATGGAATTTGATCCAGGCAACGATTTCTTCACCGTAACGCGCACACGGAATGCCGATCACTTGCACATCCGCCACTGCCGGGTGGGTGAAGAAAAACTCCTCCAGCTCACGCGGATAAACGTTCTCGCCGCCGCGAATGATCATGTCCTTGTTGCGCCCGGCGATATTCACGTAGCCGTCGTCATTCATGCTCGCCAGATCGCCGGTGTGCATCCAGCCCGCTTCGTCGATGGCCTCAGCGGTGCCTTGCGGATTATTCCAGTAGCCGAGCATCACGCTGTAACCGCGCGTGCACAGTTCACCAATGGTGCCACGCGGCACCAGATTGCCCGCCTCATCGATGATTTTGCTTTCCAGTTGCGGCTGAGTGCGGCCGACTGTGGTCACGCGCAGTTCCAGTTCGTCTGACGGACCAGTCTGTAGCGACACCGGACTGGTTTCGGTCATGCCGTAGGCGATCTGCACTTCGCGCATGTGCATCTCGTTGTTCACGCGGCGCATCACTTCAATCGGGCAGGTTGCGCCGGCCATGATGCCGGTGCGCAACGTTGATAGGTCGAATTCGCCACGCTGCGGCTGATCGAGCATGGCGATGAACATCGTTGGCACGCCGTACAGCGCAGTAGCTTTTTCTTCGGCGACAGTACTAAGCGTCAGCAGCGGATCAAACGCGTCGTTGGGATAAATCATCGTGCTGCCGTGGGTGATGCAGCCGAGATTGCCCATGACCATCCCGAAGCAGTGATACAGCGGCACCGGAATCACCAAGCGATCAGCAGCCGTCAGACCGAGACTCTCGCCGACCATGTAACCGTTGTTGAGGATGTTGTAGTGGCTGAGGGTCGCGCCCTTGGGGAAACCGGTGGTGCCGGAGGTGTACTGAATATTCACCGGTTGATCGAAGTGCAGGCTGGCGCTGCGTTCGCGTAGTTGCTCGGGGGAGATGCTGGTTGCCAGATCCGCCAGTTGCGACCAAGGGAGAAATCCCGAGGGCGGCTGTGGGGCGAGGCTGACTACGCCGCGCAAATCCGGCAGGCGCTCGTTGCGCAACTGGCCGATGGACTGCTCGGCCAGCTCTGGCAGCAGGTTTTGCAGCATGCTGTGGTAGTCGGAAGTCTTGAACGACCCGGCGCAGACCAGCCACTGGCAACCGGATTGCTTGAGCACGTATTCGAGTTCGGAGCTGCGATAGGCCGGGTTGATGTTGACCAGGATCACGCCGATTTTTGCGCTGGCGAATTGGCTGATGCACCACTGCGCGCAGTTCGGCGCCCAGATGCCGAGACGGTCGCCGGCCTGTAAACCCAACGCCAGCAGTGCTCGGGCATGCACGTCCACCGCATCGGCGAGTTGCCGCCAGGTGTAACGCAGCTGCTGATGGCGCACTACCAGCGCTTCGCCATCCGGGTATCGCGCGACGGTGTCGTCGAACTTCTGGCCGATGGTCATCGCCAGCAAGGCTTTGTCCTGGGAACCGCGCGTGTAGCTGCGCTGCGGGTTTGCACTGGGTTGATCCATGACGACCCCTATTGTGTTTATTAGTGGGTGTTGGAACGGAGCAATGGCGGCTCCGAGCATTCAGAACTGGCCCTACTCTCGCCTAAGTTGACGTTAACGTAAAGGGTGATTGACAGCCATCCGCCGCAGGCTTACGTTAACGTAAAGGTGAGAGCCAAACTGCCGCCCTCCCCACCCTACAAAAAAGCTAAAAGGTGAACCATGAGCTACCCATCCCTGAACTTCGCCCTCGGTGAAACCATCGACATGTTGCGCGATCAGGTGCAGTCCTTCGTTGCCAAAGAGATCGCCCCACGCGCGGCGCAGATCGACATCGACAACCTGTTTCCGGCTGATCTGTGGCGCAAGTTCGGTGACATGGGCCTGCTCGGCATTACCGTGCCGGAAGAGTACGGCGGCGCGGGTCTGGGTTACCTGGCGCACGTCGTAGCGATGGAAGAAATCAGCCGTGGCTCGGCCTCGGTAGCGTTGTCCTATGGCGCGCACTCCAACCTCTGCGTCAATCAGATCAACCGCAACGGCACTCACGAACAGAAAAGCAAATACCTGCCGAAGCTGATCAGCGGCGAGCACGTCGGCGCACTGGCGATGAGTGAACCGAACGCCGGTTCCGATGTGGTTTCGATGAAACTGCGCGCCGAAAAACGTGGCGACCACTACGTACTCAACGGCAGCAAAACCTGGATCACCAACGGCCCCGACGCCAACACCTATGTGATCTACGCCAAGACCGACCTGGAAAAAGGCCCGCACGGCATCACTGCATTTATTGTCGAGCGCGACTCCAAAGGCTTCAGCCGCAGCAACAAGTTCGACAAGCTCGGCATGCGCGGCTCGAACACCTGCGAGCTGTTTTTCGATGACGTTGAAGTGCCGGAAGAAAACATCCTTGGCGTACTCAACGGCGGCGTGAAAGTGCTGATGAGCGGCCTCGATTACGAACGCGTCGTTCTTTCAGGTGGCCCGACCGGGATCATGCAAGCCTGTATGGACCTGATCGTGCCGTACATCCACGATCGCAAGCAGTTCGGCCAAAGCATCGGCGAATTCCAGCTGATCCAGGGCAAAGTTGCCGACATGTACACCCAACTCAATGCCAGCCGCGCCTACCTCTATGCGGTGGCTCAGGCGTGCGAACGCGGCGAAACCGCCCGCAAGGACGCCGCCGGCGTGATCCTCTACACCGCCGAATGCGCGACCCGAATGGCCCTCGACGCGATCCAGATTCTCGGCGGCAACGGCTACATCAACGAATTCCCGGCCGGTCGTCTGCTCCGTGACGCCAAGCTGTACGAAATCGGCGCCGGCACCAGTGAGATCCGGCGCATGTTGATCGGTCGCGAACTGTTCAACGAAACCCGCTAACCGGAGCTGACCATGGCCACCCTGCATACCCAGCTCAACCCGCGTTCAGCGGAGTTCGCCGCCAACAGTGCGGCGATGCTCGAACAGGTCGACGCGCTGCACACCCTGCTCGCCCAAGTGGCGCAGGGCGGCGGCGCGAAAGCTCAGGAACGGCACACCTCGCGCGGCAAACTACTGCCGCGTGAACGGATCAATCGCTTGCTCGATCCCGGCTCACCGTTTCTCGAAATCAGCCAATTGGCCGCGCACGCGGTGTACGGCGAAGACGTCCCTGCTGCCGGGGTGATCGCAGGCATCGGCCGGGTCGAAGGCGTCGAGTGCATGATCGTCGCCAACGATGCCACGGTGAAGGGTGGCTCGTACTATCCGCTGACCGTGAAAAAACACCTGCGCGCGCAGACCATTGCCCAGCAAAACCGCTTGCCGTGTATCTATCTGGTGGACTCCGGCGGCGCCAACCTGCCGCGTCAGGACGAAGTTTTTCCGGATCGCGAGCACTTCGGCCGGATCTTCTTCAACCAGGCCAACATGAGCGCGATGGGTATTCCGCAGATCGCCGTGGTCATGGGCTCGTGCACCGCTGGCGGCGCCTATGTGCCGGCGATGGCTGACGAAGCAATCATGGTGCGCAATCAGGCGACAATTTTCCTCGCCGGCCCGCCGCTGGTGAAAGCCGCGACCGGTGAAGTGGTCAGCGCCGAAGACCTTGGTGGGGCCGATGTGCACTGCAAGATTTCCGGGGTCGCCGACCATTACGCCGAGAGCGACGAACACGCGCTGGCCATTGCTCGACGCAGCGTTGCCAACCTGAATTGGCGCAAGCTCGGCGAACTGCAACAACGCGCGCCGATTGCCCCGCTCTACGCCAGCGACGAGTTGTATGGCGTAGTTTCCGCTGACGCCAAGCAGCCGTTTGACGTGCGCGAAGTGATTGCGCGATTGGTCGACGGCTCGGTGTTCGATGAATTCAAAGCACTGTTCGGCACCACGTTGGTGTGCGGTTTCGCCCATCTGCACGGTTACCCGATCGCGATCCTCGCGAACAACGGCATCCTCTTCGCCGAGGCCGCGCAGAAAGGCGCGCACTTCATCGAACTGGCTTGCCAGCGCGGGATTCCGCTGCTGTTTCTGCAAAACATCACCGGGTTCATGGTCGGTCAGAGATACGAGGCCGGCGGCATCGCCAAACACGGCGCAAAACTAGTCACCGCAGTCGCGTGCGCCAAGGTGCCGAAATTCACCGTGATCATCGGCGGCAGTTTCGGTGCGGGTAATTACGGCATGTGCGGCCGCGCTTACGATCCGCGTTTCCTGTGGATGTGGCCGAACGCGCGGATCGGCGTGATGGGCGCCGAACAGGCGGCTGGCGTGCTGGTCCAGGTCAAGCGCGAACAGGCCGAACGCAGCGGTCAGGCGTTCAGCGCCGAGCAGGAAGCCGAGATCAAGCAACCGATTCTCGACCAGTACGAAGAACAGGGTCACCCCTACTATTCCAGCGCACGGCTGTGGGACGACGGTGTCATCGACCCGGCGCAAACCCGCGATGTACTGGCCCTGGCCTTGTCCGCGTCGTTGAACGCGCCTATCGAACCGAGCCGCTTCGGCGTGTTCCGGATGTGATCGGGAGAACCTTATGAGCGATTTCAACACCCTCGAACTGCAGACCGATCCACGCGGTTTCGCGACCTTGTGGCTCAACCGCGCAGAAAAGAACAACGCGTTCAATGCCGAGATGATCCGCGAGTTGATCCTGGCCATCGACAAGGTAGCCGGCGACAGCAGTCTGCGTTTTCTGCTGCTGCGCGGACGTGGCAAACACTTCAGCGCCGGCGCCGATCTGGCGTGGATGCAGCAATCGGCCGAACTCGATTACCACACCAACCTCGACGATGCCCGCGAGTTGGCAGAGCTTATGTACAACCTCGCCAAGCTGAAAATCCCGACCGTTGCCGTGGTGCAGGGCGCGGCGTTCGGCGGCGCGCTGGGCTTGATCAGTTGCTGCGACATGGCGATTGGCGCTGATGACGCGCAGTTCTGCCTGTCGGAAGTGCGCATCGGTCTGGCGCCAGCGGTGATCAGTCCGTTCGTGGTGCAAGCCATCGGCGAACGCGCGGCCCGACGTTACGCGCTGACCGCCGAGCGCTTCGGTGGGCAACGGGCGCGAGAAATCGGTTTGTTGTCCGAGAGTTTTCCCGCCGCAGAGCTTGAGCAAAAAGTCGAACAGTGGATCGACAACTTGCTGCTCAACAGCCCCGCCGCGATGCGCGTCAGCAAGGATTTGCTGCGTGAAGTCGGCAACGGCGCACTGACCCCGGCCCTGCGCCGCTATACCGAAAACGCCATCGCCCGGATTCGCGTCAGCCCGGAAGGTCAGGAAGGCCTGCGCGCTTTTCTGCAAAAACGTCCGCCGAGCTGGCAAGCCGCAACCACCCCCAAGGAGCCGCGTTGATGAGCGCACCTGTTCTCACCACCCTGCTGGTGGCCAACCGTGGCGAAATCGCTTGCCGGGTCATGCGTACCGCCAAGGCTCTGGGCCTGACCACCGTTGCCGTGCACAGCGCTACCGACCGCAACGCGCGACACAGCCGTGAAGCGGACATCCGCGTCGATCTGGGCGGCAGCAAAGCGGCTGACAGTTATCTGCAAATCGACAAGTTGATCGCAGCGGCCAAGGCCAGCGGCGCGCAGGCGATTCATCCGGGTTACGGTTTTTTGTCGGAGAACGCCGGGTTCGCTCGTGCGATTGAAGCGGCTGGCCTGATCTTCCTCGGCCCACCGGCCTCGGCCATCGACGCGATGGGCAGCAAATCCGCCGCCAAGGCGCTGATGGAAACCGCCGGCGTGCCGCTGGTGCCGGGTTATCACGGCGAAGCGCAGGATGTGGAAACCTTCCGCGCTGCCTGCGAACGCATCGGTTATCCGGTGCTGCTCAAGGCTACGGCCGGTGGCGGCGGCAAGGGCATGAAAGTCGTCGAGGAGGTCAGCCAACTCGCTGAAGCGCTGGCCTCGGCGCAGCGTGAAGCGCAATCGTCGTTCGGCGACTCGCAGATGCTGGTGGAGAAATACCTGCTCAAGCCGCGTCATGTGGAAATTCAGATTTTTGCCGATCAGCACGGCAACTGCCTGTATCTGAACGAACGTGATTGCTCGATTCAGCGTCGCCACCAGAAAGTCGTCGAAGAAGCGCCGGCACCGGGCCTCAGCCCTGAGTTGCGCCGGGCAATGGGCGAGGCGGCGGTGCGTTCGGCGCAGGCGATTGGTTACGTTGGCGCCGGCACGGTCGAGTTTTTGCTCGACGCGCGCGGCGAGTTTTTCTTCATGGAAATGAACACCCGGTTGCAGGTCGAGCATCCGGTGACCGAGGCGATTACCGGGCTGGATCTGGTGGCCTGGCAAATCCGCGTCGCGCGTGGCGAAGCGTTGCCGATCACCCAGGAGCAAGTGCCGCTGAACGGGCATGCGATTGAAGTGCGCTTGTATGCGGAAGATCCGGCGAATGACTTTTTGCCGGCCACCGGACGTTTGGATTTGTATCGAGAGTCGTCTGAAGGCCCGGGGCGGCGCTTAGATAGCGGGGTTGAAGAAGGCGATGAGATTTCACCGTTCTACGACCCGATGCTCGGCAAGCTGATTGCCTGGGGTGAAGATCGCGAGCAGGCGCGTTTGCGGCTGTTGAGCATGCTTGATGAATTTGCGATTGGCGGGTTAAAGACCAACATCAACTTTCTGCGGCGGATCATTGCGCATCCGGCGTTTGCGGCGGCGGAGCTGGATACCGGGTTTATTCCGCGTTATCAGGAGCAATTACTGCCGGCGCCAAGTGCGCTGAGTGATGAGTTCTGGCAGGTGGCAGGACAAGCGTTTATGCAAAGTCTGCCTCATGTTGATCGAGCAGATGATCCAGCTTCACCGTGGGCGCTCAATAGTGGTTTACGCACCGGTCTGCCACGGGAAATCGCACTGCATCTGAGTTGCGAAGGTCAGGATCGGGCATTGACGCTTGGTGCTGGCACCGACGCAAAACTGCTCGGTGAGCACTTGCTGATTGAGCACGCTGGTGTGCGTCGTCAACTGCGAGCGATCCGTCACGGCAACGCGGTGTATTTGCAGTGGGACGGCGAACTGCGCCGCATCGAAAGCTACGATCCGATCAGCGCCGTCGAAGCCAGCCATAGCCATCAGGGCGGACTGACCGCGCCGATGAACGGCAGCATCGTGCGCGTGTTGGTGGAGGCCGGCCAAGCGGTCGAGGCTGGCGCACAACTGGTGGTGCTGGAAGCGATGAAGATGGAACACAGCATTCGCGCGCCGCATGCCGGAGTGATCAAAGCGCTGTATTGCCAGGAAGGCGAAATGGTCAGCGAAGGCAGCGCCCTGGTGGAACTGGAAGAAGCGTAAAAGGGAGATCGATCCTACGCCTGGCGAGGATCGATCTGACTAGAATCTGGCCGTTGCCTCCACCACAACACCGATGATCCGACACTCGTCGGTGAACAATGCCTTCGGCCAAGTCGGATTGAGCGGTACCAGATAACGCTGGCCGCCCTCTTCCACCAGCTTGCGAAAGATCGCTTCCTCGCTGTCCGGCCATTGGGCGATTACCAGTTTACCGGGCACGGCTTCAGCCGCAGGATCGACCAGAATCAGCATCCCTTCAGCGATGCTCTGACCGCTGGGCGCGGTCATCGAATTTCCGCTCACCATCAGCCAGAACGCTGCGCCGCCGGGGGCGTGATAACCCGTCAGCTCGAAACGCCGCTTGTCCTTCGCGCCTGAATACGCCGGCTCGCTTTCACGCACCTCGCTCGGCACGCTCCAGTCGCTGACCGGGTAGCGAAAGAACGGGTTGTACTTTTGCGCGAGGGGCATTTCGTCCTCCGCGTCCACCTGCGGCTCGCGGATCACCACCGCGACTTCGAGAAAGTCCATTCCCAAGGCTTTGAGCACCTTATTCATTTCGGTAACGCCCGGCTCGCGACGCTTGTTCAGCCAGTGGCCAATGCCACCCTGAGACATGCCGACGCGCTCGCCGAGCACGACTTGAGTGACTTTGAGTTCACTCATTTTGGCTTTGACCAACTCAATCCATTTATCCATGTGCCGCACCTTACTGCGCTGCCTTCGGCCAACAAAACACATACTGTAGTATTTAAATTCTGGTCACAACTACGATAGGTATTATGCTTGGGTCACGGATTTGAATCGACCAAGGAGTGACCTTTCACCATGAATATCACCAGCAAAGACTTGCCCGATCTGCAAATGGACACCACGTTCACCTCGCCACAAGGCAACGCCGCCGCGCAGCGAGCGATGGACTATTACTTGAAACCAGCTGTGTCAGAACCCGACGTTGACGAACGCTTCTTTGGCGTGAATCGCAACCTGAGCGGCGAAGAATCCCTGGTGCACGCATCAGATCTGTTGCGCTGTGCAGCGGCAACCGCGTTCAAGGCAGCTGACGGCCTGCAGGGCGTGAGTCGAGACCTGGCTTTTTCGGTGGTGCACATGGTGGACATGGCACGGGCGATGGTCGACCACTCGATTGATGGCGCTGGTCGCTGAGGGGAAAGCTGCGGACGTGCAGGAAAGAGTTTTCCAATCGCGCAGATAAAAATGTTTGACTTGCAAATGATAATGATTATTATTGCAGGCAGCTGGTCGCGAGATCAGTCGATGGACCAGAGACCTTAGGTCGGTCTTCTGGACTATCTCCTCATCAGGCTAATCACGGTTTTTGACCCGGCTTTTTGCCGGGTCTTTTTTTGCCAGTTTTTCTGGCTTGTGTCTTCAGGCTAATGAAGTCTTTGGGTGCTGCAAATTCGATGGCGCGGATAATAGCAAAAGAATATCGCTTGGCAATGGACACCCGGCTGCATTGGACCAAAGTAATGCCAAATAGCACTTGAGAATCAATCGCATAGACACTAAGCTGCCTGCGCGTCATGGAAGACGCCCCCCGCCACACCCCGCAATTTCCCTCGGTTTCACCCCTGCCTTGCGTGTAAAGTAGCCGCGATAAAAATCATATTCAGGAAGCGACTATGACCGTGGCCAAATCTTCGTTCGACATCAGCGCCAACTTCGACAGCGGCAACATTCAAGTGCTGGATATCAGCAATCCGCTGCAAGCCCTGCTGGCGATCAAGCCAGACACCCGCAGTCAGCATTTCCAGTGGTTTCACTTCAAGGCCAGTGGCCTGCATGTCGGCCAGGAACATTGGTTTCGCCTGAACAACGCCAGCCAGTCCTCATACAACAAAGCGTGGGATGGTTACCAGGCCGTTGCCTCCTACGATCACGTCAACTGGTTCCGCGTCCCGACCATTTTTGAAGGCGACTGCCTGCGCTTCAGCCTCGAGGCCACGGCCACTCACGCCTGGTTCGCCTATTTCGAACCTTACAGCCGTGGTCGCCATGACTGGTTGATCGAGCAAGCAGTAAGCAAGGCCGGCACCGAGCTGCTAGCGACCGGCAAAAGCGTCGAAGGTCGCGACATTCAGCTGCTGCGCAAAGGCACTGGCGCCGAAGGCCAGCGTAAAATCTGGATCATCGCCCAACAGCATCCCGGCGAGCACATGGCCGAATGGTTCATGGAAGGCGTGATCGAGCGTCTGGAACGGCACGACGATCCAGTGCTGAACAAACTGCTGGCCAGCGCCGACCTGTATCTGGTGCCGAACATGAACCCGGACGGTGCCTTCCACGGTCATTTGCGCACCAACGCTATGGGCCAGGATCTGAACCGCGCGTGGCAGAACGCGACCCAGGAAATCAGTCCGGAAGTACTTTTCGTACAGCAGCAGATGGAAAAGTACGGCGTGGATATGTTCATCGACGTACACGGTGACGAAGAAATCCCCCACGTGTTCACCGCTGGTTGCGAAGGCAATCCCGGTTTCACCCCACGGATCGAGAAGCTCGAAGAGCACTTCCGCAGCCACCTCAAGCGCACCACCAAAGACTTCCAGACCAAATACGGCTACACCCGCGACGAACCGGGGCAAGCCAACATGACGCTGGCGTGCAACAGCGTCGGCCAGAAGTTCGACTGCCTGGCACTGACGTTGGAAATGCCATTCAAGGATCACGACGATCATCCGAATGTAGAAACCGGCTGGTCGGGCAAACGCTCGAAACAACTGGGCAAGGACGTGCTGACCACCGTTGCCGACATGGTCGACACTCTGCGCTGACACCCCGCCCGCGCCGCACAAAAAATCGCAGCCAGTCTGCGATTTTTTGTGCGCGCGCAGAACCAATCAGTCGCGCGGCTTGCCGTGCAGCATGCTCTCGAGCACTTCATCGCGGCGCACCCAGCCATGGAACAGCGCCGCCGCCAGATGCAGCAACACCGTCAGAAACAGCAGATACGCCAGATAACCGTGAGCCTTGCGCAAAAACGCAAACACCTGCGCATCTGCCGGAAGAATCGACGGCAATTGCAACGAGTTGCCAAGCATCACCGGATCCCCCGCCGCACTGATCATCGCCCAGCCCAGCAGGGGCAAGATCAGCATCAACGCGTACAGCAAGACATGCGAAGCCTTGGCCGCCATCACTTGCCAGCCCGGCAAATCATCAGGCAGTGGCGGCTGACGGGTGAAAAAACGCACCAGCAGACGCACAATCACCAAAGCGAGAATCGCGATGCCCAGCGGCTTATGCAGGTTGATCAGCCATTCATGCCGCGCCGACACCGAAGCCACCATGCCCGCGCCAATAAACAGCATGGCGATGATCATCAGCGCCATCAGCCAGTGCAGAAGCCGCGCGAAAAGAGCGAAATGAGTTGGTCGCGGGCTCATGGGCGCGCCTCCTGTTTGGTGGCGGGCAATTGGCTGACTTCGCTGGTGCGACGCAGGTACGAATCGGCGTAACCGGCTGAACGCGCGGCGAGCAACGGGTCGTCGGAACCTTCGATACCGGCCGGCAAAACCAGCGGATCGTAGTTGATGTCGCGGCACTCACCACTGAGTTGCGGCTGAGTCTTCTCCAGTACCAGCGTGCCAGCATTGAGCACTTTGCGACCTTGCGGCCAGGCCTTGCTCGCGTCATTCACCGGATCGTCGGCGTTGGCCAAGGTGATGTTCAACTGAAAGCGCAACAGCCCGGAAGCCAGGCGTTTCACCAGATCTTTTTCGAGGAAGTCCGCGCCCTCCAGGGCAGTCGCGCCCGCCACGTCCTGCGCCAGTGGCGTCATGCTCCAGCGCACCGCTTGTTTCTTGCCGCTGGCATCGACCAGATAGAACGCGTTGACGCTGTTGTAGGTTTCCGTGGCATAGCTGGCCGATGGCTTGGCAGTCTTTATCCAGGTCAGGAACGGCACAGCTTCCGGATGACTGCCGAAAAACGCCGGCACCTTGGCCGGATCGGGTTTACCCGTGGCCGGATCCGGTGACTGCGCCTGCTGCAATTGATAGAACGCCTCAGGCGTACCCACCGGGAACACCGGCATGCTGTTCATCCCGGTGCGCCACTGCTGGCCGTTGGCTTGAGTGAAACGCAACGCGAGACTGCGGATCGGCACGCTGCTGTCCGGCGCGTAGGGGCTACCGGCCGGTAGTGCGAAACGTCCGACCACAGGCGTGCGCGACTCACTGAATACTTGCGCTACGGAAAACGAGCGCGCCTCGCCGCTGTTCTCGAAATGCCCGATCACGCACACACCTTTGGCGTGATTGCGGCGAAATCCCGCGTGCACGCCGCTGTTCTTTTCCAGCACATCGACCAACGCCTTGGGCGTCAGACGTAGTGGGTCAAAGGTGCCATGCACGTAGGCAAACGCCCCGGCCACCGCCGCGACAACCACGGCAATGCCGCCAAGGCGCAGCACCAGGCTCGCGGCACTCAGTGGCGGGCGTTGCGGCCCGCCAGAAGGTGAGTTGCGATCAACCATGAACGACTCCAGGGCCAGCGGCCTCAAGTAGGAAGAATCAACAAGACGCACGCCATGCGGATTTATTCCACGGCCCGGTTTTTATTTTTCCGAACCTGGAATAACCTCGAACGCCGAGCGTCTTCCTAGTCCACAGCGTAGTGACTAGCAGAACTTCATGAGCGAAATCGACGAACAACTGCGAGAAATCATTCCCGGCATGCGCCGCTTTGCCCTGTCGTTGACGCGCAACAGCAGCAGCGCCGACGATCTGGTGCAGGCCAGCCTGGAACGTGCCCTGTCGAGTTGGGCCGGCAAACGCGCGGACGGTGATTTGCGCGCGTGGCTGTTTTCGATCCTCTATCGGCAGTTCCTCGATGCCCATCGACGTTCCCGGCGTTATGCGCGGATGCTCGAATTTTTCACCGGTCGCGACGACGCCGAGCCCTCGGCGGAACGCACGGTGATCGCCCAATCGACCCTGCAAGCTTTCGATCGTTTACCCACTGAACAGCGCGCCCTGCTGCTGATGGTTTCAGTCGAAGGTTTGACCTATAAAGAGGTTGCCGAGATTCTCGACGTCCCCACCGGCACCGTGATGTCGCGTCTGTCCCGCGCGCGCCAGGCTTTGCGTCAGCTCAGCGACGGCGAAATCAGCAGCCCTTCCTTGCGGATACTCAAATGATCAGCCTGCCGCCCAACGAGCGTGATCTGCACGCCTACGTCGACCACCAACTCAGCACTGCCGACCGACTTGTGCTGGAAACCTGGCTGGCCAGCCACCCTGACCAAGCCGCGCAAGTGCGTGCCTGGCAACTGGATGCCCAGCACCTGCGTGCCGCACTCGGCGGTGCATTGCAGCAGCCGGCCAATCCGGAACTCGATCCGGCGCTGATTCGCCAGCGCCTCAAACGGCAGTCGCGCAAGGCCTGGGCCAGCGCCGCTGTGTTGCTGATTGCGGTCAGCGTCGGTGGATTCGGTGGCTGGCAGGCGCGTGACATGACCGTGGTGCACGCCCCGGCACCGATGACCGATGCCTTGCAGGCTTATCGCTTGATCGCCCAGCAAGGCATGCTGCCGGCCGACTATAAGGTCGATGGCGACGGCGACATGCAGCGCTGGCTCGACCGTTACTTCACTCAGGCCAATCGCCTGCCGGATCTGACGGCGGCCGGGTTTTCGCCGGTCAGCGGACGCTTGCTGAGTACCGATGAAGGCCCGGCGGCGATGGTCATGTATGAGGATCACGGCGGACACAAAATCAGCTTTTACGTGCGCCCACCGGGTCCGAAGAATACTTTTCTACCGCGCGGCAGTCGCAGTGACGGCGAATTGCGCGCGGACTATTGGTCGGGTAGCGGTTACAACTATGCGATGGTCAGCCCGACCGATACACCGGCGGCGCAGGTGCTCAAGCAATCGCTGCAATTCTGAGAAATCAGAACCCGACATCCAGCACCACATTGTCCACATAGGTCCCGCCCGGCGGCGTGGCCTGATCGGTATAAATCTTCGCGTTGTAATTGAAGATCTGACTGCCGGTGCCCAGTCCGTTGCCGGGATTGACTTCGGCATCCGTGCTGGCGCGGCGGGCGGCACCAACGCTGCCCCAACGCGTGGTGCCAGCGCTTTTGAAGATGTCGTAGGCCAGATAATTGCCCGATGACACCATGCGCCGCCGTCCGCCAACGCTCAGTGGATTTTGTCCGTCGCTCAAACCCACGGTGTAGGCGCTGCCCTTGGTGCACGCCAGATTGATCGTCTGCCCGGTCACCGGGGTAAACGCGCTGATCACCGGAGCGCTGCCGAACGCGATGTTCGGCGCGGTAATCGTGCAATCGTTGGACACCGTCAGGTTGACCGTCAGCGTGGTGGTGCCGCTGCCGATATCGCGACCCAGACAAATCGCGCCGATGCCGATTCCGGAGCAGTAATTCCAGTTCCAGAAGATGCTCAGAGTTTCGGTATACACCCCCGCCGCGACGTTGCTGCCGATGGTGGTGCCGAGGTACAGCGGCACGGTTTTCGGCACCGGCCCGGCGAGCAGGCCAAGAGCATCAATGATGCCGTTGCGGGCGAAGTCGTAAGCGGTGCCGCGTGTCAGCGGGTAGCTGGTGCTGTTGTTGGCGTAGATCGTGTAGCCGATCACATCACCGGTCGGCCCGAGCAAGCCGCTTTGACTGGAAGTGACAGTGGCCCAGAAACGGTCATTGCTGGTCAACAACGACAGCAATGATCCGGTACAACTCAAACCGCCGTTCAAGGTGGAGCTGTTTTGCGCCGTGGTGCGCAGCGCGATCGAACTGATCGAACCGAACGCCGCTGGCGTGGTGCTGACCACTGCACATGCAGCCTGCGCCGCCCCCGGTAACATCAGCAGCAGCCACAAATAAAACCTGCTCATCGGCACACCAACGGGCCAATCAGCGGCACTTGATCCTGATTCATATCGACGTCGAATTGCACCTGACAGGATTTGCCGTCCGCCAGACTCACTTGCAGCGAGTTATGCGGCTGGAGGTTTTCCAGATAGACCAAGCCGTCCCAGCCAACAACCGTGCGCGCACCGCTCTGCTCGTGCAGCACGCCACTGCCGAGGGGTAGTTCGCGCTGGTGCGCATCCACCAGCACGATGCTCGCGGCAATCACCCGGCTTAGCGGAAACTCCAGCAGATAGCCACTGCCACGCCGCACCGCGATGCGCTGTTCGACGTTCGGGCTGCGCACGTTGGCCGGCAGGTTCAGCGGATCGATTTCGTACTTGCCACGGTAGTAAGCGCTGCTCCACGGCACCAGCAAATGACCGTTGCGATCGGTCTGGCCGACTTGCTGATTCTCGTAGCGCACCGGAATGTCTGCATAGCCATCGGTACTGACCACCACAAACGCGTCGTCGATGCGGTTGGCGGCGAACATCTGCCGATCCATCCACACCAGCGAACCGCTGGCGTCGGCCCAACGGGTCTCGGCATCCGCTGAGCCATAGACCCCGGCTTGCAACTGCACCGACTGCAGGCGCCAGGTCACGTCAGCCTGACGGTAATCGGCGCCGTCACCCTTGGCATACCCCAGATTGAAACCCACCCCGCCTTCGGAAGGCACGGCGCGGCTGTAGTTGACCCGCTGCTGCGACTGCCCGGTTTTGCTGCGCTCGCTGCTGATCGCCAGACTCCCACGCAGGTCGAACGGGACCACCAGTTGCGCCTGCACCGCCCAGTTGCTGTCGCCGATCTCGCGGTTGGCCGACAGGTAGAAACTGCTGTTGCGCCACAGCGGTTTGCTCCAGCTCAGGTTGAGCAAGCGGGTGCGTGAATCGTCCGCCGCGCGAATGTCGAAATAACCTGCGCCAAGGCTGCCCCAGCGCTCGAGGTTGACGCTCAGGGTCGCCTGTTCGCTGCGCCGACTGAGGCTGATGTAATCGCTGTCGACTACGGTCAGATCGGCGTACTGATCGCGGCGTTGCAAGCGTTGATACGAGAAGCTGAAACGCTGGTTGCTGTACTGATAGCCGAGGCTCAGTTGCTGGCCGCTGTCGCCATCGAAACGGCTCTGACTGAGCGCACTGTTGAGCACGCCGAAATTGCCCAGCCGCAGATTGCCGCCGAGCCCGCCAAGGGTCAGGGTATCGGCCGCTTCGGCGTGGCTCTCGAGGGTGAAGCTGTCGCTGATGCCGTAGCGCAGACTGGCCGAGGACACGCCCGGCCCGTAACTGAAATCCTTCAAACCGTAATCCCGGCGCAAGGTACCGGCCGCCACCGAAAAATCGCTCAGGCCTTTTTGCAACAGGTTGCTGGTGACGTAGAACGGCACAGTGGTCGACACCTGCCGACCGAGTGCGTCAGTGGTGACGACGACCGCTTCGCCCGCGCCGTTGATGAACGGAATATTGGTCAGGGTGTACGGTCCCGGTTGCAGATCGGCGCTGCTGGATTTGTAGCCGTTGATGAACAGATCCACCGAGGACGGCACCGCCGCTTCCCCGGCGAATTGCGGCAGCGGATAGGTCACCAGATCCGGACGCATCGCAAAATCTCGGGAAAACTGCACGCCGCCGAGTCGCACCGAACTGCTCCAGGGCAAGGCGCTACTGATCACGTCGCCCGCCTCGTAGGTGAGCATCTGTTCGTCATCGGAATAACGCCACGTCGTGTCGTAGCGCAGATAACCGTTGCTCAGCGTACTGACGGCATCGCCGGATAACGTGCGGCGGTACTGCCCGGTGTTGGACAGCGTGCCCCAACTGTCGAAGACCCGCACTTCGTTCCACGCCGCGAGGTAGGTGCCGGCGTCATCGGTGTCGTTGAGGTACAGGTCGTAGTTGAACAGCGCGCCGAAACTGCTCAGCGCCGGGGTGCGCGGGTAGACCTCGCGGTTGCCGATGAACTGCTCGGGCAGCCAGTCCGGCGGCACATCCAGCAGCACGCGTTGGCCGACGCTGTCGTAATCGCTGTGCAGGCCCGGCAAGCCGTCGAGATCGACTTCGGCGCCGAGCGTGTCGGGCAGTTGCATGCCGGTATCGCGCAACACACTGGCCGGCAGAAACAGCCGCCCGCCGCGCTGCGCCACCGCCACCACGCGCCCGGTATTCATCTGATTGACCACCAGCTCCAGAAACAACTGTACATCGCTCACGGCCTCCATGCCGCTGGGCGACGGCGGCAGATCGCCAGCCCCCGATGGATGAACAAACACCAGGCAACACGCGCCGGTCATGAGCCACAACGGACGCTGAATACGACGAGCCCATCCCGAACTCATTAGCGCTGTACGTCCATCAATGGACAGAATCCTCCTGATCCCGCTCGCAGCCGCCCGGTCAACTGCCTGCCCTGGCGGTCCCGTATTGCTTGTTTAGCTGGCTAGCGTGCAGGAGCGATGCTCTGTACCTGCGGCGCGCCATTGACCCGCCCCGCCAGTTCGCCTGCCACCGGCCCCGGCGCCGGCCAACGCATCACCGCACCCGGCAGGACGTAACCCAGCAACCCTTCGGCCAGCGGTTTGCTCTGTCCACCCTGCTTGAATGCCACATCGGTCAACCGTGCATGCACCGCGCCCTGATTGCGCACTTCCACATACGGCCGGCCATCCACTGCAACGGTGCGCCAGCTCAATTGCGGCAGGCCGATGCTCTTGGGATCGCGCTGGCGGGTGCTGTCTTCCTTGCTCCACAGCCCGGCGCCATAGGCGAACAGCGGCACTGAATAGCGCATCTGAAAACGGATCGCTGCGGCGGTCTTGCCGCCCTCGGCGGCGGGCGGTTGGGCGGAAGGGATTTCATCGATGATGATTCGGTAGGCGAGTTCCTGTCCCGGTGGCACGTCCCGGGTTCGGGTCAGCCGTACCAGTTGCTTTTGCCCCGGCTCGATCTTCGCCACTGGCGGGCTGCCGATCACGTCGCGCTGATTCTGGTATTGCTCGGCGAAGCCGCTCTGGTTCCAGGCGAACACGCGGATCTGCAAGTTGGCGGTTTCCGTGCCGCGATTTTCCAGCCACAGCGCACTGGCCTGTTGATCGGCCTCGAGCACCGGATCGATCGGCCAGATCAGCACCGAACTCGCCGCCTGCGCATTCACCTCGGTAAACACGACCAGCGCCAGCATCGCGCAACGCACGAACATATGCCGTGACGTGGAAAACCCCATAAAACCACTCCTTGTCGTTCACATCACCACGACAGCTGCACCTGCAACACGTCGCTGTACGTCCCCCCAGGCTGATTGCCCGGCAATTGCACCTGACCGTAAATCGGCAGGCTGATGTTGTTGGCATCGCTGTAGGCCACCGCCACGCTCTGGCCGATGCCCAGGCTCTGGCTGTAAGCAGCGTCGCGAAACAGCGCATACGCCACCCGCGCGCTGCCGCTGTTGAGCTGCATGTGCCGGCCACTGCTGTTGTACTGGCCGCCGTCGACGGTCATGTTCAACGTCACGCCCGGCGTGCATTGCAATTGCACGCCGCCGGTCAGCGCGACTTGCACGGTGTTGGTGGCCAGTGCCGAGCGTGTGCCGAAATTCAAGCCGCCGTAATTCGACACCCCGCCCACCACCAGACAACCCGGCGTCACCGTGGCGCTGACCTGAAAACTCTGGCTGGTCACCGCCGCCAGCGGCAATGGCACGCTGCACGCGCACAGCACAAGCAGCGCCGCGCAACCTGATCGGCGCATGGCACTAGAACGTCAGTTCAACAGCAATGGTGTCGGTATAGGTCCCGGCTGGCAGCCCGGCCTTGCCGACGGCCTGACCGTAGAGATTCACCGTTTGCGCCACGCCGGTACTCGCCGAGAGGTTGACCACCCCGTCGATGGCCAGCAACTGCGAATGCCCGGCGTCGGTGTACAAGTCGTACGGCACGTAGTTGGCGACGCCGTCGTACAGCGCGCGCGTGCCGCCGGGGGACAGCCCGTCATGCGCACCGGCGCGTACCTTGACCGTCGGCGTGGTGCCGGCCGAGCACAGAATCGACAACGCCCCGCCGCCACCGCCAAGCACTTGCCCGGTGGCAGTGGTGAACAGACTGTTGGCGGTGCCGAAGTTCAAGGCACCGAAGTTCAGCCCGGTGGAACCGCCGGATCCGTTGACCTGGCAACTGCTGGTCAGAATCAGGCTGGAAGTGATCTGCCCGGTGACCGTGGTGGCGGCGTTGACGCTGGAAGCCAGCGTCAGGCCGAGCAACGACAAACCAATCCTTGATGCAATCGTACGCATGGTGTCCGTCCTCTACGGGGTTACCAGTCGAGCGTTACCGTCAGGGTGTCGGTATAGACCCCGGCCGGTACCGCGCGGGTGTTCGCCACCACCGAGCCAAATACCGGGATCGGTATTTGCGCGCCGTTGGTGACAGCGAAGTTGTGTTGTTGACCGATGCTGTAGCTCTGCATGCCCGAAGGATCGAGGGAGAGCTGATAGGGGATGGTCTGGCGCCCGTTGCTCAGGCGCCGGGTGGTGCCGTCGCCATGCGCGCCGCCGTCGATGGTCACAATGAAACCGGTGACTGAAGGATTGCACGCGACATTCAGCTTGCCGCTGCTGTCAGTGCTGAGGCTGGCCTTGATCGGCGCGTACCAGGTCGGGCCTTGCTGACCGAAATCGAGTTTGCCCAGATCGCCGACCGGGCCCGGGCTGGCGCCGTTGGTCACTTCGCAGCCTGCGATCAGCACCAGCCGCGCGTGGATTTGCCCACTGACCGCCGCTCGTGCGTGTTCGGTGAGCAACAGCAGCGCGCCCGTGGCGATTACCAGCCAGTGCTTGCTTGTCATTGCGCTTGCCCTACTCCTTCAGGATCACTCGACCATCGCGCTCGTCATCGAGCGCCCCTTCCTTGCGCAACCCGAATCCAGCGGGTTGCCGACTGACCCGATGCAATCACCAGGTCACAGTCACTTTGACCAGATCCGAATAACGGCTGACGCGCGGCACTTCGGCCATGCGCTCAATCCGCGCGTATAACGGCAATTCCACTGTGCCGGTGTCCGGCACTCGGCCACTCACTGGCACATCCACCACCAGCGGCACCCGCCGCGCGGCATCTTGATACAACCGATACGGAATCGGTTTGCTGCCCGCCTCGCCCGCCATGTAGCGCACTTCGCCGACGCCGCCGTGCAAGCCACCATCGACACGCATCTGATACGGCGTGTCCGGGTTGCATTCCAGCCGTGGCAGGCGCTGGTTGGTCAGTGCCGCACCGAGCGGCCCGGCCGGGTCATCGAGCCGCGCGGTGCTGCCAAAGTCGAGCACGCCCAACTGCTCGATTCCGGCCTCGCGCTGCTGGCCGACCAACTGGCAGCCGCGCTGCACATCGACTCGCACCTCGACCTGCAAGTCGGCGGCGAAGACTGGCGCTGCGAGCCCGCCGAGCAATGCCCAGACCAGCCTTGTGTTCACTGCGCGTTCCTTGTGTGCGGTGGTTACTGTGTTCCAGATTAGCAACGGACGGCGATTGCGCCAGTCGATTGGATCCAGTGTTCTGCCGGGATATGTTTCGAAAGGTTGACGAGACTGCCGCTTATGCCGCTGAGAAAAGCTGTACGCGCCGCAGATTGTTGTCCAGCCACAGCCCGGGTGAGCAACCGCAGTGGAAGGCAAACTACCCATCTGGTTACACTACCCCGCCGCGCTCGGGGGAGCCGGTCTGCCGCCATCGGAGTAACCTTACAGTGCCCGCTCGACCACCCAAACGCCCGCCCCTGACCCAGCGCTTTTCAGTGTTGGGCCGACTGCTCGGCAAAAGTCGCCCGTCCAGTGCGGGGCATTGCGTCAGTGCACAAGCGATCCGTGATTACTTTCGCAACCAGGCCCACGCGCAGGGCTACACCCTCAGCCATAGCCAGCAACGCGTCATCGATTGCCTCGCACAACAAGCCGGACTTTTGCTTGGCAACAAGCCGCAGATACCACCAAGCCTGTACCTGCACGGCGCCGTCGGGCGCGGCAAGAGCTGGCTGCTGGACGGTTTTTTTCATGCCCTGCCAATCGAGCAGAAACGCCGCCTGCACTTCCATGAGTTTTTCGCCCAATTGCATCAAGGCATATTCCGCCATCGCGACCAGGACGATGCGCTCGCCGTCACCCTCGATGCATTGTTCGAGGACTGCCGGGTGCTGTGTTTCGACGAGTTTCATGTGCATGACATCGGCGATGCGATGCTCATCAACCGGCTGTTCAAGGCGCTGTTCAAGCGCGGGATTTTGTTGCTGGTAACGTCCAATTATCCGCCGGAAGGTTTACTGCCGAATCCGCTGTATCACGCGCGGTTCAAACCGGTGATCGATCTGATCAACGCGCGCATGCAGGTCATGGAAGTCGGCGGCCCGCACGATTACCGCAGCCAGGTGCGCCACCACGCGCATCAGGTGTTCACCCACGGGCATTACGTGTGGCCAGCCAGCGCCGAGCAACGCCGGGCCTTGAAGCTGCCGCAAAGCAATGCCCCGGCGCAGCAGCTCAAGGTCGGTGCACGAGAACTGCAAGCGCGGCTGTGTGAAGAGCGCCGCGTCGGTTTCACCTTCGCCGATCTGTGCGAACAACCGACAGCGGTGATGGACTATCTGGAATTGTGCCGGCAGTTCGACCGCTGGATCATCGACGACCTGCCGCAACTCGGGGAATGCTCGATCGCCGCTCAGCAGCGCTTCATCAACCTGATCGACGTGCTTTACGATCAGGACAAACACCTGACCCTGCTCGGCCAGCTACCCTTGGGCGAAAGCCTTGCCGGTGACGCCATCGACCTCGCCCGCACCCGCAGTCGCTTGGGGCAACTGTCAGAAGTGCGCGAATAGCCAACCGTCTGGCGCTATCATGTCGCCCAACTTCCGGCGCCTCGCGCCTATCTGTCTAAAGCGAACACCTTCATGCACACCCTTGCTCAATTGCGCGCCGGCGAGTTGTCGGGCATCACTCGTCTGGATCTGGCGGAAGGCCTGAGCGAATTTCCGCGGGAAATTTTCGACCTCGCCGATTCGCTGGAAGTCCTCAACCTCAGCGGCAATGCCTTGAGCAGTCTGCCGGATGACTTGCATCGGCTGACGCACCTGCGGGTGCTGTTCTGTTCGGATAACCTGTTTACCGAGTTGCCGGCGTGCCTGGGTCAGTGCCCGGCATTGACGATGATCGGCTTCAAGTCCAACCGCATCTCCCATGTGCCCGGCGCGGCGCTGCCGCCGCTGTTGCGCTGGTTGATCCTGACTGACAACTGCATCGAAACCCTGCCCGTCGAACTCGGCGAACGCCCGCAGTTGCAGAAACTCATGCTGGCGGGCAATCGTCTGCAAACGTTACCGCCATCGTTGAGCCAATGTCACAGGCTGGAGTTGCTCAGGATCGCCGCCAATCGGATGACCGAACTGCCGCAATGGCTGCTGACCCTGCCGAGCCTGACCTGGCTGGCCTATGCCGGCAATCCGCTGGAGACCGAAGCAGACGCGGCGGCACTTGAAGCGACGCCGATCATTGACTGGTCGACCTTGCGTCTGGAACAGCAACTCGGTGAAGGCGCTTCCGGGGTGATTTCCCGGGCGATCTGGCAACCTGCCGATCAGCCGACCACGCAAGTGGCGGTAAAACTCTACAAAGGCGAAATGACCAGCGACGGCTCGCCGCTGCACGAAATGAACGCCTGCATCACCGCTGGATTGCACCCGAATCTGATTCGCGTCGAAGGACGCATCGGCAACCATCCGGATGGTCAGCAAGGGCTGGTGATGCAACTGATCGACCCGAGTTATCTCAATCTGGCCGGATTGCCAAGCCTGGTGTCCTGCTCGCGGGATGTGTATGCCGAGGACTGCCGTTTTACGGCCGAGGTCGCGTTGCGCATTGCGCGGGGCATCGCCGCAGTTGCCGAGCATTTGCATCGACAAGGCATCACTCACGGTGATCTGTACGGGCACAACATTCTGTTGAATGAGCGTGGTGATTGTCTGTTGGGGGATTTTGGTGCGGCATCGTTCCATGCCACCGAAGACAGTCGGGAAACCCGTGCCTTGCAACGCATTGAAGTACGCGCGTTCGGGGTGCTGCTGGGTGAATTGCTGGCGCGCATCGACTCGGGGTTGAGCGATGGGCAGCGTGTGGCACTGGAAGATCTCGAGCGGCGCTGCTGTCAGCCGGATGTGCTGGGGCGGCCGGGGTTCAGCGAGGTTGTGCAGTTGCTGCATAACCTGTGATCGCCTGGATTCTGTGGCGAGGGAGCTTGCTCCCGCTCGGCTGCGTAGCAGTCGTCTGATTGGGACGGCTTCGCCATCCAGCGGGAGCAAGCTCCCTCGCCACAGGTCGATCACATCTGCCGCAGGTTAGCCCGCCAATCCGACAAACATATCCTGCACGTCGTCATGGTTATCGAGGCCTTCAAGGAACGCCTCGACTTCAGCCATCTGCTCATCACTCAAACCGCTGACCGGGTTCTTCGGCTGGTAGCCCAGCTTGGCCGACAACACGGTGAAGCCCTGCTCCGGCAGTGCTTTCTGCACGGCATCGAGGTCAGTCGGATCGGTCAGGAACAACGTCGCGCCGTCTTCGCCCGCCTCGAAATCCTGGGCACCGGCTTCAATCGCAGCCATTTCCGGATCGGAATCCGCGCTGTCCGCCGAAGCTTCGATCATGCCGACGTGGTTGAAGTCCCAGGCCACCGAACCGGACGCACCCAATTGTCCCTTGCGGAACGCCACGCGGATTTCCGCCACGGTGCGGTTGATGTTGTCGGTGACACACTCGACGATCAACGGCACCTGATGCGGAGCAAAACCTTCGTAGGTCACGCGATGGTATTGCACGGTTTCGCCAAGCAGGCCCGCGCCTTTCTTGATCGCGCGGTCCAGGGTTTCTTTCGGCATCGAAGCTTTTTTGGCTTGTTCGACCACCAGACGCAAATGTGCGTTGGTCGCGGTATCCGCACCGTTGCGCGCAGCAATCGTGATTTCCTTGACCAGTTTGCCGAAGATCTTGCCCTTGGCGTTGGATGCCGCTTCTTTGTGTTTAACCTTCCACTGTGCGCCCATTACTCACTCTCTTGATCTGTGGCGCCGAGACATTTATTGGCCGACGCGGTGGCGCCAAGTTTATACGGCCTAAAGTCGGCAATCGACCAAAAATTCGGTTGCCGAATCGACATCTTCTACGCGGCTTGTAGGGCAATGCTGAAAACCCCCTATGCCATGCCTATTTCGCGCTGCGGTTTCGTACCCTCTGCCGTCCGTATTGCCTGACAGAGCCGCGCGAATGCTCAATGACAAGGAAAGCCCCTTCACCCTGACCCTGCTCGATGGCGGCCTCTGCCTGCCGGTGCTGCGTTTCAGCGGTCATGAAGCGCTGAATCAGTTGTATCGTTTCGAGATTGAAGTCATCGGCCTGGCCCCGGCGCAACCGCCGGGTAGTCTGCTGCACCAGGCAGCGTTCCTGCAGCTGGATAACGATCAGGGGATTCACGGCATCATTCAAAGTGCCAGTTGCGAACATCGCGGAACGCATCGGATCGGTTATCAACTGGTGCTGATGCCGCATTTGAGCGCGCTCGACCTGCAGCCGCGACGCCGAGTGTTCACGCGCTCGGACGTGCCGGCAATTATTCAGCAACTGCTGACCGAACATTGCCTGGCACCGCACAGTTACCGAATCGAGATGAACGTCGGCCACTATCCGCCCCGACCGTTCTGCATCCAGTACGACGAGAGTGATCTGGCGTTGTTGCAGCGCCTGTGCGAAGAAGAAGGCATCCACTATCACTTTGAGCACCAGCCCGACGGGCATGTGGTGGTGTTCGCCGATGACAGCCTGAGTTTGCCGCAACAACCGACATCGATCGGATTCAGCAACGAGAATGACGCGCCGTCGCCCACCGTCAGTGCACTGTTCCAGCGGCATAAAGCAGTGATCCCGATGCTTGCGCAAAGCTTTCGCGAACGTGGGCAAGTGCAAAGTCATGAGGAAGCGGCCAACCATTCAGTGCCCGCCAACGAACCGGGATTAGTGCCGAGCGAACAACGCCATGCCGAGCAGCGCAGTCGTCGGCAACTGGAGCGCCAGCGTTGTGAGTATCGCTCGATTCACGGCCGCAGCGATTGCCCGCGTCTGCGAAGTGGCCAACTGCTGCAAGTGGCCGATCACCCGGTCAGCGGCTTCAACGAGCAATGGCTGATCACCGAGTTGCGCCATCAGGGGCAACAGCCGTCAATCCTCGAGCCGATGCCCGCAACCCGCCGCTATCACAATGAATTTACCGCGCAACCATGGTCGACCGACTTCCGTCCGCCACTGCGCCACGCGCGCCCGAGCATTCCCGGGTATCAACTGGCGCGAGTGCGCGGTACACCCGGCCAGCCGCCGCAACCGGATGACCAGGGCCGCATCGCCGTGCAGCTATGGCCCGCGCTCGGCGAGACTGAAAATTTGTGGCTACCGATTGCCACCAGCGGCCGACTCGCAGCAGACGCATTGCCTCGTGCCGGCAGTGAGGTCTGGGTGAGTTTTCTCGACAGCGATCCGGATCGACCGATCCTGTGCCTCGACGCCTGTGGTTCCCGACCACTCCGGCAAACCATGCCTGAGCCCGACACGGACGACCCTTTACTCAACTGGCTGCTCAACCGCGCCGCGCCTTGAGCTTTAGCCTTTGTCAGCCTTGCCCGCCGCTGCGGCAAACTTCGCCAGGCGCACATCCAGATGCCGTGGCCGGCGCTCATGGTCTTCGGCGCGCTCCTTGCGCCGGATCGCGTTGCGCACCATCAGCGAACCTAGATAGCGGATCGGCTCGGGTGGAAAATAGCCGAGCGGCCCGTTGACCAACGGCGAGCGCGTCCACGGGTTGTCGAGGCCGAGCACCAGTGACGCGAGAATCTGCCCGCCCATATGACACGGACCGACGCCGCTGCCGGAATAGCCAAAACCGTAGAACACATTGGCGCTGACACCCATTTGCCCGAAAAACGGCAGACCGGTGACCGAGCGATCCGAAGGACCATTCCACGTCGCATCGATTTTCACATCGGCGAACGCCGGAAAAAAATCGCCGAGGCTGCGCTTGAGCAATCCGGCGTACGGCGATGGCTGATCGAACACCGGCAGCATCCGCCCGCCATAAGCGAAGGTGTTGCCGCCCTTGCCAAGCATGATTCGGCCGTCCGGGGTGTTGTGGTAGTAGTGCACGAAGATCCGCGAATCGAGCACCGTCACCCCGCTGGTCAAACCGATTTGCTGCAAGAGGTCAGGGCGTGGCTCGGTGATCAGCATGTCGCTGGAAACGATCGCCACGCTGCGCTCGAACTGCGGGAAAGCGCGGGCCATCCACGCGTTCATCGCCAGCACCACACGGTCGGCAACCACGCAACCGTCCGGTGTGCGGATGCGCGCCGGGTGGCCCTCTTCGAGCCCGGTCATTGCGCTGTTTTCGTGGATTCTCACGCCCAGTTGCAATGCGACACGGCGCAAACCGCGCACCAGTTTTCCCGGTTGCACACTGGCTGCGGCCGGGGAAAACCAGCCCTCCAGATGTTTGTCCGAACCGGCCATGCGCTGCACGTCGGCAACCGGGCGTTGGGTGAACGAGTTGATGCCGTTGCGCTCCAGCGCGGCAATCACTGCGTCGGTCGAACCGCATTGCGCGCGATTGGTCGCGGTGTACAAGGTGCCGTCGAGTCGGTAATCGGCATCCACGCCGTATTGCTCGCAGAATTCGCCGATGGCATGGATGCTGCGTTCCGACTCCTTGACCAGCCGCACCGCTTCTTCAACACCGAACAAGCGCTCGAGCGTGAAGTACTTGGCCGACCATGACAGCGCGCAGCCGCCATTTCGCCCACTGGCGCCGGCGCCGCAGATGTCGGCTTCGATCAACACCACATCCAGTTGCGGGTTGTGCTGCTTGAGCATGATCGCTGTCCACAGCCCGGTGTAGCCGCCGCCGACAATGCACACATCGCTGCGGATTTCGCCGTTGACCGGCGGACACGGCTCGCTCGTTTCCGTGAGCAAGGCTTGCTCGAGCCAAAAAGGTCGCATGGTTTTCTCCAGTCAGTTGGCCACGCTACAGCCTGCCGCGAGCGTCGCAGCAGGCCGCGAGGCACGGAATGTTCAGTTGCGTAAAGGTTTGATCGTCATGGCCCGATTGGGCACGAAGGCGCGCAGCTCGTTTAATGCATCCGGTCGACTGTTCCAGTGCGGGATCAGCACCAGCGCCGAGAACAGCGCGCAACCGGCGAACACGATGAACACCGTCACTGAGTCGAAGTAGCCGGGTAACAAGCCACCGAGCACCGCACCCACCGAGCCGCAGCCGTTGACGAATCCGGCCGCCGTGGCGCCTGCCTTGGCAGTACCGAAATCAATCGCCGCCGCACCGCTGATCATTGAGTCCGGGCCATACAAAGTCAGGCCCATCACGAACAGTAGCGCCACCACCAACAGCACGCTGCCAGTGTTCAGCGCGGCCATGAACAGCGCCAACGTCACGGTCAGCGCCAGCAGGCTGATAACGCAGGCCGGCATGCGCCGAGCGCCGAACAGTTTGTCCGAGGCCAGCCCGAGCATGATCGGCCCGAGCAGCCCCGCCAGTTCAAAAGCGGTGGGAATGATCGCCGCACCGACTTTGCCCACGGAAGGCATCTGCTCGAACACGATCACCGGCCCCCAGAGCAAAATCGCGTAACGCGCGGGCTTCAGCAGGAAGTAGGCAAGGCCGAGCACCAGCACCGTACGGTTGTGCAATATTTCCTTGAGCGGTTCCCAGATTCTCAGTTTGCCGTTGGCGGCGGTCTGTTCGGCGCTGAGCTCCGGCTCCGGTTCCACTGCGGGCAGGCCGACGTCTTCCGGTTTATCGCGCTGAAAGATGAAGAACAACAGCGCCACCACCGCCACCACCACCGCGCTGGAAATAAACGCCGCGTGCCAACTGCCGATCAGCGTGTAGGCCCACCATCCGGCAAACGGCGATGCCACCAGCCCGCCAAATGCGTAACAGGAACTCCACAATCCGAGCACGCGCCCGCGCTGCCGGGCGGGAAAGAAACTGCCGAGGTTTTTGCACAGCCCCGACCATCCGGTGGACTGCGCCAACCCCTGAATCAGCATGCAAGTGGCGAAGATCGGCAACGTCGCAAAGCTGCCCATCACCAGTGCCGCCGCTGCGGAAATCAACAACCCGCCGAGCACTACCACCCGCGGGCCGAAGCGGTCGGCGAGCATGCCCCAGGTGAACTGGCCAATCGCATACGCCGCCAGATAAATCGCATCGAGGTTGGCCATGGCCATTTTGTCGAGGGTGAAGCTCGGGTCTTCGGCGATGCCCAGTTTGGCCACCGCGAACGCTTTGCGAGTGAAGTAGAACGCGGCGTATGCAAGCCAGGTAATCGCGAAAATCTGCACGCGCCAACGTGCGATGGTGCCGATGTGCTTGTTCATTATGGTTCTGACCTCAGGGTGTGAGTGTGCCGGCAGAATTGGTAAAAAACGCCTGTGTTTTTATTGTTGAGCACTGCGATATCACTCCATCCCTGAGGCGCTATCGGTCAGATGAACCTGGTATTGCACACCCAGGCTCATGGCCAGCGCCGCTGCTCGAACGAGCAGTCAGCGTTGGCGTGAGCCGATCAAAACAATTACGGTGTGATAAATAAAATCGATTTATCGTATTTCACCCATAAGCTCAGCTTGTACTTGCATCGTTGCAGCAGGAGCCAACATGTCCGTGTCCCATGCCCAGCTCAAAGCCTTCCACGCCGTGGCCGTGCATGGAAGCTTCACCAAAGCCGCCCAGCGGCTATTTCTGACGCAACCGGCGATTTCCGACCAGGTGCGCAAACTCGAAGAGCGTTTTGGCGTTTTGCTGTTCCATCGCAACAAGCGCGCGGTGCGCCTGACCGATCTTGGTGAGCGCTTACTGGCGATCACCCAGCGGCTGTTCGTGGTCGAGGCTGAAGCGCAGGAGTTGTTGCAGGAGTCGCAGGCATTGCAGACCGGCAGCCTGATTCTGGCGGTGGATGCACCGGTGCATGTGCTCCCACAGATCGCCCGGTTCTGCGAGCGCTATCCGGGGATCAGCGTGAAGATCGAGACTGGCAACACCGATGAATCGCTGTTCCGTCTGTTCAACTATCAGGCCGATCTGGCGCTGCTCGGGCGCGATGTCAGCGATGAACGCCTACTGTGCGTGCCGCTGCGCGACGATCCGATGGTGGCATTCGTTTCGCGCACTCATCCGTGGGCGGAACGCGATTCGATCTGCCTCGCAGATCTCGATGACACGCCGCTGGTCTTGCGCGAAATGGGCTCGGTGACTCGCCAGACGCTGGAAGAAGAAATGGCCCGCGCCGGATTTCGTATTCGTCCGGCGATTCAGGTCGAAGGTCGAGAAGCGGCGCGCGAAGCGGTGGTGGTAGGCATTGGTGTGGGCGTGGTGTCGGCGGCGGAGTTTGGCTCGGATTCACGGGTGTGTGCGCTGCCCATCACCGATTGCACCCGGCGCTTGACCGAGACCCTGGTGTGTTTGCGCGAGCAGAGTTCGCGGCGGGTGGTGGCGACTTTTCTCGAGATGGTGCGCGAGAGTCTGGCTTAGGCTACCGGCCTCATCGCGGGCAAGCCCGCTCCCACAGGATTTATGTCGGTCACACAGTTTTGCACGACACATACCTTGTGGGAGCGGGCTTGCCCGCGATTGCGGCGACTCGGTATTTCATGAAGGCGCCAAATCGAAAAACGCCTGAATCAGGCGCAACTCCCGGCGCCGCTCGATGCATCCGAGCATGTGCCGGTTGACCAAGCCGTCGCCGGCAAGCGCAATCGCCACCACGCGCGGGTCATGGCTGACCTCCACCGAAGACACCACGCCGACGCCGAGCTCGGCCGCCACGGCTTCGGTCACTGCCTCGCGACTGTCCAGCTCCAGCAGCACCCGTGGATTGACCGCCGCCTGCGCACAGGCCTGATCGAAGGTGCGCCGGGTGATCGAACTGGGCTCGCGCAGCACCATGATCACTTGATCGAGTTCCTTGAGCTGCACTTCAGACGTACGCGCCGCCCAAGGATGCCCGGCCGGCACCAATGCGCAAATCCGCGATTCGCTCAGCGCTTGCAAGTGCAGCCCCTTGCGCGGCTCGACCTCGGTCAACACCGCCACGTCGGCATGCTCGGACATCAGCGCGGCGAGGGTTTCCTGCGCGTTGCCCAAACGCAGATTGACGGTGATCCCCGGATACCGCGCGCGCAGGCTGGCGAGCATCGGCATGACCATGTGCGGGCCGTCAGCCGCTACTTCCAGCCGGCCGCTGAGCAACTGTCGATTAGCTTCGAGCAACGCCTGCGCCTCTTCGGCCATGCCGAACATCGCCCGGGTGATCGCTGCGAGTTTGGTGCCCTCCTCGGTCAGCTCGACCCGCCGCGCGGTGCGCCTTAGCAGAGTGATCTGGTAGTGCTCCTCCAGCGCCTTGATGTGCCCGGTGACCGCCGGCTGACTGATGAACAGCCGCGCAGCAGCGCGGGTGAAGCTGCCTTCTCGGGCGACAGCATCGAAGGCGCGCAGCTGAAACAGATTCATGAATAACTCTCACTGATGGCTGGCATAACAACAAACAATTTGATTGATGGCTCGCCGAATTGCAACTTAGGCGCCGTAGCTTCATCCCCCAGCGCTTTCGCGAGGACACACGAATGAGTATCGCCGCCCCCATCCTGCTCACTCCCGGCCCGTTGACCACTTCGGCGCGAACCCGCCAGGCGATGATGGTCGACTGGGGTTCATGGGATGACCGCTTCAATCAACTGACCGCCAGCCTCTGCGAGCAATTGCTGGCGATCCTCAACGGCGCGGCGACGCACCACTGCGTGCCATTGCAAGGCAGCGGCACCTTCGCCGTCGAAGCCGCGATCGGCACCCTCGTGCCGCGTGACGGCAAGATTCTGGTATTGATCAACGGCGCGTACGGCAAGCGTCTGGCGAAGATCTGTGAAGTGCTCGGCCGCTCGTTCAGCACCTTCGAAACCGCCGAAGATGAGCCGACCACCGCGGCCGACGTGGACCGCCTGTTGCGCGCCGACGCTGATATCACCCACGTCGCACTGATTCATTGTGAAACCAGCACCGGCATCCTCAATCCACTGGCAGAAATTGCTCAAGTTATTGCGCAGCACGGCAAACGCCTGATCATCGATGCAATGAGTTCTTTCGGCGCCTTGCCGGTGGATGCGCAACAAGTGCCGTTCGATGCGCTGATCGCCGCTTCGGGCAAATGCCTGGAAGGCGTGCCGGGCATGGGTTTCGTATTCGCCCGCAAAGAGTCGCTGGCCGCCTCCGCCGGCAATTCGCACTCGCTGGCGATGGATCTGTTCGATCAGCACAGTTATATGCAAAAAACCGGGCAGTGGCGCTTCACCCCGCCGACCCACGTAGTCGCGGCGCTGCACGAAGCGCTGCTGCAATACCACGAAGAAGGCGGCCTGCCGGCGCGGCATGCGCGTTATGCGGCCAACTGTCAGGCGCTGATGGAAGAAATGGCCGCGCTTGGGCTGCGCAGTTTTCTGCCGGCAGACATTCAGGCGCCGATCATTGCCACTTTCCATGCGCCCAACGATCCGCGCTACCAGTTCAAGGACTTTTACGAACGGGTCAAGGCCAAGGGTTACATCCTCTACCCCGGCAAACTGACCCAGCTCGAAACCTTCCGCGTCGGCTGCATCGGTCACGTCAACCCGGCGCAAATGCGCGAAGCCGTGGCGGCGATTGGCGAGGCGCTGCGCGAGATGGAAGTCCTCGCTATCTGATTTCCCGGCACACAGCTTTTTCAGTCATTTACCACAGGATTTGATCAGCATGAACTACAGCAACCCAACCCAGCTGCAAGCCGCGATCCTCGACTGGGCCGGCACCGTAGTCGATTTCGGCTCATTCGCACCCACGCAGATTTTTGTCGAAGCCTTCGCCGAGTTCGACGTCCAGGTCTCCATCGAAGAAGCCCGCGGGCCGATGGGCATGGGCAAGTGGGATCACATTCGTACTCTGTGCGACCAACCGCAGGTGGCCGAGCGTTATCGCAAGGCGTTCGGCCGTACTCCGACTGACGACGACGTTACTGCGATCTACCAGCGCTTCATGCCGTTGCAGATCGAAAAAATCGCCGAGCACTCGGCACTGATCCCCGGCGCACTGGAGACCATCGCCAACCTGCGCCAGCAAGGGATCAAAATCGGCTCGTGTTCCGGGTATCCGAAGCAAGTCATGGACAAAGTCGTCGAATTGGCCGCGAGCAACGGCTACGTCGCCGATCACGTAGTCGCCACCGATGAAGTGCCAAACGGCCGCCCTTGGCCAGCTCAGGCATTGGCCAACGTGATTGCGCTGGGCATCGATGATGTGGCTGCGTGTGTGAAAATCGACGACACCGTGCCGGGCATTCTCGAAGGCCGCCGCGCCGGGATGTGGACGGTCGCGCTGATCTGCTCAGGCAATGCGCTGGGGCTGGATTACGCTGGTTATCGCGCGCTGAGCAGTGACGCACTGGCCAGCGAACGCGAGCGCATTCACGCACTGTTCGCAGCCTCGCGCCCGCACTACATGATCGACACCATTACCGATTTGCCAGAAGTGATTGCCGATATCAACCAACGTCTGGCAAATGGAGAAATGCCGCAAAGCTTTTAATCACACTATAAAAACCGCCAACCCGGAAAGGGCTGGCGGTTTTTTTATTGCGTCTGACAACTAACAAAACTCAGCCAATAGTAAAAAAACAATATCACTCATTATTGGCGAACCTTGTTATTCACTCAGAAATCAGATTACCGTCAGCATCGTATGCCAGTCCGTCCGGGTATTTAATCGAACCGTCACGCAGTTGCACGGTTCCGTCCGGCCAGACAATACGTCCATCGGGATATTCGACGGCATCACTCGGCCAGACGATGCGTCCGTCTGGATGCTCCACTCGACCATCCGCATGCTGAATGATCCCGTCCGGGCGCGTCACCGCAGTCTGCTCGGCGTTGATCAGACTGCCATCCTGCAACGACGTGGTTCCATCAGGATTACGAGCGCTGCCAAGCGCATTCAGCAGGTTGTACAGCGCAACCGGATCGACGTTGATATTCAGCGTAGGCCACGGCATTGGCGGCCTGACACCTGCTACGGGCTTGACCGGAGGTGTGCCTGGCGGCACTGGAGGCTTGACCGGTGGCACGGGCGGCTTGACGGGTGGTTTGACCGGCGGCACTGGCGGTTTCACCGGAGGTTTGACCGGCGGTACCGGTGGCTTCACCGGCGGTTTGACCGGCGGTACTGGTGGCTTCACCGGCGGTTTGACCGGCGGCTTTGGCTTCGGCACGGAAATCCCGGGTTTCGATACCGGAGGTTTGGCCATGGCCTTGCGCACGATATATCCAGATTTGTTATCCAGCAAAATACTGAGAGCCATATATACATCCATTTATTCAAGCAGCTGATTTATTGCTGCCGTTGATTTAGGCAATCAAATAAAACTTCAATCACCGACTGCCAACAACAATAACCACTTGACTAAAAACACTCAAACTTTCGCAAATACAAGATACAAACAACACTCGGTTACAGCGTTGCATTCAACATATTGAACACTCTGAAAACATCACCTCCCGAACGCCGTAAAAAAAGATGACCTCGATCAGGAAGAAAGTCCGCAACGGGATTACAGTTAAAGCTTGCCGTCGCTCAAGAACGGCACGCTTGGCCCCTGACCCGTGAGGAACACCGTATGCCGTGGACAAATTCCGCCTCTCGTTACAGCACTGTGTCGATCCTGCTGCACTGGCTGATGCTGGTGCTGTTGGTACTGGTGTACGCCAGCATGGAACTGCGTGGTTTCTTTCCCAAGGGTAGCGGAGGGCGCACGCTGATCCGCGAAGTGCATTACCTGCTGGGGCTGACGGTATTCGTGCTGGTGTGGTTGCGCCTGTTTGCCCGCAGCCTGGGGCCGGCGCCGCAGATCTTTCCGGCATCACCGCAATGGCAAACGGTCTTGGCGCGGCTGATGCATTGGGCGTTGTACCTGTTCATGATCAGCATGCCGATTCTCGGCTGGCTGATCACCAGTGCCGAGGGGCATCAGGTGATGTTCTACGGTTTCGACCTGCCGCTATTGGTGAGCGAAGACAAGGCGTTCGCCAAGCAGATCGAATACTGGCACGTGCTCATCGCCACCATCGGCTATTGGCTGATCGGGCTGCATGCGCTGGCGGGGATTTATCATCATTATGTGGTGCGCGATAACACCCTGCTGCGGATGATGCCCAAACGCGGCTAGTGCCTGCCATCGAATCCCCGGCGGCCCTGCAAGCCGCCGGTATGGATGAAGATCAGGCGAGTACCGCGAGCGAATTTGCCCGCCTCGACATGCTGCTTGAGCGCGAGCAACGCCTTGCCGGTGTACAGCGGCTCGAAGGGAATACCGCTGGCCTGTTCGGTGTGTTCGATGAACTCCAGCAATTGCGCATCGACTTTGGCGAAGCCGCCGCGGCTGGCGTCGAGCAGTTCGTAGGCCGGATTGGACATTCCGGCTTCATCAAGAATCGCCTCGACCTGCGGTGCGACACCGTGATCGTCGGGCACTGCCAGTGCGCCGTAAACCCCGTGCTTACCCGCCTCCGCCAGGACCATGCCGGCCAGCGTGGTGCCCGTGCCACACGCCAGCCACCAGCCGTGAAAATCATCCCAACCCAACGCTTTTAACTGCGCAACCGCCTGCTGCTTGATCGCCGAGCAGCCCAGCGCACCGGGCAATCCGCCACCGCCCTCAGGCACTGGATGCAGCTGGGGATACTGCGCTCGCCACGGCTCCCAGAATCCCGACTCATTACGCGCCCGATAGCCGCCATAGCCGAGCCAGTGCAGATGCATACCGAATGCTTGCAGATCCCGCACCGTCGGCGTGTCCTGCGGATGCCCGCGCAACAGGCCGACCGTGCTGAAATCCAGCCGTTTACCTGCCGCCGCCAATGCATGCAGATGATTGGAATGCGCGCCGCCGAGGCTGATGATGCCTGTGGCCCCAGCACGGTCTGCTGCCTTGAGGTGTTCGACGAGTTTGAACCACTTGTTGCCGCTGATCAGCGGATCGATCTGATCCAGACGCAGGATCGCCACTTCGATATCGGCGGCATGGAGCCAGTCCAGATCAAGTGGTTGCAGAGGGGCTTGAGGAAGCCAATCGGTGAGGGGCAAAAGCATAGGCGCAACATGATCTGCAAAAAATCGCAGTCTACCAGCCACCTCCCTGTAGGAGCTGCGGCACGCTGCGATCTTTTGACTTTGGCTTTTAAAAGCAAGATCAAAAGATCGTCCGATCGCGGCCCGAGCCTTCGGCAGCTCCTACAGGGGAGCGGTGTTTTTAGAGTTCGGCAGCCAGACGCGAACCCTGATTGATCGCGCGTTTGGCATCCAGCTCCGCCGCGACGTCGGCGCCACCGATCAGGTGCACGCTCTGCCCCGCTTCAACCAGACCATCATGCAGCTCACGCAGCGGATCCTGACCGGCGCAGATGACGATGTTGTCCACCGCGAGCAATTGCGGCTCGCCGGTTTCGCCAATGCGAATGTGCAGGCCTTGGTCGTCGATCTTCAGGTACTCGACACTGTTGAGCATCTGCACTTGCTTGTTTTTCAGCCCGGTGCGGTGAATCCAGCCCGTGGTCTTGCCCAGACCGTCGCCGACCTTGGATTTCTTGCGTTGCAGCAGGAACACCTCGCGCGCCGGCGCGTGCGGTTGGGCCTTGATCCCGGCCACGCCACCGCGCGCTTCCAGTTGGGTATCGATGCCCCACTCTTTCCAGAACGCCGCGCGATCCTGGCTGGTGGCCACGCCTTCATGCACAAGGAATTCCGAAACGTCGAAACCGATCCCACCCGCACCGATCACCGCAACACGCTTGCCGACCGGTTTGCGTTCGAGGATCACATCCAGATAGCTCAACACTTTGGCATTCTCAACGCCGGGAATCGCCGGCAAACGAGGAGCGATACCGGTGGCGAGGATGATTTCGTCATAGCCGCCATCAACCAGTTTCGCCACGTCGACGCGGGTGTTCAGACACACCTCGACATTCGTGGTCTGCAACTTGCGGTTGAAGTAACGCAGGGTTTCGAAAAACTCTTCTTTGCCCGGTACACGCTTGGCGATATTGAACTGGCCACCGATTTCGCTGGCCGAATCGAACAGCGTCACCTGATGCCCACGCTCGGCGGCAACGGTAGCGGCGGACAGACCGGCAGGCCCGGCGCCCACCACGGCAATCTTCTTGATCTGCTGCACCGGCAGATAATTGAGTTCGGTTTCATGGCAGGCACGCGGGTTGACCAGGCAACTGGTGAGCTTGCCGCCAAAGGTGTGATCAAGGCAGGCCTGGTTGCAGCCGATGCAGGTGTTGATTTCGTCGGCCCGCCCTTCGGCAGCCTTGTTGACGAAGTCCGGGTCGGCGAGGAACGGCCGCGCCATCGAAACCATGTCGGCGTCGCCCTCAGCGAGGATCTGCTCGGCGATTTCCGGGGTGTTGATGCGGTTGGTGGTGATCAGCGGAATGCTCACCGAACCACGCAGCTTGGCCGTGACTTTACTGAACGCCGCACGCGGCACCTTGGTGGCGATGGTCGGAATGCGCGCTTCGTGCCAGCCGATGCCGGTGTTGATGATGGTCGCACCGGCCTGCTCGATGGCTTTGGCCAGGGTGACGATCTCATCCCAGGTGCTGCCGCCTTCGACCAGATCGAGCATCGACAAGCGGAAGATGATGATGAAGTTCGGGCCGACTGCTTCACGCACACGGCGGACGATTTCCACCGGCAGGCGCATGCGGTTTTCGTAGCTGCCACCCCAACGGTCGGTGCGATGGTTGGTGTGCGCGGCGAGGAACTGGTTAATGAAATAACCTTCGGAACCCATGATTTCCACGCCATCGTACTCGGCGGTTTGCGCCAGCACCGAACAGGTGACGAAATCGCTGATCTGCTTCTCGATGCCTTCCTCGTCCAGCTCTTTGGGCTTGAACGGGTTGATCGGTGCCTGGATCGCACTCGGCGCGACCTGCTTCGGGCTGTAGGCATAACGCCCGGCGTGCAGGATCTGCATGCAGATCTTGCCACCCGCCTCGTGTACTGCGCGGGTGACGATCTGGTGCTTGAGGGCTTCTTCCTCGGTGGTCAGCTTGGCCGCGCCGGAATACACGCCGCCCTCATCGTTGGGGCCGATGCCGCCAGTGACCATCAGGCCAACACCACCACGCGCGCGCTCGGCGAAGTACGCCGCCATGCGCTCGAAGCCACCCGGTTTCTCTTCAAGCCCCGTGTGCATCGAACCCATCAGGGTGCGGTTGCGCAAGGTGGTGAATCCCAGGTCCAGCGGGGCCAGCAGGTGCGGGTAATGGGCGGCGGTCATCGGTAACTCCACAACGAGCAATCACGGAAAATATGCGGGAGCTCTGCGTCCCCCGTCAGTCATGTTCGACAGCCTAAGAGTCGCGTCGCTGTCACTCAATGACCGTAACTGACAACTTATTGATCCAAATGCGCAGCGCCCCTTGGCAAGCCTCGGCATGCGCCCTACCCTAGGCCCACACTCTGTACCCGGTTTTTGTTGGTTTTCATGCGCAAACTTTTGTACCTGACTTTTTCCATGGCCCTCGTGGCGGTCCTCACTTCCTACGCCATGTGGGCGGCAGACCGGCCGGCCGGCCATTATCTCTCGGACTTGCGCATCAAACTGGCGGTCGACCAAGGCACGCCCGGTGATCGTGGCAATCTGCTGGGCATCCAGCCAGAACTGTATCCCACCGACTATCAAAGCCCCGCACGGCTGCATCGCAAACTCGCTGCTTATCTCCAGCAAGCGCAGGATCAGGGACTGCTCAGCGAAAAAACCGTGGTGGTGCTGCCGGAACACATCGGCACCTGGTTGATGATCAGCGGCGAGAAAGACGAGCTGTATCAGGCGCCGACCCTCGCCGAAGCGATGAACTGGCTGGCGGCGAGCAATCCGTTGGAGTTTGCCCGCGCCTGGCTGCGCGCCAAGGGCGAAAACCGTCTGGATGATGCGCATCTGCGCATGAAAGCCAAGAGCATGGCCAAGGACTATCAGGCGTTGTTCGGGGGGCTGGCCAAAGAGTTTCACGTCACCGTCGTGGCCGGTTCAATCGTCTTGCCCGAACCGAGCGTGATCGACGGCAAACTCAAGCCCGGCAGCGGCGCACTGTTCAACAGCAGCGTGGTGTTTGGCAGCGACGGCGCACCGCTCGGCCAACCGCAGCGGCAGATGCACCCGATCTTCGATCAGCGCGAAGTGCTAGCAGCCAGCGACGAGCACAGCCTCAACGTGGTCAACACCCCGGCCGGACGCCTCGGCGTGCTGATCGGCAGCGACAGCTGGTATCCGGACAACTACCACAAACTCGACGCGCAAGGTGCGCAACTGGTTGCGGTGCCAGCGATCATCGTCGGGCATGGTGCGTGGGACAAGCCGTGGCGCGGGTACAAAGGTTCGAGTACGCCGAGTTCGGTCAGCCTCAAACCCGGCGAAGTCAGTGAAGGTCAGGCCTGGCACCGTTTGACCCTCACCGCGCAACCGCCGAGCAGCCAGGCGATTGGCGGCGTCAGTGTATTCATGCGCGGGCAGTTCTGGGACAAGCCGAGTTCGGGCCAAAGCTTTCTCAGCAGCAACGGCCAGCAGTTCGCCGACGGCGAGGCGCGTGGCGCGCGCTTGCTCAACCTCTGGTTGTAAATCGTGAAACCATTGCCGATGCGCCTCGGGGATCTGTCGGTAGGCTTTGTGCATAGCCTTGCCGATGCGGTGCGCAGCCATGGCGCTGATCCGCAGCCGCTACTTGAGCAATACGGCCTGGACGCGGCGCGGCTGGCTGAGGCTGGCGCGCGCTTGTCGATCCCACGTTATATGCGCCTGGGTCACGGCGCGATTCAATTGACCGGGGATCCGGCGCTGGGTCTGCGCATGGGTCAGCTCAGTCGCCTGAGTCAGGCCGGGCTGGCCGGCGTTACCGCCGCTCAAGCACCCACCGTGCGTGAAGCCGCGCGCTGTCTGATCCGCTTTGAAGCGTTGTATGGTTCCAATTATCGTGGTCAGTCGAGTTTCCACGAAGACGCCTCCGGCGCGTGGCTGCGCTTCTATTCGATCAGCCCGTATAACGCCTACAACCGCTTCGTGGTGGATTCGATCATCGCTGGCTGGCTGCATCAACTGTCGAGCATCAGTCCCGAGCCATTGCGCGCGGAGCGGATCGAGATCGAGTTCGATGCGCCGGATTATCGCGACGCTTACAGCGCGCTCGGTAACTGCCCGATGCAGTTCAGCGCCGAACGCAATCAACTGCGCCTGGATTTGGCGAGTCTTGCGCAGCGCAACCCGGAGCATTGCCCGAGCACCTGGAAGCATCTGTTGGCGTTGTGTGAGCGCGAACTGGAACAACTGACGCGCACCCGCAGCCTGCGCGAGCGCATCACGCAATTGCTCGGGCCGTTGCTCAATGGTGGCCGGGAACCCGACCTCGAAGAAGTGGCGGCACGCCTGAAGCTGCCAACCTGGACACTGCGGCGCAAACTGACCGAGGAAGGCACGCAGTTTCGCGCAATCCTCAATGACACTCGGCGTGATCTGGCGATGACCTACATTCGCGACACTGAACTGGCGTTCGGTGAAATCGCCTACCTGCTCGGTTTTGCCTCAGCCGAGGCGTTTCAGCGCGCATTCAAGCGTTGGAGCAGCCAGACCCCGGGCGAATTTCGTCGTAGTCATCGCAAGACCGCTTGAGCATTTACAGCTCGGTCGCGTCTTCTGCCGGTTCCGGCGAATCCAGCTCGTAAGCCTGATACTCGAGCAGTTCTTCTTGATATTCATCCATCGTGTAATCCCCCCTACTCGTTCGCTTTGAAATGGCCTGAATCAAATGACCCGCGCCTCGAGCATAAAGTGCCCGTGTGAAGGAAAAATGAAATCTCGCCTTCATCAAATAAACGTAGCAGGTGGTCAGGAATTTATCGTGAGGGATTTGCAGAATGTGTGAGCTGAGGTTTCAGCTCACACATTCGCCTGAAGCGATCAGTAACTGGCAGGCATCGCCGGGATCGGCTCGGACGGTGGCGGCAGATCGGAGGGATTGGCTGGCGGGGTAATGGTTTCTGCGGCTGGTGCAGGCTCTGCGGCCGGCTCAGGAGTGATCGGCGCGGCCTCGGCAGGTGGTGCGACCGGTTGCGAGACTGGAACAGCTTCAACTGGCGCTGGTACAGGTTCGGCCGCCGGAGTCGGCGCGGGAGTTGCTGCCGGAGCTGCTGCTGGCGCTGGTACTAAAGCTGCCGGAGCAGCCTTGGCTTCAGGCACACCCAAGTCGGTCTTGGGTTTCTCTTCGATGTGCGCAGCCTTCTTCGTTTCAGCTGGCAGGAACAACTCGACCAAGGTAAAGAAGCGCTCGTAGAACTTCTGTGAAGACACAGTTTCACTGGCGACCTTGACCATCGAGTCGTCCGAAGAGCCGATCGGCATCGATACCGATCCGAGCACACCAACGCCAACGCTCGCGGAATTATTGGTCTTCTTCAGCGCGTAACGGTCCTGCAAGGCATTGGCGAACATCGTGGCATGGTGGCCGGCGCTGCCGTCATCGGCACACACGATGTTGAAGCTGATTTCCAGGTGCGTCTCACCAGTCTGCTGGAAGCTCTTGTGACCACTGACCTGCTTCGGGTCGTTGCTGGTGATGATGTAACCCTGACTGAGCAAGGCACGGCGTGCCGCTTCGCACGTCACGGCGTCGGTCACCGGGTATGTGCGCGAGAAGGTGCCAGAGTCGTCAAAGTTCTCATGCTCGTACATTGGCTTGTCTTTGGTGCAGCCGGCAGCGGCGGTCAGCACCAGCGCCAACCCGATGAAACGCACGGGAATAGAATTCAACATTAAACATCCTGAGGGAAAACGGTCCGGGGCGTATTGTGCAACAGATCGCAGGTCGACGGAGCATGGATTAGTGTCTTAAAACAGTTACAGCTGTACCGACCGTGAATATGCAGAAAAGATCGCACAGCTCGATGACTGGTATAGCCCCGCCCTGCAGCAATCACCAGAAACAAAAAAGCCCCGGATTTGCATCCGGGGCTTCATTTTGCAGCTCAGTCAACCATCAGAAACGCTTGATGTCGGCTTCGCTTTCCAGCTGTTTGCGATACGCCGCGAAGTCCTGCTGACCCACACGCGACGCGAGGAAGCGACGGTATTGCGCTTTCTCTTCGTCAGTCGGCGCAGCGGCTTCGTTGACAGCGTTCAGACGCACGATAGTCAGGCTGCCGTCTGGCAAAGTTACGCTGCTGAACGACGGCTTGTCCTTGGCAGCTGGCTTCGGCATGCGGAACAGCGCTTGCAGCACGGCCGGGTCAACGCCTTCCTGAGCGCGAGTGGCCGCCGCAGTGGCTTTCCAGCTTTGACCGTCAATAGCCTTGTCGAGCGGAGTCTTGCCGTCACGCAGACCGGCGATCAGTTGATCGGCCTTGGTCTTGGCAGCAGCGCTGGCGTGCTCTTTGGCCAACTGAGTGCGAATGGCGGTTGCCACGCTTTCCAGCGGCAGTTGAGCAGGCTTCAGGTGCTCCTTGGCGCGCAACACAATCACGGTTTCCGGGTCCAGTTCGATGGCGGTGCTGTTGGCGCCTTCATCGAGGACTTCGGTACTGAACGCAGCAGTCACCACGGCACGGTTGGCCGCAATACCTTCGCCGCCTTCACGACCAAACGGCTTGGTGGTGTGCACGGTCAGCTTCAGATCCTGCGCTGGCTGGGCCAGGTCGGATGCTTCGAACGAAGAGTCTTCCAGTTGCTTGGTCGCCTCGACGAAACGCTGCTCCACTTGCTGGGTTTTCAGCTCGCGGGTCAGTTTGTCTTTCAGGCTGGCAAAAGTCGGGACTTCCGGCGCTTCGACGCCCAGCAACTTGATCAGGTGAAAACCGAAGTCGGTGCGAACCGGCTCGGAAACCTGGTCTTTAGCCAGCGAGTACAGCGACTTTTCGAAAGCCGGATCGTAGACGCCAGGGCCTGCGAAACCAAGATCACCGCCATTGCTGGCCGAACCCGGATCCTGCGAGAACTCCTTGGCCAGCGCTTCGAACTTCTCGCCCTTGGCCAAGCGTGCCTGGATCTCTTCGATCTTGGTCTTGGCCTGAGCTTCGGTGGTCTTGTCGTTGACTTCGATCAGAATGTGCGCCGCACGACGCTGTTCCGACAGGTTGGCGATCTCTTTCTGATACGCCGCTTGCAGATCCTCGTCTTTCACGCTGACCTGATCGAAGAACGAAGCCTTTTTCAGCTCGAGGTAATCGATGATCACCTGATCCGGCGTCATGAATTCCTTGGCATGCTCGTCGTAGTAAGCCTTGACCTCATCGTCAGTCAGTTTGACTGCGGCAGGGTCAGCCTTGACGTTCAGGGTAGCGAAGTCGCGCGTCTGTTTTTCCAGACGGGCAAATGCCAGCACTTGAGCGTCGGTCACGAAGCCACTGCCGGCAACACCGGCGCGCAGCTGACCGATCAGCATTTCCTGAGCCAGCATCTGGCGGAATTGCATGCGGCTGTAACCCAGTTGACGGATCACCTGGTCGAAGCGCTCGGAGCTGAACTTGCCGTCAACCTGGAATTCAGGTGTCTGCAAAATCACTTGGTCGAGTGCAGCTTCGGAGAATGCGAATTTCGATTTTTCTGCGCCTTGCAGCAGCAGTTTGCGATCGATCAGGCCTTTGAGAGCCGAGTCGCGCAGCATTTTTTCGTCGAGCAAAGAAGCGTCGAAGTCTTTGCCCAGCTGTTGCATCAGCTGACGGCGTTGCATATCAACGGCCTGGCTCAGCTCGTTCTGGCTGATTTTTTCACCATTGACCTTGGCCGCATCCTGGCTGTTGGTAGTGGCCTGGAAAATCGCCTCGATACCGGTGAAAGCCATCAATACAACGATGATCCCGATGATGGTTTTGGCAATCCAGCCTTGTGAATTGTCCCTGATATTCTGCAGCATGCGTCCCCCAGAAACGGTTGAACTTCAAAATTAGGCAACCGTGGAGCGTGGGTAGAATCCGGATAGAAGAAAGGCGCATCCGAGGATGCGCCTTCTCGTAACTGGCGGAGCGGACAGGGCTCGAACCCTCGATCCCGGTGTGACAGGCAGCTATTTCAACCACCTGCTCTACCGCTCCGCTGCCAAGTCAGGCTTGACCCCGACCCGGATGGGTAAAAACTTGAAAGAGACTTAGTTGACGGCTTCTTTCAGGGCTTTACCGGCTTTGAAACCTGGTTTTTTAGCCGCTGCGATTTCCAGCGTCTTACCGGTCTGTGGGTTACGACCAACGCGAGCTGGACGATCAGTTACGGAGAAAGTACCGAAACCCACCAGAACAACGGAGTCGCCAGCCTTGAGAGCGCCAGTGACGGATTCGATTACAGCGTCCAGCGCACGGCCAGCAGCAGCTTTCGGGATATCAGCGGATGCAGCGATAGCATCAATCAGTTCCGACTTGTTCACTCTAAGTCCCCTTATATCTATTTGAGTTTGATTCTAAGTTTTTTGGTGAAAGCAAAAACCAGTGCTGAATGGCCTACAGACACTTAAGAGCCGCTTTATAACAAGGGCTCTAAAAAGCTGTCAAGGAAGCCCCTCAGGCAAATGCATACTAATGCGTGCTAATTCTTTCCTTAGAGTCAGACTCACGTTTTTCGTCCTTGGCAACTATCTCGGGAGCCACATCCGGCAAGGGCTCCGGCGCGTATTGCAGCGCAATTTGCAGGACCTCGTCAATCCATTTAACCGGTTTAATCTGCAGATCCTGCTTGATATTGTCAGGAATCTCCTTCAAATCGCGCACGTTCTCTTCCGGAATGATCACAGTCTTGATCCCGCCGCGGTGTGCCGCGAGCAGTTTTTCCTTCAGACCGCCAATCGCCAGCACCTGACCACGCAAGGTAATTTCACCGGTCATGGCTACATCGGCGCGCACCGGAATCCCGGTCAACGCCGAAACCAGCGCCGTGCACATGCCTACGCCAGCGCTCGGACCGTCTTTCGGCGTCGCGCCTTCCGGCATGTGGATGTGCGTGTCGCGCTTCTCGTGGAAGTCCAGCGGAATGCCCAGGCTCTTCGCACGGCTGCGCACAACAGTCAGCGCCGCAGTGATCGATTCGACCATTACATCGCCCAGCGAACCGGTCTTGATCAGCTGACCTTTACCCGGCACAACCGCAGCTTCGATGGTCAGCAATTCACCGCCAACCTGAGTCCAGGCCAGCCCGGTCACTTGACCGATCTGATCCTGTTGCTCGGCCAGACCGTAGCGGAATTTACGCACCCCGAGGAAATGCTCCAGCAGATCAGCTGTCACTTTTACCGAGAAGCGTTTTTCCAGCGCATGCTCTTTGACTGCCTTGCGGCAGACTTTGGCAATCTGCCGTTCGAGGCCACGCACACCGGCTTCACGGGTGTAATAACGGATGATGTCGCGGATTGCTTCAGCGTCGAATTCCAGCTCGCCCTTCTTCAAGCCGTTGGCCTGAATCTGTTTTGGCGACAGGTATTTAACGGCGATGTTGATCTTTTCGTCTTCGGTGTAGCCCGGCAGACGGATCACTTCCATCCGGTCGAGCAGCGCCGGAGGGATGTTCATCGAGTTCGAGGTGCACAGGAACATCACATCCGACAGGTCGTAATCGACCTCCAGATAGTGGTCGTTGAAGTTGTGGTTTTGCTCGGGATCGAGCACTTCCAGCAACGCCGACGCCGGGTCACCGCGCATGTCGCTGCCCATTTTGTCGATTTCATCGAGCAGGAACAGCGGGTTGCGCACACCCACCTTCGTCATCTTTTGAATCAATCTTCCTGGCATCGAACCGATGTAAGTCCGACGGTGACCACGGATTTCCGCTTCATCACGCACACCGCCAAGGGCCATGCGCACGAATTTGCGGTTGGTGGCATGGGCGATCGACTCGGCCAGCGAGGTTTTACCCACGCCCGGAGGACCGACCAGGCACAATACCGGGCCACGAATTTTCTTCACACGCTTTTGTACGGCGAGGTATTCAAGGATGCGCTCCTTGACCTCATCGAGGCCGTAATGGTCGGCGTCGAGAATGTCCTCAGCGCGCGCCAGATCCAGGCGCACTTTGCTCTGAGCCTTCCACGGCACCTGCACCAGCCAGTCGATGTACGAGCGCACCACGGTGGCCTCAGCGGACATCGGCGACATTTGCTTGAGCTTGTTCAGCTCGGCGGTGGCCTTGGCCAGAGCGTCTTTCGGCAGGCCCGCAGCGTCGATACGCTTTTTCAGGTCTTCGATTTCGTTGTGGCCTTCGTCGCTGTCGCCGAGTTCTTTCTGAATGGCCTTCATCTGCTCATTCAGGTAGTACTCGCGCTGACTGCGCTCCATTTGTTTTTTGACACGACCGCGAATGCGTTTTTCGACTTGCAGCAGGTCAATCTCGGCATCCAGCAACGCCAGAACGTGCTCGACCCGGGCCGACAAATCAATGATTTCGAGGATTTCCTGCTTCTGCTCGATTTTCAGCGCCATGTGCGCGGCCATGGTGTCGACCAGACGACCCGGCTCATCGATGCTGTTGAGCGAAGACAGGACTTCAGCCGGGACTTTCTTGCCCAACTGCACATATTGTTCGAATTGCGACAGCAGTGTGCGCACGAACACTTCGGATTCGCGCTCTGGGGCGTCGACTTCGTCGATCAGCGACACTTCCGCACGGCAATGGCCATCGACTTCGCTGAAGCGCTCCACGGCGCCCCGCTGCTCGCCTTCGACCAGAACCTTGACGGTGCCGTCCGGCAGCTTGAGCAATTGCAGAACAGTGGCGATTGTACCTACGCGATAGAGTGCATCTTCACCGGGATCATCGTCAGCCGGGTTTCTCTGGGCCAACAGCAAGATCTGCTTGTCGCCCGTCATCGCAGCTTCGAGGGCTTCGATGGATTTCTCGCGCCCCACGAACAGCGGGATAACCATGTGCGGATAAACCACGACATCACGCAATGGCAGGAGAGGCAATTCGATGGTGGTCTTCATGATTTCGCCTCTACGGCGGCCGTACGGCCGTAATCGGATGGAATTGAGCTTGAAACCAAGATGGGGGCTGCTTTGGAAAAAAACAAGCGCTATGAAGATGTTAAAACCTTCTTAAAAAAAAAGAGGCCCGAAGGCCCCTTCTTTACTCCAGCAGGCTGAACGCTTAAGCGTCCGGCGCTGCCTTGGCAGTCGGCTCACTGTTTTCGTAGATATACAGTGGCTTGGACTTGCCTTCGATCACGCTTTCATCGATCACGACTTTGCTCACCTCGGACTGCGAGGGGATTTCATACATCGTGTCGAGCAGCACACCTTCGAGAATCGAACGCAGACCACGGGCACCGGTTTTACGTTCCAGGGCACGCTTAGCGACGGATTTCAGTGCGTCGGCACGGAATTCCAGGTCGACGCCTTCCATCTCGAACAGCTTGGCATACTGTTTGGTCAGAGCATTTTTCGGCTCGGTGAGGATCTGCATCAACGCAGCCTCATCCAGCTCATCCAGTGTCGCCAGAACCGGCAGACGACCAACGAATTCCGGGATCAGACCGAACTTGACCAGATCGTCAGGCTCGACTTCACGCAGGGATTCACCGACCTTCTTGCCTTCTTCCTTGCTGCGAACTTCGGCGTTGAAACCGATGCCACCTTTGGTGGACCGATTCTGGATGACTTTCTCCAGACCGGAAAACGCACCACCGCAGATGAACAGGATATTACGGGTGTCAACCTGCAGGAATTCCTGCTGCGGATGCTTGCGCCCACCTTGCGGCGGAACGGAAGCGACCGTGCCTTCGATCAACTTGAGCAAGGCCTGCTGCACGCCTTCACCGGAAACGTCCCGGGTGATCGACGGGTTGTCGGACTTGCGTGAAATCTTGTCGATTTCATCGATGTAGACAATGCCCATCTGGGCTTTTTCTACGTCGTAGTCGCACTTCTGCAGCAGCTTCTGAATGATGTTCTCGACATCTTCACCCACGTAACCCGCCTCGGTGAGGGTGGTTGCGTCGGCGATGGTGAACGGAACGTTCAGCAAGCGCGCCAGAGTTTCGGCAAGCAGGGTTTTACCCGAGCCTGTCGGGCCGATCAGCAGGATGTTGCTCTTGCCGAGTTCGACGTCGTCATTCTTTTTGTCACGCTGGTTCAAGCGCTTGTAGTGGTTGTACACCGCTACGGCCAGAACCTTCTTCGCACGCTCCTGACCAATCACATACTGATCAAGGATGCCGCTGATTTCTTTAGGCGAAGGCAATTTATGCGCGCTGCTTTCGGCCTGGGCTTCCTGCACCTCCTCGCGGATGATGTCATTGCACAGGTCGACGCACTCGTCGCAGATAAAGACCGAGGGGCCGGCAATCAATTTGCGCACTTCATGCTGGCTTTTGCCACAGAAGGAGCAATAGAGCAGCTTGCCGTTGTCCTCGCCGTTGCGGGTGTCAGTCATTCGTTCGATCCAAATCCGATAGGCTTGCAACACAAGATGAAGGCTATTGCGGGCTTTTTCAAGCCCGCAGGTGATCGGACAAGCCGACCAGCCCTATTTTGAGCTGCTTATTTTAAGCTGGACGCTGGGCGATCACTTCATCGATCAACCCATACGCACGCGCGGCTTCAGCACTCATGAAATTGTCGCGGTTGGTGTCGCGCTCGATTTCTTCGAGCGTATGCCCGCTGTGCTTGGCCATCAGCGTGTTGAGGCGCTCACGAATGAACAGGATTTCCTTGGCATGGATTTCGATATCCGAAGCCTGGCCCTGGAAACCGCCCAATGGCTGGTGAATCATCACACGCGAGTTCGGCAGGCAGAAGCGCTTGCCCGGCGCACCGGCGGTCAGCAGGAACGCGCCCATGCTGCACGCTTGACCAATGCAGGTAGTCGATACATTCGGCTTGATGAACTGCATGGTGTCGTAGATCGACATGCCCGCTGTCACCGAACCGCCTGGCGAGTTGATGTAGAGATGGATGTCCTTGTCCGGGTTTTCCGCTTCAAGGAACAGCAATTGCGCACAAATCAGGTTGGCCATGTAGTCCTCTACCGGACCAACCAGAAAGATCACTCGCTCCTTGAGAAGGCGCGAATAGATGTCATAGGCGCGTTCGCCACGAGCGGATTGCTCGACAACCATCGGGACCAGGCCGCCTGCGGCCTGGATATCAGAGTTCTGCTGAATATAAGAATTACGGAACATGCTCTGCAGTCGCTCCCAAATAGTTATGTCTTGAATACGCATAAGCCAGCTCGAGAGCTGGCTTATGGTGTGTTCTTCTAACGCAAAAACAATCAGTCGGCTGTTGGAGCTTCTACCGGCTTGACCGCTTCTTCGTAAGAGACCGATTTGTCGGTCACGCTAGCTTTCTGCAGAACAGTATCCACAACTTGTTCTTCAAGCACAACCGAACGGACTTCGTTCAGCTGCTGCTCGTTCTTGTAGTACCACGATACGACCTGCTCAGGCTCTTGGTAAGCCGAAGCCATTTCCTGAATCATTTCGCGAACGCGAGCGTCGTCAGGCTTGAGGTCGAATTGCTTGACCACTTCAGCCACGATCAGACCCAGTACTACACGACGCTTGGCTTGTTCTTCGAACAGCTCGGCCGGCAGTTGATCAGGCTTGATGTTGCCGCCGAATTGCTGAACAGCCTGCACGCGCAGACGGTCAACTTCGTTGGACAGCAGAGCTTTAGGCACTTCGATCGGGTTGGTGGCCAGCAGACCGTCCATTACCTGATTTTTTACTTTCGACTTGATTGCCTGACGCAGTTCACGCTCCATGTTCTTGCGAACTTCGGTGCGGAAGCCGTCGATGCCGCTTTCCTTGATGCCGAATTGCGCGAAGAACTCTTCGTTCAGCTCAGGCAGTTTTGGCTCGGAAACGGTGTTGACGGCAACGGTGAACTCGGCGGTTTTGCCAGCCAGGTCCAGGTTCTGATAGTCCTCTGGGAAGGTCAGGTTCAGAACGCGCTCTTCGCCAGCTTTAGCGCCAACCAGGCCTTCTTCGAAGCCCGGGATCATACGGCCGGAACCGATTACCAGCTGAGTGCCTTTGGCGGAACCGCCAGCGAACACTTCGCCGTCAACCTTGCCGACGAAATCGATGTTCAGCTGGTCTTCGTTCTGGGCAGCGCGATCGGCCACTTCAAAACGGGTGTTCTGCTTGCGCAGGATGTCGAGCATCTTGTCCAGATCGGCGTCAGCCACGTCAGCGCTCAGGCGCTCAACGGTGATGGCGTCGAAGTCGGCAACTTTGAACTCTGGGAACACTTCGAATACAGCAACGTATTCCAGGTCTTTGCCTTCAACGATCGACTTAGGCTCGATCGACGGCGAACCAGCCGGGCTCAGTTTCTGCTCAACCACAGCTTCGTAGAAGGAGGACTGGATCACGTCGCCTACAGCTTCCTGGCGCGCATCAGCACCGAAGCGGCGCTTGATTTCGCTCATTGGCACTTTGCCTGGACGGAAGCCAGCGATCTTGGCCTTTTGGGCGGTCTGCTGCAGACGCTTGGTTACCTGGCTCTCAATTTTCTCCGCCGGCACGGTGACACTCATGCGGCGCTCAAGAGCAGTAGTATTTTCAACAGAAACTTGCATGGATATTCCTCGTTGCACAGACGTTAGCCGGCCGTTTCCGACCCCAGAATCAAGGGCATGCATTCTAGTGGGTCAAACTCAAGAAGTCACCCTACTGAAAACGGGTAAAAAAACAGCAGGCAATTTGAAGGCAGGGACAAACGGTTTGCGCCCTGTCCTGTTCGCAATACAGCTAATCTCGCCAAGGCTCTGCAGCGACCTCTTCTATATATAGAAACGCCAACGCATCGCCCTTTCTGCAACCCGAAACCGGCGATCGCCGAATTTCGAATCCGTAAAACAAAAAAGGCGCCAGACTGTTAAATCTGGCGCCTTTCGAAATATGGGGTGGACGATGGGGATCGAACCCACGACAACGGGAGTCACAATCCCGTGCTCTACCAACTGAGCTACGCCCACCATATTGCGTTACAAAGAAGACAGACAACTTCACTTCTTTGTTGAACCTCACCAGGCCTGCGGCTTGAATGAAGCTTTAATTGGTGCGGATGAAGAGACTCGAACTCTTACGTCTTGCGACGCTGGAACCTAAATCCAGTGTGTCTACCAATTCCACCACATCCGCAGATGAAGCTTTAAAACAAAAACGCCAGACCGTTAAATCTGGCGCTTTTCGAAATATGGGGTGGACGATGGGGATCGAACCCACGACAACGGGAGTCACAATCCCGTGCTCTACCAACTGAGCTACGCCCACCATATCGCGCTACTTGTGCCAATGCTGCCTAATGGCGCACCCGGCAGGACTCGAACCTGCGACCATCCGCTTAGAAGGCGGATGCTCTATCCAGCTGAGCTACGGGCGCCTTGTTAGCTGTACCCTTGGAGGACTACAAACTAAGTGCTTTCCAGTTTCGCAGAACGTTAATCCTGCTCGACCTTCTTAACCAGTGCTAGGCTGTGCCCGACAAGTGCGACGAATAGTATAGAGCGCTCCCAAGGTCGTCAAATCCTTTTTAAAAAAAATTCATTTAATTAAAGGGCTTAGGGGAATTTGCTGACCAAGCGCCTTTGCCCTCACCGCCTGACATGCGAGAATGCGTTCTCTTTTTTTCCCCTCTCGATGGTTAATCACGCGCAATGACTGCACAACTAATCGACGGCAAATCGATCGCCGCCAGCCTGCGTCAGCAGATCGCCAAACGAGTTGCCGAGCGTCGCCAGCAAGGTCTGCGCACTCCAGGCCTCGCGGTGATCCTGGTCGGCAGCGATCCTGCCTCTCAGGTTTATGTCTCGCACAAGCGTAAAGACTGCGAGGAAGTCGGCTTTATATCCCAGGCCTACGACCTGCCCGCCGAAACCACTCAAGACGCGCTGACCGATCTGATCGATCGCCTCAACGAAGACCCGGCAATCGACGGCATCCTACTGCAGCTTCCGCTGCCAGAACATCTGGACGCCTCGAAACTGCTCGAGCGCATCCGCCCGGACAAAGACGTCGATGGCTTCCATCCTTATAACGTCGGCCGTCTGGCTCAACGCATTCCGCTGCTGCGCCCGTGCACCCCGAAAGGCATCATGGCGCTGCTGGAAAGCACTGGCGTCGATCTGTACGGAATGGACGCAGTCGTTGTCGGCGCTTCCAACATCGTCGGTCGCCCGATGGCCATGGAGTTGCTGCTGGCCGGTTGCACCGTGACCGTCACTCACCGTTTCACCAAGGATCTGGCGGGCCACGTCGGCCGTGCTGATCTGGTGGTGGTTGCCGCCGGCAAGCCGGGCCTGGTCAAGGGCGAGTGGATCAAGCAAGGCGCGATCGTGATCGACGTCGGCATCAACCGTCAGGACGACGGCAAACTGGTCGGTGACGTCGTCTACGAAACCGCCCTGCCCCGCGCCGGCTGGATCACTCCAGTACCTGGCGGCGTTGGCCCGATGACCCGCGCCTGCCTGCTGGAAAACACCCTCTATGCAGCGGAAACACTGCACAGCTGAGTCGTGTTTTTGACACCACAAGAACCCCGCCCCGTGCGGGGTTTTTGATGTCCTCGAAAAAACCTTTACCGTTCGCCGGAAACCTCTCTTTTTACAGGGCTTTTCACAAGTTTTTCATGCCTTTCGAACAACCATCGACAGTTCTTCGACCATACTTCTACAATGCGGCGCTTTGAGACATATACCGTTACAAATAACGGCATTTCCAACCTTTATGAGTTCGCCTGCGTGAATATTCGTCTTTCTCTCCTGAGCCTGGTTTTCGTCTTGTCAGGCACGCTCATCACGCCAGCGGCCAATGCCGCCGAAACCACCGCTGCGCCTCGTGATGCCAAGCAACTGAAAATCGCCTCGGGCAGCGCCCTGCTCATGGACCTGCAGACCAACAAAGTCATTTATTCCAGCAACCCGGACGTGATCGTGCCGATTGCCTCAGTGAGCAAATTGATGACCGGCCTGGTGGTTGCCGAAGCCCGGCAGAACATGGATGAATGGATCAACATCGATATCAGCAGTACCCCGGAAATGAAGGGTGTGTTCTCGCGGGTCAAACTGAAAAGTGAACTGCCGCGACGCGAGATGCTGCTGATCGCCCTGATGTCCTCGGAAAACCGCGCCGCTGCCAGCCTCGCCCATCACTATCCGGGTGGCTATGCAGCCTTCATCGCCGCGATGAACGCCAAGGCCAAGGCGCTGGGGATGACCCATACGCACTTTGTCGAACCGACCGGCCTGTCACCACGCAACGTCTCCACCGCCCGCGACCTGAGCAAGCTGTTGATGGCGGCGCAAAAGCAACCGCTGCTCGTTCAATTGACCAGCACCAAAGAAAAAACCGTGGCGTTTCGCAAGCCCAATTACACCTTGGGTTTTCGCAACACCAACCATCTGGTGAACAAGGACAACTGGGACATCAAGATCACCAAGACGGGCTTCACCAACCAGGCCGGACATTGCCTGGTACTGGTGACCAAAATGGGCAACCGCCCGGTGGCGCTGGTGATTCTCGATGCATTCGGCAAATACACACACTTCGCCGATGCCAGCCGCATCCGTAGCTGGGTGGAAACAGGCAAGAGCGCCACTGCGCCGGCCGTGGCGCTGCAGTACAAGTCCGACAAGAACCTCAAGAGTCGCCAAAGCGGTGTGATCGAAGCGTCCAAGTAAGAAGCTTCCAGATAAACTGCGGCAAAGGAAAAAGCCCCGAATTCGGGGCTTTTTTTCGACTCGACTTTAGTCGTTAGGCAGCGGCATCTTGTCGTCATCCGGAATGCCATCGCCCGCGCTCGGATCACGCGGATGCTCGGTGGTCACGACTGCCGGGCGCGCCATCGGATCGCGCATCGGACTGTCCGGATCGAGTACTGGATCGACGTCGGACTCCGGCGTGGTCGGCACGCTGTCAGGTTTTTTATCATCGAAGCTTGAATCGGTACTCATACGCACCTCCCATCAAGGTTTCAGATTGGCCAACGGGTCGTAGGGCTTGGCTGGACGCTTGCCGTCATCATCCGCTTCCACGTCCTTCGGTGCCTTGGCCGGGCCGATGGGATCGACTTGCGGATCGTCGACATCCGGCGAGTCCGGATCGAATCCGAGATCATTTCCGGAGGAGTGCTCCGATGAGTGCGGGCCGCTGGGGGATTGGGGATTTGCCATGTTCGCCTCCTGGGACATGGCCCGGAAATGCCGGGCGCTTCCTTATAGGAGACTTGCCACACAGCGGGGTGCCCGGCAAACGACGAACGGGGTTCAGTGAGTCGCCAACGCCTTGCGTGCCTGCGCCGCTTCGCGCTCCTGGCCAGCCTGCGCCAGGTCATCAGCGGCTTTCAGCCAACGCTGCTGATCGACTGCCGCCGGAATCTGCGAGGGCTTCTGGATCAGCACCGCCCACTCCAGCGCTGACTCGAAACTGCTGAAATTCATCAACGTACGCCGGTTCATCCCGGCCCGCAGCAGCACGGTCTGCTTGTTGCGATCGTAGCCGGACAAGATCGCGTAGCGCGGTTCAGCCCAGAACGCCGAGCCTTCCTTGAAACGCACCATCACCGGATATCCCGCTGCCACCTGAGTCAGCAACGCCGGCAGCGTTCCGTCCAGCGGGTAGACGACCATGCCGTATTCACGGGCAAGGCTCTGCAAGTTCTGCTGCAACTTATCTTCCGCGCCCGGCAAGTGCAGCGGTTTTTCCAGCATTCCCGGGGTAATCGATATGCCCTGTTGCGCCAACAAGCTTGCCAGTACCTGCGGCCCGCTCTGATTGGCCTGGCCGCGATAAAACGTGCCACTGAGCTCGACCCGTTCCGGCAGACGCTGTACCTCTGGGGTCACGCTGCCGGCACAACCAGCCAATGCCACCACGCACCCCGCCACCAACGTTGCCGCACGAATTCGAGAAAATAGCTGCACCATCGTCGCTCTCTGTTCAGGCGCCGGTCATCGTGTTCCGGCTTGGGCCACGATCATAGGACGGCTCAAGCCTGCGGTATAGCCCGAAACACCAGACGCATCGATTACATAGAGCAAAGTGATTGGTCGCCCGCGACCTTTGGTCAATAGCCTGAAACACAGCAACGACTAGACTGTCGTTATTAAAGACTGAATGAAGAACAAGCGTGCGCCCGATGCAGGGCGAAGAGGAGGCACAGATGAGCCTGACCATGACCATCGTAATGCTGATCGCCGGCTGGCTGGCCGTGGCCGCCGCCATGTTGTGGGGAGTGCTGCGGATTTCTCGACGCCACCATCATCCGGTGCAATCGGCACCGGTCGACAAAAGCCAGGAGCACCATGTGCGCCCTGTCACTGCGCACTGATTTCCTGCAAAAATCCACATAAACAAAAAAGGCCGCCTGAGCTCTTGCGAGTTCAGGCGGCCTTGTGGTCTTCAGCGATTACGCTTGAGCAGTCAGCTTCTTCTGCCGGGCGCGCCGCGAGAGCATGTTCAGCACTTCAATCGCTGCCGAGAACGCCATGGCCGCATACACATAACCTTTCGGGACGTGGGCGCCGAAGCCTTCGGCGATCAGCGTCATGCCGATCATGATCAGGAAGCCCAGAGCCAGCATCACCACCGTCGGGTTGTCGTTGATGAACTTGGCCAGCGGATCAGCCGCCAACAGCATCACCAGTACCGATACCACTACCGCGATGATCATGATCGGCAAATGCTCGGTCATGCCGACAGCGGTAATAATGCTGTCGATCGAGAACACCAGGTCGAGCAACAGGATCTGACCAATCGCCGCGGCGAAACCCAAGGTCACGGTCGAAGTAGCCGACTTCGGATCGTCCGGCGCCGGGTCCATGCTGTGATGGATTTCGGTGGTGGCTTTCCACAACAGGAATAGACCGCCGGCAATCAGGATCATGTCCTTCCACGAGAACGCATGGCCGAGGATTTCCAGCACTGGCGCGGTCAACTGCACGATAAACGCGATGGTACTGAGCAACGCCAGTCGCAGGATCAGCGCCATGCCGATACCAATGCGCCGCGCTTTCTGCCGGTGCTGCTCGGGCAGCTTGTTGGTCAGGATCGAGATAAAGATCAGGTTATCGATGCCGAGCACGATCTCCATCACCACCAGTGTGGCCAAAGCTACCCAAGCAGTGGGGCTGCTGGCGAGTTCAATCAGATATTCCATGGGTCAGTCCTGACTCTCTGTTTAAGACGATTTAGATTTCTTGGGAGGACGATTCGGATTTCTCCGCATCTTCTTCCGATTGTTCTTTTTTGCTGATCAGGCCGCCAGTAGCGTCGCTGAGCGCCGATTCTGCAGCTTTATGCGTGTCGTCGATGGCTTGCTTGGCCGCGTCAGCCGCTTGCCCCATGAGTTGCTGGGCACTCTTTTCAGCCTGATCGCAACCGGCCAGGACCAGTAAAGACGTAAACAGCAAAGCAGTCATTTTGAGTTTCATCATGCATCCCTTTAATAGACCAGACGGGCCATCCAAACCGGCCGTTGATGGCTGGGCATTCTAGGGAGATGAACAGTTCAGGAAAATTCGTATTTTTAGCGGCTATACTTCGGTTTATACGAACTGTACTCGCGGACTGAACGCCATGCTCAATTACCGACAACTGCATTACTTCTGGGTGGTAGCCAAGACCGGCAGCATCGTGCGCGCCTGCGAACAGCTGAACCTGACGCCGCAAACCATCAGCGGGCAGATTTCCCTGCTCGAACAAACTTATGGAATCGAGTTGTTTCAGCGCGTTGGCCGGCAACTTGAGCTGACCGAGGCCGGGCGCCAGGCCCTGCCCCTTGCCGAGCAGATGTTTCAAATCGGCGGCGATCTGGAACTGATGCTGCGCGCGCAGCCCAACGAGCAGCAGATTCTGTTCCGGGTAGGCGTGGCAGACGTGGTCCCGAAATCCATCGTCTACCGCCTGATCGCGCCGACCATGGAGCTCAGCGAACCGCTGCGCATTACGTGCCGCGAGGACAAACTCGAACGCTTGCTGGCGGATCTGGCGATCCAGCGCCTCGACCTGGTGATCTCCGACAGCCCGATGCCCTCGCATTTGGACATCAAGGGCTATAGCCAGAAACTCGGCGAGTGCGGCATCAGTTTTTTCGCCACGACCGATCTGGCGGCGCACTACGGCCAGGATTTCCCACGCAGCCTGCACGGCGCCCCGTTACTGATTCCCGGCGCGGAATCGGTGGTGCGCAGCCGCTTGCAGCGCTGGTTCGCCGAGCTGCAGATTCAGCCAAGAATTGTCGGGGAGTTCGATGACAGCGCCCTGATGCAGGCGTTTGGTCAGTCCGGCAGCGGGATTTTCATCGGCCCGAGCGTGATTGCCGATGAGGTGCAGCGCCAGTACAACGTGGAGGTAATCGGCCAGACCGATGCAGTGAGCGAGTCGTTCTATGCGATCTCGGTGGAGCGCAAGGTCAAGCACCCCGGCATCGTTGCGATTACCGAAGGTGCCCGACGCGAACTGTTTACTGCTGTTTAGGCCGCCGCGCAGACTTCACGCGGCTTCAACGCCATCAACACCATGGCGAGGAAGATCGACAACAGAATGAAGCCGGACGCAGCGAAACCGAGGAAGCCCAGACCCGCGCTGTCGATCACTCGGCCGCCGATCATCGCGCCCAGACCAATCCCGAGGTTGGCCCCGGCAATGTTCAACGACGCGGCAAACGCCGGCGCTTCAGGTGCAGCTTTCATTAAACGCACATGGCTGACCAGAAACAGCGCTGCCTGAGTCACACCCCAGATAGCCATCGCCGCCGCGAGACCCAGCGACGAATGAATGTTCGGCACCAGCGCGACCATTCCCGGAATCATGAACGCACAGAACATCACCGACGCCATCAGCGGGTGACGATCCACCGCGCGCCCGCCCAGTGAGTTGCCGATCAAGCCCACGGCGCCGAAGCCCATCAGGCACCAGCCGACCACGGTGCCATCGAAACCGGCCAGCCGCTCAAGGATGTCCGCCAAATACGTGTAAGCGGTAAACATGCCGCTAAACACCAGGATCGACAGCACGACATGGCCGATCATCAGCGGGCTGCGCAGGATTTTGAACTGCGAGCGGAAGCTGACCTGATGTTGATGCAGACTGGTTTGCGGCAGATAAACAAACAGCAATAACGCTTTGGCAAACGCGATCACCGCCAGAATGCCGAAGGCACTGCGCCAGCCGAACGCATCGGAAATCAGCGTGCCCACCGGGATGCCGAAAACCGTAGCGCAGACAATGCCAAAGCCGATCTTGGCAATCGCGCGGCCGGCGAAATCCGGGCCGGAGATGTCTACCGCCGTCTCACTGGCCAAGGCCCAGAACACGGGCAAGCCCAGCGCCGGAATCAAGCGGGCAACCGCCATCACCCAGATATTCGGTGCCAGCGCCGCCACCGTGTTGGCCAGACCAAACATGATCAGGATGCTGATAAACAGTTTGCGCCGTTCGAAGCGGGCGAAATATGCGGTCAAAAATGGACCGAACAAGGCCACGGTGAAAGCGAATAGAGTCACCAGCAATCCGGCTTGCGGGATGGTGACTTCCAGGTCTCGGGCAATCGCCGGCAGCAGGCCGACGATGACGAATTCCGTGGTCAGCACCGTAAACCCGGCGGCGGACAACAGAAGGATGGGCAACAGCATGAGGAACTCCAGCAAAACGACTACACCAGCGCTGACCCGAAGGGTGCGCTGGCAGAACTTGAAAATGAGGATGGCGAATCTTAACAGAGTGTTTCCAGGCTGACTTGCACAAACCTGTCTATGTTGTAGATCAATCAAGTGGCAGATCGTCACATGCCTGAAGGATCGGGATGACGCTGTGATAAAGTCCGCGCCCTGCAAAACGTACACCTTTCGGGGCTGATCCGTGGCCCGCCCTGATTTCACCGCCCGGATCACGCACCTCGCACCCTATAAAAAATCAGAGACGCCGTTATGACCGCTGCATCCCCTTCTTTATTGCTACGTCTGAAAAACCTCAGCCTGGTCGCGCAGATCCTGATCGGCCTGATTGCCGGCATCGCTCTGGCGCTGTTGGCCCCGGAAGCAGCCAAAGCCACTGCGTTTATCGGCAAGGTATTCGTTTCGGCACTCAAGGCCGTGGCGCCGATTCTGGTGTTCGTGCTGGTGATGGCTTCGATTGCCAACCACAAGCACGGTCAGGAAACCCATATTCGGCCGATTCTGTTCCTGTACCTGCTGGGGACTTTTGGTGCTGCGGTGGTCGCCGTGGTAGCCAGCACGATGTTCCCGTCGCATCTGGTGCTCTCCACTGACAATGTTGCGGTGACCGCACCCGGCGGCATCGGTGAAGTATTGCAAAGCCTGTTACTGAGCGTGGTGGATAACCCGGTGACTGCGTTGATGAACGCCAATTTCATCGGCATTCTGGCCTGGGCGATCGGCATGGGCGTGGCGATCCGGCATGCCGGCGACACCACACGCGAAGTGGTCAGCGACCTGTCCAATGGCGTGACCCTGATCGTGCGCGTGGTGATCCGCTTCGCGCCGCTGGGTATTTTTGGTCTGGTGGCTTCGACCCTGGCCACCTCGGGTTTCGGCGCGCTGCTTGGTTACGCGCACCTGTTGGCGGTGCTGCTCGGCTGCATGCTGTTCGTGGCGCTGGTGATGAACCCGCTGATCGTGTTCTGGAAGCTGCGTCGCAACCCGTATCCGCTGACCCTCAAGTGCCTGCGCGAAAGCGGTATCACCGCGTTTTTCACCCGCAGCTCGGCGGCGAACATTCCGGTCAATCTGGAATTGAGCAAACGCTTGGGTCTGCATGAAGACACTTATTCGGTGTCGATTCCGCTCGGCGCGACCATCAACATGGCCGGTGCGTCGATCACCATTACCGTGCTGACGCTGGCGGCAGTGCATACGCTGGGGATCGCGGTGGATATTCCGACGGCGATTCTGCTCAGCGTTGTGGCGGCGGTCTGCGCCTGCGGCGCGTCGGGTGTGGCCGGTGGTTCGCTGCTGCTGATTCCGTTGGCGTGCAGCTTGTTCGGCATTCCGAGCGAGATTGCGATGCAGGTGGTGGCGGTCGGTTTCATTATCGGCGTGTTGCAGGACTCGGCGGAGACAGCGTTGAATTCGTCGACCGATGTGCTGTTTACCGCGGCGGCTTGTATGGGTGAAGAAGAGAAAGCTCAGCGGATGGCGTAAACCGCATCCAGTAAAAAGCCCGCCAAGGCGCGAACCTTGGCGGGCTTTTTTGTGCCTTGGCGGTTTAGAACGCGCCCATGTAATCGCGCTTGCCCACTTCCACACCGTTATGACGCAGCAATGCGTATGTCGTGGTGACGTGGAAGAAGAACTGCGGCAGGCCGTAGCTCAGCAGGTAAGACTGGCCCGAGAAGCGTTTTTCTTTAGGCGTGCCCGGACGGGTAACAATCTCGATGCCTTCCTTGCCATCGATCTGCTCAGGCTTGATCTCGCCGATGTAGGCCAGCACTTTGGTAATCAGCGCTTGCAGCTCGGCGAAGGTGGTTTCTGTGTCGTCGTATTTCGGAACTTCTATTTCAGCCAGACGCGAAGAAACGCCTTTGGCGAAATCCACAGCGATCTGCACCTGACGCACCAGCGGGAACATGTCCGGGTACAAACGTGCTTGCAGGAAGGCGTTCGGGTCGATGTTTTTCGCGGTGGCGTGGGCTTCAGCCTTCTTCAGCACATCGCTCAGGGCGTTGAGCATTTGTTGAAAAACCGGGACGGATGCGGCGTACAGGGAAATGGTCATGGCAGTCTCACGTGGTGGCAGGGTCAATCGTGGGGCGATTATAGCCATGCCGCGAGACGCCTGCGGCTTGTCTTTTATCCTGCAAGGATTAGGCTAGGCGCCTTCGACTGCTGAGGGAACGCGCGATGACCACCGAACAACAAACCACCTTCGACGAACCACGGCTCAACGCCACGGAAATCCGCATTCTCGGTTCGTTGATCGAAAAGCAGGCCACCAGCCCGGAAAGCTATCCGCTGACCCTCAACGCGCTGCTGCTGGCGTGCAATCAGAAAACCAGCCGTGAACCGGTGATGAACCTGACGCAAGGCCAGGTCGGTCAAAGCCTGCGCGCGCTTGAAGGTCGTGGTTTTACCAAGCTGGTCATGGGCAGTCGCGCCGACCGCTGGGAGCACAAGGTCGACAAGGCTCTGGAACTGGTGCCGGCGCAGGTGATTCTGACCGGGCTGATGTTTCTGCGCGGTCCGCAGACCATCAACGAGCTGCTGACCCGCAGCGGGCGTATGCATGAGTTTGAGGACGCCGAGCAGGTGCTGCATCAGCTGGAGCGCTTGATTGCTCGCGGGCTGGCAGTGTTGATTCCGCGTCAGGCGGGTCAGCGGGAAGATCGCTATACCCATGCACTGGGCGATCCTGCGGATATCGAGGCAATCATGGCAGCGCGACAGAATCCTGCAGATCGCGGCGCGGCCAGCGGTGTTTCCGTGGAACGCATAGAAGAACTGGAGGCGCGGATCGCAGCGCTGGAAGAGCGCCTGTCGCGCCTGGAGTAAAGCCGCTACATAACCGGGGCGGTGTTATTCACCGTCCCAGTAATCCACCCCATCCGCCTGCCGCGCCACCGCTACAAAACCTGAAGCATTGCCCTCTGCGTCCACGTTGAAGTTATCCATCACCGCGTATTTGTTCGAATCCGGGTACTCGCAGATCTCCGGTTGCTGCTGGGTACTGACCGCCAGATATCGCAACTCAGCCTGACTGGTATTGATGATTTGATGCGCTTTCTCCGGACCACCCGACGGGCAGGCAATCACGTCGCCAGCGCGGATCGGAAAACGCTCGGCACCCAGCCGAACCTCGCCCTCCCCGGCCACCACGTAAAACATTTCCTCATTGACCCGATGACTGTGAAACGGACTGCCGCGCATTCCCGGTGGCAACGCATACAGACGGTAACCAAGTTTCTGCGCGCCCAATTGCTGACCGACCCGGGCCAGACGCTGCTGATAACGCCCGGCGGTTTCGCCTTCGGGCGCCAGCGCTTCAGGCAATGTTTCGAGTTCGACATCGTTCAGGTTGAGTATCGGCGGATGCATACAAACCTCGTTTCAGTGGTAGGTAATCAGCTACGAGCAAACGCCACCGCGGCCTGAAACTGTTCTTCTGTGGGACGCACGCCGGTGTACAGCACAAACTGCTCCAGCGCCTGAATGGCGATCACTTCCAGCCCGGTGATCACGCGTTTGCCTTCAGCGCGACCACGCATGATCAGCGGCGTCTCCGAGGGGATCGCCACCACATCGAACACCGTCTCCGCCGACTCAATCACTTCGGCGGCAAACGCCAGTTGATCCGCCTCCGGCCCGCCAGTCATGCCGATCGGCGTGACGTTGATCAGCATCTGTGAGCGCTCTTCGCCCAGTTCAGCCTGCCAACGATAGCCCAGCGAATCCGCGAGTGCTCTGCCGGCGCGCTCATTACGCGCAACAATCAAACCGTTTTTGTAACCGCCATCGCGCAGCGCACTGGCTACCGCTTTGGCCATGCCGCCGCTGCCGCGCAAGGCGAAGGTCGATTGTTGCGGAACTGCGTGCTTTGCGAGCAACTGCTCGATGGCGATGTAATCGGTGTTGTAGGCCTTGAGATGGCCGTCGGTGTTGACGATGGTGTTGATCGACTGGATCGCCGCAGCGGATGCATCCAGCTCATCGACCAGTTCAATACAGGCTTCCTTGAACGGCATCGACACGCCGCAGCCACGAATGCCCAACGCACGAATTCCGCTCACTGCGCCGGTCAGATCCTTACTGCTGAAGGCTTTGTAATAGAAGTTCAGGCCCAACTGCTCATACAAATGATTGTGAAACCGCAGACCGAAATTCCCCGGACGCCCGGAAAGGGACATACACAATTGGGTGTCTTTGTTGGGATTCATCTGCATGAAAAACTCCTTCGAATGCACTTTCGGATGGACGGGATTAGCCAGACCATCAGGTTCTGGAAGATGATTGAACGGCCTGCAACGGGCATCGCAATATTGACCCGCAGACCGGTAAAGAAACCGCTACAGACCTTACACAAAATTTACCCAGCCGCCGTGCTGTTTTGCAAAATGTTGCTGTCTTAGAAGTATCCCCGCGCGAACGCAAGCCTGTTGCAGGCCGGACGCCCGGGTCGAAGAACCGAGGAATTATCATGATTCGTAAACTCTCCATTGTCGCCCTGCTGATCGGTGCATTTGCTGTCACAGGCCAGGCCGAAGCCGGAGGTCATGGTTGGCAAGGCCCGGCAGTGTTTGGTGCGATCGTCGGCTCGGCCATCATCGGCTCGGCGCTGATCAATCAGGACCGGCCGGTCTACGTGCAGCAGCCGGTTTACGTTCAGCCGCAACCGGTCTATGTGCAGCAACCGCCACCACCGGTCTACTACCAGCCGGCGCCGGTTTATGTGCAACAACCGGTTTATTACCAACCGGCCCCCGTGTATTACGGCCCACCGCGCGGCTACTACGGCCCTCCACGTCACTACTACGGCGGCCCGCGCTGGTAATCACAACAACACTGAGCCTCGCTTTGATAGCGGGGCTTTTTTTCGCCAACAAAGTGCGCCGTTCGTCGGGCCGAGTCTGAAAAAATCGCGTGAACGTCGCTGTGAGGACAGTTTCCCCGGCTAAAGTCGGCATGATTGATTCGAGCGTCGTGAATTCATTCACACAACGGTCATCCATTTGTCATGACGGAACCGCAATCTGAATCCGTCCGCATACAACAAATCGATAACAACAAGGACGACAGGAATGCCAACACAGAACCCGCACCGCATTGTCGGTTTGTGCACCTCGAGCAAGGTGTACAACACATTGACCGAGCTCAAGCACCTGGAAGGCCATCGCAGCGCCAAGTTTCTCTCGCTGCTCGCGGAAAACCTGGTGCGCAAGGGGCTGCTCAATGAGCACGAGATTGTGCACATGCTCGATCAAGTGGTGGATTGACCCAGCTCTCACTGGCGTCAATGACCACTATCGAAAGCGTTGATTGTCCCCGCCGCTGACAAATCCTTAAGGTAGCCCCACAGATTCAGTGGAGGTCCTTGTCATGGCTCAGGTTCAAATCATGTCGGTTATCGGCAGCGCCGTTCCCGCCCCGCTCCGCGCGCTGGGATTGCTCGCCTGCTGGTATCTGGTGCGCGATGGCGAGCCAATCAGCGGCCCGCTCACCTCATTGCCCGATGCTCAGGCATTGTCGCTGCAGATTGGCAATCAGCCGTTCAACGCCTAAGAAGGCAGCTGCACTTTCGGCTTGGTTTCGACGAACAGCGCCCAGCTCGACATGAACAGCGCGGCAATCAACGGGCCGATCACGAAGCCGTTCAGACCGAACACCGCCATACCGCCCAGCGTCGAGATCAGGATCAGGTAATCCGGCATCCGCGTGTCCTTGCCCACCAGAATCGGGCGCAGCACATTGTCCACCAGGCCGATCACGAAGACCCCGAACAAGCCCAGTACCACGCCTTCCCAGATCATCCCGCTGAGCAGGAAATACACCGCCACCGGCGCCCAGACGATCCCCGCGCCCACCGCTGGCAGCAGCGACAGGAACCCCATCAGCACCGCCCACAGCAATGCGCTGGGAATATCGAGAAACCAGAATATCGCCCCGCCCAACGCACCCTGAGTGATTGCCACCACCAAATTGCCTTTCACCGTGGCACGCACCACGCGGTTGAACTTGAGCTGTAAACGACGCTTGTGGTTTTCCTCCAGCGGCACCGCCGTGCGCATCTTGCGCGCCAGCTCGGGACCGTCGCGCAGGAAGAAAAACAGCAGATACAACATGATGAAAAAACTCACCACAAACTCGAACGTGCCCTGGCCGAAACTGAACGCCTGAGTCGCCAGCACCTGACTGCCCTGCATTGCGCTTTTGACGATTTTCTCGCGCAAACCATTCAGCTCGCCCAAGCCGAATCGATCAAGCAGGTTCTGGAAGTACGGCGGCAGACTGTGCTTGAACTGCGCCAGATAGGCGCCAATGTCGAGTTTGCCGCTTTCGATGTTGTTGTAGACCGTGGCCCCTTCCTGCACCAGCAGCACGCTGATGACGATCACCGGCAAAATCGCAATCACCAGGCAGATGCTCAGGGTGCACAGTGACGTCAGGTTGCGCTGCCAGCCGAATTTGAACTGCAATTTGCGCTGCATCGGCGCAAACACGATGCCCAGAATTACCGCCCAGAACACCGCGCCGTAGAACGGCAGCAAGATCCAGATAAAGGCGACCGTCACCAGCACGAGCAGCACGGTGAGGGATTTGAATTGCAGACTCTTTTGGTTCATGTCCAGTCCATGTCAGTCAGGCGCCACACGCGCCCGCCCAACTTAGTCAGCCCGCGGCGGCCCAAGTGCCATCAATCTTTAATGAGCATAGATGCAGATCAATAAAGCCTTGGCCCAACTGCTCTACCCTGCCGCGCTTTTGCGATTGATACCGCCATGACGCCCTCCTTGACCCCGGAACTGCTGGCCCCCGCCGGCACCCTGAAAAACATGCGTTACGCCTTCGCCTACGGCGCCGATGCGGTTTACGCCGGCCAGCCGCGCTATAGCCTGCGCGTGCGCAACAACGAATTCGATCACGCCAACCTCGCCCTTGGCATTCAGGAGGCCCAGGCCCAGGGCAAGCGTTTCTATGTGGTGGTCAACATCGCCCCGCACAACGCCAAGCTGAAAACCTTCCTCAAGGATCTGGCGCCAGTGATCGAGATGGCGCCGGACGCGCTGATCATGTCCGACCCGGGCTTGATCATGCTGGTGCGCCGGCACTTCCCGCAGATGCCGATCCACCTTTCGGTGCAGGCCAACACGGTGAACTGGGCGAGCGTCGAGTTCTGGCAACAGCAAGGCCTGACCCGGATCATTCTGTCGCGGGAACTGTCGCTCGAGGAAATCAGCGAAATTCGCGAACAAGTGCCGGGCATGGAGCTGGAAGTGTTCGTGCATGGCGCGTTGTGCATGGCCTACTCCGGACACTGTTTGCTGTCGGGTTACATGAACAAGCGCGATGCCAATCAGGGCAGTTGCACCAATGCCTGCCGCTGGAAATATTCGGCGCAGGAGGCCACTGAGAATCAGCTCGGCGAGATCGTGCAGACCTGCGAACCACAGCCGACCCTCGGGATTGGCGCACCGACCGAGCAGGTGTTCCTGTTGCAGGAAGCCAATCGCCCCGACGAATCGATGCCAGCGTTCGAAGACGAACACGGCACTTACATCATGAACGCAAAGGACCTGCGCGCAGTGCAACACGTCGAGCGCTTGACCCGGATGGGCGTGCATTCATTGAAGATCGAGGGCCGTACCAAGTCGCACTTCTACTGCGCGCGCACCACGCAGGTGTATCGCCGGGCGATTGATGATGCAGTGGCCGGACGCGCATTTGATCGCAGCCTGATGACGGATCTGGAATCGTTGGCGCAACGCGGATACACCGAGGGTTTTCTGCGCCGGCATGTGCATGACGAATATCAGAACTATCAGAACGGCAGCTCGGTGTCGGAGCGTCAGCAGTTTGTCGGCGAGTTGACCGGGGAGCGGCGTGATGGCTTGGCTGAGGTCAAGGTAAAGAATCGTTTTGCGTTGGGCGACCATTTGGAGCTTATGACGCCGGTGGGCAATTTTCAGTTTGATCTGCAGCAGTTGCTGAGTGTGAAAGGTGAGGCGATCGAGGTAGCGCCGGGAGATGGGCATACGGTTTATTTGCGGGTGCCGGATGGGGTGGAGCTGCAGTTCGGGTTACTGATGCGGGATATCGGCGCCTGCTAGAAGGCCCTCACCCTAGCCCTCTCCCAAAGGGAGAGGGGACTGAATGGGAGATGCTTCAGATTAACGCCGACCTGATCAATCAGCTGTGAATCCATAATCGACGCGGCTTTTCAGGTCGATGTACCACGCCAGACACCTCGGTAGGCTCCCTCTCCCTCCGGGAGAGGGCTGGGGTGAGGGGCCGCTCTTTTACGATCAGCGTTGATCATCCGACAGCGGCGTAGGCTCATCCGCCGGTGGCATATCTTCGTCAGCCGGTGGATCTTGCCAGTCGTCCGGACGGTCGGCATCACTCAACGGATCGCGGCCGGGATTCATTCCTGGAGGCACATCGTGATCGGCCAGTGTCGGTTCGTCCATGCCGGGCATTGCGCGGGTTGGATCGGTCGGAGCAGTTCCACCCTGAAACAGCGTGTCGTCAGCCATGATGCACCTCACAAAAGGAGGCCCGGAACATCCGGGTCGTACACGTTGGAAATGTCCCCGCGCACAGCGTGCTATCGAACAGACCAACGGTGATCAACCCTGCGCAGAAAACCGGTCACGGCTGTTGGTCAGGTGCAGCCACATCGCGGCACGGGCCGCATCCGCGTCCTGACGCTTGATCGCATTGAGGATCGCCTCGTGCTCCAGATTGGCCAGTTGCCCGAGCTTGCTTAAATCGGTCGCGCCGCGTTCAGCAGCATTCACCCGAGTACGAGGAATCATTGCGCTGCCCAGGTGCTGCATGATTTCGGTGAAGCACACGTTACCGGTAGCCTCGGCGATCAATAGATGAAAGCGCCGGTCAGCCTCGACACAACTGTCGTTGTTGGCCAGCAGCCGCTGATAGTCATCGAGTGCCTGACGCATCTGCAGCAGTTGCTGCTCGCTACGGCGATGCGCAGCCAGCGCCGCTGCCTGTGTTTCCAGCCCCATGCGCAATTCAAGAATGCTGCGCACCCCCAGCGCGGTGTCGACATTCAGGCGCAGGCCCTGCTCCGGCGCGCGCTCGATCACAAAGGTGCCGATGCCGTGGCGCGTTTCCACCAGACCGGACGCCTGCAACTTGGAAATCGCCTCGCGCACCACGGTGCGGCTGACCCCGTATTCCTGAACGATCGAGTTCTCCGACGGCAACTTGTCACCGGGCAGCATCTGGCCGAGCAGGATGCTCTGCGTGAGTTTCTCCACCAGATCGTGGGCCAGGTTGTGCGCGCGTTTGCGGGTGGGAGCGTCGAGGTCTTCGTGCATGGTCGATTCCGGTGTCGGGGCTTGTGGATCGTAGCACTGTGGTGCTGAGGGCCTGAGCAAAATCTTCCATAAACGCTGCCATACTTGTATGACAACACTCATTCTATCTGGTTATTAATTCATCCCTAGGAAGCGCAACAGCCTCCAGACTGGGTTCATGAGATCGAAAAATCCGGTCCAAAAACGCCGATAAACCCAATAGATACGGAAACCGCATTGAATAAAAGGCATAAAAAATTTTTTAAAAGATGATTTTGATTGCTTGCCGCACTTGTAGGACAAAAAAATCTAGTTGTATGATGTCTATCAACAAGCAACGTCCAGCAACACCCCGCATAAAAATAACGAGTGGGAGAAAATCCAGTGAAAACATCCATCGCCGGGATGCATGAGGGCGCCGATTCAGTGCTGTCCTCAGCCATTTCCAAAGTCAAACGCCACGTCCTGCCGCTGTTCGTGATCATGTTCATCGTCAATTACATTGATCGGGTGAACATCGGTTTCGTGCGCACGCACATGGAACACGATCTGGGCATCGGTGCCGCCGCTTACGGTTTCGGTGCCGGGCTGTTCTTCATCGGCTACGCGCTGTTCGAAGTCCCGTCGAACATGCTTCTGCAAAAAGTCGGCGCACGAATCTGGCTGACCCGCATCATGTTCACCTGGGGCCTGGTCGCCGCCGGCATGGCGTTCATCCAGAACGAAACCCACTTCTATATCCTCAGATTTCTGCTCGGCGTGGCCGAAGCCGGATTCTTCCCAGGCGTGATTTACTACTTCACCCGCTGGCTGCCGGGCGCCGAGCGCGGCAAGGCGATTGCGATTTTCCTCAGCGGTTCGGCCGTGGCCTCGCTGATCTCCGGCCCATTGTCCGGCCTGCTGCTGCAAATCAACGGCTTGGGAATGCACGGCTGGCAGTGGATGTATTTCATTGAAGGGATGTTCTCGGTCGGGCTGTGCGTGTTCGTCTGGTTCTGGCTCGACGCCAAACCCCATGACGCCAAATGGCTGAGCCGCGCCGAACAGGACGCGCTGGTCAAAGCCATCGACGACGAGCAACTGGCCCGCGAAGCGGCGACGCCGATCAAACCGTCACTGGGCAAATTGCTCAAGGACCGGCAGATCATTCTGTTCTGCCTGATCTACTTCTTCATCCAGTTGACGATCTACGCCGCGACGTTCTGGCTGCCAAGCATCATCAAAAAAATGGGCGAGATGAGTGACCTGCAGGTCGGCCTGTTCAACTCGATTCCGTGGTTGCTGTCGATCATCGGAATGTACGCCTTCGCGACTTTCTCGGCCAAGTGGAAGCACCAACAGGCTTGGGTTGCCACGGCGTTGTTGATTGCCGCAGCGGGGATGTTCATGTCCACCACCGGCGGGCCGATCTTCGCATTCGTCGCGATTTGCTTTGCCGCGCTCGGCTTCAAGTCTGCGTCGTCGCTGTTCTGGCCGATTCCCCAGGCTTATCTCGATGCGCGCATCGCGGCGGCGGTGATCGCGTTGATCAACTCGGTCGGCAATCTCGGCGGCTTCGTCGCACCGACCACGTTCGGCCTGCTCGAAGAACACACCGGTTCGATCCAGGGCGGCCTGTATGGCCTGGCCGCGACTTCGATCATCGCAGCGATCATCGTGTTCTTCGCCCGAACCCAACCGAAATCCGTAGCTGATGCCGGCGCACAAATTTCCACGCCGAAGCACGCCTGAATTCTGCATTTATAAGGACAACAAAAATGACCGCACACGACATCGCCAAAGCCCCGATCATCACCGACATGCAAGTCATCCCGGTGGCCGGCCACGACGGCATGCTGCTCAACCTGAGCGGCGCGCACGGGCCGTTTTTCACCCGCAACATCGTCATTCTGAAAGACAACGCCGGCCACACCGGCGTCGGTGAAGTGCCGGGCGGCGAACGGATCCGCCAGACCCTCGAAGACGCGCGCAGCCTGGTGATCGGCAGCCCGATCGGCACTTATCAGAAGATCCTCAACCAGGTTCGCCAGACCTTTGCCGACCGCGACGCTGGCGGCCGTGGCCTGCAGACCTTCGATCTGCGCATCACCATCCACGCTGTCACGGGCCTTGAAGCCGCCCTGCTCGACCTGCTCGGCCAGCATCTCGACATACCGGTGGCCGCATTGCTCGGTGAAGGTCAGCAGCGTGATCAAGTGAAGATGCTCGGCTATCTGTTTTATGTCGGTGATCAGCGCGAAACCGACCTCGCTTACCGCAGCGAGCCGGATGCCGACAACGACTGGTTCCGCGTACGTCACGAAAAAGCCATGACCGCCGAGGCCGTGGTGCGCCTCGCAGAAGCGGCGCATCAGCGCTACGGCTTCAAGGATTTCAAACTCAAGGGCGGCGTACTCAGCGGCGATGCGGAAATAGAAGCCGTCACTGCACTGGCCGAACGCTTCCCCGATGCGCGCATCACCCTCGATCCGAACGGCGCGTGGTCACTCAAGGAAGCCATCCGTCTGTGCCGCGATCAGCATCATGTACTCGCATACGCCGAAGATCCGTGCGGCGCAGAGAACGGCTATTCGGGCCGTGAAGTGATGGCCGAATTCCGCCGCGCCACCGGGCTGAAAACCGCGACCAACATGATCGCCACCGACTGGCGCGAGATGGGCCACGCGATTCAGTTGCAATCGGTCGACATCCCGCTGGCCGACCCGCACTTCTGGACCATGCAGGGTTCGGTGCGCGTGGCGCAAATGTGCCACGAATGGGGCCTGACCTGGGGCTCGCACTCGAACAATCACTTCGACATTTCGCTGGCGATGTTCACCCACGTCGCCGCCGCTGCGCCGGGCGACATCACCGCCATCGACACCCACTGGATCTGGCAGGACGGCCAGCGCCTGACCAAAGCGCCGCTGCAAATCGTCGACGGTTGCGTGCAAGTGCCGCAGAAACCGGGGCTGGGCGTGGAGCTGGACATGGATCAGCTGGCCAAGGCGCACGAACTGTATAAAGGCATGGGACTCGGCGCGCGCGATGACAGCGTGGCGATGCAGTTTCTGATTCCGGGATGGAAATTCGATAACAAGCGGCCGTGTCTGGTGCGCTGACCCTGTACTGAAAACACCACAAAACCTGTGAGAGCCGGGCTTGCCCGCGATGACGTCCGGTCAGTCGAAGCAAATGTTGACTGTGCCGGCCTCATCGCTGGCAAGTCGAATCGTCGCACCGCAGCTCCCACAGTTTTGATATCCACCCGAGAACCGCACTTCGCTTCCAACCACTCAACCCGATGAGCGTTAGCTCGAGTGCAGCTCTTGATCGCAAGCGCCCGTCGGCAGGCTGAGTGGAGGGATTGATCCGGGGAGGGAGCGAAGCGACGTTTGGCGCAGCCAAACACATCGAGAGGAGGTGCAGCGCAGCAAACCGGAGGCGATGCCCCCGGAACAATCCCGGAGCGAAGGAACCCGAGCCTAAGCGAGGGCCGAACGTCAGGGTAAAGCCTTTTTGGTTACTTTTTCGGCGTCTGGAAAAAGTGACCCGCCGTCAGGGCGGAACCCCAAGAAGCCGTTATCGCAGCAACGGATATGTACACCGCAAAAAAACCATCGCCTGCCCCGACGCCATCGCTGGCAAGCCAGCTCCCACAGGTTTTGAGTACTTCCGCAACAGCATCAGCGCCTCAGAGATAGCCATCACCAGCAGGCTCCCACAGGATTCAGTGTTGATCCGAGGCTTGCAGCAACCAGTTTTTGAACGCCATCATCGCGGCCGACTCCTGTCGCGATTGCAACCGCGTCAGCCAGTAACTGCCCGTGGTGATCTCAATCGCAAACGGCTGGCGAATCAAGTCTGCCGCCAGTTGCCGGGCAAACATCAGCGGCGGCGCCAACGCGACTCCACTGCCCTGCAACGCCGCCTCCATCATCGCCAATGACGAATCGAAAACGATGCTCTGCGGCGGCGCGGCATGGGTCGCCAGTCCTGCGGCGTGAAACCATTCCGGCCACTCATCGGTGCGATATGAACGCAACAAGCGCTGCTGAAGAAGATCTCCCGGCGTGTGCAATTGCCGAGCGATTTCCGGAACGCACAACACCGACAACGGCGCATCGAGCACGCGGGTCGCCTCAATGCCGTGCCACGCCCCGGCGCCAAAACGAATCGCGTAATCCAGGCCCTCAGCCGCCACATCCACCCGGTTGTTGTTAGTCGACAGCCGTAAATCTATTAGCGGATGTTTCGCCTGAAAGTCTGCCAACCTCGGCAGCAGCCAGCCGACAGCAAAAGTACCCACCGCGCCAACCGTCAACGTGTCGCGATATTGCCCGCCCGCCAGACGCTCGAGCATCTGCGCGATATGATCGAACGAAGTGGTGAGCACCGGCAGCAGGGTTTCGCCTTCACTGGTCAGCATCAGCCCACGGGGCAGGCGTTTGAACAGGGTGACATTGAGTTGCGCTTCGAGGCTTTTCACCTGATGGCTGACGGCTGCCTGCGTCACGCACAATTCCACGGCGGCGCGGGTGAAGCTTAGATGTCGGGCAGACGCTTCGAAGGCGCGCAGCGCATTGAGGGGTAATTGTGGTCGGATCATGCCCAGTCCCAAATTTTTCTAATGGCTCGTGCGAGATTTCATCGTTTGCCGGCAGGCGCCGAACTGCCTAGATTGGCGGCGCTGCTCGGCAGGCCAGTGGCGAAATTGCCCGCAGTCTAGCGGGATAAGACAATCAGCACTCATGGAGAGTGGTTCATTTATGTTTCCAATTAATCTGCAGAATGTGGCTGTTTGCAGCGCTTTCGGACTTTTTTTCAGTGCAGCAAACTGCATGGCTGCGCCGTCGTCCGACGATCAACTGCAAGCGCTGGTCAAGAATGCCGTCACGCCCGTGATGCAGCAACAGAACATCCACGGCTTGGCGGTGGCAATCACCATTGATGGCCAGCCGCATTACTTTAACTACGGCGTCGCCGACCAGAGCACCGGTCAGACCGTCAGCGAAAACACCCTGTTTGAAATCGGCTCGGTAAGCAAAACCTACACCGCCACCCTCGGCGGCTACGCACAGGCCAGCGGCAAACTGGATTTTTCCGCGAAGGCGAGCAAGGTCTGGCCCGAATTGCGCGCCAGTGCGTTCGACACCATCAGCGTGCTGCAACTGGGCACCTACAGCGCTGGCGGACTGCCGCTGCAATTCCCGGATGCTGCAGATTCTTCCGACAAGATGCTCGGCTATTTCCAACAGTGGAAACCGACTTATCCGGCCGGCAACCATCGCCAATATTCCAACCCGAGTATTGGACTGTTCGGCTATCTGGCAGCAAAAAGCCTCGGCCAGCCGTTCGATCAGGCCATGACCGAAACCCTGCTACCGAAATTCGGACTCAAGCACACCTTCCTTTCGGTCCCCGCGTCTGAGGAGAAGCTGTACGCCCAAGGCTATGACAAGAACAACCAAGCGGTGCACGTCAGCCCCGGCGCACTGGATGCGGAAGCCTATGGCGTGAAGACCAGCGCCGCAGATCTGCTCAAATTTGTCGACGCCAACCTGAACTCCGCGCCACTCGAAGCCCCCCTGCAAAAAGCCATCGCCCTCACCCACACCGGCTACTACAGCGTCGGCGACATGACCCAGGGCCTGGGCTGGGAACGCTACACCTACCCGATCAGCCTCGAGCGCCTGCTGGCCGGCAACTCCACGGCGATGGTCATGGAAGCGCACAAGGTCAAATGGCTTAATCCGCCGCAGCCTGCATCGACGGATATGTTGCTGAACAAGACGGGCTCGACCGGTGGCTTCGGTGCTTATGTTGCGTTCGTGCCGGCGAAGAAGGTCGGCATCGTGATTCTGGCGAACAAGAATTACCCGAATGCCGAACGGGTGAAGATTGCGCATGGGATTTTGGCTGAGCTGACCAAGTAATCGGGCAATAAAAAATGGCGAACGCTTTAAACCGTTCGCCATTTTTTTCAACTCAGCCCCGCAGCCGCCAATCAATCATCCGGCATTTCCGGTGGCTTGCTCGGTTTGGCAGGCTTCACCGGTTTGCTGCCCTTGGCACCTTTGGCCGGCGCCGGTTCAGTCGCTGCTGGCGGAGTCACAACCGCTGCCGCAGCTTCTTTTTCAGCCATCGGCATGGCATCGATCGTGTCGAAGATTTTCTTCAGGTCCACCGCCTTCGCTTCATCACCCGAGGCTGCCAATTTGGTCTCGCCGTCCTTGCCCACCAGGAAGATTTTCGGATAAGCCCCGGCGCCGAGTTTCAGCGAACGCAGCAGCGCCATGGTGTCTTGCTGGCCCAGATCCTTGCCGTCGAGTTGACCGGACATGCTCAGGATGGTGTAGACCTTGAGCTTGCGGTCGGCGATGCCTTGCTTGTTGGCCGGGTCCTCCAGCGACTTTTTCAGGCCGACCCAGACCGGGTCCACCGTACTGTTGGCGATCACGATCAAAGGGCGGTAGTTGCCTTTGTCGACGTCCAGCGGTGAATCGTTGTCGCCAGCGAACGAGGGGCCGGCAATCGCCAGCAAGAGTGTCAGGGTCAGTGACCTGATGAGCATGCGCATCTCCTTTTGATATCCACGCTCTAATGATTGCGCATCGCGGCGATTGTTCCGGGGGCTGCCCGGCAAATGTGCGTCGCCTTGCCCAAAGCTTAGGTCAGGGCCGTCATTGCGCAACCGGGGTTGGACGTGTTGTCAGTGACAGTGATGAAGCGCGCTCCTGGAATAAGAGTCCTTCAGGACTTAGCGCAAAGCCGCGTCGAGAGCTGACTCCAGCATTGCGGGATCCACGCACCGCCCCTCAAGCCTGAGCAGTCCGTCATCGAGCCTGATGCTCAACATTACAGGTTGTCGATCACCGGGATACTTGCGCAGCAGCAGCGTAATTTCACCGGGCGTATCGTCTGTAATAGTAATCAGATCCCACAAGCTGTCGCTCAGGTCCACCAGCGTCCGCTGCTGCTGATCCACTACCCGCGGCGCGTACAGCCAATGGCTCATGCGCATTTCGCGGGGTTCGACGGTGATGGCTATGCGGCCATCGCAGTGATAAGTGGTTTCGCTCATGGCCGTCTGCGGCTCAAAAAGCCAACTTATAACCAATCAACACCAGCATCGTCGCCAGGCACGGGCGCAGCACTTCATCGGAGATGCGTCCGGTCAGGTGGCTGCCGAGCCAGATCCCCGGCAGCGAGCCGATCAGCAGGAAACCCAGCACGCCCCAATCCATGTTGCCCATGCTCGCGTGGCCGAGGCCGGCGACCAGGGTCAGCGGTACGGCGTGAGCGATTTCGGTGCCGACCAAGCGGCGGGTGGGCAGCAGCGGATAGAGGATGAACAGTGCGACAGTGCCGAGGGCGCCGGCGCCAATGGAGGTCAGGGCAACCATGGTGCCGAGGATAAGACCGGTGAGCACGGTCATGGCATTCAGGCGCGGACCGCTGGGGTTGTAGTTGCCGCCGGCACGTTTGTGGGCGAAATCCAGCAGGCGTTTCTTGAAGAAAATCGCCAGCGCCGTGGCGAACAGCACGAAGCCCAGCGCTTGCTTGATGATCGCGTTCATTGCATCTGGTGCGGTGTGCAGCGTGCTGAGGAACCACAACGTCATCGCCACCGCCGGCACGCTGCCGAGGGTCAGCCATCCGGTGATGGCCCAGTCGATGTTGTTGTTTTTGCGGTGCACCAGCACGCCACTGGATTTGGTGATGGCGGCGTATAGCAGGTCAGTGCCCACCGCCGTGGCCGGGTTGATGCCGAACCAGAGCAGGATCGGCGTCATCAACGAACCGCCGCCGACACCGGTCATGCCGACAATAAAACCCACCACCAGCCCGGCGATCACCAGGCCGAAATTTGCCAATTCCATTAAGACGTCCAGAAAAACGACAGGAAAAACTGGCCCGCAGCATAGCGATTTTTCTTATAACCTCCTATATCGATCCGATCTATCGTTATGCCTTTGCGCTCAATGCAGACGACGTCCCGGCTTGAAACTGTGATTGCTGTTGAGCCACACCGTCGCCAGAGCAATCAACGACAAGATCAGCAGCGCCCACGGAAACGACATCGCCCCGGCCCGATCCAGCAGCAACCCGCCGAACAATCCGCCGCCGGCAATTGCCACGTTCCACGAAGTGGTAAGCATTGCCTGCACCACGTCGACATGCTCACCCGCCGAGTCCGCCGCCGCGGTCAGCAACAACGTCGCCGAGCCGCCGAACGACAAGCCCCAGACCGCCATGCACACGTAGATCAGCCATGGCGAGGTCGTGGCCAGCGCCAGCACCAGGGCGGTCACGGCGAACACCGCGAGGCTGATCAGCGTCAGCCAGCGCAACCAGCGATCCACCAGCATGCCGATGATCCAGATCCCCACCAGCGAACACAGACCGAACACCAGCAGCACCAGATCGACGCGCTCAGCCAGCCCGGCCTGCATCAGGAACGGTGAGATATAGGTGTAGAGAATGTTGTGGCCGAGCATCCACGTCAGCACCACGAACAACACCGGGCGCACGCCGGGCATGCGCAACGCATGCAGCAGCGGCAGGCGTTCAGCGCTGGCCTGGCCGGGGCGATCCGGCACGGCGACGACAATCCACGCGGCGAGCACCAGCGCCAGCGCCGACATGATGCCGAACGACGCACGCCAGCCGATCAGATGACCCAGCCAGGTGCCGGCCGGCGTGCCCAGCGACAGCGCCACCGGCGTGCCGAGCATGGCAATCGCCAGCGCCCGGCCTTGCAGATGCACCGGCACAATCCCGCGCGCATACCCGGCCATGATCCCCCACGACAGCCCCGCCGCCATCCCGGCGAGAAACCGCGAGGCCAGAGTCAGTCCGTAATGGCCGGAAAACGTGGTGATGGTGTTGAACAACAGAAACCCGCCCACCGTCATCAGCAGCACACGCTTGCGTCCCCAGCCACGGGTGGCGACGGTCAGCGGAATCGCCGCGACAATCGAGCCCAGCGCATACAGCCAGCACTTCGCTGACGTTCAGCCCGGCGCTGATCTGTGGCAACAGTCCAGCTGGCAGAGTCTCGGTAAGGATCGCGATGAAGCCGGTCATGGCGAACGCCAGCAGCGCGGCGTAGGGCAATTTGTCTGTGCGGGTGGCACGCTCGAGGCTGGCGAAATCGGCGCTTGCGGGGTCGATCATGACGGGTGCAGCTCCCTTTGAGTCAATATGACGGCGGATTGTATACAAACCTCGCCGTCGGCCACTCTACCTGAGCGGGCTCACTGCACCGGTAAAAAATTCAAAAACAGCAGACTTTGTGCGTAATTCAGGCCAATTCTTCGATAGCGCTCGTCGAGCATTTGCGTCAGCAGATCGAGGCGCGCGACGACTTTGCCGAACTCGGTGGCGAAACTCAGGTTGCTGCCCTCCTCCGAGATTTCATTGGAGAACAGCAGCGGCTGGCCTTCCTTGTTCTGCCGCTGCGCGAGAATCCACGTGGCTTTTTCGATGTTGCGCGCGGCGTTGTTGACGAAGGTCGGGTCGATGGCATCGGTCATGTAGAACTCGGTGCGATTGCCGTGGGCAGTCACCAGCATGCTGCCGATAGCGTAGATGAACGCGCCAACACGGTCGCCGAGGAACTCCGGGCTCATGGCGTAGCTCAGCGCCGCCAGATCTTTTTTGCCACCCAATTGCGGCAAGGGTTGCTGCTGCTCGATGGCCAGGCGCACCTGTTTGACCGCTGTGTTGACGTTGAGGAACCCCGACTTGCGCAGCTCGTCTGGATTGCGCAAGTACAGTTTGCCCATCAACCGATAGAGGCTGTCGAGGTTGTCGCGCATCGCCAGAGTCGCCATACGGTCGACGCTGGTCTGCAGGAATTCCTGCGGCCGGCCCTCGCGCATCTGATTGAAAAAATTATTGCCTTCCTGATGGCTGCAGCCACCGAGCAACAACGTCGACAGACACGCCAGCAACAGGCACGGGCGGTAAATGAAAGCAGCGATCTGGCGGAAAACTCTCGGCATGTATGTTTGACGGACACGTTCCTGTGCGACGGGAGTCACCGCAACCTTGGCCATGGATAGAGCCAAAGATTGCGAAAAAGTGCAGTGTCGGGCGCACACAGCCGACCTTCGGCGCATCGCCCACTGCAAATTAGTCCGACTTTATCTTTGCAATAAACCTTTAATCCGCTATAAATTTTCACTCAAGCATCAATTAGCATGACTATTTGTCGATTCTGAAAACAACAACAAAAAGGAAAGTCAACCATGCTTCAATCCCGACACCTGCTCTCCGGCCTCGGACTGTCTCTGATGATCGCCACCCTCTCCGCTCAAGCCGCTGGCCTGACCAGCGAACACAAAGCTTTCGGCAAGACCAATGACGGCACGCCTGTCGAGCAATACATCCTGCGCAACAGCCACGGCATGCAAGCCACGGTCATCACCTACGGCGGCACCCTGCAATCGCTGCTGGTGCCGGACAAGAACGGCAAACTCGACGACATCGTGCTCGGCTTCGACGATGTGCAGGGGTACCAGAAAGGCACCGCGTACTTCGGTGCGACCATAGGTCGCTTCGGCAATCGTCTGGCGGACGGTGCGTTCGAACTCGACGGCAAGCGCTATCAAGTGCCGCAGAACGACAAGAGCAACGCCTTGCACGGCGGCACGCAGGGTTTCGACAAGAAGGTCTGGAAAGCCCAGGAAACCAAGGACGCAGACTCGGTCGGCGTGACCCTGAGTTATCTGTCGACGGACGGTGAAATGGGTTTCCCCGGCAACCTCACTACAGAGGTCACCTATCGCCTCACCGACAACAACGAGCTGCGCATCGACTACAAGGCCAGCACCGACAAGCCGACCGTGCTCAATCTGACCAACCACAGCTACTTCAACCTGGCCGGCGCCGGCAATGGCGACATCCTCAAGCAAGTCGCGACGCTGCACGCCAGCCATTACACCCCGGTCACCGCCAAACTGATTCCGACCGGCGAGCTGGCCCCGGTAGCCGGCACGCCGATGGATTTCACCAAACCGACCGCCATCGGCCAGCACATCAAGGCTGATCATCCGCAGCTGAAATTTGCCGAAGAAAAACACGGTGGTTTCGATTTCAACTGGGCGCTGGACGCCAAGGGTGATGCGAGCAAACTGGCGGCTGAAGTCAGCGATCCACATTCCGGACGGCATTTGCAGTTGTTCACCAGCGAGCCGGGGGTGCAGTTCTACACCAGCAACTTCCTCGACGGCACGGTCAAGGGCAAGGGCGGCAAGGTGTATCCGCACTGGGGCGCGTTCACTCTGGAGACGCAGCACTATCCGGATTCGCCGAACCAGAAAAACTTCCCGAGCACGCGCCTGGATCCTGGGCAGACCTATACCCAGAGCGTGCTGCTGAAATTCACCGCGAAATAACAAAATTAAGATCAAGAGATCGCAGCCTTCGGCAGCTCCTACAGGGGATCGCATTCCTTTGTAGGAGCTGCCGAAGGCTCGGGCCGCGATCGGACGATCTTTTGCTTTTATAAGACTCACGGAACCCACGGGCTATTTTGCTGCCCACTGAAAAGGTATCGACGATTTCGCAGAGGAGGATTGGATGCGTACCCTTGAACTGGCAGGCGTACAGGTTCCGGTGATTGGCCAAGGCACTTGGCGCATGGGCGAAGACCGCTCGGCGCATAAGCGTGAAGTGGCGGCGCTGCGCAGCGGCATCGAACTGGGCATGAGCCTGATCGACACGGCGGAAATGTACGCCGAGGGCGGCGCCGAAACTGTAGTCGGCGAAGCCATCGCCGGGCTACGCGATCAAGTGTTTCTGGTGAGCAAGGTCTATCCGCACAACGCCAGTCGCACAGGTATCCCTCAGGCCTGCGAGCGCAGTTTGCGCCGGCTCGGCACCGATTACATCGACCTGTATTTATTGCATTGGCGCGGCCAGTATCCGCTGGAAGAAACCGTCGAGGCCTTTGAACGGCTGCGCGAGGACGGCAAGATCGGCCGCTGGGGCGTGTCGAATTTCGATGTCGACGACCTCGAAGAGCTCTCCAACCCGGCCTGCGCGACCAATCAGGTGCTGTACAACCTCGAAGAGCGCGGCGTCGAATTCGACCTGCTGCCGTGGTGCCAGCGACAGCGCATGCCGCTGATGGCTTACTGTCCGATCGGCCAAGGCGGCGCGCTGCTCGCCGACCCGGTGCTAAAACAGATTGCCGCTCGTCACAACGTGACCCCGGCACAGGTGTCTCTGGCGTGGATTGTGCGTCAGGATGGGGTTATTGCGATTCCCAAAGCGGTGCGCCCGGAACACGTGCAACTCAATGCACAAGCGGCGCAATTGCAGCTGGATGCCGGGGATCTCGCGGCGCTGGAGCAGGCGTTCCCCGCGCCACAACGCAAGCAGCGGCTGGCCATGGTCTGAGCCACCGTCCGCTGTAGAGGGCTTTTCCCATGAGAAGCACTGATCCGCATAACGGCTTCAACCTGCAACGTTTCGTTCAGGCCCAGGACCCGGTGTTCGAACGCGTGCAACGCGAACTCGAAGAAGGCCATAAACGCAGCCACTGGATGTGGTTTATCTTCCCGCAGTTCGCCGGACTGGGCGGCAGTGAAATGTCGCGCCATTTCGCCATTCAATCGGCCGAGGAAACCCAGGCCTATCTGGCGCACGAACTGCTTGGCGCCCGTTTGCGCACATGCACGCGAATGGTGCTCAACGTACGCCAGCGCTCGATTGCCGAGATCTTCGGGCATCCGGATGACTTGAAGTTTCATTCTTCGATGACGCTGTTTGGCCAGTTCACAGCGGCGGACAGCCCGTTCAACCAAGCGCTGGATCGGTTTTTCCACGGCATTCCGGACGACTGGACGCTGCAACTGCTTGACTCAAAACAGGCCCAGTTGCCCACCGATCAGGGTTGAAAAATCGTCGTCGATAAACGGCAGTATCGCATCCGCTACCGGTTGTAATTGCCGGGTGATGTAGTGGTCGTAATCGATCGCCGCACGCCGCACTTCCAGCGGCTCCGGCCCGGCCAGCGTGATCACGTAGCTGATCCAGCCGCCATTCTGATACTGGCGTGGCCGCCCCTGCTGCGCGTTGTATTCGTCAGCCAGGCGCGCGGCGCGCACATGCGGTGGCACATTGCGTTCGTAGTCATCGAGGGTGCGGCGCAGGCGCTTGCGATAGATCAGACGCTCGTCGAATTCGCCGGCCAAGGTCTTGCGCACATAGTCGCGCACATACTCTTGATACGGCTTGCGCTGGAAAATCCGCTCGTACAACTCCTGTTGAAATTGCCGCGCCAGCAGCGACCAGTCGGTACGTACGGTTTCCAGGCCTTTGTAGACCATCTCATCGCTGCCGTCGGCGCGGGTTACCAGACCGGCGTAGCGTTTTTTACTGCCCTCCTCGGCGCCACGAATGGTCGGCATCAGAAAGCGTTTGTAGTGAATTTCGAACTGCAATTCGAGCGCACTTTCCAGCCCGTACTGTTCGCGCACATGCGCGCGCCACCAGTCGTTGACGTGCTCGACCAGTGCCCGACCGATCTGCGCCGCCTCCTCCTGATCGTGGGAGCGGCGTAGCCAGACGAAGGTCGAGTCGGTGTCGCCATAGATCACCGCGTGCCCCTGCGCTTCGATCAACTGCCGGGTACGCAGCATGATTTCGTGGCCGCGCAGGGTGATCGACGACGCCAGCCGCGTGTCGAAAAACCGGCAGCCGCTGGAACCGAGCACGCCATAGAAAGCGTTCATGATGATCTTCAAGGCTTGCGACAGCGGCGCGTTGTGTTCGCGCTTGGCGGTCTCGCGACCTTCGGCCACCCGCGCCACGATCGACGGCAGACAATGCCGGGTGCGCGAGAAGCGTGCGCCACGAAAACCCGGCACTGACTCGGCGTCGTCCGGGTGCTGCAAACCTTCGATCAGCCCCACCGGATCGATCAGAAAGGTGCGGATGATCGACGGGTACAGACTCTTGTAGTCGAGCACCAATACCGATTCGTACAGCCCCGGTTGCGAGTCCATGACGAACCCGCCGGGGCTGGCCTGCGGTGGATTGGTGCCAAGGTTTGGCGCGACGAAACCTTTACGGTGCATCAGGGGCATATACAGATGGGTGAACGCCGCGACCGAGCCGCCGCTGCGATCTGCCGGCAGCCCGGTGACACTCGCGCGTTCGAGCAAAAACGTCAGCAGTTCGGTCTTGGCGAAAATCCGCGTGACCAGCTCGCAGTCTTTGAGGTTGTACTTGGCCAGCGCCGGTTTGTCCTCGGCGAACATGCGGTTGATTTCGTCCATGCGCTGGTACGGGTTGTTGATCGCCTTGCCTTCGCCGAGCAAGGTCTGCGCGACGTTTTCCAGGCTGAACGAAGGAAAGCTCCAGGTCGCCGAGCGCAGGGATTCGATGCCGTCGATGATCAAACGTCCCGCTGCCGAGGCGAAGTAATGGTTGCGGCTGCCGTGTTCGCGCCACTGCATTTCCTCGCCACCACGCCCGAGCTTGAGCGGTACACCGAGGCGCCGCGCGTGTTCGTGGAGGATGCGCAGGTCGAACTGAATGACGTTCCAGCCGATGATCGCGTCGGGATCGTGACGGGCGAACCAGTCGTTGAGTTTCTTCAGGATCAGCGTGCGTGAGTCGCAGTATTCGAGGTCGAAGTCGACAATGCTGTCGTCACCGTTGGGCGCGCCGAGCATATACACCTGGCGTTCGCCGCAGCCTTCCAGCGCGATGGAATACAGATCGCCCTGCTCGGTGGTTTCGATATCCAGCGAGACCAGGCGCAGTTTCGGCCGGTAGTCCGGGGCGGGTTTGAGCTGGGCGTCGAGCAGCAGACCGTCGGCATCCGGGGTGCCGCTGAACCAGACGGGCGCGGTGATGAAGCGCTCCATCAGATAGCGCTCGGGCGGGCGCACGTCGGCTTCGAACACGTCAATGCTGTGACGGTTGAGCGCGGTCTCCAGCCGCATCAACTGGCCGTGCTGCTGGCAATACAGGCCAAGCACCGGGCGGTGCTCGAAATCCAGCAGGGCCAGCGGGCGCAGTTCGACGTTTTTTTCATCCGCCAAAACGCGCTCAGCCTGCTCGCGCTGGACAGCGGGTATAAACGCCACCGACGGCTGATGTGGCAAACGCAAACGGCGCGGCCCGGCGTCGGTCGCCAGCCAGAACTCGACTTCAGTGCCAGCCGGTGTATCGCGCCAATGCCGGGTCAGGACGAAGCCCTGCTGTAAATCCACCACTGCGACCTCAGGAATTGAATCAGACCGGCATTCTACGCGGCATTAGTTCGGATCACTCCATACCCTGTGGCGAGGGGATTTATCCCCGTTCGAGTGCGCAGCACTCGCAAACCTGCAACCGCAGTTTGTCTGAAGGAAAGCGTTCGCCGGTATGGGGCTGCTGCGCAGCCCAACGGGGATAAATCCCCTCGCCACAGGGTTAGAGGTGAGCCAAAAAATGAGCAAATGACGTTTTTTGCGTGCTATCTGCCGTTTTGCGCCCTTGCTCTACGGGCCAGCGTCTACGATGCTTGGATAACAACGACAACACCTGAGTAATCACCATGAAAACCGTCGCCCAACTGCTCAAGCTCAAAGATCAGAAAAATCAGGAAGTGCACCAGATCAAACCCGATCACATGGTGCTCGAAGCCTTGATGAAAATGGCCGAGAAGAATGTCGGCGCCTTGCTGGTGGTGGAAGACGACCAGGTCGTGGGGATCATCAGCGAACGCGACTACGCGCGCAAACTGGTGCTGCACGGGCGCTCATCGGTTGGCACGCCGGTGCGCGACATCATGGTGGCCAACGTGATCACCGTGGACACGCATCAGACCGTCGACACCTGCTTGGGCATCATGTCCGACAAACGCCTGCGTCACTTGCCTGTGGTGGAGAACGGTAAGCTGATCGGCCTGCTGTCGATTGGTGACCTGGTAAAAGAGGCCATCGCCGAACAGGCCGAGTTGATCAAACAGCTGGAGCAGTACATTCGCGGCGATTGATCACTCGGGCCAATGCCGCGCAAAGACCGGCGCCAGCACCGGGTGGCGGTCGATACGCTGCAACCACGCAGAAAATCCCGGGCGGCTCTGGCGCAGGTGTTCGCGGGTGCTGGCCCAGCGCGTGACCACCGCCGCCAACACATCCAGCGCGCCCGGCGTTTCGTCGTCCAGATACAGCTCGGCGGAGAATTGGTCGGCGAATACTTCCCAACTCCAGTGCAAACGCTCGCGGGCGCCCGTCATCAGATTCTGCCGCGTGGCTTCATCCGGCATCGCCAGCCAGCGCTCGGGATAATCGATGACGCCGATTGCGCTGTAGCAGTTGCTGACAATGAACACCAGCCCGCGAATCGCCTGATCGCGCTCGGCAGGCTCGCTCGGCAACAGACCGGAGTCAGGAAACGTCAGCCCAAGGTGAATCAGGATCGCCGCGCTTTCGGTCAGTGCATTGCCATCGGGCAGTTGCAAGGTCGGGATCTGCTTGAGCGGATTGAGCCTGGCCAATGCTTCGGCCGCCTCGCCGCTGGCCTCGACGTCGATGAAGCGGTAAGCGACCTGGCACAGTTCCAGCGCGGCCTCGATAGCCGCCGCGCCTGAATTGCGATGTCCGTAGAGCTGATACATAACCCCTCCTCAATCCCGACAGGCATCTTTAGTAGCCCTATTTATAGCTGGTGTATCGGATTTGGCACGCTATGCGCGTTCATCCGCAGGCTCGCGCCAGATTTTATTTTTCGGGCAGTGCATCCAAACGCGTCCGTCACGGGTAGTCCTTGTAACAGCCCGATTCGGCTGTCAGCGGTTTACCCCCATTCGGAGAAACACTGATGAACACCACCCAACTGATTTGCCTCGCCGGTCTGTTCGCCGCCACTTCAACTGCATTCGCGCAAACCGCTCTGCCGGAGAGCATCAAAGTGCCGGACGGGCACAAGGTCGCGATGGAAACCACCGGGGTCGGCGAGATCACTTACGAATGCCGCGACAAGGCCAACGCCGCCGGGCAGACCGAGTGGGTGTTTGTCGGCCCGAAAGCCGTGCTCAATGACCGCAGCGGCAAACAGGTCGGCACCTACTTCGGCCCACCAGCCACCTGGCAGGCCAAGGACGGTTCGAAAGTCACCGGCACGCAATTGGCGGTAGCGCCGTCGAGTCCGGGCAACCTGCCCTATCAACTGGTCAAGGCCAACCCGGCTGAAGGCAAAGGCGCGATGAGCGGCGTCAGCTACATCCAGCGTGTGGCGCTCAAGGGCGGCGTCGCGCCGGGCAGCGAATGCACGGCGGCGAACAAGGGCAAGCAGGAAGTGGTGAAGTATCAGGCTGACTACATTTTCTGGGCGGCGAACTGAGTTTCGCGCAGCGAGAATGAGCTGTGGGAGCAGATCTGCTCCCACAGTTGCACTGAGATGTCTGGATGTTTTGCCGATGTTTGCTAGATTGCAGGACATGTCCTTACCCGAAACCGCTTTTGATTACGAAGCCCGTTTGGCCGCCTGTGCGCGTGGCGAGCGTCAGGCCCTGCGCGATTTGTATGTGCAGGAGAGCCCGCGCCTGCTCGGCGTGGCCCGGCGGCTGGTGCGCGACACGGCGTTGGCCGAGGACATCGTGCATGACGCATTTATCAAGATCTGGGCCGGCGCGGCGGGGTTTGATCCGGCAAGAGGTTCAGCGCGCGGCTGGATGTTCACGGTAACCCGGCATCTGGCGTTGAATGTGTTGCGCAATCACAGCCGCGAAACACCGTTGCTCGACGATGAGGAAGACCTGCACATCGATGACGCCTTCGACGCGCAGGACCACTCGGCGCGCATCCACCACTGCCTGGAACAACTCGATCCGCAACGCCGGCGCTGCATCCTGCACGCCTACGTCGACGGCTACAGCCACGGGCAGATCGCCCAACGCCTCGACACGCCGCTGGGCACCGTCAAAGCCTGGATCAAACGCAGCCTGAATGCGTTGCGGGAGTGCATGGGATGACCATCGAATCGGCGCAGGATCGTGATGAACTGGCCAGCGAGTATGTGCTCGGTACGCTGCCCACCGAGCAACGCGCAGAAGTGCAAAAACGCCTGCCGAATGAGCCTGAGCTGCGTGCGGCGGTGGATGCCTGGGAGCGGCGTCTGCTGGAGCTGACTGATCTGGCGCCGGCGCAGCAACCGTCGGCGCAGTTGTGGCAGCGGATTGAACGCAGTGTCGAACGGCTGACGCACAAGGCGCCGCTGGCTGAGAACACCTCGTGGTGGAATCTACTGCCGCTGTGGCGCGGTTTGAGTGCTGCCGGGCTGGCGGCGACCTTGCTGCTCGGGTCAATCCTGCTGACGCAGACGACGCCGAAACCGAGTTTTCTGGTGGTGCTGGTGGCGCCACAGGACAAGGCGCCGGGTTGGGTGATTCAAGCGAGCAATTCGCGGGAGATCCAGTTGATTCCGCTGGGGGTGGTCGAAGTGCCGGCGGATAAAGCACTGGAATTCTGGACCAAGGCTGATGGCTGGCAAGGGCCGGTGTCGCTCGGGCTGGTGAAACCGGGGCAAGCGCTGTCGGTGCCGCTGGACAAGTTGCCGCCGCTGCAACCGAACCAGTTGTTCGAGCTGACGCTGGAGGGCGCCAACGGTTCGCCGATCGGCAAACCAACCGGGCCGATTCAAGCCATCGGGCGGGCGGTGAAGGTGTTGTGAACAATCATCATCGGCGTCGATGTTCACCATCACGTCAATGAAGTTCTCATAAAAAATCCCCGGCGTAACATCTGCTCCATACCAACCAATAAACACCCCCGGAGCAAACAATCATGAAACGCCAAATCCTTCTCAGCATCGCTTTCTCGGTTTTCGCACTGAACGCTTTTGCCGCCCCGACTCACAGCATGATCGCCGCCGATGGCTCGGATCGCCTGCACGGCCAAACCGTTGCTGCCGACGGCTCGGATCGTCTGCAAGGCAACACCGTCGCTGCCGATGGCTCGGATCGCCTGCAAGGCAACACCGTTGCCGAAGGTGGTTCGGATCGTTTGATCGAACGTCGCGCGGTCTGAATGAATGGTTGTACCGCAGCAAATCAGAAAAAACCCGGCTTATCCCAGCCGGGTTTTTTTATGGCTTTTTTTACAGTCAGCCCTTGGCCATGCAACGTCGATAGCGTTCGTCCACACGTTTGGCGAACCACGCGGTGGTCAATTTGCGGGTGATTTTCGGGCTTTGCAGCACGATCCCCGGCAGCACTGCACGAGGCAGGGTTTTGCCTTCGGCCTTCTCCGCCAGTTCAAAGACTCGTTGATAGAGTTTGGTTTCCTCGAACTCCAGCGTATTGCCCTTCTCCAGTTGATCGCGAATCTGCGGATTGCGCATGCCCAATGACTTGCCGAGGGTGCGCACCGCCAGTTCGGTGGTGCCGGGCATGATCGCGTCATAGCGAATCAAGTCGCCATCCAGCGCCAGTGGAATGCCCGACGCGCGGCTGACGGCATTCTGAAACGCCGCATTGCGGCTGGCGTACCAACCGGCGTTGAAGTCGGCGAAACGGTACAGCGGTTCACGATAGCTCACCGGATAACCGAGCAAATGCGCGATGCCGAAATACATGCCACCGCGTCGGCTGAACACTTCGCGGCGAATCGTGCCATCCACCGGGTACGGATAATCCTTGGCGTGCTGCTCGGCGAATTCGATGCTGACCTGCATCGGCCCGCCGGTGTGCACCGGGTTGAAACCGCTGAATAGCGTGCGGCCCATCGGTACCGAGCCAATGAAGTCATCGAAAATCGCGCTGAGTTCTTTTTCGCTGCGCGCCGCGCTCAGGCGTTCGCTGTAGCTCTTGCCGTTGGGTGAGCGCACTTGCAGCGCGCCGCTGACCAGCAGGCTGGGGATGTGCACTTTAGCGGCGCGGCGGTCGATTTCGTCACGGGCAATCTTGCCCAGACCGGGCACCTGCGGATCGACCTGAAACGTCGATTCCTGCTCGGCCACGGCCAGTACCGAACACAGATTCTGCGTAGTCGGGCTGATGTCCTGCGCGGCGAACGCGGCGTAGATGTCGGTGGCCCAGCCCTGGCGGTCGACGGTTTTCGCCGGCAGCAGCTTGACGATCTGCGCCTTAACCTCGGCGGGCGGGCGTGGCGCCGGTTCGTCACTGCGCTGACCGGCGCAACCGGCCAATACCAGCAGTGCGGCGAGGCTGATGAATAATCGAGGGGTGTGCATGAAGCGTCTTCCAGTCCGTTAAGCCGGGGTCACCATACGATCAATCGCCTGGCGCAGGCTAGGACTCCGTGGGGAGGGGACTGACCAAGTAACTCTTTGGAGTTACATTGACCTGAAATTTCGAGTCGAACTCAGGCTTGAGAAGCATGATGATCAGCTCCCTTTCCCCCCCTCCCATTGGGAGAGGGCTGGGGTGAGGGAAGCCGAATACATAAAAGGCCTCGCAGCCAATCAACCGGGGCCTTTTTTCCGTCCGGCAGACCGACTGGCCGCCCTGCCCGCCTGATCCATACTTGCTCCACCCCCAAGCGGAGCGCAGCCCATGAACCGCAGCGACGTTCTGATCATCGGCGCAGGGCCGACCGGACTGGTGCTGGCCCTGTGGCTGAGCAAACTGGCGATCCGCGTGCGCATCATCGACAAGACCTCCATGCCCGGCACCACCTCGCGGGCGCTGGCGGTGCAGGCGCGCACGCTTGAGCTGTACCGGCAACTGGACCTGGCCGAGACCATCGTGCGCAACGGCCACCGCGTTGCTGCGGCGAATTTCTGGGTTAAAGGCAAAGCCGTGGCGCGGTTGCCGCTGGATCGCATCGGCGAAGGTCTGACGCCGTATGCCTTTCTGAAAATCTTCCCGCAGGATCAGCATGAGCAACTGCTGATCGAACGCCTCGAAGACTACGGCGTGACGGTCGAGCGCAACACTACGCTTGAGAGTTTCGAGGAACACGGCGACGGCCTTACTGCGCATTTGCGCCTGGCCGATGGCGAGCAGGAAATCTGTCAGTCGTGCTACATCGCCGGTTGCGACGGCGCCCGTTCGGTGGTGCGCAAAACGCTGGACAGCGGTTTCCCCGGCGGCACTTACCAGCAGATTTTCTACGTCGCCGACGTGCAGGCCAGCGGCCCGGCGTTGAATGGCGAGCTGCATCTGGATCTGGACGAGGCGGACTTTCTTGCGGTGTTCCCGCTGGCCGGCGAAGGTCGCGCGCGGCTGATCGGCACGGTGCGCGATGAGCGTGCGGCACGCGCCGAAACGCTGGAGTTCTCGGATGTCAGCAGCCGTGCAATCGAGCATTTGAAAGTGCACATCGACGACGTCAACTGGTTCTCGAGCTACCGCGTGCATCACCGAGTGGCCGAGCACTTTCGCAGCGGCCGCGCGTTCTTGCTCGGCGACGCGGCGCACGTGCACAGCCCCGCCGGTGGCCAAGGCATGAACACCGGCATCGGCGATGCGATCAATCTGGCATGGAAACTCGCGGCGGTGCTCAGCGGCGCCGCCACGCCGACATTACTCGACAGCTACGAACCGGAACGCATCGCCTTCGCCCGGCGACTGGTGTCGACCACCGACAAAGTCTTCAGCTTCGTCACTGCCGAAGGGCGCATGGCGGATTTGTTGCGCACGCGATTGGCGCCGTTTCTGATTCCGAAAATGGCCGCGTTCGAGAGCAGCCGCGAATTTATGTTTCGCACCATTTCCCAGATCACCATCAACTATCGCGGGATGACCCTGAGCGAAGGCGCGGCAGGCCACGTGCACGGTGGCGACCGTCTGCCGTGGGCGCATGATGGTGAGGGGGATAATTACGAACCGCTGCGCCAGCCGTGCTGGCAGGTGCATGTGTACGGCGACACCAGCGACGAAATGATCGCCTGGTGCAACGAACATCATTTACCGCTGCATGTGTTTGACTGGCGCCCGGCGTTCGAAGCGGCAGGACTGGGGCGCAACGGGTTTTACCTGCTGCGCCCGGATACCTATGTGGCGATTGCCGATAACAGCGCCGATCCGAAAGTGATCGAGCGCTATTTTCGCGATCACGGGATCAGACCTTTCTTTTCCTGTCCCTGAACCCCGGTCAGATCCCGGCCAGAGCCAGATCCATCGCAAAGTAGGTGAAGATCAGATCCGCACCCGCGCGTTTGATCGCGCCAAGGCTTTCCCGCACCACGCGATCTTCATCAATCGCTCCGGCCTGCGCGCCGAACTTGATCATCGCGTACTCGCCGCTGACCTGATACGCCGCCAGCGGCAGGTTCGACGCTTCGCGGATGTCGCGGATGATGTCGAGGTAGGCGCCTGCCGGTTTGACCATCAGCGCATCGGCACCTTCCTGCTCGTCGAGCAACGACTCACGCAGCGCTTCGCGGCGGTTCATCGGGTTCATCTGATAGCTTTTGCGATCGCCCTTGAGCGCGCTGCCACCGGCCTCGCGGAACGGGCCATACAACGCCGAAGCGAATTTGGTCGAATAGGCCATGATCGGAATCTGGGTGAAACCGGCCTCATCCAGCGCACGGCGAATCGCCCGCACCTGGCCGTCCATCGCGGCCGACGGTGCGATCACATCGGCACCGGCACGCGCTGCTGCCACCGCTTGTTTGCCGAGGTTGATCAGGGTCTGGTCGTTGTCGACTTCATGATTGTGCATCACGCCGCAATGGCCGTGATCGGTGTACTCGCAGAAGCAGGTGTCGGACATCACGATCATTTCCGGCACTGTGTCTTTGATGGTGCGCGACATGCGCGACACCAGACCGTTTTCGCGCCAGGTGTCACTGCCAGTGGCGTCCAGATGATGCGACACGCCGAAGGTCATCACCGACTTGATGCCGGCGCGGGCATAGCGCTCGATCTCGCCCGCCAGTTTGCGCTCGGGAATGCGTGCCACGCCGGGCATGCTGTTGATCGGCACGAAATCGTCGATCTCTTCTTCAACGAAGATCGGCAACACCAGATCGTTGAGCGAAAACTCGGTTTCCTGGAACAGGCTGCGCAGGCTCGCATTGCGGCGCAGACGGCGTGGACGTGCTTCGGGGAACTGACTGGACATGGATCTTCCTGAAAAACGGCGGATGAGACGAAAGTCGTAGGGCGCGCAGCTTATGCCTTGCGGGCGCGCAGGTACAAACCTGGATCAATCAATAGTGCATTACTGCCAACGCAATAATCCTCCGCGCCCACGTTTATTGCGCGGGTTATGAGGGGATGGTCAACCCACGCATCACCGCCGGGCGCGCGACAAAGCGCTCGAGCACCCGGGTCACGTTAGGGAAATTCTTGATCCCGACCAGATCACCCGCTTCATAAAAACCGATCAGATTACGCACCCACGGAAAGGTCGCGATGTCGGCAATGGTGTAGCGCTCGCCCATGATCCAGTCGCGACCTTGAAGACGGGTTTCGAGTACGCCGAGCAGGCGTTTGCTTTCTTCGACGTAGCGATCACGCGGACGTTTGTCTTCGTAATCCTTGCCGGCGAACTTATTGAAGAAACCCAACTGACCGAACATCGGGCCGATGCCGCCCATCTGGAACATCAGCCACTGAATGGTTTCGTAGCGGGACGCGCCTTCCTGAGCCAGTAACTGGCCGCTTTTGTCGGCGAGGTAGATCAAAATCGCGCCGGATTCGAACAACGGCAGCGGCTGATCATCCGGCCCGTGCGGATCGAGGATCGCCGGGATTTTGTTGTTCGGGTTCAGCGACAGAAACTCCGGCGACATCTGATCCTGAGTGTCGAAGCCCACGCGGTGCGCCTCGTAGGGCAGGCCGATTTCTTCGAGCATGATCGAGACTTTGACGCCGTTGGGGGTCGGCAACGAGTACAGCTGAATCCAGTCTGGGTACTGCGCCGGCCACTTCTGGGTGATCGGGAACGCGGACAGATCGGTCATGGGAAGCATCCAGTCACAAATTGAGTACTGATCATAATGTAGGAGCTGCCGCAGGCTGCGATCTTTTGATCTTGACGGCTCGCGGCTGCTTAAAAGATCGCAGCCTGCGGTAGCGCCTACACGAACCGTAACATCCTGTCGCTAACCTGCGCTAAAGCCATCCCCCGGATGCCGCTAGAGTGCCGCGCACGACCCGGATCGAACCAAATGGGCCGCAGGGCACTCAAAGGATGCGCTTCACGACAAGGAACACACCCGGTGCTGGGAGCCCGTGGTGTCAAGGTTTGTCAGCCTTAACCGAAACTGCTGAAGAACTTCTATTCAATGACGAACTTGATGAAAGTCGCCAAACGCTTCAAACATCGCGCCTACGTGGCCCTGCCCTCCCTGTTGGTGGCCAGTGCGCTGTGTTTGTCGCTCGAGTCCAGCGAAAGCCGCGCGCAAACGGCTGACGGCACGCAAACCCTGGTATTCCTGCGTCATGCGGAGAAACCCGAAGGTGGTCTGGGCCAGCTCAACTGCCAGGGTCTGAACCGTGCGATCGATCTGTCGACGCTATTGCCGGAAAAATTCGGCAAGGCCGACTATGTGTTCGCCGCCAATCCAACGCGCAATGTCGAGGAAGGCGAGCTGGACAATTCCTACAGCTATATTCGCCCCCTGATGACCATCAGCCCCGCCGCGATCAAACTCGGGCTGCCGGTGAATATCGAGTTTTCCGCCAACGACACCAGCGACCTCGCTCGTGAATTGACCGACGACAAGTACCACAACGCAACCATCTACACGGCCTGGTCGCACGGCTATCTGCCGGAACTGATCAACAAGGTCGCGGGCAACGCGGTGGGCGGCAAGCAGAAGATCACCGAGGATTGGGAGTCGGGCGACTACGATTCGCTGTATGTACTGACATTGACCTGGCACAACGGCAAGGCCAGTTTGCAGAGTCACAGCTACAAGCAGGGACTGGATAACGGCCAGACAACTTGCCCGACCTGATCTTTGTATTGCCTGTTATGGCCCCATCGCTGGCAAGTCAGCTCCCACAGGGATTGTCGACACACTGTAATCCACTGTGGGAGCTGCGGTGCGACGATTCGACTTGCCAGCGATGAGGCCATTAAAACCACCATCAATCTCTCTGACTCGCCCGCTCGCGCAAATATTCAATAACCGCCCCCCGCGCCCCCGCAAACTCAATCCGCCCGCCTTTCTTCTCCCGCTGAAACGCATACATCGGATCGTAATACTCGCGCAGCAACCCCTCGATCCAGCCGCGATGCAGATCCACCGCCCCGCTACGCCCCTGCTCCGCCAGCGCATCTTCCATCAGAATCAACAACCGCCGATGGCGCTCGCCGCCCAGGCGTTTCTGCACATTGTTCAGGCTCGCCAACAGCCGTTCCGAGAACAGCACAAAGCCTTCTTCGCCATGCACCGCGCTGAACTCGGCAGCCAGATCGACCACGTAATCGCGCAGGATCCGCTCTACCCGATCCGCAAAACTGTCTTCCAGCCAAACCATCGGGTATTGCTGCATGCCCTGATACAGCGGCAACGGCAACGCACAACTGCCGACCACCCGGCTCTCGTCTTCCAGCACAAACTGCTCGATGCCGCTGGCACGTTTCTTCAGGAAGTCGATCGCCAGACGGTTTTCGAAGTCGATGTTCGACGGCTGACCCGTGGCGCGTTTGCCGAAACTGGAGCCTCGGTGATTGGCATGTCCTTCCAGATCCACAGCGTTGCGCAATTGCACCAGCGCCTCGGTTTTGCCGGTGCCGGTCATCCCACCGAGCAACACGAAATCACACTGAGCCACCGCGTCTTGCAGGGTGTCGATCAGGAAAGTACGCATGGCTTTGTAGCCACCGCCGACGCGCGGGTAGTCAATGCCGGCCTCGTCGCGCAGCCATTGCTGGGTGATCTGCGAGCGCAGACCACCGCGAAAGCAATACAACAAACCATCGGGATGGCTGCGGGCAAAATCTGCCCAAGCCTGAATGCGCTCGGCCTTGACTGCGCCGGACACCAGTTGATGGCCCAACTCGATGGCCGCTTGCTGGCCGTGCTGTTTGTAGCAGGTGCCGATACGCTGGCGTTCGCTGTCGTTCATCAGCGGCAGATTGACCACGCCGGGGAACGCGCCTTTGTGAAACTCGATCGGCGCACGTGCGTCCATCAACGGCCGGTCGTTGAGGAAAATGTCGCGGTAATCGGTGCAGTCGACGGACATCAAATCACCTCGACCGCATTGCTCTGTCGCTCAACCAGTTCGCCGACTGGCTCAAGTTTCAGGCCGAGTTCGGCCGCTACGGCGAGGAATTCGGCGTCGCCCTCGGGAGTCACGGCAATCAGCAGTCCGCCGCTGGTCTGCGGGTCGCACAGCACGCGTTTGTGCAACTCTTGCACGCGTCCGACCTTGCTCGAATAACTGTCGAAGTTGCGCAAAGTGCCGCCCGGCACGCAGCCCTGATCGAGGTAGTACTCGATGCTGGCCAGACGCGGCACGCTCTCATAAGTAATGCGCGCGGTGAGCTTGCTGCCATCGGCCATTTCCACCAGATGCCCGAGCAAGCCGAAACCGGTGACATCGGTCATCGCCGTGACACCGGCAAGCTTGCCGAAGCGGCTGCCGGGTTTGTTCAGCGTACACATCCAGTCGCGGGCTACGCCGACGTCGGACGGACGCAACTTGCCCTTCTTCTCCGCGGTGGTGAGGATGCCGATGCCCAGCGGCTTGGTCAGGTACAGCAGGCAACCGGCGGTGGCGGTGTCGTTGCGTTTCATGTGGCGCTTTTCCACCAGTCCGGTCACGGCCAGGCCGAAAATCGGCTCCGGCGCATCGATCGAGTGCCCGCCGGCCAAGGTAATTCCCGCTTCATCACACACCGCGCGCCCGCCGCGAATCACTTCGCGCGCCACTTCCGGCGCCAGCACATTCACTGGCCAACCGAGTATGGCAATCGCCATCAACGGATCACCGCCCATGGCGTAGATATCGCTGATCGCATTGGTCGCAGCGATCCGGCCGAAGTCGAACGGGTCATCGACAATCGGCATGAAAAAGTCGGTGGTCGACACCACCCCGCGTTCGGCATCGATCTCATACACCGCCGCATCATCACGCGAGGCATTGCCCACCCACAGTTTCGGATCAAGATTCTGCGCCCCGCTGCCGGCCAGAATCACCTCCAGCACCTGCGGCGAAATCTTGCAACCGCAACCGGCGCCGTGGCTGTACTGGGTCAGACGAATCGGTTCGCTCATGGGGGGCAGTCTCTGGAGGGGAATGCGGCGGATTTTAGCAGAGGCCTTGGGAAGAAATGTTTCGAGGAATTCTGATCAAAAAAAAACCGCCCTTACGGGCGGTCAAGGTCCTTCGCTCCTGTATTCCGTTCCTGTTCTCCGCTCCTGTTATCAGAAGCCGAGGCTAAAGCTGACAGTCATCGCATGGTCATTGCTTTCGTTCGACAGTTGCCCCGAATAGCCGATGCCGAGTTTGCCGGTGGGGCTGACCTGGAAGTCCACGCCCGCCTCGACCACTGCGCTGTCCTTGGCGATTGGCACACCTTGGGTGCTGAACGCGGCGCCGCCGTCGATGAAGCTCAGGTCGGCGTCGGGTTTAGTGTCGCCGAACGCATGCCGCCAGCCGAGCGACGCGCGCGGGGTGAATTGCCCGCCGTTGGCCAGGGTGATGACTTTGCCGGCGCGCACCCCGAGGGTGGAGAAGGTGATGTCCTGATCGGCTTCGGCTTTCAGGCGCCCTACGCCGCCCTTCTCCTTGGCTTTGTCGCTGTCGTAGTTGACGTAGGCGAGACCGGCGAACGGTTCCAGCGCGATGCCGGCGGCTTCGACGGTGTAGCCGACTTCGCCGAACACCTGGGCACTACGCGCATCGTAATTGGCCTCCAGACGATCGTTGTAGGCGCCGACGCTGACGTCGCGTTTGGTCTCGATGTCGTGCCAGCTGTAAGCCGCGCCGAGGCGCACCGCCAGTGCATCGAACTGCGAGTTGAGGTACGCCGCCAAGTGGTAGCTTTCGACCGTGGCATCCGAACGACGCTCGTGGGCATCGAGGTCGCTGCGGGTGTAACCAGCGGCCATGCCCACGCGCCATTGGTCGTCGAGTTGCTTGTCGGTGCCGAGCATGAAGCCGCTGAGGTTGTGATCGAGTTTGGCGCTGTTGCTGTCGCCGTCCGACTCGCCCCATGCACCGAGTGCGCGCGCCCAGCCGACCATTTCGCCGTGGCAGCCGTTGCTGCTCAGCTGATTGTCGCTTGGCGCCAAGGCGCGCCGTGGATCATCCGGCGCGCTGCACGACGGCTGGCGCATCCGGTCATTCACGGCTTCACGCACGTAGCGCGAATCCTCAAGCATCGCACTGGCAGTACTCGCATGAATCTCCCCGGACAGGCTGTCGAAGGCATTGCGTGCACCGGTCACGCTCAGGTTGATGATTTCATTCTGCAACGCTGCACCGGCCGGGCCATTACGCATCAACGCCGAAGCGGTGCTGCGCTGGTTGCCAGTGGCGGCGACGTCGACGAAGGAGTTGCCGTTGCGACTGACCACCAGGTTCACTGCGTTGGCGTCATACACCAGCGCCGAGTCGAGGAACGCGTACTGCGGCAGATCCGCCGCGCTGAACGTTCCGACCACACCGCCGCCGGCAGTGATCAGCGAGTAGACGGTGTTGCCGGTGAATGGCGCGAGGCTGTTGACTTGCAGACCGCCGCCCAGGGTTGCCGTGCCGCCGACTGCCAATGGTGTAGCGGTTGGCGAGCTGACGGTCAGCGCCAGTACACCGCCGGATGCGTTGGTCAGGTTGCCCGCGACACTCAGGGTGCCGGCCTCCGCTCCGGATTGCACCACCCCGTTGTTGACCACCGAACCGACACTGCCATTACCGCTCAACACGGCGCCGTTGGCGACAGTCACTTGCCCACCGAGCGATGCCCTTGCCGAGCGGCTGCCGACTTGCAGCACGCCTTGATCGACTGCGACGGTGCCGCTGAACGGATTATCACCGGTCAACAGCAAGGTGCCGGAACCGCGTTTGAGCATCGCACCCAGTCCGCGCAGCGACCCGTTGAATTGACCATTGAAGTTCTGCACGAACAACAGCGAAGCATTGTTCAGAATATTGCCTTGCAGACTGGTGGTATTACCGACCAGCGTACCGCCGCTGACGGTGGTTCCGCCGCTGTAAGTATTAGCACCACTCAAGACCAAGGTACCGGAATCGAGTTTTTCAATCCCGCCCGTGCCCACCAGCGGAACGGAAATTTCCGCAGTGCCACCGGCATTCACCCGCACGGGCGCCAGACTGCCGTCGGGACCGTTTACCGGAGTTAGCGTGCCGCCCGCACCCGGCGTCAGGCTGTAGCCGCTGGCGAGAAATTGCAGGCCGGTGAAGCTTTGGTTGCCAACCACACTGACCGTACCGCCCTGCCCGCCGAACACGGCGAATTGACCATTGGAGCCTAGCGCCTGAGTGCCGGTCGGATCCGTCCAGTTAGTACCCGGCCCCCACACGCCGCTGCCGCCACCGATGCTGCCGTCCGGATTGGTTTTGCCACCGTTCCAGAACTGCACTTCGCCCGGTGTGTTTTGCACCAGCAGGTTGACCTGATTGGCAATCGCGGTTTGCAGCGTCAGATTGGCCGCCGCAACTGGCAGGCTGCCGTAGACCAGACCGTTGTCGGTCAGGCCACCGCCGTAGCTGAACAGTTGATAGACCCCAGTGCCGAAGCCACCGGCATTCGTGATGTTCAGCGTACCGTCGAGGGTCAGATTGCCTGCCACATTCATCACCGTGGTCGAACTGGTGGCCGAGCCGAGGCTGAAGTCCAGACTGGTTCCCGAGGACAACGCCAGTGCACCGACCGACAGCGGTGTCGCAGCACCGCCGCCGAGCAGGGTCGCGCCGTTAGCCAGTTGCAACGCGCCGCCGAGTTGGCCGCTACCGCCGAGTTTGGCACCGCTCGCCACATTCACGCTGGCACTATTGAGCACTCCGTTGACGTTGAGCGTACCGGCCTGCACATCGGTGTTGCCGGTGAAGCTGTTATTGCCGGTCAGCAGTAACGCGCCAGTGCCGGTTTTATTCAACGTGCCGGCGCCGGTGAGGTTGCCGGTGTAGCTGCCGTCGCTGTTTTGCGCGAAGGTCAGCGCCGCGTTGTTGACGATTGCGCCTTGCAGGCTGCTGGTATCGCCTTGGGTGCTGCCGCCGTTCAACGTGGTGCCGCCGCTGTAGGTGTTGGCGCCGCTGAGTACGAGATCGCCACTGCCGTTTTTCAACAGGCTGCCGCTGCCGGTGATCGCGCCAATCAGGGTGGTGTTCTGGTTACCGGCGAGGGTCAGTTGCGCACCCAGATTGATCGCGTTGGACAGTTGCAAGGTCGAGGCGCTGTCGAGGGTGCCGTTGCCCAGCACACTGAGCGCACCGCTGCTGATGGCGCTGTTGTTGCCCAGGGTCAGCGTGCCGCCGCTGAACTGGGTAGCGCCGCTGTAAGTGTTGCTGCCATTGAGGGTCAGATTGGCCGCGCCGGTCTTGATCAGGCTGCCAGTGCCGCTGACCACACCGCCAAGGGTCAAAGCGTTGGAACCGGTGACGTTCAAGCCACCATTGAGAACCACAGCGTTGGCCAGGCTGACGGCGGCGTTGCCGTCCAGCGCAGTGCCATCGGCGGCGGTCAATACGCCAGTGCCAAGCGCCGCATTGTTGCCGACCACGATCTTGCCGCCATTCAGCGCGGTGCCGCCGCTGTAGCCGTTGGCGGCGTTCAGCACCAAAGTGCTGGTGTCATATTTGCCCAGAGTACCGGCGCCGTTGAGCGCGACGCCAATGGTCGCGGTGGCGTTCGGATCGACCCGCACCGAGGCGTTGCCCATCGAACCATTGACCAGATTCAGCGACCCCGCGGTGCCGTTCTGCAAGCTATAGCCATCGGTAACGAACTGCATGCCGGTGATGCTTTGCGCGCCGTTGACGGTGACCGTGCCCGCCGTGCCCTGGAACACAGCAAAGTTGTTGGTCCAGGCCTGATTGGTCGTGCCGTTGACGTCGGTCCAGTTGGTGGTACCCGTGCCCCAGGTGCCGCTACCGCCCTCCACCGAGCCGTTGGCGACGAGTTGGTTGCCGTCCCAGAATTGCACGGTGACGCCTGGAGCCGTGACCAACAGATTGATCTGGTTGGCGAGTGCGGTTTGCAGGGTCAGATCGCCCGGGGTGACGCTGCCCGGCAGCGTGCCGATCAGCATGCCGTTGTCGGTCAGGCCGCCGGTGTAGTTGAGCAGGCGATATACGCCGCTGCCGAAGCCACCGATATCGCTGACGTTCAGAGTGCCATCGAGGGTCAGGTTGCCGCCGACGTTGACCAGTGCGTTGCCACCACCCGAGACCGGTGCGCCGAGGCCGACGTCGAAATTCGAGTTGCCGTTGAACACCAGCGAGCCCACCGACAAAGTGCTGCCAGTGGCACCCGCCAGACGACCGCCATCAGCCACGGTCACAGCGCTGGTCAGAGTGCCGCTGCCGCCGAGGGTGCCGCCACTGTTGACCAGCACGTTGGCGCTGGCCAGCGAACCGTTGACCTGCAAGGTGCCGGCGTTGACGTTGGTGTCGCCGGTCAAGTCGCTGATGCCACTCAGGGACAGGATCCCGGTGCCGAGTTTGGTCAACCCGCCATCACCGCTGAGAATACCGGCGAAGGTGCTGCTGAGGTTGCCGCCGCCGAGGCTCAGCGTATTGCCGGTACCGATCAGCGCGGTGCCGCTGCCGGTCAGGCTGGCGAGGCTGCCGGATGCGCCGAGGTTGAGCGCCGCACCGCTGGCGAGGCTGACGGTGGCGTTGTTGCCCAGCGCTGTACCGCTCAGGGTGGTAAGGCTGCCGGACAACACATCGAAGGTGCCGCCGAAGGTGTTGTTGCCGCTCAACGTCAGGTCGGCCAGACCGTTTTTAGTCAAGGTCCCTGCCCCGGCAATCACGCCGCCGAGGGTCAGGTTGTTGTTGCCGGCCAGTGTCAGATTGGCATTGACGTTGAGGTTGTTGGCGAGCACCAGCGGCGAGCTGTTGTCTAGGGTCGAGGCACCGGCCACGGTGACTGCGCCGGAGCCCAGAGCGGCGCCGCTGCCGAGGGTCACCTTACCGGCATTCAGCGTGGTGCCGCCGGTGAAGGTGTTGACTCCATTGAGCGTCAGGTTCGACGCGCCGTTCTTGATCAACCCGCCCGCCCCACTGACGACACCGGCGAGGGTCAGGTCGCTGCTGCCGGTGTTGCTCAGGTTGGCGTTGAGCACCACGTTATTGCCCAGGCTCAGCGCACTGTTGCTGTCCAGCGATGAAGCGCCGGCCACGGTGAGGTTGCCCAGACCCAGTGCCGAGTTGCTGCCGACGGTCAGGGTGCCGGCATTCAGCGTCGTGCCGCCGAGGAAGTTGTTGTTGCCGCTCAGGGTCAGGTTGGCTGCGCCGTTTTTGCTCAGGCTGCCGGCGCCATTGATCGTGCCGGCAAGCGTCAGATTCGCCGTGCCGCCGATGCCCAGATTGCCGGCCAGGTTGACCGCGTTGTTCACCGCCACTGCGGTGTTCGCATCGAGCGTGGTGCCGCCCGCCGCGTTCAGAGTGCCGGAACCGAGCGCCGAGTTCGACGCCAGAATCAACCCGCCCGCGTTCAGCGCCACCGGCCCGAGGAAGGCGTTATTGCCGCCGAGGGTCAGGTTGGCTGCGCCGGTTTTGATCAAGCCACCCGTGCCGCCGATCACTCCGTTGAGGGTCAGCGCATTGCTGCCGACCACGGTCAGGTTGCCGTTGAGTGTTGCTGCGTTAGCGAGGGTCACCGCTGCGTTGCTGTCGAGTTGCGTGCCGGCGTTGGCGATAAGGGTGCCGCTACCGAGCGCGGTGTTGCTGCCGACGATAATCTTGCCGCCGTCCAGTTGCGTGCCGCCGCTGTAGGTATTGGCGCCACTGAGCACCAGGGTGCCAGTGTCGAGTTTATTGAGAATTCCGCCGCCATCGATATTGACGCCGATGGTCGCAGTCACGCCCGGATCAACCCGCAGCGCCGTAGTCCCGCCAGTGCCATTGACGGCGGTAAGTTGTCCCGCCGTACCGTTGACCAGGTTGTAGCCATCGGTGAGAAATTGCTGGCCGGTGAACAGCTGCGTGCCGTTGACCGTCACGGTGCCCGCCGTGCCCTGGAACACCGCGAAGTCGCCGGCCCATGGCTGATTGACCAGACCGTTGGCGTCGGTCCAGTTGGTGCCGACCGCATTCCAGGTGCCGCTGCCGCCATCGACGACGCCGTTGGCAATGGTCTGGCTGCCGTCCCAGTAACGAATGTTGACGTTCGGCGCCGAGACTTGAATGTTGATCTGATTCGCCACACCGGTCTGCACGATCAAATCGCCAAGGCCATAGCCGACCGGCACGCTGGCGACATCCAGCCCCAGATTGGTCAGCGCACCGGTGTAGTTGAACAGCCGGTACACACCGACGCCGAAGCCGCCGGCATCAGTCACGTTGAGATTACCGTTGAGGGTGACGTTGCCACCGATGTTCATCAGCGATGCGGTCGAGGGTGTACCCAGCGCCACATCGACATTACTGCCAGCCGCGAGCGTCAGTGCACCGGCCGACAGTTGGTTACCCGACGACAACGCCAGATGCCCGCCGCTGTTGACGTTGATGGCCCCGAGTGCCGAACCGGTGCCCGTTAGCGTACCGCCGGTATTGACGTTGACCTGCGCGCTGCCCAGCGAACCACTGAGATCGACCGTACCGCCATTGATCGCGGTATTGCCGGTAATGCCGTTGATCCCAGTCAGGTTCAAGGTGCCGGTGCCGACCTTGACCAGGCCGCCGCTGCCGCTGAGATCACCGTCGAAAGTGCTGGTGACGTTGCCACTGCCGACGGTCAGGGTGTTGCTGCCGGTGAGTTGCACACTGCCGCTGCCGGTCAGTGCGCCGAGGCTGGCGTCGCTGCCCAGATTCAGCCCCGCGCCGGCGCTGATGTTGACGCCGGCGGTATTCCCCAGCGCATTGGTGTTGAGCGTGGTGACGCTGCCGGAGAGGATATTCAGCGCGCCAGTGAAGGTATTGTTGCCGGCCAGAGTCAGGTCTGACAGACCGTTTTTAGTCAGACTGCCAGCGCCGTCGATAATGCCGTTGAGGCTCAGGTCGTTGTTGCCTGCAACGGTCAAACCGGCATTGAGCGTGATCGCGTTACCGATGCCGAACGAAGCGCTGTTATCCAGCGTCGCCGCGCCGCCGACGATCAGCGCGCCACTGCCCAGGCCGCTGGCATTGCCCAGGGTCAGGGTGCCGCCGTTGAGCGTGGTGCCGCCGCTGAAGGTGTTGTTGCCGTTAAGCGTCAGGTTGGCCGCGCCATTCTTGATCAACTGGCCAGTACCGCTGGTAACGCCACCGAGCGTCAGGTTTTGCGTACCGCCAACCGTCAGCGCGGCATTCAGCGCTACGCCGTTGTTCAGCGAAACCAGTGGTGAATTGCTGTCCAGCGTCGCCGCGCCGGCGACGGTCAACGCCCCACTGCCCAGCGCCGAACTGTTGCCGACAGTCAGAGTGCCGGCGTTGAGGGTGGTGCCGCCGAGGTAGTTGTTCGCTGCGTTGAGAATCAGATTCGCCGCACCGTCTTTCACCAGACTGCCAGCGCCGCTGACCAGACCGGTCAGAGTCAGATTGGCGCTGCCGCCGACATTCAGTGCACCAGCCAAGACTACTGCGTTGTTCAGGCTTACCGCGGTATTGGCGTCCAGCGTGGTGTTGGCTGCCGCGTTCAACGTCCCGGCACCGAGCGCGGTGTTGCTGCCGACGATCAGTTTGCCGGTATTCAGTGCAGTGTTACCGAAATAGGTGTTGGCGCCGTTGAGGGTCAGGTCGGCGGCGCCGTTTTTGATCAGTCCACCGATCCCGGCGACCACGCCACCGAGGGTCAGCGTATTGGTTCCGCCGACGGTCAGGGTGCCGCCGAGGTTGAGGTTATTGGCCAGGGTTGCGGCGGTATTGGCGTCCAGTGTGGTGCCGTTGGCTGCGTTCAGCGCGCCCGTGCCCAGCGCGGTGTTGGAGCCGACGATCAGCGAACCGGCGTTCAGAGCGGTAGTGCCGGTGTAGGTGTTGTTGCCGTTGAGCGTCAGGCTCGACGCGCCGGTCTTGATCAGGCCGTTGCCGCCACTGATCACGCCGCCGAGGGTCAGCGCGTTGGCGTCGCCGGCGGTGAGGTTGGCGTTAAGGGTGATCGCATTGTTCAGTGTCAGCGCCGAACTGTTGTTGAGGGTGCCCGCCCCGGCCACGGTGAGTGCGCCAGTGCCGAGTGCCGCGCCGTTGCCGACCGTCAGGCTGCCGGCGTTCAGCGTGGTGCCGCCGCTGAAGGTGTTGGCGCCGTTGAGGGTCAGGTTGGCCGCGCCGTTCTTGATCAACTGGCTGGCGCCGCTAAGCACACCGCCGAGGGTCAGGCCGTTGCTGCCGCCGATGCTCAGCGCATTGTCGAGGATGACGTTGTTGGTCAGCGTCACCGCCGCGCTGCTGTCGAGCGTCGCGGCGCCGCCAACGGTGATGTTGCCACTGCCCAGCGCAGCGTTGGCGCCCGCGGTGATGGTACCCGCGTTCAATGCGACCGCCCCGAGGAACGTGTTGGCTCCGTTGAGAATCAGGTTGGCCGCACCATTTTTGGTCAAGCCGCCGCTGCCACTGACAATGCCGCCAAGGGTCAGGTTGGCGCTGCCGCCGATGTTCAGGTTGCCGCCGAGACTGACGGCGTTGGTCAGCGCAACTGCGGTGCTGGCGTCCAGCGTTGTGCCCGCGGCGGTGGTCAATGCGCCGGTGCCCAGCGCGGTGTTGGAGCCGACGATCAGCGTCCCGGCATTCAGCGCCGTACCGCCGGAGAAGGTGTTGTTGCCGCTGAGGGACAGGTTCGCGGTGCCATTCTTGATCAGGTTGCCCGCACCGCTGATCACACCACTCAAGCCCAGCGCCTGAGTGCCGCCGATGGTCAGATCAGCCGCCAGTGCGACGGCGTTGGCCAGCGTGACTGCCGCCGTTGCATCCAGCGTGGTGCCGGCCGCTGCGTTCAAGGCGCCCGTACCAAGCGCGGTGTTGCTGCCGACCAGCAGGCTGCCGGCGTTGAGCGCGGTGGTGCCGGAGTGGGTGTTGCTGCCGGTCAGGGTCAAGCTCGCGGTGCCGCTTTTGGTGATGCCGCCCGTGCCGGACAGGATCCCGCCGAGGGTCAATGCATTGCTGCCGAGCACATTGAGCGCGCCAGTCATCCCGATGTTATTGGCGAGCGTCACGTTAGCGGTGCTGTCGAGGCTGGTGCCCGCAGCGGTATTCAGCGCGCCGCTACCCAATGAGTTGTTGTTGGTCACCAGCAAGCTGCCGGCGCTCAGGGTGGTTGTGCCGGTGTAACCCGTATTGACGCCGCTGAGGGTCAGGCTGCCGCTGCCGGTCTTGGTGATGCCGCTGCTGCCCGTGATCAAGCCGCCAAGGGTCAGTGCACCGGCGCCGGTGGCGGTCATCGTGCCGCCAAGGCTGATCGCGTTGCTCAGATTGACCGTGCCCGGTGCCGACAGACTGGTGGCGCCGGTGAAGTTGAGCGTGCCGGTGCTCAGCGCCAGGTTGTTGCCCAATTGCACCGTACCGCCATTGAGCGTGGTATCGCCGGTATAGGTATTGGCCGCGCTGAGGTTCAACTGGCCGGTGCCGGTCTTGGTCAGGCCGCCGCTGCCCGACAACACGCCACTGAAGGTTGTGGCGTTGGCGCCCTGCACTGTCAGACCGCTTGCGCCAAGACTGATCAGGTTGGCGAGGTTCAAACCGGCATTGCTGGCCTGCAAAATCCCGCCATTGGACGTCAGCACGCCGCTGCCGAACGTGGCGTTGTTGTTGAATAGCGCAACACCGCCATTGAGCGTGGTCGCGCCGCTGACCAACGGTCCCTGCAAGGTCCAGGTGCCGCTGTTGAGAGTGAGATTGTTGAAGTTGACGTAGCTGGCGCTCGACGCCGTACCCGCACCGGTCGTACCGCCGCCGACGCCCAGGGTATTTTGCAGAATCAGGCTGTTGGTGCCACCGGCACCGCCATCGATCGTTCCGGTGGGGGCGAAGGTCAGGTTGATACCGATCAGGCCGCCGAGGCCGACACTGACCTGTATGCCGTCGCCAACGTTGACCGAGGATCCGGTCACTGCCGTAAAAGTGTTGGTGCTCGCCGTGCCCATCGACACACTGCCGGTGATCGAGCCGGCGTTGGTAAAGGTATTGCCCGCCGCCGAGGTTTCGAAGGCGACCCGGCCATTGATCACGCCGGTGCTGCTGTTGGTCATGTTGACTTGCGAACCGCCGTAGACACCGACTACCGGCGTATCGGCCAGGGTGATCCCACCGATCGACAGCCCGGTGGAGGTGATGGTGCCGTTGTTGATGATGCTGGTGGTGCCGGCCGCCGCGTTGTTCACGGCAATACCCAGGCCGTCGAGGCTGGTCAGGTTGAGGCCGAGCAACATGCCGGTGCCGCGAATGATGCCACTGGCGTTGTTCAGCACACTGACGGTACTCGTCGCGCCAGTGCCGATGAACGCCCCGCCGCTCAACACCGAGACCAGACCCAGCAGCGCCGGGTCAAGGGTGCCGGAGTTGTTCAGGGTGATGTTGACACCAGTGAGGTTCATCACGCGGCCGCCGAGCGTGGCGTTCATCTGCGCGCCGGCGTTGACGTTGACCGTCAACCCGTTAGTGGCGCTGTTGAAGTTGTTCAGAAACAGCGGCAGGCTCGGCACGCCGGTACAGGTCACCGTCGAGCCGATCGTGGAGCACGTGGCCAGCGCCGGAGTGCTCATCCCGCCGAACAACAGTCCGGCGACGCTCAGGTGCACAGCAAGGGAAAGTGGGGAAAAGCGCGAGACGAGGGCAACACCAAACCTTGCTTCCACGGGCAACTCCTTTCGTGGCCAATTTCATCCTTGAAGGCGTGCGACAGCAGGCACATCCGACACGCGAACAAAGCGTATGACGGTCATCAGATAACCGTCTCATTCCAGACACACGCTAGTAGATGCCCCGCGATGGGGCAGGAAAAGATGGTGTTAATACTTTGGTGCTAGAGGTCTCTGGACCAAGGCTTTCAGCCCGCAAACACGAGGAACTCGACCCCTGTAGGAGCTGCGGCACGCTGCGATCTTTTGATCTTGATCTTTAAAAGCAAAATCAAAAGATCGCAGCGTGCCGCAGCTCCTACAAGGTCACCGGGATCGACTTGGTATGAGTTGTGCAAACGTTTGCTAATCGTCAATACCGCCACTTTCGCGACTAAAACCGTACAGGCCCGCAGTGTCGGGCCTTGATCCGTAAAAAGGACTTTGAATGCACCTGTCTTCTTGCCGCCGCCCGTGGGGCGCGCGCACTTTTGCTGTTTCCTTGCTACTGGCCGGCGTTACCGGAATTCTCAGTCTCAGCGCATTGGCGCAACCCGCCGCCAAGGATGAGTCGGCCCAAGGTGAAGCCCTCAGCCCGGAGGCCAGTCCGCCGAAAAAAGGTGAATATTTGTCGGACTGGTTCAATCAGGACCTGATGATCATCGGCAGCAAGGACATCAGCTTCGGCCCGCAACCGTCCGACGACATCTACCTCGAATATGAATACTTCGGGCGCAAGGGGCCGTTCGAGTTGTACGGCTACGTCGACATCCCGAAGATCTTCGACATCGGCAACAGCCACGACAAAGGCGTGTGGGATCACGGCTCGCCGCTGTTCATGGAACACGAACCGCGGATCTCCATCGACTACCTCGCCGGCCGCAGTCTGGCCATCGGCCCGTTCAAGGAATGGTACGTAGCCTTCGACTGGATCTACGACCACGGCAGCCGCAAAGAGAACCGCGCCAACACGTTGTACAGCGGCTTCGGCACCGACATCGACACCCACTCGCGGGTCAACCTGTCGGCCAACCTGTACGGGCGTTATCAGTGGGAAAACTATGGTGCGAGCAATGAATATTCGTGGGACGGCTACCGCGCCCAGCTCAAATACATCGTGCCGATCAGCAGCTTCAGCAACGGCGCGTCACTGACCTACATCGGCTTCACCAACTTCGACTTTGGCTCGGACATGCACAAGGACAACCCGGCCCGTACCGCCAACGCGACGGTGGCGACCAACGTGTTTCTGTACTCGTTCACCCATTTGCGCTTCATGCTGGTGGGGCGGTATTTCCACAACGGCGGCAACTGGGAGGACGGCAGCGAGCTGAACTTCGGCGAAGGCAACTTCCGCGCGCGCTCGAATGGCTGGGGGTATTACGCGGGGGTCGGCTATCAGTTCTGAGCAATAGCCGTAACCTTTGGCCAAGGGAACGGCAGCATTCATGGGGGTTGCTGCAAGCGCAATCCCGGCCAGCCCCCAACGCTGCTGCCAACAACCGCTACCGTCGGACAATCCGACTGAATTTTCCCGGCGCAGCGCGATCCTTCTATTACCACAGGGAGGAAGATGGGCTTTATGAACAACGCAAAACTCTACGTCATCGAATACACCCTTCACGGCACGCCCAAGTCCTTCATTATCCGCTCGGACAAGATGGACAACGCCGAGGCTTGGCACTGGGCGAGCTGCGATGCCGGGGTAGGCCGAATTCCGCGCTTCGGCCGGGAAAAGGTGCAAAAGACCAGCAAGCCGATGGCAGAAAAATTCGGCGTGGAAAACGTTCTCTGGCGACCGGCAAGCTAAGCTTGAGCAACAGCGGGGACGACTTCGGGGGAACACACATGACGACCAGTGCGGCGCACCTGGAGTACGGCCTGGACAGCGCGTCCGGCCGCATCAGCAAAAGCGTCGAATGCCAGGTCGACCTGGAAGCTGTCGAAGACGATCCTTACTGCTTTGCGCTGCTGGTGTATGAACCGTTGCCGGAAGACCTGGATCAAGCGATCACCGTGGTCGTTTTCGTCGAAGGCAGGCGACTGCAGGGCAGCGTCCGGCGCATCGAATTGCTGGACGACGACAGTCTGAAACTGGAAGTGGAGCCTGATTAGGCTCCACTTTTTTTATTTAGCATGGGCGCATTTGCAGCCTTCGGTGGAACACTCTTTGCCGTCCTCGTGATGATGCGCACAAGCCTCGCAACAGAAATGCTTGCCGTGGCGAACGATGGGATGCTCACCGAGCTTGCAGTTGCACTTTGGGCAGTCACAGGTTTTGTCGGGCATGGGACAGACTCCTTGGGGGGTGGTTGTCTGGGGCTTGCGGGGCAGGCCGTGATACCAGTGTAGGAGGCTGACGAGGGTTGTGGGTTTGTGAGCATATCCGTTGCTGCGGTGATGGCTGCTTAGGGTTCCGCCCTGACGGCGGGTCACCTTTTCCAAACGCCGAAAAGGTAACCCAAAAGGCTTCTCCCTAGCGTACGGCACTTCGCCTAGGCTCAGTGTTCCCTCGCTACGGCGCCCATCAGGGGGCATCGCCTCCGGTTTGCTTCGCTGCACCTCCTCTCGATGTATGCGGCTTCGCCGCACGGCGCTACGCGCCTGCCCCTGATGGACACCTACGCTCGGCCTGCCGATGGGGCTTGAGATCAAAAACCACATCAAAAGCCACATCAAAAGCCGGATCAAGAGCCCCTCACCCTAGCCCTCTCCCAGAGGGAGAGGGAACTGACCGAGTGGTTTGGCAGAAGTACGCCGACGTGAAATACCGAGTCGAACTCAGGCTATGAAAAGACCACAAATCGGCTCCCTCTCCTCGAGGAGAGGGCTGGGGTGAGGGGTGAATCCACCGCAAAACCAAAGCCGAACACCCGCCCCTCACCACTCAACACAATGAGCGTTAGCTCGAGTACCGCTTTTGATCTCGAGCGCCCGTCGGCAGGCTGAGTGGAGGGATTGATCCGGGGGTGGGAGCGAAGCGACGTTTGGCGCAGCCAAACACATCGAGAGGAGGTGCAGCGCAGCAAACCGGAGGCGATGCCCCCGGATCAATCCCGGAGCGAAGGAACCCGAGCCACAGCGAGGGCCGAACGTCAGGGTAAAGCCTTTTTGGTTACTTTTTCGGCGTCTGGAAAAAGTGACCCGCCGTCAGGGCGGAACCCTAATCCGCCATCACCAAAAAACCGGATAAACCCCAATCAATCCAAAGAACGCACAGAACTCCGATACATAAACACCAACGCCAACCCCAAACAAACCATAGCCAAAATCCGCGATCCAGAAAGCTCAATCGCCGGATTCCCCAGCCAGCCAAAATTATCAATCAACATCCCCATCCCCAACTGCCCGACAATCACCGCCACCGTCGCCACCGCCGTGCCAACCCGGGGCACCGCACCCACCATCACAATCATATAAACCACCCCAAACAACGCCCCACTCAATTGCCATTTCGGGACGTCAAGCAAACTCACCGCATGCGCCGGCTCAAAAAACACAATCAACAAACCAGTGACCAACGCACCCACGGCAAATGTCAGCAAACTACTGCGCAAAACCCCGACGGTTTCACCCAGACGCCCATTGATCGCCGCCTGCACACTCAACACCGCACCGGCCAGAACCACCACCGCCAACAAAATAACCAGACTCATCTTCAACCCCGCGCAATCAAAACAAGTGCCGCGACAATCAGCAGCAGCGCGAGCCAACGCTCACCGTTGACCTTTTTACGCACCGCGCCGAACCAGCCGAAGTGGTCGATCAATACACTCTTGCCAACCTGCCCGGAGAGGATCGCGATCATGGTCATGGCAATGCCGATGTGCGGCGTCGCCAGCGTCAGCACCACCACGTAAATCGGCCCGAGCACACCCCCGATCAACTGCCAGCGTGGCAACGTGTTCAACGCAGGTCCTTGTTGCGGGCCACTGAACAACAGCAGCAAAAACAGAATCGCCGAACCGACCCCGAAGATGCTCAACGTCGCCCACAGATGCCCGACCTGCGCACCCAACGGCCCGAGCAACCCGGCCTCCACCGACAAGCCCATGCCCGCCAGAATCACCAACGGCAGTAACAACAGGCGCAACACCGGTTTAGTCACCGGTGGCGCAACACTCACTTCTTCCAACGTCTGCATGACAACAACCTGATCCAGTAATCGATGGCGCGGATTATCGGCTGGCGCCGCTGTGCGATAAATGGGAGCATCCTGACAACACTTTTGCGCAACTTGCACAGCAGGATAATCATGCACGGGCTCAACGATCTGGGATTCAAGGCGCTACGGCTGTTTGTGGCGGTGCTCGATCACGGCAGTTTTTCCGAAGTCGCACGTCGCGAGGGCGTGGCGCCCTCCTCGATTTCGCGACAGATTCAGTTGATGGAACAGGCGTTGAACCAGCAATTACTGTATCGCCACACCCGTGCGGTGACGCCAACCGAAGCCGGGCGCATGCTCGGTCACCATGCGCGATTGGTGCTGGTGCAGCTGGAAGAAGCCGAGCAGGCGTTACAGGAGCAGCAAAGCGAGCCCACTGGCCTGGTACGGATCAACGCGCCAGTGGTATTCGGCCAGCGCCATCTGACACCGTGGCTCGGTCAGTTGTGCGCGCGCTATCCGAAGCTGCAACTGGACATTCAGCAGACCGACCATTACGTCGATCCGTTGCAGGAAGGCACCGACCTGTTGTTTCGCATCGGCGCGCTGCACGACTCGAGCATGCAGGCGCGGATTCTGGCGCCGCACCGGTTTCAGGTGGCGGCGAGTCCCGCGTATCTCAAACGCCACGGTACACCGCAACATCCGGATGATCTGGCGCAGCACCAGTGCCTGGCCTACAAAGGCGCGACCGGTCAGCAGCGTTGGTTCTTTCGTCGTGACGGGCAGGAGTGGACGCCTTACTCGGTTCGAGGCAAGATCACGGGCAACCACGCGGACACCCTGACTCAGGCCGCTGTGCAGGGTTTGGGGCTGGTGATGTTTCCGTCGTGGCTGATTGGCGAGGCCGTGCGTGAGGGCACGCTGGTGCCGGTGTTGAGCGAGTATCAGGTGTCGAACAGTCTGGAGCCACAGCAGATTGCCGTGCTGTGGCCGGGGAGCCGGAGGTTGTCGGTGAAGGTGCGTACGGTGATTGATTTCTTCGTCGAATGCTTCGGCGAAGTGCCTTATTGGGACAGGCCCCTGAGCGGCTGAAGATCAACAGCCCCTCACCCTAACCCTCTCCCCGGGGGAGAGGGAACCGATTGGGGGATATTGGATAAATACGCCGACTTGAACGATGTGCTTTGAATCCATAATCGACTCCATCTTTCAGGTCGATGTAGGACGACGCACACCTCGGTCAGTCCCCTCTCCCTCTGGGAGAGGGTTAGGGTGAGGGGCTTTTCAGGCTTCAGATGCGAAACTGCCCCACCAGTTTGCCCAACCGCTGACCCAAATCTGCAAGGCTCCGCGAAGTCTGCGCCCCCAGCTGCGTCTCATCCGCCACGCTGTCCACCGCCACCGCAATCTGATGCACGCTGCGGTTGATCTCTTCCGCCACCGCCGTCTGCTCTTCAGCAGCCGACGCAATCTGCGCGTTCATCGAATTGATCGTGGCGATCAACTCGGCCATCGCGTCCAGCGAAGCACCGGCCTGATTGGCCTGCGCGGATGTCCCGTCACCCGCCTCGCTCGACCGGCGCATCGCTTCGACCGCCGACTGCGTGCCGGCCTGCAAGCGATCAATCATGCCCTGAATTTCCTGAGTGCTGATCTGCGTACGACTGGCCAGCGCGCGCACTTCATCCGCCACCACCGCAAAGCCGCGCCCGGCTTCACCGGCCCGCGCTGCTTCAATCGCTGCGTTGAGCGCCAAGAGGTTGGTCTGCTCGGCAATCGAGCGGATCACCCCAAGCACGCCGACAATCGACGATACGTCCTGTTGCAAGTTGTCGAGGGACACGCCGCTGCTGCGAATGTCATCGACCAACGCATGAATCTGCTTGATGCTGCCAGCCACCACGCGTTTGGCGGTCTGGCCTTCTTCGTCGGTCTGCTGCGCCGCGACCGCAGCGTTCTGCGCGCTCTTGGCGACTTCCATGGCGGCGGCGGACATCTCGTTGATGGCCGTGGCGACTTGATCGGTTTCGTGACGTTGACGCTCCATCGCCTGATCCGAACGCTGGGCCTGATCCGACACCTGCGTCACCAGCCCGGTCAGTTGCGACGTCATCTCGGTGATCTGCCGCACCAGGCCATGGATCTTGTCGACGAAACGGTTGAACGAGCCGGCCAGTTCGCCGAGTTCGTCCTGGCTGGTGATGGTCAGACGCCGCGTCAGATCGCCCTCGCCCGCCGCGATGTCATCGAGATTGGCTTTCATCAGAGTCAATGGGCGCAGGATCGCGTTGGCCAGCAACAGCCCCGCCACCGCGATCACCAACAGCACGATCACGGCCACGCCGACGATGCTCAGAATCACGCCTTGCATGCGCTCTTGAATCTGCGCTTCAACCAACGCCACTTGCGCTTCGATTCCGTCGAGGTTGACGGAGGTGCCGACCGCCATGTCCCACTTCGGCAGGTATTCGGTGTAGCCAAGTTTCGGCACCAGCACTTGCGCATTGCCCGGCAGCGCCGAGCTGTATTGCAGATAGTGGGTGCCGTCCTTCGCGACTTTCACCAGATCGCGGTTGACGTAGACACCGTTTGGATCGCGGTTGTCCTTGAAGCTTTTGCCCACGCCCTCGGGATCACTGGCCTTGAACAGGCGCACGGTCTCGGAGTCGTAGCCGAAGAAGTAGCCGTCCTTGCCGTACTTGATGCTCGACAGCAACTTGACCACCTGCGCGCGCGCCGCGTCATCGCCCGGGGCGGCAGCGTCGTACAACGGTTTGATGGTGGTCATGGCCACGGCGACGTAGCTGGCCAGCGTGGCCTTGGCGTCGGCGAGCAGGCGCTCGCGGGTCTGGGTGACTTCGTTGCGCGCCTGTTCCTGCAGGATGAACAGCGTGGTCAGGCTGATCACCAGCGCAAAGAGCAGCACCGGCAGGACGGCGAGGGACAGGACTTTAGCCTTGAGGCTCAGACGCATGGTGGCTCACTCTTTTGGTTTTGTTGGCGTGGTTAAAGGCTTTAACGGCACCCCAAGACAAAAGTTGAACCCACAAAAAAGATCGCAGCCTGCGGCAGCTCCTACATTGACCGTGTGTGAACCCGATCCTGTAGGAGCTGCCGCAGGCTGCGATCTTTTGATCTTCTAAATCAAAGGACCATCGCGGCAATCCAGCCAAACACCAGCAGCGGCAGGTTGTAGTGCAGGAACGTCGGTACTACGGTGTCCCAGATATGGTGATGCTGGCCGTCGATGTTCAGACCGGAGGTCGGGCCCAGCGTCGAGTCCGAAGCGGGCGAACCGGCGTCACCCAACGCACCCGCCGTACCGACGATGCACACGATGGCAATCGGGCTGAAACCCAGCTGCACGCACAACGGCACAAAAATCACCGCGAGGATCGGCACCGTGGAAAACGACGAGCCGATACCCATGGTCACCAGCAGGCCCACCAGCAACATCATCAGCGCGCCGACGGCTTTGCTGTGATCGATCCACGCCGCCGACGTCTCGACCAGCGTCTGCACCTCACCCGTGGCCTTGATCACTTCGCCGAAACCCGAGGAGGCGATCATGATGAAGCCGATCATCGCCATCATCTTCATGCCTTCGGTGAACAAATCATCAGTCTCGCGCCACTTGACGATGCCCGACGCCGAGAAGATCAGAAACCCGGCCAGTGCGCCGATAATCATCGAATCCAGCAACAGCTGAATAATGAACGCCGCCGCAATCGCCACACCGGCAATCATCAGGCTCATCGGGTTGTATCGCACCGCGACTTGCTCGACCTGCTCGATCTTCGCCAGATCGTAGACGCGCTTCTTGCGGTAGCTGATAAAGGCAATGCCCAGCCCCACCAACATGCCCAGCGCCGGAATGCCCATGGCATGCGTGACGTTGATGCCGCTGATATCGACGCCGCTACGGGCGACGTTGGCCAGCAGGATTTCGTTGAGGAAGATGTTGCCGAAACCCACCGGCAGGAACATGTACGGGGTGATCAGGCCGAAAGTCATCACGCAGGCGATCAAGCGCCGGTCGAGTTGCAGCTTGGTCAGCACGTAGAGCAGCGGCGGCACCAGCAACGGAATGAAGGCGATATGGATCGGCAGGATGTTCTGCGAGGCAATTGCCACCACCCACAGCAGGCCGATCAGCAGCCATTTGACGTTACCGCCGCCGGTTGCGTGCTGCCGATCAACCATCGCCAGGGCCTTGTCGGCCAAGGCATGCGCCAGGCCGGACTTGGCAATCGCCACCGCGAAAGCGCCGAGCAACGCGTAGGACAACGCCACCGTCGCCCCGCCGCCCAAGCCGCTGTTGAACGCCTTGAGCGTGGCTTCGATGCCCAGCCCACCGGTCAGGCCACCGACCAGCGCGCCGACGATCAAGGCGATCACAACATGCACCCGGGACAGGCTGAGGATCAGCATGACGCCGACCGCAGCAATCACTGCATTCATTTCATTACCTCAAAAAACACTGCGGTGAGCCGTCACCGCCAGACAGAATGAGTCCGCCCGGCACTGCCCGAGGGCTGCCAGCGGGTTGCAAAGAGGGTCTTATTAGAAGGGCGCGCACTGTGCCGCAGAGTGGCCGCAGTGTCAAAGCAACTGACCGGTTTGCGATGTAACAACCGACAGAGCTCCCGGCGAATGAACGCATTCCTGTGGTGAGGGCAGCAAGTGCGGCAATTCGCCATATTGTGTTTCAGCCATAAAGAAAGCCGAAACGCGGCCGCTACAGTGCAAAGTCTCAGATATTTATCGAATAAGGACGTCTCCATGTCACTCAGACAACTTTCCATTCAATGGAAAATCACCCTGCTCGCCGGGCTGTGCCTGGCCGGCATCGTGACCCTGCTGGTGGGTCTTTCGCTGTATCGCATGGAGCACAGCTCCGCGCTGGTGAAGGCTTCGAGCATGGAGATGCTCACCGATTCGGCGCAGGCGCGCATCGAGTCCCAAGGCGAAGTTCAGGCGCTGGGGATTCGTCAGCAATTCATGGACGCCTATCAGTACGGGCATGGTTTCTCGCGGCAGGTGCTGTTCCTGCGTGAACAGGCCGAGAAGCGTTTCCTCGACGCCTTCGATCTGCGCGAAGACATGACTCGCCAGGTCAAATCGGCGTTGCAAGCCAACCCGGATCTGCTCGGCCTGTCGCTGGTGTTCGAAGCCAATGCGCTGGACGGCAAGGACGAACTGTTTGCCGGTCAGGCTGAATTGGGCAGCAACGACAAGGGCCGATTCGCGCTGTACTGGTCGCAACCGACCCCGGGTAAAGTCACCTCGATGGCCCTGCCGGAAAGCGACATGGCCGACACCAGCACCGGCCCCAGCGGTCAGGCCGCCAATGCCTGGTTCACCTGCCCGCGCACCACGCTCAAACCGTGCGTGATCGAACCGTACTTCTATGTGATCGACGGCCAGAAAGTGCTGATGACCAGCATCGTGTTCCCGCTGATGGTCAACGGCAAAGTCATCGCCTCGCTGTCGGTGGACATCAACCTCAACAGCCTGCAAGCGATCAGCCAGGGCGCGAGCAAAAAACTCTACGACGGCCAGACAGCCGTGAGCATCATCAGCCCGGCCGGCCTGCTCGCCGGTTACAGCCCGGACGCCGGCAAGCTCAGCCAGCGCCTCGATGCAGTCGACACTACCAGCGGCGCCGAACTGCTGCGCTTGCTCGCTTCACGCAACAGCGTGAGCAGCCTGCACGCCAATGACAAACTCAAAGTGCTGTCGCCGTTCCAGCCGATTCCTGGTGGTCCGTCGTGGGGCGTGCTGCTTGATGTGCCGGAGAAAGTGCTGGTCGGCCCGGCCGAAGCGCTCAAGCAACAACTGGATGCGAGCAACTCTGCGGGCGCCATGGTCGAACTCGGCCTCGGCGCTCTCGCCGCATTGGTCGGTCTGTTGCTGGTGTGGCTGATGGCGCGCAGCGTGACCAAACCGATTCTCGGCGTGGCGCACATGCTCGAAGACATCGCCAGCGGCGAAGGCGACCTGACCCGGCGTCTGGCCTATGACAAGCAGGATGAACTCGGTCAACTGGCCGGCTGGTTCAACCGCTTCCTCGACAAGCTGCAGCCGATCATTGCCGAAGTGAAACGCTCGGTGCAGGACGCGCGCAACACCGCCGATCAGTCCTCGGCCATCGCCACCCAGACCAGCGCTGGCATGGAGCAGCAATACCGCCAGGTCGATCAAGTCGCCACCGCATCGCACGAAATGAGCGCCACCGCGCAAGACGTTGCCCGCAGCGCCGCGCAAGCCGCCGAAGCCGCCAAGGACGCCGACCGCGCGACCCGTCAGGGCCTGACCGTGATCGACCGCACCACCGCCAGCATCGACACCCTCGCCTCGGACATGAGCGCGGCGATGATTCAGGTGGAAGGCCTGGCCGCCAACAGCGAGAAGATCGGCACCGTGCTGGAAACCATCCGCGCCATCGCCGAACAGACCAACCTGCTGGCGCTGAACGCCGCCATTGAAGCAGCGCGCGCCGGTGAAGCCGGACGTGGTTTTGCCGTGGTCGCCGATGAGGTGCGTAACCTCGCCCGCCGCACTCAGGAATCGGTGGAAGAAACCCGTCTGGTGATCGAGCAATTGCAGAGCGGCACTCAAGACGTAGTTGGCTCGATGAACAACAGCCATCGTCAGGCTCAGGGCAGCGTCGAACAGGTCGGCCAGGCTGTAACCGCGCTGCGCCAGATCGGCGATGCGGTGACGGTGATCAGCGACATGAACCTGCAAATCGCCAGCGCGGCGGAGGAACAGAGCGCGGTGGCCGAGGAGATCAACAGCAACGTGGCGACAATTCGTGATGTGACGGAATCGCTGTCGGAGCAGGCGAATGAATCGGCGCGGGTGAGTCAGTCGCTGAATAGCCTGGCGAATCAGCAGCAGAGTTTGATGGATCAGTTTCGCGTTTGATTTGGATTGCTGAAAGTCAAAAGCTTACCCCCTCACCCCAGCCCTCTCCCCCAAGGGGTAGAGGGGAAAGGGAGCAGATTTTCATGCTTTTCAAAACCTGAGTTCGACTCGATATTTCAGGTCGATGTACCTCGAGCATCCAACTCGGTCAGTCCCCTCTCCCACCGGGAGAGGGTTAGGGTGAGGGGCTTCTGAAGGTTCACCGCCGAGGTAATTGAATCAAAACCCGCAACCCGCCCCACTCACTCTCGCCCAACACCATCTCCCCGCCCCACGTATCAACAATATCGCGCACAATCCCCAACCCCAATCCATGCCCGAGAGTCTGCTCATCCAGTCGCGCGCCCCGGCTGAACACCTGAGCGCGCTGCGCCTCGGGAATCCCCGGCCCGTCATCCTCAACGCTCAGCGCAAATCCTTCAGCCGTCTCGACCACGCTCAGCCGCACCTCGGCATCCGCCCATTTGCAGGCGTTATCCAGCAGATTACCCAGCAGCTCGAGCAAGTCCTCACGGTCCCACGGCAACTGCAGCCCCGCTGGCGCCACGTAGCTCAGCGCCAGATGCTCGCCGTGGATCATGTTCAACGTCGCGAGCAACCCCGGCAGTTCTGCATCGCAATCAAACAGCGCGCCGGGCAGCGCATCACCGGACAAGCGTGCACGATTCAGCTCGCGGTTGAGCCGCTGCTGAACCTGCTCCAGTTGCTGCTGAAGGATTTTTCTCAGCTCGGGATGCGCATCGAGTTTTTCGTTCGACGCCAGACTCAACAGCACCGCCAGCGGGGTTTTCAGCGCGTGCCCGAGGTTGCCCAGTGCGTTACGCGAGCGCTTGAGGCTGTCTTCAGTGTGCGCGAGCAAATGGTTGATCTGCGCCACCAGCGGCTCGAGTTCTTCCGGCACTTGCTCATCGAGTTGCGAGCGCTGGCCCTGTTGCAATTGGGCGATTTGCTCACGCGCCCTTTCCAGCGGACGCAAGGCGCGGCGCACGGTGATTCTTTGCAGGATCAGGATCAGCAACAAACCGGCCAGCCCAAGGCCAAATCCGATCTGGCGCATGCGCTGGAAACTCTCGCGCACCGGTGTGTAGTCCTGGGCGACGCTGATCGAGATCGACTGACCCAGCCGTCGATAATCCGAACGCAGCACCAGCAACTGCTGCCCCTCCGGCCCCAGTTGCAGATTGCTGTGCAGGCCGGGGCGTTCGAGGACCGGCAGCTCCTGATCCCACAACGAACGCGAGCGCCAGTGGCTGTCGGCGAAATCGATACGGAAGTAATGCCCGGAAAACGGTCGCAGGTAGGCCGGTGACAGGTGCCGTTCATCCAGCTGCAAACCCTGCGGGCCGCGCACCATTGCGACCAACAGACTCTCGCTGTCATTGCGCAGGCCGGCTTCGAGATAACGCTGCAAACCCGCTTCGAATAACCACAGACTGACTTGCGCCAGCACCACGCCGACGATCACCAGCACACTGATCAGGCCCAGGCTCAAACGGCGCTGGATCGATCTCACGACGCTTGACCGCCGAACAGATAACCCTGGCCGCGGCGGGTTTCGATCACGCTTTTGCCGAGCTTGCGCCGCAGGTGATTGACGTGGACTTCGAGGACGTTGGAATCGCGCTCGGTTTCACCGTCGTAGAGGTGTTCGGCGAGGTGGCTTTTCGAGAGGATCTGTTCCGGGTGCAGCATGAAGTAGCGCAGCAGACGGAATTCGGCAGCGGTCAGTTGAATGTCAGCGCCATCGCGCACCACGCACTGGCGGCCCTCATCCAGATGCAGGCCAGCAGATTTGAGCGTCGGTTGATTGGCCTGGCCCTTGGAGCGACGCAGCAGCGATTGAATGCGCAGATGCAGCTCTTCCGGGTGAAACGGTTTGGTCAGGTAATCGTCGGCACCGGCCTTCAGGCCTTCGATGCGCTCGGCCCATGAATCGCGTGCGGTGAGGATCAACACTGGAATCGCCAGACCGGCCGCGCGCCACTGCGCCAGCACATCCAGCCCCGGTACACCGGGCAAACCGAGGTCGAGGATGATCAGGTCGTAAGGCTCGCTGCTGCCCTGATAGACCGCGTCACGCCCGTCCGCCAGCCAGTCGACCGCATAGCCCTGACGATTGAGGCCGGCGAGCAATTCATCGGCCAGCGGCACGTGGTCTTCCACCAAAAGCAAACGCATCGGTCAATCTTCCTTGTCTTTGAGCAGCCGGCCGGTGGCGGCTTCCAGGTGCAGCTCGCGCGCGACACCTTCGAGCGTCAGCAACTCGACTTCATAAATGTACACGTCGTGCTTTTCTTCCAGCTCGGCTTCCAGCAGTTTCGCGCCGGGATACAGATCCAGCGCCTGCTTGAGCAACTGCTCGAGCGGCATGATCACCCCTTGCTGACGCAGGCGCAGGGCTTCGTCCTGGTCGAGGTCGCGGGCCATGCTCACCGAACAGAATGCCACCAGCACCAGAGCCAGACGGCCCACGGTGCGCGCGGGTGAACGAGGTAAAAACGCTTTCATTAGATGTCCTGATGATCCTTGCGCAACAACCCGTCGGTTGCGTCCAGTTCCAGCTCCCACTCCACACCTTGCGGGTCGCGCAACTCGATCTGATAAAGGTAGATGCCATACCTTTTTTCCAGCTCGATTTCGATGACGGTCGAACCCGGATGCCGCGCCATAGCCGTGGCCTGCACGGCGTCGATCGGCACAATGGTACCAGCGTCGACCAGTTTACGGGCTTCCTCGGGGCGCAAGTCGCAGGTGTGAGCGAAGGTGGACGACAGCCCGAACAGTACAAGTGCGATGAACAGGGCAGTCAGGGTTTTCATGGGGTCTCCGTATTTTATGTCTAGCTACGGGGCGCCACCCTAGCGGTTTGAACTTAACTGAAACTGAATTGCCATCATCGAATGCTGGCACCGCGCTCCTGCATGGCCCGGCATCATGTGCTTATAATCTTTCGCTTGCTAACGATCGAGACCGGTATGACTGCCATTCACATCAAGTTCCCCGCTCTTACCCTCAAGGCCGGCCCAAGGGCGATGGTGCGGATTCGTGCCCAAGGCCTCAGCGCTGCGGACGTCGGCACCCTGCCCGGCGCCGCTGGCGGGCCAAAGGCATTGGGGATTCAGGGGCTGGATCTGGCGCTGTTCGGCGAATGGCTGCCAGCCGCGCCGCGTGAACGCTCGCTGATTGGTGCGTCAGTCGGTTCCTGGCGCTTCGCCAGCGCCTGTCTGCCGGACGCGGCCGAAGGCATCCGACGCCTCGGCGAGCTGTACACCGAGCAGAATTTCAACAAAGGCGTGAGCATGGCCGAGATCAGCCAGAGCTCGCAGCGCATGCTCGATGACCTGCTCGACGGCCGCGACGCGCAACTGCTCGCCAACCCGGATTACCGCTTGAACATCATGGTGGTCAAAAGTCACGGTCGGCTGGCGGATGATCATCGCGGCCGGCTCGGGCTGGCACTGGGGTCGGTGATCGCCGACAACCTGCGCGGGCGGGCGCGCCTGTCGCGGCACTTTGAACGGCTGATCATCCACGATCCGCGCCTGGCGCCACCGCTGCATGCGCTGAATGACTTTCCGTCACGCTTCGTCGCGCTCAACTCCGGCAACCTGCGTCAGGCGCTATTGGCCTCGGGTTCGATCCCGATGGTCATGCAAGGCGTGCGCGATCTGCCGGGTGCTGGCGTCGGAACGTTCCGCGACGGCGGTTTGCTCGACTATCACCTCGATCTGCCCTACAGCGGCGACGGCATCGTCCTGTATCCGCATTTCACCGACCGGGTGATCCCCGGCTGGTTCGACAAGACCCTGCCGTGGCGCAAAGCCTCGGTTGAACGCTTGCAGGACGTGCTGTTGCTCGCGCCCTCGAAGGAATATCTGGCGCGCCTACCGTTCGGCAAACTGCCCGACCGTAACGACTTCAAACGTTTCATGGGCGATGCACCGGCGCGGCAGAAATACTGGCGCGCGGCGATGGATGAGAGCCGTCGTCTGGGTGACGAGTTTCTCGAACTCAGCGCCAACGGTCGCCTCGCCGAGCGCTTGCTGACCCTTTAGTCAGTGTTTTGCCGCATCGCCAAACACAAGCTGGTAAACTCGCCGCCTGCCCGAATCGCTGCGGCGAACGCCACCTGAACAGAGCCGAAAATACTGTGGAAATCTTCAAGGAATTTACTTTCGAATCCGCCCACCGCCTGCCGCACGTACCGGACGGCCACAAGTGCGGGCGTCTGCACGGTCACTCGTTCAAAGTGGCGCTGCACCTGAGCGGCGATCTCGATCCGCACACTGGCTGGATCCGCGATTTCTCCGAGATCAAAGCGATTTTCAAGCCGCTGTACGAGCGCCTGGATCACAACTACCTGAACGACATTCCAGGCCTGGAAAACCCGACCAGCGAAGTGCTGGCGCAATTCATCTGGAAAGAGATGAAGCCATTGCTGCCGGAACTCAGCGCGATTCGCATCCACGAGACCTGCACCAGCGGTTGCATCTATCGCGGCGAGTAAATCGCGCGATACAAACAAACCACCGAACCCGGTGGTTTTTTATGCACAAGAAAACGCTCCGCAAGCCATCGCCGCCGCCCCGCCCCTCCTCTCCCCCACCCCAATCCCCTGTAGGAGCTGCCGCAGGCTGCGATCTTTTGATCTGGCTTGTAAGGCTGAAGATCAAAAGATCGCAGCCTTCGGCAGCTCCTACAGGTTCCGTTAGCGCGCACTTTCGACTTGGCACGACCACTGCATCTTCTCCCGCGTCCTCCTCATTTCCAGCAAGGAACGCCCACATGACGCAGAACGATCCCGGCAACGATTACCCCCTCAGCGAAGTCCCGATGCATGCGCGCAAAGGCCTGGCCTCCACGGCGATGGTGTTACTTGGGTTCACGTTTTTCACCGCAACCATGTTTGCCGGCGGCAAGCTCGGTGTGGCGTTCAGTTTTGGCGAGATGCTCGCAGTGATCGCGGTCGGCAATTTGCTGCTCGGTTTGTATGCCGCAGGCTTGGGGTACATCGCTTTCAAAAGCGGACTGAATTCGGTGCTGATGGGGCGTTTCTGTTTCGGCGAAATCGGCAGCAAGCTCAGCGACCTGATCCTCGGTTTCACCCAGATCGGCTGGTACGCCTGGGGCACCGCGACTGCTGCGGTGGTCCTGGGGAAATACTTCGATCTGGACCAAGGCACGGTGCTCGGGCTGATGGTGCTGTTCGGTCTGCTGTTCTGCGCCACGGCGTACGTCGGTTATCGCGGGCTGGAGATTCTGTCGTACATCGCGGTGCCGGCGATGATGTTGCTGCTGATGCTGTCGATGTGGGTGGCCACGGTCAAGGTCGGCGGACTTGAAGGGTTGCTCAGCGTGGTGCCCAGTGGTTCGCTGGACTGGTCGACCGCCATCACGCTGGTGTTCGGCACCTTCGTCAGCGGTGCGACGCAAGCCACCAACTGGACACGATTCTCGCGTTCGGCGCGGGTTGCGGTGCTGGCGAGCCTGATCGGCTTCTTTATCGGCAATGGTCTGATGGTGTTGATCGGCGCCTACGGTGCGATCGTCTATCAGCAGCCTGACGTGGTTGAAGTGCTGCTGTTGCAGGGTTTCGCCATGGCCGCGATGGCGATGTTGCTGCTGAACATCTGGAGCACTCAGGACAACACCATCTATAACTTCGCCGTCGCCGGTTGCAACTTGCTGCGCACCGGTCGACGCAAAACCGTGACGCTGGCTGGCGCGGTGATCGGCACCGCCCTTGCGCTGCTGGGCATGTACGACATGCTGGTGCCGTATCTGATTTTGCTCGGCACAGTGATTCCGCCGATTTGTGGAGTGATCATGGCGGATTTTTTCTATCGCTGGCGCGGGCACTATCCGCGGCTGGCCGACGCACGGCTGCCGGCCTTCAACTGGCCGGGGCTCGGGGCTTACGCGGTCGGCACGGTGGCCGCATTCGGCTCGCCGTGGGTCGCGCCGCTGGTAGGCATCGCCGCTGCCGCGCTAACGTATGTCATCGTCACTGGCCTGCTCGGCGCCCGCCGCGCCAGTGTGCCTCTACAAGATCTATAAAAGGATTCGCCTGATGCACATCATCAACGCCCGCCTGCGCAACCAGGAAGGTCTGCACGAATTGCACCTCGAAGACGGCCTGATCCGCAGCATCGCGCGTCAGACCGAAGCGCCGACTCTCGGCGCCGATGACCTCGATGCCGGCGGCAATCTGGTGGTGCCGCCCTTCGTCGAGCCGCACATTCACCTCGACGCCACGCTGACCGCCGGCGAGCCGCGCTGGAACATGAGTGGCACGCTGTTCGAAGGCATCGAATGCTGGGGCGAGCGCAAAGTCACCATCACCGAAGAAGACACCAAGACCCGCGCCAAGAAAACCATTCAGACCCTGGCGGCGCACGGCATTCAGCACGTGCGCACCCACGTCGACGTCACCGACCCGCAACTCACCGCGCTCAAGGCCATGCTCGAAGTGCGTGAAGAAAGCCGGCACCTGATCGACCTGCAAATCGTCGCGTTCCCGCAGGAAGGCATCGAGTCATTCCGCAACGGCCGCGAACTGATGGAAGAGTCGATCCGCATGGGCGCCGATGTGGTCGGCGGGATTCCGCACTTCGAATACACCCGCGATCAGGGCGTCAGCTCGGTGAAGTTCCTGATGGACCTCGCCGAGCGCACCGGTTGTCTGGTGGACGTGCATTGCGACGAAACCGACGACCCGCATTCGCGCTTCCTCGAAGTGCTCGCCGAAGAAGCGCGCAGCCGTGACATGGGCGCCCTCGTCACCGCCAGCCACACTACGGCGATGGGCTCATACGACAACGCCTACTGCGCCAAACTGTTCCGCCTGCTCGGGCATTCTGGGATCAGTTTTGTCTCCTGCCCGACCGAAAGCATTCACCTGCAAGGGCGCTTCGACAACTTCCCCAAACGTCGCGGCGTGACCCGCGTCAATGAACTGCTCGAAGCCGGAATGAACGTGTGTTTCGGTCAGGATTCCATCGTCGATCCATGGTATCCGCTGGGAAACGGCAACATCCTGCGTGTGCTCGAAGCCGGGCTGCATATCTGCCACATGCTCGGGTACCGCAACCTGCAGAGTGCGCTGGATCTGGTGACCGACAACAGCGCCAAAGCGATGAACCTGGGCGAGCGTTATGGCCTGGAACAGGGGCGCCCGGCTAACCTGCTGATCCTCTCGGCGGACAGCGATTACGAGGTTATCCGCAGCCAGGGCCTGCCGCTGTACTCGATTCGTGGTGGCAAGGTCTTGATGAAGCGACAGATGCCGGTGGTGGAATTCGCGGGCGATCTGAGCTGAGGTTAAGGCAAGGGCTGCTGGCCCCTTCGCTGGCAAGCCAGCTCCCACAGATCACGATGATTCCTGTGAGAGCCTGGCTTGCCAGCGATGGCAATGCTGGATTCAACACCGTCCCGCCGAGTATTACGCTCAAGCAATCGCCGCCGATTTTGCCCCATCGCACAGGCTGTGCAACGATGTCCGCCGCACCCGATGACCTGCGCACTCGATCGAACCTCGACCGCGTTGCAGTGTCCTTCGGGGACGCGCCGTTTTTTGCCAAGGATCGTTATGACCAGCCTCAACACCCAAACCGCATTCATTCCAGGACGCTTGGAACAAACGTCCACGCGCATCGCTTTTTTCATCGCAGGGCTGGGCATTGCTGCCTGGGCGCCGCTGGTGCCCTATGCCAAGGCGCGGGCCGGGCTCGATGAAGGCACGCTGGGTTTGCTGTTGTTGTGTCTGGGTGTCGGCTCGATTCTAGCGATGCCGCTGGCGGGGATTCTGGCCACACGGTTCGGTTGTCGGCGTGTGGCGACCGGCGGGACTCTGCTGATCTGCGCAGCATTGCCGTTGCTGGCGACGGTGTCGTCGATTCCGGCGATGATCGCCACGCTATTCATGTTCGGCGCCGGATTGGGCACGGTGGATTCGACGGTGAATCTGCAAGCGGTGATCGTCGAACGCGCCAGCGGCAAGAATATGATGTCGGGCTTTCACGGCTTGTTCAGTCTGGGCGGGATCGTTGGCGCGGCCGGCGTCAGTGCGATGCTCGGCCTCGGCTTGTCACCCTTTGCCGCCATGCTGGTGGTGGTCGTGGTGCTGATCGCAGCGATGCTGAAAGCGGTGCCGCACATGCTGCCTTACGGCAGTGAAAGTTCGGGACCGGCCTTCGCAGTGCCGCACGGGATCGTGCTGTTCATCGGAGGCATGTGCTTCATCGTCTTTCTCACCGAAGGCGCGGCGCTGGACTGGAGCGCGGTGTTTCTCGCACAGGAACGCGGGATCGACACGGCATACGCGGGCCTTGGCTACGCGGCGTTTGCGCTGACCATGACGCTGGGGCGTTTGACCGGTGACCGGATTGTGCGGGCGCTGGGCGCAACGCGGATCATTCTGTTTGGCGGTCTGCTGGCGGCGGCAGGTTTGTCTCTGGCAACCTTCGCGCCGAGCTGGGAAGCGGCGCTGTTCGGTTATGCGCTGGTCGGTGCCGGGTGTTCTAACATCGTGCCGGTGCTGTACACGGCGGTGGGCAAGCAGACGGTGATGCCGGAAAGCATCGCGGTGCCGGCGATCACGACGTTGGGTTACGCAGGGATTCTGGCGGGACCGGCGGTGATCGGGTTTGTCGCGCATGCCAGCAGCTTGAGTTTTGCTTTTGGGTTGATGGCGTTGTTGCTGGTGGCGGTGGCCATTGGCGGCAAAGTCCTCAAGGTCTAGCACCGACCACTGTGGCGAGGGAGCTTGCTCCCGCTGGACTGCGCAGCAGGCCTTTTTTTGGAGCTGCTTCGCACCTCAGCGGGAGCAAGCTCCCTCGCCACAGGTCAGGTTTCAGCCTTTAAAACCCGACGCTCGCCTGCACAAAAAACGTGCGCGGTGTACCTACGTAGATCCCCGAGTTGTTATCGCTGGAGCGCGTGAAGTACTGCTTGTCGAAGACGTTCTTCACTCCGGCGCCGAGCTTCAGGTTCGACAACTGCGCACCAAAGTCATAGCCGCCACGCACGTTCCAGGTCACGTAACCCGGAATATCGCCGTACTGCCCGTCCGCCGTACCTTCGGTGATGTAGTTGTTGTTGAAGCTGCCATCGGCGTTGATTCCGCTGCCCGGCGCGCGCTGTTTGGACTGGGCGAAGCCGTCGATGTTGTAGGTCCAGCGGTCGATGTCGTAGCGTAAACCGACCGTCGCCACCTGGCGCGAGTAGTACGGCAGATCGCGGCCCTTGAAGCCCGGAATCTCGCCTTCATACGTCGCGCGGGTGTAGGTGAAACCGGCGTTGGCGGTCAAACCGTCAAGCCGTGGATCAAGCGCTGCCATGTCGTAATGCACCGAGGCTTCGACGCCCTGGTGCTTGGTGGTGCCGAGGTTGGTCCAGCCCACGTCATTGCTGACGTATTGCAACTCGTCATCGAAGTCGATGTAGAACAGCGTCACTTCGCCGCCCCACACGTCATCGTTGTAGCGCGTGCCGATTTCGTAGGTTTTGGCCTTTTCCGGATTCAAGCCGCTGGCAGGTTCATCACCCGAACCGCCCTGGCCGAGTTGAAAATATTGCAGGCTGCCGAACGAGGTTTCGTAGTTGGCGAACAGCTTCCACGCATCGGACAGGTGATACATCACGCTCAGCGCCGGCAGCGGTTCGTTGCTTTCGATGCTGCGGTTTTTCTCCGGCACGCGTTTGCCAGCAGTGTCGAGCACGGCGCGATCATGCCAATCGGTGCTGATGTGCTCGAAGCGAATACCGGGGGTCACGGTCCAGTTGCCGACGTCGATTTTGTTGTCGATGTACACCGAGTTGGCTTCGGTGCCGCCAGTGCGATTCTGGAACACGTGGCCATCGGAAGACTTGGTCACGACTGGCTCGTTATTCACCAGCGCCAGTCGGCTCGACTGCTCGTGCATCGCCTCTTTCAGGTAGCGATAACCGACGCTGACTTCCTGGGTGGTCGGGCCGACATCGAACACGCGAGACACGCGCGGCTCGATCCCCAGCGTGTAGTAGGAACGCGGAAACGAGCTGAGGGTTTTCTGGTCGCGGGCGGCGATGGTGCTGCCGCGAAAGCTGTCGGAATAGTAGGTCAGGATTTCGGCCTGCGTACGCTCGTCGATCTGCCGGATCCACTTCAACGAAACGTCTTTGCGTCGGCCACTGAAGCCGTCGTAATCGCGGTCGGACTGGAACGGGTTGTCGTCGTACTGCTTCTGCGTCAGGCCGCCGGGCATGTCGGCGCTGGCGTCGTAGTAGTGGAAGTTGAGGCTGAAATCGTCCTGATCAGTCGGCGCCCAGTGGGTCTTGAGGATCACATCATCGATGTCGTTACTCTGATTGCGCTCGCGGTAACCGTTGCCGTTGACGCCCGAATAGAGCAACGCCATGCCGATGCCGTTGTCGGCAGTGCCGCCGAGGAACGCAGTGTCGATATGCTTCCAGCCACCGTGCTGCGAGGTTTCCAGCGTGGTGCCGATCTCACCGGTAGTTTTTTCCGGGATGGCTCGGGTCACGAAGTTGATCACGCCGCCGACGTTCTGCGGCCCGTAGCGCACCGAACCGGCGCCGCGCACCACGTCGATACTGTCGAGGTTGCCGGAAGAAATCGGCGCCATCGACAGTTGTGGCTGGCCGTACGGCGCGAACGCTGCCGGCACGCCGTCGATCAACACGGTGGAGCGCGGTGACAGACGCGAGGTCAGTCCGCGCACGCCAACGTTCAGCGAAATGTCACTGCCGCCAGTGCCGTTGGCTTCCTGCACCTGAACGCCCGGCACGCGACGCAGAACGTCGCCAACGTTCATTGCGCCCTGCTCGACCATCGCTTCGCGGCGGATCACCGTGCGCGCGCCGGGGTGGTTCTGCACCACCGCAGCGTCGGCATCGCCGAGCCAGTCGCCGACCACTTTAATGTCGGTCACACCGAGTTCCAGCGGGCCGTTGACGGCAGCAGTCGGCGCGGGCGACAGGGTGACCGAGCCTTCATTAATCTGATAATCCAGACCACTGCCTTGCAGCAATTGGCGCAGCGCCTGCTCCGGGGAAAGATCGCCATCCACTGCCGGCGCCTGCTTTCCTGCGACCAGATCAGGGCTGAAAAACACTTGCAACGAAGTCTGCTGACCCAGCTCGCTCAGGGCCTGACCCAGCGGCTGCGCGCGGATGTGAATGGCTTCAGCGGCGAACGTCATCGGCACAGCGGCGTTGACCGCCAGCGCTAAGGCCAGCGGCAACCAAGGGGATTTTTTGTTATTGGCGGTGGTGTTTTTCACGTCGAACGTAGTCCTGTGGATCGCAAGAGTGTGCGCCTGTTAATGCAAACCAGTTGCAGTTGAACAGGAAGACGATGAACTCGAAAAAAACCTGAATTTTATTTTGAAATTATTTCCTGGCTGCCATCCGCAAGGGTGCGAACAGCGACCGGCAGTATGTTCGGCAAGGCTTTGAGCAAGGCCTCGGTGTCATCGGATTTGAACACGCTGGTCAGGCGCAGATTGGCCACCGTCGGGTTGGCGGCTTTCAGCGGTTTGTCGCGATAACGCGATACTTCTTCGGCGACCTCAGCGAGGCTGGCGTTGTTGAACACCAGTTTGCCGCTGCGCCACGCGGTGATTTGCGCCGGGTTGACCGCGTAAGCCGAGGCGACCAAGCCTTGCGCATCAACCCGCGTACCGAGCCCGGCAGTCAAGCTGACGAACTGGTCATCCGGCGCACCTCGCCCCTGCACCTTGACCGTGCCCTGCTCCACCGCAACCCGGGTTTGTGTCAGGTCGCGGCGTACATCGAAGCGGGTGCCGGTGACCGTGACCTTGCCGCTGCCGGCCTCGACCACAAACGGGCGCGCAGTATCGTGCTCGACGCTGAACATGGCTTCGCCTGCGCTCAGTTCGATGACGCGGCGATCCTTTTCATAACGCACTTTCAAATGGCTGCGGCTGTTGAGGTCGATCAGCGAACCATCCGGCAGCGCCACGTGTTTGCGCTCGCCCGACGCTGTGGCGAATTCCGCGTTGTAGCCGCCGGAGTGATTGAGACCGCTGAACAATCCCAGTCCGAGGGCGACCGTCAGCACACTGGCCGCCACTGCGTAACGCACCCATGGCCGACGTTTTGGCGGGGTTTCGCACAGTGCTTTCAGGCGTGGCGCAGGCAGCAGATCCGCGGCCGACCACAAGCCTTGCAGCAACTGGAATTCATCACGGTGCTGCGCATGTTCGCTGAGCCAGGCATCGAAGCGCTGCTGCTCGTCGGCGCTGACGGCTGGCTCCTGCAAACGCACAAACCAGCGTGCCGCCTCATCGCGCACCGTTGTCGGCCCGCACGCGCAATCACGGGTATCCATCATGGAATGTCCTGTCGGGCTGGGGAGGAAAACTGACGCCGGCTCATGATTGCGCCCCGTCCAGGCGATCACGCAGATGCCGCAGGGTGCGGATCATATACTTTTCCACCATGTTCTTGGACAGGCCCAGGCGCTCGGCGATTTCCGCTTGAGTCAGGCCTTCGATCTTCTGCCAGACGAAAATCCTGCGGCAATTGACTGGCAGTTCCGTGAGCGCTTTTTCGATCGAATCGGCCAGCTGGATCGCATGCATGTAATGCTCCGGGTCGCCGGACGACGACACCCCGTGATCGATGGCCTGCGACTCCATCGCACCGCGCCGGTCCTCGCGCCGATAACCGTCCACCGCTATGTTGCGCGCCGTCTGATGCAAATACGCCCGCGGTTGCTGCACGGCCGAAGAATCCGATTCGAGCACCCGCACAAAGGTGTCGTGCGCCAGATCCTCGGCCTGCTGACGATTACGCAGGCGACGGGTCCAGGTGCCGATCAACTCTTCGTAATGCTCGAAAAAGCCGGGTCTGCGGGAGCGCATGGGGGTGATTGCGGCGTGCTGAGGAAGGGGCGTGAATAGTAATGCTTCGTATTAATACGAAGCAATGTATTCCTTGGGCTGGCGCAAACATGAGGCCTGAGGGCAAGAAAATGCCCCTCCGCGATTGTGCGCGGAAGGGTTTATCAAGCGCAGAGGTCGATCTTCAATAAACTAAAAGGCACTAAATCTCATCGCAATATTGACCGGCTGCATTTTTGAAACTGACCGCTATAAGTCTACTGGTCGCGCTCCCACCGTTGATTTTGTAAGAGCCTTTAAAGAAGCCACCGTCCATGAGTTTGAGAGCATCCCAACCCTGCAGCTTTTGTTCGAAACCGTGAGTATTGTGATCAGGATTTACAAACTGTCGTGCAGTTATTTTGGTGTTCGGGATGGGAATTTGCCCATTGGAATCAGTGAACCCTTCACCTTCAATATCAATAACTGCGCCGTCTTGCGCGTTGACCAATGCACCGACCTCCAACAGAACACCATCAGTCTGAGGTTGGGAAGCGCAGTTCAGTCGCCCATTGACAGCCTTTGGATATGTAATCTGAGTCATTTTTTCAGTTCCTTGAGAAATATGAGTTCAACTCCAACGAGGCGTTGCCTCGTTGTTCCAAGGTAACTTCGCAGGTCTAACTCGGCCACTGTTAGAACTGACAGTCTAGTTAGACTTAATCGCGATAACTCAGCGGATAATGTGCGACATTCGAATCAACGAATGCCGCAGTATTCGAGCATCTGTTGATTGCCCGGTCTCAACCTAAAGATTTACACCTTTAGTGCCGCTGATACCGGACGCCTGAATAACGCTATCCTTGTGCGCAAACTCACCCTGCACTTTCAGCGTCGGCTTGTAGTCGGTCCCGGCGAGTTTCTGTTTGTCGTCGGGTGGATTTTTCTTCGCTGTCAGGCCCAGATCGACATCGACCTTGGCGTGGTTACTGATGTCCTGACGGCTCTCGACCGTCAGGTCACCGGCAACCTTGCCGCTGACGCTTTGCGCATCGATCCGCGCGCCGCTGAGTTGCACATCCGCGCCACTGTTCAGCACCACAGTGTCAGCCTTGAGCTGGCTGTTCTGCTGTTTGCTGCTTTGCAGATAATCCACACCGACCTTGGCCCCGGCATTGAAGCCGTGATCGCTGCTGGCCTTTTCATCGGCGGCAGTTGGCGTGCTTTTGCTCAGGTTGCCGCCCGCGTTCAACGCGACATTCCAGTTGTTGCGGCTGTCGGTGGACTGCGCCGATTCCTGGACGATGCCGCCCCTCTGCGCGTCGAGACTGACGTTCGGCGCGCTGACCTGCGTGCCTTGCAGGTGAATTGAGTCACCGCTCAACGCAATGCCGCTCTGACTGTTGAGCTGACCGCCAGTCAGGGTCTGCGCGTGCTCGTTGACCTGACCGATGTTGAAGTTGCCGCTCAGATTACCGCCCTGATCGCGGCTCTTCTCGCTGCTGGTTTTGCTGCCGCCAGCCTTCAGACCGCCACCAAGATTGCTGCCGGTCGCGTCATGCGTATCGACGGCTGCTTGCAGATCAAGTTTGCCAACGGCCTTGAGGTCGATGGCACCAGCGCTATCGATCTTGGTGCCTTGCTGAGTCTGGTTGCCGCCGCTGCTCAGTTGCACCGGGCCGTTGCCATGAATGCTCGCGACATGCGCCTGGCTGTCAGTGGTTTGTTTGCCGGTGTGATCGAGCTGGAATCCGGCCCCGAGATCGACGTTGGTGCCGTCGGTTCCAGGCAAGGTGCCGACCGTCAGCGAGCCGGTGCCGCGCAGATTTGAGCTGTCGCTGCTCTGGCGGTCGTTGGCCTGATTGAGTGCCAGATCGCCGCCGGTGTTGATGCTCACGCCGCCCTGGCCGCCATCGAAATGGCTGCCCTCGAAACGCGCGTCATCGCCGACTTTGATGTTGACGCCTTGAGTGCCGGCATATCCGCCGACCACTGCGGTGGAGCTGTCTTTGCTCGACTGACTGCTGCCGCCCGCGCCGGAACCTGCAACGTTCACGTCTTCGCCGGTCTTGGTGTAGACGCGCACGTCGACCTTGGCATCGACCGATTTGTCGCTGCTGCTGTGGGTGTTGCTCGCGGCATCGGCGACCAGTTTGTCGGCGCCGATGTTCACTTTGCCGTTGCTGGCATTGTATTGGGTGCCTTGCTCGTTGAGCGTCCCGGCGACCTTTACATCCACACTGCCGCCGTCAAAACGGCTGACCACAGCGTTGCTGTTCTGCTCGGTTTTACCGGCGCTGCCGTGACCGACCGCAACGTCGATACCGACATTCGGCTGGCCGAGATTGGCCAGTGCATCCTTGTCCGGAATCTTGCCGCCGAGCACATCTTTGACGGCGCCCGCGATTGGCCGGGCGATGTCTTTGTACTCGACATTCGCGCCGATGTCCGCCGACCAGTTGCTCTCGGTGTGGGTGCTGCTGTCCGTGTTGCTCGCGACGCGGTTATCCACCTGATTGGCGGCGATGTTCAGCCCGCTGCCGGACTTGAGTTGCGCGCCTTCGGTGGTGAGCTTGTCAGCGTTGATTGTCAGGCTGCCGTTGCTGTGCACGCTGCTGGTTTGCGCGGTGGTTTTGCTGGTGGAGTCCTGCGAGGTGCTGTGGGCGAAATCGACGCCGCTGCCGGCACGGTCGAGACCGCCGGTGTAGTAGAAACCGCCGCCAGTGCTGGTTTTGTCGGTCGCGGTTTGGTGGCTGTCCTGCTCGGCCAGCAGCGAGACGTTTTTGCCGCTCAACTCGGTGTCGCCAGCCGTGGATTTGACCTCGGCGCCTGTGAGCTTGACGTCGCCACCGGCCTTCACTTGCACGCTGCCGCCAGTCAGGCTCGAGCCTTGCTGTTTGACGTCGTTGGCGGTGACGGTTTGCTGCTTGTCTTCGTAATGCACACCGGCACGGTACTGCTCCGGCGTCTGCTCTTTGGCGTAGGCATCGAAACCGCGGGTGTGTGTGCTGTCGCTGCGGTCGTGGGTGTTTTGCGTCGAATGGACGTTCACATCGCCCGCTGCATCAGCCGTCAGCGCGCCGCCAGCCTTGACCGAGGAACCCGCGACTTCGATGTCCTTGGCGCTTTTGAGCTTGAGGTTGCTGTCCGACACCAGCTCGCTGCGCACGGTAGTGCTGTCCTTGCTGTTCTGCCGAGATTCGTCTTTGCTGATGCCAAAGAACTTGCTGTCCTTTTCGTGGTTGTTGCTGTGCGAGGTGTCCTGCACGCCGTCGATCACCAGCGAGCCCTTGTCGCTGATCACACTGGCTTCAGTGCCGCCGCGCACCTGACTGCCGCTGATGCGCACCTCGTCAGCCTTGACGATCAGCTTGCCGGCGGCATTGATTTTGCTGCCCTGATGCTGAGTCTGGCCCTTGTCGGCGTCACCGGTCTTGCCGAAGAAACCGCCGCCGACCAAGTCGCCGGAATAGCGATTGTCGTTGCTGCGATTGGTGCGGGTCGTGGTGCTGATTTCCACCTGTTTGCCGGCCAGTTGCAAGTCGCCCGCACTGGTCAGTTCAGCGCCTTCGGAGCGCAACAGCGCGGCAGTTTGCAGGGCGATGTTGCCGGCCTTCAACTGGCTGGTGACACTGCGCTGCTGTTCGCTGCTGGTGTCCCAATCGGCTTTCCACAGGTGTTTGCGGTGGTTGCCTTGATCGGTCTGGGTGTGGCTTTCGGTGGCAGCGCTCAGACGCAAATCGCCGGCGCTTTGCACACTGAGATTGTTCGCGGCTTCGACCTTGGCGGCTTTGAGTTCGGTGTCTTTGCCAGACGACAATTGCGCGTCGCGGCTGGCGATGATTTGACTGCCATGCTGGCGCGAATCGCTGTCGGTCTGGGTGCGCTCGTAAGTTTCCCAGGTGATGCCGATGGTGCTGTTGTTCCAGTTTTCCCGGGTTTCTTGCAGCTTGCGGCTTTCGACGGTGGTCAGGGTCAGGTTGCGCTTGGCATCGACTTTCACATCACGAGCGCTGACGTCGGTGGCGGCCAATGTCAGATCCTTGCCGCTGTGCAAACCGACATCGCCGTGACTGCTGCGAATGCCGGCGCGAGTGACGTCGAGGCTGTCAGGGATCGCTTGACCGCTGACGCTCAGATCGCCGGCCGAACGAATTTGCACGCCGTCACGCCCGGCCACTTGCACTGCGCCAACCCGCACGCCGGCGCCTTCGGCAGTGCTGACAATATTGATGCGCCCGGCCTGCATCGCGCCGAACAGGCTGGCATCAATGCGCTGGTCGGTGGTGTTGCCCGCCGGATCGACTGCTTTGACCTGACCGCTGGCGTAATCCACCTGATTGCGCCCGACTGTGAGGTTCAATTGATCACGCGCAGTGAGCGCGCCCTGGCTGTCGATGCGCGGCGCGATCAGGTTGATCGAGCCTTCGCCATTGCGCAGTCCGCCGCCCTGAATCTGCAACTGGCCGGAGGCATCGCGAGTGCTCAGCGCTTGCAGTTTGCCGTCGTTCAATTCAGGACGGCCGACCACCAGATTGGCGTTCGGGGTGTTGATGAAACTGCCGCCATTCACCGAAATGCCGTTCGGGTTGGCCAGCACGTAATCAGCGGCGCGACCGAAAATTTCCTGCGCGCCGTTGATGGCCGACGGATTGCGGCTGATCACTTCGTTGAGAATCACGCTCGCCGCCTGGCCCTGGAATTGCGGGTTGGCCGCCAGTTGCCCGGCGAGCTGCGATTGCCCGGCCTGCAACGCGTTGTTCAGCACCAAACCTTGGCGGTCCACGTTGTAGTCGAGAAACTGGTTATGCGACAGGCCCGAGCCATTCGGCGCAACGATGTTGACGATGGGGACGCCGCCCTGAGTCTGCAATTGCGCGGTGCCGCCGGGGCCGGGGGCGACCACCACGCCGCCAGCCAAAGCGCTCGGCAGGTGTGCAGCGATAAACAGGCTGGCAATCGCCCAGCGCAGTTTGCCCCGTGGGGAAAGGTGAAACGCAAAAGTGTTCATTGGCATAAATAACTCTCCGTGTAGTGCGGCATCACGTTGCGCGTTGGGATCAAGGCCTCGGCTGTCGCGCTCAGATCCGAGGCTGGTTGTTCACTGACATTCATATCTGCGCCCTCAAATCTGCACACCGACCCGCATCAGCCAGGTTTCAGGCTCGCTGTGCAGGCCGGTTGGCGTGTTGAGGCTGCGTTGGTAATCGACATCGACTTGCAGGTTTTTCCAGCCCAGATTGAGACCGACACTGGCGCCGCTCAGGCGTTGACCCCGGGCGCCGTGGTCAGCCTTGATCCAGCCGTGGTCGAGGCCGACGCGTGGGGTGATCTGCACTGGCAATTCGCTACGCAGTGGCAGGCGCAAGGTGTTGCGCCAGATCGCACCGCTGGCGCCGGAAGCACTGCTGACCCGGTAACCGCGCACGGCGGAATCGTCGGTGCCGAGCAGTTGTTCGATGGCTGGCAGCGGATCGGGGCTGTACTGCAAATTCAGTTGGCTCTGCCATTGCCAGGCTTGCGTGCCGAGCTGGCCGTTGCGCCATTGGCTGAGGCCGGCGCGGTATTTGCGAAACTGTGCCTTGGGCAGGTTGTTGACTTGACGCTGGGCATCGTCGTCGGCGCCGAACCAGCGCAGGCCTTGGGCGTAATTGAGGTCGAGGTTCCACACCGCGCGGTCGAGCCAGAACAGATTGAGTCCCGCTTCGGCCACAGTCAGAGTCGGGCTCTGAATGCCGAGGCGCACGTGTTCCAGATAGCTGTCGACATCCTTGTGCGCCAGTTGCAGGTTGGCGCTGAGCTGATGACTCTGATCGCGCCACAGCACGCGATCTGCACGCAGGCTGACTTGATCGGTGACGCCGGTGGTGTGGAGAGTCAGGCTGCTGAGTTTGAACGGCGCGCGATATTCGGCGTGGCTGGCAAAGGTGCTGAAGGTCCAGTAGCCGTAAGGAATCGCGTAATACAGGCTGGCGTTGCGGCTGTAGCGATCGCCCTGATTGAGTGTGTCGCTGGCGCTCAGACTCAACAGATCGTTGAGTTGCAACGGGCTATCGAGGCTCAGGCTGAGGGTGTCGCGATCACGCCCGGTACTGGCACTGCCGAGGTTGTCGATGCCGGCTCCGAGCGTCCAGCGTGACTGGCCGGAGGTGCGCGAACGCAGGATGATTTTCGATGCGCCGGGTTGGCTGCCGGGGGCGATGTCGGCGGTCAGATCGACTGAACGCAAGCGGTTCAGTTGATCGAGGCCCTGCTCCAGATCGCGCAAGTTCAACGGCTTGCCGAGCATGCCGGGGAACGCGCCGCCTAACGATACCGGCAGGCTCTGGTCGGCCAGTTCGATGGCTTCGATGTAGCCTTCATCGACCAGAATATCCAGCGACTGCCCGGCGGCTGGTGCGCTGTTCAGGTACGGGCGGCTGGCGATATAGCCCTGCTCGACGTAGAGCGCGGTGATGGTCGCCAGCAGATGATTGATCTGGCCAACGCCCATGCACGGCGCCAAGAGCGGCTTGATCCGTGCGTTGAGTTTTTCGCTGTCGATCAGCGTAACGCCGCCGATGCGCGTACCGCTCAAGGGCCAGCAGCGTTCATCAGGTTTGACCGATTCGGCAAGCACCGGCGCGATCGGTGCCGGCCCGAAAGCGCCGCGCTCCAGTTGGCGCTTTCTCTGCTCGAGCTGAAGCTGTTGCAGATCGCGCTGTTGCTGTTGTTGCTGGCGCAGTACCTCCTGACCCGGAGCGACTGGTTCAGCGGCAAATACGCTGGGTGCACACACACTCAACAGCAAGGCCGACAACAGCGGACGAGGCAGACAATTACGACGAGGTACAGCGCAGAACGAATACGGCACTCAACATCCTTGCAATCAACTGGCGTAATGCCATGCCATCAATAGCCGTGATAGTCAGAGCCTTCCTACACAAATGCAAGACGCGTCCTACAACGCTTACATTTTTTAAACAAATGCTTTCCTGGCACCAAAAACCAGCAGCAACACAATGCCATTGCACACCATCAGGGTTTCCCCGAGTGCCTGGCTCCAGGCCGCGAGCATCAATCCGCCACCAATCAGCAGGTAGTAGAGCAAGCCCAACAACGCCCCTGCGGTGCCGCGCCGATCTGCGTAATTGGCCAGCGCCGAACCAAGAATATTCGGGATCGCCATGCCGAAAGCCAGCACCACCAGCACCATTGGCAGTACGAATACGCCGCTGTCCTGCAACCGCCATACACCGAAACCGCCGGTCAAACCGACGAGCGCGGCGAACCGTATCAATTGCAGTGCACTGAACCCTCGACGCAGCAGACGTTTGTTGAGCCATGCTCCAAACCCCGAGCCCAATGCCAGCACTACACCGCTGTAACCGAACGCGGACGCGCTCAGGCCAAGTCGCTCGAACATGAACGGGCCGAGGCTGTAATAGCTGAATAACGCGATGTTGAATGACGCGACGCACACAGCCGAGCGCCAGATCGACCCATCCCGCAGCATCCGTGCGAGCGTTTCGATCAGACCGGCAGACGTCTGTTGAGGTGGACGGGTTTCCGGCAAAGCGCCCCAACTCCAGAACCACAACCCCAGTGCCAGCAACAACAACGCGCCGAGCACGCCGCGATAACCGAAGCTCTGGACCAGCATCGATCCACTGAACAGACCAAGCGCCGGACTGGCCGCCAGCGCCATGCCCACCAGCGAAAACACCTGCGACAGTTGCACCCCCTCAAAGCGGTCACGCAGCAACGTTTGCGTCACCACCGAGCCGACCGCCGCCCCGAATGCTCCCAACGCCTGAGCCATCAACAGTCCCGTGAAGCTGCTGACACTCAGTGCTCAGACCGACGCCAGTGCGTAAATCGCCAGCCCGGCAAGCATCGAAGGTCGACGTCCGATCAAGTCGCACACCCGGCCCCACGTCACCACACCCACGGCAAATGCCAGAAAATACACCGACGCAGTCTGCCCGGCCGCCTGCGGGCCTACACCAAAGGCTCGGCCGATTTCCCCGAGCGCCGGGCTATACAAGGTCTGCGCGATCTGCGGAAACATCAGCAATGCAATTGCCAGCACCAGAAGACGGCGACTGTTCATTTGCGTATCACTCCTCAAGTTGAACCGCGAGGAGTTTAAAGAGCCGCACTTGGCGTACTATCCAGACTTTGCCAACTTATCGTTTAAATCGGACAAATCATGGCATGGCTTGATGCAACAGCAACATTTGATCCCGACCTTTTCGAAGCGCCGGTGATCGGCATTGCAGCCGCCCTCGGCGACCATGACTCCGGGCTGCATCAACATCAGCGCGGACAATTGCTTTACACCCGCGAAGGCTGCACGCGCATCACGCTGGCGGAGCAATTGTGTTTGCTGCCACCTTCGCGCGCGGCATGGATTCCCGCCGGCATCACTCATCGCGCAGTGATGCAGCGCAGCGTGGACTACCGCTCCATCTACCTGACCGCTGAGCTATGCCGCGACCTGCCACAACAGGTGTGCGTGATTGAAGTGAGTTCGTTGTTACGAGCGGTATTGGAACCGATGGCGGTGGCCGACTTCGACACTGATTGGCAACGGGGAAAATTCGTCCACTTGCTGGCGTTGAGCCTGAACGAAATCCGCGACGCGACGCATCAACCGATGCTCTTGCCGCTGCCGAAAGACAAGCGCCTGGCGTCCCTGTTGGCAACACCCGAGCGCCTGCCACCGGAACTGCAACAACTTGAGCAACAAATCGGCGCGAGCAGCCGCACCATCGGCCGAATCTTCCAGCGCGAGACCGGCATGAGCTATCAGCAATGGCGCCAACAATGGCGGCTGATGCGCGCCATGGAGCTACTGACCCTCGGACGCAGCCTCAGTTACTGCGGCTTCGAACTGGGGTTTGCCAGCGATAGCGCGTTCATCGCCTTCTTCCGAGCCTTGAGCGGGACCACGCCTGGAAACTGGGTCAAGGCAAGCAACTGACGGCTGACATGACACGCTTGGTTTGCGCACGATCATGATGATGGGTGCAAGCTTCGGCCTCCGGCCGCGCCGAGTGCCGATGCCCATTGATCAATCAGGCCTGCGGGGTTTTGCGGAAGCCTACGGCCAGGCGGTTCCAACTGTTGATGGTGCTGATCGCCACGCTCAGATCGACCATTTCCTTCGGCGAGAAATGCGCGGCGACGGCTTCGTAATCTTCATCCGGCGCGTGGGTCAGGCTCAGCTGGGTCAGCGATTCGGTCCACAGTAATGCAGCGCGTTCACGCTCAGTGAAAAACGGCGCTTCACGCCAGGCCGTCACGGCGAACAGGCGGCGCGGAGTTTCGCCGCCCTTGATCGCATCGGCGGTGTGCATGTCGATGCAGAAGGCGCAGCCGTTGATCTGCGAAGCGCGCAGCTTGACCAGTTCGATCAGGGTCTTTTCCAGCGGCAGTTTGGAGACCGCGGTTTCGAGCGCGATCATGGCTTTCAGTGCATCTGGGGACGCAGTGTAGAAATCGATACGAGGTTTCATGGTTGTGTTCCGGGGCAAGTGAATGTGTGGCTACGTTAGACCCGAGGCGGGTTCAGACAAATAGCCAATCTCCCGGAAGACGAGTAGGCCACTTGGGCACCGACATGGATGACCGCTCGTCACATGGCTGGCACCAAGCCTTTCACGCGTCAGACCAATATCAGGTAAATCCCCTTTTTGGAGACGTACCATGAAGACGCGCAAATTTACTTCGTTGTTATTGGTCGGCCTGCTGGCCACGGCCTCCGCCGCCACCTTCGCTGCCAACGACGGCGCTGATGCGACCGGCACCAAATCCGGTGCGACCAGTGGCTCGACCATGCCGCCGGACAACACGCCGGGCGCGCCTTCTGGCGGTAATTCCGGCAGCGGCGGCACCGGCACCAATGGCGGCGCCAGTGGTTCAGGTTCGGGTGCTGGTGGCGGCACCGGCTCGGCGGGCGGCGGGACGGGCGGTGCCGGCGGTGGCACTGGCGGCTGAACGAACAAGAGCCGGCCAAAGTGAGCAGCATGGCCGGTTTTGATTGCGCTCGTGATCAGCGATCCGAGCGCATCAGCTCGACAATCCCGCCATCAACCGACAACACCGCGGCTCGATTACGCCCGGCATTTTTCGCCTGATACAGCGCCGCATCAGCACGCTGAATGAACGCTTCAATGCTGTCGTTACCGCGTGGGATAAACGAATAACAGCCCAGACTCACGGTGAGATATCCAGTGGGCGAACCACTGTGGGTGATGTGCTTGTCCATGACGCTGCGGCGGATCTGCCCGGCAATCGCCAGCGCTCCGTTGATATCGGTGTCCGGCAGCAACACTGCGAATTCCTCGCCCCCATACCGCACCGCCAGATCGGACTTACGCTGACAGCAACCCTTCACCACCTGCGCAACCTGGGTCAGACAATGGTCACCGGCGACATGGCCATAGGCGTCGTTATAGCGCTTGAAAAAATCGATATCGAGCATGATCAGGCTCACCGGGCTCGACTGCCGCGCGCCACGGGCGAACTCGATATCCAGCGAGCGCTCGAACAGACGCCGATTGGCCAGGCCGGTCAGGCTGTCGTGGGTCGCAATCAGTTCCAGCGCTCGCTGGGCCTTGCGCAAGTTCTTCTCGATCCGCTCACCATCGCGCACTTGATGAATGAACACCCAGCCAAACAGCCCCACCCCGAGCATGACCAACGCCACGATCACGCTCGATTGAAACGCGCGGGCATACCAGCCCTGCAAAATCGTGTCACGCGACGAAGAAGCCGCAACCACCAGTGGATACGCCGCTAATTGCCGGTAGCCGTACAGGCGCATCACGCGGTCGAACACCGATTCGATCATCGCCGTGCCCGCCGGGGCATTGGGCAACAGCTTCTGATAAATCTCGTTTTGCGCCATCGAGGTGCCAATCAGCGATTCAACAAACGGTCGACGCGCGAGCAAGGTGCCATCGGTCAACGCAAGGAACATCGTGCCGTTGTCGTCGAGGCTGAAGCTTTTGAAGAACTGGTCGAAGTACGACATCTTGATGCCGGCCATCAACACGCCTTGGAAGTTGCCCAGCCGGTCATTGACGCGTTTGGAAATCGGGATGATCCATTCACCGTTTTCGCGACTGCGAATCGCCGGGCCGATGTGCGCTACCGCAGAGACGTTCTGCTGGTGAAACTTGAAGTATTCGCGATCCGCCACGCCGTTGCCGCGCGGCAAGTCAGGAAACGAGGTAATCACCCACTGCCCGTTACGGTCGAACAGAAACATGCCGTGCAACTGCTCGAGTTGCTGCACGCGCCGCGCCAGGGTTTTCTGCAAACGCGGCTTTTGCGTTGCGCCGTAGCCATCGTCTTCGATCCAGTCGACCAGACTGGTCAGCACCAGATCGGCAGCCAGAAAAGTGTCCTCAGCCTGTTGCGCCATCGCCCGGGTCAAGTTAGCCGATGCCATCTGCGCAATCGCCAGATCCTGGCGCCGCGACTGTTCCAGTTGCAGGTACAGCAAACCGAACAGACACAAACACACCGCAACGATAAACAGCGCCGCCGCTTTACGCAGCGGCAGCCGTTTCAACGTGCCACCGGGGGCCTGATGCGGATCGTGAATGGGGATAGGCAAAAGCATGTCCTGGGCAGGTACGACAGGGGCCAAAGCCCGAAACCCTTGGTTATGGTGAGCGTAGTTCACCGGGGGGCGCGGGGCAAACAAGTACGACCGCGATTGACCCGACGTTGTGGGTATCGGCGCGAGGGGGAAATGGATGACGGGTTTGGGGAAATATTTTTTCGACAGTTGCGGGAGGGATTTGCTCGCCCTCCCGTCAACAGTGAGCTCAGGGCTTATTGACTTCGCGCAGTAGATCAGCGACCGGGATATTCATGGTGTTTGAGTAGTAGGGATTGTAGCCGTAGGCGGTGACGACGACTTTGCAGGGGATTTGTTGTTTGCCGGAGAGGAGCTGGTTGATTTCTGCCGGTGACAGATTTCTTTCCGAACTACGGCTACTGGAGGTCTCGGTAACGAACGCGCTGGTGAAATAGGTGAATCTCGCCTGATTACCTTCATTTCTTTCAGACTCTATCAAGCCGAATGCAGAAAACCGCAAAGATTTGCCAGGCGAGAAATCCTGGTCTTCTCCCAAAGCGCACTTGAGCTTGCCTGAGACCATGCCTTGTCTTTCTCCTCGATCAAATAGATCCAGCACATCAACATCCGACTGATACTTGATGGCATACAAACTGAGGCTGCCTTCTCTTTCAACAGATAGAAAACTCAAATTTGCTGGAGGCTTGGTGTGATCTTTCGCGCAGCCCGAGCAAATAATTAGAAGCGCGCACAGCAGAGCTTTGTGCAACATGACGGCTCCTTGCGTGTGATGGTCCAGTCCATTGGCGCGCAAGCATGCGCGAAGTTGTCCGGCGCTTCAAATCCGAAAACGAGAAGGGCGCCCATCTGGACGCCCTTCTCGTTCAACTTTCTGTTATTCCATCAGCGTGATGGCGGAACCCGAATATCCCCTGCCCGGCATTGGGTTTTCACGCCTTTGCCGCATGCGCCAAACTGCAGATCCTTGCCCATGCACACCCGTACTTCCGACAGCTCCGGGCCGTTGCAGATGACGGCGATGCCGTTCGCCGCGATGCCCGGATTGCTCTTGCGGAACAGGTCGGCAATTTCCTGTGCCTCAAAGTAATACGAGGTGCTGAACGGTTGCAGTTCCTCGGGGATTTTCACTGCTGCAACGGCTTTATCAGATGCATCCAGATAACCCATCGCGCCGAGGCCGCTGCATGTGCCGTGTTTGGCCCATTCATGATCAAGCAGTTTTTTCGTTGGAAATAACGTCAAACCTTTGGCCGTTTCCGCCGCCGAAAGGTTGGTTACCGGCGGGCAGGATTCCGGCCAGCCGCCCTTGGCGTCTTGCGGCCATAAACCGTGCAGGACAAATCCGTAGCCTTTGCCGGAACATTGCGCGTCTTCCTTGTGCGTCAGACAAAACGTCGGCGACCACGATAGCGTCAGCAGGTAGTAATCGAACACCCCCGCCACTGACTCCGCTGGCGCTTGGCTGGTTTGCGACTGGCGAGCCGAACTCACGCCAATGCCGCCGACCGTCAGCGCAATCAGGGCCATAATTGTAAGAAGTTTTTTCATATTCCCGCTCCTTGGGACGCCTGCGTCCGTGGTTTCCGTGACTGACCAACACTGGGTCAGAGGGTATTGAGTCACGCATGTGTTGCAAGCGCATGACGCAGGACAAAACCTGCATTACTTTGAAAGGACTACGATTAAGTCAAATCACCACAGGGAACCGACATGAGTAAAGCAGACGAACTCGCCGCGAAACTCAAACAAACCCGGCACACCCATGCTGACGAAATCACCAGCGCCGAACTGGACATCGATTGCTGGCCGGCGCAGGTCTACGCCCTGTACCACCGCATCGAAGCCTGGCTGCAACCGGTCACCGAAGTCGGACTGAAAATTCGACGCGTTCCTACCCATGTATGCGAAACGTCGCCGGACGGCGAGCCGCATAACTACGCCATCGACCAGCTACTGATCGAAGCCAACCACCACAGCCTGACGTTTGATCCCATCGAACGCTTCACCGCGGATGGCGCCGGTCGCGTGCAGATCAAACTGCCGGGCGAAGATGCGTCGCTGCTGCGCACGGTCGATGAACATGGCGAGAGCCACTGGTGGTTGCAAACAATCGAGAGCGGGCAACAACTGGATGCGATCGCGTTGACGGAAAACAACCTGCTGCAAGTTGTGCAGGAAGGCCTGGGCTTGTAAGAGGCATTACTGGCGCCGCGTCGAGCAGTATTCGACGATCACCCGCGAGAGCGCGGCGATCATTTGTGCATCGGCATGCTCGGCGCTAAACAGACGAAACTGCGCGTCCGGCAATGGCGGCAAGCCCAGCTCTGCACCGAGCACCGTCAGGCCATGCCCAAGCTGACTGGCGGCCATGGGTGCTACGGCGAAACCGGCCAACGCGGCAGCACGCAGGCCAGCGGTGCTGGCGCACAGCATGGTGGTGCGCTGGGCAATGCCGGCCTGAGCCAGACGGGTCAGCGCCGCTTCGCGATACGGGCACGGCTCGGGGAACAGCGCCAGCGGCAATGGCCTCGGCAGCTCGATCATCGGTTGCGCCGACCACGCCCACACCAGCGGTTCCTGCCAGAGCAACAGCCCCGGCTCGCTGGTTTCGCATACGGAACCGATCACCAATTCCAGATCGCCCTGCTTCATCTGCTTGAGCAACGTGCCGGGAATATTCACCTGCACGTCGATCTGCATGCCCGGATGCGCGGCCGCGCAGTCCTGCAACGCGCGCAACAGCCGCGCCTCGACGAAATCCTCTGACACACCGATGCGCACTCGCCCTTCGAACGGCGCGCGCGTGAGTTGCGCCCAGGCATCGCGGTTCAGCGCCAGGATCGTGCGCGCATAGGCGATCAAACGCTCGCCATCCGCGGTCAATTGCTGGGATCGGGTGGTACGTTTGAGCAGCGGTTTACCGACCTGCTCCTCGAGTCGGCGCAGATGGCCGCTGACCGCCGATTGGGTCAAATGCAGCTTTTGCGCGGCACGGCCGAAGCCGTCCTCATCGACAACGGTGACAAACGTCTTGAGCAACAGGGCATCGAACATAGTTGGATTCGTGATCAATAACTGATTTATTTACGATTTATAGTGTGAAGTCAGCTATGTTGCAATGCCTCGATTCCCCATCAGTAGTCGAGACTCTCCATGCCCACCCTTCTGCACATCGAATGCTCGCCGCGCAAACAACGCTCTGCGTCACGGGAAGTCGCCCATAGTTTCATCAGCCGCTTTAAACAAAACAATCCAGACACCCAGCTGGCAACCCTCGACCTGTGGGACTGCCAACTTCCGGAGTTAGATGACGAGGTGTTGAACGCCAAGTACGCGGGGATCAACGGCACGCCCCTGACTGCGGCGCAACAATCGGCCTGGGACACTTTTGCAGCACTCGCCGCTCCGTTGCACCGCGCAGATTTCATAGTGCTGTCGGTGCCGCTGTGGAATTTCAGCATTCCTTACAAGCTCAAGCATTTCATCGATCTGGTATCCCAGAACGGCATTCTGTTCAGCTTCGATCCGGAGCATGGTTTGCAAGGAATGCTGAAAGGCAAAACCGCCGTGGTCACTTATGCGCGAGGAATGGACTTCTCGGCGCAATCCACTACGCCGGCCGAACGTTTCGACTTTCAAAAGCCTTACGTCGAAGCATGGCTGGCATTCATCGGGGTAAGTGATGTGCACGCGCTGATCGTTGAGAAAACGCTGCTTGGCGCGGACGTCGATCAATCTTCGCGGGATACAACCAATCAACAAGCCAAGGCGTTGGCGGATGCACTGAGTGCCTGAGTGCCTGATTGCGGTTGCCTGATGACCGGTCTTACGCTCTAAACTGGTATTTCGTGCATCATCGACATCGCGGGTTCAGCTTCGAACTCGCGCGAGACAAGGACCTCACCATGCAGTTCATCCCTCTGACCGACGCCAGCCCCACGATCCAGGCGCATGTACGCACCCTTCGCAATCAGGAAGATGTGCGCAAATACATGTACACCTCGCACGAAATTTCCGAGCAGGAACATGCGAATTGGCTGTCGTCGCTGAAGGGAAATTCTCGTCAGCAGGTGTTTGTGGTGCTCAAGGACGATCTGGCGGTTGGCGTGGTTGCGCTTAATGCAATCAACGCTCAGCAAAAAAGCGCGGACTGGGCGTTTTATCTCGACGTCGATCTGCAGGGCAAGGGGCTAGGCAGCGTGGTGGAGTTCTGGATGCTCGATTACGCGTTTAATGCTGCCGAACTTGAGAAGTTGAATTGTGAAGTGCTCGCGAGCAATTCCGCCGTGGTCAAGATGCACCAGAAGTTCGGCTTTGAAATCGAGGGTGTGCGACGACAGAATGTGGTCAAGGATGGCGTTCGGATCGATGTGGTGTTGTTGGGAATAACCAAGTCCGAGTGGCTGGAGAAGCGACCGGCGTTAATTCGGGTTATTGAGCGAATCAATGCGAGCTGACGCAATTAACGCTTTCCCTGTTCTTTTTAACAAAGAGTTACATCGGCAGTTTAGTGCGTCCGGTATAGTTGTTTTGACTAACCATAACCGGACAAAGCGCAATGCAGTCGTACAACAATCTGGTAGATCCTGAACTGATAAAGATCCGACGGCTGTTCGCAACTCCCTTGGCCAGCATTCAGTACCCCGATGCAGAAAGACTCAACGCACAACTAAAAACCATGATCACCAATCGAATGTTGCAAGATCGCAGCGGTGCGCAACGCAGTAATGAAGGCGGCTGGCAGTCCACGAACGACTTCCCTGATTGGGGTGGTGAAGCCTGTGACAACTTGGTGAAGTTCGCCAAAGAATTCGCTGTTCAACTCACTGCGGTCTATAGCGATCAATACGGATTAACCGAACCAGCTTTCGAATGGAAACTTAACGCTTGGGCGAACGTTAATGAGGCTGGCCACAGCAACTCGCTGCACGGACATCCCGGTGCCTTCTGGTCAGGAGTTTACTGGGTGGACACTGGCGGACGAGAAGATGATCCAACCGTTGGCGGTGATCTGGAGTTTATCGACCCGCGCGGTATGGTTGCGTCAACTTAAAATCCTGCTTTGCGCATGCGAGTCGAAGATTGCATCAGTGCTGGATTCAGCAGTACGTGCGCCGCCAGAAGCGGAACATTCGTTATGTTCCCTTCGTGGCTGATGCATTCAGTGCAACGATTTGCCGGAACCAGGCCGCGGATATCCGTTGCGTTTAATTTCGGTGCTTAACCAGAATTATTTTAAGCACCATGCAAACCTCTCATTCAATCCGCCAGCCAGGCATTTCGCCACGCCAACAGATGTTCGCCTTTGAGCATCCAGTTATCGAGCACCACGCTACGCAGCGCAACTCCGGCCTTGGCGCTGGCATCGGGTTCAGCGAGATGTTCGCGAATCGCCGCAATCCAGGCTTGCGCTTTGTTGCTGACCCTCGTCACCGGCAAGTCGCCGCGATAACAGAGGATGTCCGAGCAGATCACCGGGAAGCCACAGGCGCCATATTCCAACAGCCGTAAATTGCTTTTGCAGGCGTTGAAAAAATTGTCTTTCAGCGGCGCCAGAGCCAGATCGAGGTTCAAGCCGGCCAGTCTTTGTGGGTACTTTTCAATATCCACGCCCCTGTGAAACTCATGGACATAAGGGCGCAGCGCCGGCGGGCACATCCCCATGAACACCCATTCCACCTCCCCTGCCAGTTCACGCACCACTTCGGCAATCACTTGCAGGTCGGCGCTGTGACTCGAACCGCCGGCCCAACCGACCCGAGGCTTGCTGCCATGTTGGCGCTGGCCGACCAGGCCGCTCCACCAATGGCCGGGCAGGCGGTTTTCCACAACTCTGATGTCGGGGTTGAACCCCTGCAGCGCATCGGCCAGCGGCTGGGTCGACACCACCAGCCGATCGCACAGCGCCAAAGCTTTCTTCACGCGCTTGGCGATGTCCCTGGGAAGCACATCATGGTTCAAGTTGCCGGCGGGCACGTCGAGGATATAGTCATCCAGCTCGTACACTTTGAAGGCATTGGATAATGTCTTGGTGTTCTGCATGAACTCCAGGTGCGGCGTTGTGTGTTGCCCCTGGAAAATGATCGTGTCCGGCGCCATGCGCTGCAGTTCTGTCGGTTGCAGCCCCTCTTCGCGCACCGCCCCGCCGATCAATTGCGCGGCTTTCAGCGCAGCGAAGGGCTGACGCACTCGATAATGTCCGCTACCGAAAGAGTCGAGCGGATGGCACAGCAGGTGCGGCAACTCACGACTGGCGAACGGGTGCCAGTCCGTGTCGGTGCGATATTTCGAGGAGAAGCCGCCACCCTCCAGCGTCAGGTTGCGGTTGTAGGCCGGATCGTTGGCGATCTGCGCGAGCCAACGCTGGTACATCACCGACTGTTCGCGCTGGAAGCGCTGGCGCTTGGCATGCTCCTTGTTTTTGTCGACCTTGCTCTGGCTCACGTTGGCTTCGTGAACGACCACTGCATATGGCGTCCAGACAATCAATCGCCCGGCCTGGCCGACTTTCAGGCACAGATCCACGTCGTTAAAGGAAACGGCCAGATCGACCTCGTCCATTCCACCCACTTCACGGTACAGGTCGGTGCTGATCATCATGCAGGCGGCGGTGACCGCGCTGTAGTTCTGATCAAGATGCAAGCGGTGCAGGTAGCCGTTGGACTGCGTCGAGTCGCCGATAAACGGGTGGTCGGCAACGCCACGCAGACCGAGGACCACGCCTGCATGCTGAATAGTCCCGTCGACGAATAACAATTTGGCACCGACGATCCCCACTTCCGGTCGCTGGGCGTGATGGAGCATTGCACCAAGCCAGTCGCCATCAATGATCGCGGTGTCATTGTTGAGCAGCACCAGATATTCGCCACGGGCATGGCTGGCGGCGAAATTGTTGATTGCCGAGTAGTTGAACGGGTGCGGGTAACGCAGGATGCGCACTTTGGCGTCATCCAGCTGCTCCATGCCGCTGAACCAGTCTCGGGCTTCGGCGGTTTCACTGTTGTTGTCGACGATGAGCAGCTCGTAATGGGTATAGCAGGTCTTCTCAATGATACTTTCGATGCAGCGCAGCATCGGCAGGCAGTCCTTGGTGGGAATAAGGATGGACACCAAAGGCTGCTCGGCGTGTTGGTAGATCACACGGTTAGCCATTGGCAAAGGTCCGGCCTGCAGCTCATGAGCCACGCCCAGGCGCAGCAAGTGCGCCTCGACGATGGCCGCCGAATTGGCGATCACCTGGGGTTCTGCGAGCCACTGGGAGAAGCTGATTGTCTGGTGCACCAACACATCGGCGAAGTGCCCGACCGTGCCGAGCCCATGGGTTTCGATCAGCCGAAAAAGCAGATCATGCGGCGCCAGTTCGCTGAAGGCGGGATCGAAGCCATCAACAGCCAGCGCCGCCTCGCGACTGAAAGCCAATGCTCGGCCGACATACGGATAACTGCGCAACATGTCCAGATTCAGATCCGGCTTGAATACCGGGCCCTGGCAGCCGGCCGCGGTCAGGGCGTCCTCATCACTGTAGCAAGCGCTGACACCGGGATTCAGGGCGATGCCTTCGGCGAGTAAAAGCAGCGCGTGGGGATCAAGTTCGTCGCCGCCCCGCAGCAGGTAGCACCAGTCGACGTCGATGCCCTGCAGCAGCTCATTGAGCTGGCTCGGCCAGGATTCAGCCAGCGGCAGCCAGACCAGATTGGCGGCGGGCGTCACCTCGACTGGTTCGGCATTCGAGAGCACCACAATCGCCGCGGCCTTATACAGCTGGCGGTCGATGCTGTTCAAACTGGAACGCAACAATTCAATGTCACCGGTGGTATCGGTCAACACTATCAACACGTCCGGCTGCCGCGGCCAGCTTGCAAGTCGCGCCGGTAACCCTTCCAGCTCGACGGCGGCCAGTTGCCGAGTCGCTAGCCAGCGCTGATAAAGGTCGAGGCTCCGCTGCGCTCGGCCAACATTCGCCAGTACGCCAAAAAATCGATCGAAGACGTGTGCCAGCGTGCCGTCGAGCTGGCCGCGTTCCGTTTCAAAATCTTTGCCCGTCAGTTGCATCCGTTCCAGGGGCGCAAACACTTCAGTGCGCGCAATGAACAGGCTGCCGACAAAAAACTCCGCCTCGTTGATTTCTTGCGGATCAATACCACCACGCTCGGCGAGGGTGACAAGCAACGTGCGATCAATTTCACTAAGAGATCTGGTGACCGGCCGCAAGTATTGTTGAGTACCAACCATTGGTGCATGCACCGGCTCGGCAAGACGTTCAACCGCTCGGCGCAAGCGTACGGGGTTCAGCAGGTCATCGAGCAGCTCAAGGCCCCCTTCTTGCGCCCCGCCCAAGTTCAACGAACGCGCAGTGTGCAGCTTGACCAGCGTGCGGATGTTATCGGCGCGCAAAAACGGCAGCATGCGCAGGAACGGCAAAACGTCCCCCCCAAGATCGGGTACCCGGTATAGCGAATAACTCAATCCGCTGGCCGCCAGTTGAGCATTTACCGCATCGTCACCTTCCGCCACGCAAGTCACGTAGAGATGCAAGCGCTCGGGCAGTTTGAGCAAACGAACCAGAATGTCTTGCAGCACTTCGGGATAATACGCATGGATGACCACGCCGATTGGCTGCTCGCCGTCGTCGAGAGGTGGCTGCTGCGCAACCAGCACTTGGCACTCCTGGACGGGCAAGCGTTCAGAAGCCAGGCGAGCACCTCGGGCGGACGGTGGAGTTTTCATATTCAAACCAATTTAAATAGGGGGCAAAGATAGAACTCGCTGGATGCGACTGCAAATTCGTCGGCGTGCCCAATGACCACCGCAGGTTTGATGTCGGCAGTGGCGGAGTTTACTTAAAAAATACTGCGTTCCAAATGACTTCGGCGGGGGCGAGGTGCCTCTTGCTTGCGGTCAATTTTCTTGAAGTGGATTTCGACGGGCGGGAGTCAGCACGCATGGTCGCTCTGTGGGTTGGAGGATCTCCTTTCAAAACGATTTCTGATAAGGTCGATCGCTGTGAATGTAATGACAAGGAGTCAAGAATGGCAAAGCCGCAAGCCGGAGAAGGACAATTTGCCCTGGCAATATTGGTATGGATTTGGTGAAAAATCTGCGTATCAAGACCAAACTTTTGCGACCACCTTCGTTATGAAGTACCTCTTGATAATCATTCTGGCCGTCCTAGTAGCCGTTCTCTACATTGGCTTTTATGAAAAGATGGAAGATGCCTACCCGGAGAAGGTGTTTTTCATCAAAAAAAGCCCGACATTTCAAATAGAATTTGAAAATAATTTCGCATACGAATCAGATGACAAGAGCCTGGCCGAACTAAGTGAGACGGACAGACAGTCGGTAATTCAGTACTGTAAGTATCGACTAGGCAAAGTTTCAACTCTGCAAAACCAAGTTGAATTGGAGAAGTGCAAGAAAAAATAATACAGCGGGCCTCGTCGGAAAAGCCTACCAAGCGAATCGGGTGACCAGTTCATGATGCGCCAGCGCGCCGCTGGCGCATCATTCTCCACTGCGCAAACTCGACTATCTCGCGGCGCTCGATCCAAGCCTGAGCGACCTGCTTGCGGCCGAAGGTTGGGCTTTCCTGATAAACTCTTTTCCCGTCTCGATTGATCCGTAGCTGCGCCGCGCAAGCCGTCGACTTGTCCTAGCGCTCACGTGATGTGATCGTGCCCGTTTTCCAGTTGGTACATGGCCGGGGTCGGTTGGTACATTGTACCAACCGACCCCGAAAATCACGGAATAATGGGTAAAAACCGCCGTATCAAAGATCAGTACCAATGAATTTCGAAAAACCTGAAGCGCCCGTAAACACTAGCCCATCCCGCTCCGAGCCGTCTCGCCGTTTTAGTGTCGCCCCCATGATGGATTGGACTGACCGCCATTGCCGGTTTTTCCTGCGCATCCTGTCGAAAAATGCCCTGCTCTACACCGAGATGGTCACCACTGGCGCGCTACTCAACGGCGATCACGAACGCTTCCTGCGTCATAGCGATGCCGAGCATCCATTGGCGTTGCAGTTGGGCGGCAGTGTTCCGCTGGACTTGGCCGCGTGCGCACGCATGGCCCAGGAACATGGCTACGATGAGGTCAATCTCAATGTCGGCTGCCCCAGTGACCGGGTGCAGAACAACATGATTGGCGCCTGCCTGATGGCTCATCCGCAATTAGTGGCTGATTGCGTCAAGGCGATGCGTGATGCGGTGTCGATTCCGGTGACGGTGAAGCATCGGATCGGTATTAATGGGCGCGACAGTTACGAAGAACTGTGTGATTTCGTCGGTACGGTGCGCGACGCCGGGTGCACGAGTTTTACCGTGCATGCGCGGATTGCGATTCTCGAGGGGTTGTCGCCGAAGGAGAACCGCGACATTCCACCTCTGCGTTACGACGTGGCGGCGCGGTTGAAGGCAGATTTTCCGGAACTTGAGATCATCCTCAACGGCGGAATCAAGACGATGGAAGCTTGCCACGAGCATTTACAGACTTTCGACGGGGTAATGCTGGGCCGTGAGGCGTATCACAATCCTTATGTGATGGCCGAAGTGGATCAGCAGTTGTTTGGCAGTACGGCGCCGGTGATTACTCGGGCCGAGGCGCTGGCGCAGTTACGGCCTTATATCGCGGCGCACATTGCTGCCGGCGGTTCGATGCATCACATCACGCGCCACGTACTCGGCTTGGGCACCGGTTTTCCGGGGGCGCGCAAGTTTCGCCAGTTGTTGTCGGTGGATATTCACAAGGCCAAGGATCCGCTGGCGTTGCTGGATCAGGCTGCCGAGTTATTGGAAGGCCGCTGATTGATCCCTTGAGCTTGTGGGCAACGAATGAACGTTGCCTGCGGCTGAAAATTCTTTTGATCTACTGACAGGATGTCGTTCGAGTATGCCCGCGTTCAAGTTCACTGGTTTCAAGCGCTTCACTTTCCTCGTTTTGTTCAGCGTCACCTCCAACACTTATGCGCACTGCGACGGTTTCTGCATGGGGCAAACCGAAACACCCTGGGAAGTCACGCAGTTCTCCGGGCTTTCCATTGCCGTGCTGCTGCTCACGCCCTTCTCGGCTACCAATAACACCACCGAAAACTTTAAACGTGTTTACTCCGCCGAGGAGCTCGAAGACGCGCGCCTTTATCTGGCAAGTGACGGCATGCTGCAAGCGGCGTATTTCACGTCAGCCCTGCAGCGTTTTCGTCAGGAGTCGCCAGAAGCACAGCTGAGTGATCTGGCCATCGCCGCACTGATCAGCAGTCAGTGATCACCCCGCCGCTGCCGCCGTCCAGTTCACCCAGCCAAACCCCCACGTCGCCAGAATCAGCAAGCCAAACCCGATCCGGTACCAGGCGAACGCGGCGTAACTGTGGTTAGCAATGAACTTGAGCAAGCCACGCACGGCAATCATCGCGAAAACGAACGCGGTGACAAATCCCAGCGCAAACACCGGCAGATCGCTTTGCTGGAACAGGTCACGGTACTTATAACCAGAGTAAACCGCCGCACCGACCATAGTCGGCATTGCCAGAAAGAACGAGAATTCGGTAGCAGCCTTGCGCGACAGGCCAAACAGTAAACCGCCGATGATGGTTGAGCCGGAGCGCGAAGTGCCCGGGATCATCGCCAGGCACTGTACCAAACCAACCTTCAGCGCATCTGACCAGCGCATGTCGTCGACATGCTCGACGCTCACGACATGCCTGCGCCGCTCGGCCCACAACATCACGATGCCGCCGATCACCAATGCCACGGCAACGGTGATCGGGTTAAACAGGTAGTGATGGATGGTGTCAGCGAACAGCACGCCCAAGACCACGGCAGGCATAAAGGCTATGAGCAAGTTGAGGGTGAAGCGTTGAGCATTACGCTCGGTGGGCAGGCCTTTGACGATTTCGAAGATCTTCGGCCGAAACTCCCAGACAACAGCAAGAATGGCGCCCAATTGAATAATGATATTGAACGCCATGGCGCGCTCGCCGCCGAACTCCAGCAGATCAGCGACAATGATCTGGTGGCCGGTACTTGAGATTGGCAAGAATTCGGTCAGACCTTCCACCGCACCTAAAATCAACACCTGGAAAAAGGTCCAGAAATCCATTAATCCTCCCTCAGAGTGCCCTTGGCGAGCGCCTCGTTTAACCGCACTCAGGAATTGAGTATCTGAAGTAAAACAACCGGATATCGAGATCCATTGCCTGCACAGGCGACGCAGAGTATGTCTTATCAAAACGCACACTCAAGCCATGTTAATAAACGTCCGCCTACGAACTAATCAGGAAAAATTTAAGCAGTTAGTAGATAAAAGTCCGTCGAGCCAATAAAGTGTGATGCATCTCACATTACTTACAGATGGCCAGACAGTGGCAAAAGGACATGAATAAAGCGGTCGCCATCGATTCAAAATAGTGGCACAATTTCACATTGCCACCATCTAAGCCCTCTATTCCAGCTAGTTCACAGTCTCGAGAAAAGCAACTAAAAGCTTGAAAAGCTTAATTATTGTTAGAAAACTCGCGGGCTACGTCTAAAATCCGTCCAAATGTTACCAATTGTCAGTCACAGATGAGAACCGGTGCTTTAACATCCCGATGTCAGCACTTAATTCGAGTCAATGCATGATGCTCTCAGGGAACTTGGCGACTAGAAGTCCGCGCCCGACAAATAACGAACCCGGTGTACTCACTCTGGGCCGTACCCTCGTTGTGGCTGAGCATTTTAGAGCGCTGCTGGCAAAGCACGTGCAGACCGATTTGGCGCTTGAGGTCAGTTCGTACACTAGTTCATATCAGCAGAATGAATACTCCACCTCTTATCGGGCGATCTTTATTGTCATCGACAGCTCTCAGGCACTCGAAGACAATCTCGCGCTGGTGGAAAGCCTGCGTAGTGACAACTTGAAATCCATCATTTGCGCGGTCATCACTGGTCGCGGCGCGGTTAACAAGATCAGGTACTACCTGGCTGGTGCGGACTTTTGTATCAAGCTCAATACCTTGTCCGACGATGACACCGAGTTGCTCGGCGAGTTCTTCAGCAGTGAAGAATGGCAACGCGACATCAGCCTGACGCTCGACCCTACGCGTATCTGCCTGCTTAACGCCAACCAGAAACTCGATATCTCGTTTGCCGAAATGAAGATCCTCGAAGCGTTTGCGCACACCAGTAACCACATTCTCAGCCATGATGAAATCGCCAGTATCATGGGGCTCAATACCAATTTCTACGACCCGAGGGCACTGGAGAAATCCATCAGTCGCTTGCGTGGAAAAATTAAGGAAATGTATGGTACAAACGCGATTCAGAGCATCCGCGGCCATGGCTATCGCCTGCTGCGGGGCCTGATATCGACTGCCTGATCAAGGGCAGCCACCCTTTTGCATACGTACGAAGGATCGTCTGATGCAACCATATAGCTCTCGTAGTACTTCACATCCGTTGATTTCTCAGCAATTGAATGAGCGCAACAACATAACAATAAACTTAACAACATAGCAGCAGAACGAGTGGAATTTATCGAGGGCCATTTTCCGGCCCAGACCCTGCCTGTGGATTACTTCCAAGGAAGTCATTGCTCGCCTGCCGATTTATCTTTTTCGCCAATTTTGGTGCGTACTTTAGGAGAGAGACATGGAAACTAGTACAACCCTCCCAAGAAAATATTTTGTCGTTGTGACCAATAGCACAACGTCGCAACGCGAACTTGAGAGCATCCTGTCCAGCGAACGCTTCAATTCGTTTGGCACCTCTCAGGCACAAATGTTTATTGAAGGTGCTACTTCGCCCTCTTCCGCTCCCATGCTGATGGAGTTCACTTACCCAAGCGGCACAAGGAAAAATGTCGCACGCAGTATTGAACACGATACCCAGCGAATATTGGCAACCCTCGAGGCAGAATGGTTGGCCGCACAAACTGCAAATCCATTCCAGAGCGTTCGCGCAGCAACAGTAGAAGCCGACGGCGCCACTCAAACTGATCAGTGCGACAACTCCTGCACTGAAGCCTGGCATCTCGATAATGATCAAGGCGTACTGGTCAAAGAAGATATCGAGATCAGCCTGACTGGATTGGAAGCCGCGCTGGTCAAGAAGATGCTTCACCATGAAGAGCGTGTTGTCAGTCGCGACGAACTGATCCTCAGCATTGGCCGAGAGCCAGAGCAATATCGCGGACTGGAGATGTGCCTGAGTCGCCTGCAAGACAAATTCAAAGGCGCCAGCAACGGTGAACGACTGTTTCGTGCCGTGAGAAACCGAGGCTATTGCCTGATCCAGGAAGTGGTAGCGTAATAAGCCCTGGCTCCATCTGCAAAACAAACAGACATACAGTGCAACTACAAAAATAAAAAAGCACTCTGTCTGGTTTCATCCTCCTCCTTGATTACACCTCGCTATCCCCGCCCCTCCTACAGTAGCAAATAAACTATTAAATACACCCTCTGCTGCTCGACGTTTTCTAACGCTCGATTATCAGACAAAATTCGATAGTTGCACTTTGCCACCTGTTAGAACTCGTCAGACAGCATCCCCGGCAATAACTTAGTCTATTGACTGACGACAGTTCGGCATATCGACGTTGTTACTCAAGCGCAAACAAAAACAATAAGCCTAATAACAACTCAGACTTCAACTGTCGAAACCTGAATGGAAGTCTTTTGGGGATATCGCATGGATCTCACATTACGTATCAATCGAAACACTGACCTCAAGGGACTTACCTTTTGGGGGCAATGGGCGCTGGCACAGACCTTTATTGTTGCACTCCTGTTCATATTGGCTGAGCAGCACACTGGAACCGTCGCGTTCTATTACCGAATGTGCGCAACGCTGGCGGTATTGGCTTCGGTTCCGGCGTATACCTTCACCGGCGTATACCGCAAACGCGACAACTACCTGACGGGGCTGGGGCGTCTGCTCATGGGCTGGTCGATGACCATGGCCGCATTGGCCTTCATCGCGTTCGTGTGCAAGGCCGATGAGCTGTTTTCGCGGCAGGTGATCCTGAGCTGGGCGGTTTACGGCTTCCTCGGCCAGGCGCTGCTGTACGCACCGCTGCATGCCTTCTCGAAGTTCTACCAGCGCTCTCGCACAAGTGCCCAGAAAACCCTGATCGTCGGCACCGGCGAACTGGCACTGGGGCTCGCGAAAAAGTTGAGCCTGATCGAAGACCTGCCTCTGGTCGGTCTGGTCAGCAACGGCGCCCTGCCGGTTCTGGACGCCGATGCTCCACGCGTTGTCGGCGCTCAGGAAGACTTGCTTGAGCTGATCAAAACCCACGACATCCGTCGTTTGTACATCACCCTCGCCCTGTCTGAAGCCGCCAACATCGAAGCCATGTACGTCGATCTGCTCGGGGCCAACGTGGACGTGGTCTGGGTGCCAGACTTGAACAGTCTGACGCTGCTTAACCACTCGGTGAAAGTCGTGGACGGTCTGCCGGCGATTTACTTGAACGAAAGCCCGCTGACCAGTCGCCCGACCGCAGCACTGAGCAAAAGTCTGGTTGAGAAAAGCGTCGCCCTGCTGGCGGTGATCATGTTGAGCCCGGTGCTGCTGGCAATTGCTCTGGCCGTCAAACTCAACTCGCCAGGCCCGGTGTTCTTCAAGCAGGATCGCCATGGCTGGAACGGCAAAGTGATCAAGGTCTGGAAATTCCGCTCGATGCGCATGCACGATGACCTCGAAGTCAAACAGGCCAGCCGCAACGACTCGCGCATCACCGCGGTAGGTCGCTTCATACGCCGCACTTCGCTGGACGAACTGCCGCAACTGTTCAACGTGCTGCAAGGGCACATGGCACTGGTCGGCCCGCGTCCACATGCCGTGGCGCACAACAACTACTACTCGGGGAAAATCCTCGCCTACATGGCCCGCCACCGAATCAAACCGGGCATCACAGGTCTGGCACAGGTCAACGGTTGCCGAGGCGAGACCGACACCATCGACAAGATGCAAAAGCGTGTTGAAATCGATCTGAAGTACATCAATAACTGGTCGCTGTGGCTGGACCTGAAAATCCTGGTGAAGACACCGTTCACCCTGCTGTCGAAGGACATCTATTGATGGTTTGACCAAGCACAAGGCAACAGCGCAAGGGGACGAAAGTCCCCTTTTTTGTGGGTGGGATTTGGTTGAGGGCGGCTTCTGGACAGAGTGTCAGACCAAGATTGATGTCGGCTGAACCGACGCCATCGCTGGCAAGCCAGCTCCCACAGTTTTGATATCCACCCGAAAACCGCACTTCGCTTCTCACCACTCAACACAATGAGCGTTAGCTCGAGTGCAGCTTTTGATCTCAAGCGCCCGTCGGCAGGCTGAGTGGAGGGATTGATCCGGGGGTGGGAGCGCAGCGACCGTTTGGCGCAGCCAAACACATCGAGAGGAGGTGCAGCGCAGCAAACCGGAGGCGATGCCCCCGTATCGATCCCGGAGCGAAGGAACCCGAGCCCCAGCGAGGGCCGAACGTCAGGGATACAGCGTTTTGGTTACTTTTGGGCGTTTGCAAAAGTGACCCGCCGTCAGGGCGGAACCAAAAGCAGCCATCACCGCAGCAACGGATATGTACTCAATCAAAAAACCCCGCCCAAGCCAATCACTCAGTAATCTTGCCAAAGTTGCGATAAAACATATCGTCCTCACGACTATCAGTCATCGCATGCAACTGGTAGCCGCGGTTAAGCCTCGCACCACCGTCACGAGTCAAAGGCGCCCAAACCAGGTTGGCCCGGCGCATAGTCGACATGCTCATCAATTCGTCGAACGGAATCGACAGATAAATACCTTTATCGAAGCTACCTTCACCATATTCCGCACTGCTCGCTGAAGTGATGGTCGCCCAGGCACCAAAGCGCACGCCGTTGGAAAACTCGCGCGAGATATCCAGCGTGCCGCCCCAGTCACCGGCCAGATAACGCCCGACGCTCAGAGCCGCAAGCGTGTCGTACGGCAAATCGGTGTAGCCGGTGATATGCCCGGTCACCACCGAGTAATCCCGCAGACCAAAACCCTGATCAAATTCGCGCTGACGCACGTAGTTCAGATCTGCACCCACCGACCAACGCGCGCCGGTCGGACGGAACAACACCTCGCCCCCGACGCCGGCGAACATCGATTCCAGATAACCGCCGTACACCATCCCGTACAAGTCCTTATCCAACTGCTCGGCGTGACTGACCTGAAACAGCGGCATGGTCACTTCGGAAGTGGTCAGGTACTTGCGCACATCGGTGCGCACACGCGGCAGGCCGCTCGGCGCGTCGTACACGAACTTGTCGAAGTTATTGATGATGTTGGCACTGAGCAGACCGCTCCACCAGGTGTTGCGGTTGAAGCGATACTCGGCATCCGCGTCGGCACTGAATTGATAGAGCAAGCCATCCGGGCCGCCAACGTTTTGCTTGAAGCCCAACCCGACGCCGTAGCTGAATGGCTGCGCGGTCTGGGTGTAGAGGGTTTTCTCGTTGTGCGGCATCGCCGGGTTGACCTCGGTGGTGCGGTGCAACGACTGCAGCGGTTCCTCGTTGTTGATCACCTCGCGAAAGGTCTGGCGCGGCACACTGGTTTCTTCCAGAGGTAAGTCGTAGCGCTTGTTGACCAAGGTGAACCAGTCGATATCGTCATTGACGCTGTTATCCAGAATCCGGCTCGCGCGGCCCACTGCTTTCGCCGAATGGAAGTAGCGCTGCTGCTCGCCATACACGAACAACTCCGAGCCGCGCTGGCTGATGCGCTCGACCTTGTAACCGGCATTTTGCTGCAGACGCTGCGACACCTCGGCCCAATTCACCTGATCCATCGGCGTGGTTGGGGCCTTCGCCGGCAGCGGTTCGGCCGGTGGATCGAAGGTCTTGGCCGGCGCTTTGCGGGTGGCGAAATTAGTGTGAAAAGTCACGCCGAACATCGCCGTGTTGCCGCGCTCCCACGCCGCGCTGACGTCGATCGAATCGCTGACTTTGAACATCGCGCCAAAGTTGATCGGCGAGTCCTGCTCGATCACGTTGTCCTTCGGTTCGTGTTTGTAATCGTTGCCTTCGAATTCAAGCTTGAGGCTGAGGCGATCCCAGGGCGTCTGATAACTCACACCGCCAAAGAAAGAAGGTTTGCCGCGAAAGTACGAGCCGGAGTTGACGTCACCGGTGCCTTCGAGGGCGGGTCGGGTATCGAAGCGATCACTGACATAGCCCAACGGGTTGTCCATGTCGCCGCGATTGCCCAGGTAACCCCAGGCAATACCGGCGCTGAAATCGAAGTTGTCGTAGCGTTTATTGGCGACGAAATACTCACTGGAGAACAAACCTGTACCACCGATATCGCGGAAGCCCAGTGCCACGTCGGGCAGCCAATGGCTTTCCTGCCACAGCCGGACCTTGGCATCGACCGCCTTATCCTTATAGCTTTGGCTGCCGCTCAGCGACTCCGGGCCGTAAGGCCGGTTGGTGATCGCGGTGTAGCGAAACGAGCCTTCGAGCCAGTCCAGCGGCTGCAATGAAACGCTGTAGCGACTGTAGGGATCGGTGCGGTTGGCGTTCACGCTCAACTCGCCGGCGGGTGCCATGCGCGCCGTCGGCGTCTGCAACAGGCCAGCGCCGCCGAAGTCATTCTGGGTAATTCGCGGCTCGGCATGCGCCAGACCACACGGCAATAACAACACAGCTGCAAAACGTAACTTCAACGAACCACCTCGGCCAGCTGCGTGGCAATAAATTCGGCCAACTGCTGATTCAATTCAGGGAGAGGCGGATCAAGATCATCATTTTTCAGCGGCACCAGAATCTTGCTGCCGGCTACCGGAATCTGCCCGCTCTCGCGATTCCAGTGGGCAATGCCGACCCGTCGCACGACGCCGTTGGGCTGGATCAGCCACAGGTAATCGGCATCTGCATCTTCGGTCAGCGTGGTGCAGCCTTGCAGGTATTCACGGGCTTCTTGCGTCGGCTGATACGGCAAGTGGCACGGCTCGGCGACCGCGCCGAACACTTCAACTTCATCGACTCGTTTCGGGTAGATCAGGCGATCGCCATCGTCGAGGCGAATGTTGCGCGCGAAGCCGACTTCGATTGCGACCGGATCCAGATCAGCCACCTGACGCCCGGTAACCGGCATCTGCCTGACCTCCTGCGCCACGCGCTCAGCCAGCGCTACCCGGCTCGGCCGGTCGAACAGCGCGGACATGCGCGCCAACACCTCAAGATCGAACAGCACGCCGACCTTGAGCCTGGTCTGCTGCTCAAGCAACGACTGGCGCAGCAACACGCCCGCCAACCAATACGCTTCGGCATTCGGCACGGCCACGCTGATTACATCGGTCAAACGCCCGCCCGCCGGCAGTTCAACTGGCCCGGGATTGGCGACATCGCCGCTGACTATTACCGCCGCCTGACTCACACCAGTGATCAATAGCAGGCATGCCGACAGAACCCTGAGGCGCTTCACCGAGCAGGCCTGCGATCAGGCGTCAATTGCACAATCCTGACGCGCAGTTGCGCGGTCAGTTGCTGCTCGCTTTGCAAAATGAATCCGTCCACCGGATCGACCCAATAACGATTGGTCGCACTCAGGCCGATGGCCGGGGCGTCAATCTGCTCATCGACACGTAGCACGCGATATTCCTTGTTGAGGATTTCCAGGGTTTCCAGAGATTTGCGCGAGAAGCGGCTATTGAGCTGCACGCCGACTTGCTGGCCCTGGTAGAGATCGATCCAGCGCTGGCTGGTGTAGCCATCGGTGACGTGTTGCAGGCCGGTTTTGAACGGCGAATCTGCCGATAACCGCGTGCCGTCCAGATCGCCCTCAAGCCCCAGACCGATGCTGCGCACCGCGAGGCCGTCGCGCATCAGCAACACCTGCTTGCCGGAGGCGACCCAGAACTGCAGGTCGTCGCGCTCGCGCACCAAAGCCAACACCCCGGAGCCGGATGGCGTGGTCAGTTTGATTTGCGCGAATTCAACCTTGGCCACTTCGGCCGCCGACACATCCAGATCATCCGGGCCGATCACTGCCGATTTGAGGTTGTTCAGCGACGCGCTCATCAGTGGATTGCAGCCACACAACAGCAGAGCCGCGATCAGGCAGGCGCCAACTTTTAACGTCTTCACAGTCGGGCCTTATTTGCTGTTGTTGGTGAATTCGCTCCAGTTCTTCGCAGCGGAAGCCCCGGTGCCGACAATCGACGCCGACGGCACCAATTGGCTAATGAAGCGGTTCCAGCGCGTGACGTTGGCCGGCCCGACGTAGACCACGTCCTGCGGGCGTACTTCGAAGTGCGTGGCGAGCACCATGGCGGCCGGCGATTCAGCCTCCAGGTGATAGATTTTTGCCGGTTCCACGTCGAGGTTTTCCACACCGCGAATCACGTACACGGCGTTACCGTTGGAGCTGGTCTGGCTCAAGCCGCCGACCGAACCAAGCACATCCGAGAGGTTCATCGTGGCAGTCTTGAAGCTCAATGCGCGCGGCTGATTGACCTCGCCCATCACATAAATGCGTTTGTTGTCGTTGTACGGCAGATACAGCTGATCGCCACCCTTGAGGAAGACGTTTTGCAGCTCGGAATCCTGCTGATTGAGGGTGTCCAGATTCAGCGCAAACGTGCGCCCGTTGCGCGTCAGCAGCAGCCCGGACAAGTCAGCATTGTTGGTATCGATACCGGCCGAACCGAGGGCTTCGACCACACTCAGCGGGTTGGTCGAAATCGCTTGCGGGCCGGCCTTGGCCACCGCGCCGGAGACAACGATTTTCTGACTGGCGAAGCGCAACACGGCGACATCCACTTGCGGCTCGGCAATGAACGCCGACAGTCGTTGTTCGATGTCCGAGCGCAGTTGCTGGATGGTTTTGCCAGCGGCCTGCACTTCTTTGATGAACGGGTAATACAGCGTGCCATCGGAACGCACCAGACGGCCGTTGGCATCGATCTGCTGCTGCGCGCCGGACGGTGCGGTCAGCTCGGGGTGATCCCAGACCGTGATGTACAACACGTCGTTGTTGCCGATGCGGTACTCGGCCGGCGTGGCCAGCAACTCCTGCGGCACCGACTCACGCTTCTGCGTGGCGCGGTTCATCGAGATCAACTTGGGCGTGATCGGAATCAGCTCGACCCGACTGCTTTCACTGGCGCCCTGGCGCGTGATGTCCCGGGTGCTCAGGTATTGACCTGGGGAAAACATGCAACCTTGTAAAGCGATACTTGCCAACATCAAAAGATAAAAACTACGAGTCATAATGGCACTACGCTATTCAAGGGCGAATCCAAAAACAAAGTCACCCGACTTGCGCCGGGCGACCTTGTACTGCATCTACAGCGTGTTTCTGTTAGTTGTGCGTGCCGGTTGTACCGGTGGTACCCGTCGTACCGGTGGTACCGCCGTTTGCACTGCCACCACTGTTGGACGCCGCTACTGCACTGGCAACCATTGCAGTACTGGCTGCAGGGGCTTGGGAAGCCGCTACATTACCTGCAACATTGGTCACTGCTGTAAGCGGCGCTTCAGCGGCGGCTGCCCAGTTGCTCAACATCGACAACAGGGCGACTGCCATTACCTTCTTCATATCAACTCCTTTCTAACATCCAGCCTGAACATCGGGCATTCCGTTAGAGATCGTAGAGTTCAAGTGCGCTAAAAATGCGCACAAGATCCGTTGTCCATTCACAGTTTTACCTGACAGCTAAATGTCGAACGGCAGGTTATATCTACGGACTTGCAATATGCATTGCCAGTGTATTTTCCCGACGTTATCTAACAACCTGACTGAAACTAACATTGAGTCAAAATGATGTTACACAGCAGCAAAACGACATCATCCGAGATAACCCTTCGGATGATTCGACTGCCAGCGCCAAGTGTCGGTCATCATTTGCTGCAAGCTGCGCGTGGCTTTCCAGCCTAGCTCTTGCGCAGCTTTCGACGGGTCCGCATAACTTTCAGCAACGTCACCGGAACGGCGCGGCATCATGCGAAACGGCACGGGCTGTCCGCAGGCTTCCTCAAACGCGCGCAGCACTTGCAGCACGCTGTAGCCGTCGCCGGTGCCGAGATTCCAGGTATGCACGCCGCTGCGTTCGGAGATCGACTGAAGGGCCTTCAGATGTCCGTCCGCCAGATCAACGACGTGGATGTAATCACGAATGCCGGTGCCGTCGAGGGTCGGGTAATCGTCGCCGAAGATCGACAACTCTTGCAGGCTGCCGACCGCGACCTGGCTGATGTATGGCACCAGATTGTTCGGGATGCCATTCGGGTCTTCGCCCATCTGCCCGCTGTCATGCGCGCCGATCGGGTTGAAGTAGCGCAGCAAAGCGATGCTCCAGCGCGGCTCGGCTAGGCTCAAGTCGCGCAGGACGTTTTCGACAATCAGCTTGGACTGCCCGTAAGGATTGGTCGGATTGCCGGTCGGGAAATCCTCGCGAATCGGCATCTGCTCCGGCGCGCCGTAGACCGTGGCCGACGAGCTGAACACCAGCCGATACACGCCGGCCGCGGCCATCGCCTGGCACAGGGTGATGCTGCCGCTGACGTTGGTTTCGTAATACTCGAGCGGCTTGCGCACGCTCTCGCCGACAGCCTTGAGCCCGGCGAAGTGCAGCACCGCGTCGATTGCATGCTCACGGAAAATCCGGTCGAGCAAGGCTCGGTCGCAGACATCGCCGCGAATCATCAGCGCACTTTTGCCGCAAATGGCTTCGACCGCGTGCAGGGCCGCATCGCTGCTGTTGCAAAGATTATCCAGAACAACAACTTCATAGCCCGCTTCAAGTAGCGCGAGTGTGGTGTGCGAGCCGATATAGCCGGCGCCACCGGTTACCAGAATCTTCATAGCGCGGTCCATAGAGGAGAAACTGCCAAGTAGCGTGTCAAGCCTCATCCATGTAATGTGTGTCGTACTTCACACAACAAGGCGACAACAACCGAAAACAAAAACAGTTCAATCACTGGCCATAAATATTTTTTCAGGCCAAACTGTATTGCCTGGTACTTATTAGCACTCCACCGCACTCATCACTATCAACCGATACCGACTAAAAATAACTAACAGCGCTCAAATCGACATCTAATAACATTAGTGCCCTCCACACTAACTGCCAATTGCCAACAACTACCCAACTCGGGTATTAAAGTACACCTTCAATAATCATTGAAACTTGCAATCATTCGTTATTGCACGCACGCAACTGTGCGCCATGAATGTCCAGGATGCTTTTATGATTCGTAAATGTCTGTTCCCCGCTGCCGGCTATGGCACGCGTTTCTTGCCGGCGACCAAAGCCATGCCCAAGGAAATGCTGCCCATCGTCAACAAGCCATTGATCGAATATGCCGTTGAAGAAGCACGCGACGCCGGCCTGCAACACATGGCGCTGGTGACCGGGCGCGGCAAGCGTGCGCTGGAAGACCATTTCGATATCAGCTACGAACTCGAGCATCAGATCCGTGGCACCGAGAAAGAAAAATTCCTCGCTGGCACTCGCGAGCTGATCGACACCTGCACCTTCTCCTACACCCGTCAGGTGGAAATGAAAGGCCTCGGTCACGCAATTCTCAGCGGTCGCCCGCTGATCGGTGACGAACCGTTCGCCGTGGTGCTGGCCGATGACCTGTGCCTGAACCTCGAAGGCGACGGCGTACTCGCGCAAATGATCGAGCTGTATAAACAGCATCGCTGCTCGATCGTGGCGATCCAGGAAGTCCCGCGCGACCAGACTCACAAGTACGGCGTGATCGCCGGCGAGCAGATCGGCGAAGGCTTGTACCGGGTCAGCCACATGGTGGAAAAACCCAGCCCTGAAGACGCGCCGTCGAACCTGGCGATCATCGGCCGCTACATCCTGACCCCGGATATCTTCGAACTGATCGCCGATACCCAACCGGGTAAAGGTGGCGAGATCCAGATCACCGACGCGCTGATGAAACAGGCTCGGGAAGGTCGCGTGCTGGCCTACAAGTTCAAGGGTCTGCGCTTCGATTGCGGCGACGCTGAGGGTTATTTGCAGGCGAGCAATTTCTGTTACGAAAACGTGTATCTCAAGACCCGCTAAGCGCCCTGCACCCACTCCTCATTCAGGCAGACAACCATGAACATTGCACAACACGCAGCAGACAGCGGACTGGAAGTGGGCAACCTCGGGATGATGAGTTGGTTGTCACGGCATCGGTCGATGCCCAGCGCCAACCAGCCGTGGCTGGGTGCGTCGCTGATGGTGGAACGCATCGGCATGTTCCCCTCGTCCGGGGATATTCGCCATCCGCTGCCCGATCCCTATCCCCTGCTCGCTCACCTAAAAAAGCTCTATGGCGAGCAGGCGCTGGAAGTCGACGATCGCGACGGCCTGAAGATGATTTTCAGCGACTGGCGCTTCCGCGTACGCATCTGCTGCAACGACCCGGCAATCATCATCAACGTGGAAACCCGCTGTGATCTGCAGTTGATGCCACGTAAAACAGCGGAGCTGTTGAACCACCTGGACGCATTCCAGCAAGCCTGAACACGGCCCCTGTAGGAGCTGCCGCAGGCTGCGATCTTTTGATCTTGTTTTTTAAGATCAACGTCAAAAGATCGCAGCCTGCGGCAGCTCCTACACGGGATGTGTTGGTTATTGAGGGGCGGTGCCGCAGGTATCTTGCGGCGACACCGCCTCGCTGCCACCAGAGATCATCCGATAGAAGTAATCGGCAATCACCTTGCCACCGGTTTCCGGCAGCGGATGAATCTTGTCCGGCCCAATCATTGCGCTGGCGTAACGTTTCACGTCGGCGCCGAAAGCGCATTGCAAATTGGCGTAACCGAGGTGCTCGGCGCGCGCCCACGGTTGCAGAACCTGCGCGTACGCCGACATCGGATAGGCACTCGAGCGCGTGGTGTCCTGACGCATGATCAGGTTGATGCTCGCTGCCGGTTGAATCTCGCGGATCATCCGCACCAGCCCCTGAACGTTCTTCAGATAGGCCTCGGGCTTCACGCCAAAACCCTGATCGTTACCCCCGAGCATGATCAGATAAATGTCCGCCGGGATCTTCGACACCACGGCTTTCCACTGTGTCTGCCAGCGGCCATCGTCGTGATAGAAATCCTTGGACGCCGCACCCGACGCCGCCAGTTTCGATACGCGCACGCCGCCCTGCTCATTGCTCATCCACAGGCCGAACAGCGTTGGTGCGCCATGCACCACTTCCAAGCGCAACCGCCAATCTGCCGCTGACGAAGTACCAGGCAACGGCACCTCCTGAACACCCTCCCCTGCGAGTTGCAATGGTTGCCAGTTATCCGAAGGCGTCCACCGATAGCGCAGCTCACTCGATTCGCCGTTGCCGAGATAGAGCAATTTAGCTTGAGTGACGGCAGTGTTGATCGCCGCTGTCGGCTTGGCATCAACTTCCAGCCATGCACCCGGCCGCCCCGTCACGGTACGGCTGTCGGGACTGGCCTGGCCAAGCGCGGATACTTTCCAGTCTCCGCTAAAGTACTTTTCACTGGTACGCGTGTACTTGAAATGCGTCCCGCCAAGTGCCGCGCCATGGTTGAAACCGACATAGCCGGGACCGGCAAAACCGGTCTCCTTGACCAAGCGCTGAACGAACTTGTTGAGATAGAAATCCTGCCCGGCGCTGTAGCTGTCACCGATCACCGAGATCGACAGAACCTTGCCCGCCTTGCCTTCACGCCACTGAGCAAAACGCTCGCGCGCATCGCCGACTTCGACCACAGATGCAGCGGTGGGGCTCGCATCATCAGCCGCGTACATGAGGCACATCCTTAACCGGAACAATCAGTGAGTCTTTAACTGGTTTTTTCGCCGCCGCGCGCTCACCCAGAAACAGCACCGAAGTGAAGTTGAATCGACTGAAAATCATCGACAACACAACCGGCCCAAGCAAGCCACAGGCCACGCCGCCAAACACCAGCAGACTTTCATCTTTCACACCCAGGCGTCCAAGGACAAAGCGCGAAGTGGCAGCGAACAGCACATGAAACAGGAAAATCGCATAGGAATACCCGCCAAGCCAGGTCAGCCATTTCGAACGCATGTCACTCGATAACAGCGCGATGCAGGACACGCAACCCACGGTCAAACCGATCAGGCTACGACGATCAACAATCAATTCGCGATCCAGCGCTGCCACATACAGCAGCGTCAGCGAAATCAAGACGAATACCACCGGCCCGAGCAGCTTGAAGCGTTGCTTCAAAGCGTCGACGTTTTCCTGCCCGATCATCCCCGCGACAAAAAATGGCAGCAGGTAAATCGCACCGTTGATACCAAACGCATCCACCGGAAACGCTGGCAGGAGAAACACCGCCGCCGCAAACGCAAACAGCAAAAACAGACGCGTCGGCGTGCGCAGTAACCCACGCCATTCCAGCAGCCCGACGAACATGAAAATGATGAACACCGCCTGCAAGAACCAGAAGTGGTTGATCGGCACATAGAACGACAACAACGCGTCGATCACGCCGACGTCCTTGTTCACGCCCGGCCCTACCGCCTGCAATACCGAAAACGGTACGCCCACGCAAAACAGCGGCACGATCAACCGCCGCACCTTACCGCTGAAGAACGCGGAAAAGTCATTGCCGCGAATCTTGTAGATCGAATAGATGTAGCCCGAGATGAATGTGAACAGCGGCATCCGCACGTACACCATCGAATCGGCGAGTACCCGGAACGGCGAGCCGATATCGATTTTCAAGCCGCCGCCCAGCGGACCGATGACGTGATACAGCACCAGCAGCAAACACGCCAGGCCGCGCAGGGTTTCGATCTCCAGCGACTTTTTCTTGCTCGACATAATGACCTGCCTCAATTCAGAACCCTTGATTCAACCTGCACCGGTTTGTTCGCCCGCAGCATCAATCCCAACCCGACGAACAACACCGGGACCACCATCGAGAAGTGTCGGGCGAAGGAGCCGAAGTCCGGCTCGAACAAGCCCTGAACCAGCAAAAACGCCAGTGGAATCGCGATCAGTTCCTTGGGTTTGGTCTGGATCGGTGCGCCTTTGTAGTCGGTCGAAGTGATGACTTTGAACAGCAACATCGCGGTCATGATCATCAACGCCACGAAAATCGCCTGACCCGGCCCGGACAACATGATCAGCTCCACCGGGAACGACAGCCGGAAGAAGATGATCATCGAGTCCAGCGCTTGAGAGACGAAATCGCTGCCGCTCAACCACGAGACAATCAACGACTTGGAACCCTCTTCGCCCGCCGTACGCAGTTCATTGTTACTGGCGCGAATCGACGACACCGGGAACCCCAGCGCCAACTGAATCGCCGTGGCCACCGCCAGATAGAACAGGAACAACATCAGGAAAAAGGTCACGCGCGAGACGTACTTCTTCATCACGCAAACGCCGACCCACGACAGCGAAAACAGAATCCAGTACGGCCGGATCAGCACGCCGTAGATCACTGCCGAGAGGAAAAACCCAACACGATATTTGCGCGTCAGCGAGCTGAGCAGAATGCTCAAAATCGCTACCGAGACGATGATTTCCTTGGTCAGGTTTTCCAGGAAAAACGAGCGCACGATGCCCCACAGACACAGGGTGCCGAAAATCGTCAGCGGCATGCGCCGGAACACCACCACCGGAATCGCCGTGAGGAAGAAGTTGCAGAACATTCCGTAGGCCCAGGCGTTGGTCAGGTTGATCCCGGTGGGCCGCAGCAGGAACGCCGAACACTCGTAGGACGAGCGATCCGGCGAGAACGGGTTCCAGAAATTGCAGTTGTCAGCCCGCGCGTAAGACGACCACAACGTCATGGCATCCGGACCAGGAGCGCGCGGAACCAGCAGCGGCATCGCGACTGACAGAAACAACCCGGTGAACAGAATCAGGAACGAAATCGAGGAGTCGAATTTTCTACCGCGAAACTCGATGCACGGCAGCTTCAACCCCATGCCGGCACCTGCTTGGCCCGGGTGACGCGAGTCAACACGGCAATCACGCCGAGCTGCACAATGATCGCGAAAACGTTGCCCCACGCCGCGCCATAAATTGAATAGTGCTTGATCAGCACATAGCTGACCGGCAGCGATACCAGTAAGCAAATCGCTGCGCTGGCCAGTGACACGCGGCTGTTGCGCGAGGCAATCAAACCACCCCAAACGATGTCGCCAATTGCGCGCAAGGCGAAGGAAAAGATCAGCACACCGAGGATCGCGTTGTCCGGACGCGGCACGCTCGTGGCGACGTAATCCAGCACCACGTTGAAAAACACATAGATCGCCACCGCCACCGCCGCCGACACCAGCAACGAGCGCATTACCCACTTGTTGACGAACAATTCCCTGACCGTGAACGCTTGCTGCTCGGCCTGATAACGCTTGGCGAGGACCGGAATCGCCACCACCGCCACCACCGCGTAGGACAGCGCCTGCAAGGTGTTGGCCGCCGACCACGCGTAAACGTATTTACCCAGGCTGGCGTAGGGTTCGATGTCGATAATCAGAAAGCGCTCGGCGTATTGGCTGAGCGCGATCAGCCCGGTGCCGAGATAAAACGGCAACCCGGCTTTCCACACGGTCGCCGTGTTGAGCGCACCTTCACTGCGTCCATGATGAACATTCACCACAATCCAGTAACCGGCGAAGATCACCAGAACGTTGGCGATCACCCACAGCCACAAAACACTGGCAATCCCCGAGACCCAGCCGAGCATCATCCCGCCCACCGCCAGCAGCGCCCACAGGCCGGTCTTGATGAAAAACAGCAGCGCACCGGCCGTGGCTTTCTGCGCGGAAAACACGAAGGAATTGATTTCAAACGACAGGTGTTCGGTGAGCAGCACCAGCGTCACGCAGGCGATCAGCGCCGTGGTCGCCTGCACCTGCTGGAACAGCGAATAAATCAATACCGTCACGATCGACAACGCCAGCCCGACCGCCAGATACAGCAGCAAAACCTTGTCGACCACTCGCCGCGAACTGCCGCCGACGCTGATCAGCCGGTTGATCTCGGAACTGAAACCCACGCTGTAAAACTTCGACGCGATCAACGACGCCGCCATCACCACGCCGTAAAAGCCCAGCGCTTCGTAACCCAGATAATGGGTGATGGCGAGCACCAGCAAAAACTTCGCGCCTAATGCTCCGCCGCGAAGCAATAGCCGAAATATCATCGAACGACGCCTTTGATGATGTCGTCCATGATCACTGTTTTTGCCTCGATCTCGCGGCAGGTGTCGGTCAGGCGTTTGCCGAAACTCGACAAGGCATTCGGCGCGTAAACCGTGTTGATGATGGTGTCGACATCGATGTCGCCGCCGTTGATCACCCAGTCCTCGACGCCCATGTCCTGATAGGCGCCAAAGCCTTTGCGCTCATAGCTGATGTGGAACGCCGGAACCCCGGACAACAACGATTCAATAGCACCGTGCAGGCGCACGGAAATCACCAGATCCGGCTGATACTTGGCCAGCGTCGCCTTCAACGGCAGCAAGTCTTCGGTAATCCCCAGTTCGCGATAGAACGCACCGTCGTCGTTACCACGCACCGCACTTTGCACCGCGCAGACCACTTTGCTTTTGTTCTTCAAGCGCTGTAGCAGCAACTTCAAGTTGGCCACGTAGGCGACTTTCTTCTCCTTGCTCCACGCCGGTGGTTTACGCAGGACTACGCAAACGGTGGCTGGCGAAGACGCACAACGCGTGAACTTGGGTTGCGAGAGAATCTTGCTGGCCAACGACTGCACGGCCAGATCCGGAGCGCGGTAGACATTCTCATAAGCATCGAAAATCGCCGAGGAACGGTTATCCCGAACAAACACCGCATCGGCACTCGCGTAATGCTCGACGATCTTGCTGCTCTCACCGTGGAACGGGCCAATGCTCTGCGGCAGGTACACCGACGGCACTTTGCTGAGGATCGCGGTTTCCAGTTGCTTGGCGTGGCCGAGTTTCAATTTGATATGTTCGAAGGCGCTCTTGGAGCGCATGTAGCCGCCACCGACCCCAACAATCAAATCAGTCTTCTTCAACAGATCCGCCAGACCGGCGTAAGACTGATTGAGGAACACCGCTTGCTTGACCCGGCCCAGCCCCTTGGCCGCCATCACCGGCGCGTCAAAGCGCTTGTACGGCAAGTAGTTGAAAGACTCGGGATCGGACGCCACCACGCTGATCGAAGTGTCATCGCCAAAGTTGCGCTGCACCAGCGCAATGGCCAGATCGACGAGCAGACCGTCACCGGAATTGGACGCACTGTAGCCATGCAAGATCGTTACGTTCATAAGCTGATTTCTACTTAATAAGATGGAGCGGAATACACGTCGTAGGTCTGGCGAATCATCAACGCGGCGCTGAAACGCTCGCGCACGATCCGCCGACCTTCGATGCCCAGGGCGTTCAACGCAGGCTTCTGGATTTTCATCAAACGCTCAGCGAGTGCCTGATGGTCGCCGGCCGGGAATACGTAGCCGGACACACCGTGGCTGACCAGTTCCGGCAACGAAGTGCAGTCACTGGCGATCACCGGCAAGCCCAGCGCCATGCCCTCCAGCGGCACCATGGCAAAGCCTTCCCAGCGACTCGGAACGATCAACGCGTCGGCCTTCTGATACAGCACTTGTACTTCTGCGGGCGTCACCCAGGACAGATATTCAACCCCTGCCATCGGCGGGCAATCGACAGAATCCTCGTTGACCGCACTGCCCACCACCGTCAGTTTCAGATCGCTGCGCTGAACCTTGGCGTAAGCCTTGAGCAATACATCGAAACCCTTCTGATAGTCGAAACGGCCGACATACAGCAGATGAATCGGCTCCGCTCCTTCGGTTTTGCGCGCTTCATCCTTGTGATGGATGCCGTTGTAGATCAGCTTCATGCGCTTGCGCTCGATGCCAAACGCAGCGGCTTTGTCCAACTCGTACTGGCTGACGCAAATGATCGTGTCGGTGACTTTCTGCAAAACGCGCTCGATCAGCGAGTAGATCTTTTGCTTGGTCGGCGAGCTTTCCATCAGGAACGAAAAGGCATGTGGGCAATAGATGATTTTCGGCGAACGCCAAGGCTTCAAGAGTACGCAGACGCAACGGCCGATGACTCCGGAAAAGGTGCTGTGCAAATGCACGACATCGGGTTTTTCCTTGAGAACCACTCGGGCCAGTTGCCAGGCAAAGCCCAGCAGCGAGCGCACGTTCCTCCCGCTTCTTTCGAAGGTACGGATTTGTCTGGCATCGATGCCGTGCAGTTCTTTCTTCTGATCGAGTGGCACCAGATACACCAGTTGATAGTTCGCATCCTGGTCTTCGGGCGAAGTTGAAATCGTACGGATAACGGTGGCGACGCCACCTTTTATCGTTTCAGCCACGTGCAGTATTTTTTTCACAGTCCACCCACTTCCATGCCTAGTAAGGACAATCGCTGAAACTCAGGATTTGTCGGACGCGTATTCGTAGTTGTAATAGCCGTAGCCGCCGTTGCCGTAGTAACTGGCGGCGCGCTTCTCTACGCCGTTGAACACCGCGCCTTTCAACTCGATGCCGTTCTGCGCAAAGCGGCGAATGGTCAACTCGATCTCTTTGGCCGGGTTCACGCCGAAGCGCGTGACGATCAGGCTGATCCCCGCTTCACGGCCGACAATGGCCGCGTCAGTGACTGCGAGCAGCGGCGGCGTATCGATGATCACCACGTCATACATCTCGCTGAGTTGCGCCAGCAGGTCGCGGAAGTTGGCGTGCATCAACAACTCGGAAGGATTCGGCGGCACTTGCCCACGGCTGATGAAGTGCAGGTTTTCGACTTCGACCTGGTTCAGCGCCTGCTCGATGGTGCAGCGCTTGACCAGCAAATCGGACAATCCGTTGGTGATCGGCGTATTGAGCGTTTTATGCAGATGACCTTTGCGCATGTCGGCATCGATCAGCACCACGCGCTGACCGCTTTGCGCCATCACCGCTGCCAGGTTCGAAGACACGAAAGTTTTGCCGACCTGCGGACTTGGGCCGGAAATCATGATGCGGTTGTTGGTCGAATCCAGCCCGGCGAAATGCAGACAGGTGCGCAGACTGCGGATCGACTCGATCGACAGATCGGTCGGATTACGCTCGGCCAGCAGATACGCCGGCGCCTGCGTAGCGTCTTTGCCACGGACCTTTTTCACGTCCTGTTCCTGCTGCAGCGCGCTGTAGGGAATCGAGGCGTACACCGGCAGCCCGAGTTTCTCGATGGCTTCCGGCCCCTCCAGTCCGCGACTCAGGGATTTGCGCACCAGCACCACGGCCACGCCGACGAAACCGCCGAGGAAGGTGGCGATCAGTACGATCAGCGGTTTGCGCGGTTTGACCGGGCTGGTCAGGTCGACATCCGCAGTATCAATCAGCCGCACGTTGCCCACCGCACCCGCGCGGACGATGTCCAGTTCCTGGGATTTGTTCAGCAGTTGCGTGTAAATCTGCGACGCCACTTCGACGTCGCGGGTCAGGTTGAGCAGTTCCTGCTGGGTGGCCGGCAGGTCGCCGACTTTGCTTTCCAGCGACTTCTGCTGCTGGGTCAATTCGCCGATCTGCGTCAGCAACGCGCGATAGGCCGGGTGCTGTTTGGTGAACTTGCGATCGAGTTCGGCCTGCTGCATTTTCAGTTCGGAAATGCGTGTATCCAGGCTGACTGCCTGGCCCAGCACCGACTGGGTTTCGAGAGAAATATTCACGGTTTTGCCACGGGTCTGATACGCATTGAGCGCATCGCTGGCTTTGGCCAGATCGCGTTTGACTTGCGGCAACTGGCTTTGCAGAAAGGCCAGGCTTTGCGCAGCTTCGGCGGACGTGCGCTGCACGTTCTGCTGTACGTACAACGAGGAGATCTTGTTGAGGATCTTTACCGCCTCGGCTGCATCACTGCTGGCCAGCGCGAGACGAATGATCCCCGACTCTTTGCCCTGCTCGGAAATATCCAGCGCATCCTGATAAGCCAGTACGGTGACGATGCGTGGATTGCGCACCACTTCGAAACGCGTGCCAGGGTTGGCTTGTAGATTGGCGATCAAGCCTTCTACGCCGTCCTGCGCAAAAGCAGTTCCGGCAGCGCCCTCGGCGAGCAAATTGTCGTTGTCATCGAACAGCTGAAAGCGGTTTTGCTCGGCGGCGACCAGCGTCAGCTTCTTGCCCAACAGTTCTTTCGGCAGATTCAGCCGCGCGATGTCCAGGCGCTCGCCGCCCCAGGCGTAGCTGTTCATGCCAAAACGCGGCGGTGCCACGCTGTTCTCGCCAGTGCCGCGATAGCGCCGCGCGAGAAACCCGCCGACGACCGGGAAAGTATTCGGTGTGACGTCGATATCCAGGCGCAGATCATCGACAGTTTTACCGATCACCGCGCGGGACTTGATGATGCCGATCTCGGTCACCGACGGCGATTGGCCGCCGAGCATGCTGTTGAGGTCGGAGAAACCGAGCATGTCGTTCTTTTTCGGCTCGACCTGCACCAGCGCGTTCGCCAAGTACACCGGTGTCGACAACACCGCATAGGCCACGCCGGTCATCATGAATGCACCGGTGCACGCGGCGATCAGCCATTTCTGATCGATCAGGCTGCCAAAGATGCCCATAAGATCGATATTGTCTGGTTCGCTGTCGCGGGTGGCGACTACTGACGGTAACTGCATAAGTCTGTTCTTACCATTGACTGTTCTGAAGAATATTGATCAGTGCCCGAGGCGCTGCGCCCATGCGCCAACAGCATCTTCAATCAATGCGTGGGCATGAATAAAAGCCGCGCTGCCTTGACGATACGGATCCTGAATTTCTCGCTCGCTCTGCCACTTGCCGAGAAGAAAGACTTTGCCCCTGGCGTGAGCGGCAATCTTCAGTACTTGGTTTACATGCTGTTTTTCCATGACCAGAATCAGGTCTGATTCATTGACGATGTCCGGGGTAAGTTGCCGCGCGATAAACCCTTCGGCACTACACCCGCGCTCTTCCAGCACCTGCCGCGCCGTGGCCTCCATCGATTCGCCGGCCCGTGCGGCAAGGCCCGCGGAGGCCACGCTGATGGTCGAAGTGGCCAGCGCGTTACGCAGCAACAACTCTGCTGTCGGACTTCGGCAAATATTGCCCACGCAGACGACAAGGATCTTTTTGAACAAGGTTTACTTTCCCGTATGATGTCAATCGGCCAACATGTCGCGTGGATTTGAATTAACCCACGACAACTTCCTGCATTCGGAAATAGATTCGCCTTGTTATTGCCAGTGTATTAAGTACCACGCCTCTAAAAGTCACCCAACCGGAATTAACGGACTAAAAATAACTGTGATTTTCGCGCGAGTGTTTTCTGACAAAAAATAACATTCGTGCACTTCCCGCTCTCGTTACTATCCAAGTCCGGGAAAGTGGCGAACTTTTGATCTGTATCATTCTCAGCGGGGAGCGACATGAAAATTGCACATTGCAAACAGCTCGGCGTCGCGGCGCTGTTGATGTCGGGTGCAAGTGGACAGGTGCTGGCTGCTGATCTGTTCCCGACACTGCCCGACGACAAGACCATCGGCATTCAGGTCAAGATCCAGAGCTTCTCCCCGGCGGATGCCGAGCACATCAAAGCGGAAGGCTTGGGTTTCGTGCGTTTTGGCGTGTGGACCAACAGTCTGGGCGCGGCGGCTTATCAGAAACAGGTCAGCGACGCCTTCGCCACGGCCAAAGCCGCCGGTCTGCCAGTATTGCTGACGGTGCGCTCGACCAAGGCGCTCCCGACGGGGAACAACGGTGAACTGGCGACAGCCGGTGCAGACTTCGCCAAGTCGGTGATGGAACTGGAACAGGCTTATCGCACCCAGTTGGTGGCGATCGAAATATGGAACGAGCCGGATCTGGGAAAGTACTGGCCGACCGGTAATTTTGACACGACGTTCGTGCCGTTCATGAGTGCGGTGTGCAAGTCGTTGCAGGCACAGCCGCAAGCAACGCCGCTGGTGGGCTTCGGCTTCGCCCGGGCGCCGACCGCAGGCTCGGCTTCCACCGTGGCACTCAGCCGAATCGTCCGCGAGTACCCCAAGTGCCTCAGCGCGATTTCCTACCATCCCTATGGCATGTCAGGCGCGCAGATCAGCAGCGCACAGGCGTTCATTCAGCAGAATTTCCATCTGCCGGGGGTCATCAGTGAATGGGGCGTGTCGGCGCTCGCCTCGAACGGCGGGACTGCCGGGCAGGCCAGTAAAATCAGGACCTTCATCACCGATGTAAAAAAACTCGGGATTCCGCTGACCTCGATCTACGAATGGAAGAACACTGCGACGGGCGATAACGATCGCGAGAAGAACTTCGGCCTGTTGACCTCCGACGGCCAGTCGAAACCGGCAAAAATGGCGGTGAGGTCGCAACTCAACCCTTAGCCGGTTAACGGTCAGATGCTTTGAACCTGTAGTCTGATTTGGCATCGTATCTAGCGATACCGCGCCCGCCTTTCAAACAGCCGTCTTCAGGTTGTTGCCACCGGGGCGACCGATCCACGTACATGCCCTTGAGTGGCCGTCAGCGCTCGGGTAATGTCACCAGACCCATAGGATAGAGCACGCTCATGACTTCCAAGCTGGAACAACTCAAACAATTCACCACCGTGGTTGCCGACACCGGCGACTTCGAAGCGATCGCCCGAGTCAAACCGGTCGACGCAACTACCAACCCTTCCCTGCTGCTCAAAGCTGCGGCCATTCCGGCCTACGCCGAGCTGCTGAACGCTTGCGTCGCTGACTGCAAGGGCGACGTTGGCCTGGCCAGCGACCGCTTTGGCGTCGCGGTCGGTCAGGAAATTCTCAAAGTGATTCCGGGCCGCATCTCCACTGAAGTGGATGCGCGCCTGTCCTTCGATAAAGACGCGGTGCTCAAGCGTGCGCACCGTCTGATCGAGCTGTACGACAAGGCTGGCATTGGCCGCGACCGCGTGCTGATCAAGATCGCCTCGAGCTGGGAAGGCATCCGCGCCGCCGAAGAGTTGGAGAAGGAAGGCATCCAGACCAACCTGACCCTGCTGTTCTCCTTCGCTCAGGCCGCTGCCTGTGCCGACGCGGGTGTGTTCCTGATTTCGCCGTTCGTGGGCCGCATCTACGACTGGTACAAGAAAGCCAACGGCAACGACTACACCGGCGCCGATGACCCGGGCGTGCAGTCGGTCACGCGCATCTACAACTACTACAAGGCCAATGACTACAAAACCGTGGTCATGGGTGCGAGCTTCCGTAACCTCAATCAGATCGAGCAACTGGCCGGTTGCGATCGCCTGACCATCAGCCCGGACCTGATCGATAAACTGGCTGCCGACACTGGCAAGCTGGAGCGCAAACTGGCACCGGGTCACGCCGGTGAAGCGCGTCTGAGCCTCAACGAGGCGCAGTTCCGCTGGTTGTCCAACGAAGACGCGATGGCCACCGAGAAACTCGCCGAGGGCATTCGTCAGTTCGCCCGCGATCAGGAAAAACTCGAGGCGTTGCTGCAAGCCAAGCTGTGATCTGAATCGCTGATACGCAAAAAGGGCGAACCCTCACAGGTTCGCCCTTTTTTGTATCTTGCGGCTTTGGTCAGTGCCTTTCGAGGGCATTCACCAGATCATGGAACGCTTCACGATTGGAATCGTTAAGGCCCATGAGAATCTTGTGCGCTTCGAGCACCTTGATCCGCACCACTTCTTCCGACTGATCCTGATCCGGCAGGTCATCCAGGCATTCCGGGCATGGCACGGGATGATTGACGATGTTGAACACCTGCTCGAAACCCATCGATTGCAGCAGACGGGTGATGTCTTCGTGGGTAGTGACCACGGTTGGCAGCAATCCGACCTTCTGCCGCGACAGGATCGACAATTTGGCCAGCAGGCCAAGGGTCGTGCTGTCGATGCTGCGGGTTTCGGTCAAATCGATCACGATCGCGTTGAAATTCAGCGCGGTGAAGATTTTCTCAATAGTCGCATCCAACGCCGAACACAGGGTCAGGCGAACTTCACCGACGAACTTCAGGACGAAGGTGCCGTCCTGCTCGGCGAACTGGATTCTACCGGTACTCATTGAAGATTCCTGCTCAACACCAACAGGGCGATATCATCCGGCATCTCCCCTAGCGTGGCCAATCCAAAAACCTGCCGCAGACCATCCAGGCTGCCGCCCGCCAACTTCACCCTTTGCGGTAAAGCGGCTTCTTTCTCTTTGAGTGTGGGCTCTGGCAAAAGATCCAGAATGCCATCCGACATCAGCGTCAGGCTGAACGTCGGCGGCAGCTCGAGCACGTGGTCTTCGTAGGTGGCTTCATTGAAAAGCCCCACCGGCAAACCGCGCCCTTCGAGGTAGCGAACACTGTCAGGCGTGTACAACACAGGCAAAGGCAGATGACCGCCAATGCTATAGGTCAACAAACCGGTCTCCTCGTCGATGACTCCACCGACCATTGTGACGTGTTTACCCAGCTTACAACTGATCAGCCCCCGGTTGATATGACCGAGCACTTCCGAAGGCTTGAATTCCGGCAAGGTGCCGCTGCGCTTGGACTCGAACAGCAAGCGCGTGGTCATGAACTTCAGCAGCACCGTGACGAATGCCGAAGAGGCGCCATGGCCGGAGACATCCGCCAGGTAAAACGCCACCCGACGCTCGTCGACGCGGAAATAGTCGACAAAATCACCCGACAGATACAGCGACGGGATGATCTGATGCGCGAACTTGAACTCGTCGATGCTCCACGGACTTTCCGGCAGCATGTTCATCTGCACCTGGCGACCGGCGTTCTGGTCTTCCTGGAGCAGATTAAGGCTGGCTTCAAGCTCGCGGTTAGCCTTTTCCAGCTTCTCGCGGTAGCGCTGGTTTTCCAGCAGCAGGCGCGCACGATCCAGGGCCCGGCGCACAGAGTGCTCGAGCACAGCCAGATCTTCGAGAGGCTTGATCAGGTAATCCGCCGCGCCGAGGCGCAGGGCCTCGACCGCGTCGTTCATCACGCCGGCACCCGAGACCACGATGACTGGCGTCTGTGGTGAGCGCTCGGTGACCTGACGAATAAGCTCGAGACCGCCCATCTGCGGCATGCGCAGATCGCAGATGACCAAGTCGGGCGTGTCTTGCTCGAATACCTGAAGACCTTGCTGGCCGTTGCTGGCCTGCAGGACGCTGAAACCACTGTCTTCCAGATAGGCCGCGAGACTCGCGCGCACTACCTCGTCATCATCGATTATCAGCAGCGTGGCACTGGTTTTTGGCATGTGGGCAAACGGCGCCAGAATTAGGTTGGCGTAGCAGGCGGGGCAAGGCCCGGCTCAGACTACTGGATTCGCTTTCTAGCCTCCCTGCTGCACCGCTTTCGAGCACTGGCCCGGTACGCGGTTGCACCAGAGGTGCCCTTCTAAGGCGCAGACGGTACTCCCATCCTTCGAGCGTTTCAAGCATGCGCCGATGGTCGCCTGACGACTTTGTTTGTCAAAGCACCGGGAGTTATAAGAATGGCTTTGCAGGTAACCCGATGAAAGGTCGATCAGACAAAAAAAGGCGACCTCACGGTCGCCTTCTTTATAAGTCGGTCGAGATCAGAAATCGTCTTCGACCTGACCATCCTTGACCTTGAATTCGCGGTTCTGCAGGTAAGCATTACGAATGAACGTGTACTTGTCGCCGCTGATCAGCTTCTCGCTCGAGAGCAGGCTGGCGCGGGTGTCGACGATGTTCAGGCCGAAGATCGAGTTGCGCACTGGCACGTCGTGGATGTAGCGATACGGGCCGGTGTAGCCATCGACGTACTTCGATGGCGCGTCACGCAGAGTGCTTGGGCCCATCAATGGCAGCATCACATACGGGCCACTGCCGACGCCCCAGTAACCGAGAGTCTGGCCGAAATCTTCGTCGCTGCGCTGCAAGCCCATCTTGGTGCCGACATCAAAGAAACCGAGCAGCCCGAAGGTGGTATTGAAGATCAGACGTGCAGTATCGGTACCTGCAGCCGCAGGCTTGGCCTGCAGGATGTTGTTCGCCAGGTTGGTGACGTCACCGACGTTGCGGAACATGTTGTGGATGCCGTCTTCGACGAATTGCGGCGTTACAAATTCGTATCCCTGCGCCAGAGGCTTCAGCGCATAGGTGTCAACGAAGTCGTTGAACTGGAAGATCGGACGGTTAACGCTTTCCCAAGGGTCTTCTTCCGTGGCGGCCTGAGCGGCGAACGGAACCAGCATCACGCCGGCATATATACATAGCTGAGCGAGAGGGTTGCTCAAGCGCATAGAAAAACTCCTTGGATTTGTACTGGCGCTGGCCCCGGGGCCACGGCGGTAAGGCCGCTAGTATAAGACGGAAACACGATTTTAGGCAGTTCCTGAATGAAGCTCCCTGTCAGGGTTTTCCTACGCTTGCATTCATACGCCTGTCATCCAACTGTCACCGCCGTCGCCTAACCTGCTGGTTATTTCAGGGACGTCTCCATGCCACACGCCGAAGCATTGCCTGTTGTTGCGCCAAGCCTGACTGCCGTGCTGTTCGGACTCAGCGGCTGCCTGGTGGACTTCGGTGCGCGCGCTCGTCATCAGCCGAGCGCCACGGCAGAGCACGCAGATGCGACGCCCGGCGCGCTCGACAGCCTGCGCAGTTTGCAGCGTCAGCAAATCCCCTGCGCCTGGCTCGATGAGCTGCCCCCTGCCCTCGCCCAGCCGCTGTCAGCCGCGCTGCCCGAGTGGATCAAATCCTCGCAACATCCGGCAACACTCAAGCCGTGGCCCGCACCCAACGCCTGCTGGCAAGCGCTGATGGCTTTGGGCGTTGAGCGCCTTGACGGCTGCGTGCTGGTCAGCGGCGAGCCACGCCTGCTGCAATCGGGCCTGAATGCAGGTTTGTGGACGATTGGCCTGGCCTCCTGCGGTTCGCTGTGTGGTTTGGCGCCGAGCGAATGGCAGGCATTAGGTCAAAAGGAACGTGAACAACTGCGCGGTAAAGCGACCATGCAACTGTTCAACCTCGGCGTGCATTCGGTGATCGATCATCTGGGCGAACTCGACACCTGTCTGGCGGACATTAGTCTGCGCCGGCTCAAAGGCGAAAAGCCCTGACCGGGATCATGCAGTTTCAGCGCGAGTGGATTAGTCTTAGGGAGAGCCATAGACCTTTGGCGCACGGCTGCGGTCTATGCCTGTGCCTATCGATAAAAGGAAAACACGATGCCCGCTCAAGAACTGCAGAAACAGCTCGATACCCTGCGCGAGCAACTGGAGCAGAATCCGCCGCTGACTGAAGCCGAACGGGACGATCTGCATAGGTTGATGGCGCGGATCGAGCTGGAACTGGATCTCGAAACCAAAACCAAGGATTCCAGTATTGCCGATGGCGTAAACCTCGCCGTCGAGCGTTTTGAAGTCGAACACCCGGCCATTGCCGGCACGCTGCGCGACATCATCAATACGCTGGGCAGCATGGGGATCTGATTCCCGCACAGACAAAAAGCCCTGCCATCACTGGCAGGGCTTTTTTCATGTCCGCGATTTGCTTACTGACGCACGAGCCGGTGATTCGGCAACTGCACGCTTTCAGTGCTGCGGTACGGATTGATATCCAGCCCGCCGCGACGCACATAGCGCGCAAACACGGTCAATTTCTCCGGTTTCAGCAAGCGTTGCAGGTCGAGGAAAATCCGCTCCACGCACTGCTCATGGAAATCCGAGTGCTGGCGGAAACTGACGATGTATTCCAGCAAACTCGCGTGATCCAGCGCCGCGCCGCGGTATTGCACCACCACGCTGCCCCAGTCCGGCTGACTGGTGACCGGGCAGTTGGATTTGAGCAAGTGCGTATGCACGCTCTCCTCCACAATCCGCGAATCATCGCAACGCAGAAGCTCCGGACGCGGATGCTCATAGTTGCTGACGCTGATGTCCAGATCATCGATGCACACGCCCGGCAACGCCACGACGCCCTCGGCTTCGACATCTTTCAGGCTGCGAACCCGTACGCCCACCGGTTTGCCGGCAGCGGCGGACAAGTCCTTGACCAGCGTCGCTTCGAGACCCGCCACATCAGCGAACGGCGTCTGATTCAGCGAGTTCAGATACAGCTTGAATGACTTCGACTCGATGATATTCGGCGAATCCGCCGGAATGCTGAATTCACCGATCGCCACCACCGGTTTGCCCGATGGCAGCAGCCACGACAGCTCGAAGCAGTTCCAGAAATCCACGCCTTTATACGGCAGGGTTTCGGCGGTCAGGCCCAGCTCGGCCCATTTCGCGGTGCGCGGAATCGGGAACAGCAGGGATGGCGTGTACGTGGCGATGTATTCGCTGGATTTGCCCAGCGGCGAATGTTCGGCTGCGGGATGCATGGCGGAAACCTGACTGAATAATCAGCGGATTCTAACAGCCTTTGCCCGCGCCTTTGAGTGCTTACTGACTGACAGTCAATTTGCCGACCATCCCTGCCTGGTAATGACCGGGAATATTGCAGGCAAACTCCAGGCTCGTGGCTTTGCCGAAAGTCCAGGTCAGTTCGGCGGTCTTGCCCGGCTCGACCAGCACGCTATTCGGGTCGTCATGCTTCATGCCATGCCCCATCGCGCCATGATCCATACCGGCCATATCGTGGGACATTTCCTTGATGCCGGTAGGCGTAAGCATGCCGCTTTGCTGCATCTGCAACATTTCCTGCTGGTGCCTGGCATGCATCGCCGCGTCGCCGAGGTTGAATTCGTGCAGCAGCTGTCCCTTATTCACCAACACAAAGCGAACGGTCTCACCGGCCTTGATCTGAATCACCTGCGGATCGAAGCTCATATCGCCCATCACCACTTCGATGCTGCGAGTGGCCTTGGCGGCAGGCGCCGGTTGCCCGAATGCGTAGGTGTGCGCCGGTGCAGCCCAGAGCGGTACACTCAGCGCCAACAAACACGCGGCAACTGCCAGACGGTTACGCAAAAACATAGTCGTACTCCAACAAATCAAGGATCAGCTTGTGGGAAACTCTAGCCCGTGTGCGCTGCCATCAACCTGACAGGCAGATTACAACTTTGTCAGCTTGGGCTGTAGCGCCGGCGCAAACGGTATAAAAGCCACTGTTCCTTTCACCCGAGCCATTGCATGAAACTGCTGATCGTCGAAGACCAAGCGAAAACCGGGCAGTACCTGTGTCAGGGCCTGACCGAGGCCGGCTACAACAGCGAATGGGTGGCCGATGGCAACACCGGTCAACAACGCGCATTGAGCGGCGAATACGCATTGTTGATACTTGACGTGATGTTGCCCGGCCGCGATGGCTGGCAGATCCTGCAAGCAGTACGCAGCGCCGGACTCGACACACCGGTGCTGTTTCTGACAGCCAAAGACGCGGTGGAGGACAGGGTTCACGGCCTCGAACTCGGTGCCGACGATTATCTGGTCAAACCGTTCGCCTTCTCCGAACTGCTGGCGCGAGTGCGCAGCCTGTTACGCCGTGGCAGCAGTACAACCCAGGAAACCAGCCTGCAACTGGCGGACTTGCGCCTGGACCTGATCCGCCGCCGCGTCGAACGCAGCGGTCAACGCATCGACCTGACCGCCAAGGAATTCGCCCTGCTGGAGATGCTCCTGCGCCGTCAGGGTGAAGTGCTGCCTAAATCGCTGATCGCCTCGCAGGTATGGGACATGAACTTCGATAGCGACACCAACGTCATCGAAGTGGCGATCCGCCGCCTGCGCCTGAAGATCGACGACGACTTCCCGAACAAACTGATCCACACCGTGCGCGGCATGGGTTACGTACTCGAAGAGCGTGCCGAGTGATGCGCCGCCTCTCGCTGAGTGGGCGTCTCGCGCTGCTGTTTGCCGCGTGTACGGCCGTGGTGTCGCTGGCCGCCGGGATTTTATTCAACCGGGCCAGCGAGGCGCATTTCGTCGAGCTCGACCAGCAATTGCTCGACAGCAAGCTGATCGGGCTACGTCGGGCGTTACAGGATGTGCAAGCGAGTGAAAGCGCAGCGCGGCTGGCGGATGAACTCAGTCGCCAAGTCGATCTTTCCCTGCGCATCAGTGGCAGCGACGGCCAGCGCTGGTATGACAGTTCGATCCAGATTCCCCAGGATTTGCCGCAGACCACCGGGCTGGCGACCGTCAGTGACAACGGCACCGACTACCGCGTGCTCAACGCCCCGCTTTACCCGCAGAAAACCGACACGCCGCAACTGACCTTGCTGCTCGACATCACTCATCACCAACACTTCCTGCAACGCATGCAGCACCTGATCTGGCTGACTGTTGGCCTGTCGGCGCTGGCCACCGCAGTGCTCGGCGCATGGGCAGCGCGCAGCGGCTTACGGCCGTTGCGCCAGATGAGCGCGGTGGCGCGTGGGATTTCCGCGCAATCGCTGAATGCCCGACTGCCAGAAGCGCAGATGCCACCAGAGCTTGAGGAATTGGCCCACAGCTTCAACGCCATGCTCGGACGTCTGGATGATTCTTTTCAGCGTCTCTCGGCGTTCTCTGCCGACATTGCCCATGAGCTGCGCACACCGTTGTCGAACCTGCTGACTCACACGCAAGTCACCCTGACTCGTCCGCGTGCGATCGAGGACTACCGCGAGGCGCTGCACAGCAATCTCGAAGAACTGCAATGGATGGCGCAACTGGTCAACGACATGTTGTATCTGGCCAAGGCTGATCACGGGTTGTTGATGCCCAAACGTGAAGCGCTGGAACTGGCGGATGAAGCGGATGCGCTGCTGGAGTTTTTTGCGCCGCTGGCGGAGGACGCGCGGGTCAGGCTGATTCGCGAGGGCCACGCGCGCATTGACGGCGACCGCTCGATGTTGCGCCGGGCGTTATCGAATCTGCTGGATAACGCTTTGCGCTTCACGCCCGCCGAAGGCGATGTGCGGCTGCTGATTGTCGAGCAACCGAAGTCTTTGCAGGTGATCGTCGAAAACAGTGGCGAGGGGATTTCTGCGCAGAGGTTGCCGAAGTTGTTCGACCGCTTTTATCGGGCTGATCCGGCGCGGCAAGAAGGGAGTCATGAGCATGCGGGGTTGGGACTGGCGATCACTCAATCAATCGTGCGGGCGCATGGCGGGCAGATTCATTGCGAATCGGCGCAGGGTTGGACGCGGTTTGTGATTGAGTTGCCTAGAGACTGAGGCAAGACGTACCGGCCCTATCGCGGGCTTGCCCGCGATAGCTATTTCAAAGGTTACGAATATCTCAGAGCATGCGCCGGTTCGATCTTGGCCGCGCGCCACGCCGGATACAGCGTCGCCAGGAAGCTCAGCACAAATCCCGCCGAGCAGATCAGCAGCACATCACCACCCTGCAATTCGGACGGCAGATTGCTGACGAAATACACATCGGAACTGAAGATGTGCTGCCCGGAAACCCGTTCGACCCAGCCCACAAGCTCGCTGACATTCAGTGCCGCGATCACGCCGAGCACACCACCAATCAGCGTGCCGACAATCCCGATCACCGTACCCTGCACCATGAAGATCGCCATGATCTGCCGTGGGGTGGCGCCGATGGTGCGCAGGATCGCGATGTCCGCGCCCTTGTCGTTCACCACCATGATCAGCGTTGCGATGATGTTGAACGCCGCCACCGCGACGATCATCAGCAACAGCAGGCCGATCATGGTTTTTTCCATTTTCATCGCGCTGAACAGACTGCCCTGGGTGTGGGTCCAGTCGTCAGCCTTGAACTCGGCGCCCAAACCAGCGGCGATGTCCGAGGAGACTTTCGGCGCGGCGTACAGATCTTTCACCGCCAGGCGCACGCTCTGCACCTGATTCGGTTCCCAATGCTGCATGGTCGCGGCATCGGCCACATGGATCAGGCCCATGGAGCCGTCCAGCTCAGCGCCGACCTTGAACACGCCAACCACATTCAAACGCTGCATGCGCGGAGTGATGCCGCCCGGTGCAGTGCTGACTTCCGGCACGATCAGGGTGATCTTGTCACCGACGTTCAGACGAAAGCGTCGTGCGGTAATTTCACCCAGTACCACGCCGAATTCACCTGGCTTGAGCGCATCAAGACGACCCTGCACGATGTGCTGGGCGACAATCGACACCTTGCCTTCCTGAGCCGGATCGACGCCGCTGATCTGGATCGGCTGCATCAAACCCTTATAGGAAAGCATGCCTTCCATTTCGGTGAACGGCACGGCGGCGGTGACTTCAGGATTTTTCATTGCGGCGGCGGCGACTGGCTGCCAGTCGTCGATCGGCTTGACGCCAACGATGGTCGCATGCGGCACCATACCGAGAATGCGCGAGCTCATTTCGCGCTGGAAGCCATTCATCACCGACAACACCACGATCATCGCCAGCACGCCGAGGGCGAGGCCGATCATCGAGGTCATCGAAATGAACGATACAAAGCGATTGCGACGCTTGGCGCGGGTATAGCGCGCGCCGATGAAGATCGATAACGGTCTGAACATTCGCTGGGGCACCGTATAAAAACAAAAAGACCCGGCGTCTTTTCAGACGTCGGGTTTCGGCCGGTCAGATGGCAGTCAAGCGACCTTCCTGCAGATGCAGGACGCGATCCATCTGGCGAGCCAGGTTCATGTCGTGAGTCACCACCAGAAACGCTGTGCGCATCGAGGTGCTGAGTTCGAGCATCAAGTCCTGAATGCCTTGGGCAGTGTGCGAGTCGAGGTTGCCGGTCGGCTCGTCGAGCATCACCAGTCCCGGCTTGTTCACCAGAGCGCGGGCGATCGCCACACGTTGGCGTTCGCCACCGGACAGTTCGGACGGTTTGTGCTCAAGGCGATGGCCCAGCCCTACCCGCTCGAGCAACGCCGTGGCACGCTGACGCGCTTCCGGGATCGGCGTCTTGCCGATCAGCAGCGGCATGCAGACGTTTTCCAGCGCGGTGAATTCCGGCAGCAAGTGGTGGAACTGGTAGACGAAGCCCAGCGAACGATTACGCAGCAGACCGCGCTTCTTCTCGCTCAGGGCCGAAAGTTCTTCACCATCAAGCCAGACACTGCCCTTGGTCGGTGTATCGAGACCGCCCAGCAGGTTGAGCAACGTACTTTTGCCCGAACCCGAGGTGCCGACAATCGCCACACGCTCGCCCGGGTGCAACTCCAGTTGCAGACCGGCCAACACTTCTACCGATTCCGGGCCTTCCTCGTAGGATTTGCCCAGGTTGCGGCAGCTCAAGATTGCTTGTTCACTCATGCCCGACTCACTCATAACGTAGCGCCTCCGCCGGCTGGGTGCGCGCGGCACGCCAAGCTGGATACAGGGTGGCGAGGAAACTCAGGACCAACGCGGCGGAGCAGACCATGACCACGTCCTGGCTCTGCACCTGCGACGGCAGGTAATCGATGAAATACACGTCGGCGTTCAAAAACTTGTGGCCGATCAAGCCTTCAAGGGCCGAGATCGCGGCGCTGACGTTGAGCGCGGCGAAGATCCCGACCACGGCGCCGATGGCCGTACCGACCACACCGATAACGGTACCCTGAACCATGAACGTGCGCATGATCGTGCCCGGCGTGGCGCCGAGGGTGCGCAGGATCGCGATGTCGCCCTTTTTGTCATTGACCACCATCACCAGCGTGGAAATGATGTTGAACGCGGCAACTGCGACGATCAGCAGCAACAGCAGACCGATCATGGCTTTTTCCATACGGATCGCCTGATACAGATTGCCGTGGGTACGAGTCCAGTCGCGGGCGTAGTAACGGTCTTCGCCGAGCTGCTGGGCGATGTTCCACGCCACACGCGGTGCCTCGAACAGATCGTCGAACTTCAGGCGCAGGCCCTGCACCTGATCAGGTTTCCAGCGGCGCATCTTCGCCAGATCCTGCAGGTTGGTCACGCCCAGATAGCCGTCGAGCTCGCCGGCGCCGACATGGAAAATGCCGACTACGGTGAAGCGCTTCATGCGCGGGAACATCCCTGCCGGGGTCACGCTGACTTCCGGTGCAACAAAGGTGACCTTGTCGCCGATGCCGACGCCAAGCTTGGTCGCGGCCTTGTCACCGATGACGATGCCGAAGCTGCCCGGTGTCAGGTCGTCGAGTTTGCCCTGCTGCATGAAGTTGTCGATGATCGACACGTTGCGCTCAAGCGCCGGATCGATGGCATTGAGCAACACCTTGGACACCTGACCGTCGTTGGTCAGCAGGCCCTGCATCTGGATAAACGGCGCAACGGCCGTCACCTGCGGGTTCTGTTTGACCTTGTCGGCCAGGCTTTGCCAGTCGTTGATGGCTTCGCCGGTTTCCAGGGTCGCGTGGGGCACCATGCCCAGCACGCGGGTGCGCATCTCATGATCGAAGCCATTCATCACCGATAACACCACGATCATCACGACAACGCCAAGGGCGAGCCCGATCATCGAAGTCAGGGAAATGAATGACACAAAATGATTGCGACGCTTTGCACGGGTATAACGCGTGCCGATAAATACGAAGAGAGGTCTGAACATGTCGGGGCTTGTTCGGAGGGAAAAGGAACGTCCTTGTGGCGGGGGTCGGTAACCAGCTTTACACTCAGACCACCGCCGCTACCATGGGTTCGCCATGTCGACATTAGATGAAGAAGATCGCCGCGAATACTACCGTATCGAGGACACGATCGCACTGGAAATTCGGCCCCTGTCCGCTCCCGAAGCCGCAGGCGAGGAAGTGTTGCAGGATGCTTCTCCCCTTTTCAATCTGCTCAGCGAACTGCACCTGAGCGAATTCGAGTCGCAGCACCTGTTGCGCCAGATCAGTGAGCGCGACCGGGCGATTGCTGCGTTCCTGAAATCCCAGAACAAGCGTATCGACTTGCTCAGCCAGGTGGTTGCGCTGACCGTGCTCGGGCAGATCGGCGAGCCGCAACCGGTGATCATTTCCGAGGGTGGCATCGACTTTCAGTATCCGACACCCATCGCTGCCGGCGCGCACCTGTCGGTCAAACTGGTATTGATGCCGCAGGCACTAGGCCTGTTATTGCGCGCGCGCGTCACGCATTGCGACCGCAAAGGTGAAGGCTATGACGTCGGCACCGAGTTCGAACACTTGACCGATGCCCAGCGCCAGTTGCTCGCCCGCTATATCTTGCAGAAGCAGGCCCAGGAACGACGTCTGGCCCGCGAACAGAACGAATCAGGCATTTAAATTAAGGAAGAATCGTGACCCTTATCTACGGCCACCGCGGCGCCAAGGGCGAAGCACCGGAAAACACCCTGACCAGTTTTCAGGAATGTCTCAAACACGGCGTGCGCCGCTGCGAACTGGACTTGCATCTGTCCAAGGACGGCGAGTTGATGGTCATCCACGACCCGACGCTCAAGCGCACCACCGAGCGTCGCGGCAAAGTCGTCGAGCACATGGCTGCCGATCTGGTGACCTACGACGCACGCAAGGGTGGGCCGGGCTGGATCAAACCGTGCCCGATTCCGACACTGGAAGAACTGTTCGAGAAATGTGCTTTCGAGCATTGGCAGCTCGAAGTCAAAAGCGCTTCACGCACGCGCGCCGCAACCACGGTGCTGGCGATCCGCGAAATGGCGGTCAGACACGGCCTGCTCGACAAGGTGACGATCACCTCGAGTTCACGGGAAGTGTTGAAGGCTGCGCTGGATCTGGTGCCGGACGTGTCGCGCGGGCTGGTTGCCGAGTACGCCTGGCTCGATCCATTGAAGGTCGCACAAAGCTACGGCTGCGAGATGCTCGCACTGAACTGGACACTGTGTACGCCTGAGCGTCTGCAAAAAGCCCAGCGTCAGGGTTTGCATGTGTCGGTGTGGACAGTCAACGAGCCTGCACTGATGCGCAGACTCGCCGACTTCGGCGTTGACAGCCTGATTACAGACTTTCCCGGTTTGGCCACTGCCACGCTCGGGAATTGCTGAAATCGGTCTCCCCGGCCGGCTCAGGCCACCGGCCGGAGCCCGTCAAAAAAGCCGGTTGAGGCCGTCGTACGCCGCTACCCGATAGGCTTCAGCCATGGTCGGGTAGTTGAACGTGGTGTTGACGAAGTACTTCAGGGTATTCAGTTCGCCCGGCTGACTCATGATCGCCTGACCGATGTGCACGATCTCCGACGCCTGATAACCGAAGCAGTGAACACCCAGCACTTCCAGGGTTTCACGGTGGAACAGGATCTTCAGCATGCCTTGCGGCTCGCCGGCAATCTGCGCGCGCGCCATGCTCTTGAAGAATGCCTTGCCAACTTCGTACGGCACTTTGGCCTGAGTCAGTTCCTGCTCGTTCTTGCCGATCGAGCTGATCTCCGGAATCGTGTAGATGCCGGTCGGCACATCATTCACAAAGCGCCAGCTACCGTTATCGACGATGCTGCCGGCAGCCGAACGACCCTGGTCGTGGGCGGCACTGGCCAGGCTCGGCCAGCCGATCACGTCACCGGCACCGTAGATGTTCGGTACGCAGGTGCGGTAGTTCTCGTCGACTTCGATCTGGCCACGGCTGTTGACCTTGACCCCGATGTTTTCCAACCCCAACTGATCGGTGTTGCCGGTCCGACCGTTGCACCAGAGCAAGGCGTCGGCCTTGATCTTCTTGCCCGACTTCAAGTGCAGGATCACGCCGTTGTCGACGCCTTCGACACGGTCGTAGTCTTCGTTGTGGCGCACGGTGATGTTGTTGTTGCTGAAGTGGTAGCTCAACGCCTGGGAGATTTCCGAGTCGAGGAAGCTCAGCAACTGGCCACGGTTGTCCACCAGCTCAACCAGTACACCCAGACCGCTGAAGATCGAGGCGTATTCGCAGCCGATCACGCCAGCGCCGTAAACGATCAGTTTGCGCGGGGTGTGGCCGAGGCTGAGGATGGTGTCGCTATCGTAGATACGCGGGTGGTGGAAATCGATGTCCGCCGGGCGATAAGGACGCGAGCCGGTGGCGATGATGATGTGCTTGGCCACCAGTTTTTCGACCACGCCATTGGCGCAGACCACTTCGATGGTTTGCTCGTCGGCGAAGCTGCCAGTGCCGAAGAACACGTCGACGCGGTTACGCGCGTAGTAGCCAGTGCGCGAAGCGACTTGCTTGGAGATGACTTTCTCGGCGCTTTTCAACACGTCCGGAAAGGAGAACCAGCGTGGCTCGCCAATCGCCCGGAACATCGGGTTGGTGTTGAACTGCATGATCTGCCGCACCGAGTGACGCAGGGCCTTGGACGGGATGGTGCCCAGGTGGGTGCAGTTACCGCCGACTTGGCGACGGCTGTCGACCATCGCGACCTTGCGCCCTGCTTTGGCGGCGTTCATTGCCGCGCCTTCTCCCGCCGGGCCGGAACCCAATACCACCACGTCGTAGTTGTAGACAGCCATGCGTACTCCTCAGAACAGGCCGCGGTGCCAGCAGCACCGGCGGCTAAATCACGCCGAACGGCGGCGTGAAGGAACAATTGGGGGTCAGTGCAGAACCCGGACACAGTCTATAGAAGCGTCAACGCCGCGCACATTAACCCTTGGTCGCGTCGTAGGCTACTTTTGCCTGCGCTACAACGCCAGTTTTCGTGAGCATTCACTCAGTTTTCGCGCCGCTGAGGCGCTCGAAAGTCAGCGTGGTGCGGGTGATGAAACCTGTATCAGCACGAATCACAAAGAATGCACCAATCTGATGTTTTTCGGCATAGTCCCAAGCCCTTTCCGGCCCGAGAATCAGCAACAGCGTCGATAGTCCATCGGCCATCAACGCTGAAGGATGAATCACCGTGACTGACGCCAGGTTGTGTAGGACAGGTGCACCTCTGCGCGCATCGAAGGTGTGGGAATAGCGCCGACCACCCTGCTGGAAATAGTTGCGATAGTCGCCGGAGGTGGAAACACCGTAGCCGTCGACATCAATGACGCGTTCGGCGACCTGCTGATCGTCGCGCGGTTCTTCCAGCGCAATGCGCCACGCTGAGCCGTCGGGTTTTCTGCCGGAGGCCTTGAGTTCGCCGGTGACTTCGGCGAGGTAGTCATGGATGCCCAGCGCTTCCAGCCGCGCCGCAATCGCGTCCACCGCGTAGCCGGCGGCGATACTGTTGAAGTCGACCTCGACCGCCGCATCCTTGCACAGCTGTTCATCTTCAATGTGCAGATGCTGATGGCCGACCCGCTGTCGCACCTCGGCCAGTGCAGCGTCACTCGGGAGTTTCGTCTCGCGACCTTGTGGGCCAAAACCCCATAAGTCCATCAGCGGTTCTACCGTCAGGTCGTAGGAGCCTTGGCTTTGTTGCGATAACTGCTCGCCTACGCGGACCAATTCAAGGATCGGCGCGGGCATGCTCTGACAGCGATCCGACGGTAAGGCGTTGAAGCGCGAGATATCCGAATCGGCGCGGTAGGTGGACATCTGCTGATCGACCTCAGCGAGGATCTTCTCCACCTCGCTACGCACCTGTGCAGGCGCGGGCAGATCGGCATGGCGCACGTATTTGATCGAATAAGTGCTGCCCATGGTCGGCCCGCCGAAGCTCTCCATGGTCTCGCCATTGCCGCAGCCAGCCAAAAAAGCCCCAAGCATCACGACTGCGCCAAACCGTCCAATGAACAAATCTTCATCTCCACGTAAAAGCCCGCCAGCCATTATGGGCCACGCGTGAAACGCTTTCTTACAAGATTTAAAAGTGAGTAACCAGACATGTCCTCCACGACCGGCAAAGGCAAGGCGATCTTTCGTGTTGTCAGCGGCAACTTCCTCGAAATGTTCGATTTCATGGTCTACGGCTTCTACGCCACGGCCATCGCCAAAACCTTCTTCCCGACCGACAGCGCCTTCGCCTCCCTGATGCTCTCCCTTGCGACCTTTGGCGCCGGGTTCCTGATGCGTCCATTGGGCGCGATTTTCCTTGGCGCCTACATTGACCGCCACGGCCGCCGCAAAGGCTTGATTATCACTCTCGCAATGATGGCTGCCGGTACGGTGTTGATTGCCTGTGTGCCGGGTTACGCCACGTTGGGCGTGGCCGCGCCGCTGATCGTACTGCTCGGTCGATTGCTGCAAGGCTTCTCGGCCGGCGTGGAACTGGGCGGTGTCTCGGTGTACCTGGCCGAGATTGCCAGTCCGGGCCGCAAGGGTTTCTTTGTCAGTTGGCAGTCTGCCAGCCAACAAGCAGCGGTGGTTTTCGCCGGTTTGCTGGGCGTCGGCCTCAATCACTGGCTGAGTCCGGAACAAATGAGTGACTGGGGCTGGCGTGTGCCGTTCCTGATTGGCTGCATGATCGTGCCAGTGATTTTCTTTATTCGTCGCTCGCTGGAGGAAACGCCTGAGTTCGAGGCCAGAAAGCATCGCCCTACTCTGCGCGAAATCGTCCGCTCGATCGCTCAGAACTTTGGCATTGTCCTCGCCGGCATGGCGCTGGTGGTGATGACCACGGTTTCGTTTTACCTGATCACCGCCTATACGCCAACCTTCGGTAAAGCCGAGCTGCACCTGTCGGATCTGGATGCGCTGCTGGTGACGGTGTGCATCGGCCTTTCGAACTTCTTCTGGCTGCCGGTAATGGGCGCGCTGTCCGACAAGATCGGCCGCAAACCGCTGCTGCTGGCGGCGACGATTCTGGCGATTCTCACGGCTTACCCGGCGCTGTCGTGGCTGGTGGCGAATCCGAGTTTCAGCCATCTGCTGATCGTCGAGCTGTGGTTGTCGTTCCTCTATGGCTCGTACAACGGCGCCGTGGTGGTGGCGCTGACCGAGATCATGCCGGTGGAAGTGCGTACCACCGGATTCTCGCTGGCCTACAGCTTGGCGACCGCAACCTTTGGCGGTTTCACCCCGGTGGCCTGTACGTATCTGATCCATGTGCTGGACAACAAGGCTGCGCCGGGGATCTGGCTGAGTGGCGCGGCGGTGCTGGGGTTGATCGCGACGCTGGTGCTGTTCCGGGGCAATAAGCACGAACTGCGAACCGCGCAAGCCGCTGTTGTCAGCGGCGCCTGACAGGACGCCATCGCTGGCAAGCCAGCTCCCACAGTGTCGGATGGCGCTCACAGGATTTGTATACGACACAAAATCCTGTGGGAGCTGGCTTGCCAGCGATGGGGCCGGCATAGGCAATAGAGATTTACCAGGCATAAAAAAACGCCCCGACCAAAAGTCGGGGCGTTTTCATTTGCAGCTAAGGCTTAGCGCGGGAATGCTGGCGGGTTTACCCCGGCCATGTCTTCCATGACGCGGATCACCTGGCAGCTGTAACCGAACTCGTTGTCGTACCAGACGTACAGAACAACGCGGTTATCCTGAGTGATGGTCGCTTCAGCGTCGACCACACCGGCGTGGCGCGAACCAACGAAGTCGGTGGAAACCACTTCCTGCGAATTGACGAAGTCGATCTGCTTGTGCAGATCGGAGTGCAGCGCCATGTAGCGCAGGTACTCGTTCATCTCTTCACGGGTAGCGGCTTTCTCAAGGTTCAGGTTGAGAATGGCCATCGACACGTTTGGCGTCGGAACACGGATCGCGTTACCGGTCAGCTTGCCGGCCAGCTCAGGCAGAGCCTTGGCAGCAGCGGTGGCAGCACCGGTCTCGGTGATAACCATGTTCAGCGCGGCGCTACGGCCACGGCGATCGCCCTTGTGGAAGTTGTCGATGAGGTTCTGGTCGTTGGTGTACGAGTGAACGGTTTCGACGTGACCGTTGATGATGCCGAACTTGTCATTCACAGCCTTCAGCACCGGCACGATGGCGTTGGTGGTGCAGGAAGCGGCGGACACGATCTTGTCTTCAGCGGTGATTTCAGCGTGGTTGATGCCGTGCACGATGTTCTTCAGCTTGCCTTTGCCAGGCGCGGTCAGAACAACGCGGTCGATACCCGGGCAGGCCAGATGCTGACCCAGGCCCTCGGCATCACGCCATACACCGGTGTTGTCCACCAGCAGCGCGTCTTTGATGCCGTACTGGGTGTAATCCACTTCAGTCGGGTTCTTCGCGTAGATCACCTGGATCAGGTTACCGTTGGCGGTGATGGTGTTGTTTTCTTCGTCGATGGTGATGGTGCCATTGAACGAACCATGCACCGAATCGCGGCGCAGCAGGCTGGCGCGTTTGGTCAGGTCGTTGTCGGCGCCTTTACGCACGACAATGGCACGCAGACGCAGACCGTCGCCGCCACCGGTTTTTTCGATCAGGATGCGCGCCAGCAGACGGCCGATACGACCGAAGCCGTAGAGCACAACGTCAGTGCCTTTTCGTGCAGAAGCGTTCTGCTGGCCAACTACATCGGCCATCTCTTCGCGAACGAATTGCTCGGCGCTGCGGCCATTGCCTTCGTTGCGGAATTTATACGCCAACTTGCCCAGATCCACCGAAGCCGCGCCGAGTTTGAGCTCGCTCATGGCTTTAAGAAGAGGGAATGTTTCGTGGACGGAGAGTTCGCTGTCGTCGGAAGAACGGTGACGCGCAAAGCGGTGGGCTTTGAGAATCGCGATGACAGACTGGTTGATCAGGCTGCGGCCATAGATCGAGCTCACCACGTTGTTATTGCGGTAGAGCTGACCGATAAGCGGAATCATCGCTTCTGCGAGAGCTTCACGGTCGATCCATTCACCAAGACACTGGTCGGGCTTCTGAGTCACGGTAACCTTCCACATGTAGGGGCAGAAAAAAGGGGCTACATTATGCCGCTCGAAAGCACTTGTAGCAATGCGCGCCTGTCGCGCAATCAGTAACAAAATCCTGTTCAAAAAAATTACGCCCTTCTCCAGCCCAGTAAAACCGGGGCTTGCAGCGCAGTCAATTTTTCGACGACTGTCAGACGATGTCTGTAACCCTCCGAAACACCGGCCGCTTTCGGCACTACATAATCGCTAAAAAACCCGGTTTTTTGTTGTTACCACTACATTTCTCGCGAACGGTGCAGATAGACGCACACTGCAACTGACAGGCGGCACCCGACGCCGCTACAATTACCGACTTTGTCGCACCGCCTGGAGCTCAACCTTCCGTGCCCGTCCTGCGTCTACCGCAACTCCCTGCTGCGGCAGGTAAACAGCATTGGGGCAATTTGCCCGGTGCCGCCCTGAGCCTGGCGATTGCCGAGGCTGCCAGCGCTGCCAAGCGCTTCACACTGCTGCTGACCGCCGACAGCCAAAGTGCCGAACGGCTGGAACAGGAGCTGGGCTTCTTCGCCCCGGATTTGCCGGTGCTGCATTTCCCGGACTGGGAAACCCTGCCCTACGATCTGTTCTCGCCCCATCAAGACATCATTTCCCAGCGCATCGCTGCCTTGTACAGGCTGCCGGAGCTGGAACATGGCGTGCTGGTGGTGCCGATCACCACTGCCCTGCATCGCCTGGCGCCGACCAAATTCCTGCTCGGCAGCAGTCTGGTGCTGGATGTCGGCCAGAAACTCGATGTCGAGCAGATGCGCACGCGGCTTGAAGCCAGCGGCTATCGCTATGTCGACACGGTGTACGAGCACGGCGAATTCACCGTGCGTGGCTCGCTGATCGACCTGTTCCCGATGGGCAGCAAACTGCCATTCCGCATCGACTTGTTCGATGATGAAATCGAGACGCTGCGCACTTTCGATCCGGAAAACCAGCGCTCCATCGACAAGGTCGATTCGGTCAAGCTGCTGCCGGCCCGCGAATTTCCGCTGCAAAAAGACGCGGTCACCCGGTTCAAGGCGCGTTTCCGCGAGCGTTTCGACGTTGACTTCCGCCGCTGCCCGATCTTTCAGGATCTGAGCAGCGGGATTACCCCGGCCGGCATCGAGTACTACCTGCCGCTGTTCTTCGACGAAACTTCGACCCTGTTCGATTACCTGCCGCAAGACACCCAAGTGTTCTCGCTGCCGGGCATCGAGCAAGCGGCGGAAAACTTCTGGAACGACGTGCGCAATCGTTATGAAGAGCGCCGCGTCGATCCATCGCGTCCTTTATTGCCACCCGCCGAATTGTTTCTGCCGGTCGAAGACTGCTTCGCGCGCCTGAAGAACTGGCCGCGCGTGGTTGCCAGTCAGCAGGATGTGGAAAGCGGCGCCGGCCGCGAGCGCTTCCCGGCGCAGGTGTTGCCGAATCTGGCGATTGAAGCCAAAGCCACGCAGCCGCTGGCGGCGCTGGCAGCTTTCCTCGACGAATTCCCCGGCCGCGTGCTGTTTACCGCCGAGTCTGCGGGCCGTCGCGAAGTGCTGCTGGAATTGCTCGAACGCTTGAAGCTGCGACCGAAAACCGTCGACAGCTGGCCAGACTTTGTTGCATCAAAAGAGCGTCTGGCGATCACCATCGCCCCGCTCGACGAAGGCCTGATGCTCGACGACCCGGCGCTGGCACTGATTGCGGAAAGTCCGTTGTTCGGTCAGCGCGTGATGCAGCGCCGTCGCCGCGAGAAACGCGCCGACGCCAACAACGATGCGGTGATCAAGAACCTCACCGAGCTGCGCGAAGGCGCGCCGGTGGTACACATCGATCACGGTGTCGGTCGTTACCTCGGCTTGGCGACACTGGAAATCGACGATCAGGCCGCCGAATTCCTCACGCTGCAATACGCCGAAGGCGCCAAGCTCTATGTGCCGGTAGCCAACCTGCATTTGATCGCGCGCTACACCGGCAGCGACGATGCGCTGGCCCCGTTGCACCGCCTCGGGTCGGAAACCTGGCAGAAAGCCAAGCGCAAAGCCGCCGAACAGGTGCGCGACGTCGCCGCCGAACTGCTCGACATCTATGCGCGTCGTGCTGCGCGCGAAGGTTATGCGTTCGCCGATCCGAAAGCCGATTACGCAACCTTCAGCGCCGGTTTCCCGTTCGAAGAAACTCCCGATCAGCAAACCACCATCGAAGCGGTGCGCGCCGATATGCTCGCGCCGAAACCGATGGATCGACTGGTCTGCGGCGACGTTGGTTTCGGCAAGACCGAAGTGGCGATGCGGGCCGCGTTCATCGCCGTGCATGGTGGTCGCCAAGTGGCGATTCTGGTGCCGACCACCCTGCTCGCCCAACAGCACTACAACAGCTTCCGCGACCGCTTCGCCGACTGGCCAGTGACTGTGGAAGTGATGAGCCGCTTCAGGTCGGCCAAAGAAGTCAACGCGGCGATTGCCGAGCTGGCCGAAGGCAAAATCGACATCGTCATCGGCACGCACAAACTGCTGTCCGACGACGTGAAGATCAAAAACCTTGGCTTGGTGATCATCGACGAAGAACACCGTTTCGGTGTGCGTCAGAAAGAACAGCTCAAGGCCCTGCGCAGTGAAGTCGACATTTTAACGCTGACCGCCACGCCGATCCCGCGCACGCTGAACATGGCGGTGTCGGGCATGCGCGATCTGTCGATCATCGCAACGCCGCCGGCGCGACGTTTGTCGGTGCGCACCTTCGTCATGGAGCAGAACAAGAGCACGGTCAAGGAAGCGCTGCTGCGCGAATTGCTGCGTGGCGGGCAGGTTTACTACCTGCACAACGACGTTAAAACCATCGAGAAATGCGCTGCTGATCTGGCCGAACTGGTGCCGGAGGCACGCATCGGCATCGGTCACGGACAGATGCGCGAACGCGATCTCGAACAAGTGATGAGCGACTTCTACCACAAGCGCTTCAACGTGTTGATCGCCTCGACCATCATCGAGACCGGCATCGACGTGCCGAGCGCCAACACCATCATCATCGAGCGTGCCGACAAGTTCGGTCTGGCGCAATTGCACCAATTGCGTGGCCGCGTCGGTCGCAGTCACCACCAGGCTTACGCTTACCTGCTGACGCCACCGCGCCAGCAGATCACAGGTGATGCCGAGAAGCGTCTGGAAGCGATTGCCAACACCCAGGATCTCGGCGCGGGTTTCGTGCTGGCGACCAACGACCTGGAAATCCGTGGTGCCGGCGAACTGCTTGGCGACGGTCAGAGCGGGCAGATTCAAGCCGTCGGTTTCACGCTGTACATGGAGATGCTTGAACGCGCGGTGAAATCGATCCGCAAGGGCGAGCAACCAAATCTCGATCAACCGCTCGGCGGTGGTCCGGAGGTCAATCTGCGGGTCCCGGCGTTGATTCCGGAAAGCTATCTGCCGGATGTGCACGCGCGCCTGATTCTGTACAAACGCATCGCCTCGGCTACCGATGAAGAAGGTTTGAAAGATCTGCAAGTCGAGATGATCGATCGCTTCGGCTTGCTGCCGGAACCGACCAAGAATCTGGTGCGCATCACTGCGCTGAAATTGCAGGCCGAGCAACTGGGCATCAAGAAAGTCGATGGCGGCCCGCAAGGTGGGCGCATCGAGTTCGCCGCGCAGACGCCGGTCGATCCGCTGACCCTGATCAAACTGATTCAGGGTCAGCCAAAACGCTACAAATTCGAGGGCGCCACTGTATTCAAATTCATGGTGCCGATGGAGCGCCCGGAAGAGCGCTTTAATACTGTAGAGGCGCTGTTCGAGCGCCTCATTCCGAAAACTGCTTGAAGGACGCCGCATGCGCCTGTTTCGCTCACTGACTTTATTGCTGACTCTGGTCGCCCCGTCGGCATTTGCCGATGACTTGTATCAAGTCGAAATGATTCTGGTCCGGCAGAACGCTGTGCCGGCGATTGTCAGCCGCGCCGCACCGGAGGACTGGGCCGCTGGCGCCCAGCGCCTGGGCAATGACAGCCAACGCACGCCGGCGCTGGGCGAGGTTGCGAGCAAGCTCGCGGCCAGCGGCGAGTACAGCGTGCTGATGCACAAAGCATGGCAGCAGAACCTTGGCGAAGTGCCGGTGAAAGTTGCGGTCAGCGAAGGTGCGGAGCAATTCGGACAGTTCCCGATCGAGGGCACGCTGGAGATGAAGCTCGGCCGGTTCACCGACGTCAACGCGGATTTCTGGGTCAACCAGATTGACGCCAATGGCCTGGTCACCGCCAGCGAACGCCTCAAGCAAGAGAGCCATACCAAAAACGGTCAACTCAATTTTCTGGATAACGGCCACCTCGGCCTGCTGATCAAGATCACTTCCCTGACGGCGCCAGCGCCTCGCGAAGCGCCTGAAGCCATTCCGGACTGATCGAAGTCCTTATGTCCTCGCCGCTGAGTAAACCGCTGGCATCCTCTTGGGTCAGCCGATTCAAGGAACAGAGCCTGGAGCGCGGTCGCCGCTACGCCCTGGAAAACCGCGTACGCATCGTCCAGGTTGGCGACGCAACCATTACCGCCAGTTGCGAAGGCTCTGGCGGTAACGTCTATCGTCAGACGATTCGCCTGCGCGAGTCGGCCAAAGGCACGCTGCTGATGGTCGACGCCACCTGCACCTGTCCGGTGCACAGCAACTGCAAACACTGCGCAGCGGTGTTGCTGCAAGTGCAGGAAACCCTTGAATACCCGGCCGCGGCGAAAGACGCCGAGCTGCTGGAAAAACTCTCGGCCGTCCTGGAAAACCGCAACCCGAAAGCGCCGCCGCAAGTGCTGGTGGACAACGTACAACCGGTGCCACGCCTGTGGCTGGCCAGTGTCGAGTTCAGCGCGTTCGAGCCGCGCAACGGCAAGATGCAACGCTATATTCAGCACCGCGCAGCGCTGTCGTTCAGCTACTTGGACGAATACGTCAGCGGCCAGAAAAACAGCGACATCCTGATTCGTCAGGAAGCCCAGACCCTGCGGATCAAACGCCACCCGGATGTCGAACAGAACTACCGCGAACAGCTGCGCATCCTCGGTTTCCGCATCGCCACCCGCCAGAGCAAAGCCTTGCCGGAAAGTGCCGGCGAACTCTATGAGATGGTCAATGACAGCGCATGGCTGACCTTCACCCTGAATGATCTGCAGAAGCTGCGCACGCAGGGCTGGGAATTGCAGATCGACGAGGAGTTCGGCTTCGATCTGACGGTCGTCGACGATTGGTACGCCACTGTCGAGCAGGCGCCAGAACGCGACTGGTTCGATCTGGAGCTGGGGATCATCGTCAACGGTGAGCGCCTGAGTCTGCTGCCGATTTTGCTCAATCTGATGCGCTCGCACGCAGAAATCCTCAATCCGGAACGCCTCGCCCGTCGGCGCGATGACGAACTGATTCTGGTGAATATTCCGCAACGCACCCTCGAGAATGGGCCGCTGCAAGTAGCCCTGCCACTCGGTCGCTTGAAACCAGTGCTGGCCACGCTCGGCGAGTTTTATTTGCAGCAACCGGGCGAAACCACGTTACGCCTGAGCAAGGCTGACGCGACGCGCCTGAATTCGCTGGAGGGCATTCCACTGCTGTGGGAGGGCGGCGAGCAGATTCGCGGCTTCGCCCAGCGCTTGCGCGACATCCGCGATTACAGCGCGGTGGCGCCGGAAGGCCTGAACGCGGTTCTGCGGCCTTATCAGCTCGAAGGTTTGAGCTGGATGCAGTCACTGCGTCAACTGGAAGTCGGCGGGATTCTTGCGGATGACATGGGGCTGGGCAAAACCCTGCAGACCCTGGCGCATATTCTCAGCGAGAAAATCGCCGGACGCCTGGATCGGCCGTGCATGGTGGTGATGCCGACCAGCCTGATTCCCAACTGGCTCGACGAAGCGGCGCATTTCACGCCGCAGTTGAAGGTTGTCGCGCTGTACGGTGCCACGCGTAAAAAGCACTTTGAGCATCTGGCCGAATACGACTTGATCCTCACCACCTATGCGCTACTGCCCAAGGACGTCGAACGTCTCGCCCAGCAACCGCTGCACGTGTTGGTGCTGGATGAAGCGCAATATATCAAAAACCCCAACAGCAAAGCCGCGCAGGCTGCGCGCGAACTCAACGCGCGCCAGCGCCTGTGCCTGAGTGGTACGCCACTGGAAAACCACTTGGGTGAACTGTGGTCGCTGTTCCACTTCTTGCTGCCCGGTTGGCTCGGCGACGTGAAAAGCTTCAACGCCGATTACCGTGTGCCGATTGAAAAGCGCGGCAGTGAAGTCAGACTTCAGCACCTGAATGGCCGGATCAAACCGTTCCTGCTGCGCCGCACCAAAGAGCAGGTCGCCACCGAACTGCCGCCGAAAACCGAGATCATCCATTGGGTCGATCTCAACGAAGCGCAGCGCGACGTGTACGAAACCATGCGGCTGGCGATGGACAAGAAAGTCCGCGACGAAATCACACGTAAAGGCGTGGCGCGTAGTCAGATCATCATTCTTGAAGCGCTGCTGAAACTGCGTCAGGTGTGCTGCGATTTGCGCCTGGTCAGCGGCGCCACCCTGCCCGCGCGTGGCAGCACCTCAGGCAAGCTCGACAGCTTGATGGAGATGCTTGAGGAATTGTTTGAAGAAGGTCGACGGATTCTGCTGTTCTCGCAGTTCACTTCAATGTTGTCGCTGATTGAAGACGAGCTGAAGAAGCGCAAAATTTCCTACGCGCTTTTGACCGGTCAGACCCGCGATCGGCGCACGCCGGTGAAGGAATTCCAGAGCGGCACTCGTCAGATTTTTCTGATCAGCCTGAAGGCTGGCGGCGTCGGATTGAACCTGACCGAGGCCGACACGGTGATTCACTACGATCCGTGGTGGAACCCGGCAACCGAGAATCAGGCAACCGACCGCGCGTATCGCATCGGTCAGGAGAAACCGGTATTCGTCTACAAGATGATCGCCCGCGGCACCGTGGAAGAGAAAATCCAGCACTTGCAGCGGGAGAAATCTGACTTGGCGGCAGGTGTGCTGGACGGGCGCAAGGCCGGTGACTGGAAGTTGCAGAACGACGATATTGAAGCGCTTTTCGCACCGCTGCCGGACAAGATCGAAAAACGCTGATCGCTACTTGGTAGTGGGCAGCGGCGCGAACAACGCCTCGATGTCGCTCTGCTCGAGCTTCCAGCCGCCAGTGGTCCCGCCCTCAAGCACCGCGCCGGCCAATGCAGCTTTCTCTTGCTGCAATGCCTGTATCTTTTCCTCGACCGTGCCGCGAGCAATCAGTTTGTAGACGAACACTGGTTTGTTCTGCCCGATCCGATAGGCCCGGTCGGTCGCCTGATTTTCCACCGCCGGGTTCCACCATGGATCGAAATGGATCACGGTGTCCGCAGCGGTGAGATTCAAACCGGTACCGCCGGCCTTCAGGCTGACCAAGAACAGCGGCACCTTACCGCTCTGGAAATCCTTGACCGGCGTGCGCCGATCCGCGGTTTCACCGGTCAGTAATGAGTAGCCAAGCCGCCGCTGTTGCAGCTCTTCCTCGATCAACGCCAGCATCGATGTGAACTGCGAAAACAGCAGAATCTTGCGCCCTTCGCTGAGCAACTCTTCGAGCATTTCCATCAGGCTGAGCAGTTTGCCGCTACCGGCCCGCAGCGCTTTTGCCGTGAGTGGCATTTTCAGCAAGCGCAGATCGCAGCACACTTGGCGCAGCTTGAGCAGCGCATCGAGAATGATGATCTGACTGCGACCCACCCCGTTGCGGCTGATTTCGTCGCGGACTTTCTTGTCCATGGCCACGCGCACGGTTTCATAGACATCGCGCTGCCCGTCGCTGAGATCGACCCAATGCACGATTTCGGTTTTCGGTGGCAGCTCGGTTGCCACCTGATCTTTCTTGCGCCGCAGCAGGAAGGGTTTAATCCGCGCCGTCAGATGGTGCATGCGCTCGGCGTTGCCATGTTTCTCGATCGGCGTGCGGTAGTCGCGATTGAAGCTTTTGTTGTCACCCAGCCAGCCGGGCAGCAGAAAATGGAACTGCGACCAGAGTTCGCCGAGGTGGTTTTCCAGCGGTGTGCCGCTCAGGCACAGACGTTGGTCCGCGTGTAAATCGCGGGCAGCCTGAGCCGCTTTGCTGACCGGATTTTTGATGTTCTGCGCTTCATCGAGAATCAGCACACTCCACACCTGCGCCTGCAATACCTCGAGATCCCGCGGCAGCAGTGCGTAGGTGGTCAGCACCAGATCGTATTGCGCCAGGCTGGCGAAATCTTTTTGCCGCACCGCGCCATGCAGCGCCAGCACTTTCAGCTGCGGAGTGAAGCGCAGCGCCTCGTCGAGCCAGTTGGAGATCAGGCTGGTGGGCATCACAGCGAGGGCCGGACGATCGAGCCGTCCGGCGTGCTTTTCAGTGAGCAAATGCGCCAGGGTTTGCAGGGTTTTGCCCAGCCCCATGTCATCGCCCAAAATGCCACCGACGCCTAACTCGCGCAGGGTCTGCATCCAGTTCAGCCCTTCGAGTTGATACGGGCGCAGGGTTGCCTGGAGGCCCTTCGGAGCCGCTACCTGCGCGTAGGTCGATTCGCGCAGTCTCTGGGCAAAGTTGCGCAGGCGCTCGCCGCCCTGCCAGACCAGATCAACCCCCTCCAGCACGCTCAGACGCGCGGCATCCGGAGCACTCAGGCGCAATGCATCGCCCTGATGATTGCCCAGATACAACTCACCGAGCGTGGCCATCAGCGGTTTGATCCGGCCGTAAGGCAGGGCGACTTTGGTGGTGTCGGTGGAACCCCAGCGGCCGAAACCCAATTCGATCAACAGTTGTTCGTCATCGTCGCGCTCAGCCAGGCTGGAAGGCTCGAGCAGTTTCGGTTGCGTGCGCAACAGGTGCAGCAGAATCGGCAACAGACTGTGACGTTTACCGTTGACGACGATGCCCAATTGCAGATCAAACCATTGGTGTCCGGCCTCCTCCTCGACGTCTGCGTACCAGTGCTCGACTGGCTGCACGTTGAATTGGAAACCGTCGGCGATCTCGACCTGCCAGTTCGCCTCGCGCAAAGCTTCCAGGCCGTCCTGCATGAACGCGAGCCACGCTGGATCGTCGGGCAGTGTGAACATTTCGCCGGGGCGATCCAGGTTGCTCTTGCGCGTGGCTTTCTTGAAGCCGTGCTTCTGCATGAGTTGGCGCAGGACTTTTTCGGCGGCGGGATTGCGTTGGATGCGCTGAGTCTCAGTACCCGACAGGACCAGGACTTCCGGGTTCCTGTCCACGGCGGGATGACCGTTATAGGAAAACGCCAATGCTGCGCGATGCTCCGGCTCATATTTCCAGTTCACGTAGCGCTTGCCGCTGGCGAGTGTGAGGTGCGCCTGAGGCAAGACACCTTCGACCACCCGTTCGGTCAAAACATGCGGAGGGACAACTTGAGTGGTCGCGCTCATTCGATGACTGAACTGCATCGCCTGGTGGGCCGGGATATCCGGAGCCAACGTCAAGTGACAAGCGAGTTTTTCATCGAGCTCGGAGAGAAGCGGCCCGACTTGCAGGCGCTCACGGTCCAGGTAGTAGAGCGGTTCGAGGGCCAGAACGGTTTCCACCGCCGCTTCTTCGCTGCTCCACTGCGGGCGGAAGCTGCCGTTGGATTGTTCGGCCCAAGCGAACTGCCCTGCTCTCTTCTCGCCGGATCTCAATGGCTGCGAGCGCTTGAGATCGAGGAACAGTCGCGCGGTTTTCACCAGCATTTCAAGCAGTTCAGCACCGCTGCTGCCCTGCAACATGTAGCCGCCGTGATAGGCGTGATGGGAATAGACAGCGACCAACAGTCGGGCAATCCGCAGATCCAGCTCCGTCAGGTAACCAGGCTCGCGCATCAGCATGTCCGACAGCGAGTACATCTGCTTGATGTCTTTCAATTCACCGGTCTTGAGCTGCTGGGCGCGGTAAATTTCCAGCGCCCACTTGCCCGCGACGGACGTCGGCCTGAGCTGGCACACCAGACGCGTGCCCGCTGCTTGCGCAGGCTCAGCGTCAGACTTGTTTGCAGAAGGGATATCGGCGAGCCAGCGTTCCAATTCACGGTTCAAATGAACCTGCGGGATGCTTTCAGTGGCCGTTACGGGCTGATCCTGCAGGTGATAGATGGTGGCGGCGCAGTGCTTGCAATCGGACTCCATCGGGCAGGTGCATGAACACATGAGCTCCCAGCGTCCGGTCGGACTTTTGACGAGTTCAATGATCTGATCGTATCTCTGCCGCTCGGAGCCAAGGCACGTCGCGAAAATCACCTGCTCATCGATCTGACGAATCTCCACCCGTCGCTCGTCGGCGTAGAGACGCGCCTTGTCCAGAGTGCGGTTACTGAACATACTTGCCCAAGGTTGCGCATCCAGGTGTTCAGTAATTGTCATCATGGAATCTACGCCGATTGCTCGCGGGTGAATGATGAAGTCCGTTTCGAGCCACTGAAACTCAGCCCTTGAGTACGCGCGCCAAGGTCGATTTCACCTTGCCCATGCCGTCATGCAGCGCCTGCTCGATCTCGGCCATGGTGATCACCTCGGTGGTCTTGCCCGCTGCCGGGTTGACCACCAGTGACAGACAGGCGTAATCCAGCTCCAACTCACGCGCCAGCGCCGCTTCCGGCATGCCGGTCATGCCGACGATGTCGCAGCCGTCACGCTCCAGACGCACAATTTCGGCCACCGTTTCCAGACGCGGACCCTGGGTGCAGGCGTACACGCCTTGATCGCTGTACTCGCAACCCTCGGCAGCCAGCGCGGCGATCAGTTGCTGGCGCAACGGTTCGCTGTAGGGAAAGCTGAAGTCGATATGTGTGACATGTTCCAGGTCATCGGCGAAATAGGTATGTTCGCGACCGCTGGTGTAGTCGACGATCTGATGCGGGACGCAGAAATGTCCGGTGCCCATCGCAGGATGAATCCCGCCGACCGCGTTGACCGCAATGATCGCTTCGGCCCCAGCCTGCTTCAACGCCCACAGGTTCGCGCGGTAGTTGACCTTGTGCGGCGGGAAGCGGTGCGGATGGCCATGACGGGCGAGGAACAGCACTTCCTTGCCGGCGTATTCGCCGATCTGCACCTCGGCCGATGGCGCGCCGTAGGGGGTGTCCACTGCCAGCGACTGACGAATGCTCAAGCCTTCGAGTTGAGTCAGGCCGGTGCCACCGATGATTGCGTAAACCGTCATAGCGAAAAATCCTTAATCAATCAGTTGAGCGTCTTTGAGCGCGCCGACAGCGGTCAGCCAACGCGGATCCTGACGGTATTCGGTGCTGGCGATAGCCTGGCCGCGCATCCGCGCAATACGCGCGGACGGTGTGACTTTCAGCCGTTGAGCCGCGCTCAGGGCCAGTTCGGCCGCAGCGCGATCGTTGCATACCAAACCCATGTCGCAACCGGCGCTGAGGGCTGCTTCGATACGACTGGCGGCGTCGCCGACCACATGCGCACCGGCCATCGACAGGTCATCGCTGAAGATCACACCGTCGAACTGCAACTCGCCGCGCAAAATGTCCTGCAACCAGCGCCGGGAGAAACCGGCAGGCTGTGGGTCGACTTGCGGGTAGATAACGTGGGCCGGCATCACGGCGGCCAATTGTTTGCTCAGCCTGGCGAATGGCACCAGATCGTTGGCGCGGATCTCGTCGAGGCTGCGCTCGTCGTTGGGAATCGCTACGTGGGAATCGGCTTCGGCCCAACCGTGACCGGGGAAATGCTTGCCGGTGGCAGCCATGCCCGCGCTGTTCATGCCCTTGATGAATGCGCCAGCAAGTGTTGCGGCGCGCTCCGGGTTGCCCTCGAACGAGCGGGTGCCGACCACGGCGCTACGCTGGTAATCCAGATCCAGCACCGGGGCGAAGCTCAGGTCGAGTCCGACGGCCAGCACTTCGGTGGCCATGATCCAGCCGCACTGCTCGGCGAGGTATTCAGCATTCGGGTTGTCGGCAATCGCGCGCATGGCCGGCAGACGCACGAAGCCCTGACGCAGACGCTGGACGCGGCCGCCCTCCTGATCCACCGCCAGCAGCAAGTCAGGACGAATCGCACGGATCGAAGCGCTGAGTTCGCGCACCTGACGCGGATGCTCGATGTTGCGCGCAAAGATGATCAGGCCGCCCACTTCGGGCTGGCGCAACAATTGGCGATCTTCGGCCGTCAGCCAGGTACCGGCGACGTCCACCATCAACGAGCCTTGCAGGCCAGCAGTCATAAAAATTCCTTGATAACAAAAAACCCGCCCCACGCAAAATCGCCGCCGGGCACATGGCCCGGCAGGACGGCGATTTCAATGGTAAGCGGGTTCAGAACGAGAGTTGGCATGGGCGGCTAGCTTAGCGGATGTCCACAGCCGCGCCCACTCGTTTACGTTTCAAACCTTGGCAGGCACCGGAGCGGTTTTGCTGCGCGGACGCAACTGTGCGCTGGCCATGGCGGTGTCGGTCACGCCGGTTTCGGCGCGCATGCCGGCGGCGAGGAACGGCACCATCAAGCGCATCACCTGCTCGATGGAAGTGTTGACGCCGAAGTCTGTTTCAGCAATCGCACGTAACGCTTTAATGCCGGACATGCTGAACGCTGCGGCACCGAGCATGAAGTGCACGCGCCAGAACAGCTCGATCGGTGGAATACGCGGCGCGGCCTCATTGACCAGCATCATGTAGCGACGGAACACCTTGCCGTACATGTCCTCCAGATAACGCCGCAAGTGGCCTTGGCTCTGACTGAATGCCAGACCGAGCAACCGCATGAAAATCGACAAGTCGTTGCCGCTGCGTGGCTGCACCACCAAGGCTTGTTCGACGAGGATTTCCAGCAGCTCTTCAAGCGTCGGTTTGTTCTCAGGCTTGGCCTGACGCCGCTCCAACTCTTTGTCGAGGCTGATGCAGAACGGCCCAAGGAAGCGAGAGAAAACCGCCTGAATCAGCGCTTTCTTCGAGCCGAAATGATAGTTCACCGCCGCCAGGTTGACCCCGGCCTTGCTGGTGATTAAACGCAATGAGGTTTCAGCGAAACCTTTTTCCGCGAACAACTGCTCGGCAGCATCAAGAATGCGTTCAACGGTTTCCGACTGGGCCATGGCTACTCCGCCTGACAAACACTTGTTTGAAACATACGTTTCAGCCTATGCCTTGTCAACCCTGCGTGTTCGTTTTGGGAATGGTCGGTCAGTTATTTAACCATATAAGGACGACACTGGAATCTGCGCCTTCATCGACCGTCCGGCGGTATGGCAAAAAACGGCCATTGCCAAGACCGCTTCACTGTATATAATCCCAGTCACTGTATAAAAAGACAGAGCGATCAATATGCTTAAACTGACGCCACGCCAAGCCGAAATTCTGGCCTTCATCAAACGTTGCCTTGAAGACAACGGCTACCCGCCTACCCGCGCGGAGATCGCTCAGGAACTGGGCTTCAAATCGCCCAACGCCGCCGAAGAGCACTTGAAAGCTCTGGCCCGCAAGGGCGCTATCGAGATGACTCCAGGCGCCTCCCGCGGGATTCGCATTCCGGGCTTCGAAGCCAAGGCCGACGACTCGACCTTGCCAATCATCGGCCGGGTCGCCGCCGGCGCGCCGATTCTGGCGCAGCAGCACATCGAAGAATCCTGCAACATCAACCCGGCCTTCTTCCATCCGCGCGCCGACTACCTGTTGCGCGTTCATGGTATGAGCATGAAGGACATCGGGATTTTTGACGGTGACCTGATTGCTGTCCACACCACACGCGAAGCGCGTAACGGCCAGGTTGTTGTTGCCCGCATCGGCGATGAAGTGACGGTCAAACGCTTCAAGCGTGACGGCAGCAAGGTCTGGTTGATTGCCGAAAACCCTGAGTTTGCCCCAATCGAAGTCAACCTGAAAGATCAGGAACTGGTGATCGAAGGCTTGAGTGTCGGCGTAATCCGTCGCTAAAGGAGGCTTTATGCAGTTCCCACACACACCTCAGCAAACACAACTGCCGTTGTTCGAAGCGTTTCTGGCACAACCCATGGCGCCGATCCTGAAAAATGTGGTCGAGCGTCCATGGATCGCCGAACCCGAAGTGTTCAGTGAGCTGTCACTGCGCGGTGCTGCCGGGAACTGCCTGAACCTGCTGGCCCCGATCTTGCGCGAGCTGAGTGACAACCAGGACGCTCGCTGGCTGACCCTGATCGCCCCACCGGCCAGTCTGACCCAGACCTGGCTGCGCGAAGCCGGATTGAATCGCGAGCGCATCCTGCTGCTGCAACCGCGCGGCACGCAGACTCCCCAGCAACTGGCTTGTGAAGCATTGCGTCTGGGTCGCAGCCACACTGTGGTGACCTGGTTGAACCCATTGAACACAGGCTCACGGCAACAACTGATCAGCGCCGCCCGTACTGGGGACGCTCAGAGTTTGAATATTCGTTTGGGTTGATTCAGCAATAAAGCGCGCTGTGTGAAGCGCATGGCTTCTCAAGGGACAGAGAAGCCGATCTACTGGGTCGGGAATCAGTGAAGAACCCGCGTCCCCTCATCCTTGTCAAACTCGCCTTCAACCATACGACCTGCCATCTGCACGCCGACGCTCAACATCGCCTTGGCGATTTCCACGTGCTGACCTTGCAGGAATGCCTTGGCATCCTCGGAGAAATCCAGAGTCACCAAAGTACCTTCGTCCTCAGCTCTGCGCAGCTCGATTCGGCCGTCTGGTAATTCGACAATTTCTAGAAAGGACGTTGGCATGTAGGTCTGTTCTCCACGAAAGGCAGCGATTATATAGACATCGTTCAGGCTTCGCTCAGGATCTTGACCAGCAGCATGCATCTCGTCGGCTCTGGCCACGCCTCCTCAGCACTCGTTCAAGCCTTCACGAAAACGCAGAGCCAGACCCTTGAGGTTCTGCCGCCAGCTCTCCAGTTCTTCGCGACTCAACTCTTCTGGCGTGTTTTCCTCATCTAGGTTAACCGCCTGAATCAACGGCTGCGTTACATCACCCTTGGGCTTGCGTGGCGCGCGCGGCGGCTGAAACAACGCTGAGTGGGCGGCCAGCAATTGCGCCAGCCAGGTTTCCCGATTGCCCGCCAACTCGATCATCTCGGCCAGTTCCGGAATCGCGATCGACTCCAGCACTTCACGGTTCAACAACGCTTCGGCGCGCGGCGCACTGGCCTGCGGTAGCCGGTAGAACCCGGCGATTTCATGACACAGGCCCAGCAACGCCCCATAAAGATGAAACAGCGCCGATTCACGCCCGGCCTGCATCAGCGCCGGTGAATTCATCGCCCGCCCGTCTTCGGCTCTGGCCAAGGCTTCGAGCGACAGGCCGGCGAAGTAGATTTTCTGGTTGGTGCGGGTATAGAGTTCGTGGGCCATGACGGCAGCCTCCACAACGAAATAATTGCTTCACACAGGCCGGACAGTGTCGGGGATCAGCCAATCCGACCGCAAGCACAAAACCAAAAAGCCGCATGAAAACCCGAGGGTCGTCATGCGGCTTTTTTAGCGCTGGCCGATTTGATCGGCCAATGATCAGATCAACCGATCATTCCTTGGCGGCTTTCGCGGGTTTCGCGGCGGTGCGTTTGTCGTCAACGGTCCACTTGCCACCATCGAAGTAAGCCTTCCAGCCGGTAGGCTTGCCGTCGACTTCGGTCTGCACGTATTGCTCCTTGGTCTTGCGGCTGTAGCGGATTACCGCTGGCAGACCATCAGGATCCTTCTGCGGAGCGTCACACAGGAAGTGATACTTCGGATCGATCTCGTCCTTGTGCGGCAGAATCTCGAGCACCAGCGGAGCACGCGTCTCGCGGTTTTTCGGGAACTGACTGGCAGCGAGGAACAGACCAGAAGCACCGTCGCGCAGGATATAGGTGTCGTTGACCTTTTCGCATTTCAGCTCAGGCATCTTCACCGGATCCATCTTCGGCGGCGCTGCGTCACCGCTTTTCAGCAGTTTGCGGGTGTTCTTGCAGGTCGCGTTGGTGCAGCCGAAGAACTTGCCGAAACGGCCGGTCTTGAGCTGCATCTCGCTACCGCATTTGTCGCATTCCAGGCTCGGGCCTTCATAGCCTTTGATCCGGTAGCTGCCTTCTTCGATTTCGTAGCCAGCGCAGTCCGGGTTGTTACCGCAGATGTGCAGCTTGCGCTTCTCATCGAGCAGGTAAGCGTCCATCGCCGTGCTGCAGATCGGGCAGCGATGCTTGCCGCGCAGTACCAGCGATTCCGACTCACCCTCGTCGTCCGCAGCGATTTCATCGCCCGGCACCAGATTGACGGTGGCCTTGCAGCGTTCTTTCGGCGGTAGGCTATAACCCGAACAACCGAGGAACACGCCGGTCGATGCGGTACGAATCTGCATCGGACGACCGCAAGTGGTGCACGGAATATCGGTCATTACCGGCTGGTTGGCACGCATGCCGGATTCCGGATTTTCGGCTACTTCGAGCTTCTTCTTGAAGTCGCCGTAAAACTCGTCCAGCACATTCTTCCAGTCGCGCTCACCCTGAGCCACGTCATCGAGGTTCTCTTCCATGCCAGCGGTGAAGCCGTAGTCCATGAGGTTGGAGAAGCTCTCCGACAAACGCTCGGTGACGATGTCACCCATCTTTTCCGAATAGAAACGACGGTTGTGCAGGGTCACGTAGCCGCGATCCTGAATGGTTGAAATGATCGCTGCGTAGGTCGAAGGTCGACCGATGCCGCGTTTTTCCATTTCTTTCACCAGGCTGGCTTCCGAATAACGCGCCGGCGGCTTGGTGAAGTGTTGAGTCGGATCAAGCTTGATCAGCTTCATCACATCGCCCTGTGCCATGTCGGGCAGAACGTCGTCATCGCCCGGCTTGGTGATTTGCGGCATGACACGGGTATAACCGTCGAACTTCAGGATGCGGCCCTTGGCGCGCAGCTCGAATTCGCTGGCAGCAACAGTGACGGTGGTCGACAGGTATTGCGCCGGCAGCATCTGGCAAGCCAGAAATTGGCGCCAGATCAGCTCGTAGAGGCGCTCAGCATCGCGCTCCATGCCTGCCAGCTTGCTTGGCGTGGTGTTGGCGTCGGATGGACGAATTGCTTCGTGAGCCTCTTGTGCGCCTTCCTTGCTGCTGTAGACGTTCGGCGCTTCCGGCAGGTAATTCTTGCCGAACTCGGTTTCGATGTATTCGCGCGCCATCGTCACGGCATCGGCCGAGAGATTGGTCGAGTCGGTACGCATATAAGTGATGTAGCCGGCTTCGTACAGACGCTGAGCCATCATCATGGTTTTCTTCACGCCGAAGCCCAGGCGGTTGCTCGCGGCCTGTTGCAGAGTCGAGGTGATGAAAGGTGCCGACGGCTTGCTGCTGGTCGGCTTGTCTTCGCGCTTGACGATGCTGTAGCTGGAAGACTTGAGCTTCTCCAGCGCGCCCATGGCCTGCGCTTCGTTGAGCGGCTTGAAGGCTTCACCCTTCTCGCGCGCCACTTCGAAACGTACGGTCGAGCCTTTGGTGGTGCCGAGATCGGCATGCACTTCCCAGTACTCTTCCGGGTTGAACGCGCGAATTTCACGCTCACGCTCAACCACCAGCTTCACGGCTACCGATTGCACGCGACCGGCGGACAGACCACGAGCGATCTTGGCCCAGAGCAGCGGCGAAACCATGTAGCCAACAACGCGGTCGAGGAAACGACGCGCTTGCTGAGCATTGACGCGGTCAATGTCAAGTTCGCCTGGCTTGGAGAAGGCTTCCTGAATCGCCTTCTTGGTGATTTCGTTGAACACCACGCGCTTGTAGCGGCTGTCATCACCACCGATGGCTTCGCGCAGGTGCCAGGCAATGGCTTCCCCCTCGCGATCCAAGTCGGTTGCGAGATAGATGGTGTCAGCATCTTTGGCGAGCCGGCGCAGCTCTTCTATGACCTTTTCCTTGCCCGGGAGGATCTCGTACTGGGCTTTCCAGCCCTGATCGGGATCGACACCCATGCGCGAGACAAGCTGCTTGCGCGCCTTCTCTTTCGGCGTGAGCACCGGCGCTTCACCTGCGGCAGCCTTGCCGCGCTTGGCGGCTGGCTCTTTGCTGGCGCTAGCCGAACCGCTGGTGGGCAGGTCTCGGATATGGCCGATACTCGACTTCACCACGTATTGGTTGCCCAGATACTTGTTGATGGTCTTGGCCTTAGCCGGGGATTCCACAATGACCAGCGATTTGCCCATGGATCAGAAAATTCCTGAATTCTAGAAGTGAAAGGCGGTTGGCGCCTGACGCGGCACCGCTATATATAGTGGCTACAAGGTGAGGTCAAGCGCAGGGTATTGCGCGCACTCGCCTTATGGCCTGGAAAAAAGGCTTGGTTCGGCTTGCACCAAAGCAAAGCGTGGGACCTGCTCGCCGTCAACCTCGACGGACTCCAGAAACATGCTCAAGGGACGCACCCAAAAGCCGTAATCGCCATACAGGGCTTGGTAAAACACTACTTCTTCTTCAGTCTCGGAATGCCGCGCGACGTTGAAAACGCGGTACTGCGGACCTTTGTAATGCTGGTAGAGCCCAGGTTGTATCGGCATGGTTTGGCCCTCCCTCAATTTTTTTCAAAATAAAAACAAAATAAATCCACAAAAACAAAAACCGGGGCACTTGGCCCCGGCTTCCATCGACAAGACGCTTAGACGCGTTCGAAGACGGTGGAGATGCCTTGGCCGAGACCAATGCACATGGTAGCAACCCCGAAGGTGCCGCCATTCTGCTTCATCACGTTGAGCAAAGTGCCGGAAATCCGTGCACCGGAGCAACCGAACGGGTGACCAAGGGCGATCGCGCCGCCGTGCAGGTTAACCTTCTCGTTCATCTTGTCGAGTACTTTCAGATCTTTCAGCACTGGCAGAGCCTGTGCAGCAAAAGCTTCGTTGAGTTCGAAGAAGTCGATATCGTTGATGCCAAGGCCCGCACGCTTAAGTGCTTTCTGGGTAGCCGGTACCGGACCATAGCCCATGATTGCCGGATCCACACCCGCCACCGCCATCGAACGGATTACCGCCAATGGCTGAATGCCGAGATCCTGCGCACGCTGCGCCGACATCACGATCATGCATGAAGCACCATCGGTGATCTGCGACGAAGTACCGGCAGTCACGGTGCCGCCCTTTGGATTAAAGGCTGGCTTCAACGCCGCCAGGCTTTCCAGGGTGGTTTCCGGACGAATGGTTTCGTCGTAGTCGAACAGTTTCAGGAAACCGTTCTCGTCGTAGCCCTGCATCGGGATGATTTCGTCTTTGAACTTGCCTTCCAGGGTCGCCTTGTGAGCGAGCTGGTGCGAGCGCACGCCGAAAGCGTCCTGTTGTTCGCGAGTGATACCGTGCATTTTGCCGAGCATTTCCGCGGTCAGGCCCATCATGCCCGAGGCTTTCGCCGCGTACAGCGACATGTGCGGGTTCGGATCGACACCGTGCATCATGCTCACGTGGCCCATATGCTCGACGCCACCAACCACGAACACGTCACCGTTACCGGTCATGATTGCTTGCGCAGCAGTGTGCAGAGCGCTCATCGACGAGCCGCACAGGCGGCTGACGGTCTGGCCGGCAGCAGTGTGCGGGATCTGGGTCATCAGCGACGCCATGCGCGCGATGTTCCAGCCCTGCTCCAGAGTCTGGTTCACGCAGCCCCAGATCACGTCTTCGACTTCGTTCGGATCAACCTTGACGTTGCGTTCCAGCAATTTGCTGATCAGGTGCGCCGACATGTCTTCGGCGCGGGTGTTGCGGTGCATGCCGCCCTTGGAGCGGCCCATCGGAGTACGACCGAAGTCGACAATCACGACGTCTCTTGGATTCAAGCTCATAAAATTTCACTCTCGCTCAAAAGTTGGGACGCTTAACCGAAGAACCGTTGGCCGGTTTTGGCCATTTCACGCAGTTTCGCGGTCGGGTGGTACAGCGCGCCCAAATCAGCGTACTGGTCAGCCAGGGCAACGAACTCGGCAACACCGACGGAATCGATGTAGCGCAGCGCGCCGCCACGGAATGGAGGGAAACCGATACCGTAAACCAGACCCATGTCGGCTTCGGCGGCGGTCTCGACAATGCCGTCTTCCAGGCAACGCACGGTTTCCAGGCAGAGCGGGATCATCATCCAGTTGATGATGTCTTCGTCGGTAACTTCGCGCTGCTCGTAAACGATCGGCTTGAGCACCTCCAGAACCGACGGGTCAGCAACTTTCTTCTGCTTGCCCTTCTTGTCGGTCTCGTAGGCGTAGAAGCCCTTGCCGTTCTTCTGGCCAAGGCGCTTGGCTTCGTACAGCACGTCGATGGCCGAACGACGGTCATCCTTCATACGATCCGGGAAGCCTTCAGCCATCACGTCACGACCGTGGTGACCGGTGTCGATGCCGACCACGTCCATCAGGTATGCCGGGCCCATCGGCCAGCCGAATTTTTCCATGACCTTGTCGATACGGACGAAGTCCACACCGGCGCTGACCAGCTTGGCGAAACCGCCGAAGTACGGGAACAGTACGCGGTTGACCAGGAAGCCCGGGCAGTCGTTGACGACGATCGGGTTCTTGCCCATCTTCTTGGCGTAGGCAACGGTGGTGGCGACAGCCAGCTCGCTGGACTTCTCACCACGGATCACTTCCACCAGCGGCATCATGTGCACCGGGTTGAAGAAGTGCATGCCGACGAAGTTTTCCGGACGCTTGAGGGCTTTGGCCAACAGGCTGATGGAAATGGTCGAGGTGTTGGACGCGAGGATGGTGTCCTCTTTGACCTTGTCTTCAACTTCAGCCAGTACCGCTTGCTTGACCTTCGGGTTCTCGACCACTGCTTCAACCACCAGATCGACGTGACCGAAGTCGCCGTAGGACAGGGTCGGACGAATGCCGTTGAGCACTTCAGCCATTTTTGCTGGAGTCATGCGACCTTTATCAACGCGGCCAACCAGCAGTTTGGCGGCTTCAGCCAGACCCTGCTCGATACCGTGCTCGTTGATATCCTTCATCAGGATCGGTGTACCTTTGGAGGCCGACTGATAAGCGATACCGCCACCCATGATGCCAGCGCCCAGTACGGCGGCCTGCTTCACGTCTTTGGCTATTTCGTCGTAGGCCTTGGCCTTTTTCTTCAGTTCCTGATCGTTCAGGAACAGACCGATCAAGCTCTGCGCGGCAGAGGTCTTGGCCAGTTTGACGAAACCGGCAGCTTCGACTTCCAGCGCTTTGTCGCGACCGAAGTTCGCAGCCTTCTGGATGGTCTTGATCGCTTCAACCGGCGCCGGGTAGTTCGGGCCAGCCTGACCAGCCACGAAACCTTTGGCGGTTTCGAAAGCCATCATTTGTTCGATTGCGTTCAGCTTGAGCTTTTCCAGCTTCGGCTGGCGCTTGGCCTTGTAGTCGAACTCGCCGGAAATGGCGCGCTTGATCAGCTCCAGGGCAGCCTCTTGCAGCTTCTCGGGAGCAACTACGGCATCGACTGCGCCGACTTTCAGCGCGTCTTCAGGACGGTTTTCCTTGCCTGCGGCAATCCACTCGATGGCGTTGTCGGCACCGATCAGGCGCGGCAGACGCACGGTACCGCCGAAGCCCGGGTAGATGCCCAGTTTGACTTCCGGCAGACCGATCTTGGCCTTGGTGGACATGACGCGGTAGTCCGCCGCCAGACACATTTCCAGACCGCCACCGAGGGCGATGCCGTTGATCGCGGCGACAGTCGGAACGTTGAGGTCTTCGAAATCGCTGAAGATCTTGTTGGCTTCGAGATTGCCAGCAACCAGCTCCGCATCCGGCAGCTTGAAGTTCTCGACAAATTCGGTGATGTCGGCGCCGACGATGAATACGTCTTTGCCACTGCTGACGATCACGCCCTTGATCGAAGCATCTGCCTTGATGGTGTCTACGGCCTGACGCAGTTCGTTCAGGGTTAGACGGTTGAACTTGTTGACGGACTCACCCTTGAGGTCGAATTTCAATTCGACGATGCCACTTTCAAGAGCTTTAACCGTGATGGCTTTACCTTCGTAAATCATCAACTGATCTCCACGATATGGAAGCTGAACAGTACACGTCGGACGCAGGCGAACGGTTTGGCAGGACGTTGTTTCGTCGCTGCTGACACCAATCCACCCGGCACACCCGCCAACGCGATAGTCGGGATTTTGTAGGAGCGGTCTGCAATACAAACGCTCAATTCATACGGCCGTTTGATTTGGGTACGTCACCTTCACGGAATTTCCGACAATTGTCAATCGCCCGAAATACGGGTTGAAATGCGACTTTGCAGTCATTTCCGTAGGACGCAGCCCTGCGACACCTCGCCGCACGCAAAGCCATTCATAAGATCAATTGTTAGAAATGTCGCCCTAATTCGCGGCGGGACTTGTTTAAAAGGCTACGCTGGCAGGACTACAAAGAAAAACGCCCAACAGATTTACCGGCCTGCCTGGCCTACCCCGCCCGATGAATCATGTCGGGCTTTTTATTGCGCGTCTGCCGGACGTTTCGCACCGTTGCAGTGCGAAATGTCCGCGAGTCATGCCAGCGCTTTCAGAGTGGCATCGATATTCTGCAAAACCGTCGCCTCGCCCTTCTCACCCCAGTACAAGGCGATCATTTGCTTGTCGGCTTCAACCTTGAACACGTTGTCCGGCAATTTTTCGAAATGATTGAGCAACGCCAGATCTTCACACGGCTCCTGCCATTGATTGACCCACAAACCCGGAGATTTCTGCCAGTAGCTCCAGCACGCCGGCCGACTGCCGCGCCGTGGCCGAATGTACTGCGCACACGGGTTCGGCGGCTCCTGAGCGAGCCAGTGCGGCCACTCCTGCTTCGCGAGTTGCATGGTCAGGCCGATACGGCGCGCCTCTGCTCTGAGGGCGATCCGTCCGCTCTGCGCGCGCGAGGGGCGCAACCATGCCAGCGGACTCAAGACCACCAGCAGGATTGACACCACTAACCAGACCGTCATATCTCTACTCCCGATTTTTCGAATGAGCGCATTGCGTCACTTTGGAACCAATGCGCTTGAAACCAGCCATACTTAACAATATTGAACCCTCACGAGGAGCACCTCATGCCCTACCACCACATCCTGGTCGCCGTAGACCTGACCGAAGAGTGCGACCCTGTGATCCACCGCGCCCGTGAGCTGTCGGTGAGCAACACGGCCAAGCTGTCGCTGGTGCATATCGTCGAGCCGATGGCCATGGCGTTCGGCGGCGATGTGCCAATGGATCTGTCACAACTGCAACAACAGCAGTTCGATCAGGCCAAGGAGCGGCTTGAGCGCTTGAAGCAAAAGTACCCTGAGCTTGTGGGCGCCAATTGCCACCTGACCTACGGCCAGCCGCGTCAGGAAATCCACCACTTCGCCAAAGAACAGACTTGCGATCTGATCGTGGTCGGCAGCCATGGTCGTCACGGCCTGGCACTGCTGCTCGGTTCGACCGCCAACGATGTGCTGCACGGCGCACCTTGCGATGTGCTGGCGGTGCATCTGGTCAAGCGCTGATATTTCAGCAGCGCTTGCAAAAAGCCCGGCCTCACGCAAATGAGGCCGGGCTTTTTTAAGGCGCGATCAATCAGGCATCCAGCTCAGCCCAACGCTCGACCAATACTTCCAGCTCAGCCTGCAACTGCTCCAGCGAAGCGATCACCTTGGCCGTCTCTGCCGCAGGACGCTGATAGAAGCCGCCATCGGCCATCTCGGCTTCGACTGCAGCAATCTGCTGCTCCTTGGCATCGATGTCGCCCGGCAACGCTTCCAGCTCGCGCTGCAGCTTGTAGCTCAGCTTCTTCTTGGCAGCAGGCGCGGCAGCAGCGGCCGGAGCCGGCGCAGCGGTGACTACGGCCGAGTTCAAGTCAGCCTTGCCGGATTTGCTTTCAGTCACGCCGAGCAGGCGCGGCGAACCGCCCTGACGCAGCCAGTCCTGATAACCACCGACGTACTCGCGAACCTTGCCTTCACCTTCGAAGACCAGGGTGCTGGTCACCACGTTGTCGAGGAATGCCCGGTCGTGGCTGACCATCAGCACGGTGCCGTTGAAGGTCAACAGCACTTCTTCAAGCAGTTCGAGGGTTTCCACGTCGAGGTCGTTGGTTGGTTCGTCGAGCACCAGCAAGTTCGCCGGTTTGCTGAACAGCTTGGCCAGCAGCAGACGCGCACGCTCGCCGCCGGACAAGGCTTTGACCGGAGTCCGGGCACGTTGCGGGCTGAACAGGAAGTCGCCCAGGTAGCTCAAGACGTGGCGGCTTTGGCCGTCTATGTCGATGAAGTCGCGACCTTCGGCAACGTTGTCGATCACGGTTTTTTCCAGATCCAGCTGATGGCGCAACTGGTCGAAGTACGCGACGTCGATCCGCGTGCCCTCTTCCACTTTGCCGCTGGTTGGCTGCAAGCCGCTGAGCATCAGTTTCAGCAGCGTGGTCTTGCCGGTACCGTTGGCGCCGAGCAGACCGATACGGTCGCCGCGCTGCAGGACCATGGAGAAATCCTTGATCAGGAACGGGCCGCCCGGGTGCGCGAAGCTCACGTTATCGAGCACCATCACCTGCTTGCCGGACTTGTCAGCGGTGTCCAGCTGAATGTTGGCCTTGCCGGTGCGCTCGCGACGCTCACTGCGCTCAACACGCAGGGCTTTCAACGCACGCACGCGGCCTTCGTTACGGGTACGACGGGCCTTGATGCCCTGACGGATCCACACTTCTTCCTGGGCCAGACGCTTGTCGAACAACGCGTTGGCGGTGGCTTCGGCAGCCAGTTCGGCTTCTTTGTGCACGAGGAAGCTGGCGTAGTCGCCGTTCCAGTCGATCAGGCCGCCGCGATCCAGTTCCAGAATGCGCGTGGCGAGGTTTTGCAGGAAAGAACGGTCGTGCGTGATGAACAGCACGGCGCCCTGGAAATCCTTCAGCGCTTCTTCGAGCCAGGCAATCGCACCGATGTCGAGGTGGTTGGTTGGTTCGTCGAGCAACAGCAGATCCGGCTCGGACACCAACGCCTGCGCCAGCAGCACGCGACGACGCCAGCCGCCGGACAACTCGGCGAGAGTCTTGTCAGCGGGCAGTTGCAGGCGGCTCAGGGTGCTGTCGACCAGGGTCTGCAAGCGCCAGCCGTCACGGGCTTCGAGGTCGTGCTGAACGTGCATCAGCTTGTCCAGATCCGCGTCGGTGACGATGTTCTGGCTCAGGTGATGGTATTCGGCAAGCAGCGCGCCAACGCCGTCGAGGCCCTCGGCCACCACGTCGAATACTGTCCGCTCGTCGGCCACGGGCAATTCTTGCGGCAATTCGCCGATTTTCAGACCGGGGGCACGCCAAACGGAGCCGTCATCGGGCTTCTGGTCGCCCTTGACCAGTTTCATCATGCTGGACTTGCCAGTGCCGTTGCGGCCGATGATGCACACCCGCTCACCACGGGCGATCTGCCAGGACACCTTGTCCAACAACGGCATCGCGCCGAATGCAAGGGACACATCGCTGAATTTGAGCAGGGTCATGAGCTTCTCCAAAAACCGGGGGCGCATTCTACCTGAATCGAGACCCGAACAGGCCGGCAATTTCACCGCTGAAGCACTCTGCACAACATTTGTTGCGATCTTGTGCAACAAGGCCGGCAAAGCTTTCGCCGCTTGCTGGCAAAAGGCTAAGCTACAGACAATTCAGTGCCGGTTTGATCGCCGGTGCTTGTCATGATTTCTCTGCCCGGATGTCTCATGCGCAGTCGCCTTTTCAGTGTTTTGTCCTGTTTGCTACTTTCCGCCGCTGCCGTTCAATCCGCCCAGGCGGTGGACCTGTCCACCCAACGTCAGTATTACGATGAAGCCAAGCGCGCTCTGGCCAAGGGCGATACCGGCCCGTATTTCCGTTACAGCCAGGCCTTGGCCGATTACCCGCTCGAGCCGTATCTGGCCTACGACGAGCTGACCGCCCGCCTGAAAACCGCGAGCAACGCGGAAATCGAGAAATTCCTCGCCGAACACGGTGACCTGCCTCAGGCAAACTGGATGAAGCTGCGCTGGTTGCGCTGGTTGGCCGATCGCGGCGACTGGGCGACCTTCGTCAAGTACTACGACCCGAAACTCAATTTCACCGAGCTAGACTGCCTGAACGCGCAGTACCAGATCAGCCACAACCAAAAGACTCAAGGTTACGCCAACGCCGACAAGCTTTGGCTGACCGGCAAATCGCAGCCGGCCGCGTGCGATGCACTGTTCGGCATCTGGGCCGCCGAAGGTCAACTGACCGAACAGAAACGCTGGGAGCGCACCAAACTCGCCGCACAGAATCGCAACTATCCGCTGGCTAACAGCTTGGTCAACGGCCTGACCACCCTAGCCCCGCGTGGTCGTTTGTTGGTGGATGTGGCGCAAAAACCTGAGCTGCTCAACCAACCGTCGCGCTTCACCCCGGCCGACGAGCCGATGTCCGACGTGGTCAGCCTCGGCCTGCGCCGTCTGGCGCGTCAGGACCCGGACAAGGCCATGGCCCTGCTCGACGGTTACGCCAGCAGCATGCATTTCTCTCGCGATGAGAAAGTCGCGATTGCCCGGGAAATCGGCCTGACCCTGGCCCGGCGTTTCGACAGTCGCGCGCTGGACGTGATGACCAAGTACGACCCGGAACTGCGCGACAACACCGTTTCCGAATGGCGCCTGCGTCTGCTGTTGCGTCTGGCGCGTTGGGACGATGCCTATCAGTTGACCCGCCGTCTGCCACAGGATCTGGCCACCACCAATCGCTGGCGCTACTGGCAGGCGCGCAGCCTCGAGCTGGCCCAACCGCAGAACCCTGAAGCCCAGACTCTGTACAAAAACCTGTCCCGCGAGCGTGATTTCTACGGTTTCCTCGCCGCCGACCGTTCGCAATCACCGTACTCGCTGAACAACAAACCGCTGGTGCTCAGCCAAGCGCTGATCAACAAGGTTCGCAACACGCCGGGCGTACGCCGTGCGCTGGAATTTCACGCACGCGGGCAGATCGTCGATGGTCGTCGCGAGTGGTACCACGTCAGCCGGCATTTCAACCGCGATGAAATGGTTGCTCAAGCCAAATTGGCTTACGACCTGAAATGGTATTTCCCGGCAATCCGCACTATCAGTCAGGCGCAGTACTGGGACGACCTGGACATCCGCTTCCCGATGGCCCACCGCGAGACGCTGGTACGCGAAGCCAAGGTGCGTGGCCTGCATTCGAGCTGGGTGTTCGCTATCACGCGTCAGGAAAGCGCATTCATGGACGATGCTCGCTCTGGCGTTGGCGCCAGCGGCCTGATGCAACTGATGCCCGGTACGGCCAAGGAAACCGCACGCAAGTTCAGCATCCCGCTCGCCTCACCACAGCAAGTGCTCGACCCGGACAAGAACATCCAGCTCGGCGCCGCTTACCTGAGCCAGGTGCACAGCCAGTTCAACGGCAACCGCGTGCTCGCCTCGGCCGCCTACAACGCCGGCCCCGGCCGCGTGCGTCAGTGGCTGCGCGGCGCCGATCATCTGAGTTTCGATGTCTGGGTGGAAAGCATCCCGTTCGACGAAACCCGCCAGTATGTGCAGAACGTGCTGTCTTACTCGGTGATCTACGGTCAGAAACTCAACTCGCCGCAGCCGCTGGTGGATTGGCATGAGCGGTATTTTGATGATCAGTAAGTACGCAGTGATTTATAGACTGCTCGCGTAAACAAAAAATGCCCGCATCGAGAGATGCGGGCATTTTCTATGACGCTCTACTTGGTCGGTGACTTAGTCGGTTACTGGGTCGGTCGAAGCACTTGGCCCATCACTGAACTGCAACGCCGCCAATCGCGCATACAGCGGATTGCTCGCGATCAGTTCCTGGTGCGTACCAATGGCCACTAACTTGCCCTGATCCATCACCGCAATCCGGTCGGCGTTTTTCACCGTGGCCAGGCGATGTGCGATCACCAGGGTGGTGCGGTTTTTCATCAGGCTCGGCAGAGCTTCCTGAATCAGGTGTTCGCTCTGTGCGTCGAGGGCGCTGGTGGCCTCGTCGAGCAGCAGAATCGGTGCGTCCACCAGCAATGCGCGGGCGATGGCCAGGCGTTGGCGCTGACCGCCGGACAGGCCGAGGCCGCCGTCACCCAGATGGGTCTGGTAGCCGTTGGGCATTTGTTCAATGAAGTCGTGGGCGTGGGCGATCTTCGCCGCCTCCACTACTTGCTCCAGCGTCGCGTTCTGACAGCCGTAACGGATGTTTTCCTCGACGCTGCCGAAGAACAGCGCCGGGGTCTGCGATACCAGTGCAAAGCAACGGCGTAAATCCAGCGGATCGAGGCTGGTCAGCGGCACGCCGTCGATCAGGATTCGACCTTCACTGGGATCGTAGAAGCGCAGGAGCAAGTCGTACACCGTGGACTTGCCCGCACCTGACGGCCCAACCAACGCCAGGGTTTCGCCCGCATTGATCGTCAGATTCAAGCCGTCAACGGCGTATCTTTCTGGACGCGAAGGGTAGGAAAAACGCACGTCCTGCAATGCCAGTTCGCCTCTGACCCGTTCCGGCAATTTCACCAGACCACTGGCCGGAGGCTGAATGATGTTCTCCGAACGCAGTAGTTCGGCGATCCGCTCCGCCGCACCCGCAGCGCGCTGCAGCTCACCAATCACTTCGCTCAAGGTGCCGAAAGCGCTGCCGACGATCAGGCTGTAAAACACGAACGCCGCCAGCTCACCGCCAGAAATGCGTCCGGCGATGACGTCCATGCCACCGACCCAAAGCATTACAGCGACAGCGCCGAGCACCAGCACAATCACCATGGTGATCAACCATGAGCGCTGGTAGATGCGTTTGCGTGCAGTGTCGAACGCCTGCTCGACCGTCGTCGCAAAACGCTGCTCATCCTGCACCTGATGGTTATAGGCCTGAACGGTTTTGATCTGACTGAGGGTTTCGGAAACATAGCTGCCGATGTCGGCCACCCGATCCTGGCTCAGCCGCGACAGGTTGCGCACACGACGTCCGAAAATCAGAATCGGCGCGACCACCAGCGGTAACGCAATCACCACAATGCTGGTGAGTTTCGGATTAGTGATGAACAGCAGGACGATCCCGCCGATCACCATCAACAGGTTGCGCAGGAACATCGACAGCGACGAACCGATCACCGATTGCAGCAGCGTGGTGTCGGCGGTCAGGCGCGACTGGATTTCCGAACTGCGGTTGTCTTCATAGAATCCGGGATGCAGATACACCAGATGATTGAACACTTGCCGACGGATATCCGCGACCACGCGTTCACCAATCCATGAGACCCAGTAAAACCGCGCAAACGTGCCGATTGCCAGACCAACGACCATCAACATGAACAGGCCGATGGACTGATTGAGCAAATGTGGCGACTGGGTCATGAACCCGCGATCCACCATCAACTTGATGCCCTGCCCCATCGACAACGTGATGGCAGCAGTGACAATCAGCGCGAGCAGCGCCCACAGCGCTTGCCACCGGTATGGCGCGAGAAACCGGCTCGTCAGGCGGATGGCGCGACGGTGTCGGGGAGTCAGCAGTGAGATCATTCAGGTTCACATCCATGTTGAGGAATAGGCCAGCCTAGACCATCTAAATGGGGTGGAACTCTGTAAATCACAATGAGTCAGGTTAATTATGACCGTCAAGACTAGGGCCTAGATGCTATTGGTCTAAAGCCCCGGTTGAGACAAACGGTCATTTCTGTTTGAGTGGAGATGCCGTTGGGAACGACCGCAGGGAGCTGTCACAGCCCGGTCACCTGACGGTTTTAACCTAGGCGCACAACCTGATGAGGAGACAGGCCATGTCCTTGCAACACAGCAGCGAAGACAAGATTGAAGTGATCCGCACCAAACCCGGCCAGACTCTGGGTTGCTCGATTATCGATGAGCATGGGCGCGAAGTACCGATCACTGAAGACATGATCCAGCAAGCATGCAGCGAACTGGAAAAGCGATTGGTCAAGCCTGCCGAACAAGAGTGATATAGCCAACGTCTTCCTGACCCGGCCCCTTTTGGCCGGGTTTTTTCTGTCTGCGTTTTAGATCGTGAGCGCGCCGAGTGCAGAAACAATCTGGCGCAATTTCGGCGAGTCGCCTTCGATCCGCACTTTCAGCCCTTCGATCTCGCGCCGCGCCGGATACTGCTTGCGCAACACATCGAACGCCGCACGCTGTTCACCGACATTACCTACAAGACTGCGGCGAAAATCCGCATCGTCACGGCGCGGGTCGTACACGCCACGGCATAACATCGCCAGCGCCCAGGCCGGATCGGTCTCGGCATGCAGGGAAACTTCTGACAACCATGGTGCCGGCAGCAAATCACTGAGCTGGATGCTCGCAGGCTGGCCGATGAAATCGCAGTACGCCTGATAGATCTGCGCCGTCCCGCGCTGTTTGCCGTCGAGGCTGTAGCCGGCAATGTGCGGGGTCGCCAGCACGCAAAGATCGGCCAGCGCCACATCGACCTCAGGTTCTGCTTCCCAGACATCGAGCACCGCTTGCAAGTCTTCGCGCTCCAGCAAGACTTTGCGCAGTGCGGCGTTATCCACCACCGGGCCGCGAGCCGCGTTGATCAGCCAGGTTCCGGACTTGAGTTGCTGCAAACGCTGCTGATCAAACAGGTGCCAGGTCGCGCCTTCACCGCTGCGGGTCAGCGGGGTGTGCAGGCTGATCACGTCGCACTGCTCGATGATCTGCTCGAGGCTGACATAGTCGCCCCCCTCGGCAGCCTGACGCGGCGGATCGCAGACTTTTACGTTCCAGCCCAAGCCTTGCAGGACCGTGATCAATCGCCCGCCGACTTCACCGGCACCCACGACGCCATAGGTGCGCTGATTCAGATCGGCGCCTTCGATTTCGGCCAACGTCAGCAAACTGCCGAGCACGTAATCGACCACGCCACGGGCATTGCAGCCGGGCGCACTGGACCAGGTAATGCCAGCCTCGTTGAAATAGTCGAGATCCAGATGATCAGTGCCGATGGTGCAGGTGCCGACAAAACGCACCTGGCTGCCCTCAAGCAGCGCGCGGTTGACGTTAGTCACGGAACGCACCAGCAACACGTCGGCCTCGGCGACCGTGGCGCGATCGATGGAGCGGCCCGGCACGCGGCGGATCTCGCCGAAACCGGCAAAAAAGGCGTCGAGCAGCGGGATGTTTTCGTCGGCAACAATCAGCATGGCGGGGCTCCTTGGGCGGATCGGCAGTTTAGGTGCAGATCCGTTGATGAGCCAGCAGGCTATACGATTACAAATGCGCAACAGAGGATTTTTCCTGACCATGGCGTCAGCGGCGTAGAATGCCCCGCCTTGCGTATCAACCCCTAGTGGACGCTTTGCCTGTGAATTCCGTAACTGAACAACCTGCCGTTGCCCTGAATCGCCCCGCCCGAATTCGCCTCGAGCTGAAGACGCTGCTGACCCTCGCGCTGCCGATCATGATCGCGCAACTGGCGACTACCGCCATGGGCTTCGTCGATGCGGTGATGGCCGGCCGCGTCGGGCCCAAAGATCTGGCGGCAGTCGCGCTGGGCAACTCGATCTGGGTGCCGGTGTTTCTGCTGATGACCGGTACCCTGCTGGCCACCACACCGAAAGTCGCCCAACGCTTTGGCGCCGGTACGCACAGCGAAATCGGCCCGATTGTGCGGCAGGCATTGTGGCTGGCATTGGTGGTCGGCTTGATCGCCACCGCCATGCTGATCTGCGCCGAACCGATCCTGCATCTGATGAAGGTCGATCCCGAATTGATCGGCCCGTGCATGCAGTATCTGCATGGCATCGCCAGCGGTTTGCCTGCGGTGGCTTTCTACCATGTGCTGCGCTGCTTCAGTGATGGCCTCGGTCGCACCCGTCCGGCAATGGTGCTGGGGCTGTGCGGTCTGGCGCTGAATATTCCGCTGAACTACGTGTTCATTTATGGCCACTTCGGCGTGCCGGCCATGGGCGGCGTCGGTTGCGGCTGGGCCACGGCGATTGTGATGTGGGTGATGACGCTGGGTCTGGCCGGTTATGAGCGCTGGGCGCCGGCCTACAAATCCAGTGAGCTATTCAGCCGCTTCGACTGGCCGCAATGGGCGGTGATCAAGCGCTTGCTGGCAATTGGTCTGCCGATCGGTGTAGCGGTGTTTGCCGAGTCGAGCATCTTCGCGGTGATCGCGCTGTTGATCGGCAGCCTCGGCGCCACCGTGGTCGCCGGGCATCAGATCGCGCTGAACGTCAGTTCACTGGTGTTCATGATTCCGTATTCGCTGGGCATGGCCGTCACCGTACGCGTCGGCCAGGCATTGGGCCGGGAAGAACCGCGTGAAGCGCGGTTTGCCGCAGGTGTCGGCATGGGCACCGCGCTGGCTTACGCGTGTCTGTCGGCGAGCATGATGCTGCTGATGCGCGAGCCCATCGCTGCGATCTATACCGCCGATCCGACGGTCATTCACATCGCGGCGATGCTGATCGTGTACTCGGCGCTGTTCCAGTTTTCCGATGCGATTCAGGTCACCGCCGCTGGCGCCCTGCGTGGTTATCAGGACACCCGCGTGACGATGATCCTCACCCTGTTCGCTTATTGGGGCATCGGGCTGCCAGTGGGTTACGCCCTCGGCCTCACCGACTGGCTCGGCGAGCCACGCGGCCCGAGCGGTTTGTGGCAAGGCTTGATCGTTGGGCTGAGTTGCGCGGCGGTGATGCTGTCGATCCGCCTCGCCCGCAGCGCTCGCAAGCGCATTCGAGTCAGCCGTTCGCCGGGCTGATCGGGCATAAAAAAAGACCTGCAGATGCAGGTCTTTTTTTGCCTTGCGATCAACCGGACTTCTTGCGAATCCAGTACAGATACGTGCCGGCATCTTCGTGCTGGCCGACCAGTTCGTGGTCGAGAAACACGCAGAACTTGGGAATGTCACGGCGGGTCGAGGGATCGGTGGCGATCACCTTGAGCAGCCCACCAGGCACCAGGTCACGGATGTGCTGGTGCAGCATCATCACCGGCTCCGGGCAGTTGAGCCCGGTGGCGTCGAGGGTGCCATCGACCGGCGTATCGATCATTTCACTCATGATTCACTCCTGAAACTGGCCGGCATTGTCGCGCATTGCCGGGTGTTTGGTCACCTGTCGCACCCTCAGCGGGTTTTCGGTTTCTTCATGTCATGCCGACGCAAATGGCAGGTCACTTCCTCGCGGTCGTGATACAGCTGCTTGCAGCCGATATCGACCTTGATCCCGCGCGCCTTGAAGCCATCGGCGATGCGTTCGAGCAGGCGCTTCACTTCGGCATAACGCTGCTTCATCGGCAACTTGAGGTTGACCACCGCTTCACGGCAATGGCCCTCGCCGATCCACTCTTCGAGCATCGCCGCGTTGCGTGCCGGTTTCTCGACGATGTCGCAGACCATCCAGTCCACCGGTTGACGCGGTTTGAAGGTGAAGCCATCGGCCATCAAGTGCTGCACCAGACCGGTGTCCATCAGGCTTTCGGCCATCGGGCCGTTGTCGATGGCAGTCACCAACATGCCACGGTTGACCAGTTGCCAGGTCCAGCCACCGGGCGCTGCGCCGAGGTCAACGCCGGTCATGTCGCTGTGCAGACGCTCATCCCACTGATCGCGCGGGATGAAATGGTGCCACGCCTCTTCCAGCTTCAAGGTCGAGCGGCTTGGCGCGTCGCGCGGGAACTTCAGGCGCGGAATGCCCATCGGCCACATCGCCGAATTGCCCGGCTCAGCGAGGCCGAGAAACACTTCGCGGCCACTCTTGAAGGTCAGCAGCAGACGCGGCTTGCTGGCGTCGTCCACCAGTTTGCCGGCGCCGGTCAGGGCCTTGCGCAGCGGGCCTTCGAATTTCTTGCAGAAGTTCGACAGTTCTTTGCCATCGTTGGTATCGACGACTTCCAGCCACAGGCTGCCGCACACCGGGAAATCGGCCATCTGCGCGAGGATCACGCTGATGCGATCGGTTTCCGGCAGATCGATGAACAATCCGCGCGCCCATTGACGCGGGAAGATCAGCTCGGCGAAACGCTGGCCGCGCATCAGGCGCTCGGCGCCATCGGCCTCAGTGCAGACGAATTCGGCGCAAGCGCTGACCGCTTTGGCCTTTGCGTAGCCGGACACGTTCAACTGTGCGGCGAGATCGGAAATTTCCGAACAGACTTCGCCTTCGAAACCTGGCCGGCAATGCATGAATAGGGTGTTCATTCTTACTCCTGGGCAGAGGGCGGACATTCGGCCCCTGCGCGATGCCCAGACTTGCGTTGAAGCAAAGCCTGTCACGAAAACCGGCGCATGATAGCCGATGTCGGAACCTTGGACTCGCCCATAGAGTCCAGTAATTAGCCTTAAGCGCCAAACGGGACTAGGTTTAAGCCTCAGTCCGAGCCCTCAATCCGTAGCCGTGCGGATTCGAAAGGAGTCATTTCAATGCCGTCCCTCGATAGCCTGAAAACCCTTAAAACCCTGCAAATCGATGCCAAGACCTACCACTATTTCAGCCTGCCGGAAGCCGCCAAGACCTTGGGCGATCTGGACCGGCTGCCGATGTCACTGAAAGTTCTGCTGGAAAACCTGCTGCGCTGGGAGGACGAAAAAACCGTCACCGGCGCCGACCTCAAGGCGATTGCCGCCTGGCTCAAGGAGCGCCGCTCCGACCGCGAAATCCAGTACCGCCCTGCTCGCGTATTGATGCAAGATTTTACCGGCGTCCCGGCGGTGGTCGATCTCGCGGCGATGCGCGCCGCCATGGCCAAGGCCGGCGGCGATCCGCAGCGAATCAATCCGTTGTCGCCGGTGGATCTGGTGATCGACCACTCGGTGATGGTCGACAAGTTCGCCAGTCCCAGTGCGTTCGAGCAGAACGTCGACATCGAGATGCAGCGCAACGGCGAGCGCTACGCCTTCCTGCGCTGGGGACAGAGCGCTTTTGACAACTTCAGCGTCGTGCCGCCAGGCACCGGGATCTGCCATCAGGTCAACCTTGAATACCTCGGGCGCACGGTGTGGACCAAGGACGAAGACGGCCGCACCTATGCGTTCCCCGATACGTTAGTGGGCACCGACTCGCACACCACCATGATCAACGGCCTCGGCGTGCTTGGCTGGGGTGTCGGCGGGATCGAAGCCGAAGCGGCGATGCTCGGGCAACCGGTGTCGATGCTGATTCCGGAGGTGATTGGTTTCAAGCTCACCGGCAAGCTCAAGGAAGGCATCACCGCCACCGACCTGGTGCTGACCGTCACCCAGATGCTGCGCAAGAAAGGCGTGGTCGGCAAATTCGTCGAGTTTTATGGCGACGGTCTGGCCGAGCTGCCGCTGGCGGATCGCGCGACCATCGCCAACATGGCACCGGAATATGGTGCCACCTGCGGTTTCTTCCCAGTCGACGACGTCACCCTTGAATACCTGCGCCTGTCCGGTCGCCCGACTGAAGTGGTGCAACTGGTCGAGGCTTACACCAAAGCCCAGGGCCTGTGGCGTCTGCCGGGGCAAGAGCCAGTATTTACTGACAGCCTGGCGCTGGACATGGGCAGCGTCGAGGCCAGCCTCGCCGGGCCGAAACGTCCGCAGGACCGGGTTTCGCTGCCGAATGTCGCACAAGCCTTCAGCGATTTTCTCGACCTGCAATTCAAACCGACCAGCAAAGAAGAAGGACGCCTGGAAAGCGAAGGCGGCGGCGGTGTCGCGGTGGGTAATGCCGATCTGGTCGGCGAAACTGATTACGAGTCTGAAGGGCGCACCTATCGCCTGAAAAACGGCGCGGTGGTGATCGCCGCGATCACTTCCTGCACCAACACCTCGAACCCGAGCGTGATGATGGCCGCCGGTCTGCTGGCGAAAAAAGCCGTGGAGAAAGGCCTGACGCGCAAACCGTGGGTCAAGACTTCGCTGGCGCCGGGTTCGAAAGTGGTTACTGATTACTACAAGGCTGCCGGGCTGACGCAGTATCTTGATCAACTGGGTTTTTCACTGGTCGGTTATGGCTGCACCACGTGCATCGGCAATTCCGGGCCGCTGCCGGAGCCGATCGAGAAAGCTATCCAGAAAGCCGACCTCGCCGTGGCGTCGGTGCTGTCCGGTAATCGCAACTTCGAAGGACGCGTACATCCGCTGGTGAAAACCAACTGGTTGGCGTCGCCACCACTGGTAGTCGCTTATGCGTTGGCCGGTAGCGTGCGCACCGATATCAGCAGCGAACCGCTGGGCACTGACCAACAGGGCAATCCGGTATACCTGCGCGATATCTGGCCGAGCAGTAAAGAGATCGCCGATGCGGTCAGCCAGGTCAGCACCGCGATGTTCCACAAGGAATATGCCGAAGTGTTTGCCGGCGACGAACAGTGGCAAGCCATCGAAGTGCCGCAGGCGGCGACCTATGTGTGGCAGGACGATTCGACGTACATCCAGCACCCACCGTTTTTCGATGACATTGGCGGGCCGTTGCCGGTAATCAAGGATGTGCAAGGCGCGCGAGTACTGGCGCTGCTTGGCGACTCGGTGACCACCGACCACATCTCCCCTGCCGGCAACATCAAGACTGATAGTCCCGCCGGGCGGTACTTGCGTGAGAAAGGTGTGGAGCCGCGCGACTTCAACTCTTACGGCTCACGTCGAGGAAATCATGAGGTGATGATGCGTGGCACCTTTGCCAATATCCGCATCCGTAACGAGATGCTCGGCGGCGAAGAAGGTGGCAACACGATCTATATTCCGACCGGGGAGAAACTGCCGATTTACGACGCAGCTATGCGCTATCAAGCCTCTGGCACGCGGCTGGTGGTGGTTGCCGGCCAGGAATACGGCACTGGCTCGAGTCGTGACTGGGCGGCTAAAGGCACCAATCTGCTTGGCGTGAAAGCGGTGATCGCTGAAAGCTTTGAGCGCATCCATCGTTCCAACCTGGTGGGCATGGGTGTGTTGCCGCTGCAGTTCAAACTGGATCAGAACCGCAAGAGCCTTAACCTCACGGGCAAGGAGACCTTCGAGATTCAGGGGCTGACAGGTGTCGAGCTGATGCCCCGGATGAATCTGCCGCTGGTGATCACCCGCGAAGATGGGCGCCAGGAGAAAATCGAGGTGTTGTGCCGCATCGATACGCTGAATGAAGTCGAGTACTTCAAGGCTGGCGGGATTTTGCATTATGTATTGCGCCAGTTGATCGCCTCGTAAAACTGCCAGATACGCAAACACCGCCAATTGGCGGTGTTTGTTGTTTGGGACGGACGCTTTTCGACAGACGAAAAAAACCCGCCGAAGCGGGTTTTCCCAAGACCATTATCGACTCCCTGTCGGCAGCGATCCTTGCTAATGGTCGATCATCCATGATCCTGAAACACTCCCTGTGCTTCAGTTGATGTAGCTAGATTACGCGCTGGATCCAATCGGCAATAGTCGTCAAAGCTACCATCGCGTGTAAGACATTCGCTATAGCGCTCCTTCCGTAAACCCCTAGGGATGTCAGGCCTCAAGCGCCGAAGCCGCGAGTTGTGCGACTTGCAGCTGTCCGGCAGCCGCTTTTTGATCATCATCCTCCAAAAACCACGCAGCGGATAATCCGGCGAATGCCAGCACCCATTGCAGCAACCTTTCACGATCCAGCGCCGCTGCCTCGACGATGACGTCGATTTGTCGCAGGAAACGCTCGGGATCGGTGGCGGTCGGCAGCTCCGGGTTGCAGATCAGGTTGGCGTAGTCATAACCGCGCTCACCCCGGACGCGTTTAGGGTCGATGGCCAACCAGCCGCGCGGACCGAAATCGAGAACGTTGTCGTGGTGCATGTCGCCGTGCAGCACGACAACGTCCTGGGGGCTGGCGAGCAAGGCTTCCGCAGTTTGCAGGCTGCGGGCGTAATGTCCTGACGCACCGGTAACAGACGACTACCGGGCGTGGTGATCGGCGCGCCGTCCGGCACCAATGCCCAGCGCCTCAGCCACACATCAAACACATCGAGTTCAGCCACCTTCACGTTCGCGGGCACTCTCGATCAGGAAATGTTCGAGTCGACTCAATTGCTCTTCCCAGCCACGGCTGTCCATGTAGTACGCCTCTTTCTGACGAATGTCTGGAATGTGCGCAAAACCGGACTCGGAGACCTTGAGCAGTGTGCCTTCCTCGTAGTCTTCCAGTTCGAACTTGACCAGCGTGGTCGGCTCCTGGGAGTAATCGATCTTCGGGTTGACCGCATACGGATGCCAGCGAAAGGAAAACAACTGCTGCGGCTCGACTCGCTCGACCAGCACATTCCACAGCACATGTTCATAACCGGGATATGTGACCTGCCCCTGTGTCCACTCCCCCGCAATAAACCGCCGGCCCTCCAGCGCAACGCCAAACCACTGGCCGAACGCCTCGGCATCCACCAGAGCGCGCCACACATGAGAGCGCGGCGACTTAAGCGTGATTTTCCGTTCAAAGCTATTAGGTACTGGTTTCATACGTCACCTCCTGTTCTGAACAGTAGGCTTGTATGACCACATGTCCAACCTGAAGTTGTATCAATCCAGTGCAACAGGCTCGCTTCAAGGCAACATCTGGCGGCATTAACTGGCGCCTGTTTTGCAGATTGTGGGCAATTCTTAGCGTCGAACCTGCTACCGTTTGTAGCGATTTTGCACAACACAAGGATGTAACCATGCAGCCTTCCCTTCTCGAACGCTACCGTGGCGCCCTGCTCGGGCTGGCTTGCGGCGACGCAGTGGGAACCACTGTCGAATTCCAGCCGCGCGGTTCGTTCCAGCCGCTGACCGACATGGTCGGTGGTGGGCCCTTCCGCCTGAAGCCGGGTCAATGGACCGATGACACCTCGATGGCGTTATGCCTCGCAGAAAGTCTGTTGAATAAAAACGCGTTCGACGCAGCTGATCAGATGGGGCGTTATCTCAATTGGTGGCAGTGGGGTTATCTGAGTTCGACCGGCGAATGCTTCGACATCGGTATGACAGTGAGCCGGGCGCTCGCCCGTTATCAAAATACGGGAGAGCCTTTCGCTGGCTCCACCGATCCCGACACCGCCGGCAATGGTTCACTGATGCGTCTGGTACCGGTCGTTCTGTTTTACTTTCCCGATATGCTGCCAATCAAACAGTTCGCGGCTGAGAGCTCGCGAACCACGCACGGCGCGCCCGAGGCTATCGAGTGCTGCGAATTGTTTGCAGAACTGATCGGCAAGGCACTGCAAGGGGCTTCAAAGACCGATCTGCGCAGCCTGCCGCACACAGTCTTCAGCCAGCCAAAAGTTGCCGCGATTGCACATGGTGATTACCTGGAAAAAAACCTGAGTGAAATACGCGGCAGCGGCTACAGCGTGGACTCTCTGGAAGCAGCGCTATGGTGTTTCCAGCACACAGAGAGCTTCGCTGAGGCAGTCCTGCAAGCGGCCAATCTGGGGGATGACGCCGACACCACCGCTGCTATCGTTGGTCAATTGGCGGGGGCTTATTATGGAGTCCGCGCAATACCGTCCAACTGGTTGGCACAATTGCATGAGGGTGAAGACATCGCGGCGATCGCGGAACAGCTGTTCGACGCATCGAGACTGCGCGGACATTGTTAAGCAAGCAGAATCCGGGACTTGTGTAGACTCAGTGATTACTCCAACGATCCCCCCGGAGTTGAGCATGCAGCTCTAGCGAAATACCAGCTTGTGCTTAGCGCTGCTGAGCCTGCCATGCATGCCTTTCCAGACTTTGACGACAGAGAGATGCTCCATGTCCCCACGCCTGCTGCTGACTTTGACACCATTATTCTTGACCCCCCTCGCCCATGCAGCCGTCGACTGCGCCCATGCCAGTGATCAGGCGACCATGAATCAGTGTGCATCGCAGGAAAACAAAGCGGCGGACAAGGAACTGAACACGGTGTATCAGCAGATCATCGCGCGATTGAAGGACAATCCAGACAGCAAAAAGCTGCTGGTAAGCGCACAGAAGGCGTGGATTGGATTTCGGGATGCCGAATGCAAGTTTTCCGCATCGGGAGTTGAAGGTGGGAGTGTTTACCCGCTGATCCTCAATAACTGCATCACCGGGGTAACCAAGGTCAGAACCGAGGCTCTCAAGCAGTATTTGAAGTGCGAAGAGGGTGACATGAGCTGCCCGGTACCCGGCGCCTGATCATCGCTACTGCTCGAGGGCCTGCCTCAGGCCTGCCTCACTCTGCATGACGTTCAGAGCTAAACGTGAGGATCACCGGGTGCTTTGGCAGGGGCTGCATATTGCGGCTTGAGGTGACCATCCTGGTCGAGCAGCCAGGCGTCCATGATCTTTCGCACGACAGGGCCGGCAACACGACCACCCGCCTCGCCGTTTTCGATCATCACTGATATTGCGATCTTCGGATGCTCGGCCGGGGCAAACCCAACGAACAAGGCGTTGTCGCGGTGACGTTCGAGGGTTTTCGCACGGTTGTAACGCTCACCCTGCTTGATCGCCACCACTTGCGCGGTACCGCTCTTGCCAGCGATGCGATATTGCGCGCCGGCCGCTGCTGCCCGCGCAATGCCGCGGGCGTCGTGCATGACCATCTGCATACCGTGGTTGACCTGCTCCCAGTCGCGCGGGTCCTTGAGCAGGATGTTCGGCATCGGGTGTTCGTCCACTGGCGCTAAGCCGTCGACGGTTTTCGCCAGATGTGGACGGTTCCATACGCCTTTGTTGGCGATCAGAGCGGTGGCCTGGGCCAGTTGTAGCGGTGTGACTTGCATATAGCCCTGACCGATGCCGAGGATCACCGTCTCACCGGGGAACCAGGCTTGGCGACGGGTTGCGCGTTTCCAGGCTTGAGACGGCATCAGACCGGAAGACTCTTCGAACATATCCAGCGAGACCTTTTCGCCCAAGCCGAACATCGCCATGTAATCGTGCAGACGATCAATGCCGAGCTTGTGTGCGAGGTCGTAAAAGTAAGTGTCGTTGGAGCGCATGATCGCCGCGTCCATGTCCACCCACCCATCACCGCTATGGTTCCAGTTGCGGTACTTGTGATCGAAATCCGGCAGTTGGTAGTAGCCGGGATCGAAGACGCGGGTCTGCGGGGTGACTACGCCGGAGTCGAGGCCGGCAATCGCAACTTCTGGTTTGATGGTCGAACCTGGCGCGTACAGGCCACGCAGCACTCGATTGAACAGCGGTCGGTCGATAGAATCGCGCAGTGCTGAATATTCCTTCGAACTGATGCCGGTCACAAACAGGTTCGGGTCGAAGCTCGGGTTGCTGACCATGGCCAGCACCTCGCCGGTGGACGGATCGAGTGCGACTACCGATCCACGACGATCACCCAATGCGGCTTCGGCGGCTTGCTGGAGTTTTACGTCGAGGCTCAGAACTATGTTTTTCCCAGGCACAGGATCCGTGTGTTTGAGCACTCTTAATACGCGGCCCTGCGCATTGGTTTCTACTTCTTCGTAACCGACGTGGCCGTGCAGTTGCGGTTCGTAGAATCTTTCGATACCGGTTTTGCCGATGGACTGAGTACCACGGTATTCCACGGAGTCGAGGATCTTCGATTCTTTTTCGTTGATACGACCGACGTAGCCGATGGAGTGCGCGAATTGCGCGCCAAATGGGTAGTTGCGAACGAATTGCGGCTCGACGTCCAAACCTGGCAGACGGAACTCATTGACCGCCAACACAGCGATTTGCTCCTCGGTGAGTTCATAGAACAACGTCACCGGCGTGAACGGATGGCGCGATTGCTTCATGGCCTTGTCGAACACCGAGCGATCTTCGCTCGGGAGGTGCAACAGGCTGATGACTTCGTCCAGTTCTTGATTGACGTTGTCGGCGCGCTCGCGGGTGATGGTCAGGTTGTAGCTTGGGCGGTTGTCCGCGAGCAGCACGCCGTTGCGATCGTAGATCAGGCCACGTGTCGGGGGAATCGGCAGGACATGAACACGATTGTTCTCGGAGATGGTTGAGTGGTAGTCGAATTCCACAACTTGCAGGATGTAAAGACGCACCACCAGCGCACAGCTGATCGCGAAGACGAGTAAAGCGCAAGCAATCAGCCGCTTGTTGACCAGCCGCGTCTCTTTCTCATGATCCTTGATGGGTATTGGTTCAGGCATTTCTGCAGCAACTCTTTGAAAAATTAAGCCGATCCTTGAGCGTGACATCAGTCCGTTAAAAAACGAGCTGCACCATACCAAAAACCCGACAGTCCTTCAGAGAGAATTCCCTGAATGCTTGGAGTGGCGACGGCGAGAGGATGGAATTCGAGCGCTTTTTCGCGGCC